>CAUDNY010000021.1 GCA_958450865.1 uncultured Collinsella sp. | reverse complement strand
CACGTTGCGCATCTCACCGGAGGGCAGACGAACCAGAGCGTAGCCATTCTCCTTAGCCATCAGCTGAGCCATGTTGCCAGCGGAACGAACCAGCTGAGCGCCGCGGCCGGGATACAGCTCGATGTTGTGGATGATGGTACCGACGGGGATGTTCTCGAAGGGCAGGCAGTTGCCGGGCTTGATGTCGGCAGACTTGCTGCTGACGACCACGTCGCCCACCTTCAGGCCATCGGGAGCAATGATGTAGCTCTTGACGCCGTCGGTGTACTCGACCAGAGCGATGAATGCGCTGCGGTTCGGATCGTACTCGAGAGTCTTGACGGTAGCGGGCATATCGGTCTTCTGACGCTTGAAGTCGATGACACGATACTTGGTGCGGTTGCCGCCGCCCTGATGGCGGACGGTGATACGACCGGTGTTGTTGCGGCCGCTGTGCTTCTTCATGGGCTCCAGCAGGCTGCGCTCGGGAGCGACCTTGCTCAGGACGCTGTAATCCGTGACGGTCATGCCGCGGCGGCCCGGAGTAGTGGGGCCATACTTTTTGATAGCCATTGTGCTATTCTCCTTTGTTTATCTTATGAATTATTATCGGGGTCATATCCCCATAGAGGAACCCTCGGCGGGTTCGGTTTAGACCATGCTGTTGAAGAACTCGATTTCCTTGGAGTCCTTGGTCAGGGTCACGATTGCCTTCTTGGAAGCGGCAGTGTAACCAGCATGCATGCCCTGGCGGCGGAAGCGGCCACGCACGGAAATGGTGTTGACCTTAGCGACCTTAGCGCCGGGGAACAGGGTCTCGACAGCCTGAGCGATCTCGACCTTGGTAGCATCGGTAGCGACCTTGAAGGTGTACTTCTTGTCAGCGATGCCAGCCATGGAGTTCTCGGTAATGACCGGCTTCAGGATGATATCATGTGCGGTTTTCATTAGCCAAGCACCTCCTCGAGCTTCTTAGCTGCGTCGACGCTGATGATCAGCTTGTCGGCGTTCAGCACATCGTAGGTGTTCACGCTGCCTGCAAAGGTGGTCTTGACACCAGCAATGTTGCCAGCGCTCTTGACGAACTTTGCATCGACGGTCTCGTTGACCAGCAGGTTCTTCTTGCCAGCGCCAACAGCGTTCAGCATTGCAACCACAGCCTTGGTCTTGTACTCGTCGCAGGTGAACTTATCAACAACGACCATGTTGCCATTGGCAGCCTTGTCAGACAGAACGCTCAGCAGAGCCAGGCGCTTGACCTTGTTGTTGATGTGGTAGTTGTAGCTGCGGGGCTTGGGGCCCAGAGCAACGCCGCCGTGAGTCCACTGCGGAGCACGGATGGAGCCCTGACGAGCGTGGCCGGTGCCCTTCTGACGCCAGGGCTTCTTGCCGCCGCCGGAAACTTCCATGCGGATCTTGGTGTTCTGGGTGCCCTGACGCTGGTTGGCCAGGAAGTTCACCACAGCAATGTGGACAGCCTTCTCGTTCGGGGTGATACCGAACACGGCGTCGGAAAGCTCGATCTCGCTAACATGCTGACCGTTCATATCGACTACATTAAACTTTGCCATTGTAGCTTTCCTCCTTACGCCTTCACGCTGTTGGCCAGAGTGACGATGGTGCCCTTGGAGCCGGGAACCGCACCCTTGACAGCGATCAGATTGTTCTCGGTGTCAACCTTGACAACGGTCAGGTTCTGCACGGTAACGCGCACGCAGCCCATGTGGCCGGGCAGGCGCTTGCCGGGGAACACGCGAGAGGGGTTGGAAATAGCGCCCATAGAACCTGCATGACGTGCCACCGGGCCAGTGCCGTGGCTCTCACGCAGACGGTGCTGGCCAAAGCGCTTGATAACGCCCTGGTAGCCCTTGCCCTTGGAAACGCCTGCAACGTCAACCTTGTCGCCTGCTGCGAAGACATCAGCCTTCAGCACGTCGCCAACGTTCATTGCGGAAACATCTTCCAGACGGAACTCGCGCAGGGTCTTCTTGGGGGCAACGTTTGCCTTCTTGAAGTGACCTGCAGCTGCCTTGTTGACCTTCTTGGCGGAAACCTCGCCGAAGCCCAGCTGGACAGCCTGATAACCATCGCTCTCGACGGTCTTCTTCTGCACGACGGTGCAGGGACCAGCCTCGATGACGGTGACGGGGATGACCTTGCCATTCTCATCGAACAGCTGGGTCATACCGACTTTCTTGCCGATAATGCCTTTAACCATTTTCTTTTCCTCCTGTAAAGGTTATTGGTTGGCAGCGCACGTCACTGCCAACATGACCCCTCGGGAAACGAGGGCATCGAATTTGATCGAGTGTCTTTTACAGCTTGATCTCGATGTCCACGCCAGCGGGGAGCTGGAGGCTCATCAGAGCCTCGACCGTCTTGTTGGACGGCTTCAGAATGTCGATCAGACGCTTATGAGTGCGGCTCTCGAACTGCTCGCGGCTATCCTTGTACTTGTGGGTAGCGCGCAGAACGGTAACGATCTCACGATCGGTGGGCAGGGGGATGGGGCCGGACACGCGGGCACCAGTGTGCTTTGCGGTCTCCACGATCTTCTCTGCTGCGGCATCGATCAGCTGAGCATCATAGCTCTGCAGACGGATTCTGATTTTCTCTTTGACTGCCATTGCTTACGCCTCCTGAAAAATTGTTTTGCCCTAGGCGAGCCGATAAATTGCTCTACACAGTTCCGGGTGTTCCTCGATTTGGCACTAGAAAAACCGGTGAACCGCTTGGCAGTTCTCCCGGAAATATATTAGCAAATCAAATCCGAACATTGGTTCCGCCCGTTTCGCAGGTCGCCCTGCCGAGGGAACGTATTCCATCGCTGTCAGTAATTCTTTCGCCCGGTTCTAAGATCGGACATACTCCGCGGAAATAACCCATCACAGCTATCGCCGGATGACAACCTCCCGCATCTACGCATATCGCTGGCCTGCACGACTTGTATCGCACAAGCC
>CAUDNY010000020.1 GCA_958450865.1 uncultured Collinsella sp. | reverse complement strand
GTCTTGGGCACAATGCCATGCTCTTCGTTATATGCCATCTGAATCTCGCGACGGCGCTGCGTCTCCTCGATGGCCTCTTTCATCGAATCGGTCACAACGTCCGCATACATGATGACTTCGCCATCGGCGTTACGGGCCGCGCGGCCAATCGTCTGAATCAGCGAACGGCGGTTGCGCAAGAAGCCTTCCTTATCGGCATCGAGAATTGCCACCAGTGAGACCTCGGGAAGGTCTAGGCCCTCGCGAAGCAGGTTGATGCCAACGAGAACATCGATCTTGCCCTCGCGCAGCGTTCGCAGGATCTCGACACGGTCCATCGTCGCTGTATCGGAGTGCATGTAATTGACCTTAATGCCGGCATCAAGCAGATGGTCGGTCAGGTCCTCGGCCATGCGCTTGGTGAGCGTGGTCACCAGCACGCGCTCCTTGCGGGCAACGCGCTCGCGAATCTCGTCCTCAAGATCGTCAATCTGCCCACGAACCGGACGCACATCGATCTTGGGGTCGAGCAGACCGGTCGGACGAATAATCTGCTCCACGTCGTTTTGGCTCACCCGCAGCTCGTAGTCGCCCGGCGTGGCCGAAACATAGATAAACTGGGGTATCCTTGCCTCAAACTCATCGAAACGAAGCGGGCGATTATCGAGTGCCGAGGGCAGACGAAAACCGTGTTCCACCAGCGTTACCTTACGCGAGCGGTCGCCTTCATGCATGCCGCGGATCTGCGGCACCGTCACATGGCTCTCGTCGATGATACAGAGCATGTCCTTAGGAAAGTAATCGATCAGGGTAAACGGCGGCTCACCCGGCTTGCGACCGTCCAGATGACGCGAGTAGTTCTCGATGCCGTTGCAAAAGCCCATCGTCTCGAGCATCTCGAGATCATAATCGGTGCGCTGCTGCAGACGCTGCGCCTCGAGCAACTTGTCGGTCGCCTTGAGCTCCGCCACGCGCTTCTCGCACTCTTCGCTGATCGATTTCAGAGCCGCCTTGACCTTCGGCTTCTCGGTCACGTAGTGCGATGCCGGCCATACGGGGATGGCCTCGTACTCACGAAGCGTCTCTCCGGTGACCTCATCGATCTCGGCAATCAGCTCGACCTCGTCGCCAAAGAACTCAAACCGCAACGGATGCTCGGCATAAGGCGGATACACGTCGACAACATCGCCGCGCACGCGGAACGTGCCGCGCGCCAGGTCATAGTCATTGCGATCATATTGAATGTCGATAAGTGCATGGATAAAGTCATCGCGCTCGAGCGGCACCTTCTTGTCGACGTTTGGAGCCAGACCCGCATAGTCCTCAGGAGAGCCAATGCCATAGATACACGAGACCGATGCGACAACGATCACATCGCGTCGAGAGAGCAGTGACGCGGTCGCCTGATGGCGCAGCATCTCGACCTCTTCGTTAATCGAGGAGTCTTTCTCGATATATGTATCGCTTTGCGGCACATACGCCTCGGGCTGATAGTAGTCGTAGTACGAGACAAAGTAGACCACAGCGTTGTTGGGAAAGAACTCTTTGAGCTCGCTCGCAAGCTGAGCGGCGAGCGTTTTATTGGGAGCCATGACCAGCGTCGGCTTCCCCAGGGCCTCAATAGTCTTAGCCATCGTGAAGGTCTTGCCCGAACCAGTCACGCCCAGCAAAACCTGATAGCGATCTCCGTCCCTCACACCCTGCACAAGCGACTCAATGGCCTTAGGCTGGGAACCAGCGGGCTCGTATGGAGACACGACCTCAAACGGCACCTCAGAGCCCTCAACGCCAAAACGTTTGAGCTCTCCTCCAACACGCTCAACTTCAAATTCCGCCATGGATACTCCTAACTCATATATCTGCAGTATACGCAGGCGGCAGGCATAGTCCTATACGAACCGATCGGGATAGAGGGTCTTGTAGCGAACCCAGGCATTATTGACACGAATCAGATACGCCTGCGTCTCGGGAAAGGTGATTGCATTATGAAGCGACGTGCTCTGCTGCGCCCATCCGTCGACATTGCCCATGCCGGCGTTATAGGCGGCAATGGCGCTGTCAGTCGACCCGTTAAAATACGTTAGAAGATACGAAAGATACGCACAGCCAAACTCGATGTTCGTAGCGGGATCGTTAAGGTTGTCGGCGGAATACTCGCTACCATCGACAAGACCCTTGGCAATCATATCCTGGGCAGTCTCGGGCATCAGCTGCATCAATCCCCGAGCGCCTTGATTCGACTCAGCCTCGGGATCCCAATTCGATTCCGACTTTATGACAGCACACACCAGATATGGATCAAGATTGTGCGAAATGCTCGATTGCTTTACATACGCCTCGTAGTCAATTGGATACAAAGGCTTAAAGAAGGCGGCAGGAGCATACGAGTAGACGAGCGAAATAAAGCCGAAGACGAGCACAACGGCAAGTGGCGCAACGCGATACCACGTAAAGAAACGTGTCTTAGGCATCGGCCTCCTCCTTATCCGTTACATCCCCGAAGCCATGGCGCACAAGCCATGCGTCCAGTTGTTCAAAGAGCGAATTATCGCCTCCCGCATTATCGATTACCGTCGTAGCGAGATTGCACAGCGCAGACTCATCGGGCTGACAAGCAGAGCGAGCATCAAAATCAGAGGACTCCATACCACGATGAATGGCACGCTCGCGACGAACTGCCAAAGGAGCACTGATAACCAGAATTTCATCAGCCAGGCCAAAAGCATCCTCAAAACCAGTCGGGGCAGAAACCTCGACAACCGCAAAGGGATAACGGGGGGACGAAACCGTACAACAAACCGGATCGAGAATCCTAAGCGAAAGCTGTTCAATGAGAACGGGGTGCACAAGGTCATTGAGCCGTGCGACCGAATCAGGAGAAGCGAAAGCTCGAGAAGCGAGGATGCTGCGGCGAATGCCGCCATCCTCATCCAAAATATCCCAGCCAAATTCTTCCGCGAGGGCATTGACGATATCGGAGCCTGGCACATACAGCGATTTGGCAAGCTCGTCCAGATCGATAAGCATGGCGCCATGAGATTCGAGATAGCGGCAGGCAGTCGACTTACCCGAAGCAATATTGCCCAAGACAAAAACGGTAAACATCAAGTCCTCCCTAACGCCAATGGGAGTTATTATCGCGCAAATACAAAAGAAGGACTCAAAATACAGCCAAACAGTAAGACAAGCTAAAAGAAGGCGAGTTCTTGTATTACAGCTCTTTATAAAACGCAAAAAAGGGGGAGGCCGCGAGGCCTCCCCCTTCTTCAAGTCAAGCGTACGGCTCGGTGCCGTCCACCGGTCAGCGGCGCCCTGGCCTCCCACGGGCTG
>CAUDNY010000019.1 GCA_958450865.1 uncultured Collinsella sp. | reverse complement strand
ATGCTGCGATCGGCGATTTCTGCCGGAGCGACTGCCTCGCCAAAATTGACGCATGCGTACGTTGCTCGCTCGTTTTTGGCGGTCATCTGCCAAAACGGGTACTTGATGATGACGGGCGTGTTGCCGCCCACACCAAGCTCCAAGAACAGGATGCGCATATTGCTGTGGCGGCGCAGGAAATCTTGGTAACGGTCGGCCGCGGCATACCAGCCCTTATCCTGCACAAACGTATCGTCGGCGCGCAGGTTCATCGTGAGCGGGGAGCCGCAATGGGGGCAACGGGGCACTAGCGCAGAAGGAATGCGCAGGTCTTCTTGGGCGGCGACCATGTAATGTACGAGCTCTTCGTTGTCCCAAGTTTCCTGACAGCAGGGCTTGCTGCACTGGAATAGACCATAGTCGCCCTGCGTGTAAAAGAGTCGCTGTTTATCGAAACCGGCGCGTTGGAAGCAATGGTCTACGTTTGTGGTCAGCACAAAGTAATCTCGGTCGCGCAGCAGGCCCAAAAGCTGTTCGTAGATGGGCTTGGGTATGGGGTCATATCGGTTGCACATGATATAGCGGCTCCAAAATGCCCAGTATTCCTCGAGGGAGTCATAGGGGTAGAAACCGCCGGAGTACATGTCGGTAAAGCCGTAGCGTGCGGCGAAGTCGCCAAAGAGTTTCTCGAAGCGCTCTCCCGCGTAGGCGTAGCCAGCCGCGGTGGAAAGACCCGCGCCGGCGCCGATTATCACGGCGTCGGATGCATCGAGTGCGGCTCGGAGCTTAGCGATCTGCTTGGAGAAGGTCGCGGTAGATTGACTCGTCAGACGCGAGAAAAACATTGAAGATCACCTTAAGGTTGGGGTCGTTATGGTCTAGATGATGACGAACGGCATCGATGGCAACGCGCGCGGCGGCTTGTTGGGGATAGCCAAAGACGCCCGTCGAAATGCAGCAGAAGGCAAGCGTGTCGAGCTTTCGACGTGTCGCTTCTTCCAGGCAGCTGGTGTAGCAACGGCGTAGCAGTAATTCCTCGCGCGGGCCAGGCTTATGGCTGGGCACGATGGGACCGACGGTGTGGAAGATATGGCTGCTCGGCAGGTTAAACGCTGGCGTGACCTTAACGCGTGCGGTCGGTTCCTCGTGTCCTTGTTTGCACATGAGGCCGGCGCATATTAGGCGCAGCTGCATGCCGGCGTATGTGTGGATGGCATTGTCGATGCAGCGGTGTCCCGGCACAAAACAGCCGAGCATTTGGCTGTTGGCGGCGTTGACGATGGCGTCGGCCTTAAGCAGCGTGATGTCGCCACGCCAGACGGCAATGCGATTGCGGTAGGGGAGCGTGCTGGCGTCGGTCGCTCCACCGCGCTCAACAAGCCGCTGCTGCAGGTAGGCATCCTGGACGTTGAGCACCTCTGTCGCGAGCGCTTCGGGCGACCGCACGTTCATAAGGGCCCTGAGTAAATCACGCTGCTCGCCGGCTCCGGCGGGAACGGCAATGCCGCGTCCGTCCGCTCGCTCGTTGAGCAATGCGTCGATAAGCCAAATACGACGCTCGGCTTGATTCATGGCTGACCTCCTGTCCAATTGAGTTGGGCGTGTTTGACAGCAGTGTGCAACCCGGACCGCTTCTTCAAAAGAAGGCACAAAAAGGTAAGCGCCGTGGAGCGGTATGCCCCACGGCGCTCAATTTGCAAAAGCCCGTAGCTGCTAGGAGCTTCGCACAAGCTGCTGGTAGTCGGTGCCCCATTCCACAAGAGAATCGATGATGGGCATAAGGCTTTGACCCAGCTCGCTCAGCGCGTATTCGGTACGGATGGGCGTTTCGGGAATGACGGTGCGCGTGATAAGTCCCGCGGCATCCATTTCCTTTAGGTTTGACGAGAGCACCTTTTGACTGATGCCGGGAATAGAGCGATGTAGCGCGTTGAAGCCCAGGGGCTGCTCAATGAGCTGCTGGATGATATAGATTTTCCACTTGTTGCCAAAGAGCTGAAAACACGTAGCGACGGGGCAGGGAGGCAGTTCTTCTTTGGTGAGCATGGTAACCTCGCAATCGGGTAGGTTGCTTGCATTATCGCAGCTGCTGGCGCCCGCGGCTACAACTTACTTTTTGGTAACTGGCTAATAGATTAGTGCCTTCTTTTGGGTGGGGTGCATTCCTCGCATGATGTGCTTAGGCGCAAAAGCGTCTACGTCCGGGCGGCTTCGCCCAGCCGCCCCCAATCGAAAGGAATTGCCATGTCCGAGAATCTCGAGAACGTTGCCGCCTTCGCTTCTTGCGGTACCTCCGATCCCGCGCCCGCCTGCGGCTCCGCCGATCCCGCGGCTGCTCCTGCTTGCGGCTCCGTCGATCCTGCTGCCGCTCCTGCCTGCGGCTCTGCCGATCCCAAGGCTGCTCCGGCCTGTGGTACCGCTTGCGGCGCTGCGGACGCTCAGTAAGCAATCGCTAGAAAGGGACTCGTAATGGATGCTCAGACTTGCCTCAAAAAGATGCAGCTTGCCGGGACGCTCTCGCTGGCAACTGTGGACGAAAATGGCGCGCCGCAAATTCGCTGCGTGAGCGCTGTACATTACGAGTCCCGCGCCATCTACTTCCTCACGGCGCGCGGCAAGGAGATGGCCCGCCAGCTTATGGCCGATGGGCGCGTCCAAACGCTCGTCCACACGCGGTTTAACGAAATGATCCGCATGTCCGGCGTTGCCACTCCCGCCTTGGATTCCGAGCAAGTTTACTGGCGTGACGTTATTTATGCCGAGCAGCCGTATCTTGCCAACGTTTATCCCGGTGATACGCGTGATATCAACATTATCTTTAAGGTCGAAAACATCGTGCTCGACTACTTTAACCTGGGGGTTCGTCCTATTGAGCGCGCTGTCTTTACCCTAGACGAGGACATGGCGTCCGCGCCCGTTAAGGGTTTTCGTATTGATTCCGATGCGTGTATCGGTTGCGGTACCTGTCTTGAGCACTGTCCGCAGAAGTGCATCGAGCCGGGTGACTCGTATCGCATAGAGCCTGAGCACTGCTTGCACTGTGGCGCCTGTGAAGAGAATTGCCCCGTCGGCGCCGTTGAGCGCCTGTAGCCCAATATCGTCATCAATTTGAACATCGACCAAGGGAGTCCCACGATGCAAAAGCCCGCGTTTGCCTTCCAGTGGCATATTACGGATGAATGCGATCAGCGTTGCAAACATTGCTATATCTTCGCCAACGGTGCCTGCGCTGGTTTTAAGCGCATGCCGTGGGAGCAGATGGTCGAGGTCGTCGATCAGGCCCAGGCCCTCTGCGAACGCATCGGTCGTCAGCCGTACTTTTACGTTACGGGCGGTGACCCCATACTCCATCCCGATTTTTGGCGCCTTGCCAAGCTTTTGCACGAGCGGGGTTTTATGTGGTGCGTGATGGGCAATCCGTTCCATCTGACCGACGAGGTCTGCGCCCGCATGAAAGAGTTGGGATGCCGCAAATACCAGCTCTCGTTCGATGGACTCGAGAAAACGCACGATTACTTCCGTAAGCCCGGCTCGTTTGTCGAGACCTTGCGTGCGATTGGGTGCCTTAAGCGCGCGGGTATCTGGGTTGCCGTTATGAACACGGTTTCGAGTATGAATGCCGCCGAGCTGCCGCAGCTCATTGACCTTGTGGCAAGCCTCGAAGTCGACGTGTTCGCTTTTGGACGATACTGCCCCACCTCGGGCCAAAAGCGTGATGAGTTCCATCTGGAGCCGCTGGAATATCGCGACGTGCTGCTGGGCGCGCAAGAGCGTATGGAGTTTCACCAGGCTGCGGGCTGCAAAACGTTCTTCCAGTTCAAAGATCACCTGTGGACGCTTCTTTTGTGGGAGCAGGGCAAATTCACCATCCCCATGAGCGCCAAGCCCGGCATGATCTATGACGGCTGCCATTGCGGTACGGGCCATATGACGGTGCTGCCTACGGGCGACGTCTATGTATGTCGCCGCATGGAGAGCAAGGTGGGCAACGTTGCCGAGAACACGCTCGAGGAGCTGTTCTTTTCGCCGCAGATGGAGGCAAAGCGCGACTTTAAAAAGTTCAAGAAGTGCTCCAAATGCGAGCTTTTCGGCTGGTGCCGAGGCTGCCCCGCTGTGGCGTATGGTTACACAGGCGATATGTACGAAGCCGATCCTCAGTGCTGGAAAGAGATCGAG
>CAUDNY010000018.1 GCA_958450865.1 uncultured Collinsella sp. | reverse complement strand
CGTGGTAAAATCTCAGGCGTTATCGGAGCAACCTTACAGGAGGTTTCTTTTATGCTCGTCAACGCAGCAGACATGCTCAAGAAGGCTGAGGCCGGCAAGTACGGTCTCGGTGCCTTCAACACCAACAACCTCGAGTGGACCCTGGCTATTCTCCAGGCCGCCGAGGAGGCCAAGTCTCCGCTGATCCTTCAGTGCACCGCTGGTGCCGCTAAGTGGATGGGCGGTTTCAAGGTCTGCGCCGACATGGTCAAGGCTGCCGTCGAGGCCACGGGCGTTACCGTTCCCGTCGCCCTTCATCTCGATCACGGTTCTTACGAGGACTGCTTCAAGTGCATCGAGGCCGGCTTCACGTCCATCATGTATGACGGCTCTCACGAGGAGACCTTCCAGCTTAACCTCGATCGCACCAAGGAGCTCGTTGAGCTTGCCCACTCCAAGGGCATGTCCATCGAGGCCGAGGTCGGCGGCATCGGCGGCACCGAGGACGGCGTGACCTCCAGCGGCGAGCTCGCTGATCCTGCTGAGTGCAAGCAGATCGCTGACCTGGGCGTCGACTTCCTTGCCTGCGGTATCGGCAACATCCACGGCGTGTACCCTGCCGACTGGGCTGGCCTTTCCTTCGAGCGTCTGGGCGAGATCAAGGCACAGACCGGCGACCTGCCCCTCGTCCTGCACGGTGGCACCGGCATCCCCGAGGATCAGATCAAGAAGGCCATTTCCCTGGGCATCTCCAAGATCAACGTCAACACCGACCTGCAGCTCGTCTTCGCCAAGGGCGTCCGCGAGTACATCGAGGCTGGCAAGGATCAGCAGGGCAAGGGCTTTGACCCCCGCAAGCTCCTCAAGCCTGGTCGCGACAACATCGTTGCCCGCACCAAGGAGCTCATGGAGGAGTTTGGCTCCGTCAACAAGGCGTAAGCGTCGCTAAACTTCCCGCCGGAAGCCCCGTCCCCCTACACTGTTTCCTTTGCGCTCACCTGGCTTTGCCAGAAGTCGCGCCAAGGAAGCAGTTCCGGGGGACGGGGCTTCCTTCGTTTAACGCCGCAGGGTTACGAGTCTGAATTAAGATGGCTACTGGCTTTGCCAGAAGTCGCGCGACGGAATCAGCTCCGGGGAAACGGGGCCTCCTTTGTTAACTTGCTACAGGGTTACTGGTCTGATTTTAGTTATATGGTTACCGTTCAGCGGTGTTGATGGCTCCCTTGTTGGGGCTTTCTTTTTATCTCGCTACAATGGGCTTCAAGCGTTCTAGTGACTTGGAGTTTTGGTATGGCTGTTATTAATGTGCTGCCTTCGGATGGGAAGGTTATTGACGAGGGTCCAGTTGGTTGCTCTGCTGATGTTTGCTGTGATGACTTTCGTCATCTCGATGTTGGACTGCCGCCCGAGATTCTTCGTCTTATGGATGCCGGGTATTTGACGCAGGCTGTTGCTGCCTGCGATCGCCTTTTGGAGCAGAACCCCGAGCCTTCGCTGGCTGCTTGTGTTCGTGCCGAGCGGTATCGCATGCTCGAGACGCCGCTTCATTTTTCGGTGTCGCGCGACCAGGCTATTGCGATGATTCGCGAGGAGTGGCCAGAGTTTACCGAAGAGCAGTTTGATGACCTGATTAATCGTAAGCGTATTGACTGGCGCTTTATCGATGGCGAACTGTTCGTTCTCGACAACTTCCTCGATTCGCTTCGCGTATATCCCAAAGAGGTTCCCGGCATGCGGCCCGATTCTACGGACGGAATAGCACTGCGCAACGAGATGCTCAAGGAGATGGAGTCACAAAACGGATTGGCTCGCGTCATTACGCTTAAAGCGTCCGTGTCTGTCCCCGGCGCTCTGGAAGGGGAGACCGTTCGCGCGTGGCTACCCGTTGCCGCCGCCTGTCGTCAACAGTCTCATATCGAGGTTCTCGATATGACGCCGGAGGGTGCTGTTGCCCCCGCGAATGCTTCGGCGCGTACCGCCTCGTGGTCTTCTTCGAGTGAGCGCTCATTCTCGGTGACCTATCGCTATCAAATTGATGCCGCTTATCGTGATGTCTATGGGGGTGCGCTTCCGGTGCATCCTTGCATGGACGCGCCACTGCCCGTGGACACCTCCGAGGACCGTCCGCACATTGCATTCACGCCGTATCTACAGCAGCTGACAGCCCGTGTCATTGACGGGCTCGAGGATCCGCTCGATCGCGCCCGTGCTATCTATGATTACCTGACGCAGTACATCGACTATCGCTATCAGCCGCCGTACTTGCTTTTGGGATCTATTGCCGATGACTGCGCGCATTCGCTCCGCGGCGATTGCGGCGTTATGGCGCTCACGTTTATCACCATGTGCCGTATCGCGGGCGTGCCTGCCCGTTGGCAGAGCGGCCTGTATGTTGCGCCCGATTCGGTGGGGTCGCACGACTGGGCAGAGTTCTATACGCCGCAGACCGGATGGCTCAACGCCGACGTGTCATTTGGATCTTCTGCTCGCAGGATGGGGGAGGAGTGGCGCCGCCGTCACTACTTTGGCAATCTCGACCCGTGGCGTATGGTGGCCAACAATCGATTCCAGGCAGAGTTTGAGCCCTCTTTCGACGGCATGCGCGAGGACCCTTACGATAACCAGATGGGTGAGGCTTCGGTCGACGGTCGCGGATGCCGTCGGCGCGAGATGCTCCGCACGGTCGAACTCATCGAAATGCTCGAAGTTCCATTTTCGGACTAATCGGTAGAAAGCTGTGATAAACTAACTCACGCATTGCGTGCCCGAGTGGCGGAATTGGCAGACGCAGTGGACTCAAAATCCACCGTTGGCAACAACGTGCGAGTTCGAGTCTCGCCTCGGGCACCATACATGCAAGTGAGCGTTCAAGGGGGTTGCGGCCCCCTTTTTCGTGCCGAACTCGCGTGAGCGCGCGAAGCGTTAAGCAAACAGGCCTGTGGCCTGTTTGTAGCGGAGCGTGGCGAGGGCGCCACGCGCCCGAAGCCCGGGGCTTCGCGAAGCGAAGGCCCTTCGAGTCTCGCCTCGAGCACCATACATGCAAGCGAGTGTTCAAGGGGGTCAAGGTCCCTTTTTCGTGTACGTAATGTGATAACGCGCTGTACGTGTTATTATTCGCAAGGCGTTGTTCCCACAATGCCCTAAAGAGGAACCTGAGGGTTCCCACCTTTTGGCGCCAATGAGCAGCTGACTGGTCATACAACTTAGATTCCCTTCCTCAAATCGAGGAAGTCTATGTGTACGACCTGGTTGCTGAGAAGCGCCGGGTTATTTTTTTATGAATGGAGGTAGGGAAAATAGCTAAGTCTGATGACACCCGCATCAACGACGAGATCACTGCATCTTCGTGTCGTTTGATTGGCGTCGATGGCTCTCAGCTCGGCCTGTTCGCCATCCGCGATGCCCAGCGCGTCGCCGACGATCAGGGTCTCGACCTGGTCGAGATCGCTCCCAACGCGGAGCCGCCGGTCTGCAAGGTCATGGACTACGGTAAGTTCAAGTACCAGCAGGCCATGAAGGCCAAGGCTGCTCGTAAGAACCAGTCCAAGGTCGAGGTCAAGGAAATGAAGTTCCGACCCAAGATCGACGTTGGCGACTACGAGACCAAGAAGGGCCACGTTCTGCGTTTCCTCAAGAAGGGCGCACGCGTTAAGATCACCATCATGTTCCGCGGCCGTGAGATGGCTCACCCGGAGCAGGGCCTTAACGTTCTCGAGCGTCTCGCCGAGGATCTCAAGCCTTACGCTACGGTCGAGTCCAAGCCTAAGATGGAAGGCCGTAACATGCTTATGCTGCTCGCCCCGATTAAGGGCGCCTTCGATGAGGATAAAGCGGCAAGCGATAGCAAGTAACTAGTGTTCTGTAACCGATTAAGGAGTATTTCATGCCTAAGATGAAGTCCCACAGCGGCACCAAGAAGCGTTTCCGCAAGACTGGTACCGGCAAGCTTATGCGCGCCAAGGCTTTCAAGAGCCACATCCTGAGCAAGAAGTCCACCAAGCGTAAGCGTGGCTTCCGTCAGGAGACCGAGATCGCCGCTGCCGACCGCAAGGTCATCAAGTCGCGTCTCGCCTAAGTTCGCGTTCCCGTTTTTCGTTTTACCGTCTAGGAGTTGATAGAACATGGCACGTATTAAGCGCGCTGTTGCCGCCAAGAAGAAGCGCCGTACCGTTATGCACCGTGCGAAGGGTTACTACGGTGCCGCTTCGCGTACTTACAAGCATGCTAAAGAGCAGGTCCAGCACTCCCTGCAGTATCAGTATCGTGATCGCCGCAACAAGAAGCGCGAGATCCGTTCTCTCTGGATCACCCGTATCAACGCTGCTGCTCGCCTGAACGACATCTCTTACTCTCAGTTCATGCACGGCCTGAAGGTTGCCGGCATCGAGCTCGACCGCAAGGTCCTGGCTCAGATGGC
>CAUDNY010000017.1 GCA_958450865.1 uncultured Collinsella sp. | reverse complement strand
GGCGAGGTGCAAGAAGATCTGTGCTTGCTGGTGGGATCTGCGGCGCAGCGCCGCCGCATGCCTGGCGTAGGCTGGTCCGTGTGTTCCGGGTTGCCCGCCGGCTCGATTCTAGAGGTGGAACCGGGGGTGTACAGCCTATCTCCCGAGGCCCTTTGTGTTGCCGTTGCGCGCGAGGTCGGCTGCATCCAGGCGTTTGCCCTGGCCCAGGAGCTGTGCTCTAAGATTTCACTGAGCGACCGCGGGAAGTATCTGCCTCCCTACACCTCGCCTGTTACGAATAAACTTGCAAAGGACAAGGACCAGCCAGCAGACGTGGGCTACTTTGAAGTCGAGCCGGTGCTGATGCCCGATCGTCTGGCAGATTATCTCGCGGTATACAAGGGGAACACGGCCAAACAACTGCAGCGTCTGTGTCCCTATCTTTCGGAAAACCTGCGCTCACCCATGGAGTGCATCATGCTCGCTCTGTTTTCGCTTCCGTTTTCCTATGGCGGGTTTGCCTGCGGACCTTTTAAGACCGACTACAAGATCGAGTTCGATGACCGTGCGCAGGCAATCTCGGGGATGCCTCATGCAGTTTGCGATGCGTATCAAGAGGCAGCCCGGTTTGACCTGGAATACAACGGTGAGCTGGGCCATTCCTCCCGGAGGGGACGTATCCATGATGAAAAACGCAACACGGGCTTGATTACTGTGGGAATCGAGGTCGCGACGGTCAACAACGAAATGCTCTGCGACATGGAAGCGATGGAAGCGCTCGCATGGCGCATCCACCAGCGTATGCGAAAGCGGTACCGGAATCGTGTCGATGCCCGCAGGAAGAAGCAAGAGGCGTTGCTTAACACGCTGCGGGCGTGTTTTGGGCTTAAGCCGGTCTAATTCACGTCGAAAATAGGGGGTTAATCATATGCCCTGGCCAAAATATGGCAAATATGAGTACTGTCACTAAATCAGTAACAGCAAAATCAAGGAATTTAGGACTCGGAGGCGTCATAAAGTAAGAAGATAATAAACAAATGTAGAATAACTAAGCATCAGGTTGGCGACACTGAGCGCATAATCTGTCCGAGAGGCCAAAATTGCCTGTTACTAAATTGGTGACAGTACTCATATTTGCCATTTTTTGGCCACAGCACCCTAGGAAGGGTGCCCCGGAGCTCCCCATAGGGGGAGCTCCGGGCTTCACAGGGGCACGAATAGCCCACTCCGACCTGCGAAATCTGTACTCGCGATGCGAATGACGCCCCTAACCTTAAACTATAGCTTGAACTTAGCTATAATGCGCTACGTTCCTACCAGGCTGTGGTTGCGGACGGACGAAATGCCCGTCCTAGTCCAAGACAGACGCGGTCAAAGGGATCCACGTAAGCGACCGCGTGCGCGCGGCGCGATCATGGCGCGTCCTAGATGTAAGCCGCACCGTCCGTTCTACTTTCTTTGGGGCAATACCGCCTCGCGGGCGAGCGGGCCAGTCGTGAAGGTGGCTGCGGCCTCCCGAGCAAACACCCCGGTGCGCAAGTGTGGGGTCAAATACCAGGTCAGCTGGTGGGAACAATCTGATATTCCGTGCAACGCACGGATCGTATACGACACAGAAGGCAGGGTAGTGGACATGGTGAGGGGCAGCTTGATGCACGCGGCTCGGTTAGGTGCTGGGACCGCAGCGGTCATCGCCGTTTTGGGCCTGAGCGGATGCGCGTTCAACCCGCTGTCTACGTTCACGACTCCCACGATCGACCAGATCGAGTACGAGACCGTCACGCCCACGGTGTCGGATGATGCCCTGGTCACTCCCGGTACCCTGACGGTTGCCCTCGATACCTCCGATGCGCCGCAGGCCATGCAGGGCGCTGATGGCGAGCTCACGGGGTATGCAGTCGACGCTGCCCGCGCCCTCGCAAGCCGCATGGGCCTTAAGGTCGCCTTTGTCGATGCGTCCTCGGCTGGTTCCGCGCTCGGCGACAATAAGGCTGATATCTTTATCGGCGAGATCAACTCCACGGACGGGGACGTTAGCTCGCTCGGCACCTGCCTGTACGATGCCGCTTCCGTGTTCGGTAAAACCAGCGATGGTGGGTCGCTAAGCGTTTCCACCGATACTCTTAACACGTCTACTCTAGGTGTCCAGATATCCTCGGCCTCGCAGGAGGCGCTTGCTAAACAGAGCATCACCGCCAACCAAAAGACCTACTCCAACATCAACGAGTGCTTTGAGGCGCTCGAGTCCGGCGAGGTCGACTATGTGATCTGCGACTCCACGGCCGGCGGTTACCTTGCGCGCCTGATGAGCGAGATCTCCTATGTCGGTGCGCTCGAGGCGCCCTCGACGCTTGGTGTTGCAGGCCTTTCGTCCAATGACGAACTGTGTCGTGCCGTGAGCGATGCCCTCGACGGTATTACGGCCGACGGCACGCTCGAGGCGGTCCACTGCGTCTGGTACGGCACGATGCCCTACGACCTCACCACTAAGACGGTTTCGGGCGCTAACGTGCAGCCGGGCGACTCTGAGTCCAGCGAGACCGCATCCTCCGGCAGCGAGTCCTCCGATTCCAACAATGAGACCGCACCCTCCGAAGACAAATCGTCCAGCCAGGAAGACACCATCACCGACGACGACATTAACAAGCTTAATAGCTAGTTATTGCTAGGGGTGGCGTCTCCTATGCGCTAGGAGAGATGCCTCTTCACGGTTTCAACACGCACTGCCGGGCTTCCCCAATAGGGGAGCCCGGCTTTTTCATCTCTATAAAACCAGCAGGTCAAAGCCAATTTTCGGGACCAAATACAAAGTCGCCGGCTCCCTCCTATAGCGCACTTTGCCACAGAAAAGTGCGAGACTTCGGTATGCGGTATCAAGCAATCGTTATTCGGGTCTTTAGGAATCCGCGTGATTAAATGCACGGCAATGGGTACATAGCCAGTACAGTAAGTCCCCGAGGCAGATTGGAGCCACGTATGGATATCAAGGTTTCTGGACGCAAGACGACGGTAACCGATGCTCTGCGTGCGCATGTGGATGAGAAGATCGGCGAGGCGCTCAAGGTTTTCGATATCGAGCCCATGACAGTCGACGTCGTGCTTCGTTATGAGAAGAACCCCTCGAACCCCAACCCGGCAATCGTCGAGGTTACGGTTCGCGCCCGCGGTTCGGTGATTCGCGTTGCCGAGCACGGTGCAGATATGTACGCCGCCATCGACCTCTCCGCCGATAAGGTCACTCGCCAGCTGCGTAAGTTCAAGACCAAGGTCGTGGACAACCGCCAGGGCGGTGCCAGCGCCGCGGATGTCGCGCCGGTCGAGCGCGTCGAGGATCTGGCCGACCTGCTGCTGCCCGAGGAGGAGGACGACCTGCTCGTCCGCGAGAAGGTTATCGACGTCACCCCGATGACTGAGGAGCAGGCGCTGGTGCAGACCGATCTGCTGGGCCACGACTTCTACGTGTTCGAGAACGCGACGACCGGTCTCATCAATGTGGTGTATCACCGTAAGAATGGTGGATATGGCATCATCAAGCCCCGCATCGAAACACTTGACGAGTAAAATACGTTAACTTGCATGAGTTAACGGTTGGCGGCCATCCCATGCGGGTGGCCGCCTTTTTACGTAAGGAGTCGCTTTGATGGACAAGGCCGCATCCGCCGGTCATTCTGACCGTTGCCGCATCGTCGTCGATACCTGCTGCGACTTTAGCCCCGAGGTCGCCGCGAACCTCGATGTCGATATCTTGGGTTTCCCCTTTATCATCGATGGCGAGGAGCGCACGGATGACATCTGGTCGAGCATCACACCCAAGGAGTTCTACGACCGCATGCGCGCCGGTGCCCGCGTGTCCACCTCGGCTGTGTCGCTCGGTCGCTATATCGAGTTCTTTACCGAGTGCGCCAAAGAGGGCACGCCCACGGTCTACCTGTGCTTTACCTCGGCGCTGTCGTCGAGCTACAACTCCGCGTGCCAGGCGGCGGACACCGTGTGCGCCGAGTATCCCAACTTTGAGCTGTACGTGGTCGACAACGCCCTGCCCTGCGCGACCGGCGAGCTCTTGGCGCTCGAGGCCGTGCGCCAGCGCTCGGCGGGACTGACCGCTAAGCAGCTGGTCGACTGGGCAAACGAGGCCAAGACCTACGTGCACGGCTACTTTACGCTCGAGAGCTTCGACGCGCTGGCTGCCGGCGGCCGCATTCCGCCCGCGGCGGCACAGCTCACGGCAAAGCTCGACGTCAAACCCGAGCTGTCCTACGACCTGGCCGGCTCGCTGTCGCTGATCGGCGTCAACCGCGGTCGCAAGAAGGCGCTCAAGTCCATTCTCAAGTCGTTCCGCGAGAACTATGTGCCCGATCGCACCATGCCCATCGCCATTATGACGGCCGATGCCGAAAAGGACGGCGACTGGCTCGAGGCCGCCATCCGCAAGGAGGAAGGCTGCGCCGACGTGACCATCATCCGCAGCTCTGTGGGTCCCACCATTGGCTCGCACGTGGGCCCCGGCATGGTGGCCTGCGCGTTTTGGGGTAAGAACCGCGCCGACAAGGCGTCGCTTTCCGACCGCATCGCCCGCCGCGTGCGCGGTCAGTAGGCAAGTAACGCGGCCGTAATCGATCCCAACTCACAGCCCAAACGCTGGCACCGAGTATTCAACCTGGTAACAACACCCAACCCAAAAGGAAAGGTTTCATGGCAAACAAGCTCTCCGTCGCATTTATCGGCACCGGAATCATGGGTGCCCCCATTGCCGGCCACATCCTGGATGCCGGCTATCCCGTCACGGTCAACAACCGCACCAAGTCCAAGGCCGCCGCGCTCATCGAGCGCGGTGCCGTCTGGGCCGATACCCCGGCCGATGCCGTGGCTAACGCCGATGTCGTCTTTACCATGGTGGGCTATCCCTCCGAGGTCGAGGAGCTCTACCTGGCGGGCGACGGCCTGCTCGCGTGCACCAAGCCGGGCGCGGTTTTGATCGACCTCACCACGAGCTCGCCCGAGCTCGCCCGTGACATTGCCGAGGCCGCCCAGGTTTCTGGTCGCATGGCGTTTGACTGCCCCGTCACCGGCGGCGAGTCGGGCGCTATCGCCGGTACGCTCACGGCTATCGTGGGCGCTACCGAGAACGACATCGCGCCGGTCCGCGACATCCTTGCCACCTTTGCGGCCAACATCTGTTGCTTCGACGGTGCCGGCAAAGGCCAGGCTGCCAAGCTCGCCAACCAGGTGTCGCTGGGCGCCTGCATGGTCGGTATGGCAGACGCCATGGCATTTGCCGAGCTGAGCGGCCTTGACCTGGAGAAGACCCGCCAGATGATCTTGGGCGGTACCGGCAAGTCCGGCGCCATGGAGAGCCTGGCTCCCAAGGCGCTCGACGGCGACTACAAGCCCGGCTTTATGGTCGAGCACTTCATTAAGGACCTGCGCCTGGCCCTTGCTTACGCCGACGACCGCGAGCTCGCGCTGCCCGGCGCCGACGTGGCCTTTACGCTCTACGACATGCTCGACGCTATCGGTGGCGCCAAGCTGGGCACCCAGGCCATCACGGTCCTCTATAAGGAGGAGGCCGATGCCATCGCCGCCGGTCTGGACTGGTCGCAGTATCGTCCCGAGGAGCATGGCGCTCACGAGGAAGGTTGCGGTTGCGGCGAGCACGGCGAGGACCATGAGTGCGGTTGTGGCCATCACCACGGCGAGGACCACGAGTGCTGCGGCGGCCACGGCCATGACGACGGCCACGAGTGCTGCTGCGGCCACCATCACGGGGAGTAGCGCCCATGAGCTGGACGTTCGTGGTGCTTGCGCTGGTGCTCTTTCTCTTTGCGATCTACATCGGCTTTTTGTGCGGCCAGTGGGCGTGCGAAAAGCGCGTCATCACCAAGCGCGACTACTGGATTGCCAACTTTGCAGGAGCGGCGGCAGTCGTCCTGCTGACCTGGGTGTTTTCGCTGTTCCCGTTGGTGCAGTTTGCGCCGATCGGCTGGCTCGGCGGCTTTATCGCCGGTCTTAAGATGAGCTTTGGCGAGTCCGTTGGTCCATGGCGCAAGCACGACGAGGTTTTTAACGTCAACAAGGCTCATCGCGCCGCCGCCGACGCGGGCGACGCCGAGGAGCGCCGCCGTGCGCGTCGCAATGGCGCGGCCGACCGACAGCTCATCTCGGTCACCGATGAGAGCAAGGGTGCTGGCAAGCACGCTAAGAAATAGTAAGAAGAGGTAACTATGGCAGAAAACAAAGACGAACAGCTCACCGACGAGGAGCTGGCACAGCTCCAGCTGGCAGAGGAGAACGAGAACGCCGTCGACCGCCTGGTCCAGGAGCTCGGCTGCCCCACGCGCCGCATCCGCCAGTTTGCCGCCCGCGTGCTGCACCTGCTTGCCGAGCGCGATCCGCAGCGCGTCGTGCCCTGCGTGCCCGCGCTGATCGAGGCACTCGACCGCCCCGAGGCTCAGACCCGCTGGGAGGCCCTCGATGCCCTGACGGCGCTTGCCACCACCTGCCCCGAGCAGCTGGGCGATGCCTTTGAGGGCGCCGAGACTGCACTGTTCGACGAGATCTCCTCCACGCTGCGCTATGCCGCCTTCCGCCTGCTGTGCGTGTGGGGTGCCACGAGCGTCGAGCGTTCGCGCGAGGCTTGGCCCATCCTGGACGAGGCCATCCAGTGCTACCACGGCGACCTCGAGTATCGCGACATGCTCGGTTGCCTGTACGAGTTTTGCCAGGGCGAGATCGACGCCGAGGTTGCCGAGAAGCTTGCGCTGCGCCTTAAGTTCGATGCCGAGAACGGCAAGGGCAGCTATCTCAAGGCCCGTTCGAGCGAGATTTGCGAAATGCTTGTTAAACGTTTTGGCCTGGATCTCTCCAAAAAGAAGAAGCGTGCTAGCGTTAAAAAATCTGAGGCCGCCGAAGACGAGGAGTAACAGATTATGGCGCACGATGTAGTCCTGATTCCCGGTGACGGTATCGGTCCCGAGATTACGCAGGCCATGCGCCGCGTGGTCGAGGCCACCGGTGTCCAGATCAACTGGAACGTCCAGGAGGCCGGCGCCGGCGTCATGGACGAGTTTGGCACGCCGCTGCCCCAGCACGTGCTCGATGCGGTCGCCGAGACCAAGGTTGCCATCAAGGGCCCCATCACCACACCGGTCGGCACGGGCTTCCGCAGCGTCAACGTGGCCCTGCGCAAGCATTTCGACCTGTACGCCTGCGTGCGCCCTTGCCTGTCGCAGCCGGGCGACGGCTCGCGTTTCCGCGACGTCGACCTGGTTATCGTGCGCGAGAACACTGAGGACCTCTACGCCGGCATCGAGTTCGATGAGGGCGCTGCCGAGGTCGAGGAGCTCTCGCAGCTCGTCGAGCGTTCGGGCCAAAAGACCTTCGCCGCCGATTCCGCGATCTCGATCAAGCCGATCTCCATTGTCAAGAGCCGCCGCATTGTGGAGTATGCCTTTGAGTATGCCCGCCGATGCGGCCGCAAAAAGGTGACGGCCGTGCACAAGGCCAACATCATGAAGGCGACCGACGGCCTGTTCCTGCGTGTTGCGCGCGAGGTGGCCGCCAACTATCCCGATATCGAGTTCAACGACAGGATCGTCGACGCCACCTGCATGGGCCTGGTCCAGAACCCCAACGACTTCGATGTCTTGGTGCTGCCCAACCTGTACGGCGACATCGTGAGCGACCTGTGCGCCGGCCTGGTTGGTGGCTTGGGTATGGCTCCGGGTTCCAACATCGGTGCCGATTGCGCCATCTTTGAGGCAACGCACGGCTCCGCGCCCGATATCGCCGGTCAGGATATCGCCAACCCCACGGCCGAGATCCTCTCTGCTGCGATGATGCTCGATCACCTGGGCGAGAACGATGCTGCCAATCGCATTCGTGCCGCCGTCTCCGCCACGCTCGACGAGGGCGAGCAGGTTACCGGTGACGTGCGTCGTGCTCAGACCGGCTCCGTTGAGGGCGCCGTGGGCACGCAGGCCTTTGCCGATGCCGTTATCGCGCACCTGGTCTAAGGTATGCACGCTGCAAACGCCTAAATAGTACTTAAGTGTTTGCGTATAACCTAAGAATCAATACGCCCGGCGCCTCGTCGGGCGTATTCTATTGAGGACTATGTTTCCTAACAAGGAGTAACTGATATGGGTCTGATTCAAAAGAAGGACGAGAAGGACGAGATCGACGGCATCCAGATCATCGAGCGCGGCGAAGGCCCCGACGGTGATGAGGACGAGAAGATCGACCTGGTCGCCGGCACGTCTGCCGAACATATCGCCGCTGGCACGACCGCCGAGGAGGAGGACGCTCGCCTGGAGGCAAAGATCGCCGCGGACGCCGCCGACGAGAACCTCATGCCCGAGGAACAGGATGCGGACGACTCCGATGCGGACGACCATGCATCTAAGCACAAGAAGACGATGATCGCCGCCTTTGTGGTCGCCGTCGTGATCGCTGCGGTGGTCGGCTTCTTTATCGGCAACGGTGGTTTTGGCGGCAAGGGCGTCGGCTCGGCGACCCTCACCGAGGACCAGCTCGATTCGACCGTGGCAAGCTATAGCTACAACGGCAAGAAGAGCGATATCACCGCGCGCGAGGCCATCGAGAGCCAGTACAGTCTCGACACCGTCAAGGACGACGACGGCAACTACACCGCTCCGTCTGCCGACGTTATCCTGTCCTACGTGCGCAACCAGATTCTGCTGGACGCTGCCGAGGACGAGGGCATTACCGTTTCTTCCAAGGAAATGAAGCAGTACGCCGAGGATTCCATCGGCACCTCCGACTACAAGACCATGGCCACGCAGTACGGTGTGTCCAAGGACCAGGCCAAGCAGATCGTCCGCCAGTCTGCGACGCTGCAGAAGCTCTATAAGAAGAAGGTCGGCGACAACTCCGCAAGCATGCCGACCGCCCCGACCGAGCCTGCTGACGGCAACGATGAGACCGCGAGTAAGGACTACGCCGACTACATCATCAACCTTGCCGGCGATGAGTGGGATAGCTCAAAGGGCACCTGGAAGGACGCCGA
>CAUDNY010000016.1 GCA_958450865.1 uncultured Collinsella sp. | reverse complement strand
TCAAGTGTAACGCTCTCGCTGGGCTCCACCATGCCATAAGCGCCCGCAAGGTCGCGAATACGCGTGTCGGCGCCATAGACCGAATGCATGACCTCCAGGTCGGAGCTCTCATCGGTCGCCTTTTCGAGCGTGTTGGTAAGCTCGGCGTTGCTGTTGAGCACCTGGGCCGTAACGCCGGCGAGCGCCACGCGGGCGACGCCGATCGTCATGAAGATGGCCGCAATGATGCAAAACGTTTTAAGAACGCTCATGAAAACCGGGCTTACCGCCTGGTTTGCCTGACGGCCCGCGCCCGTGTAGACATCAAAGCGCGGCGTGCGCTGCTCACGGGGAGCAACGGGGGCCTGCGGCGTCTCACGATAGGCGGGCATGGCGTTCATATCATAGGCGAGTGCTGCGCTTGAAGTGTTGTAGCCCATGATATGCCGCCTCCCATCCCGAGTACGTTGGTAGTGTGTTTAAGCTTCGTTTATGGTGCGAGCGGGAGGTCCAATATCGCGCGGTCGTGCCTACAGACGCTGCGCCACGCGGATTTTGGCTGATCTCGCCCGAGGGTTGCGCTCAACCTCATCAGGCTGGGCAACCAAGGGTTTGCGGGTGATGACCTTGAGTATCGGCACGTTGCCGCACACGCACACCGGAATCTCCGGCGGACACGTGCACCCCTGGCTCATCTCCTTAAAGTGGTTCTTTACGATACGGTCCTCGAGCGAGTGATACGAGATGACGCAGATACGTCCGCCCGGGTTGAGCCACCTGGTGGCGGCATCAAGCCCTCGTTCGAGCACATCGAGCTCGTGATTGACCTCGATGCGAATGGCCTGGAAACTTTTCTTGGCCGGGTGTCCGCCATGCCGACGAGCGGCAGCCGGGATACCCGCCTTGATGATCTCGACAAATTGGCCGGTGGTTTCGATCGGTTCTTGCTCGCGGCGGCGCACGATCTCGCGCGCGATCTGCGAGGCGAACTTCTCTTCGCCGTAGACGCGTAGAATCCGGGCGAGGTCGTGTTCGTTATAGGTGTTGATGACCTCAGCTGCGTTTAAGGTGTTATTACCCGGATCCATCCGCATGTCCAATGGGGCGTCCTCGTTATACGAAAAGCCCCTGCCAGGGATATCGAGTTGCGGCGACGAAACGCCCAAATCGAACAGGAAGCCATCGACCCCGGGCACCTCGGCCGAGCAAAGCAGCTCGTCCAAGTCGCCGAAGTTGCCCTTCAGCAGCTGGTGCGGAACGCCGGGAACCTCGCGGTCCAGACGGGCGCCAGCGGCCTCGAGGGCCATGTCGTCCTGGTCGACGCCGAGCAAAAGGCCCGTCTCCCCCACCTGCGCGGCCATCTTTACCGAATGGCCGGCACCGCCAAGGGTGCAATCGCAGACAACGGAGCCGCTCTTTAGCCGCAGCGACTCAAGCACTTCGCCGAGCATGACAGGTTCATGCCGATATTCTTGTGTCAAGATCCCACGCTCCATCCGTTACCCGTGCCTTGCCCTTACGAGAAGAAGAGGTCCAGCAGGGCCTCATCGTCATCGTCCTCATCGGCCGCGGCGCGATCCCAAACCTCAAGGTGGTCGTAGTTGCCCACAACCGTGACCTCGCGGTCGAGGTTCGCCTGCTTGCGGAGAGACTCGGAAAGACCGATACGACCGGCGCTGTCCACGTCCATCGACGTGGTGCGCTTGTTGATCGCCCTCATGAGCTTCTGGTCATTAATGTCACGCGGGTTAAAACCCTCGTGGCCCTCACGACCCGCGAAGAGTCCTTCGACCCACTTATCGAAGGCCTCGGCAGAGAACACGTACAGAGCATCGACATCCAGGGCTTTGAACACGCGAACGTGCTCTCCAAGCTCCTCGCGAAGGGGTGCAGGCAAGGACAGACGACCTTTTGCATCGAGATTGCGCTCGTATGCACCAGTCATTCCCATGTGCGCCCTCCCCTCGGTTACTCAGATGGCACGTACGCGGGGAACCACCCCGCCTGTCGACGTCATTAATAATATGGGGAACCGCCCCATTTTTCAACACCTTTCCCCACCCTTTCCCCCACCCCGCCCCACCACTCCACCCACCATATATTGCAAAACACCCCCAATCATATGTTCGAAAACACAATATGTTGTGTTTACAGCAACGGCGGGATGCCACCTGTGGCACCCCGCCTTTCAACCTCAACCTTCAAGTTGACCTTGAGGCGATTTTTGCGTCCCTTTACATGCCGTTCACATCGCCCCCAAACTCCCCCACCCAAGGCACATGCGGCCCACCACCGCGACGACAAGTGGCAAAAAATGGGACGGGCCCCAGATTGCCCATGCGCGCGCAAAAGCACGCCGCGGCAATCTGGGACCCGTCCCCAAATACCTATAGATATGCAGGTCAGCGAGGTGCTAGCGATGTGCTAGCGGATGCGCCGCCAGATAGACCTCGGTCAGTTGCGTTCGGTCGACATGCGTGTAGACCTGCGTGGTCGATATATCGGCATGTCCCAAGATCTCCTGTAGCACACGGAGGTCTGCGCCGCCCGCAAGCATATGGGTGGCAAAGGAGTGACGCAGCGTGTGGGGATGGAGTCCCACCAGCCCCACCTGACGCCCATACCGCTCGCATATCGCATGCACGGCCTGGCGCGACAGGCGACGTCCGTTCTTATTTAAAAAGACCGCCGAGGTCTCGGTTCCGCGGGCATGGGCCGCCAAGCGAGAACGCCCCTCAGTTACATAGAGCGTCAGAGCTCGCGCCGCGCTTCCCACCAGCGGGGACAGGCGTTCCTTTGAGCCCTTACCGCGAACGAGTACAAAGCCATCGTCGATATGGATATCGCCCATATCGAGCCCAACCAGCTCACTCACACGCAAACCGCATCCGTAGAGCACTTCCAAGATGGCATGGTCGCGCAGTCCCATCTCGCCCTCGGGGAAGTCTTGATCGAGCAGCGCCGAGACATCCTCCACCGATAGATACTCCGGCAAACGCTCAGCCTTTTTAGGTAGGCGCAACGCCGCCGTCGGGTTTTGGGCCACGGCCCCATCGCGCACCAAAAAGGCATGCAGGCCCTTCACGGCAGCAAGCGCGCGCTCCACCGAGGCGTCGGAATAGCCTCCGTCGCGGCGATCGGCGACAAAGCCCTCCACGACCTGACGGGTCACCTCTTCAAAAGACACAATACCCGCCCGCTCCAGATAGGCGCAGTACGTCGTCAGGTCACGACGATAGGCCACAATCGTGTTGCGCGCCAAGCCCCGCTCGACCGCGAGATAATCGAGATACTCCCCCGCCGCCACGGCGAGCGACGAGGGAGTAGCTTCGGTATGTTCCTTATTCGCCGGCACCCTTAGTCCGTAGCGAGGTTCATGGGCGTCACCTGCAGACGGTCGACGCCCTCGTGCTGGCCGATCGAGGCGCGCACGAACTCGCGGAACAGCGGCTGCGGGTTGGTCGGGCGGCTCTTGAACTCGGGATGAGCCTGGGTTGCCACATACCACGGATGCACGTCGCGCGGCAGCTCGACCATCTCGACCAAGCGCTCGTCAGGCGACAGACCCGAGATAACCAAACCGGCGTCCTCGAGCTGGTCACGGAAGGCGTTGTTGAACTCAAAGCGGTGACGGTGACGCTCGTAGACGAGTTCCTCGCCATATGCCTCGCGAGCAAGAGTATCGGCGGCGAGCTTGCACGGATAGGCGCCCAGGCGCATGGTGCCGCCCTTCTCGGTCACGTCCTCCTGCGAGCTCATCAGATCGATGACACTATACGGGCCATCCGGATCGAACTCAGAGGAGCTGGCGCCGGCAAGGCCAACGACATTGCGGGCGAACTCGCACACGGCGACCTGCATACCCAGGCAAATGCCCAGATACGGAATCTTGTGCTCACGGGCAAACTCGGCCGCGAGGATCTTACCCTCCAGGGCGCGCTTGCCAAAGCCGCCGGGGACCAGGATGCCCGAGGCGTCGCCCAGAACCTCGGAGACATTCTGCTCGTCAAGACTCTCGCCGTCGACCAGCTGGACGTCCACATGGCGATCGTAGAAGACGCCCGCATGGTGCAGGGCCTCGATAACCGACAGGTACGCATCGGGCAGCTGCGTATACTTACCCACGACGGCGATCTTCACCTTGTCGGCGTGATGGTTGGCGTGATTCTGTTTGCGCAGGAACTCGTTCCACTCGCTCATGTCGCGCTCACGCGGATCCAGACCCAGGCGCTCGCAAATGCGCAGGTCAAAGTCCTGCTCGGCAAGCAGCTGCGGAACATCGTAAATGCTCGCGCAGTCCTCGTTGGTAAAGACGCAATCGGTGTCGACGTCGCAGAAGCTTGCGATCTTTCCGCGGATAGCGTCATCGATATGGTGGTCGGAGCGCAGCACGATGATATCGGGCTGGATGCCAAAGCTGCGGAGCTCCTTGACGGAATGCTGCGTGGGCTTGGTCTTAACCTCGTGGGCGGCGGCGATATAGGGAACGAGCGACACGTGGATGTAGCAGACGTTCTCGGGGCCGGCCTCCTTACGGTACTGGCGGATGGCCTCGACAAACGGCTGCGACTCGATGTCGCCGATCGTGCCGCCCAGCTCGGTGATGACTACATCGGAGCCGGTCTGCTCCTCGATGCGGCGGAACTTGTCCTTAATGGCATTGGTGACGTGAGGAATCACCTGCACGGTACCGCCCAAAAAGTCGCCGCGACGCTCGCGGGCGATTAGGCTTTTGTAGATGGCACCGGTCGTAAAGTTGGAATCGCGGGTCAGGTTCTCATCAATAAAGCGCTCGTAATGACCCAGGTCCAGGTCGGACTCGTAACCGTCCTCGGTAACGAAGACCTCACCATGCTGGAAGGGGCTCATGGTACCGGGGTCGACGTTCAGATACGGGTCGGCCTTCTGCATCGTTACTTTGTAGCCACGCGACTTGAGCAGACGGCCCAGCGAGGCCGCGGTGATACCCTTGCCCAGGGACGAAACCACGCCACCGGTTACGAACACATGCTTGGTCATATTGAGTTACCTGCGCTTCCCGTAGAAGTTGTTTATCCACATCTTACGGGTCTTCATTGTAATACTCGCACCGCGAACCGTTCGCAATTTTTCTCGCGTGCGATTGCATTTCTCAATCTTGAAACAAAACGCCGCCCGGTTTCCCAGGCGGCGTCGCTATGGCAAGGATTACATGATGCTATCGATCAGCAACCTCGTCTTCGAGCATTTCTTGAACGAGCATGCCGGTACGGACGCCCTCAAGATACCACTTGCCACGTTCGGTGAGGCAAATGCCATTTGCAAGCTGACCGCCGTCGTCGCTATAACGCGAGACGACATCAATCATGCCTTCGGAATCCAAGCGATCGATTGCGGCGCGGGCACGATACGGCGAAACCCCCACGCGCTCGGCAAGCGTTTTGCGCGAGAAACCATACGGCCCGCCATTGTCTTCGGTTTGCTGGTCGATCTCCATCAACACCAGCACCTCGACACGCTTCATATCGTTGACACTCGCACGGCCCTTGCCCGCCATAGCAGCCTCCTCAAACCGAGCACGAGCATCTAACGCGCCGTGCGCGACCGACACACCTCACGATGGCAGGTAATATCCATCATGCGGCATCCCGCTAAGGATGAAACAGTTACGGTTATTGTATACCGCTCAAATTGTTTCTAGGCAGGTAAACGGCTATTTTTCGCCGAAATAGGCGCTTTATTGATCAAAAAGCCGTACCGGGCGCTAACCCGATACGGCCAAAATGCAATGCAATTACCGCGGTGCTTCAAACTTAGCGATGGAAGAAACCGCGGCGCTCGAACTTGGGCTCGCAGCACACGTTGATACCCAGTTTGCGCAGTACCGTCTCGTCCGTCGGCGAGATGATCACGCTAAAGAAGGCATCGCAACCGCGCAGCTGCTCCAGGCCCGAAAGGACGCGAGCGGCCGTCTCACTCGTGGCCGAGGTGATCGACAACGCCATAAGCGTCTCGTCGGTGTGGAGGCGCGGGTTTTTGCTGCCCAGGAAATGCGTCTTGAGCTTGCTGATGGGCTCGATCGCCTCATCGCTAATGACCTCGAGCTCAAGGTCGACGCCCGAGACATGCTTGAGGGCGTTCATAATGAGCGAACTTGCGGCGCCCAGGCGCGTAGAGGTCTTACCGGTCACCACGGAACCATCGGGCATGACCATGGCACCCACGGGACCGCCCGTGAGCTGCTCCCTGGTGAGGGCCGCCGAGCGCGCCGGCGAGTAGTTCTTATCGATGCCGGCTTTCTTCATAATAATCTTGAGACGGTCGACTTGCTCATCGCCCACGCCGGTACGGCGCACATTTTCGACCGCGGTAAAGTAGCGGCGGACGATCTCCATCTTGGAAGCGTCGCGGCAGGCATCGTCATCGGTGATGGCAAAGCCGACCATATTGACGCCCATGTCCGTAGGGCTCTGGTAGGGGCTCTTGCCCAGGATCTTTTCCATCAGGGCACGGACTACCGGGAAGGCCTCGACGTCGCGGTTGTAGTTGACCGTGGTCTTGTTGTAGGCCTCAAGGTGGAACGAGTCGATGATGTTGGCATCGTCGAGGTCTGCCGTGGCGGCCTCGTAGGCAATGTTGACCGGATGCGTAAGGGGCAGATTCCAAACCGGGAAGGTCTCAAACTTGGCATAGCCGGCGGCGGTACCGTGCTTATGCTCGTGATACAGCTGCGAGAGGCAAGTGGCGAGCTTGCCCGAACCGGGGCCGGGTGCCGTCACGACGACGAGCGGACGGGTGGTCTCGACAAACTCGTTCTTGCCATAGCCGTCGTCGGACACGATCAGATCGACATCGTGCGGATACCCCTCGATGGGATAGTGCAGCTTGGCGGGAATACCGAGCGCGTTCAGGCGGTTGCGGAACACATCGGCAGCGGGCTGGCCGGCGTACTGGGTGATGACCACGGCCGCGACGGCAAAGCCGTTGCCGCGGAACAGGTCAACCAGGCGCAGCACATCCTCGTCATAGGTAATGCCAAGGTCACCGCGAGCCTTGTTTTTCTCGATGTGGTTCGCGTTGATCGCGATGATAACCTCGACATCGTCGGCGATGCTCTTGAGCATGCGGAACTTGCTGTCCGGTTCAAAACCCGGCAGCACGCGGCTCGCATGATAGTCATCAAACAGCTTGCCGCCAAACTCCAAATAGAGCTTGCCACCAAACTGCGAGATGCGCTCCTTAATATGAGCAGCCTGCAGCTCGATATACTTCGCGTTGTCGAAACCCTGGCGCATATATGGCTCCCGTCCCGTTTCCAATTAATGTTCTAGGCGATTATAACGGAGCAGACCCTCCCCAACGCCCAAGCAATCAACTGGCACCAACCAAACACGCCATCGATAAGTTGCGGTGAAATAGTTCCCGTTTAACCCCTCAAGACGGCCAAACGGGAACTATTCCACCGCAACTTCCCCTTCTTGGTTCAAACAAACCTGGCCTTTGTATCAATAATGGAAACGTCGCAGGTGGAGCATAAGCCAGCGAAAGCCCGCCAGAGCGAGCAAGGTGACGTGAAAGAGGAGGGCATAGGCCTTTTGGCCATGCCCGACGATTGAACGTCAGATTGCCGCTCTGGCGGGCTTGCAGCGTCAAGTGGTTCCGGCGTTTGGTAAAACGCCGGAACACAAGAGCGCCCCCTCCCGCGCACGGAACGGAAGGGGGCTAAAGGTAGGAGTCTACCGGTGGGTTCACCCCACCGGACAGACGATGACCAGGTGATCCTCTACAGGATCGTCAAGGTTTCCGTGGGGTACCCGTTGGGTACTTAGAGCAGCACGCAGGCGACGGTCAGGATGACGGCGCAGACGACGGAGAGAGCGACGATGAGCTTAAGGGCAAACTTGAGCCAGGTCGTCCACTCGATCTTGGCCAGGGCGAGACCGCCCATGATGGCGCCGGAGGTCGGGGTGAACAGGTTCACGACACCGATGGCGGCGGAGAAGATCATGACCATGACCTCGGGCGAGAAGCCGAGCTTAACAGCCAGCGGTCCCATGATGGGCATGGAAACGGTAGCCATACCGGAGGTCGAGGGGATCAGGAAGGACAGGCCGAAGTAGACCAGGAAGCTCATGGGAGCGAAGATCACGCCGGACAGGCCAGCCAGAGCATTGGCAGCAGCGTCGAGGACGTAGACGTCGAGGCCGGTGTTAGCCATGAGGACGGAGATACCACGAGCAAGGGCGATGACGAGAACAACGGACATCATGTCGGCAGCGCCGGTGATGAAGGTGTTGACGATCTGCTTCTCGGACAGGCCACCGATGATACCGATCAGGACGGCCATGAGGAAGAACCAGGTGGAAGCCTCGTCGAAGTACCACTGGCCAATGGGCAGGCCGGTGATCAGGGCAGACCAGCCCTGAACGACGGCGTTACCGTCGGCATCGTAGACAGCGCCAGCGTCAAAGAAGTTGGCGACGCCCTCGTTGAGGTCGGCCAGCGGGATGAAGCCGACGATCATGACGACGAAGGTGAAGGCGAAGGCGATCAGAACACCCTTCTGACGACCGGTGAGCTTGACCTCCTTGTGGACCTCGGAAGCAGCCTTGCCGTGAGCCTCTTCGGCGTCCTTGAGCTCCTGCATCGAGAGGATGGTGGAACCCTTGTCAGCCTTGACCTTCTTGGCATAGTTCATCACGAAGACGATGGACATGACGGTGGTAACAAGCCACAGGACGGCACCGAGGCCGATGATGATGGACTGGTTCACGGCAATGTCAACGCCGGTCAGGGCGTCGACGGCAGCGCCGACGGCGAACGGGTTAACCGTGGAGCCCAGGCAGCCGCAGCCAGCGCCGAGCAGGACGGTAGCGGCGCCGACCATCGGGTCGAAGCCGGCAGCCATCATGGTAGCGGCGAGCAGGGCGTAGAAGGGAACGGTCTCCTCGCACATACCATAGGTGGTACCACCGAGGGAGAAGATGAGCATCAGCACGGGAATGAGCATAATCTCGTTGCCCTTAAGCTTCTGCACCAGAACGGCGATGCCGTTGTCCAGGGCGCCGGTCTCGGTCATCATACCGAGGAAGCCGCCCAGGATCATAACGAAGAGGCAGACGGGCAGAGCGTCAGCGAAGCCCTTAATCGGGGCGGTGCAGAAATCGCTCAGACGGGCGGCAGTAACCGCGCCGCCGGACGTGCCGGAGACGATAACGGTAACAACTGCAACAATTGCCAGCAGAGCAAGAAGAATGGTGAACGATGAAGGCATACCGCGCTTTTTCTTAGCGGTCTCAGTCATAGTTCTCATCCCCCCTTCATAAATCATTTACTGATCTCGCCCGAAGCGGCTCTTCCGTGCCGTGCCTGCCGCTCGATGCGAGATTTTTACCAGATAAAGCCGCTCGGGGTGTTCAACAATACACCCCGAGCGAGATGCTAGATGCTCTTACTTGAGCGTAGCGTACATGACAGCCTTGATGGTGTGCATGCGGTTCTCGGCCTCGTCGAAGACCTTGGAAGCGGGGCTCTCGAAGACCTCGTCGGTGACCTCCTGCTCGGTGATGCCGAACTGCTCGCACTTCTCGGCGCCAATGGTGGTGTTGGTGTCGTGGAAGCTGGGCAGGCAGTGCAGGAAGATGGCACCCGGGTTGGCCATAGCCATGACCTCGGAGGTGACACGATACGGGGTGAGCTGAGCGATGCGCTCGGCCCAGACCTCGTCGGGCTCGCCCATGGAGACCCACACGTCGGTGTAGATAACGTCGGCACCGGTGACGCCGTCCTTGACGTCGGTGGTCAGCTTGATGGTGCAGCCGTTGGCCTCGGCGATGGGCTTGCAGGCCTCGATGACGTCGTCGGCGGGCATGCACTCCTCGGGGCCACAGGCCACGAAGTTCATACCGAGCTTGGAGCAGACGACCATGAGGGAGCGAGCAACATTGTTCTTGCAGTCGCCCATGAAGACGAGAGTCTTGCCCTTGATGTCGTAGTTGAAGTTCTCCTGGACGGTCAGGATGTCGGCGAGCATCTGGGTGGGGTGCCACTCGGTGGTCAGGCCGTTCCACACGGGCACGCCGGACTTAGCAGCGAGCTCCTCGACGTCGTCCTGGGCAAAGCCACGGAACTCGATGCCGTCATACATGCGGCCGAGAACGCGGGCGGTGTCCTCGATGGACTCCTTCTTGCCCATCTGCGACGAACCCGGATCGAGGTAGGTGACGCCCATGCCCAGATCCATGCCGCCGACCTCAAAGGCGCAGCGGGTACGAGTGGAGGTCTTCTGGAAGAGCAGAACGATGTTCTTGCCCTCGAGATAGCGGTGCGGAACGCCAGCGCGCTTCATGTCCTTGAAGTTCTTGGAGAGCTTGAGCAGGTACTCGATCTCCTCGGTGGTGAGGTCGAGGAGCTTGAGGAAGCTACGGCCGGAGAGGTTAACACCCATGGTTCGAATCCTTTCGAAGAAATGAATTACATAAGTATCAGTGTTGCCCGTTTGACGGGCGAAACCGGTGCGGTTGTAGGGAGACCGCACCGGAAACGGAAAGACTTAGAGGTCCTCGCGCCAGAAGGGCATGCTCATGCAGCGCGGGCCGCCGCGGCC
>CAUDNY010000015.1 GCA_958450865.1 uncultured Collinsella sp. | reverse complement strand
CCGTACATGTACGGATGAATGTGGGAAGTGTTCGGATGAAGTTGCCAATCAAGGTGCCACTAAATAGCTAAATGCCAAACCGCTGCTCGAGGCGGAGCACATGGCGGCAGGGTATAATTTGATTGTCATAGATTGCAATTTGGAGGTGCCCCATGAATGCCCCCGACGCGCTCCAAAACATCCGCTCAAAACACCCCGTTGCATATGTGGTTCTCTATCTCTTTGTCGGCTGGGCATTGCTGGTTGTCATCACCCATGCTATAGCCTTTGGAGCAGAACTGCTGATAACCAGCTCGGACCAGCCCACCGTCAAATGGGAAGCGACCGATGAGTGCACCGATGGAACCCGAACCATTTACTACAACAGCCCGTCCCTCTACCAAGAGTTCAAGGTCAAGATAAAGGACTCCAAGATTGTCGGTGCCGAACCAGGCGCTTTCTTGACAATCGGAGCAACCCTCGACGCCGAGCAAGTCGAGTACACGGACAGCCGCGCGACGTATCGTGTCGACCTCAGCACCCTAGGCCGACCGTCACGCATCTGCCTGCTCGAATGCGAGACACGCGGCACCACGCTACACATGTCCGAAATTCAAATGCGCCCGGATAAAGAGCCCCTAAAGGGCTAGGGGTCCTAAGCCCAGCAAGCGATTCTCAACAGTAAAACGACAGCCCACCGGTTGTTTCTTTCCAGCGTTTGCAAATCAGCGCATGGTTAGATGAAACAAACTGCATGATATCGCGTAAATCCCGAGCAGGAATATCGCCCTTGTTATGGGCCAGCTTGCATCCGCCGGAGCGGGTAAGCCATATCCTGGTTGCCTCGGCAGTGGGGTGCTTGACCGCGATATGAACATGGACGGGCTCGCCGTTCTCCCCTGTCCAGAAAAAGATGATGTACGGCCCGAGTCGAAACAGACTAGGCATAGACTCGTCCGCCTTCGTAGGCAAAACGCAGGATGAGCGGGGCATTGTTGCGCACGAAATCATCGAGTTCTTTGAGGTTCGCTTCGCTAAAGCCCTCGTGTGACACCCAATTGAATGCCGGCAAGATACACTCCGCCGTGTCAAAACCCCAATCGCGCGGGCGCTCCACAACAACCTTCACCGTGTTGTCCTCCCGGACTTCGGAATACGAAACCTGCGTATCGTCCTCAAGGCGGACATATTCCCACATCATAAGCTCGCTCCGTTCAAAGGGTTCTCTTCTTGAGCAGTATACCCGCCTGCGCAGCTACTCCACCGGCTTGAAGATGGTGGACTGGCCGAAGACGCTGCGGATGAGGGCTTTGGCCTCGTCCTCGGTCTGCGGGATGTTCGGGGCTGCGCCCTGATGGCCGAAGGGGCTGCCCGCACCGGGGTTGGACTCCCAGGGAGCCGCGGGGGGGTCGTCGCTTGTGGGGGCCGCGGATGCCGCCGCGGCGGGCTTGGGCGCGGACGCCGCACCCGGCACGTCGAACGGAGGAAGATCGTCCCCGCTCGCATCGCCGGCAAAGCTGCCGACCATAGCGTCGTCGTAGGGCACCTGCTCGGATTCCCACGGCGCGGGCTGCGCGACAGGCTGAGCCTTGGGGGCAGCCGAGCGCTCGAGCGCACGGGGTGCGGGCTCGGTCGGGAGCTTACCCGTGGCGGGAGCGCCAGCAGGGTTGTCCGAGCGCAGCCAGGGGGCTTTGCCCAGGTCAGACGACTTGGGCGCGGGCGAGACGGGCTTGAGCGCGGGGACCGGAGCAGCCTGTTTGGGCGCAGCGGGTTCAGGCGCCGACGGGGTCGGTGCCGCTACCGGTGCCGCTTTTGGCTGCGTCGCGCTGACGTTCGAGGATGCAGGGGCCGCCGAGGACACGGGTTGCGGGTCCGCAGATGCCGCAGCCCGTGCAGATGGAGAATGCTCCTCATGTTGAGGAGCCGGCGTGCCACCCCCATCCAGGACATAGTCGACGGCACGACGACCGAAGACCGCGCAGACCGTCGGCAGGACCACCGACTGCGTATCGGCGCGACCGAGCATCTTAATGGCAAAAGTCGAACCCGCGGGGAACGAGACCGTGAGCTTGGAGCCGTCGTCGGCCGTGGCGCGGGCGTTGAGCAAAAGCCCTGCGTAGGAAGCCTGACGCGCCTTGACACGCTCGACAACCTCGGCCCATTTGCGCTGCAGCTCTCCGGCATCCTCGACCGCGGGCGTCTCGGCAGCACCGGCGGCGGCAACCTGGGCGGCATTGTTGGACTGGGGCTTAGGTGCCGGAACGGTGGCAGGCGCGGGGGCCGGAGCCGCAACGGGTTGAGGTGCAGGCGTTACAGGTTTGGGCGCCGGCGCAGGAGCCGCGGACTTGGGCGCAGGCTGGGCAGCCGGAGCGGCAGCACCACGGTCCCAAGGCATACCGCCCTGGCGCGCGGACGTAGCAGCAGGGGCAGCTGATGCCGCCGGAGCAGCAGCACGGACGCCCGAAATTAGCGTCGGCTGCTGGGCAGCAGCGGGTACGGATGCTGCAGGCGCGGCGGCCTGAGCAGCAGCCACGCTCGCCGGAACGGCGGCGTTGGCAACCATGGCCTCCAAGCGAGCTACGCGCTCAGCCAAAGCTTCAATCGTCAAATCGGCCTCGGGACGTGCCAGACGTGTGCAGGCAATCTCGAGCACCAGGCGCACGTCGCTCGCGCCCCTCATCTCCAGTGCGGCATCGTCGAGCACCGTCAGCACACGGGCCAGGCGGTCGGCAGGATGCTCGCCAAAGGCAGCGGCCTCGGCAGCAAGCGCCTCGGCCTGCTCGGAGCCGCCCTCAAACAGCTCGGCACGGGCACCGGCAACGCAGGCAACGTACACGTCACGCACATGCGCCACCAGGTCGCGCGTCAGTTCCAGCAGGTCGTTTCCTTCCTCGACCTGCGCACGAATCAGTCCATAGAGCTCGGCAACATCGCGATCGGCAATGGCGCGGGAAAACTCGCCCAGAATCTGGTCCGAAACCTCGCCTAAAAGCGAGCAGGCGTCGTCCGCATGCACAGAACCGTTGCCAAAGACGCTCAGCTGCTCCAGCGTGGACAACGCGTCGCGCATGCCGCCCTTGGCATGACGCGCCACGATAGCCAGCGCCTCGTCGTCGTAATCGAAACCCTCCTGCTCGCACACGTATGCCAGGCGATGCTCAATATCCTCGTTGCCGATGCGATGGAAATCGAAACGCTGGCAGCGCGAGAGGATGGTCTCCAGAATCTTTTGCGGGTCGGTGGTGCACAGCACAAAGATCACGTGTGCCGGCGGCTCCTCAAGCGTCTTGAGCAGCGCGTTGAACGCCGCCGTCGTGAGCATGTGGACCTCGTCGATGATATAAATCTTGTACTTGCCGCGCACCGGGGCAAAGTTGACGGAGTTGATGATTTCCTCGCGCACATTGTCCACGCCGGTACGGCTTGCGGCATCGAGCTCGTAGACATCGGGGTGGTTGCCCTCGGCAATGAGTTCGCACTCCTCGCAAGTACCGTCGGGCATGCAGCCGCTTGCACCCTCGGCGCGCGCCGCCTCGGCATTGCGGCACAGCAGCGCCTTGGCCAGAATGCGCGCCATAGTGGTCTTGCCCGTGCCGCGCGGTCCGCAGAACAGGTAGGCGTGGGACAGGCGCCCCTCGGTGATGGCGTGTTCGAGCGTCGAGACGATATGCTGCTGGCCCACCACGGAGTCGAAGGTGAGCGGGCGATACTTTCGGTACAACGATTCCATGGGTGCTCCCCCGGGTATACTGAGACTTGTTGCCGCGACGGCCATGCGGTCGCACGGCATACTGCATTCATAATAACCCGTACGGCGAGCCCGCCACGATAGGAGTCCAAAGAGCATGGCAGACGCAGAGAGCAACCTCATTCCCTCCGAAGCAGCCGACCAGGTCGAGGTCGCGCTCGAGGCGCAGGCCGCGGCCGATGACGGCATTCTGTACCTCAACGAGTATCAGTACGAAAACGACCTCGTCACCGACTTCGCCCGCCTGGTCGCCTCGCCCAGGCGCCGTGGCTCCCTGTACGTCGCCGCCGCGATTGCCGTGCTCATCGGCATCGGCATGCTGGTGGCCGGCGGCAGCTGGATCAAGTTCGGCGTCGTGCTGATCGTGTTCGGCGCCTTTTTGGCCTGGTGGAGCAAGAACCTCCACCACACGCTCGCCCGCGACTTTATCGATGCCGTCGAGGCCGACGAGTCCATGGGCGGCCGCTACCGCCGCGTCGCCGCCAACGAGGACGGCCTGATGGTCTGGGGCAAGAGCGGCAAGTCGCAGTTCTTCCCGTTTGAGAAGCTCGACCACGTGCTCGACGGCGAGCGCATCTTTGTGGCCATGTTCGCCGACCAGGGCGTGACGATCCCCAAGGACACCTTTGTTCGCGGCGATGCCGAGCAGTTTGGCCCCTTCCTCAAGGCGCGCATCAACAAAAAACTCCGCATCGAGACCAAACGCAAGAAGATGAAGGCCGAGAAGGCCGCCGCCGAGGCCAAGCAGGGCGACAAGCCCCAGGAGACCAAAGGCAAGCAGCGCAAGCAGAAGAAGAACAAGAAGAAGCGCTAAGACCAAACCAGACAGACAGCCTCGCATCCTGCTATCCTCCCCATGCACCCGAGCGTGCTACACTAGCAGCATCTATGCCACCGCGAATGGCTCGGCCCCACGCCCGCCGCTCGCAAACGAACTTTAAACGCACGAGGGTTGGCCATGCCGCTTTTCTCGCAACATACCGCCCGGTTCTCGCCGGACGTTCCTTTGGAGGGCACCAGCTCTCGCGAGCTGCTCAAGCGGTACCAGCCGCTCGAGACACTTGCGACCGGCGGTTTTGGCTCCATCGAGATTTGCCGCGACACGCACCTGCGCCGCCGCGTCGCCATTAAGCGCATCCCCCTTATCAACGGCGCCGGCATGCCCGCCAGCGACATCATGGATGTCCTGCGCGAGGCGCACACTGCCGCCATGCTTCAACATCCCAATATCGTGCAGGTCATCGACTTTACGCATGACACCGCCTATGCCTACCTGGTCATGGAGTATGTCGACGGTATGTCGCTGGCCGAGTTTTTGCATCGCGTGGACGGCCACTCGCTCACCTTTGACGAGGCCGCGGCCATTGCCGATGCCCTGGGCCAGGCGCTCACCTTCGCCCATAGCAATGGCGTACTCCACCTGGACATTAAGCCCGCCAACGTGCTCATCGACCACTCGGGCAATGTAAAGCTCACCGACTTTGGCATGGCGCGACTGTCGTCCGCCGGTGGCTTTGGCGGCTCGCGCGGCGGCACCATCGGCTACATGCCGCCCGAGCAGCTCGATATCGAGACCGGCACGGTCGACGAACGCGCCGATGTCTTTGCCCTTGCCTGCGTTATCTATGAGGGCTTGTGCGGCAGCGCTCCCTTTATGGCGGCCACGCCCGCCGACTCGCTCGACCGCATCATCGGCGGCGCCACCTATCCCAGCGAGCTGATACCACACTTTCCCCCGGGAGCCGAGGCCGCGCTCATGAGCGCGCTCTCCCCCATGCCGCAGGACCGCCCCAACAGCATCGAGGCATTTTGCGACCAACTCCTTGCCGGTCTGGGCAGCGTGCGCGAGGGCCGTCGCAGTCTGGAGCAAATGGTTGGCGAGCTTTCGGATGACGAGCAGGAGCTCGACGATATCGAGCCGTCGTACTACGAGGACGACGCCATCGAGGTCGACCCCGCGCTCGGCTGGGCGGGCACGCGCTGGAGCCATGCGCGCGACTACACCATGCACGCTATCTCGGCGCTAACGTGCGGCGCCTTTAGCTTTTTGCTGATGCAAACGGCCGGGGTCGCGGCGCTTCCCGGCCTGGTCATTGCGGCTATCGCGATCGGAGCGGCAGCTGGCCTGGCCCCCCAGATTGGCTCGGCCATCTCGGCTGTGGGCTTTTTGGTGCTCATGGCCAACGCCACCATGCAGGCACAGGGCATCCTGTCGATGTTGCCCGTCGCGGTGATCTTTGCCGCCGCCATGTCCGGTTGGTGGATCGCCTGGGGTCGCACCGAGGCTGCCGCGAGCGCCGCACTCACCTGTGCACTCGCGCTTGGCTGTCTGACCGGCAATACCTTCCTAGCAGCTGGGGTCACCGCCGGCGTCGCGTCATTTTGGCTCGGCCCGGCAAGCGCCGCCGCGGCAACGGGCATGGGCGCACTTTTTGCCCGTCTGGCCGCGGTCGCGCTTTCAGCCGGAGGCGTGCTGGGGCTCGGTAACGTTGCCGCAGCGCTGGGAGACCCACTCCTTTGGGCTGCCTTTGTGCTGGTAGCGGCTACTGCCGCGGCGTCATCTGCGCTGCTCAATGCCCATGCCAAGCATGCCGATCAGGGCTCAAACCTTACCGCAATCGCCGCCATCGCTGTCACCGGCATCGGCTGCGCAGCGGCGTCCTGTCTTGCACACCATATGGAAATTGCCAGCCTTGCAACCGCGGTCGTCGCCAAGGCGGCGGTTGCGGGAACCCTATCCTCTATAATCGTTGGGATATGCCTATATTTGCTCGGATACCAAAGAACCTATACGGAGAGTGATCTTTCGTGAACTTCCTGAACATCTTCGAGGACCACGTGGCCGGCATCTTCGGTGCCACCCGTGCCCCGTTCTCCTTTAAGAAGCTTGCCAAGCAGGCCGCTCGCGACATGGAGGATCAGACTCTGGTGATTAACGGCGTCAACACGGCGCCGGCACTCTATACCATCCTGATCGCCGCCGACGACGATCCCATGCTCGCCCCGTTCTACCCCGAGCTTTCGCGCGAGGTCCGCGAGTTTGTGAAAGCGCAGGCCGAAAAGCGCCGCTATGTCTTTGTCGGCGAGCCCCTCGTGCGCTTTATGATCGATCCGCAGCTGCGCGCCGGCAAGTTCTCGGTCTTTGCCGAGAACGTCGATGCCCCCACGCTCGGCCGCCTGTACGAAGAAGAGCGCGCCTATCAAAACGGCCTGGGCCAGAACAACTCCGCGGCAAGCCGTGCCGCCAGCGCCCCGCGCGCCGGCCAGCAGCAGTTTGCTGCCCCGCAGCAGCAGCGCCCCGCCGCCATGCCCCAGCAGCAGCCGACGCCTCGCGCCGCCGCTCCCGACCCGCTTGCCGTGGCAGACCCCTTCGCGCCTAGCGTCCCCGACCCCGCCGCCGCACCCATCCCGGTGCCGCAGACCGTCTCGCGCGACGCGCTTGCCGGCATGGGCGGAGCCGCCGCGACCGGTGCCGCCGTGGGCCTAGGCGCCGCAGCCGGCATCGCCTCCAACATGGCGAGCACTCGCGCCCCACAGCGCCCGCTCGCCCAGCTCGTCGACGTCGTGAGCGGCGAGAGCCATAGCATCACCTCCGCACAGGTGACTATCGGTCGCGAGCGCTCAGTTTCCGATATTGCCCTGCGCGACCCCAACGTGTCGCGCCGCCACGCCCAGCTCACCTTTACGGGCTCGGATTGGTCGATCGAGGACCTCAATTCCACCAACGGCACGCTCGTCAACAACCGCCGCATTACGCGCTGCCCGCTGCGCAACGGCGATCTGCTGACGTTTGGCCTGAGCACCTTTGAATTTAGGGGATAGTCTCTTATGAACATCGATATCGTCCTTTTTGCAGGCCGCATCGTCCTGGTCGCCCTGCTCTATATCTTCCTGTTCGCCGTCATGAAGACCGGCGTGGGACTTGTGCGCGGGCAGCGTCGCGACTCGGCTATCTGGACGATCGATGTGGACAAGGGTCCGCGCGGTATCCGCGGCATCCACGTAGACATGCTCGGCCCCGTCATCGTCGGTCGCTCGCCATCTTCGGACATCTGCATCAACGAACCGTTCGTCTCGGCCTCGCATGCGCGCTTTTCGCTGCAGGGCCCGGCGCTCATCATCGAGGACCTCAACTCGCTTAACGGCACGCTCGTCAACGGCCGCCAGCTTGTGGAGCCCGCAACGCTGCGCGAGGGCGACGAAGTCCAGATTGGCGACGTGGTCATGAAGGTGAACCGTCGATGATCGACGAGGAGAACAAGTCCGCAACCATGACCGAGGCACCGGCTGCCGCCGTAGCTGCACCGGCCCACGCCGCTCCGGCGGACTCCACACCCGTGGAGCCCGAGGACACCGTGTTCTCCCTGCCTCTTTCGCATGTAACGCATGATATTTCGGATCTCGCCGATAACGAGGGCGAAGAGGATGCCGTAGCGGCGCCCATCGGCGCACATGCTGCGGAACAGCCCACAGCGCCCGAAGCAACCCCGGCGCCGGCTCACTTTGCAGAGCCCGTCGCCGCGGCAATCAACGAGAGCGCTGCGGTGTTTGCGGCACCCGAACCCGCCGCGCCGGCGTTTCCCATAGCCCCGGCATCCGAGGTTGCGCCCGCGTCTACGCCGGCGCCCGAGGCGGGGCCATCCCCCGAGGACGGCCCTGCACCCAAGGCCCCGCAGCCTGCGCCCGCAAGCGAGTCCGATGCCGTGGCCGAGCCCGCCGCCCAGTCGCAAAGCACACCCGCGCCGTCGCACTTTGCGACGCCCGAGCCTATAGACGTCAGCCCGCAAGACGACGAGTCGACCGCCTGCGCGTCCGAAGAGCCCGGCTCCCCGGACACCGGCGATTCCGAATCAAACGCCGAGACCGACACCATCTCTCCCGGTGACACAGCCGAGATCGACGTTGCCGCCGTTGAGGCCAAGCTCAAAGACCCCGGCTCGACCATGAGCTTTGAGCCCCTGACCGAGGAGCGCATCGAGACCGACTCGACCTATGATGCCGGCACCACCACGCAACTCATGTGGGGCGCCCGCTCTGACGTTGGCTGCGTACGCCCGCACAATGAGGATTCCTACCTGGTGCAGTCGCCGCTCTTTTGCGTATGCGACGGCATGGGCGGTCACGCCGCCGGCGAGGTAGCCTCTTCCATCGCCGTCGAGACTATTGCCAAGACGGCCCCGCAGTCCGCCGACGCAGCACGCCTGGCCGCAGCCGTCGAGGCAGCCAACGCCGCCGTAATCGAGGCGGCCCTGAACGGCCTGGGCAAGCCCGGCATGGGCTGCACAGCCACTTGCGCCTATATCGAAAACGACACGCTCGCCATCGCCCACGTGGGTGACTCTCGCGCCTACCTGCTCCACGAGGGCACGCTCATCCGCGTGACCCGCGACCACTCCTACGTGGAGGAGCTCGTGGACGCCGGCGAGATTACGGCAGACGAGGCTCGCGTCCACCCCAACCGCTCGGTCATCACCCGTGCGCTGGGCTCGGACCCCGCCATGTATGCCGACCACTTCACTCTGCATATCGAGGAAGGCGACCGCCTGATCCTGTGCTCCGACGGCCTTTCGAGCATGATTCCCGATAGCGATATCGAGAACATCGCCACGCAGTCCTCAACCGCGCAAATCTGCGTCGACAACCTAGTGGACGCGGCGCTTGCCGCCGGCGGCCACGACAACGTGACCGTAGTAGTCGTTGACCTGGTTGACGATGGCGTTATGCGCGAGGCGCAACGCGTGCGTCGCCGCAACATTACTATCGCCGCCATCCTGGCCCTCGTCTTTGTGCTGGCAGCTGGCATCTGGGCCTACACGGGTGTCACCGGCTCGTACTACCTGGGTACCTACCAGGGCAATGTCGCCGTCTGGCGCGGCCTGCCCGGCAAGCCGCTCGGACTCAAGCTTCACTGGCTCGAAAGCGAAACCAGTATTAAGCTGTCCGACCTGCCCGAAGACACGCAAAACCGCCTCAAGGCGGGCATTCCGCAAACAAGTGTCGACGATGCGCAGGACACGATATCCAAGTACCGCCACCAGATCGACGAGGAGCAGACCCGCCAGGTGATCGACGCGCAAACGATTCGCGACAACACCAATCAGGGATCGACCTCCGAATCAGATTCCGAGAAAACCGCCGAACAGTCCGCCGAGGCCGAAGCCTCCGAAAAGAACTAGAAAGGGAGTGCCGCTTATGAGTCGCCGCAACACCGAGCTGCTCTTGCTCATCGCCTCGGCGTTCCCCGTCATCCTGCTGTATGCGATGTACGTGCTCACCGCGGGCGCCGCCATCTCCTTTGAGACGCTCGCGGTGCCGATCGGCCTCTTTGCCGCCTTCGCCGCGGCACATATCGCCGTGCGCATCTTGGCGCCCGGCGCCGACCCCGCCATCCTACCCATCGTATTTATACTTTCGGGCATCGGCATCACGTTCGTGACACGCCTCGCCCCCGCTCTCGCCATCTCACAGCTCATCATCCTGTTTGTCTCGGTGGCCCTGATGGTGGGAACGCTCGCGTTGGTTAAGAACCTCGACGTAGTCATGCGCTACAAGTACACCTTTGGCATCATCGGCATCATTCTGCTGATGCTGCCGATCTTTATCGGCACCACGATCTCGGGCTCCAAGCTGTGGATTCGCATCGCAGGCTTTACCATCCAGCCCGGCGAGTTCGCCAAGGTCTTTATCGTGCTGTTCCTGGCCGGGTACCTGGCCGAGAACCGCGAGCTGCTCTCCATCTCCAACCGCAAGATCTTGGGCTTTAAGATCCCTCGCCTGCGACTGCTGCTGCCGTTGTTTGCCGTGTGGGGTGTGTGCCTGCTCGTCGTCGTCTTCGAACGCGACCTGGGTTCTGCCGTGCTGTTCTACACCATCTTCTTGCTGATGCTCTACGTTGCCACGGGGCGCTTTTCGTATGTCGTTATCGGCCTTGCGCTCTTAGCCGTCGGAGCCGTGGGCGCCTACAAGTTCCTGTCTCACGTTCAGGTGCGTTTCCAGGTTTGGGTCGATCCGTTTAAGGACGCCCAGGGCCAGGGCTACCAGATCGTCCAGTCGCTCTTCTCGCTTGCCGATGGCGGTCTGGTCGGCGTTGGCATCGGCAACGGCATGGCCAACAACATCCCTGTCGTCGAGTCCGACTTTATCTTCTCGGCTATCGGCGAGGAGATGGGCCTCTTGGGCGGCGGCGCCGTGCTCATCCTGTTTATGCTCTTTGCCGTTCGCGGCCTGACCACAGCTGCCCGCGCTAAATCCGACCTCGCCGCCTTTAGCGCCACGGGCCTTACGGCCGCCATCAGCTTCCAGGCCTTCTTGATCGTGGGCGGCGTTACCCGCCTGATCCCGCTGACCGGCGTCACCCTGCCCTTTATGAGCCAGGGCGGCTCCTCGCTGCTGGCAAGCTTCATCATCGTCGCGCTCCTGCTGCGCGCCGGTGACGAGGCGACCGGACGCGAGGCAGAGCTTACCGGCACCGGCACTATGGCCGCCATCACCGATGATCAGGTCGCATCTGCCGCCGCCCCGACGGGCACGCGCTTTGCCACCTCGTCTTCCTACGGCAGCGGCAGCCATTCCGTCGGCTCGCGTATGCGCCGTCGCCTGCTCGACACGCCTGAATCCGGTGTGCTCGGCCGCGTTGCGCTCGCCAACCGTCTAACCCGTGCGGTGCTCGCCTTTACGGCGCTGTTCGCCATCCTTATCGGCAACCTCACCTATGTCCAGGTCATCAAGGCCAAGGACTATCAGGACATGCCGACCAACAACCACACCATCGCCCGCTCCAAGTACATCCAGCGCGGCTCCATCATCACGTCCGATGGCGTGACGCTGGCCGAGTCGCTGCAGCAGGAGGACGGCACCTACGTACGCTCCTACCCCAACGGCAACCTGGCAGCGCACGTGGTTGGCTACGTGAGCCAGCAGTATGGCACCACCGCCATCGAGAGCGTCATGAACGACACGCTCACCGGCTCCAAGGATTACTCCAGCTGGAACAACGCCATCGCGTCGCTCGCGGGCCAGACCCAGCCGGGCAACACCGCCAAGCTCACCATCGACTCGCGTATCCAGACGGCGGCCGAGCAGGCGCTCAAGGGCTTTAAGGGCGCTGTAGTGGTCATCGACCCGCGTACCGGCGCGGTGCTCGCATGTGCCAGCTCGCCCACCTACGACAACACCAACATCGACGCCCTGCTGCAGGCTGGCGGCGGCGAGGACGGCTCTATGTACAATCGCGCCATGGACGCGCTGTACACGCCGGGCTCCACGTTTAAGGTCGTTACGCTTTCCGCGGCACTCGAGACCGGCACCGCCAGCCTTACCAGCACCTACCAGGCGCCCGGCTCCATGGACATCGGCAACGCACCGGTCACCAACTATGCCAACGAGAGCTACGGCACCATCAGCCTGCAGCAGGCCTTTGCCGTGTCCTCCAACGTCGTCTTTGGCCAGGTGGCAAACGAAGTTGGCGCAAACACGCTCGTGCAGTTTGCCAACGCCTTTGGCTACGGCCAAAAGCTCGGCCAGGACCTGACCTCCGCGGCCTCCATCATGGCCGACCCGTCGCTCATGACCGAGTGGGAGACCGCTTGGGCCGGCGCCGGCCAGCCTGTCGGCATGGACCACACGCCCGGCCCGCAGACCACCGTCATGCAAAACGCCGTGATTGCCGCCGCCATCGCTAACAGCGGCGTGGTCATGGACCCGTACTTTGTAGCCCAGGTACTCGCCCCGGACGGAACCGTGGTCAAGACCACGCAGTCCCGCTCGCTGGGTCAGGCCGTCAGCTCCGCCACGGCCGACCAGGTCAAGCAGGCCATGCTCGCCGTCGTCCAGTCCGGTACCGGCACCGATGCCCAGGTCCCCGGCGTCAAGGTCGCCGGCAAGACCGGCTCGGCCGAGACCGGCGGCACCAACGTCAACTCGATGTTCGTTGGCTTTGCACCTTACGATTCACCCACGGTCGCCATCTCGGTGGCCTTGGAGGATTACGACAAACACGACGTCAAGGCGGCCAAGATTGCCGGCATCGTCCTGACCGCGGCGCTCGCCGCACAGGGAGCGTGATGCCCATGATCGAATCGGACACCCGAGGCGCGCCGCGGCCGAAAAGTTAGCGGCAACGCGCCACACGGCCCCAGCGGCCACATCGTAGGTACTACACACATCGTTGAGCGAATAGTTATGTTAGGAGCAGGAATGGAACAGAGGGTCCTCGGGGGAAGATACCTCCTCAAGGATAAGGTGGGGACAGGCGGCATGGCGACCGTCTACCGTGCACAGGACCAGGTCCTCGACCGCACGGTAGCCGTCAAGATTATGCTGCCGCAGTATGCTGGCGACGCAACCTTCGCCGCACGCTTTAAGCAGGAGGCCCAGGCAGCAGCCGGTCTCTCCTCCCCCTATATCGTGGGCGTCTACGATTGGGGCAAGGACGGCGACACCTATTACATCGTCATGGAGTACCTGCGCGGTACCGACCTTAAGAGCGGCATCAAGAGCCACGGCGCCCTCGACCCCAAGAAGGTCGCCCAGATCGGCTCGCAGATCAGCTCCGCGCTTTCGGTCGCCCACAAGCACGAGATCATCCACCGCGACATTAAGCCGCAGAACATCATGGTGCTGCCCGACGGCAACATCAAGGTGATGGACTTTGGCATCGCGCGCGCCAAGAACAGCCACCTCACGCAAGACAACAACGTGCTGGGAACCGCCCACTACGTCAGCCCCGAGCAGACCCGCGGTCAGGATCTCGGCCCCACCTCGGATATCTACTCGCTGGGCGTCGTGATGTATGAGTGCGCCACCGGCCGCGTTCCCTTTGACGGCGACGACGCTATCTCGGTCGCACTCAAGCAGGTCAACGAGCTGCCTATTCCACCGAGCCAGATCAACTCCGGTGTCGACGCCGACCTTGAGCGCATCATCCTCAAGTGCATGGAGAAGGACCCGGCAAACCGCTTCCAGACCGCCGACGAGCTTCGTCAGGTGCTCAACAGCTACCTGTCGGGCCGTGCCGTCAACATCTCGGAGCCCACGCGCATCATCGGTGCACCCGGTGAGCTGGGCGCCACCAAGACTCGCGAGCTTTCCGATCAGACGCGCGCCATGGTACGTCCCGTCTCGGGCGTGAGCGGCCAGAATACCGCCCGTAGCTCGGTTTCGGGCTCCACCGGCTCCTACGAGGTCGAAAAGCCCAAATCCAACAAGAACAAGATCATCGCCGCCGTGGTGGCAGCCGTTGCCGTCATCGGTATCGTGGTGGCCTTTGCCACAGGACTCTTTGGCGGCGAGCAGGTCACCGTGCCCGATGTGCTGGGCAAGGACCAGCAGACTGCCGTCGAGCTGATCAAGGAAGCCGGCCTCGAGGTCGGCACCATCGACCAAAGCTACAACGACGATGTCGACGAGGGCAAGGTCGCCGAGCAGACGCCCAACGGCAACACCAAGAAGGCCAAGGGCACTAAGGTGAACCTGGTAATCTCCAAGGGCCCCAAGCCCTCCGAGAAGGTTGAGGTTCCCCGGCTTGTCGGTCTGACCAAGGACCAGGCAGAAGCCGCGCTGGCAAGCGTTGGCCTGAAGGGCAACGCCTCCGAGGAGGCCAACGAGGCCGATGAGGGCCAGGTCTTTGAGCAGGGCACCGAAGCCGGTAAGGAAGTCGCGAAGGGCACGACCATCTCGTACAAGGTCTCCAGCGGTCCTGACACCACCTCCGTCCCCGATCTGACCGACATGACCGAGGCCCAGGCGCGCAACGCCCTCGATATGGCAGGCTTTGGCGTCGACGTGAGCTACCAGGAGAACGATTCGGTTACCGAGGGCACCGTGATTAGCTGGAACCCCAGCGGCAAGCAGAAGCCTGGCGCCACGATTACCGTCGTCATTGCCAAGAAGTCCGGCAAGGCCAGCGTTCCGGGCAACCTGTACGGCAAGAGCATCTCCGCGGCCGTCACCGCGCTCAACAACGCCGGGTTCTACAACATCGCATTCTGCGATCAGAACGGCAACCCCGTGAGCGGCAACGAAAACGCCACCGTTACGGGCGTCTCCCCCACCGGCAAACAGTCTACCGACAGCACGATCACGTTGACGGTTTCGATTTCTGGCTCTGGTACTGATTCAGGCGACGATTCCGGTACGACCAACTAGTCATCAAGACGTTGCCCACAGCGGCTGCTGACGCAAATACATTCGCTCAATTGCGCCCGTTTGCTCCCCCTGCAAACGGGCGCTTTCTTCATCTGAAGTAGCGAAAACCACGGCATACCTTTAAACCAGAAGAGCCCGGCACCGTGGTGGTACCGGGCTCGGCAAATCTCTGGTGCCCCCGGGCGGATTCGAAAACTCCCCCCGCAGGGAAATTGGTGACGCGGGTGTCGACGGCTCGAACCCTGCCCTTAGACCAGAAGAGCCCGGCACCGTAGCGGTACCGGGCTCGACAAATCTCTGGTGCCCCCGGGCGGATTCGAACCGTCGACACCCGCTTTAGGAGAGCGGTGCTCTATCCCCTGAGCTACGGAGGCATGTTGTATTAGTGTAGCAGATTTACGCCGCTGTAATGCAGCGTATACCCACTCTTCGAAGTTGCGGTGGAACAGCCCTCCGGAAAGTGCGTCCCACTATCCAGGCAAATTCTGGGTCAGACTTTCCCCATGAGACCTCGCTGGGAAACTGTGACCCAGAATTTCGGCTCGAAACGGGACACGGTTTCCCAAACGACCCCGTTCCGGAAACTACATCCCGGAATCGACGCTCGAACTGGGATGCACTTTCCCGATCGAGCCACATGGGAGACTGCGCCCCACTTTGAGGGGGCGCTCTTTAATGACTAGTTGCCTTTGTGGAAGAGGTTTTTGATAACGGAGGGGATGCTCTTGGCGCCCTTAGCCGTCACATCGATAAAGTCAGGCGAACGCACGAGCTTATCCTCGTCAACGTACTTGCGGACCGCACGAAGCGTCTCTTTGTCATCGCGCGTCGAAAACGTAAAGTGACCATTGTCCTTGGTGAAGATGGCAAAACGCGTAATCTTCTTGGTGCCGCGCAAAACCTCAGCGGCAATATAGTCGACCTCATCCCACGGGATCTGAATAAAATCCTCGGGATTGCGCTCGTTATAGTACTCAAACGCCTTATTGCCCACCATTACGTTACCGTGACTGGTAAGCCCCATCAGGCAGGTTGCCGGCGTTGCCAGATCGACCGTGCTGTTCTGAGATTGCGCCATGCGCGCCTCGCCCTCCAAATAAAACAATCGGACCGCATCCAGTGTACCCACCGGGTGCGGTCCGTTTCAATGGCTCAAAAGCCCTTGCCTAGCAACTCTCGGTCTTAAGCCGAAACGTGCTTACATGAAGCCGCAGACGCGACCGATGATGCCGATGGCGAAGAGAGCCAGGATGATGACGATCGGGCTGACCTTCTTCTTGAGGAGCTTGCAGACCAGCAGGGTCAGGCACACGGCGGCAAGGCCGGGGATGAGCTGATCGAGGTTAGCCTGAAGCGTGGTGACCTTCACCTGATCAAGGGCGTTAGCACCGATGGAGTTATACATCGTCAGTGCTTCCTTGACACCCTCAGAACCGGAGGGCAGATTAGCCCAGTCGATAAAGGCGCCAGCAGACTGCGTGACCTTGGAGACGACCGGGGTGAAGGAGATGGACACCCAGCGCTCGACCAGGGCGCCGATGATGAACATACCCAGGATGGAAGCGCCCTCGGTGACCTTGCCCATCAGACCGCCGGAGAGGTCCTTGGCGATGGAGGAGCCGACCTTGTAGCCAAACTCCTGCGTGTACCACAGGAAGGCGTAACGGATGATGTTCCACGCGAAGAAGAACAGCAGCGGACCGGCGATGCTGCCGGACAGGGCCAGGGAAGCGCCCAGAGCGCCCAGAATCGGGCGAAGGGTGAACCAGAAGGCGGGGTCGCCGACGCCGGCGAGCGGGCCCATCATACCGACCTTGACGCCCTGAATGGCGACGTCGTCAATCGGAGCACCGTTGGCGCGCTCCTCCTCGAGAGCGAGGGTAACGCCAATGACGGGGGCGGAAACATAAGGGTGGGTGTTATAGAACTCCAGGTGGCGCTTAAGAGCGGCAATCTGGTCATCCTTGCTGGTGTAGAGCTTCTTGATCGCAGGGATCATTGCGAAGCACCAGCCGCCGTTCTGCATACGCTCGTAGTTCCACGAGCCCTGAAGGAACTGATGACGGAAGCAAACCTTCTTGCGGTCAGCCTTGGTGAGCTGAATCTTGTTCTCTGCCATATGTATCACTCCCCTCCTACTCGTAATCGTTCAGAATGTCGCCGAGCGGGTCGCCGGAGCCACCGCCCATGCCGCCACCCTGCTTGGCCAGATCCTTAAGGCCAAGGTAGATGAGGGCAAGGGAGATGCCGATGAGGCCAAGGGCGATCAGCGTGAGCTGAGGGATGGCAGCAAGGACAAAGCCGAGGATGAAGAACGGCCAGGTCTCCTTGGTGGCCATCATGTTGATGACCATGGCGTAACCGACGGAAGCGACCATGCCGCCGCCGACAGCCATGCCGCCGGACAGCCAGTCGGGCATAGCGTTAAGCGCGTTGGTAACAGCCTCGGCCGGGATGATGCACAGAAGCACTGCCGGGATGGCGATACGAAGGCCCTGCATGAGGATAGCAGCGTACTGCCAGCGCTCGATGCCGGCGAAGTCGCCCTTCTCGGCGCAACCGTCCATGGCGTGAGCGATAGCAGTAGCCAGGGTACGGCAGATCATGGTCAGGAACAGACCAGCGACCGACAGCGGGACGGCGACGGCGATGGCGGCGGTAACGGCCTTGGCCGAATCGGTGGCGCCACCGTTGAGGGCGAGCACCATGATGATCGAAGAAGCGACCGAGGCCAGAGCGGCGTCAGGCGCGACGGCGGCGCCGACGTTAGCCCAGCCAAGGGCCATCATCTGGAGCGAACCGCCCAGGAGGATGCCCTCCTGAAGGTGACCGGTTACGAGACCGATAAGCGTGCATGCCACGAGCGGCTGATGAAACTGGAACTCATCCAGAATGCCTTCCATACCGGCAAGCAACGCGACAATCGCAACAAGCAGAATAGTGATTGCAGACATGTATCGGACCCTCCTTTACTATGCTTGAGCGGCCAGTTCGGCCTTAGCTTTCTTCAACATGGCGTCGAGATCCTCGGAGGAATCCGAAGGAACCTTGCGGACCTCGAACTTGACGCCCTTGGCCTTGAGAGCCTCGAGAGTCTTAACGTCGTCATCGCCCATGGCGACGGCGTTGGTGACGACGACCTTGCCCTTGGAGTGAGCCATGGAACCGATGTTGGCTTCCTTGATGTCGACGCCGGCCTCGATGGCCTTGAGCAGATCCTGCGGGTTCTCGAAGAGCAGCATGGCCTTGGTGTCACCAAAGCGCGTGTCCTTGACGACCTCGGCCATCTTCTTGATGGGCACGACGTTGGCATGGACTCCCGGAGGGGCAGCCTGCTCGATCATGGTCTTGCGGAGCTCGTCGTGAGCAACGCCGTCGGAAACTACGATGATGCGGTTGGGGTTGATCTGCTTGGTCCAAGTGGTGGCCACCTGACCATGAAGCAGACGGGTGTCGATACGGACGTGGGCGATCTTGATGTGCCCGTCGCCGATGACCGTTCCCGGAGGGATGGCGCCTGCAGGAGCAGCGGCGGCCGCAGCCGGCTTCTTCTCCTCGGGCTCCAGAGACTCGGGCTTGACGCGCACGCCAGCCTTAGCCTCAGTCACGAGATGTTTTGCGATCGCATGTGCAGTGTTCTTTGCGTCAAAGCGCTGCGAATATGCCTCGATGAGCATAGGCAGGTTGACACCGGTGACGATAGCCCAGGAATCGTGGCCCTCGATGAGCCCGCTGATCTGGTTGAACGGCGTGCCGCCCCACAGATCAACGAGGAAGAGCACCTGCTCCTGGTCCTCGAAGGAAGCGACTGCTTCCTCGACCTTGGCACGGAAGTCGTCGGGGCCCATGCTCGGCTCGAGCGAGACCACGGCTACAGACGGCTGATCGCCAAAGACCATCGAGCCCGTCTGCTTGATTCCAGCTGCCAAGTCCCCATGGCTAGCAAGAACAATACTTACCATCACATAACCTCCTTTTTGTCTACGTATTTCCTACACGACAATAATGGAGTATACCTGTTCGCCTTGTGGATTTATAGCTAAATTCGCAAACGGTTGCATTATTTGTTTAAACGTCTAAGTTTGTTACAAATTGATTACGTTGCTGATTTACAGCTCATTGCCTACTAAAACGTGATTTCCCAATTACTTTCACAGATATATACAGACACTCTGTTCATTAACGCCGCTTTTAGGTTAATCCCAATGCGCCTGCGTGCCGCTATTTTGTTTAAACAGACATAACTTGACTAATTGTATAACTTATGCTCTAGCGCAAGTAGTCGTTGGGTGTTCCTATAGTTTTGTCAACCGTCGGGGCTACTCCCGGTAGGGCA
>CAUDNY010000014.1 GCA_958450865.1 uncultured Collinsella sp. | reverse complement strand
GTGCGGGCACCGTGATCTCGGTCGCTGGAGACATGATCGAGGTTCAATTCGAAAAAACCGGCCAGACCAAAAAGCTTATGAAAGGTTTTGCACCGATCGTCAAGCTGTCGTAATCCCGGCGGACCTGGGTGGGCGTATAGGGCAACATCGCCTGCTCGGGCAGTCCTGCTCGCACGGAGAGCACATTAAGTGCTCTCCGGCTCGTGCGGAACTCGCGACCGATGTTGCCCTATACGCCCACCCAGGTCCTCAGGTGACGTTGCTTGCGAACGTCGCTCTACTCGTTCGCTTTTTGGTCTGGAGAGCCGGGTGGGCTGATAGAAAAATAGATGTGAGTAGGGGCTCCTCCGTTGATGAACGAGGGAGCCCCTTGTTTCGTTTTGGTTGTTGTTGCGACCTAGAGGTGGCTGATGATCAGTTCCATCTTGCCTTCGAGTTCGATCTGGTTCACGGTGCTCGGGGCCAGCAGGTGGCTGCCCTTGTGAACGGGCTCGCCGCACACGGTGCCCTCGCCGTCGATGACCGACAGGCACATGAAGGGCCAGTGCTGCTCCAAGGTCTTGCTGCCGTCGACGCGCACGCGATCGACGGTGTAGCAGGAGTTAGACTCGAGCTCGGTCACGCCATCGACCTCGGGCGCGGTCACCGTGCCGTCGGTCGGAGCCTGAACGTCAAAATCGATGCAATCCAGGCTCTGCTCAATGTGAAGTGGGCGCAGCTTTCCGTCGGTGCCGGGACGATCGTAGTCGTACAGGCGATACGTCACGTCGCTCGACTGTTGCGTCTCCAAAATGAGCGTACCGGTTTTGATGGCGTGCACGGTGCCGGAGTCGATCTGGAAAAAGTCGCCCTTGTGAATCGGCAGCACGTTGAGCATCTCGTCCCAGCGGCCCTTCTCGATCATCTGCGCGGCCTCGGCGCGGTCGTGCGCGCGCTGGCCGACGATGATCGTGGCGCCGGGCTCGCAGTCCAGCACATACCAGCACTCGGTTTTGCCCAGGCTGCCGTTCTCGTGCTCGGCGGCGTACTCGTCGTTGGGATGAATCTGGATCGAAAGGTCGTCCTTGGCGTCCAGAATCTTGATGAGCAGCGGGAACTCCTTGCCCTTGCAGTTGCCAAAGAGTTCGCGGTGCTCGGCCCACAGCCATGACAGCGTGTGACCGGCGTACGGGCCCTCCGCAATCTGGCAGTCGCCGTTGGGATGGGCCGAGATGGCCCAGCACTCACCGATGGGACCCTCGGGAATGTCGTAGCCAAACACGGTCTCCAGCTGGCGGCCGCCCCAGATCTTCTCGTGGAAGATCGGCGTGAGTTTAATCAAATCGGACATGTGCATACTCCCATAAGGTTGTGCGGGTGCCGCGTAAGACAGCTCAAAACGAGCACCCACCTGATTACAAAACTAGGCCAGCGTTACGTTGTGCAGCTCAAAGCGGTCGCCTACGTTGTGCGAGACAGAATATTCAAACGCGGTGCCGCTATCCAAGAAGCCAATCTGGTTGAGTTCGAGCAGGGGAGAGCCGGGTTTGGTATCCAGGCGCTCAGCCTCTTCTTCAGTTGCCGCGACAGCGCGAATGGTACGGTGGAAACTCGAGATCTTGAGTCCGCACTGCTCGCGGATGAAGCTGTAGATCGATGCGTACAGGTCTTTTTTCTTAAGACCCGGAATCAGCTCGAGTGGCATATAGGTGTACTCAATAACGATGGGCTGACCATCGACCTCGCGTACGCGCACGATGTGATAGGCAAAGTCGTCTTCGGCCATTCCCAGCTGGGTCGCAACCTCTGCCGGCGGATTGACGATCGAGAAATCGTAGACCACCGAGGTCACTTTCTCCCCGCGATGCTCGTACGAAAAGCCTTGGGCGCGGTCGTTCTTGCCTTGGAAAAACACCTGGCCGGGAAGCCCCGCCGTGTCCTTGACGTAGGTGCCCGATCCGCGCCGGCTGGTAATAAGGCCTTCCTCGGTGATCTGCTCAATTGCTCGTTTGACGGTGATTTTGGAAACGCTATAGAGCTCACAGAACTCAACGACGGTGGGCAACTTATCGCCCGGCTTAAGGGCGCCGTCCTCGATGCTTCGACGGATATCTGCAGCTATCGCCTCGTATTTGGGAATCATGGAACCTCCTTTCCGGCTTGATTGAGTACAAAAGAAAGTATAGTCAACACCTAAGCATCCCTATTGCGTTTCTGAAAAGTTCGAGAAATGGTTAATTAAAAAACGCTTCTCTTTAAAAACTAGAGCGCTCTAAATGAATATGCATTCGAATAATGTGGTATTGAGCAAATTGATCGACTCGAGGATGGGGTTGAGCCGTTTTACCGCCCAACGAACCAAATTCCATGCCCTGCGTTTTCACAGATAAAACCTGCCAAAACAAACCTGTCCCTTTTTAGCAGGTTTTTGCCTTGGGAGCGGTACCATACAGGCAATGTTTAAACGAGAAAGGCGGGCTCCCATGGAACCTAAGCAGTATTACATCGGCATCGACGTCGGCGGCACTTCGGTTAAGGAGGGCCTGTTCGACGAGGACGGCAACCTGCTGGCCAAGGCCAGCGTGCCCACGCCGCCCATCGTTGACGCTGCGGGCTTTGCCGCGGTGACCGAGGCTATCGACCAGGTGGTCGCCAAGGCCCAGATTCCGCGCGCCTTTGTGGCGGGTATTGGCCTGGCCGTTCCGTGCCCCATCCCGGCATCGGGCGATGCCAAGGTCAAGGCCAACATTGCCATTAACCTGCCCGAGCTAAGAGTCGCCATTCAGGAGCACTGCCCCGACGCGGTTGTTAAGTACGAGAACGATGCCAACGCCGCTGCCATGGGCGAGGCTTGGCTCGGTTCCGCCAAGGGCGTGCAGAACGTGGTGATGGTCACCATTGGTACCGGCGTGGGCGGCGGCGTTATCGTTAACGGCGACGTGGTGTCGGGCGTTGTGGGCGCCGGCGGCGAGATTGGCCACATGTGCCTGAACCCGGCTGAGGAGCGCGTCTGCGGCTGCGGCGGCCATGGCCACCTGGAGCAGTATTCCAGCGCCACCGGCGTGGTGAGCAACTACCTTGCCGAGTGCAAGAAGGCGGGTGTCGAGCCCATCGAGCTCACCGGCCCCTCCGATTCCAAGGACGTGTTCCAGGCCTGCCGCGAGGGCGACAAGCTCGCGCTGGCCGCGGCCGATACCATGGCCGACTATCTCGGCCGCGCCCTGGCGCTCATTGCCAACGTGGTCGACCCCGAGATGTTCCTGATCGGCGGCGGCGCGTCCGCTTCGGCCGATGTCTACCTCGACAAGGTCCGCGAGCACTTTAAGCAGTACGCGCTTTCTGCCTCGCGCGAGACGCCCATCAAGGTCGCTTCGCTCGGAAACGACGCCGGCATCATCGGTGCCGCCTACGTAGCCCTGCGCGCCGCCGGTAAATAGCTGGTGCAAAGGGGTCAGGTTACTTTGCACCAACATGGTGCAAAAGGGACAGCCTTGGCCCCCATGCCTGCCCCAAAATATGCCGTGGCCCTTCCGTCTGCGAAGGCTCGGCATCGGCGTGCTACCATAGCTACGTCCAAGTACACATATCAAGTGGAGGATATCCATGGCAAACGTTCTTGTCTTTGGTCACCAGAACCCCGATAACGACGCCATCATGAGCGCCGTCGTCCTGTCCCAGCTGCTCAACCAGGTTGAGTATGCCGGTAACACCTACGAGGCTTGCGCTCTGGGTCAGCTTCCGGCCGAGTCCGCCAAGCTGCTTGCCGACGCCGGCATTGCCGAGCCCCGCGTGATCGATTCCGTCGAGGCCGGTCAGCTCGTCGTCCTCACCGACCACAACGAGTCCGCCCAGTCTGTTGCCGGCCTTAAGGACGCCACGGTCTTTGGCGTTGTCGATCATCACCGCATCGGCGATTTCGAGACCGCCGGCCCGCTGCACTACATCTGCCTGCCCTGGGGTTCCAGCTGCACCATCGTCACCAAGCTCGCCGGCGTGCTCGGCGTTGAGCTTTCCGACGTCCAGGCCAAGCTGCTGCTCTCGGCCATGATGACCGACACGCTCATGCTCAAGAGCCCCACCACCACCGATGTTGACCGCGCCGTCGCCGCCAAGCTCGGCGAGCAGGTGGGCGTCGACCCGGTCAAGTTTGGCATGGAGGTCTTCCTCACCCGTCCGTCCGGCTCCTTCACTGCAGCCGAGATGGTCGGCAACGACATCAAGATGTTCGAGCCCGCCGGCAAGAAGCTGCTCATCGGCCAGTACGAGACTGTCGACAAGACCCGTGCACTCGGCATGATCGACGAGATCCGCGAGGCCATGCGCGCCTACGCCGCCGAGAAGGGCGCCGATGGCATCGTCCTGTGCATCACCGACATTATGGAGGAGGGTTCGCAGGTCCTGCTCGAGGGCGAGACCGAGGCCGCTCAGAAGGGCCTGGGCATTGCCGACGAGCACGACGGCGTCTGGATGCCGGGCGTCCTCTCCCGTAAGAAGCAGGTCGCTGCCCCCATCATGGCCGCCTGCTAGGTTCTTTTGACCTAACGCCGACGACCGGATCGCGGACGCCCCGCGCTCCGGTCGTTTTTTGTGCACGGCGCTGCGTCGTCTCTTGGACAGGCGTGCCCGCGCCGTTGAGCAAATAATGTTCAACCTGTGGTTCCGCTTTTCGGCCACGCCTACGTGCTTGTCGTGCAGGGTAGGCTAGATGCAAGCGTAATACGTTAGAGCGCGGCGCCGCCACTTGGGCGGGCCGTGCTTTTTTAAGACGGGAGCTTTCCCGTGAAAGGAGCCGCCCATGGCAGCACCCGAGCAGCTGTTCAACGTTCGTGAGCGCAAGCGTTTTGAGCGCCACGACATTTGGGAGCGCATCGCCGAGAACGGCACGATTTCCGCCGCGGTTATGGTCATCGCCGCCATCGCCGCCGTCATTTGCGCCAATACCGATGCCTACGAGGCCATCCATCACTTTTTGGAGACCCCGCTGTATGTGGGTTTGGGCAACCTTACGGCCGGCCTCACCGTCGAACTTTTCGTCAACGACTTCCTCATGGCGATCTTCTTTTTGCTAGTGGGCATTGAGCTTAAGTACGAGATGACGGTCGGCGAGCTCAAGAACCCGCGCCAGGCCATGCTTCCCATGCTGGCGGCCGTGGGCGGCGTCGTCGTTCCCGCCTGCATCTACCTGATCTTTAACCATGCCGGCGCCCGCAACGGTTGGGCCATCCCCATGGCAACCGATATTGCCTTTGCACTGGGCGTGCTGTCGCTTTTGGGCAATCGCGTGCCCAACGGCGTGCGCGTGTTCTTCTCGACGCTCGCCATCGCCGACGACCTCATCTCCATCGCCGCCATCGCCATTTTCTACGGTCAGAGCCCCAATCCGTTTTGGTTGGGCGCCGCCGCGCTTGTGACCTGCGCGCTCGTGTGGCTCAACAAGACGCAGCATTACCGCCTTGCCCCGTACTCGGTGCTGGGCCTGCTGCTGTGGTTCTGCATGTTCAAGAGCGGCGTGCACGCTACGCTTGCCGGCGTCATCCTGGCCTTCACCATTCCGGCCAAGTGCGGCGTTAAGCTCGATAGCCTTACCGATTGGCTGGGCGAGTGCCTGCCGTTGCTCGATGACCGCTACGACGATGAGGCGCACATCTTGGGCCAGCATGACTTTACCGTCTCGACCACCAAGGTCGAGCGCGTCATGCACCGCGTGACCCCGCCGCTCATCCGCATGGAGCGTCTGATCTCCACACCGGTCAACTTTGTGATCCTGCCGATCTTTGCGTTCGTCAACGCACAGGTTCGCCTAGTGGGCGTGGACATGAGCACGCTGCTCACCGACCCGGTGACGCTCGGCGTGTACTTTGGCATGCTGCTGGGTAAGCCGATCGGTATCTTTGGCATGACGTTCGCCTTGGTCAAGCTCAAGGCCTGCGAGCTGCCGCACAATGTCAACTGGCATATGATTGCCGGCGTGGGCATTCTGGGCGGTATCGGCTTTACCATGTCGATTCTCATCAGCGGCCTCGCCTTCCCGACGGCCCAGTTTGAGGTTCTGGCTGCCAAGGCCGCTATTCTCGCCGGCTCTGTCACCGCGGCCGTACTTGGCATGATCTACATGAGTGTGATCTGCAAGCACCCCGCGCCCAAGAACGAGTAGGCGCGTAGAAACAGACGCCAGAGCCTGCTCGAGCGCGTGTAAAACGCGGTTTTGAGTGGTACTTGCCACCTGCCGGACACCCCAGTGGCCAAAAAACGCCGTTTGTGAGTACTGTCACAAACGGCGTTTCATTTTAGGCGCGAAAAATAATGTACAAATCTATTCTGTCTGTGCATTAACGATTGCGTGGCTGGACGAAAAATGCCGATGCATCCTTCCAAAACCGGACACAAAAGGCCAAGACTGGCCTTTTTAATTCAAAATCGCTGTTACTAAAAAAGTAACAGTACTCATATTTGCTATTTTTTGACCACAGGCCCCAATGACTAGGTTTATTCCACGGTGCCGTAGATGGCGCCCCAGCCGTGGGCGGCCAAGGCGGAGTTGAGCTGGTCGCAAAGTGACTGGCGGTCGTAATAGCCGGGCGGTAGCAGGTTGACGATTTCCATGAGATCGGGCGCCAGGTCCAAGATTTCGGCCTGTACGATCAGATCCAGGCGGTCGATGGCGTGACGGTCGTAAAATAGTCCGTCGACCAGGCGCTGCAGGTCGCCGAATTCCTCGGCCTGGAATGATCCGTACTCCATAGTGCCTCCTTGGGCGCTTCACGCCGGCATGCGCGGCGATTCGTAATTCATTGCGATGGACTTAATCTATCACGGCTTCATAACGTTGCGACGGTGGCGGTCTATACTTAGAAGAATTGCAACGTACCGCTTCGTGAAAGGTCGCACCCATGCAGACGATCTACCAGAAGATGGAAACCACCGAACTCGATGCCGCCATCGAGGCGCTCAAAGCCGAGGTCGCCGAGGTCAAGGCCAAGGGCCTGGCGCTCGACATGGCCCGCGGCAAGCCGTCGCCCTCCCAGGTGGACATCTCTCGACCCATGCTCGATATCCTCAATGCCGATGCCGATCTGCACGACGGCAACGTCGACTGCTCCAACTACGGCTGCTTTGAGGGCATTCCCTCGGCACGCAAGCTGGCGGGGGAGTTCCTGGGTTGCCCCGCCGAGCAGACGCTCGTGCTGGGTTCGTCGAGCTTGCTGATCGAGCACGATATCGCCGGTATGTTCTGGCGTTGCGGCTCGTGTGGTAGCGATCCTTGGGAGGCTTACGAGGCAGCGCACGACGGCAAGAAGGTCAAGTTCCTGTGCCCGGTTCCCGGCTACGATCGCCACTTTGGCATTACCGCCGACTTGGGTATCGAGAACGTTCCCGTCGCGATGACCGACAACGGCCCCGATATGGACGAGATCGAGCGCCTCGTTGCCGCCGACGATTCCATCAAGGGTATCTGGTGCGTGCCCAAGTATTCCAACCCCACGGGCATCACCTTTAGCGAGGACACTGTGCGTCGTCTGGTCGAGATGCCCACGGCCGCGCCCGATTTCCGCATCTTCTGGGACAACGCCTACTGCGTGCACGACCTGTACGACGAGACCGACGAGCTCGCAAACATCTTTGACTTCGCTCGCGCGGCGGGCACCGAGGACCGCGTGGTGGCCTTTGCCTCGACGTCCAAGATTACCTTCCCGGGCGCCGGCATCGGCTTTATCGGTGCGAGCCCCGCGGTCATCGCCGAGTTCTCCAAGTGCCTGAAGGCCGGCCTCATCAGCGCCGACAAGCTCAACCAGCTGCGTCACGTGCGCTTCCTTCCCACCATCGAGGCGGTCAAGGAGCACATGAAAAAGCATGCCGAGTTCCTGCGCCCGCGCTTCGAGGCCGTCGAGCGCAAGCTCACCGAGGGCTTGGGCGACACGGGCTGCGCCACATGGACGCACCCCCGCGGCGGCTACTTTGTAAGCTTCGATGGTCCCGAGGGCTCGGCCCAAAAGGTCGCCGCGCTTTGCGCCGACCTGGGCGTCAAGCTCACGCCGGCCGGTGCTACCTGGCCCTATGGCAAGGACCCGCGCGACACCAACATCCGCATCGCGCCGAGCTATCCCACGGTCGAGGACCTGGAGGCCGCGCTCGATGTGCTGGTGCTGGCCGTCAAGCTCGTCGCTGCCGAGCTTGCGCGTGCCGAGCGCGCCTAGCGCGTATGGCCCCGCAAGTCCGGCCCGGTACTATCCGCACGTTCGATACGTAAAGGAGCGTATACATGGATTTGGGTATTTCCACCAACCCCACGCCAGAGCTCTACACCATTAAGGTAACCGGCGAGATCGATATCTCTAACGCCGATAGCCTGCGCAATGCCATCGACCTGGCGCTTGAGCAGCCCACTGAGGCCGTTGAGCTCGATTTTGCCCAAGTGAGCTACATTGATTCGACGGGCATTGGCGTGCTCGTGGGCGCCGCGCACCACGCGGTCGATCACGGCAAGCGCTTTAGCTGCACCAATGTGCAGCCCCCGGTGATGCGCGTGGTTCAGCTGTTGGGTGTCGACCAGGAGATTTCGATCACCGCTGCATAATCTTTGTCCCCAAAAGGGCGTGCCGTTTGGCATATGTTTGTGATGCGCTCGGACGTTTTGGCGTCCGGGCGCTATACTTGACCGAATGAATAGACGAGTTCCGGCCGAATGGCGCGGTGCGGGCTCGACTCACATCGAGCCTTGGAGGTATGTGTGTTTGGTATTGGAGAGGGTGAGCTCGCGATCATCGTGGTCTTCGGCTTTTTGCTGTTTGGCCCGGATAAGCTCCCGCAGATGGGCCGCACGATCGGCCGTGCCATCCGTCAGTTCCGCGAGACGCAGGAAAAGATGACGGCCGTTGTTCAGTCCGAGATTATCGATCCGGTGAGCGAGGCCGCGTCGGCGCCGGTCAAGCCCAAGAAGGCTGCTGCGACCGACGACGATTCCGATGCGGACGAGGATGCCGCCGAGACGGCAGCGCCCGCCAAGAAGGAGACCTTTGCCGAGCGTCGCGCCCGTCTTGCTGCCGAGAAGGCCGCAAGCGAGGGTGCTGCTGAGGGCGAGGGCGCTGCCGAGGATCCTGCGACCGAGGGCGTCGAGCCCGCCACTGCCGAGTCCGAGGCCACAGCCGCTGTCGAGCCCGAGCCTGCTGCAGAGCCCGAGCCCGAGCCGGCAGAGCCCACGACGGCTGACCTCTACGCCCGTCGTCCCCGCAAGCGCAAGGCCGTCGTCGACCAGCTCGCTCGCGAGCTCGAGGCCGAGGACGACACTGCTGCCGCCGACGCCTCGAAGGGAGGCGATGAGTAATGCCTATCGGACCTGCGCGCATGCCGCTCTTCGATCACCTGGGAGAGCTCCGTCGCCGCTTGACCATCGTGGTCGTGTCGGTATTTGCCGCAGCCATCGTGCTGTATTTCGCCACGCCCGTGGTGCTCGACATCCTGGAAGACCCCATCCGCTCCTTTGTACCGGACGGTAAGTTCTACATCACCACCACGCTCGGCGGATTTGGCCTGCGCTTCTCGCTGGCCATCAAGATGGCCGTGGTCATGTGCACGCCCATGATCATCTGGCAGATTCTGGCGTTTTTCCTGCCGGCGCTTCGCCCCAACGAACGCAAGTGGGTCGTGCCCACGGTGCTCGCCTCGACGGTGCTGTTCTTCCTGGGCGCAATCTTTTGCTACCTCATCATCATCCCTGCGGGCTTTGAGTGGCTCATCGGCGAGACTTCGGCCGTCGCCACGGCGCTGCCCGATCTGGAGAACTACGTCAACATGGAGCTGCTCTTTATGATCGGCTTTGGTGTGGCGTTTGAGCTGCCGCTCATCATCTTTTACCTGTCCGTCTTCCATATCGTGTCCTATGCGGCCTTCCGCAGTGCCTGGCGTTACGTATACGTTGGCCTGCTCGTGGGTTCGGCTGTGATCACGCCCGACGGCTCGCCCGTCACCCTGGGTCTCATGTATGGCGCCCTGCTCTCGCTCTACGAGATTTCGCTCGCCATCGCTCGCGTGGTCATTACCGCGCGCGAGGGCAAGGAGGGCCTGTTCGTGAGCCGTCTGGACCTGTTCTCGGACGACGAGGACGACGAGGAGTAAATCGGTATGCACGAGGTTGGCATTGTCAACGGCATACTCGATACAGTGATTCGCGCGGCGCGTGGGGCGGGGGCCTCGCGCGCCGTTTTGGTAACGCTGCGTATCGGGGATATGACCGAGGTCGTGCGCGAGGCGCTCGACTTTGCCTGGGAGACATTTCGCGACGAGGACCCGCTCACGCGCGGCTGCGAGCTTGCCGTGGAGGAGGTCCATCCACAAAGCGAGTGCCTGGACTGCGGCGAGGTCTTTGAGCACGACCGCTTTCATTGCCGCTGCCCCCAATGTGGCGGCGCCAACGTGCGCCTACTGCACGGCCGCGAGCTCGACATCGCAAGTATCGAAATCGAAACCCCCGACGATTAGCCCGCCAGCCATCTGGTGATGGGGTATAAAGGGGCCAAAGTAAGGAGCGTTGAGTATGGCCGAGAAAACGATCGATATCGCGTCGCCGATCCTGTCGCGCAACGAGCGCCTGGCAGATCAGCTGCGTCAGCGATTTAATGAGACAAACACCTATGTGATCAATGTGCTGTCGAGCCCCGGCTCGGGTAAGACCACCACGATTCTCGGCACCAACGAGCGCCTGCGTGACAAAGCCGGCCTGCGCTGTGCCGTCATCGAGGGCGATATCGCCTCGGATGTCGATGCCATCACCATGAAGGAAGCCGGCATGCCCGCCATCCAGATCAACACGGGCGGCCTGTGCCACCTCGAGGGCAACATGATCATGGAGGCTGTCGATGCGTTCGACCAGGCCGTCGGTCTGGAGAACATCGACGTCATCTTTATCGAAAACGTGGGTAACCTGGTCTGCCCGGTCGACTTTGACCTGGGCGAGAGCCTGTCCATCATGATCCTCTCGGTGCCTGAGGGTGACGACAAGCCTATCAAGTACCCGGGTATCTTCCAGCACGCCGGCGCACAGTTGCTCAACAAGGTCGACGTGGCCCCGGCTTTCGATTTTGACATGGATAGGTATACTAAGACACTCGATGACCTCAATCCGCAGGCGCCGCGGTTTGCCGTGAGCGCGCGCAAGGGCGAGGGCATGGATGCCTGGTGCGATTGGCTCATCGGGCAGATTGAGCAAGCAAGGGCGTAAGTCGGCCGCCATACGGGCGGGCGTAGCCGCAGAGATACGAGATAGGAGCCTCTTTTGAAGCTCATCATCGCTGAGAAAAACGACGCCGCGCGTCAAATTGCCGAGCGTCTGTCCACGGGCAAACCCAAAAAGGACAAGGTGTACAACACCGCCATCTACCGTTTTGAGTGGAAGGGCGAGGAGTGCGTGACCATTGGCCTTGCCGGTCACATCCTGGCGCCCGATTTTTGCGACAGCGTGCTGTTCGATAAAAAGCTGGGTTGGTATTCGGTGACCGAGGACGGCGAGATGCTGCCGGCCGATATGCCCGATGGCCTGGCCCGCCCGCCATACGACACCAAGCGCAAGCCGTTTCTTGCCGACGGCATTTCCATCAAGGGCTGGAAGCTCGAGAGCCTGCCTTACCTCACCTGGGCGCCCGTCATTAAGCTACCGGCCGAGAAGGAGCTCATTCGTTCGCTCAAGAACCTTGCTAAAAAGTCCGACAGCGTCATCATCGCCACGGACTTCGATCGCGAGGGCGAGCTGATCGGCTCGGACGCTCTCAACAAGGTGCGCGAGGTTGCGCCGGACTTGCCGGTTGCCCGCGCCCAGTACTCTTCGTTTACCAAGGCCGAGATCACGCACGCCTTCGATAATCTCGTCTCGCTCGACCAGAACCTGGCCGATGCCGGTGAGAGCCGCCAGCACATCGACCTCATTTGGGGCGCGGTGCTCACGCGTTACCTGACGCTCGCCAAGTTTGGCGGCTTTGGCAACGTGCGTTCCGCCGGCCGCGTGCAGACGCCGACGCTCGCCCTGGTGGTCGAGCGCGAGCGCGAGCGCATGGCGTTTGTGCCCGAGGACTATTGGCAGATTCGCGGCATGGGCGCCGCGCAGGGCGCTGCCGAGGACGATCGCTTTAAGATCGCGCACAAGACGGCGCGCTTCACCGACAAGGATGCTGCCGAGACGGCGTATGGTCACGTCGACGGCGCCAAGACGGCGACCGTCGCCGCGGTGACCAAGCGCTCGCGTAAGCAGCAGCCGCCCACGCCGTTTGCGACGACCTCGCTGCAGGCTGCCGCCGCGGCCGAGGGCATCTCGCCTGCGCGTACGATGCGAATCGCCGAGTCCCTCTACATGGCCGGTCTCATCAGCTACCCGCGTGTCGACAATACCGTGTACCCTGCGACGCTCGATCTGGGCGCCGTGGTGAGCGACCTGGCAAAGATCAACCCGGCGCTGGCGCCCGTGTGCAAAAAGGTGCTCGCCGGTCCCATGAAGCCCACGCGCGGCAAGGTCGAGACTACCGACCACCCGCCTATCTATCCCACGGGCGAGGGCGATCCGTCCACGCTCGACGGCGGCCAGCGCAAGCTCTACGACCTCATCGCCCGCCGCTTCCTGGCAACGCTCATGGGGCCCGCGACCATCGAGAACACCAAGCTCGAGCTTGATGTGAACGGCGAGCCGTTCGTGGCTTCGGGCGATGTGCTCGTGACCCCGGGTTTCCGCGAGGCGTACCCGTATGGACTCAAGCGCGACGAGCAGATGCCGCCGCTGGAGCAGGGCGACACGGTCGACGTGTTCGACATTAAGCTCGAGGCCAAGCAGACCGAGCCGCCCGCGCGCTACAGCCAGGGCAAGCTCGTGCAGGAGATGGAGAAGCGCGGCCTGGGCACCAAGTCCACGCGCGCGAGCATCATCGAGCGCCTGTATGCCGTGCGCTATCTCAAAAATGATCCCGTTGAGCCGAGCCAGCTGGGAATCGCCATCATCGACGCGCTGACGCAGTTTGCCCCGCGCATCACGAGCCCCGATATGACCAGCGAGCTCGACGGCGACATGACCCGTGTGGAGCGCGGCGAGGACACCGAAGAGCATGTCGTGACGCACTCGCGCGCGCTGCTGGCCGGCGTGCTCGACGAGCTGCTCAAGCATACGCAGGAGCTGGGCGACGCCATCAGCGACGCCGTCACGGCCGATGCGCGCGTGGGCGCCTGCCCCAAGTGCGGCAAGGACCTGGTTATGAAGACGAGCGCCAAGACCCGCGGCAGCTTTATCGGCTGCATGGGCTGGCCCGACTGCGACGTGACCTATCCGGTTCCGAGCGGCGTCAAGGTAAGCCCGCTCGAGGGTGAGGCGGCCGTGTGCCCCGAGTGCGGCGCGCCGCGCATTAAGTGCCAGCCGTTCCGCCAAAAGGCCTTCGAGATTTGCGTGAACCCCACGTGCCCCACCAACTATGAGCCCGACCTTAAGGTGGGCGAGTGCAAGGTGTGCGCCGAGGCAGGACGCCATGGCGACCTAATCGCGCACAAGAGCGAAAAGAGCGGCAAGCGCTTTATCCGCTGCACCAACTACGACGACTGCGGCGTGAGCTATCCGCTGCCGGCGCGCGGCAAGCTCGAGGCGACGGGCGAGACCTGCCCCGAGTGTGGCGCTCCCATCGTGGTGGTCAACACGGCGCGCGGTCCGTGGCGCATCTGCGTCAACATGGACTGCCCGACCAAGGAGAAGAAGCCCGCCCGCGGCCGCAAGACCACGACCAAGGCGAGCACGGCCAAGAAGACGACGGCGGCCAAGAAGACGACGGCTAAGAAAGCCACTGCCGCCAAGAAGACGACCGCGAAGAAGTCGACTGCCAAGAAAGTAGCCTCCGACAAGTAACGGCGCGGTCGAAACATTGCCTAAAAAACGAGCGAGGACCCCACGATCCTCGCTCGTTTTTTTTGACCGGCAGTTAGGGACGTTCCTTTTCTGCCGGCAGTTTAGGAACGTCCCTAACTGCCGGCTCGGGAACGACAAAGCGCTAGTTCACTTCGACGGGTTTGGCGCCGGGATAGCGCTCCTCAAAGTCTAGGCGATACTTATTGTCATTGGTGCCCGCCACGTTGTCGCGCGACAGCGGCGCCACGATCTCATTCTTGTGGTCCGCAGGCTTGGCGTATTTCAGGCTGATCTCCCAGGCATCACAGATTGCGTCAATGCGGTGATCCAGGTCGTCGTACAGGGCGATGATGTCCTTCCAGGAACTGTAGTTCTTGGAGCTCGTCGGGACGTCCAGGTCCTCGACGATGTCGTAATACTGCTCGATGGTGTCCTCTGTGCGCTCGGCGACGTCGGCGAGATTTTGACGGGTGGTGCGATCTTCTTCCAGATAGCTGCCGTTGAAGTTCTGCGCGCAGCCACGGACGTAGTTGTCGAGGTCTTCGAGCAAGTCGTAGTATTCGCTCAGTCGGCGGTAGAGGTTCTGCTCGGAGAGCGTTGCTTCGCCGCCATCCTCGTCGTCATCGTCATCATCGTCGTACAGGCTGTTGGGATCGCCGAGAGGCTTTAGGTCATCGTCGTCGACGTCATGGTGCAGCTTAGCTACCTCGGCAGTCGTCTGCGTGGCGGCGTTGTCGAAAGGCTTGATCACAAAGAAAACGACCAGGGCGATGATGATCGCCACCAGCACAACGATAACGGCGATAAGCGGCCCGGTGCCGCTCTTTTTGGGAGCGGGGGTCTGTGGCGAAGCGGGCGCGTATGCGGGAGCCGGCTGCTGTTGGGGCGAGCCGCTCGCGACGGGTATGCGCTGCGTGGTCTCGACGGCCGCGGGGCTTGCGGCGGGGTCGGGTCGATAGGCGAGGGGGTCGTCCGCCTTGGCTTGCGGCGTATCGAGGGAACCGGTCTGCTCAAAAGCGGGCTGGCTATCGCTCGCGACTGTTTGCTCAACGGGTGCACCGCACGAGGTGCAGAACTTGGCATTATCTGCAAGAAGCTTGCCGCACGAGGCGCAATACCGAGACATTGCCACTCCTTTCGCCACATTTCAATGCAATACGACGATTATACCCAGCATCCAAAATTCCCCATCATAAGTTGCGGTGAAATAGGGACTGTTTGGCGGTCTCAGAGCTTCAATCAGTCCCTATTTCACCGCAACTTTGGAAAGGCGCCTTTAGCCATTGGGGACGTGCCGAGCACTGGGGTATCATGGCTTGGTTGCTGTAACTCGCATTTACGCGCCTTGTAGGAAGGGGCTGCGCCCATGGCTTTTGAGCCTGCTCAACATAGCTTTATCACGCTCGAGGGCGTCGACGGTGCCGGCAAGTCCACGCAGGCGCACCTGCTCGCCCGTGCGCTCGAGCTCGCTGGCCACCAGGTTGTGAGCCTGCGCGAACCGGGCGGCACTGCCATCAGCGAAAAGATCCGTGCTCTGTTGCTCGACCCCGCCAATACGGCGATGGGCGACACCTGCGAGTTGCTGCTCTACGAGGCAGCGCGCGCCCAGTTGGTGCACGAGGTCATCGCACCCGCCCTTGCTGTCGGCAAGGTGGTACTGTGTGACCGCTTCTACGATTCCACAACCTGCTACCAGGCGTTTGCCGACGGCCTCGATCGCCAGATGGTGCGCGATGCCAACAACCTGGCCGTCGCCGGTACGCACCCGGCGCTCACACTCGTCTACCACATCACGCCCGAGCAGGCGGCGTTGCGCATGGCCGCCCGTGGCGCGGCAGATCGCATGGAGGCAAAAGGCATGGCATTCCAGGAGCGTGTCTACCAGGGCTTTTGCGCAATTGCTGCCGAGGAACCCGCCCGCGTAAAGCTCATCGACGCCACCGCGACCATCGAGGAAGTCTTCGAGAAGACGGTCGAACAGGTTCGCGCGTACGGTCTCGACATTCCGCAAGATGCCGTCGCCGCCGCGCTTGCCAAGGAGGCCGAGTAACATGGCCCCCGCTCAGACAAGCCTGCTGGCCAAGCTCGACACCCAACAGCGCGTGCGCGATTTTTTGACCAACGCCGTTGCTAGCGGCCGCGCATCGCACGCCTACCTGTTTTTGGGCGCTCCCGGCGCCGGCAAGCTCGACGCCGCGTGGGCGCTCGCCCAAGCCTTCCTGTGCGAGCAGGACGGCTGCGGCGCATGCGACAGCTGCGTGCGCGTCGCCCGCCATACGCACCCCGACGTGCACTATTACACGCCCGAGAGCGCCACGGGTTACCTCATTGCCCAGACCCGCGAGCTGCTCGATGACGTGCCGCTGGCGCCCATCCGCGCCAAGGCAAAGGTCTACATCATCGACCGTGCCGAGCAGCTGCGCGCCAATACCGCCAACGCGCTGCTCAAAACGCTCGAGGAGCCGCCCGAGGGCGTCATGTTCATCCTGTTGGGTACCTCGGCCGACGTGATGCTGCCCACTATCGTGAGTCGTTGCCAGTGCGTGCCGTTTCGGCTGGTATCGCCCGCCGTCGCCGCGCAGGCCGTGAGCCGCGCCACCGGTCAGGACCCTGCGCGTTGCCGCATGGCGGTCGCCGTGGCGGGAAGCCCCACACGCGGCATCGAGTTTCTTAAGAGCGCCGAGCGCCAAGACGCCCGCCGTCAGATGGTCCGTGCCATCGACGCACTCATTGCCGCCGACGAGGCCGACGTGCTCAGTCGCGCCAAGTCGCTCATCGTCGCCGTTAAGGCGCCGCTCGCCGAGGTCAAGTCCACGCAGGAAAAGGTACTCGAGCAAAACGCCGACTACCTGTCGCGTGGAGCATTGAAGCAGCTTGAGGACCGCAACAAGCGCGAACTCAACGCGCGCGAGCGTTCGGGTATCATGGAAGCGCTGGCGAGCGCGCGGACGCTCATGCGCGACGTGCTGCTGACACTTCAGGACGAGGCGGCCGACGTGGTGAACGAGGATGTGCGCGACACGATCGGTCGGCTTGCCGCCGCGACCAATGTTGCGGGTGCCACCCAGGCGCTCGAGGCGGTCGCGACCGCCGAGCGCAACATCGCCAGAAACGTTACTCCCCAGCTGGCCATCGAGGTCATGCTGTTCGATATCAGGAAGGCACTGAAATGCCGTTAGTCGTACCCGTTAAGTTTACCTACGCCTCGCGCGACCTGTGGTTTGACCCGCAGGACCTGGATATCCTCGAGGCCGATTATGCCATTTGCTCCACCGAGCGCGGAACCGAGATCGGCTTGGTTACGGCCGATCCCTTCGAGGTGCCGCAAGACGAGATCGGTCAGCCGCTCAAGCCCGTGCTGCGCGTGGCGAGCGACATTGACCTGCAGCTTGCCGACGATCTTGCCATCCAGGGCGACGAGGCCATGGTCGATTTCCGCCGTCTGGTCAAAGAACTCGACCTCGAGATGAAGCCGGTCGGCGTCGAGTACCTGTTTGGCGGCGAGAAGGCCGTGTTCTACTTTGCGGCCGAGGAGCGCGTCGATTTTCGCCAGCTCGTCAAGGATCTGTCCTCGACGCTGCACATTCGCGTCGACATGCGCCAGATCGGCGTGCGCGACGAGACTCGCCTGGTGGGCGGCTATGCCCAGTGCGGCCAGGAGCTCTGTTGCACGCGCTTTGGCGGACAGTTTGAGCCCGTCTCGATCCGCATGGCAAAAGAGCAGGACCTGCCGCTCAATTCCTCCAAGATCAGCGGCGTTTGCGGCCGCCTGATGTGCTGCCTGCGCTATGAGTTCGAAGCGTACAAGGACTTTAAGAGCCGTGCGCCCAAAAAGAAGACGCTCATCGATACGCCGCTCGGCAAGGCGCGTATTCAGGAATATGACACGCCGCGTGAGCAGCTGGTGCTGCGCCTGGAGAACGGCAAGGTCTTTAAGGTCAACCTGGCCGATATGACCTGCTCGGAGGGCTGCAAAAAGAAGGCCGCCGAGCAGGGCTGCAACTGCCGCCCCGACTGCGTGACGCGCGACGTGCTCGAGCGCATCGAGTCGCCCGAGATGCGCCTGGCGCTCATGGAGCTCGACCGCGAGAACGGCGTCGACGTGGGCGATGGCCTGTCGAGCGCCGACCGTCTGGCCGGTACGTCGATGCCCAAGCGCCGTCGTCGCGATGCCGATTCCGATGCTCGCGCCGGTCAGGGGCAGGGCGAGGGCCGTGGCCGCGGAAAGGGCCGTGGCAATGCCGCAACGCCTGAGGCCGAGGAGGCCGCCGGTGGCCGTCGTCGTCGCAAGCGCGCGGGCTCGGGCGATGTCGGCGAGGCTGCAGCTGCAGGCAAGAACGCCTCCCGCGAGCGCGAGGTTCAGCAGCCCCAGCAGCAGAATCGCGGCGGTGGTATGAACCCCACGCGTCGTCGCCGCCGTCACCTGTCGAGCGAGGAGCGCGAGGATGCCTTCCGCGCCGCAGCTGCTCGCGAGACCGGTGCCGCTTCCAAGGGTCCCTCGGCCTCCGATGCGCCTGCCGACAAGGGCGGCAAGTCACGTGGCGAGGATGAGCGCGCGCCGCGTCCGCGCCGTCGCCATTCCTCGGGCACGCAACAGAAGCCCTCAGTGCCCTCCGTTGCCGATCAGGTCTCGGATGGTGAGGTCAAGGTCACGCGCCGTCGTCCCGGAGATGGCGGGGGAGCGGCTGCCAAGGCTTCGCGTGGCGCCGCTCGCGACGAGCGCGAGCCGCGCGAGGATCGCGGTGGCGAGGGCTCGGCCGACCAGGGTCAAAAGCGCCGTCGTCGTCGCCGTTCCCGCAAGCCGCGCCAGGATGGTGGCGAGGGCTCGACCCCGTCTTCGGCCGCACCACAACCGCCCGCCGGCGAATAACGCCCGCGAGCGGATTTAACCCGCCTTACCCCAATCGCGTCGGGGTACCATAGCGCTGAATCAACAACCCTCCCTGCGACCGAACGTAGGGAGGGTTGTGTCTTGAAGAGCCATCTGAACAAATTGAGCCGTCTGCAGGGTGCCGGCGCCCTACCGTTTGCGGACGAATTGCTGCCGTTTGCCGAGCGGGCGGCACGCGAGGCACTCGAGGCATTGTCGCCAACACGATGTGCCGGCTGCGAGCGCGCCGGTGCGCTTATTTGCCAAGACTGCCTGGCCGCGCTCACGCTCATCGACCCACGTCATAGCTGCACCCGATGCGGTGCCCCGTTTGGGGATTTGCTGTGCACTGAGTGTTCGGTCGAGGGCACGTCCTCGGCAATGGCGGAGGCGCTCGACCGCTGCCTGGCGTGCTCCGTCTATGCGCATCCGCTGCCGCGCATCATTAAAGCGTACAAGGACGCGGGCGAGCGACGCCTGGCGCCGTATCTGGCGGAGCTGCTCTACGACACCGCCCTGCATGCCCAGGTCGTAGCGCCCGATCGCTTAGGAGGTGTGCTGTCCGGTGCGGATGCGGTGGTGTTTGTGCCTGCGACGGCGGCAGCGTTTCGGCGGCGCGGTTTTGATCATATGGAGGCCATTGCGCGCCCATTTTGCGAGCTGTCGGGTGTTCCTCTGCTCGATGCCCTCGTCAAGTACGGGCATGGCGACCAGCGCGAACTCGGTCGTGAGGAGCGTCGCGAGCGTGCCCAAGGCATGTACGAGACGGTTGAGGACGTGCACGGCCGCCGCCTACTGCTTATCGATGACGTTATCACCACGGGCGCGACCATGGCAGCAGCCTCGGCGGAGCTCAAGCGTGCCGGCGCTGCGGCAGTCGATGGCCTTGCTATCGCACGTGTTTGGTAGGGGTGGTTTTGTGGCAGTGAAGATTGAGCGGCGCAACGAGCCGACAGGCGAACAGCTAGCGGCTTCCGTAATCCTAACAGGCGCTTCAGCGCTGCGCATGATGCGCGCCGAGCGCCGGCGGATGGGCTATATCAGCTGGAAGGACCTTAATCCCGATGAAGAGCGCCGTGTGCTGCGCACGTCGTCGCCCTCGATCGAGGATATCTATCTTCCTGACTTGGTGCGAATTGGAGCCAAAAGTGGCGAGGTGCAAGAAGATCTGTGCTTGCTGGTGGGATCTGCGGCGCAGCGCCGCC
>CAUDNY010000013.1 GCA_958450865.1 uncultured Collinsella sp. | reverse complement strand
TTTGCAGCCGTTGCTTTAACTACGCCACGGCCGACGAGTGCTCCATCTGCCAGGATTCGATGCGCGACACCACTCGCATTTGCGTGGTGGGCGAGCCGCGCGATGTCCAGGCGATCGAGCGCACGGGCAGCTACCACGGTCTCTACCACGTATTGGGCGGCGTGATCAGCCCCATGGACAAGATTGGTCCCGAGCAGTTGCACATCCGCGAGCTGCTGGCGCGTTTGGGCCACGAGGATATCCATGAGGTCATCATCGCCACCAACCCCAATATTGAGGGCGAGACCACGGCGAGCTACCTGGCCCGCACTATCAAGCCTCTGGGCGTCGAGGTATCGCGTCTGGCAAGCGGCCTTCCCGTGGGCGGCGACCTGGAGTATGCCGACGAGCTTACGCTTGGCCGCGCCATCGAGGCCCGTCGCGCGATTTAGGTGGCGAGCCTGCTCCTGCCGTATGTTTTCCTCGCGACGCACGGGGTAGTCATAATTTCCCCGTGCGACTGTAAGTTTGTTGTGCAACAAAGATGCTTCGTATCCGCTTATCGCATGGATGCTTCCGCCCGCGTCCTTAATTTGCCCATTCGTTGCGCAACCTTTTGGGTTCGCTGATACACTCAAATGTGGATTCGAATGAATGCGCCGCTCCCGAGCGGCGTGTTTTTGTTGGAGGAGAACGCATGCGGCCCGGTGGCACTCAGACAAAGCGCGGCGCCGCGGTGCGCATGCGACGCCGACTGGGCTTGGCGCCGCGGGCGTACGCACTGCTGTCTTGCTCGCTGGTGCTGGTCATAGCTGGCGTTTCTGCCTATGGCATGACCGTGCCGTCCATGATGCAGGCACATGCCGCACGCGAACCGCGCGTGGGGCATGAGGTCAAAAGTGATCTGGGCACCACGACTGGATATGCTTGGGCAAGTGTGGTCGCGCATATTGTGTTTGGCGCCGACGACGCGGACGGCGCCGAGGCCCCGGACAACGAAGTCACGCTTGCCAATGGCAAAACCATCGTGCTCACCAATACCAAGATCATCGATCGGTTGTCCAACAATAGCGTGGCGGCAACGGTGAATAAGGTCGAGCAGCAGAAGGAGCAGGACGCCCAGCAGTCCGGAAAGCCCGGTAGCTCGGATACTTCTGGCTCCGGCTCGGATTCGTCGAGTTCGGGCGGCGGCTCTGGGTCGGGTTCCTCTGCCGGAGGGTCTGGAAACGGCGGCTCGACGGGCGGCAACACTGACAACGATACAAACTCCGGCGGCCTTTCCGCTGCTGAGGAAGAGAGCATTCACAGTTGGCTTGTGACCAAGTACAACATGCTCGACGGCTATGTTTCTCGTGCCAATGACGTGGTTTCGACCTATAACTCTACGGGAGATCCCAGGCCGTGCGACAGCTTGGTCGGGGAGATGTTTGTCATTCGAGCCGAGTTTGGTCGTCAGACATTCTCGCCCCGGTCAAAGTGGTATCAGCAGTATGCCAATCTGTGGGGCTGTTACACCAACCTATGTCAATGGGTCGGCCATTACGGCGATGATGACGTCGCGCTCGGTAACTTCAACAATAACGTGGCGGCGCTTGCCCTATGATGACCGATCTTGCATCCACCACACCACAATCGCTCGGTCGCGATCCCATGGTCGGCTTGCGCCTGGCGCGTGTCGACGGGTTTGAGCCGGCCATTGCGCTCGGTCAGGACGAACTGCCTGCCTATCTGCGTCGTTTTACGATGCTGTTTGCCGACGATGCCACCATGCGCCGTGGCGGTATCGGCCGCGTGACGCGTGCCGTCAACGCCCAAGGCGAGGCCGTAGCACTCAAACAGCTCATCTTGCCGACGCGCGATGAGTTTGACGACGATGCCGCCCATGAGGCGCTGGTCGCCAAGTTCAAAGCGGCATTTCGCGAGGAATATGAATGCCATCGCGCCCTTTCGGGCCTTAAGGGCTTTCCCCGTCTCTATGGCTGGGGCGAGGTCGACGGTGTGCCTGCAATTGTCATGGAATGGGTCGAGGGCGAGACGCTTGCCCGCTTGCGTTCGCGACTTGCCGTGGATGATGCCGGACGCCTGTCGCCGCTTGTGGCGGCGCGTCTGGGTCGCGACCTGTTCGATCTGCTCTGCCGTATGAGCCTGGTGGGCGAGGGCTTTGTCCATCGCGATATCTCGCCCGCTAATATTATGGTGCGTACGGCGCGTCTACCGCTTGACCGGCAGCTTGCCGAGGGCACCTTTGACCTGTGCCTGATCGACTTTGGCTCGTCGCTGGCGCTTGAGCCTGCGTCGGCCGTGGCCGGTACCGGCGGCAAGGCGTCGTTTACGGAGCGCTATGCCACGCTGCGTCGCGCGACGGTTGCCTACGCCCCGCCCGAGATGCTCACCGACGATATTCCCGACCTGCGCGCTTTGCGTATGTCGCCGGCGATCGACGTCTATGCCGCGGCAAGCACGGTTTACGAGCTCATTGCCGGCGTCGCGCCATACGAAGCCGCGCCGAGCGCTTCGGGCACCTCGGGTTCGCGCAAAAAGACGCGCGACATCGCCAGCCCCTACCGTCTCAAGATGGACACGCGGCCCGACTATCCCATTGGTGCCCATGCGCCCGGTTGCGATTTGACTCAGCTGCTTCGTCGTGAGCCCGATGTGGCGCTCGCCGCGGCCGAGCAGGCCCAGCAGCTGGGGCTTGAGCCGGATTCCGAGGAGCTACGCGATGCGCTGGCGTTTGTCGATGCCCAGCTGTTCGACGTGGTGATGGCCTGTCTGTCCAGCCATCAAAAAGATCGTCCCGAGCCGGCGGCGGTCGAGGCGGCGCTCTCGGCGTTTTGTGACCACTATGCGCAAAATGTCGGTCGTTCGCTCCGCGGCGAGCCGCTCACGCCGTGCCCCATGGATGCGTCTGGCCGCGCGGTTCGTCGCGCGCTGATGGTCGGCGCGGCGGTCGTCTGTGGCGTGGTTTGGGCTGTGGTCGTGGTTTCGGCCGCGCTGCTGGCGTCGGGCGCTCGCGTGACGGCGACTTTGGGATCGCTCGTGTGGTCTGGGTCGATACCGGGTATTATTGCCGCACTGGCGTTGGCGCTGCCAGGCATAGCCGGCGTTGTCGCGGGGGCACTTGCGCGCAATCGGCGCTCGGGCTTCCTGCAGGGTGTGCTTGCGCTTTCTGCCTGCGAGGTTCCGGTGCTGGTTGTGGCTGCATGTAGCGTATTTTCCCAACGCGCCGTGATGGGCGGCCTTGTTGCCGCTCTGGTTGCAACCTATACGCTTACGTGGTTTTTGCTTGCGATGGGCTTTGCCTTTGAACTTCCCGTTTCGGCACCGCGACGCACAAAAGTCCAGATGGCGACTCCGCTTGCCGGTGGAGCCGCAGCTGCCCGTACTTTTGGCGGACCCGTCGAAGTATCGTCCGATTCTATTTCTACGACCAAGGAGGCCTAGGTCATGGCATCTCAAGTTGAGCTCACCCCATGCGGGGCCATGTTTGACATCTTTAAGCGCGCGGCGCATCTGAGCCATATCGAGCTGTGCGGCTTGGTGCTTTCGTCCCGTCCGCTCGCCGACGGCCGCAGCCCGCAGAGCCGGGCCGCCGATCGCTCTTGGGTTTCCCGCTTTATCGTTCGCGCGCCGGTCGGCACGCTTCAGCAGCGCTACTTTGCCGAATACGGTACCTCGGCTGCGCGTATTATGTCGCAACTGGCCCTGCGCCAGCGAAATCCCATGGACTCCACGGCTGTGATCAATATGGTGTGCGGTCCTGCAGGTGAACTGATGGTACGCGCGCTCGAAGAGTGCCACCAGGACACGAATCTCTATCGCAACGCGCTCGATCGCCTGTCCCAGGCGGCGGAACTCATGCCCGCCGAGCGCGCCGAGGCCGTGCTGGTGCTGTTTGTCGCCGTCGGTTGTTCGGCGGATGTGCGGTCCTCGGTGAACTATGCCATCGACTACGCGCACGCGACCTGTGGCGGAGGCACCTCCACGCCGCGTTCGCTTGGCATGTCGATGACCGCAGGCGAGCGCGAACCCGCCCCGGCGCACCCCTTGGGCTTGCTGCGCGTGCAAAACAGTTTTGTCGTGAGCGCCCCGCGCTGGATTCAGCCGAGTGAGCAGGGTGTTGAGATTGGCGCGCTGGCCACTGGTGAGGGCGATATTACCGACGTCGGCGACGATGTCTCGGCCCGCCATGCCCATATCTGGTGCGATGCTCAAAATATCTGGCACGTCGAGGACTTGTCGTCTACCAACGGAACCGTGGTGGTAAACGGGGCCACGCGCGTCTGCATTCAGGTCGAGCCCGGCCGTTCCGCCCAACTCAATCCCGGCGACGAGCTCAAGCTCGGCGAATCCACTACCTACGCCATCCTCTTCGGTGCCCTCTAGCCAGTCCCGCCAAATGGTCCCTCCGTCCCCAAGGGATCATTTTGCTCCCGGCAGTCACCCGAGGTAAACCTTTACCGCCCGCCTATATTTGCCGAAATTACACTTGACGGCGGGGTACAATAAACCCGCATGCGGATTTCCGTTGCGGGCGCTTCCCATCGCCGGGGCGTGCCCGGGAGCATCCGGCATGCGGCCTTTGCGGCGCTCGGTCATGTGCAAGACGGGCGGTCGGGTCTGTGGGGCGCATCAGTTGCCCCTCGCCTCGGCATGTCTTCTCTCCACGCCACGTACCTGCTGCTGAGCCTGCCTGCCAGATGATTGGAAGCAACAGCGTAAATCCCATCACGCCAACATCCCGGCGATCGCCGGGGCCTGTATACCTATATGAGAGGAGAGGGGTATATGGCGCGTAAGTTTAAGTCTATGGACGGCAACGAGGCGGCCGCATATGTTTCGTATGCGTACACCGAGGTAGCGGGAATCTATCCCATTACGCCGTCCAGCCCGATGGCCGACCATGTCGACCAGTGGGCGGCCCAGGGTCGCAAGAACATCTTCGGCACCCCGGTCAAGGTCGTCGAGATGGAGTCCGAGGCAGGTGCAGCCGGTACCGTTCACGGTTCGCTGGGCGCCGGTGCTCTGACCACCACCTACACGGCTTCTCAGGGTCTGCTCCTGATGATCCCGAACATGTACAAGATCGCGGGCGAGCAGCTCCCGGGCGTCTTCCACGTCTCCGCGCGTTGCGTCGCTTCCCACGCCCTGAACATTTTTGGCGATCACTCCGACGTCATGGCCTGTCGTCAGACCGGCTTCGCCATGCTCGCCGAGGGCAACGTCCAGGAGGTCATGGACCTCTCGCCGGTGGCTCACCTTGCCGCCATCGAGGGTAAGACCCCGTTCCTTAACTTCTTCGACGGCTTCCGCACCAGCCACGAGATCCAGAAGGTCGCCATGTGGGACTACAAGGATCTTGCCGAGATGTGCGACATGGACGCCGTCCAGGCTTTCCGCGACCATGCGCTCAACCCTGAGCACCCGCACACCCGCGGCAGCCATGAGAACGGCGATATCTTCTTCCAGAACCGTGAGGCCTGCAACAAGGTCTACGACGAGCTTCCCGCCGTCGTCGAGGGCTACATGAAGAAGATCAACGAGAAGCTCGGCACCGATTACGGCCTGTTCAACTACTACGGCGCTCCCGATGCTGATCGCGTCGTCGTGTGCATGGGCTCCTTCTGCGACGTGCTCGAGGAAGTCATCGACTACCTCAACGCTCACGGCGAGAAGGTCGGCCTGGTCAAGGTTCGTCTGTTCCGTCCGTTCTCTATCAAGCACTTCGTCGACGTTCTCCCCGAGACCGTCCAGAAGATCGCCGTCATGGACCGTACCAAGGAGCCGGGTTCCATCGGCGAGCCGCTCTACCAGGACGTCGTCTCCGCTCTCTACGAGGCCGGCAAGACGGGCATCAAGGTCGTCGGCGGCCGTTATGGCCTGGGCAGCAAGGACACGCCTCCCGCGTCCGCGTTCGCTGTCTTCGAGGAGCTCAAGAAGGACGAGCCCAAGCGCGAGTTCACCATCGGCATCGTCGATGACGTGACCAACCTGAGCCTGCCCGAGGCCGAGGATGCGCCCAATACCGCAGCCCCCGGCACCATCGAGTGCAAGTTCTGGGGTCTGGGTGGCGACGGTACCGTCGGCGCCAACAAGAACTCGATCAAGATCATCGGCGACCACACCGACAAGTACGTCCAGGCCTACTTCCAGTACGACTCCAAGAAGACCGGCGGCGTCACCGTCTCGCACCTGCGCTTTGGTGATTCCCCGATCCGTTCGCCGTACTACGTGACCAAGGCCGACTTTGTCGCTTGCCACAACCCCAGCTACATCGTTAAGGGCTTCAAGATGGTCCGCGACGTCAAGCCGGGCGGCACCTTCCTGGTCAACTGCCAGTGGAGCGACGAGGAGTTTGCCGAGCACATGCCCGCCGTGGCCAAGCGCTACATCGCGAACAACAACGTCAACGTCTACCTGATCGACGCTATCGACCTGGCCGCTAAGGTCGGCATGGGCAAGCGCACCAACACGGTGCTCCAGTCCGCCTTCTTTGCGCTGGCCAAGGTCCTGCCCGCCGAGGACGCCCTGCAGTACATGAAGGACGCGGCTACCAAGTCCTACATGAAGAAGGGCCAGGCTATCGTCGACGCCAACCACAAGGCCATCGATGCCGGCGCTACCGCTTTCCGTAAGTTCGAGGTTCCGGCCGACTGGGCTACCGCCGAGGACGCCGCTCCCGTCGAGCTCTCCGAGGAGACCAAGTCCGCTATCGCCCAGCAGGTTAAGAACCTGCTCGAGCCCATCGATCGCATGGACGGCGACAGCCTGCCTGTTTCCGCCTTCGTCGATTGCGCCGACGGCCAGTTTGAGCTGGGTGCCTCCGCATACGAGAAGCGCGGCGTCGCCGTGGTCGTTCCCCACTGGGACGAGACCAAGTGCATCCAGTGCAACCAGTGCGCCTACGTGTGCCCGCATGCCACCATCCGTCCGTTCGCGATGACCGAGGACGAGGCTGCCGCCGCGCCCGAGGCTACCCGCACGCTCGACGCCATGGGCCCCAAGGCCAAGGGCATGAAGTTCACCATGGCCGTGTCCCCGCTCGACTGCATGGGCTGCACCAACTGCGTCAAGGTTTGCCCCAAGGGCGCCCTCGAGATGGTTCCCACCGAGCAGGAGATGGACCAGCAGCCCGTTTGGGACTACATGGTCGAGAACGTCTCCGAGAAGAAGGAGCTCATCGCGGCCAACGTCAAGGGCAGCCAGTTTAAGCAGCCCTACCTGGAGTTCTCCGGCTCCTGCGCCGGCTGCGCCGAGACCGCCTATGCACGTCTGGTGACCCAGGTTGCCGGCGACCGCATGTTCATCTCCAACGCCACCGGCTGCTCCTCCATTTGGGGTAACCCCGCTGCCACCGCTCCTTACTGCAAGGACAAGGACGGTCACGGCCCGGCGTGGAACAACTCCCTGTTCGAGGACAATGCCGAGCACGGTCTGGGCATGGCCGTTGGCTATGAGGCCGTTCAGCACAAGCTGATCGCCGCTACCCAGGACATCATCGCTGCCGATGGTCCGTCCGATGAGCTCAAGGCCGCCGGTCAGGCTTGGATCGACTCCGTCAACGACGCCGAGGCCTCCAAGACCGCTGCCGCTGCCTACGTTGCCGAGCTCGAGAAGTGCGGCTGCGACGCTTCCAAGGCAATCCTCGCCGACAAGGCTTACCTCACCAAGAAGTCTTTCTGGATCTTCGGCGGCGACGGCTGGGCCTACGACATCGGCTTCGGTGGCCTGGACCACGTCCTGGCTTCCGGCCACAACGTCAACGTCTTCGTCTTCGACACCGAGGTCTACTCCAACACCGGCGGTCAGGCCTCCAAGGCCTCGAACCTGGGCCAGGTCGCTCAGTTCGCCGCTGCCGGTAAGGTGACCAAGAAGAAGTCTCTGGCCGAGATCGCCATGAGCTACGGCTACGTCTACGTGGCACAGGTTGCCATGGGCGCCAACCCGGCTCAGACCCTCAAGGCCATTCACGAGGCCGAGGCCTACGACGGCCCGTCCCTCATCATCGGCTACAGCCCCTGCGAGATGCACTCCATCAAGAAGGGCGGCATGCAGAATTGCCAGGCCGAGATGAAGAAGGCTGTCGAGTGCGGTTACTGGAACCTCTTCCGCTTCAACCCCGAGGCTGCTGCCGGCAAGAAGTTCTCGCTCGATTCCAAGGAGCCCGCGGGCGGTTATCAGGAGTTCCTGATGAACGAGGCCCGTTACGCTTCGCTGACGCGTTCCTTCCCCGAGCGCGCCGAGGAGCTCTTCAAGGAGAATGAGCAGGCCGCTATGGACCGCTATCAGCACCTGCTGAAGCTCAAGACGGTGTACAACGAGGCCTAGGTCTCCCACCGCAGGATCTGAGGGCTAACCTTCGCGGACGTCCTCGGACATGAAAGAACCCCCGCTGCGCACTACGTGCGGCGGGGGTCCTTTCGTCCTGCGGAGTGTCCGCGAAGGTTAGCCCTCAGATCCTGCAACGACTACGTCCTCGGATTGTGTGGGCGGATGAAGGACGTGGTTGTGGGGGCTTTTGTCCCCTTCGCTGTTTCGCGGCTTTGCCGCGAAACCTCGCGCCACTTTGGAGATAGATGGGGGACTTGGCTGTTGCCGCCTTTTCGGAGCTCTTCTTTATTCCTTATGCTGGATGAAAAGCCCCTTGTTTTTGCAGGGGTGCATACTCAACTTATAAGTGCATAGAATCTCGTATAGTGCGAGTAAGATATTGCGCTGTCCGTTTTGTGTTTAGCAGAGATGTAGTTTGCATAATCCGACATAATCCTCGCTGCATTTAAATAAAGTTGCACGTAAATGGCGTAGATATGTCTGAGCTGGGGTTCTGTACGCTGAGCGGATAAAAACGACCGTTCACCGTTCCGCTATTTTCAAAATGAATAAAATGAGCGATAAAGAGAATATAAACCTTAATAAACTCGCGTATCGCACGGACGCGGGTTATTAATGGGTTGTAGGCCTTTTACGGAAAGGATTCCAGCAATGTCTAAGCCTCTTGGCAAGCCCGATCGTATTGTCGTCGCCCTTGGCGGCAACGCCCTCGGCAACAACCCCGTCGAGCAGATCGAGGCCGTGAGCAACACCGCCCACGCTCTCCTCGGTCTCATCGAGCAGGGCAACGAGATCATCATCACCCACGGCAACGGCCCTCAGGTCGGCATGATCCAGAACGCCTTCGCCGCTGCCCACGATGCCATCGGTACCCCCGAGATGCCGCTGCCCGAGTGCGGCGCCATGTCCCAGGGCTACATTGGTTATCACCTGCAGCAGGGCATCGGCCGCGAGATGCACAAGCGCTATAAGCGTTGGCACGCCGCCACCGTCGTCACCCAGATCGAGTGCGATCCCGACGATCCCGCGTTCAAGAACCCGACCAAGCCGATCGGCCCCTTCTACACCGAGGAGCAGGCCAAGGAGTTCATGGCCGAGGATCCCTCCAAGGTCTTCGTCGAGGATTCCGGCCGCGGCTGGCGTCGCGTCGTCGCCTCCCCCGATCCCAAGAAGATCGTCGAGGCTGACTCCATCCTCAACCTGCTCGACAACGAGTTCATCGTCATCGCCTGCGGTGGCGGCGGCATTCCCGTCGTCCGCGACTACGAGAACAAGGGCTGCTACAAGGGCGTTCCCGCCGTCATCGACAAGGACCTGGGCGGCGAGCTGCTGGCCGAGGACTGCGATGCCGACGTTCTGTTCCTGCTGACCGCCGTTGAGCATGTCGCCATCAACTTTGGCAAGCCCAACCAGGAGGAGCTCGAGGACCTCACCGCCGACGAGGCCGAGCGCCTGGCCGACGAGGGCCAATTCGGCAAGGGTTCCATGGAGCCCAAGGTCCGCGCTGCCATCAAGTTCGCGCGTTCCCGCAAGGGCCGCACCTGCATCATCGGCGCTCTGGACAAGGCCGCCGAGACCATGGCTGGCCTCTCCGGTACCCGCATCCACGAGTAGTCTCTACTCTGTTGCCTCTCTCGTGGGCGCCAGGCAAAGCGCCTACAAATTAGCCTCTCTTCATGAGCCCCGCAGTCCGCTCCGACTGCGGGGCTTTTGCTATTCAGCTAGTAATTAGGGACGTTCTTAAATGACTAGTCAAACAAGAGCGTCCCCAATGACCACTCATTTAAGTCTGTCCCCAATGACTAGTAGTAGGCCCACATGGCTTCGATTTCGTTGAGGACCTCCACCACGCCCCAGCGGCGGGCGCTGCGGCTGGCCGAGTTGGGGTCGTAGACGCCAATCTGGTTGGTATCGTCGATGCCGTAGAGCACGATGTAGTGGCCTACGTTGGTAAACGTACCGGGGCGCACTGCGGCGATGACGGGCGCACCCGAGCGAAGTGCTTGGGTAATCGATTCGCGATCGTTATAGAGCTGTGTTCCGTTGAGCCCCAGCTGCCACGCACCGCCTGTCATAAACGACCACTCGGTGGCACCAGTGGGGGCGTAGTTGCCGGCTTCGGCCAGTGCGCATATATCGACCGGCGTCTTATCGGTGTGACCGGTCTTGAAGATATAGACCATGGTGAGGCAAGTGGGACCGCAAGCGTTTTCGCGAATAGTGCCACCGGCATATGGCAGCTCCGACCATGCGGGGTCAATTTGGTAGATGTGGGGCATGGTGCCGGCACTCCACTGCGAGCGTGGGGTCGAGAACGCAAAGGAGTAACCGGGTGCGACGGGAGCTTTAAGCAGCTTGTCCTCGGCAGTGGGCTCGAGACCGGCTGATCCGTGAGAGATACAGGATCCCAAAAACACAAAGACGAGGCAGGCGGCGATGGAGCAAAACGCAAGGCGTAGGCGGCGGGCCGGAAGCGCGTGACTTGTGGTGTGCGACGCGGGGCGAGGGGCGGAATTGCCGCGATCGCGTTGAGGTCGCGAAAAGGAGCGCTTAACGTAGTAGTCGGTCTTACGGCGATCGTAGCGGCGTGGCTGCGATGTGTCGGTCTGGCGTTGGCGTGTGCTCGTACTCATGCGGTCTGACTGCTGCACGGTACGGCTTTGTTGCCGCGAAGAAGCCCCGAGCTGCTCTTGGGGGCGCTGCGGGTTGTCGTTGTCGGAGGTGCTTCTGGGCGTTGGCGTGGTGCGGCCGGCAAGGCGCACGCTTTGTGGCCGTTGGTCGCCGTCATTGTATCCATATGCCATTCGAATCACCTTGCCTCATGTGTAACTTGTCTATCCTACATAAAAAGAGGCGCGACACATGGGTATGTGCGCCAAAAGCCTGACAAATGGTATGAACGTTGCCGCGCCGCGCGCCAAGCGTCACGGCAACAGGTATTCAAAAGCAGACAAGATGAAAGCGTCCAAGACGAATGACGTCTTCTGCCGTTCGTCCCAAAAACGGCGCCGCTCGTTTTGCAGTTCTGCCTTCGGTCGAGCCACAAGCGGCGCTGCTGTGCCAAGGCCGTATCTTAAAGCCACGAAATAAAAGCGCGCGGCAAAACAGACCGCGCAAGGGGTGACGCCAAAGAGGCGTCAATAAGGAAAGGAGGGGAACAATGGCGGACAAGAACGCAGAAGTTGCAGTCGAAGGTAACGGCGGCATGAAGAAAACGCTTTCGCTCTGGAACTTCTTCACCATCGGTTTCGGTGCCATCATCGGTACTGGTTGGGTCCTGCAGGTCGGCGACTGGATGGTCGTGGGCGGCGGTCCCGTTCCCGCTATGATCGCATTCCTCTTGGGTGCAATCTTCCTCGTGCCCGTCGGAGCTGTTTTCGGTGAGCTCACGGCTGCTATCCCCATCTCGGGCGGCATCGTCGAGTATGTCGACCGTAGCTTTGGCCGTACGCTGAGCTACATCACCGGTTGGCTCCTGGCCCTGGGCAACGGCATCCTGTGCCCGTGGGAGGCCATCGCCATTTCGACCCTCGTGTCCGAGATGTTCGGCAGCCTGCCCGGTCTTGAGTGGCTGCGCGCCGTCAAGCTCTACACCATCTTGGGCGCCGACGTTTACTTGTTCCCGACGCTAATCGCGCTCGGCTTTGCAGTCTACGTCATCTTCCTCAACTTCCGCGGTGCCAGCTCGGCCGCCAAGCTCCAGGCCTTCCTGACCAAGGCTCTGCTCTGCGGCATGCTGCTCGCCATGGGTGTCTCGCTGTTCACCGGTTCGCCGGAACACGCCATGCCCGTGTTCTCCCAGGTCACCGGTGCTGGCGGCGGCAAGCCCGCTACCGAGGGCACCAGCCTGTTCGCCGGCATCGTGTCGGTCCTGGTTTTGACCCCGTTCTTCTACGCCGGCTTCGATACCATTCCTCAGCAGGCTGAGGAAGCAGCCGAGGGCCTCAACTGGAACAAGTTCGGCAAGATCATCTCCCTGGCCCTGCTGGCCGCCGGCGGCTTCTACATGGTCTGCATCTACTCGTTCGGCACCATCCTCGACTGGCATGAGTTTGTTAAGAGCCCGGTTCCCGCGCTTGCCTGCCTCAAGGGCATCAACATGCTCCTGTACCTGGCCATGCTCGTCATCGCCACGCTTGGACCCATGGGCCCGATGAACTCCTTCTACGGCGCCACGAGCCGCATCATGCTCGCCATGGGCCGCAAGGGCCAGCTGCCCGAGAAGTTCGCCGAGGTCGATCCCAAGTCCGGCGCTCCCAAGCTCGCCTGCGCCGTTCTGGGCGTCATCACCGTCATCGGTCCGTTCCTGGGCAAGAACATGCTCATCCCTCTGACCAACGTGTCGGCTCTCGCCTTCATCTTCTCCTGCGGCATGGTCGCCCTCGCTTGCCTGCGCATGCGCTTCACCGAGCCCGACCTGCCTCGTCCCTACGAGGTGCCCGGCGGCAAGTTTGGCATCAGCCTCGCTGTCGCTGCCTGCGCCGTCATCATTGGCCTGCTCGTGGTCCCGTTCTCTCCCGCCTCCCTCAACATGGTGGAGTGGAGCATCGTGATCGGCTGGCTGGCCGTTGGCCTGGCCCTCATGGCCTTCACCAATTCCCGCAAAAAATAACGCCGAGCCGGGGCGGATCGGGTGCGCGGACCCCTCTCTTCCGCGCACCGAACCCGGCACCACTTGGGTAGCTTTGTGAGGCCTTAACCCAACACGGCCTCGCCCACTATATGGATCCATAAGGAGGAACCATGTCCACTAAGTACGCAATCGTTGGCGGCAAGCTCATCGACGGTACCGGTGCCGAGCCGGTCGAGAACTCCCTCGTTCTCGTCGACGACAACGGCAAGATCGAGTATGCCGGTGCTACGCAGGACCTTCCCGAGGGCGTTGAGGTTATCGACGCCGCCGGCAAGACCGTCCTTCCCGGCCTGATCGACACCCACCTGCACTTCTCGGGCAACCTGACCGACGATGACACCGACTGGGTCATGCAGCCGCTCCTCGAGAAGCAGGCCGTCGCCGTCAAGCAGGCCTACGACTGCCTCACCCACGGCCTCACCACCGTCTGCGAGATCGGCCGCTTTGGTATCCAGATCCGTGACTGCATCGACAAGGGCGTCTTCAAGGGCCCGCGCGTTCTGGCCACCGGCCTTGGCTTCTGCCGCGTTGCCGGCCACGGTGACTCCCACCACTGCACCCAGGAGCTCAACAAGGAATCCCATCCCTGGGGCGACCAGGTCGACGGTCCTTGGGATCTGCGCAAGGCCGTCCGTCGTCGCCTGCGCGAGAACCCCGATGCCATCAAGATCTGGGCTACCGGTGGCGGCATCTGGCGTTGGGATTCCGGTCGCGACCAGCACTATTGCTCCGAGGAGATCCAGGCCGTGGTCGAAGAGGCAAAGATGGTCGGCATCCCCGTGTGGAGCCACTGCTACAACAACCACGCCGCCGCCTACGACTCCGTTCGCTTTGGCTGCGAGCAGCTGATTCACGGCTTCGATATCGATGAGCGCACCATGGACCTCATGGCCGAGCAGGGCACCTTCTTCACCCCGACGATCGCCTTCCTGCCCACCTGGTACGCCACCTATCCGCCCGTCTACGTCCCCGAGCTGCACGACAAGTACGAGGGCACCCTGGTCGAGAAGGAGCTGCAGCGCAACTACGACTGCCTGCGCGAGGCCAAGAAGCGCGGCGTCGTCATGACGATCGGCTCCGACTCCTTCTCCTTCGTCACCCCGTACGGCACCTGCTCCATCGAGGAGATGTACGAGTTCGTCGACAAGATCGGCTTCACCCCGGTCGAGACCATCACCTGCGCCACCCTCAACGGTGCCAAGATGTGCCACATCGAGGACGAGACCGGTTCCATCGAGGCCGGCAAGTGCGCCGACCTGCTGGTCGTCAACGGTGACGTCGCCGCCGACATCCACGTGCTCAACACCGACAACATGGACGTCATCATGAAGGACGGCTGGATCGTCGAGGCTGGCACTTTTGGTGAGGCTAACAAATACAGCGCCTAAGATACCGTTTGTCGATGGCTTGATGTAAAACACAGTTTTTGATTGCATAATGCAATGGAGAGGGTCGCTTGCGGCCCTCTTTATTGCTATGGGTGCTAAGGACAAGAGGGGATGACGGTGGATTTAAACAGGCTGATTCTGGGCAAGAGCTACAACTCTACCAAGGTCTTTCGTACGGCCCAGCATGTGGTTCAGGCCATCCTGCTCGGTATTGTCGTTCCGGCGCTTATCCTGCTGCTCATCTGGGATCTAACCGATAATCCCAATCCCGTTCCGGGCGTTGTCGTCATTGCCGGCCTGGTCATGCTGTGCTTCTTCTTCTCGTACGTCTTTGTCGTTCCCGACGACCTCACATCGAGCGCAACCGACCGCACGCTCGCCATCGCTTCAAAAATATTCGCCTACACGTCGCGCGGCCTTACGCCCGAAGCGGCCCTGGGCGCCTCTAAAATTATCCTGTCCGAGACCATCGCCTCTGCCATCTGCTTTACCGACGGCAAGCAGGTGTTGGCGAGCTGGGGCGAGGACTCGGCAAAATGCCCCGCGGGCACCCCGGTGGTGCTCAAGACCACACTCAACGTGATTGAGACGGGTGAGCAGAGCGTGTTTTCGCGTGACGCCTCCAATGAGACGGGTGGCTATTTTCCCCGCCTGCGCGCCGGCATTGTCGCGCCGCTTACCGTGCGCGGGCATTGCGTGGGTACACTCGAACTGTATTACCCCCGCCTGAGCAGCATCGATATGCGCCAGACGGCGCTTGCCTCGGGCTTTGCCGACCTCATTTCCACGCAGCTTGCGAGCTTTGAGCTCGAGCGCCAGGACGAGCTTACGGCCCGCGTGGAGCTGCGCGCCTTGCAATCGCAGGTCGATCCTCATTTTCTGTTTAACACCATCAGCACCATCGTGTCGCTCGTGCGTACCGAGCCGGACAAGGCCAGGTCGCTGCTGATCGACTTTTCCAACTACTACCGTCAGACGCTTTCTGATTCCGATACCCTCACAACGCTCGAGCACGAGGTGGAACAGGGCACTCGCTACATCAATCTTATGCAGGCTCGTTATGGCGACGGCCGTCTGCGCGTCTCGGTCGATATCGACTTTGAGGTGCGCGATTGCATGGTGCCGCCGTTTATCTTGCAGCCGTTGCTCGAAAACTGCATCAAGCACGCGCAGCGCGAGACCGAGCCGCTTTCTATTCATGTTAGGGCTTTCGAGACCGATGACGGTTTGGAGATCATCGTCGAGGACGATGGCATCGGTATGAGCGAAGAGGTCTGCGCGCATCTGTTTGAGCAACATCGCCGAGAGGAGCCCGAGAGCATTACCGCCGACGGCTCCGTCAAGCGAGGTTGCGGCCTGGCGCTCTTCAACGTGCTTCAGCGCATCCATTTCTTTTACGGAGAAGATTCCGGCATGCGCGTGAAGTCCCAGGAGGGCGTGGGAACGCAGGTTATCGTCGAGCTGAACGGCGAGCCGCATGAGCCGGCGCCGTTGACGGCGTAGCACGCGGTTGGATTGAGAGAAAAAGAGGGGAAGCGCATATGTCCGAAGGCTGGAACATCTTGGTGGTTGATGACGAGCCTCCCATTAGGGCTGAGCTACGCTATCTGTTGGAAAAGGATACGCGTGTGGGTCAGATCGCCGAGGCGGGCAATGTCACCGAGGCCGTGGAGTCGATTCTGTCGAACAAGCCCGACGTGTTGTTTTTAGACATTACCATGCCCGGTCGCTCGGGAATTGAGCTTGCCGAGACGCTGCAGAACCTAAAGACGCCGCCGGTGGTTGTGTTTGTGACGGCGTTTGCCGAGTTTGCCGCCGATGCGTATAACCTTGATGCGGTCGACTATGTCGTCAAGCCGGTCGAGGACGCACGCCTGTCAAAGGCACTCGACAAGATCGAGGCAGCCTTGGGTGCCCGTCGTGTTATCCACGCTCCGCGCCAGCCTTTGCGTCTGACGGTGGACCGCGGGGGCAAAAAGGTGTTCATTCCCGTCGCAGACGTCTGCTACTTTGAGGCGCGTGCCGATTTTTGCAACGCCATCTGCGCCGAGGGAACGTACCTGATCAATGAGTCGATCTCTTCGCTCGAGCGTCGCTTGGGCTCCGAGGGCTTTATTCGCGTTCATCGCAGCTATCTGGTCAATTTGGAAGACGTGCACAATGTTGAGATTGGCTCCACGGGGTTGATGGAGCTCAGGCTCGACCGCGTGAGCTCGACGGTGCCGGTGTCCCGTCGTCGTGCCGCCGAGGTCAAGTCGCACCTGGGGCTTGCGTAAGAGGCCTGCGTGCCGTCGTTTACCATCGCAGGTTTGGCATGGGCGCGCGGTGGGCATAATGGGTGGCATCGAATGAAATCGAAAGGATCATTATGCCCGCGCTTATCACCCATCATCTGTTTGGCGAGGAAAGCATCGACCGTCTTCCGCAGGGCGTCATCACGTCCGATGAAGAGCGCATTGCCTTTATCTTGGGCAACCAAGGCCCCGACCCGTTTTTCTTTCACATTCTGACACCGCGGGTTTCCGACTGCACGCTGCTGGCGCAGGTCATGCATCGCTCGCGCATGTCTCGCCAGTTCGCGTGCCTGCGCGACGGCGTGTCGCATCTGCTGCCGCGCGACGCCAACTTGGGTCGCGCCTTTGCGCTGGGCCTGCTGTCTCATTACGTGCTCGACCGCAACGCCCATCCCTTTGTCTATGAGCAGCAGTTTGGCATCGTGGAGTCCGATTCAGAGCTTGAGGATTCGAGCAGTCAGGTCCATGCCGTGATCGAGAGCGACCTGGATGTACTGATGCTGCAGCTTAAGCGCGATGGCGCTACGGTCGACGATTACCCGCCGGCGGGCGAGATCGTCACCACCGATCGCATCAATCGCGTGGCCGGCGTGCTGATGAGCTATGTTGCCGGACGCGTGTACGGCATTGACATTCCGGCTGGGGAGTACGGTGCTGCCGTTGCCAATATGCAGCGACTTTACCGCGCGATTGAGCCGGCCGGCTCCGTAAAGACGCGCGCGATCTCGCTGGTTGAGGGCTTGGTGCACGACTACTCGCTGCTCGACGGCCTTGCCCATCGCGTGACGACGGAGCTGCCCGAGCGCACCGGCAACCTGGGCCACCTGACATGGAAGAACCCCTTTACCGATGAGGTCTCGACTGAGAGCTTCCCCGAGGTCTTTGAGCGCGCGCTGGTCGATTACGAGTGCACGGTCGCCCGATTCATCGAAACAGGCGACATGGAGGCCGTGACCGGTCACGTCAACTACAGCGGCCGCGTGCTCGGCACCGACGAGGAGTTCGACCGCGAGGAGTAGGGCCCGCTCCTGTCTCTTTGCCGAATCCTTACCGGTGCCTCTGTGCAATTGGGGTACGATGAACTAACTGCATATCGGGCGAATACGAAGGGTCCCTGTCCATGAAATACACCAAGCTCGAGCGTAACTGGGTCATGTACGATGTGGGAAACTCGGCCCTCGTGCTGCTCAATACCTCGGTGGTGCCCATCTACTTTAACGCCATCAATACCGGCGCTTCCTCGGCAGACCTGGTGGTCGCTTGGGGCAACGCGCAGACGATTGCCTCGCTGGTCATTGCCATGCTCATGCCCATTCTAGGCGCGCTTGCCGATTACGCCGGCAACAAGATCAGGTTCTTCTTGGGCTTCTTCCTCACGGGCCTGGTTCTTTGCCTGGCGCAGGCTATCCCAATGTCCGCCATGGCATTTTTGACTGTGTACGTGCTGTGCACCATCGGCCTCAACTCTTCTATGACGTTCTACGACGCCATGCTGCCCGACATTACCACCGACGAGCGCATGGACGCCGTGTCCAGCTCGGGCTATGCCTGGGGCTACATCGGTTCCACCGTGCCGTTCATCATCTGCCTGGCGCTCATCATGGGTGGCCCCGCTCTTGGTATCCCCACCATGCTGGCAACGCGTCTGTCGTTTGTCATCACCGGCGCCTGGTGGCTCATCTTTACCCTGCCGCTCATTCGCACCTATAAGCAGAAGTACGGTCGCGAGCGTGGTCCCGAGGACACCATCGGCCACATCGTGGGCGGCGTGTTCTCCGAGGTCGGACACACCATGCGCGAGATCGCCCACAACAAGACCGTGCTGGTCTACATGATCGCGTTCTTCTTCTACATCGACGGCGTGCACACGGTCATTTCCATGGCAACCAGCTATGGATCGGCTTTGGGCATCGACTCGACCCAACTGGTGCTGGCTCTGCTCGTTACGCAGTTTGTGGCCTTCCCGTCCGCCATCATCTACGGCAAGCTTGCCGGTCGCGTGGGCACGCTCAACATGATTCTGGTGGCGGTCGCCGCCTACATGGGGATTGTGCTGTTCGCCGCGTTCTTCCTAAAGACCGCCTTTGAATTCTGGGTGCTTGCCATTATGGTCGGCCTGTTCCAGGGCGGTGTGCAGGCGCTCAGCCGTAGCTACTTTGGCCGCATTATCCCCAAGGAAAAGTCCAACGAGTACTACGGCTTCTTTGACATCTTTGGTCGTTATGCAAGCGTTATGGGCACCTTCTTGGTGTCGGTCGTCACCTCGCTGACCGGCAACCCGTCGCTGGGCGTCCTTTCCATTGGCGTGCTGCTGGTCGTTGGCTTTATGCTGCTGGTCCGCCTGTCCCGCATGACTCGGGCGGCAGAGCATGCCGCATAGGAGCGAGCAGCCATTGTGCCTGTCCACGGTACTATTTTGGGGTTATCCGCAATAAACATTGCGACTTGCGAGCAATGATTTGTCCAAGTGGGTATGATGGAATCAGCTAGGTCGCGGGGCGTCGCCTGTGTTTGGCGGCGTCCCGTTTTTGTGTTGCAGGGAGGGTAAGGCATGAACGCCACGGTCGTGATTCCAACGTATTGGGCGGGCGATGACGCTCGCGCAAACGCCCCTGGCACCTATGACCATTCGACACGACTCAACGCCGACAATCCCGAACTCGACCGCTGCCTGGCCTCGCTTGAGCAGGTGCGCGACATCCCGCGCATCATCCTTTTGGTGGTCTGTCCCGTTTCTGCCACAGCCGATGTGTCGCTGCGCGTGCACGAGATTGTCGACGCGCATCCCACGCTCAAGGTCACCGTTGTCACCAACACCCAGGCCTCGCGCATCGCAGATCGGGTTGCTCAGATCGCGCCCAAGGGTTCGGGCGAGTGCGTGAGCCTGCGAGGCTACGGTGCCATCCGCAACATGGGGCTGGCCTGTGCCGCTGTGCTGGGGCATGACGCGGTTATCTTTTTGGATGACGATGAGACTGTCATCGACGCCGACTTTATGAAGCGCGCGACCTATGCGTTGGGGCAGCAGACGCGTCAGGGCCTGCCTATCTTGGTCAAGAGCGGCTATTTCTACGATCGCGACGGCTCGCCGCTGGCTCCCACGGACAAGGCGGGCATCTGCCATCGTTGGTGGACCAAGCGCATCGAGTTCAACCGTTGGATGAAAAAGGCGCTCTCGGGCACCCGCATCTCGCGCTCCAACTACGTGTGCGGTGGCCTGATGGCCCTGCACGCCCGCGCCTTTACGCGTGTGGCCTTTGACCCGTTTATCACCCGCGGCGAGGACTTGGATTACCTCTTTAACATGCGCATGTTTGGCTACGACGTGTGGTTCGATAACGAGTGGACCGTGCGCCATCTGCCTCCGGAGTCCGAAAAGCGCTCACCGCGCTTTATGCAGGATGTATACCGTTGGTACTACGAACGTGCCAAGTTGACATTCGCCGCGCATCAAAAGGAGCTCATTCCCGTTACGGCGGCATCGCTCATGCCCTACCCGGGCCCGTGGATTTCGCGCGAGCTCGACGACCGCGTGCGCAAGACCGCTATGGTCCGCAGCGTGTTTACCCGCGAGCATGAGGGCTACCTGCGCATCTGGCGCCATGGTATCGACGAGGCAAAGGCCTATGCGCGCCAAAACGCTGCAAGCTATCTGCGTTTCCAGAGCTTTTGGCCCAAGATCATGGACGGGCTTTGGCGTGACGCACAACTGATCAGTATCCTGGAGGGGGCCGAATGATCGACCGCCGCGCCCAGCGCGATAGTTCAATATCAATCTTTCGCATCATTGCCGTTGCCTGCGCCATTTGCGTGCTGGTGTACTTTATTTTTGCCCTGGTGACCGGTATCGAGCCGATCGCCACGGTGATTGCCTGCGCGCTGCTGTGCATCTTTCTGTGCATCTTTATCTTTTTGACGCTCAATCCCGATTCGGTGCGCTCCCAGTACACCGAGGAGACGCTCTCGGTGGCCTCGGCCATGCTCGAGGACATTAAGGGCGGTTTGACACAGGAATCGGCGCGTTTGGTGTGCCAGCGCATTTTGCCCGAGACGCGCGCCATGACGGTGGCCATCACCGACGAGGACAACGTGCTTGCCTGCGCGGGCGAGTTTGAGGAAAAACTACTGCCAGATACTCCCATCCACACGCTTGCCACACGCTACGTTATCGAACATGGCATCGTGCAGTCGTTCAACCGTATGGTGGATGTTGTAGGCTCGGACGGCTCGCACAACCAAGTCCCCGCCGGCATTATCGCCCCCATCAAGGTGGGAGATCGTACCGTCGGCACGCTCAAGTTCTACTACAAGACCCCGCGCGCCGTCGACCGTACCCAGTACGCGCTTGCCTCGGGCTTTGCCGAGATCTTGTCCACGCAGCTCGCCATCCACGAGCTCGAGGTGCAAAAGGAACTCACAGCGCGCGCCGAGGTGCGTGCGCTGCAGGCGCAGATTAACCCGCACTTCCTGTTCAACACGCTGAACACCATTGCATCGTTTACGCGCACCGACCCGCTGCGGGCCCGCGAACTGCTTCGTGAGTTCTCATCGTTCTATCGTGCCACGCTCGACAACTCGGGATCGCTTATTCCGGTCTCGCGCGAGGTCGCACAGACCAAGCGCTACCTTACCTTTGAGAAGGCCCGCTTTGGCGAGGACCGCGTGCTTGCGACGTTCGATGTGTCCGAGGACGTGGAAGATACGCTGGTGCCGGCGTTCGTGATCCAGCCGATTGTCGAGAACGCCGTGCGTCATGGTATGGGCGATGACGACGCCCTGAGGATCGACGTGACCGTTCACCAAGACGGCGAGGATGCAATCTTGATTGCCGTGGCCGATAATGGCGTGGGCATGGATGAGGGTACCGCCGCCAGACTGTTTGACGAGCGCTCTGCCCGTCCCGACGCCAGCTCTCCCCAGGGTGGCGGCGCCGGTGTGGCCATGCACAATATTTCGGAGCGCATCCATCGCTTTTTTGGGACGCACTCCTATACGCGTGTCGAATCGGCGCCGGGCAAGGGCACCAAAGTGCTTCTTCATCTTGATTTGTCAGAGAGCATCTTTGACATTCAAGAGTAAAATAAAAGGCTACGGGCTCAACGTCATGCGACGGATGCCCGGCGTAGTTAGTTGACGAAAGGTTTTATCCCTATGCTGCGTGCGATGATTGTGGATGATGAAGCGCCGGCTCGCTCGGAGCTTCGCTTCTTGCTCGAGCAAACGGGCAAGATCGGCACGATCACGGAGGCGTCGAGCGTCCGCTCCGCCATCGAGATGCTTATGGAAAGTCGCGTGGATGTCGTGTTTCTCGATATCTCGATGCCCGGTGCCTCGGGCCTGCAACTTGCCGAGGCGCTGCATAAGCTCAAAAATCCGCCGGCGATCGTGTTTGTGACTGCGTATAGCGACCATGCGGTCGAGGCATTCGACGTCGATGCCGTCGATTATCTGATGAAGCCTGTCGAGGAAGCTCGCTTGGATCGCGCGATCGAGAAGGTCATGCAACGCGCCAAGCCGGTTACGGACAGCAAAGTGACCATCGAGCGTATCCCGGTGGAAAAGGGCGGCCGCAAGGTGCTCATTCCCGTGGATGACATCCGCTTTATCATGGCAAAGGACGATTACTCCTGCATCTATACCGTCGATGATCGCTTTTTGTCGACGACCTCGCTGGCGCAGTTTGAGGCCAAGCTCTGCGACTTTGGCTTCTTCCGTGTTCACCGCCGCTATATCGTCAACCTAGCGTGCGTCACGGACGTCGAGACGGTGCCCTCGGGCGCCATCCAGCTGGGCATTACGGGCGTCGACGAACGCGTGCCGGTTTCTCGCCGCCGCGTCGTGCCGCTCAAGAAGGCCCTGAGTCTCTAGCACGCTGGCCCCGCAGCCCTGTAGACCCATCGTCTGCGGAGCCGTGGGGCCTTTTTTGTATGTATCTGCCGAATCGTTTTTTGCGGAAGGGATCCCATGAACAGTGCAAGCGCCAAGCGTATCGACATCATCTCGGACACCCACGGCTATTTATCGCCTGCGCTCTTGGATGAGCTTGAGGGCGCAGACCTGATCATCCACGCTGGCGACCTTACGTCAGAGATGGACTACGAGCACCTATGCACCATCGCCCCCGTGCGGGCCGTCTTGGGCAACAACGATTACTACCGCGACTACGGCCCCGATGTAGACCGTCTTGCGCTCTTTACCTACGAAGGCCTCAAATTCGCCGTAGCCCACTACCGCGAAGACCTTCCGGTGGGATCCGTAGACGTAGCCATCAACGGTCACACCCACGTAACCAAAGAAGCCCAAGTGGGCCGCTGCTTAGTCCTCAACCCGGGCAGCGCCAGCTACCCCAGAGGCACCCGAGGCCCCACCATGGCCAGAATGCTCGTTAAAGACGGCAAGATCCTAAGCACCAAGTTTATTGACTTGGAGTAACCGCAACAAAAGGCAGAGCTTCAGCGACAACCTTAGACAACCCCGCCGAGGAGAACGGGGACCTCGAGCCGCGGAAGCGGCGAGGAACAACAACGACTCGAACAAAGTGACGGCAGGGAGGGTCTCCGGGGCTGGGGGCGGGGGTTAAGTTTGTCGCGAGTTCCGCACGCAAAGGAAAGCACTTAATGTGCTTTCCGTCTTGCGCAGGACTGTAGAGCAGTAAACTTAACCCCCGCCCCCAGCCCCGGAGACCCTCCCGGATGGCCCCGGTTGATTTCCGATCTCAGCCGAACACATTGAGCAAATAGGCCGTTCCCGCACC
>CAUDNY010000012.1 GCA_958450865.1 uncultured Collinsella sp. | reverse complement strand
CCAGGCGGCCGAGCATGGCGAAGCCCATGGCAGGCAGGATGTTGGCGGCAACGCCAAAGCCAGCAAGGACAAAGTCGGGGATAAAGTCGAGCACGCCCTGGATAGCGTCAGCACCCAGATAGAACGACAGCGAGCACAGCAGGAACGCCATGATGATACCGGTGGAACCGATCAGGAAGTGCATCGCATAGACGCCCTTAAGGTTGCCCTGGGCAGAGAAAACATCGGCGCGGTCAACCAAAATCGGCAGGGCGGCGTTGAGGATGTTCTTGATGGCAAGGCACAGCGTGGCGATGGGCATAGCGAGCGCGATGGCTGCCTCGGTGCTCTGGCCCAGCTGGATAGCGAAGGCACAGGCGAGCACGCCGCCGATCGTCTCATCAGGCGGCACGTAGGCGCCGATGGAGATCGAGCCCATGAACAGCAGCTCCAGGCTCGCACCGATTGCGAGACCGGACTGCAGGTCCCCCAGCACCAGGCCCACGAGCGGGCACAGGACGATGGGGCGGAACGCGTAGAGCGTACCGAGCTGGTAGTCGAACTTACCAAATGCGGCGATAAGTCCGATGAGGATTGCTTGGGTAAGCATACATCCCCCTTTCCATATAGGACACTACGAAGAACCCGAAGGCTCTTCGAAATTGAACGCCTAGAGCACGCTGGCGCAGTCAACCTTGGGGTCATCGGCCAGGGGTCGAATCTCGACCTCAACGCCACGATCTAGCATCTCGCGCACATCGGCTTCCTCAGCCGCGGTCAGGAAGATCTGACGAGAGACCTGACGGGCATCGGGACGCTTCTCGTCCTTGGGCTTGGTGTTACCCAGGTTGACCGACTTGATCTGCGGGCAGCCCTCAACAAGCTGCTTTGCCTCAGCGATAGTGGCGACGCAGATGATCATCTTGTATTTGTCAGTCACGCCCGAGTTAATGGCCTCGATGGCATTCGCCATATCTTTGATGACGAGCTTGCAGCCGGCAGGCTTGCCCATCTTGAGCGTCGTCTTCCACACCGGGTCGTTGGCGACCTTATCGCCCACGCAGAAGATGCAGTTGGAGCCAAGGCCCTGGACCCAAGAAACCGCGACCTGGCCATGAAGCAGGCGATGGTCAACGCGAAGTAGCTGAATCATAATGTGACCCCCAAAGGTCTTGTGCCGTCTTACGGCGTGTCAGTAGGTGCTGCGGATTAGAACTCTTCTTCCTCGTCGTCATCGACCAACAGGTCGTTGACAAACTTCACGCGCGTATCGTCCGCAGCGACGATGGCGCGAATCGTCTCTTCAACCGGCGCCGACTCGTCAGAGAACAGCAGCTGAATGAGCAGAGGAAGGTTCATGTTGGTAACGAGGTACGTGCGGGGACGCGTCTGGACGATCTTGGTGAACTCGTTGTTGACGCTGCCGCCAAAGAGGTCGGTGCACACGACGACATCATCGTCGGCAGCCATGCCTGCCAGCAGTTTTTGGGCCTCCTCGGCCACGTCCATACGGTCATCGACGAACATCGAAAGATCGTGGACGTTGTCGCGAGCGCCCGAGAGCAGCTCGACGCTCTCCTTGATGCCGGTAGCGAAGTGCGCATGGCTGGCGATGATGTACTGTCTCATTCTGTGTTCCTCTCAATAGCCCGGCGCGTTCCCGCACCCGTTTTCTTTAGTAGTCGAACTGGTGATAGTAGCGACGATACTTGAGGTTGTGCTTGGTGACCGTCTCGTAGTAGCGAGCCAGGCGGTCGGTCACGAGCACCGTCAGGATCCACGGGGACACGATGACGCGGAACTCGTCGTCAAGGCCCGGGATCGCGAACTCGGCGGTGTCGATGACGTTGATGTCGGTGTCGCCGGTCACGCCGCGGGTCAGGAACGCGCGGACGCGCTCGTCGAGCTTGCGGTTCTCGTCCTCGCCCATGAACAGGAAGACCGGGACGCCGGGCTCCACGAGCTCGAGGGTGCCGTGGAAGAAGTCGGCCGAGGTGATGTAGCGGGTGCGCTTCCACTGCATCTCCTCCAGGATGCACATCGAGAACAGGATCGTCTCGCCCCACAGGGCGCCGGAGCCGATGAACATGGTGTAGGGGGCCAGGGCGTACTTCTTGGCGAGCTCCTCGGCGCGCGGCTCGAAGCGCTTGCGGATGTCGAGCATGTCCTTCCAGATGTCCTTGGTCTGCTCGATGAACAGGTCGAACTTGGGGAAGCAGCCGCGGCGGTTGAGCAGGCGCAGGCCGAAGCAGTCGGCGAGGTAGTAGCCCTTCTCGCAGCCGCCCGAACCATGGTCGGAGGCCATGGCGACGCAGTTCTCGGCGCCCACAGCCCGGCCGATGAGACCCTCGGGCTTGGTCATGGCGTAGACACGAATGCCCTTTTCCTTCATCTTGTTGACGGCCTCGAGGACCTCGGGGGTGGTGCCGGACTCGGAGGCGGTGAGCACGACGGACTTCTCGGTCATGCGCTTGTGGCCGGAGACGTTCCACTCGGCGGCGTGGATCAGGTAGACCTCGAGGTCGCGGTCGCCGAACTTGTTCATGAGGTACTCGAGCTGCATGAGCTCGTCCCAGGTGCCGCCGACGCCCATCAGGAACACGGCGTCGTAGCCCTCGTCGGCGACCTTGTCGGCGAGCGCGGTCATCTTCTTGCCGGTCTCGTAGAGCGCCTTGCCGTCCTCGAGGTAGCCCTCCTGGTCGAAATGCATGATCTCGATCTTCTCGGTTTCCTTCATTTGTCTCTCCTTTCTGGGGTTGTTTCCACATCCCCCATGCCAACGGGCATCAAAACCCGCTTATATTCCGTAACACTCAGCCGCTTTGGCCTTAAGCGCATTGACTGACTCTTCGTAGCCCTCTGCCTTGACCTCCATTTGCTTGGAGACGGCATCGAGATACGGGTGAACGTCCCATGACTTCAGACGCTCGGCGATTATTGCCGCAATCGTCTGGAAGAACACGAGATTGGGAATTGCGCTGAGCAGCGGAGCCACCTGAGGCACCACAACCTCGTGAGCCCCACCCTTGGGATGGGCCGTGAGCAGCACCGTTTTTGTCGTAACGTTCGATAGCGCATCGGCGATATTCGCAAGACGCTCCGACCCCTGCGGATCGTCGACAATAAACACCAGATAGCCCGGAACGATCTGCATCTCGGGACCGTGGACGAACTCCTCGCCTTCGTGATGCATGGCAGGAATCTTGATGGTCTCGCTCAGCTTGAGCGCTGCCTCCTCGGCAACACCATAGTTGGGGCCGTTGCCGACGACCATAGCGGGCGTGTGCTCAGAAAGCTCGAGCATGTGGTCTTGGACATATGCCTCGGCGGTCTTGCACATCACGGCATTGGCCTGGATAGCCTCGCGCAGGTCGTCAAGACGCTGGGCAACGCCTTTGGCGTCAACCGTTCCGCGCGCCTGACCGCCGTAAATACCAAAGAGCACCAGATACTCAACGAGAACCTCGACGCCCAGAGTTACAAAGTCCACCGACTCGACGCCCACACCGTAGTCAAGAACGATGTCAGCGTGTTCCTTGATGGGTGCCTCGACGTTTGCCGTGAGCGCAACTGCAGCCATATCGTGTGCGCGCATGTAATCGAGCGCCGCAATCGTATTGGTCGAATAGCCACTCTGCGAGACGGCGATGTTGAGCGCATGCTGCGGATAGGTGTGTTCAAAATCGACGAAGGCCTCGGGCGTTACAACGGACACCTGCATCTGCAGCGCATCTTGCAGGTAATCGCGGGCGCAATCGGCGGCATGGCGCGACGAACCCGAAGCAACGATGCGCAGTGCGTTAAAAGAACCGGACTGGAAAATATCAACGAGCTTCGCTACCAGCTCAGACGAACGCTCGAGGTTCTCCCCCATACGCACATGGGCAAGCTGAACGTAATCGAGCATCTTCATCGTCTCACCTCGTAACAAATCATTAGTATTTGATACCAATCACAGTTACAGGTTACGGCTTTTTGATACCTCTTTGTCGATTAATTTATCCCCTTCGGCGAACGGTCGATTTTGAGCCATGTAAGGTTGTATATACAGCTGACCCAACGATCAAAACTGGTTAGTTTCCCAGCCGTTATTCACAAAATACCAGCTAGTACGTATAGGTGTAGCCGCCCGTATCGCCACGATTGAAGGACTTTACATACTCGATAGCCTGACCGCTCGCGTCATAGCTCACGCATTCCAAAAGCAAAACAAGATCGCCCTGTTCCAGTCCAAGGAGGCCGGCATCTCGTGCGCCCAGCGCTTCGATATCGAGCTTTTCCTGTGCCATGACTGGCTTTCGGCCCAGCATCTCATAGGTCTCGTACAAACTGAAGACCGACACGTCAATATCTTCGATGGTTGGGAACAGCAGGCAGGGAATCAGCGCCGTCTCAATCGATACGGGGCTACCGTTTATGCAGTTCAGGCGTCGAACGGAATAGAGCAGGTCGTCCTCGGCGATGCCAAACAGGTCGGCGTAATATGGCCCCGCATAACGCTTGGAACGCGCGAGAATACGGACGGACGGCTCGCCGCCCGAAGCACGGACCGATTCACGGAAACCGACCGTGCGTTCAAAAAAAGCAGGTACTTTCTGCGCCACAAAGGCACCTTTTCCCCGAACACGGCGAATCTGCCCGCGCCGAACCAGCTCATCGACAGCGCTTCGGATGGTCAAGCGTGTCGTACCAAATTCCTCGGCAAGGTCTTTTTCGGACGGAATCATGGAACCCGTGGGATATATACTGCGCTCGATACGTTCCTCGATGCGGCGTCGAATGCGCATATAAACCGGGGTGGCATCTACTGTTTCAGCCATTGTTCACCTGCCACGCTCCTCATGCCGTTCTCTTCGCCGTTATCGGCAAAGCGGAACTTTGTGGGCAAAATCACCGATTTGCAATGCTCCACAAAACGCATGTCCTTATCAAATTCGATCGAGCTCTCATAGAACACCGGCGTTCCCTCTTCTTGCTGGAGCAGCTCGGCCTCTTCGGCGTTCAAACGCGAGATGGAGATATGCTCACGTCCATGCTCAACACGCACGCCACCTTCTTTGAGCAAGACATCGTAAAGGCTCTCGCACTCAAAATCGTGCTCGATAAGCGATGGGCACAGGGACAGGTTAACGTGAGCCGTCTCGATTGACGTCGGCTCGCCCTCAATAAGTCGAACGCGCTGCATGCGGAGCAAGGGAGCGCCTACAGCCACCCCAAGCTTGTCGGCAAGCGCCTCATCCGCCTCGATGGTCCCGGTGGAAACCAGACGAGAAGAGGGGTGCAGGCCGGCAGTCCGCACAGCATCGGAAAAGTTATACGTTTCCTGGAAGATATTCAGCGGCTTGAGAGGACACACATACGTGCCCGATCCGCGACGGCTCTCGAGCGTTCCACACGAGATAAGCCGCGTGATACCGGCACGCAACGCCGTACGCGAAACGCCAATCTCTTCGCACAGCACGCGCTCGGCCGGCAGGCGATCGCCGCCGGCAAGCTGATGGTGCTGGATATACCAAAGAATTCCCTCAACAGCACGATCTTTGGGGGGAATTGCATAAGATTCGCCTGCCATTGCACAGACTCCTCATTCAGACACGTATGCCGCCAAAATTAGGTCAGCCCTCCCATGGCATCAAATTCGGCCTTGATCTTCTCGGCGACATTCCGATACGACTTATATAGACTTGAATCGCGTTTGACCTCGTCGGTCATAACGGGAATCTCTAATTTGGAAACCTCGTCTTTTCCCGTCTGAACCGCCACAACAACGCCCATACCAAGACACATATTACGCTTGGCAGCATTTATTTTTGCTGCCTTGGCAGGATTTGCCAGGATACGCCGGGCAAATTCCTGTTTAGAGACCGCTTCTTCGGCCTCCGGATCGCCCGCCTCGGCTACTTCGCACTGCAGCACGTCCGCATAGTCAAAAATCTTCGGCTCGCCGCCGCGCTGATGTACAGCCCACTTGCGATGCGTGGCATCCTGGTAGATAGCCGGCAAAAACGTAAACCGCGGCGGGTCCAAAATCGTATCCGTGATGGTAAACACATCGGGATCAAAGGCATCCTGCGGGTTTTTCTTCTTGAACAGCCCCATATCAGCCTCCCGTACTAGCATTAAACAACTCAAGCTGAATATAGCACCAATTTCAAGCCGCCACTTTACCGTATCGGTACGCGGCGTCTATGGCTCGCCCAGCGGAAGAGTTTACGGACGAGAACCGGGGTGCCTGACTTGTTTTGAGAAGTGGGCTCCGCGAACTTCTCAAAACAAGGCAGGCACCCCGGCCCCGCCGGTAAATAGCGGACACTCCGCATGCAATCTATGCAAACAAACAAGTACGCTTAGCTACATTCGGTAAGATCGAGCACGCTGCCCTTCACGATAAGCGCCGGCTCCAGAACGACTTCTTCGGCACGTCTACCGCCCCTACCGGCAAGACGCTTGGACATGCAGCCAAAAGCATGCTCCGCGAGGATACCTGGATCCTGCTCAATCGCAGTCAGCGCCGGCTCAAAGAGAACGTCGGCGGCCGAGTTGTCGTAACTCACCACCGAGATGTCGCCCGGGATGCTCTTCCCCATCTCGTGCAAGCGCTTGAGCAGACCGAGGGCGATGTTATCCGAGCTTGCGAACACAGCGGTAGCATCAGTTGCGAGCACCGACTCCGAGGCCTCGTAGGCACTCGGAATGTAGTACTCGCTCTCAAACTCTAAACGTGCGTCGATAGGCAAGCCAACCTCGCGCAGTGCGCGCTCATAGCCGGCAAGTCGTTTGCGACCCGTATTGGAGCGGCGTGCGTTAACCAGACAGGCAATACGGCGGTGGCCTTGCTCGATCAGATAGCGGGTGGCCATGTAGCCGCCCATCTCGTGGTCGAACATCACCTTGTCGCACTCGAGCCCCTCAATGGCACGGTCGACCATCACGGCCGGGATGGGCAGGTGGCTGACTTCTTCGCGCAGGGCACGGTCGTCGGAGAACTCGTCGCCCACGACCAGGAAGACGCCATCAACGCCGCGCGTCACCAGCTGGCGCAGCAGCTCCAGATCGTCATCGGCGCTTCCACCCGAGCTGGTAATGAAGAGCGCATAGCCATCCTCGCGGCAGCGCTTTTCCAGGCTACCGGCGAGCGAGGCAAAAAAGCGGCTCTCGATGTTAGGGACGATAAGGCCCAGCGTGCGCGACTCGCGCATGACCAAACTACGCGCAATCTGGTTAGGAACATAGTGGTTGCGCGCCGCGACCTCCTTGATGAGTTTGCGGTTTTCTTCCGAGATGCGACAGGGCCGATTATTGAGCACAAGCGAGACCGACGAGGGGGAAAGCCCCACCTCCTGGGCGATCTGCTTGAGGGTGACTTTGTTGGCCATCTCGCTCCTTCCGGGTTTACGCGCAATCTCTTGAAAGTATAGCGACTACCCCTCTACCTCGGTGATAAACACTTTACCAATCCGGTAGACGGCTGTTTTATCGCCGCCAGCGCACCAAATCCGTCCGGGTGGGGTATATTGCAATCGATTGATGACAACGACCACCAAAAGGCGGATATTCGTATGCACGAGAACGACTTTTTTAACGAGGACCTGCTGTGCGCGCTTGCTGGCGTTGCCGGCGAGGACAACGTGCTGATGAGCGAGCCCATGCGCGAGCACACCACGTTTAAGATCGGCGGCCCGGCCGACGTCTTTGTCACGCCCGATACCGAGCAGGGCCTCGTCGCCACGCTCGGCACCTGTTATCGCTGCGACCTACCGCTCACCATCGTGGGCAACGGCTCCGACCTGCTCGTCGGCGACAAGGGCATCCGCGGCGTCGTCGTGGCGCTGGGCGAAGGCCTCTCCGACATTACGATCGACGGCACGCACGTCACGGCGGCAGCCGGCGCGCTGCTTTCCGATGTCGCAGCCGCGGCAGCCGAGGCCGGTCTCACCGGCATGGAGCCCATCTCGGGCATCCCCGGATCGGTCGGCGGCGCCTGCTACATGAACGCCGGTGCCTACGGTGCCTGCATGGCCGATGTGCTGGAGTCCGTGCGCGTCTACAAACCCGCTCGCCAGCTCGACGACGGCACCCGCGGCAGCGGCAATATCATCGAGTTCGATGTCGACGAGCTCAACCTGGGTTATCGAAAGAGCCGCATCGCCGATGACGGCTTTATCGTGCTTTCGGCCACCTTCAATCTCGCCCCGGGCAACGCCGCGATGATCAAGGCCGACATGGACGACTACCGCCAGCGCCGCGAGGACAAGCAGCCGCTCGACATGCCGAGCGCCGGCTCCACTTTCAAGCGCCCCGAGGGTTACTTTGCCGGCAAACTCATCATGGATGCCGGCCTGCGAGGACACGCCGTTGGCGGCGCGCAGGTAAGCGAAAAGCACTGCGGTTTTATCGTCAACGCCAACCACGCCACCGCCGCCGACGTTGACGAACTCATCCGCGACATCCAAGCCAAAGTCAAAGAGCAGTTCGACGTAGACCTAGAACCCGAAGTCCACCGAGTAGGCGAATTCCTTTAACAAAGAAGGCCCCGAAAGGGGCCTTCACCATATTTATTCAGATAACCCAGTCCGGCGTGTGGCGTATTGGATCCGAGAGGTCCGTGGCTGCCCGAAAGGCATTAGGTTGATCGCGAGTTCCGCACGAGCCGGAGAGCACTTAATGTGCTCTCCGTGCGAGCAGGACTGTCCGAGCAGGCAACCTAATGCCTTTCGGGCAGCCACGGACCAACTTACTTCAAACCACCGTTACGACAGCGCAATACCGCCGAGCCAGCCCCAACGCACGCCAGAGCCAGTGCCATAGAAGCTAATAAACGAATCGAGCGACTTCGATGTAATGGCACCCTCGTTGCTCATAACGATGCCGCCGCCAACGTAGATACCCACATGACCGTAGATAAGGCCCGGAGCACCCGTGCCGCTGTGCGAGGAATCGGCCACGATCATGCCCACCTGCAATGCCGAGCGGTCGGAGCTATAGCACCATGCGTTAAACATATCGCACGCGTTGCCGCCAAAGTAGCCAACGCCAGCGTTACGGAAGACATTGGTAACCCACGCCGCGCACCAGTTCTGACCCGGCGAAGGCGTAGAGTAGCACGCGTTGATGACGGCCTGCTGTTTGCCCGAGCCGGCATTCTGTTGCGGGGTTCCGGGCGCATACGATCCGCCACCCGAGCTTGAACCACCCGAGTAGGAATTGTTCTTGTTCGCGGCGGCGGCAGCAGCGGCGGCCTTCCTGGCAGCCTCCTCAGCCTGGGCGGCAGCGAGGATCTCGGAATCGCGCTGAGCCATGAGCTCCTTGACGTCGTCGGAAAGACCGTTCAGCACGGTCTGGACTTCTTGCTGCTTGGCCTGCATATCCTGCATCTGAGCCGTCTGCTGGTCCTTGAGCTTCTCTAAGTCGGCTTTCTGCGACTCAAGCTCGGTCTTTTGCGCATCGAGCTCTTCCTGGATGGTCTGGATATCCTCGATGGCATCGCGGTCGCTCTTGTTGATCTTCTCAACGTAATGCGCGTTGGCGACGAGTTCCTCAAACGAGCCAGAGGCCAGCAGCAGCGACAGGATGTTCGTGCCGCCGGACTTGTAGCTGGCGGCCACGCGATCGGAAAGGTCATTGCGCTTCTTCTTGAGCTCGGCCTTCTTTTCATCGATCTGGGCTTGCGTGTCGTCAATCTTGCCCTGGACATTCTCGATGTCGTTGAGGGTCTGGGCATTCTTGTTGGCCAGCGCCGCATACTCATTTGCGATGCTGTCGAGCTGGGCCTGAACCTCGTCGAGCTGGGCCTGGGCGGCATTCAGTTTATCGGTGGTTTCTTTGGAAGCCTCCGCCGCATGGGCGCGAGCGGGCAGGCCAAAAAGAACTGCCGCAGAAGCGGCGCCGAACAGGGCCTTGAGGGCAGTGCGGCGCGAGAGCTCCTGGAAAAGGATGGAATCGCTGTTTGGTGACATATGTACTCCGTTACATGCTTATTTATATGTCGCTCAACTCATACATATTAGCGTACATATGGCGCGTCCCAACGATTTCCACGAACGGCAGGAAACTGCAAGGTCAGCGGCTCGTAAGCAAATGCCAAAGATCAGGTTATGCGTACGCAAGCTCTTCTATGAGTACGTTAGCACAATCCTCTGCTTTTCCTACAGCGCACGATTTGGGCGTCCCTGCCTGCGCTATACTCCCCTGAAGAAGTGTTCCTGATTCGATAGGAGACTACATGTCCAAAGCACTCGACCCCAAAGACACCTGCGTCCTCGTTACCGGTGGCGCCGGTTTTATCGGCTCGCACACCGTCGTTCAGCTGCTCGAGGGTGGCTACCAGGTCGTCATCGTCGATGATCTCTCCAACTCCAGCGCCGTCGCCGTCGACCGCGTCAAGACCATCGTGGGCGACGAGGCCGCCAAGAACCTCACCTTCTACGAGGCCAACGTGCTCGACCGCGATGCGATGAACAAGATCTTCGATACCCATCAGATCGACCGCGTCATCCACTTCGCCGGCTTTAAGGCCGTCGGCGAGTCGGTGAGCAAGCCCGTCGAGTACTACCACAACAACATCGAGAACACCCTGGTGCTCGTCGACGTCATGCGCAACCATGGCTGCAAGTCCATCATCTTCTCAAGCTCCTCGACCGTCTACGGCGACCCGGACAACCCGCCCGTCACCGAGGAGGATCCTAAGAAGCCCGCGACCAACCCCTATGGTTGGACCAAGTGGATGATCGAGCAGATCCTTATGGACGTCCACACCGCCGACCCCGAGTGGGACGTCGTGCTGCTCCGTTACTTCAACCCCATCGGCGCTCATCCGTCGGGCCTGATCGGCGAGGACCCCAAGGGCATCCCCAACAACCTGGTGCCCTATGTCGCCCAGGTCGCCGTGGGCAAGCTCGAGGCCGTTCAGGTCTTTGGCAACGACTACCCCACCCCCGACGGCACCGGCGTGCGCGACTACATCCACGTGTGCGATCTGGCCTCTGGTCACGTTGCCGCCCTTAACTGGATGAACGGCAAGACCGGCGTCGAGATCTTTAACCTGGGCACCGGCACCGGCACCTCGGTACTCGAGGTCGTCGCCGCCTTCTCCAAGGCTTGTGGCAAGGAGCTGCCCTACGTGATCCGCGAGCGCCGCGCCGGCGACATCGCTGCCAACTGGTGCGATGCCTCCAAGGCCGAGCGCATGATGGGCTGGAAGGCCCAGTACGACATCGCGGACATGTGCCGCGATAGCTGGAACTGGCAGAGCCACAACCCCAACGGCTTCGCCGACGCCGAGTAGCAAAAACCTACATACCGCTCTTGCCCCGATCTCACGTTGTGAGGTCGGGGCTTTTTCATGGCATGCAACCATTCGCCGAAAATCAACCAACTTTTTTATCTTGCCTGTACATGTTTAAACAACATGTTTTACAATAGGCGTATCAGATCAGAACATCGGAGGCGGACTGCACATCCATCGGCAGGCCGACCCCACAACAAGAAGGTTGGTGAGCGCATTCATGGAGCGTGCAAGCGGCGTCCTCATGCCCGTCTCATCTCTGCCCGGACCATACGGAATCGGCGGCTTTGGCTGGAATGCCTACGACTTCGTCGATTTTCTCGCCTCGTGCAAACAACATTACTGGCAGATTCTGCCCCTTACGACGACCAGCTATGGCGATTCGCCCTATCAGTCGTTCTCGGCCCGCGCTGGCAACCCCAACTTTATCGACTTTGCCGAGCTTATCGAGGCAGGGTATCTGGAGCAGCGCGATATCGATGGCGTGTATCTGGGATCCGACCCCAGCAATGTCGACTACGGTGCTATCTTTGGCGGCCGCCGTCAGATTCTCGACCGCGCCGCTGAGCGCTTTGCCGCCGACAAGCCAGCCGATTTCGATGGCTTTATCCAAGCCAACGAGGACTGGCTCATCCCCTACTGTGAGTTCATGACCGTCAAAGAGGAGTGCGGTCTCAAGGCGTTTTGGGAGTGGCCCGCGGAGCTCCGCACCCGCGGCGAGGCTTCCGCCAAGGTCTGCGCCGACCATCCGGCGCGTATGCTCTACCACCAGATGACGCAGTACTTCTTCGATCGCCAGTGGAGCCGCCTCAAGGCCTATGCCAACGAGCGCGACATTCTCATCATCGGCGACCTGCCCATCTATGTCTCGCGTGACTCCGTCGAGATGTGGGCGACACCTGAGCTCTTTAAGATCGACGCCGCCGGCAATCCCGTGAGCGTCGCCGGCACGCCGCCCGACCAGTTCTCGGCCACCGGCCAGTACTGGGGCAACCCCATCTACGACTGGGACGCCATGGAGTCCGACGGCTTCTCCTGGTGGGAGGGCCGCATTCGCGCCGCCCTCGACATGTACGACGTCATCCGCCTGGATCACTTCCGCGGCTTCGAGGCCTATTGGGAGGTGCCGTTCTCCTCGCCCGATTCGTCCTACGGTTCGTGGACGCAGGGTCCCGGCCTCAAGTTCTTCAAGACGCTCGAGGAAAAGCTCGGCACGCTGCCCATCATCGCCGAGGACCTGGGCTTCCTCACCCCCGGCGTCATCGACATGCGCGACAACTCGGGCTTCCCCGGCATGAAGATCCTGCAGTTTGCCTTTGAGGGCACCAACTCGTACTACCTGCCGCATAACTACATCGCCAACACCGTCGCCTACGTGGGCACCCACGACAACGAGACGGCGCGCGGCTGGTTTGAGGGAACGGCCACCCCGCGTCAGCGCGAGCAGGCAGCCCTGTACACCCATCAGCAGGCCGGCAAGCCTATCACCGACGCACTCAACCGAACCATCGCAGCCAGCGTGAGCGACACGTGCATCTACACCATGCAGGACCTGCTCAACTTGGGCAACGAGGCGCGCATCAACACCCCTGCCACACTGGGCGGCAACTGGACCTGGCGCATGCTCGACGGCGCCATCACCCGCGAGCTCGAGCACAAACTCACCGACTGGACCGAGACCTACTTCCGCATCCCGTCGGAAGCCGAAATCGAGCTTCCTCAATAGGAGCTACCGCGCCTGACCCCTCCCCACCGTGCGGACGCGCTTGCTTTTCCCGCGCGAGGCCACCCCAATCCCCTCGCGCGGGCTTCTTATGAATTGCAGACATGAAACAACCCATCACAGGAGAAAACATGCCCCAAATTAACCTCATGGAACTCGCCGAGCAGTCTTTTGGCACCTCGCTCGAGCAGCTCGACGACCGTCGCATTTACAAGCTGCTGGTCAAACTCGTGCAGGAGCGCTCCGCCGCCCGCCCGCTCAACAACGGCAAGAAAAAGCTCTATTACATTTCCGCCGAATTTTTGATCGGTAAGCTGCTCATCAACAACATGATCGACCTCGGCATCTACGACGAGGTTAAGGACCAGCTCACCGCCGCAGGCCACGACCTCAACAAGATCGAGGAATTCGAGGTCGAGCCGTCACTCGGCAACGGCGGCCTGGGCCGCTTGGCCGCATGTTTCCTGGATTCCATCGCCACGCTGGGCTTGACCGGCGATGGCGTGGGCCTCAACTATCACTACGGTCTGTTCCGTCAGCGCTTTGTCGACAACCAGCAGAAGGCCGTCCCCGACGAGTGGCTCGGTGAGCAGGACATCCTAGTCGACGATGACCGCTCCTACACCGTCGAATTCGGCGATTTTGCCGTTACCTCCAAGCTCGTCAACATCGATGTGCCCGGTTACGGCCAGCCCACCAAGAACCGCCTGCGCCTTTTCGACCTGGCGAGCGTCGACGACGGCCTGGTCCCCGGCAGCTCCATCGACTTCGACAAGACCGAGATCGCCAAGAACCTCACCTTGTTCCTCTACCCCGACGATTCCGACGAGCAGGGCCGCCTACTTCGCATCTATCAGGAGTACTTCATGGTGAGCAACGCCGCCCAGCTCTTGATCGACGAGGCCGTCGAGCGCGGCAGCAACCTGCACGATCTGGCCGATTACGCCGTTGTCCAGATCAACGACACGCACCCCACCATGGTCATCCCCGAGCTCATTCGCCTGCTCACCACCGAGCACGACATCGAGTTTGACGAGGCCGTTACCATCGTACGCTCCATGGTCGCCTACACTAACCACACGATTCTTGCCGAGGCGCTCGAGAAGTGGCCGCTCACCAGCCTGCAGAAGGTCTCCCCTGCCATCGCCGACATTATCGTCAAGCTCGATGAGATCGCGAAGGCCGAGCACGATGACCCGCGCGTCGCCATCATCGACGAGCACGACACCGTCCACATGGCCCACATGGACATCCACTTTGGCTTCTCCATCAACGGCGTAGCCGCCCTCCACACCAAGATCCTGGAGGACACCGAGCTTCATCCGTTCTACGAGATCTATCCCGAGAAGTTCTCCAACAAGACCAACGGCATCACCTTCCGCCGCTGGATTCATGGGGCCAACCCCGCGCTCGCCAGCCTGCTCGACGATGTGATCGGCACCGACTGGCGCAGCACCGGCGATCTGAGCAAACTCGCCAAGTTCGCCGACGACAAGGACGTTCTTGAGCGCCTGGCCGCCACCAAGGTCGAGGCCAAGGCCATCATGCGCCAGTTCATGGCGCTCGAGCAGGGCGTGACCATTCCCCCCAACGCCATCATCGACGTCCAGGTCAAGCGCATCCACGAGTACAAGCGCCAGCAGATGCTCGCGCTCTACATCATCTGGAAGTACCTCGATATCAAGAACGGCAACAGACCTAAGCACCCCGTCACCATCATCTTTGGCGGCAAGGCGGCGCCTGCCTACACTATCGCGCAGGACATCATCCATCTGATCTTGACGCTGTCGCAGTGGATAGCAAACGACCCCGACGTGGCTCCCTACCTGCAGGTTGTCATGATCGAGAACTACAACGTCACCGCCGCCGAGCGCGTGATCCCCGCCGCTGATATCTCCGAGCAGATCAGCCTGGCCTCCAAGGAAGCGAGCGGCACCTCCAACATGAAGTTCATGCTCAACGGCGCCCTAACCCTGTGCACGCTCGACGGTGCCAACGTGGAGATTGCCGAGCTCGTGGGCGACGAGAACATTTATACCTTTGGTGCCTCGTCCAAACAGGTCGAGCAGCTCTATGCCAACGGCACCTATGACGCCGGTGTGCTCTACCGCAAGCCCGGCATTAAACTGCTGGTGGACTTCATCACCAACCCGGCCTTTATGACGACCGGCAATGCCGAGCGCCTGCAGCGCCTGCACGACGACATTAAGGGCAAGGACTGGTTTATGGCCCTGCTCGACATTGAGGAGTACATCCAGACCAAGGAGCGCGTGCTGGCCGACTACGAGGACCAGGACGCCTGGATGCGCAAGGCGCTCATCAATATTGCCAACGCCGGCACCTTCTCGTCCGACCGCACCATCTCCCAGTACAACGACGAGATCTGGCACCTGAACTAATTTCGCTTCCCTTACCCATCCTCTTGAGAAACGGAGTCGTGGCGACACGGCTCCGTTTTTTGTGCCCGCACGTTACCCTGTGACCCGACTCGGCCAAACAATCTCGATCTGTAACAACTACTCAACCAAAACGATCCCAGCTGTTACAGATCGAGACATACCAGCCCCACCCTTTGGGTTTATCTCGATCTGTAACATCTAGCAGCTGAAATTCGCCTTTGGTGTTACAGATTTAGATGAAATGGTTAGCTCGGCGGAACCGTCTCGATCTGTAACATCTAACGTCCGAAATCGGCCCTACCTGTTACAGATCGAGACAAACGACCGGCCAGACAACCCCAACACAAAGAAAGGCTCCCCTCTCGCCCAGTGGACGGGAGGGGAGCCTTATATGTGACCGCGGCAAAAGGATGGCAATACCGCAGTCGCCCAAAGGGAGGGCCTGGATGCACCGGGCCTAGATAAGGTTCTTGCCAGAGACCTTATCGAAGAGGTGGGTCGCGTTCTTCTCGAACTTGAACCAGATGGTGTCGCCAGCCTTGAGCGCGCCCTTGGCCTCGAGGTCGACGACGGGGATAATCAGAACAAACTGGCCGTCGGGAGCGGTCACGTGGACATGCTCGGTCGAGCCCATGAGCTCGGTCACCTCGACGGTACCCTGGAGCGCGCCCTCCTCGCCCTTGTCGGCAAGCAGGATCTGCTCGGGACGCACGCCGGCCGTAATCTCCTTCACGTCGCCGCCGTCCCAGTTGAGGGCAAGCTGAGCGCAAGTCTCGGGGGCGAGCGCCACGTTCATATCCTCGGTCTTGACGGTAAAGCCGTTGCCCGAGCGCACCAGCTGGGCATCGAAGAAGTTCATCTGCGGCACGCCGATGAAGCCGGCGACGAAGATGTTCGCGGGATGGTTGAAGACCTCCTGCGGCGTGGCGATCTGCTGGACAACGCCGTCCTTCATGACCACGATACGGTCGCCAAGGGTCATGGCCTCGGTCTGGTCGTGAGTAACATAAATGAACGTGCCCTTGATCTCGTGGCGCAGCTTAATGAGCTCGGCACGCATCTGGTTACGAAGCTTGGCGTCCAGGTTGGACAGCGGCTCGTCCATCAGGAAGACCTTGGGGTCACGCACGATGGCGCGGCCGATAGCGACACGCTGGCGCTGGCCGCCGGAGAGCGCCTTGGGCTTACGGTCGAGGTACTCGGTAATGCCCAGAATCTCGGCAGCGGAGCGAACCTTGCGGTCAATCTCGTCCTTGGGGACCTTCTTGAGCTCAAGCGTAAACGCCATGTTCTCGTACACCGTCATGTTGGGGTACAGAGCGTAGCTCTGGAACACCATGGCGATGTCGCGGTCCTTAGGAGCGACGTCGTTGACGCGCTTGCCGTCGATGAACACATCGCCCGAGGTAATGTCCTCCAGGCCGGCGACCATGCGCATCGTCGTGGACTTACCGCAGCCAGAGGGGCCAACGAGGACGACGAACTCCTGGTCGTGAACGGTGAGGTTGAAGTCCTCTACAGCGAGCACACCGTCCTCGGTAACCTTGAGGTTGTGCTTCTTCTCCTCGGTCTTCTTCTTTTTGCCAAAGAAGCCCTTCTTTTTTGACTCGTTGTTGGGATACACCTTCTGAACATGTTTGAGAACGATCTCGGCCATGTCTCTACCTTTCGATATGCGGCGCCGCGCTGAGGGGCGCCGCAGAAACTTGCAAAACAGTTACGGCATCAGCCCTTGACGGCACCTGCCACCACGCCGTCGATGATGTACTTCTGACAGAGGATGTACATGATGACGATGGGGATAACGACCATCATGATGCAGGCCATCATGGGGCCGAGCTCGACGTGGCCGTAGCCGCCGCGGAAGTACTGGATCAAGATAGGAATGGTCTTGTACTTGGTGGAGTCGAGCGTAAGGTAGGGCAGCAGATAGTCGTTCCAGACCCACATGGTCTCGAGGATGCCGACCGAAAGATAGGTGGGCTTCATGATGGGAAGGACGATCTTAAAGAACACCTGGACCGGGTTGCAGCCATCAATCATGGCCGCCTCTTCGATCTCGAGCGGAATGTTCTTTACAAAGCCGGCGAACATAAAGACCGCCAGGCCCGCGCCAAAGCCGAGGTAGATAAAGCAGATGTTGAACGGCGTGTTGAAGCCGATGCGGTCCGCCAAATTGGACAGCGTGAACATGAGCATCTGGAAGGGCACGACCATCGAGAAGACGAACAGGTAATAGAAGAAGTTCGAGATCTTGCTGTTGACGCGCACTACGTACCAAGCACACATGGAGCAGCACACCAGAATCAGCACGACCGACGTGAGCGTGATGATGAGCGAGTACATAAATGCCGAGGCAAAGCCCTGCTCGTTAAGGGCATGCATGTAGTTTGCGAGGCCGTTGAACGTCTCGGGCGTGAGCAGATCGAATGCCGTGGTGGTGCTGATTGCAGTTGCCTTTTTAAAGGAATTGAGCGCAATCATGAACACGGGGTAGATCCACGCGAGCGACAGAATCGTAAAGAAAATCGAGAGCGCGCGGTTGATAACCTTATCGCGTTTCATTACTGCTGCACCTCCTTGGACCTCGTGGCCTTAAGCTGAATCATGGAGATGGCTACGACCAGGATGCAGAAGATAACCGCCTTGGCCTGACCGATGCCCTGCCATGCGATACCGGCACGCGAATAGAACGTGTTGTAGATGTTCAGGGCGAGCATCTCGGTGGAGTGCGCGGGGGCGCCGCCGGTAAGGGCGAGGTTCTGGTCGAACAGCTTAAAGCCGTTGGTGATGGACAGGAACAGGCAGATGGTGATGGTCGGCATCAGGTTAGGGATCTTAACCTTCCAAAACGTCTGCCATGCCGTGGCACCGTCGACCTTGGCGGCCTCGATGTAGTCGGACGGAATGGACTGCAGACCAGCGATGTAGATGATCATCATGTAGCCGACCTGCTGCCACAGGGTCAGGATGATAAGGCCCCAGAAGCCAGCAGCAGAGTTAAGGGCGATGAGCTGGGCGCCCACGTTGGAGAGCAGGCAGTTGATCAGAATCTGCCAGATGTAGCCCAGCACGATGCCGCCGATCAGGTTAGGCATAAAGAAGATCGTACGGAAGATGTTGGTGCCCTTGAGCGCTTTGCGGGTGAGCGCCTGCGCGATGGCGAGGGCGATCACGTTGATGAGCACCGTCGACAGGAAGGCAAACGCCACGGTAAAGAAGAACGACGTGGCAAACTGCGGATCGGACAGTGCGCGCACGTAGTTCTCGATACCGACAAAGTGCGTGTTGTTGATGGTAATAAACTGGCAGAACGAGAGATAGAAACCCTGGATAAAGGGGATCACGAACCCGATCATAAACGCCAGACACGTGGGCAGCATAAAGAGCGGCCACCAGCGCTTGAGTGCTTTGCCCATAGAAGGGTCCTTTCAATATGCAGGGGGCGGGCAAACCAACGTCTGCCCGCCCCCTGTCGCTAATCAGATAGCTTGGGCAGCAACTGCTTACTCGGAAGCAGCCTTCTCGGTCTTCCAGCCATCGACGAAGGCGTTCTTGACGCCGTCCCACTTGCTGTTGTCGGCAGCATAGGCAATCAGAGCCTGCTTGAGGTTCTTCTTCCACTCCTCAGAGGGGATGTAAACGAAGTCCCAAGCGACGGTCTTCTTGCCGTCCTTGGCCATGGCAACGGCCTGCTGCGAGAAGACGTTGGTGGTCTCCTTAGCGCTCTTGAACGGGGCAGTCAGACCCATCTTGTCAGCGATGATGCTGGTGGCGGTGTCAGAAGTGACGCACCAATACATGAAGTCCTCGGTGGCCTTCTGGGCATCCTCGGAAGCCTGGGAGCTGACGCACCAGTAGTTCTCGCCGCCGGAGCACAGGCCCTGGTTCTCCTCGCCGTCGACACCGATGTAGATGGGCATCATGCCAATCTGATCGTCGGTCATGCCGGCCTTGGTGAGGTCAGCGTAGGCCCAAGAACCGTTCTGATAGAAGACGGCCTTGCCGGTTGCGAACTCGTTGGTGGCGTCGTCGCCGGTCTTGGAGGCAAGCTGCGAAGGATCGCAGGTGGAGTCGGTGATGTACAGGTCGAAAATCTGCTTGAAGTTGTCGAGATACTCGCCCTTGATCTCGTCGTCCTCCTGGTTGTGCTCCTTCTCGAACTCGTAGTAGAGCGGGAGGTTGGCGAGGTGGGTGGTGTAGCGCCAGCTGGAGGAGTCATCCATGCCGGCGGAAGTAAAGGCACCCTCAACACCAAGCTCGTCCTTGCGGGCCTGGATGTCGTCGGCACAAGCCTTCAGCTTGTCGAAGGAGTTGATGTCCTCGGCCTTGTAGCCAGCCTTCTCGAGCAGCTGCTTGTTGTAGATGATGCCGTAGCTCTCCTGGACCCAGTCGATACCCAGATCCTTGCCGTCGGACTGCAGAGCCAGGGAGTCGTCAATGAGCTCACCGCGAAGCTTGGTATCGGACAGGTCGGCGCAGTAATCCTTCCAGTTCTTAAGGCCGGTGGGGCCGTTGACCTGGAACAGGGTCGGAGCGGAGCTCTTGGACATCTCGGACTTGAGCTTCTCCTCGTAGGTGTTGGAGGCGGCGGTCACGATCTTGACCTCGACGCCCTTCTCCTTCTTATATGCCTTGGCGATCTCCTTCCACTCCTTATCGACCTCGGGCTTGAATTGGAGGAAGTAGACCTCGGCAGCGTCACCAGAAGCAGAGGAGCCGGAGCCGGCAGAACCACCGCAGCCCACGAGACCCAGACCAAGAACCGCAGCCGCGGAACCAGCAAAGCCCAGGAACTGCCTTCTGCTCATTTCGTTCTTCATTACAATCCACCCTTTCACACCGTGGCGGCACCCTTTGCCGCCGCCTTCGGAGATTGGCTCGGGGACTTGGCCCCTTTTGCTGATTTGTACGATACGCTATTTGGCTAGTTGTTTGAACAAGTATTACTAGAGCGGTAGAAAAACTTCGGTGAACGGTAATTTCAACTTGATACTTGACAAGTTTTGTATAAACAATTATTTGTTATCGAATGCAGAGAAAACGCCCGGTCAAGCCGATGCATCGTCGGTTTGACCGGGCGTTTTCTCTTTGAGGGCATGAGTCTCGTCAGGCTGCGAGCTAGCCGGCTATCGCTTGGAATTGACGCGGTAATGGAAGATCTCGGGGTGTGTGCGAGTGTGCGTCACCTCAAACAAGATGCCATCCGAGGTGTACGACTGACTCTCCATGACGGCAACGCAGTTGTATTTGCCGAGGTCAAGATAGCTGCAGTCTTCATCGTTGGCGAGCTCGACACTCACCGTACGGCGGCTCGCCATCACTTTGACACCGCGCTTGTGCTCCAGATAGCCGTAAATAGAATCTGCCGCGATCTCGGGGGTCAGGCCCTTGGCGATCGACGCCAAAAAATAGCCATGGTCCACTTGGCGCGCGTTGCCGTTGAGGCTTCGGACACGCACTACGCGAATAAGCTCCTCGCCCACCCTAAAGCCCAGGCGACAAGAGAGCTGCTCGGTGCAAATCAAATGTTCAAAGGACTTAACGACCGTCGATGCAACGGCATTGTTGCGCTTTGCAAACTCGCCAAACGACTCAACCTCTTCGAGTGCGCCCAACATGTCGGTTTCGCCCTTAAGCCAAATAACGCGCACGCCCTTGCCGTGTATGGGCTGCACAAACATCCCGTCGGCCAGCATGCTCAAAGCGCGGCGGACGGTATTGCGCGTGCAGCCAAATTCCGCGGTCAGCTCGGCTTCGGTTGGCAGCATCTCCTGAAACGCATAGGTCCCGTTAATGATGCGCGAACGGATCTCGCGGTAGATTCCTTCGTATATCGCTTTTGGCATTGTTTCACCTCTACATAATTTATTTCCGGCTAGGCACGATAGCATTTCTTAAAGTTGTTTAAACCGAATATCGGTAAAGCGACAGGATTTAACCGTTGACGGTTTCTGTCGTGCCCAAATCGGTTTCGCTCAAAACTGCCGGTACGACAATCGTCTGGTCCTCTACAATGAATCCATTGTTTAAACGTTTCCCCACGCGCAACGCGCCTCGATATTCGGAAGGCAGAACATGCTGCAAAAAATCCAACGCTTTGGCGGGGCGATGTTCGCTCCCGCCATGCTGTTTTCTATATCGGGCCTCATGGTCGGCGTCTCCGCTCTCGCAACGACTGCGGACATCGTCGGCGATCTCGCCGTATACGGAACCCCTTGGTACGTTTTTTGGACCATCATCCAGCGCGGCTCATGGACGGTCTTTAAACGCCTCCCGCTCCTTTTTGCCGTAGCGCTGCCTATCGGTCTTGCCCAAAAGCAACCGGCACGCTGCTGCCTCGAGGCACTCGTGGCCTATTTTGCCTATTGCTTCTTTTTGAGCGAGATCATTAAGCTGAGCGGAGACAACCTTGGACTTAAGTACCCGTCATCTTTGACCCCCGCCAACGGTATCACCGTCATCGACGGCATTAAGACGCTCGACACCGGCATTATCGGCCCGCTGGCGGTATCGGCAACCGTCGTCGCCATCCATGACCGCTTCTACGATGCCAAGGTTCCCGATTGGCTCGGCACCTTCTCGGGCTCCTCGCTGGTCTACCTCATCAGCTTTTTTGCCGTGTTTGCCCTTGCCGCTATCTCGGCCGCCATCGTGCCCTCCGTATACGCAATGACCGAAACGCTGCGCCATGCACTTACGAGCGTCGGCCCCTTTGGCGTGGGCATCTTTGTGCTTTTGGAGCGAGCACTCGAGCCCATGGGGCTGCACCACCTGCTCTACATGCCGATCTACTACGACAACCTGGTCATTAACGACGGCATCTACGCCACGTGGAGCAGCTTGCTCCCCATCCTCTCCCATAGCACGCGCCCCCTTAATGAGCTTGCGCCGTGGGCCGGTTTTACCGCCACTGGCTGGGTCAAGCTCTTTGGCCTTCCTGCCATCGCAGCCGCGTTCTACTCCACCGCAAAACCCGAGCGCCGCGCCGGCCTCAGGGTCATCCTTGTTCCCGCCATCATCGCCTCGGTGGTTTGCGGCGTTACCGAGCCACTCGAGTTTCTCTTTATGTTCACCCACCCCGGGCTCTTTTTTCTCTACGCCGTCTTATCGTCTTGCCTTGCCACAACCATGAATCTCTTTGGCATCGTCGGCATCTTCTCAGGCGGCCTCATGGAGATGGCAGCCTTCAACTTTATTCCGCTCATGCGCACGCATGCCGGTGCCTATCTTTTGGCGCTCGGTATCGGCCTTGCCTTTAGCCTCATCTTTTTTGTTAGTTTTCGAGCACTCATCTTGGCCTATGACCTTAAGACGCCGGGCCGCGAGGATCATGTCGCCAATCGCGCGGCAATCGATCGTTTAACGGAAAGCGGCTTTGCCAAAGAGCAATCTCCCAACGACGAGGTCGATAGTCGATCCGATCAAGATCACGTCCTCGCTGAGCGGGTAATTCAGCTTTTAGGTGGCGTTGGCAATATCGTGGGCGCAACCAACTGCGCCACGCGTCTGCGCGTCGAGGTCGCAGACCCTTCCATCGTTGCAGATAACGCATCGTTTGTCGCGGTGGGCGCCAAGGGCCTCATCATTACGGGCAAGACCGCCCAGGTGGTCATCGGCATCTCCGTTCCCCGCGTTAAAGAGCATTTTGACCAGATTATGGGCCTCGAGCCGGGATTTGTGCCCACCACCTCGGCCTCCCCTGCCGCCAGCGCAGCCCATAAGCGCGGCGATATCTGCTTCTTCGATATCGACGGAACGCTCGCCTGGCAAGACCCCAGGCTCGCCCAAGACCTTCCCGAAGACGAGCGGGACCTCTCCCCCTATCCCAACGAGGCGGTTTCGCAGGCAATCCGCGAGTTTGTCGCCAACGGCAACATGGCCTTTATCTGCACGGGACGTACCCTCAGCTGCATCCACCCCAAACTTCTTGAGCTGCCCTGGACCGGCATCGTCTGTCTTGCGGGCGGTTACGCCGAGATCAACGGACACGCAATTCGCGATCTGTCGATGACGCCCGGTATGCTGCAGCGTCTTGCCCCCTACCTTGAGCAATCGGGCGAGGTCATCCGCTTTGAGGGCCTCAACGGCGTCGTGCGCATGAGTGCCGATGCCCCCGATGCTCCCGGATACGCGCGCACCCTGGGCGACGCAGTCACGCAGCTGCAACATTACAGTGTCTACAAGATCTTGATGTCTACATCGCTCGCCAACCACATCGCTCAAGATAAGGCACTTGAGCCGCTGCTGTGCTTTAACGAGCTCGAACTCGAGGTAACCGAAATCTCGCCCCGCGAATGCACGAAGCGCGGGGGCATCCAGTCTGTACTCGACGCCCTCGATCCCCACCACGGAACCGTATACGGCATCGGCGACGCCAGCAATGACGTCTCGCTGATGAACGCCGTCGATGTCGGTATCGCCATGGGCAATGCGCCGGACTATCTCAAAAAGCGCGCCGACTACATCACCGACTCGGTCGACAAAAATGGCGTCGTCAAGGCGCTCGAGCACTTTAGGCTTATATAAGCAGCCGGCACGCGCACGCGTCCCGTTTCCCCAAATCGCCAAAACAGACGCGCCGGCAACTCCAATGTGGCAATATGGTATCTGCACACCGCAACGATGCAACCTAAGAAAGAATGCGAGAACCCGTGTCCAGTCCGTTTACCAGCTTTTTAGCCCAGCACTTTGACCAGATCAACGACTATCTGGCCACGTTCTTTGACGGACAGGCGACCTCTGCCGATATCGAGCGCTACCTGTATACCCCGCTCTCGACATTTACGGCCAATGCCGGCAAGCGCCACCGCCCGCTCATCTGCATGCTCGCCGCCACCGCGGTAGGTGGCAGCTTTGAGAGCGCCCGCAGCGCGGCGGCAGCTATCGAGCACTTTCAGTCGGGAGCGCTTATCCATGACGACATCGCCGACAACGGACAGCTTCGTCGAGGTAAGCCCTGCATGCACCTTACCGAGGGCACGGGCCTTGCCATCAATTGTGGCGACCTGGCGCTCACCATGGTCACCAAGACGGTTCTCGACGACCCCACGCTGGAGTCCGACGTGAAGCTGCGTGTGCTCCACGAGCTTACCGAGATGATCGTCCGCACCATCGAGGGTCAAGCGCTCGACCTGGGTTGGGTCCGTGACGGGCGCTTTGATATCTCGGTTGATGACTACCTGGACATGGCGACGCACAAGACCGCGTTTTACAGCGGAGCCACGCCGCTTGCCGCCGGGGCCATTATCGGCGGCGGCAGCGATGAGCAAATCGAAGCGCTGCGCGCCTTTGGCCTGCACACGGGCCTCGCCTTTCAGATTCAGGACGACCTGCTCAACCTTGTCGGCACTAAGGAAGCCGCCAACAAGGACTTCCGCACCGACATCACCGAGGGCAAGCGCACGCTTGTCGCCGTACACGCCCTCTCTGATGAGCGCCACCACGACGAGATCGAGGCGATTCTTTCCTCGGGCACCGATGATCCCGCGCAGCTCGCACGCGCCGTGGAGATCTTCCAGGAGACCGGCTCTATCGATTACGCCCACACTTACGCGCTCGACCTGACCGCTAAGGCCAAAGCGGCCATCGAGAACGTTGAGCTTGATCCGCACGCACGTGAGCTGTTCCTCTCCATGGCAGATTTCTTTGTGGAGCGCCTTAACTAACGGGGGTTATAAAACCTGTCAGCAGCGTATTTAGGCACAACTTGCTACACTGTTGAGTGCATGTTTATGCATCCCTTTGCGTTGTCTATCCGACAGACGCTCAAATAGTACGAATGGTACGCCGAAAGGGGTTCGTTCATGGAACCTATTACAACGGGCATGCAAGGAGCAGCCGTCGAGGACGTGCAGTCTCGTCTCCTGCAGCTCGGCTACACGATTGATGCCGCCGAAGTCACCGACAAGTACTTTGGAGCCACCACTGAGCAGGCCGTCAGCACCTTCAGGCTCGACAGCGGCCTTGCTGCCGGTCATGCCGTCGATATCCCCTGCTGGAGCGCCCTTGTAGACGCTTCGTATAAGCTGGGCGACCGCACCCTCTATCTGCGCATGCCCAATTTCCATGGCGCCGATGTGCAGGCCCTGCAGCGCGCTCTCAACGTTTTGGGCTTTGCCTGTGGTGAAGACGACGGCTACTTTGGTCCGCATACCGAGGCCGCCCTGCAGCAGTTCCAGGAAAATGTCGGCCTGTTTGCCGACGGCATGGCCTTCCAGGACACCTACGCCTACATCAACCGCCTGCACCATGTGTGGGAGGGCAAGCCCTCGGTCACCGAAGCCGAGTCCCGCATCGGTTTTGCTCGCGCCGCCAACGTGCTCGAGCGCTTCCAGATTGCCGTTATCGGCGAGGACCCCATCGCACGCAGTGTTGCGTCGCGCATGTGGAATATCGCCACGGCAACGACCGACAACAGCGGCATGATGCTCTGCGACTCCGAGGTCCCAACCGACGTTGACCTGGTGCTCGAGATTGCAAGCGACGAGCTGCCCGCCGACGCCGCACCGCGCGCCACGATTGCCCTCGCCGAGTGCCACAACCTGGCCCAGCGCATCCGCACTGCCAATGTCGCCGCGCAGCAGAAGCCGGCACGCATTCGCATTGAGCTAACGGGCATGACGCGCTACAACGGCACCTTCACGGCCAGCGACGCGCAGACACTCGCCGTACGCCTGCTCGATGGCGTTTGCGATGCCCTCGCAGATTAGGTAAACTAAACGAGTTGCTTTTGGGCAACACCACACATTGGGACGTAGTTCAACGGTAGAACTCCGGTTTTTGGTGCCGGCTGTTGGGGGTTCGAATCCCTCCGTCCCAGCCATTAAAATTGAGCGCCCTGAGCCCATAACGGCTCAGGGCGCTTTCTTGTGGGCAAGCGGAGGAATTCGAACCCGCAAGGGTGCGGAGCTGAGGAAACGCGAAGCGTTTTCCAGCGCAGCACGCAAGGAGCGGAGCGACGCAGCGGGGCGCGGCCGCCGCAGGCAGACGCGGTGCCGGCACTTAGGGACGTTCCTAAAGTGCCGGCTCGGGACTATTTTCGAGGACCCTCCGAAGGACTGTGGCCAAAAAACGGCAAATATGAGTACTGTTACCGTTGTAGCTACATTATTTTCGTTAATAAAAGAAGATCTTAATGAGATTTATTCGCATCAAGGTCTTCCTTTAATGAACACTTGAGGAGATACGGCAGCTTATCTGCTCGACCGACACGTCAAATCACCTTAAATGTGGTCGAAATTACTGCTACTAAAAGAGTATCAGTACTCATATTTGCCGTTTTTTGGCCACGGCTCTTTATAGACACCCTGTACAGCGACGGCGGTAGATTTCGGAACGTGTCCGTCAGCCCCGTTCCGAAAAGCGAGCCGCGTGCAACGGCCAAGCCACGACAGCCCCCGGGAGAGCGGGGACACCGGCTTAGGTTTATCGCGAGTTCCGCACGAACAGGAGGCCACTTAATGTGGCCTCCGTCGTGAGCAGGACTGTAGAGCAGGAAACCTAAGCCGGTGTCCCCGCTCTCCCGGGGCCGGCGAAATTTAGTTGTTAAGCATGCGGTCGAAGCTTCCCGAGTCGCCATCCCGATAGTCGGCGGTCATCAGAATCTCCTGCGGAATGCGCCCGCCCTCGCGCAGCACATTGCGGAACTGCACGCGCGTGACCATGGGCAGATCCTTGATCGTCGCCGCCAGATTCTGCGGCACGCCCTGGTTGGCAGCCGCGGGCTCGCACTCGCCGCCGGCCTTCACGCGACGCTTATGCTCGGCGAGCATGGCGCGGTACATACCGGCATGCAGGCGAATCTCAACCACATTGGCATTGCGAGCCTGCTCGACGATGCGCGCGCCCTCGCGGTCGATATCGCCCACGTAGTAGACGTAGTTAAAGCGATAGCCGATCTCGGCCAGATAATCGTCCAGGGCATGCGAGACGCTCGCCTTGCATCCGCCGCCAAAAATCACGCCGCCCACCTTGATGCCAAAGAGCTTGGCGTGCTTGCGGCCACGCAGCAGCCTGACGATCTCGTCGTAGGTGTCCAGGTTCTCGACCATAATGAACGGCTTATCGGCGCCCAGCGTAAAGAAACCCGTAAAGTGCACGGGGCGGTTGGGGGCGACCTTGATCGCCTGCATGCTGATGCCCTTTTCGGTCATGCGCCTTATCAGGCGCTCACCGTGCTTGCCGTCAAAAGCCTTCTCGTCGTTAAAAATCTGGTAGGCACGCTGGCGGCGCGAGGCAACCGGCGTATCGGCACCTCGGTTTTGCTCGATCCAAGCCTGGATGATTGCGATTTCCTCGGCAATCTTGCGGTTGGACATCTCGTTGTGCTGAGTGCGCTGCGGCGCCTTTTTGCCGTCCTTGCCCTCGACCTTAACAATTTGAGTCTGCTGCTCCTTGATCTTAGAGAGCGCCGTAGGCGTAGGGACAACTTTGAGCAGCTGCCTGCCCAAAACGCGGGCAAGGGCAAACGCCGATACCTCGCCGTGGACGGCCGACTCGGGCTGCTGGGTAGCACTATCAGCCGCGGCAGGCTCAGCCTGTGCATGAGGCTTACGCTTGGAATCTGCCCGGGTATTACGTTCCTGCTTGGGCGCAGACGAGCGCTTTTGCGGACGATCGGACTTGGCCTCCTTCGCCGGCTGGCGCTTGACCTGATCCACCGGAGTCTCGGCCTTCTCATCTCCGTTTTGTGTCGCTGTCTTCTCGGCCGCGGCCTCGGCATTTGAGCCACGACCGCCGCGGTGACGACGGCGGCGAGGCTTGCCTGAGGCGCTCTCCCCAGCCTGCTTATCAGCGGTCTGTTGAGCTTTGACCTCAGTGTCAGCCGCAGACTGCGACTCGGAAGGTTGCTGCTCGCGAGCCGCCGGCTCAACGGTTTTCTCGGTTTGTTCGGCCTTCTCGGCCTGAGCGGTCGAAGCCGGCTCGCCCTTCTCCTGACGCCTTACGGGATACGCGCGCCTCGCAAAACCACGCCCGGGACGGCATGAACCCGGAGCCTTCTTGGCAGACTCCTCAACATCGTCTGCAGCCTCGGAAGGCTCTTCAACCTCATGCGCGACATCCTGCTGCGCAGCCTTAAAGTGGGCACCACGGCGACGCTGGGGCTCCTGGGCCTCCACGGGCTTTTGCTCCTTCGCGGGCCTCTGCGACTCGGCAGCAACCTCGGTCTCAACAGCCTCGGCATCCGTCTCGCCCTTTCGAGCAACGGCGCGACGGAAGCGCTCCTGCTGGGCGCGGCGCTGTGCATCGCGCTTGCCGCCCCCGCCAAAACCGCCGCGTCCTGCCTTGGCCGTAAAGGCACGCACGACGTTCTCATCGAGCAACTCATCGGTATCGACATGCTCACGCGGAGCAACTTCTTCCACAGCAGGCACGTCAGCGAAATCCTCGACGACAAAATCTTCGACGGACTCGGCAGGCTGCTCCTGGGCATCGCGGATCTCGGCATTGATGGTATAGAACGCCGGGCGCCCGTTAATGCCGCTGCCCTCGATCTTGGTAACGATCTTTGCCGCGATGAGTTCGTCGCGCATCACCTTGGTGTCGCATTCCTTATCGACGGAGCGGAAAATCTGCGCCAGCGCGCTCGACTTAATCTTGAGCGCCTTGCGGCAGAGCAGGTCGTAGGCAACCAGCTTGGCGCGCTCGGCAGAAAGCGACGTCTGGCTGCTCAGACGCTCAGCCAGAGCATCGACATTGTTTTGATTATCGGAATATACCGTCTTGGCCACGGGGCCCCTTTCATATGCACACATATACGTCCTTATGGTACAACGCACGAGCCTATCCACGCAAAACATCTGCGAGAACGCCCTTGCACCACCTGTTCTCACAAGAAAAAAGACCGGGTCCGCTTGATTGCGGACCCGGTCTTTCCGAGTCAAATAGATGGGAGATTCAACCCGTCCGACCGACTAGGCCTTGGCGGCCTCGGCGTCGGCAGGAGCTTCAGCGGCAGTGGCGCGACCGTACTCGGCCTTGCCCATCTCGGACCACTCGGGCTCCTCGTCGGGCATGGAGCCGGCCTCCTTGCCGAAGAACTCCTTGAGGCAGTTGACGGCGACGATGAGGCCCAGGACCATCAGCAGGACGGCGAAAACGAGCTGCAAGCCCTTGGTGGCGGCGACGGAGACGGCGGCCGTGGTGGCGGTAGCCGGGATGGTGCCGAAGAAGCCGTAAGCCTGGACAGCGGTCATGCAGCCCATGGCGCTCTGGACCAGCGAGGTGAAGGTGCAGCAGAGCAGGAAGGCGACGGGCACGTAGAGCATCCAGCCCTTGCGGCCGGTGCACTTGCAGAACACGGCGAGGGTGATCATGGTCATGCCGCCGAGCAGCTGGTTGGAAGCACCAAAGAGCGGCCAGATGTTGGCATAGCCGCCAAAGGCGAGGGCGAGACCGGGAAGCAGGGTGACGACCGTGGCGAACCAGGGGTTGCCGAGAACCTTCATGTAGCCGGCCTTGGACTCGATGGCCAGGGCGTCGTTGGTCTGGGCAAAGAACTCGGAGAACGAGGTGCGGGCGATGCGGGCGACGGCGTCGAGCGAGGTCAGGGCCAGAGCGGAAACGTTCATCGTCATGAAGACGGTAGCGAGCGTACCGTCAACACCGAAGGCCTGCATACCGCGGGAGATACCAGCAGCGAAGATCTGGAACGGGGTGGAAGCGACGCCAGCGTTGAGGGCGCCGGTACCGGCGGTGTTCATGTCGGAGAACATGATGCCGGCAACGATGATGGCAAGGATGCCGACGAAGGACTCGACGATCATGGCGCCATAACCGACCTTGACGGCGTCCTGCTCCTTCTCGACCTGCTTGGAGGAGGTACCAGAAGAAACGAGGCTGTGGAAGCCGGAGAGGGCACCGCAGGCAACGGAAACAAACAGGACCGGGAACATCATGCCAGAAGCGCTGGAGAAGCCGGTGAAGACCGGAGCGGTGATGGTGGCCTGGCCGTTGACGCCCAGGACGACGATGCCGAGGACAGCGCAAACGATCATGACGATCATCATGATGGAAGTGAGGTAGTCACGCGGGGTCTTGAGCATCTGGATGGGCATAGCGCCAGCGAAGACCAGGTAGACCATGACGACGGCGAACCACTGGAACTTATCCAGGTAGACCGGGAACTGCATACCGACGGCAAACATGAGAACCATGAGGACCACGCCGGTGACGAACTCGGTAGCACCGGTGAGGTTGAACTTCTTCTGGGCCCAACCAAAGGCGATAGCGACGAAGGTGAACAGGATGGAGATGGTACCAGCGCAGCCGGCGGCATAGGACTTGGTGAAGTCGATGGCACCGGTAGCAGCACCAGAAGCGTCAACGGCCGGGGTGAACATGAACGTCTTGCAGACCATGTCGGTGAAGGCGGCGATGACGATGATGCAGAACAGCCAGCAGAACAGCAGGAACAGGCGACGGCCGGTCTTGCCGATGTACTTCTCGATGAGCTGAGCGAGCGACTTGCCGTTGTTCTTCATCGAAGCGTACAGAGCACCAAAGTCGTGGACGGCGCCAAAGAAGATGCCGCCGACGAGGACCCAGAGCACGACGGGCAGCCAGCCAAAGGCCATGGCGACGATCGTACCCGTGACAGGGCCAGCACCGCAGATCGAGCTGAACTGGTGCGAGAACGCGGTAAAGGCGGAGACGGGCGAGAAGCTCTTGCCGTCCTTCATGCGCTTGGCCGGCGTGAGGGCCTCTTTGTCAACGCCCCACTTGTTGGCCAGCCAGCGGCCGTAGCCCAGATAGCCACAGGCGAGCACCGCCGCGGCCACAACCATGAGCAAAACTCCGTTCATTACATTTCCTCCTCTAAAAAGAACTTCCTAGACATAAAAAATGAGGGCCGTCGGTTGCGCTCGACGGCCCTCATCTTCATCAGCCGCCCGTTATCGTACGGGCTAGCTGTATGTGCTAACCCGCATCAGATAATTACTACGCTGATAATGTTTAGCTGATGCGTGAACATGTCTAAAAAATCCTCTTCAATCATGATGCGAACGATCCGTGCGTGTTCACATCCCCCAGTGGTTGAAAAAGGAGTATGAAACTTTAGTTACCTAAAGTCAACGCAAATTTGTAATGAATTTTCAACTTTTTTTGAAATTCTCGGTATAAAACGCCACTGACCTCGGACTTTACCCAACAAAAGTTTTTGCATGAGAGATGCCCCTCGGGAGCCGCGGGAGCTCCCATCCCAAATGCGGAGCAAAGCTCCGCACACCATCTTTTTCTTTCAGCTAAAGCACGCCGGAAATTCGACGCAGCTGGCTAACCTTGCCGGACGTTGTCGACGCCAAACCAGCTCAGAAGCTATATCGATACAGAAAGGTCCCCGGACGGAGGGGCCGGATATAAGGTTTATCGCGAGTTCCGCACGCAAAGAAGGCCACTTAATGTGGCCTTCGTCTTGCGCAGGACTGTAGAGCAGGAAACCTTATATCCGGCCCCTCCGTCCGGGGACCGCGCCGTACCAGCTACAGCGTCATGTTTGGATCGGCGTCGACGTCGAACGGCGAGATTTCTCCTCGGTCGAATTTACGGCGGGCAACCTCTGCGATCATGGCTGCGTTATCGGTGCACGCCGAAAGCGGTGGCACCGTTACGCGGATCCCCTGACGCCCAAGCTTCTTGATCATCATCTCGCGCAGATGCGGATTAGCCGAGACGCCGCCGCCGATGCAGTATTCCTTGCATCCGGTGGCATGCAGCGCGTTCTTGGCCTTCTTGTACTGAACGTCAAAGACGGCTGCCTCAAACGAAGCCGCCAGATCGGGCAGGTGAATCGTGCGCCCGGCCTTGGTCTCCTGCTCGATGTAGAGCGTCACCGCCGTCTTGAGGCCCGAAAGCGAGAAGCGATAGTCCCCCCTGCTGTTAAGCGCGCGAGGAAAATCGATCGCGCGGGGATTGCCCGTCTCGGCCAGCTTGGAGATGATGGGGCCACCGGGATAGCCCAGACCCAACGCCTTGGCTACCTTGTCGAAGGCCTCGCCCACAGCATCGTCGAGCGTCTCACCAAGTACCTCGTAGTCGCCCCATGCCTTCACGTGCACGAGCATGGTGTGCCCGCCCGAGACAAGCGTAAAGATAAACGGGGGCTTGAGGTCGGGCTGCGCCAACAGGTTGGCAAACAGGTGGCCCTCCAGATGATTGACGCACACGAGCGGCTTGCCGGCAGCATACGCAAAGCCCTTGGCAAAGGCGACGCCCACCACCAGGGCGCCCACCAGGCCCGGACCCTGTGTCACGCCCACGGCGGCAAGCTCACTTGGTGTAATGGCTCCGCCCGTAAGGCCCAGCGACGCTGCGGCGTCCTCGAGTGCCGCATCCACGACACTCACAATCACCTCGACGTGCTTGCGCGAGGCGATCTCGGGCACCACGCCGCCAAAGCGTGCATGAAAATCAATCTGCGTCGACACCTGGTTGGCCAGCATATTGCCATCCGCATCGATAATCGCCACCGCCGTCTCGTCGCAGGAGCTCTCGATAGCGAGCACTAGGCGGCGACGCTCAATCTCGACACGTTCCTCGGCAGAGCGCCCAGGCGCAGGCAGCGGCCATACGCGCTGCTCTGCCGCCGTCGGCTCGGGCGAGGCATTGTCGACCGGAAGCACCAGGGGCAGCGGAGCCGTCATGACGATGGCATCCTTGCCGGCACCATAGTAGCCGCGGCGCCGTCCTGCCTCGGTAAAGCCCAGAGCGTTATAAAGCGCGATCGCTCCCTCGTTGCCGTCCTCGACCTCGAGCGAAGCCGTGGTGCAGCCGAGCATCTGGGCATCATAGCTCACATGCGACAGCAGCTTGCGGGCAATGCCCTCACGGCGATGTGCCGGGTCGACGGCGACATCCAGAATCTGCACATCACCGTCCACGACCATACCGCCGGCAAGGCCCAGCAGCTTGCCGTCGTCGTGTGCCACCCACCAACTACGCGGCGCAGCGACGTCCTCGCCCAGTTCGGACAGGAACATGCCCGGCGTCCATGCCTTGTGTCCGGCACCTTCAAAGCAGGCAGCCTCTAGCGCGCTCGCGCCCTCGGCATCCGCCGCGCCCATGGGACGGAACTGCAGATGACGACCGGCGAGCTCATCGGCAACGCCCGTAATTTCGCTCTGTGCACTCTCAGCAAGACCAAGACGCTTGCGCTCATTTTCCTCGGCATCCGAAAGGCGCGTGTAAATCGGCAGGACGCGAGCCGGATCGCCGTCACCCGCAGCGTGCGCGAGCAGCAAGCCCTCGCCCGAAGGCCACCACAGGTCGCGCTCCACGCAGCGGGCGGTCTCGTCCTCACCCAGCAGCTTGCCATAGCGCACAAGACCGTCACCGGTCAGCTGAACCTGGTCCCAGTCCGCTGCTCGGCGCCACTCATCGAGCGCCACGGCGGCCTTGACCACGTGTTCGCGCTCAAATTGACGCTCGGGACCCTCATCGACCAGCATATACAGCGCCGGATATACCTCACCGCGCATAGCATCGGCCAAGATACCAAGCTTGCCGCGCACGCCAGCCTTCCACGCCGTCCAAGCGCAAGCGTCGAGCGTCGACACGCCCAGCAGCGGAACATTGGCACCGCGCGCGAGGCCCTTGGCAGTGGAGATGCCGATGCGCACACCCGTAAAGGACCCCGGGCCGCGGCCGACCACATAGCAACCAACATCGCTGCGATCCAGACCGGCTTGAGCCAGCACGCCATCAACGGTATTCACGAGCTCAACGTTGGCGTGACGGCGACACATGTGGTCGCCACTCACGAGCTTCGTCTCGCCCGTCTGCCCATCAATCCAGCTTGCCGCGCAGGCAAGCATGTCGGTCGAGGTATCGAGCGCCACCACCAGCGCGTTGTCGTTATGCAAGCTCATCTTGTACAGCCTTATCAATCAAATGGGAAAGCTCCATTGCGCGGTCACCGTGCGCCTCAAGCGTTATCGTTCGCACATCGCTGTCGCCCTCATCACGCTTGAGCGTCACCGAAAGATACTCATCCGTCAGCTCGTCCTGGAATTGTTCGCCCCATTCCAGCAGGCAAGCACCCTCATAGCCCAGCACATCGAAAATGCCCGTATCCTCGAGCTCGTAGGCATGCTCCAGGCGGTATAGATCAAAGTGAAACAGCGGAATACGACCTTGATCATGAACGGCCATGAGCGCAAACGTAGGACTCGTAACCATATGCCCATCGCCCAGCCCGCGCGAGACGCCCTTGGTAAAGTGAGTTTTGCCCACTCCCAGGCCACCGGTCAGGATGAGCACATCTCCGTCCTCAAGGCACGGTGCAATTAGCTCGCCAAAGTACTCCGTATCGGCAGCGCAAGTCGTTTTGTAAGTACCTACCCCCAGGCGCTCCAGGGACATATATGCTCCTTATTATTCCGAGGCGTCCTCTGGTGCGGGATGTCGCCCCAGATAGTCGCCCAGCATCTTAAAGTCTTCCTCCAGCAGCTCCTGCCACGCTGGATTGCGTAGCGCTGCTGCCGGATGGAAAGTGGGCATCACCACAAAGTGCCCCATCTGATGGAACCTGCCGCGCAGCTTGGTAATGCCGATCTCGGTCTTGAGCACAAAGTGCGTTGCGGGGTTGCCGAGCGTCACGATGATATCGGGCCAGATGCTTCGAATCTGCTCGCGCAAAAACGGTGAGCAAGCCAGCACTTCCTCGGGGCGCGGATTGCGGTTTCCCGGCGGGCGGCACTTAAGCACGTTGGCAATGTAGACGTCTTCGCGTTTGAGCCCCGCCAGCGACAAAATGCCGTTGAGGTCCTCGCCTGCCGCCCCCACAAAGGGCTCGCCCTGCAAATCCTCCTTACGGCCCGGCGCCTCGCCAATAAACATCACGCGAGCGCGGGGGTTTCCCACGCCAAACACGATGTTGTGGCGCGACTGGTAAAGCTGGCAAAGGTGACACTCGCCCAGAACGGCCTCGATCTCCTCGAGTGCGACCTCACGCGGCGCCTGATGGCTATGGCCGGGAATGTGCATGACGCCCATAGCGACTCCTACACGTAGACTTTATCGAGACGCATACCAAAGCCGCAAGCGACCTCGTAGTTAATCGTGCCGCGTAGGCGCGCCATCTCGTCCATGGTAATCTCGGCATCTCCATCGCGGCCGACAATGATCATCTCGTCACCATACTCGGCCTCGGGAATCTCATGCGCCGGGTTGGACTGAATGGCGACCATAAACTGGTCCATGCAGATATTGCCCACCTGACGCACACGCTCGCCGCGATACAGCACGTCCATACGATTGGAAAGCGTACGCGAAAGGCCATCGGCATAACCGATCGGAAGGGTGCAGATCTGAACGCGCGTGCGCGGTACGCGGTAGGTAAAGCCGTAGCCCACGCCCTCGCCCATCGCAGGATGCGCCACGCGCGTCACACGCGCGTGGACGCTCATGACGGGATCAAGCTGCATCACGCGACCACTCAGCTCACATGGCTGCAGACCATACAAACCGATGCCGGCACGAATCATGTCAAAGTGCATTGAAGAATCGAGCATCGAGGATGGCGTATTGGCACAATGCACGATACCGCATTCAAAACCTGCGTCCTTAATGGCCTGAACGGCCTCGGTAAAACGCTGGCACTGCAGCTTGTAGTCCCAACCCGAAGGTTCATCGGCCGTGGCAAAGTGCGTAAATACGCCGTCGCACTGAATACCGCGATGGAAGCTGATGCCGCGGACAAAGTCGAGCACCTGCGTGTAATGTACGCCAATGCGGTTCATGCCCGTCTCGATGGCAAGATGGTACTTGCCCACCTTGCCCGCCGCGACGGCGCATTCGCCATACGCAAGAGCAAAATCGGACGTATAGACCGAGGGCATGATATCGAATTCGAGCAATGCAGGAATAGCCTCGATAGGCGGCTCACTTAGAATCAGGATGGGCTTAGTAATCCCGCCCTGACGGAGCCCAACGCCCTCGTTGACCGTCGCCACGGCAAACATGTCGGCACCGGCCGAATACATGATCTTGGCACACTCAACAGCTCCATGACCATACGCATCGGCCTTGACCACGCAGCACAGGCGCTGACGCGGATTCAACAAGTTCTTATAGGCCCTCGTGTTGCGACGGAGCGCCCCGCGGTCGATCTCAACCCAGGACCAGCGCGTCAAATCGGCTTTATTCATGATTAGTCATCCGACCCTTCGTCCATGATTCCCAGATCTTCGAGCGCATCCTTTGCCGCCAGCTCCATGGCAGGACCGATCAAGTCGATAAGATCGGTCGCGATAACGCTCTTCTCACCATACTCCGTCGCCGCAGCAAAACCGGCATAGCTGTGAAGTGCAACGGCGTACGAATACAGCAACTCCCAACGATCCATCTCGTCGCGCATGGTGGCAAGAGTGCCGGCCAAAATACCCGCGAGAACATCACCCGAACCGGCAGTTGCCAGAGAAGCCGGACCCGAGAGCGGCAGCAGCACGCGCTCAACGCCACAGATAGCCGTCGTCGGCCCCTTGGCAATGACCACCAGATTGTCGGAGCCTGCAGCCCAGACAACCTTCTGCGCGGCCGCAATCGCGGTACCAAGGTCGTTCACCTCGTCACCGGCAACCAGACGCGAAAGCTCGCGATAGTGCGGCGTCATAACCAACGGCTGCTCGCGACGATACATCTCGGGGTTACTATCAATACCGTCAATGGCAATCTTAGCAAGGCAGTTGAGTGCATCGGCGTCCAAAATTAGCGGTACATCAAGCTCGAGCAAGCCCGAAACCACCTGCATAGCGCCGGCAGACGTCGTCATACCGGGACCGCACAGCACGCAGCTGTACTTCTTTGCGATCTCGCACACCGTCATGCGCGCAGCGGCGCCAAAGGAGCCGCGCGAATCAGACGGAATAGCAAAGACGGGAATCGAAGGAAGTGCCATGCGAATGAGATTGGCACAGGCGTCAGGAGCCGCGACTGCCACGTAACCAGCACCCGCGCGAGCTGCAGACTTGGCCGCCATAATGGCAGCACCAGGATATTGCGCAGATCCGGCGACAATAAGCACAGAGCCACGGGAATACTTATCGATATTCGATGGTAGCGGAGCAAAGTAATCAACTAAGTCACCGGGCTCGACAATCTCGGCGGCGTGGTCTACATCATCGATGACTTCGTCAAGACGGTCGTAAAGATTGCCGCAGATCAAATCACCAGCATACTCAGGGCCATCAGCGCTATACAGACCAATCTTGGGCGCAATCATCGTCACCGTGCGCTCGGCACGAATGCAGTCGTCATCAACAACGCCCGTCTCGGCATTCAGGCCCGAGGGAACATCAATGGATACGACACAATCGGCGCATTCATTGACCGTAGGAATCCAAATGGAGAACGGCGCACGCAGATTCCCGTGGAAACCGGTACCAAAAATGGCATCGACAACAACATCGGCCTTATCGATCAAAACCTCGAGTTCGTCACGCGAGGGACCGACGCAAACATGCACATCGCGACCGGCAGTTCGACGAGCAACATGACGTGCCAGAGCAGCAGGAATCTCATCCGGCTCAACCGGAGAAACGATATCCACGTCCACACCCTTGTGACTCAGGATATCGGCGGCGACCCAACCGTCGCCGCCATTATTACCAAAACCGACCAGAACGAGAACCCGATCGGGATTGAGCTTCAAGACCTCGTTGGCGGCAAACTCACCCGCTAGCTCCATAAGCTCGGCCTTCGAAGTCCCTTCGCGTTCGATGATATCCTCGAGACGAACGACTTCTTCGGTACTCAAAACCGGTTTCATCTATGCTCCTAGCGTATCTTGCGAAGCATCGCCCAGGTGCTCCATCAATGCTGAATTCTGCAGCTGCTCAAGCTCATCTAAAACAGAGCGAGCCTCTTTAAATGTCTGCGCAACGCGTTTCTTGGTGCTCACCTTTTCATCTTTTGGCTTAGGCCGAGCATCTTCGGTAATCGCGATGGCATTCGCAACGGCCAAGTCTCCCGTAATCGTAATGGAAAGAGCGACCTCAACAACACCCAGTTCTTGAGCGATCTCGAGAGCACGGCCCGAAAGCAGCGCCTTCGGTTTGCCGAGTTTATCACGCGTCACCGAAACATCCTTGCGACCCACGCCTTGACTAAAACCCGTGCCGAGAGCTTTAAGCACCGCCTCGCGCGAAGCAAAGCGGCTCGCATAGTGAGCAGCGGGACGCGATGATGCATCGCAATACGCACGCTCTTCTTCGGTAAACACACGCCGAGCAAACGACGGCGTCTTTTCAAGAATTGATTTCATGCGGGAAATCTCGACGATATCAACGCCGATACCAGCTTCAGCCATGTTCACCTCCATATCGCACAGACTAAGCTATTGTAGCCCGTTCACAGAAGATGCGACAAACGAGGGTTATAAAACACAGCTACTATGTGAGACAAAAGCCCGTAAACGCAAAAAAGGGGGAGGCCGCGAGGCCTCCCCCTTCTTCAATCTCGATGACGGCTCGGTGCCGTCCACCGGTCAGCGGCGCCCTGGCCTCCCACGGGCTGGCCC
>CAUDNY010000011.1 GCA_958450865.1 uncultured Collinsella sp. | reverse complement strand
TGATCGTGGCCACCATGGCCGTGGGCATCGTCGGCGCGTTCTTCGGCGTGCTGGCCTAGGGCTCGACGGAATAGAAATTTCTGCAATCTTGAAAGGGGATGGAGTAGGCCTGTGCCTTCCGTCCCCTTTTGGTATAGAAGGAGTTCGCATGTTCGCGAAGGATCGCGAAGCAATGCGCCTGACGCCGGCAGAAGTCAGGCTGATTCTCATTGAGTCGCTGCAGTGGTGCGCTAATAATGCGGTGTACTTTCTGGGGCTTATTGGTGCTGCTACGTATGACCTTGCGGGAACTGCCTTTTTGGTTGCCGCTATTACGCTCGTGCGCAATCTTATGACTTCGCTCGGCAATGTGGTATCGGGGTCGGTCATCGATCGGTTTGGTCCGCGACGGACATCGTTTGCGACGTGCGCAATCACGGCAGCGCTGTCTTTGGGCATAGGGCTTGCGCCGTTGTCGGTGCCAAGCCTCGTGTTTGCTGCGTGCTTTTTGGGGCTTGCGGGCGGCTTTATCAATACCTGCACGCACGCATTTCCGGGCTATTTGGAATCGACCACCGAGGGCCGTACCCGCGTGAACGGGCTGATGGTCTTCTATAGCAACATCGCCTATACTGCCGGTCCGCTGCTTGGCGGAGCGCTGGTGAGCTGCTTTGCCACGCAGTCCGTATACTTGCTTATGGCGGCTATGATGGGGATCGCTGCCGTTCTTTCTTTAGGCTGCTACGAGAGCGTCGCTCCGGCAAGGGGAGAGAAGCGGAGCGAAGGCATTTTGGCAGGTATGGTCGATGGGGCTCGGTTGACCTTCCGTGATCGCGATCTGCGGATCATTTTTATCTCGGGCTTCTTGGGCTTCTTTGCGTTTGGCGCCTTCGACTCGCTCGAGTCGCTTTTCTATCGCGATGTGCTTAGAGTCGATATCGTCTGGCTGGGATGGCTCTCGTCTGTCGTGGGCCTTACATCGTCGGTCGGAGCGTTCGCTCTCACTAAGCTGTCCGGTCGTCAAATCAACCTGCGCTTATTGCTTGGGGCGCTGATGACCGTCGGATTGGGATCCATGATTTATGTGGGCACCGATTTGCTGGGAGTGGCAATTGTGGGCCAAGCGATCAATGGCCTGGCTTGGGGATTCCTGGAGCCGCTGCAGATGATTCTTATACAGGAGCGCGCAGACATTGCCTATCTGGGCCGCATCACGGGATTCGTGCGCTTTGGTCTTATGAGCGCCGGCGTGTTGCCACTGCTCGCGGCTCCCTTCTTGGCAGAAGCGTTTGGCGTCCAGGCGGTTTTGTTTGGAGCCTCGACGATAATTGCGCTGGTGGGAACGTTGTTTTTCGTCACACGCGGATGTCGCGGAGAAGCTCGCTAGGCAATTGCTTTTTATCTGGTACCACTCGCCTGTCGATTTCGACCGTTCGCCGAGGATTCTGATGCATTGCTAAGTGGTATTAAATAGTAGCTATGTGTATGCCTATAATTGGTATCGAAAATAAAAGCGATGTATACAATCGTCCAAGACAGAAAGGAAGATCGATGAAGGAAACCGAGAAGATCGAGATCATGCATTTCGACCAGGAGGGCTACCTCGAGGACGGCAAGGCGCTCTACGAGACCGGCAAGAAGATGACCGCGCTCGCCGACAAGGTCGCCGACGAGGGCTACGACGCCGTGTTCCTGATGGGCGTCGGCGGCACCTGGGACGAGCTCATGCAGCTCGAGTACCTCATGAACAAGTTCGGCGACCGCGACCTCGAGGTCTACCTGATCCACGCCGCCGAGTGGAACGTCTCCGGCCACAAGCGCATGACCGAGAAGTCCGTCGTGCTCACCGCCTCCGAGTCCGGCACCACCCCCGAGGTCCTCGAGGCCGTCAACAAGATGAAGGAAAAGGGCATTCGTGTCTACGCCATGACCAAGCCCGAGGGTCTCATCGGCCGGGCTGTGGGCGCCGAGAACTGCGTCGCCATGGCCTCCGACCATGGTTCGGGCGGCTGCGAGAAGGGCTACTACCTCGCCGACTGCTTCGGCCTGCGCCTGCTCAACCGCCGCGGCTGCTTCCCCAAGTTCGACCTGTTCATCGAGCAGACCAAGGACATCTGGAAGGACATGCTCGACATCCGCAAGCGCTTCGAGCCGCGCGCCGAGGAGCTCGCCAAGAAGTACGCCCTGGCCCCCTACACCATGTTCATCGGCTCCGGCGCCCTGTGGGGCGAGACGATCCTGTTCTCGATGTGCATCCTGGAGGAGATGCAGTGGAAGCGCACCCGCTACATCACCTCGGCCGACTTCTTCCACGGCACCCTCGAGCTCGTGGAGCCCGGCGTCCCGGTCTTCCTGTTCATGGGCGAGGACGAGAACCGCAAGCTCGACGAGCGCGTCCGCGCGTTCCTGACCCGCGGCGTGACCGGCGACACCGACATCAACGTCATCGACACCGCCGAGTTCGCGATCCCGGGCCTTGACGACGAGTTCCGCGTCATCGTGTCCCCGTGGATCCTGACGGTGCTCGTGACCGACCGCCTGGCTCGCTACTACGAGACGGTCACCAAGCACAACCTCAACTACCGTCGTTACTATCACCAGTTCGATTACTAAGAGCAAATAACGTTTGTGTAATTGGGCCCCGCTCCTATATGGAACGGGGCCCCGTTTGGGTTGGAGAGTAATTATGAGCTACCCCCAGCTTGCCGTTATGAATATCAGCCATCGCTACTTTGATCTTGAGGAGTTCTTTTCTTCGGCGTCGGCTTCGGGCTACACGTGTTGCGAGCTTTGGACCGGGGCGATGCATCTGTATGTCGATTGTCATGGATACGATTCGCTCGAGCAGGTGCGGGAGCTGTCGCAGCGGTATGGGGTTCGGATTGTGGGGCTTTGTCCCGAACAGAACAACCCCAAGCCGTGGAATATCGCGGCGCGCGGGAATGAGGCGCGTGCCCGCACGCTCGCGTACTTTAAGAACGTTGTGGATATCGCGGCGGAACTTGGAGCCGAGCAGGTCATGGTCTCGAGCGGCTGGGCATTTTTGAACGAGCCGATCGAGGACGCGTGGGGTCGCAGCGCCTCGATGCTGCGTGCGATTGCCGAGCATGCGGGAGAGCGCGGCGTGCGACTGGTGCTCGAGGCCCTACAGCCGGTTGAGTCGATGATCGTGAACTCGGCGGCCGATACGAAGCGCATGATCGAGGCAGTTGATCATCCGGCACTTAAGGCATGTCTGGATTTGGGCGCTATGGCGGTGGCGGGGGATACCATCGACGATTATTTCGATCTGCTTGGCGATGATGTCGCCCACGTGCATTTTGTCGATGTTGCGGCAGATGGCACGACGCATCTTGCTTGGGGTGACGGCGACCGCGATATGCGCGCCGACCTGGATAGGCTGGTGGCGCGCGGCTATCGCGGAGTTGTTTCGGCCGAGACCTATGACTGGCGCTATTTTGCCGACCCCGCAGCTGCCGATGCGCAGGTAATGGCAGAGTATCGTCGTGCGATTGGCGTCTAGGTGGTGGGGCGCCGAGCTGGCGTTTGGCGAATTTTAGTTTGGTACTCTCTGAGAAACGGGACGTGCTTTCCGCTTGAAGCCCAACCGGAAAGCCCGTCCCGGAATGGGCCTTCAGAATGGGATGTGCTTTCCGCATGCGGTCCCATCCGGAAAGCACATCCCATTCCAAGCCCAAATTCCGGGATGCACTTTCCGCTGAGGACCTCAACCGGAAACCGCATCCCGTTCTTGACTGCAATTCTGGGACGCAGTTTCCGCCAAAAGTCTCAACCGGAAACTGCATCCCAGTTTTTGGCTGGCGGGCGAGACGCGCTTTCCCCTATGTTTCCAAATGAATACGCTGTGAGTCGCGGGCGACGATTCTCCCCGCAAGTACTCTAGTATGCTAAAGTACCCAGAAGACCGGCGGAGCTATGCCGGTCTTCTGTTCTATACGAAGCACAGCATGAGGAGGCTCACCAGATGACGGCCACACCGTGGGGATTCCGGGATATATTGCCCGAGGAGGCTCAGGCGCGCGAGGAGATTGCGCTGACGGTGAAGGGCTGCTTCAGGGAGCATCATTACCTGCCGGTCGAGACGCCGCTGCTCGAGGACAAAGGTTCGCTCGAGGAAGGCGGCCGCATTGCGGACACGCCGTTTAAACTCTTTGACGATGATGGTCGCCTGCTGGTGGTCCGTCCCGACAACACGCTGCCGATTGTGCGCTTGGTTTCGACACGCATGCGCGCGGCCGATCTGCCGCTGCGCCTTCGCTACGAGGCGCCGGTGGTTCGCGAGTGCCAGCGCAACGCCGGCGGCTCGCGCCAGTTTACACAGCTGGGCTTTGAGCTTATCGGTGCGGGCGATACCGCGGGCGATGTCGAGATTGTCTCGCTCGTGGCCGAGGCGGTGCGCAAGCTGGCGCTGCCTGATGCGCGCATTATCGCAGGTAGCGTGCGTCCGTTTAAGGAGCTGCTTGCGGCGTGCGAGGATCGCGAGCTGGCTGCCGAGGCTCTGCGCTGCGTGCACGCCAACGACTTCGTGGGCCTCGATGCCCGAGTGGCGGCAAGCGCCGAGTCCGATGCCGTCAAGGCCGCCATTGGCGAGCTGCCGCGCTTGCACGGCGGCGCCGAGGTACTCGACCGCGTCGATGCGCTTCTGGCGGCGGCGGGCATTGTCGCGCCGCTCACGCGCGAGCTACGTGCCCTGGTCGAGGGCCTGGCGCCCGAGGACGCCCAGGTGCTGTCGTTCGACTTCTCCATCATGAACTCTTTTGATTACTACACGGGCCTGGTCTTTAAGGCCTATGCCGGCAGCCTGCCCGATCCGGTGGGTTCGGGCGGACGCTACGACTCCATCTTTACCGGCGCATTTGGCGATGGTATCGAGGTGCCGGCGGCGGGCTTTGCCTTTTCGCTCGAGCGTCTGGAGGCCGCGCGCACCTCGGCCGAGGACGCCGCCTCCGACGGCGATCACGCTATGGGCCGTGGCGCCGAGGGCCCGCTGCGCATCGCCGTGCCCAAGGGCTCGCTCAAGGCCGACACGCTCGACGTGCTCGAGGCCGCGGGCCTGGATGTCTCTGAGCTGCGTGACCCCGGTCGTCACCTGATCGTGCGCGGTCGTGACACGCGTGCCGGTGGGGGCGCGGTCGGAGATATCGAGTTTGTCATTGTGCGCCCCAGCGACGCGCCCGCCTTTGTGGGCTGCGGCGGCGCCGACTGCGGCATCTGCGGCTGGGATTCGCTCATCGAGGCCGACCTCAACCTGCTGCAGCTGGTCGATCTGGGCTACGGCCTGTGTACCTTTATCGAGGCGGAGCCCGCATGGCGTGCCGGCCAGGCCGAGCGTAACTATGCCCGCCGCGGGTCGCTTCGCGTGGCCACCAAATACCCGCGCATCGCGAGTGCCTGGTATGCCGAGCGTGGCGTGAATGCCGACATCGTTTCGCTGCACGGCAACATCGAGCTGGGCCCCATCGTCGGCATGACCGACCGCATCGTGGACATTACCGCCACGGGCGCCACGCTGCGCGACAACGACTTGGTCATCACCGGCCGCATCATGGACTGCACGGCGCGCTTCTTTGTCAATCCAGGCGCCGCACGCTTGGATCCGCGCGTTCGCAACTTGGCCGATCGTCTGGCTGCTGCCGTGAAAGACAAGCATTTTGAGCCCGTCGCGGGCTCGGCACAATAGCGCGAGCATGCACGGGCGCCCCCATATCCGGGCTGCGGACCGATTGGCGCCGCCGCCTGGTCTCTCGTTTTTCAAACACAACCTCGACCGATAGGGGATACCGATATGAAGACCATCAAGCTTGCTCCCGGTGAGCGCCTCGTTACCAACCAGCTCAACCGCAAGGGCGTGCTGCCGCAAAACATCGTCGATGCCGCCCGCGATATCGTGGCCAACGTGCGCGCTAACGGCGATGCCGCGGTGCGCGACTATTGCCGGCGCTTTGACGGCGTTGAGCTGCAGAGCTTCCGTCTGCCGCAGGAGCAGATCGATGCCGCGCTCGAAGGCCTCGACCCGGCCTTTGTCGCTGCACTCGAGAAGGCCGCACGTCAGATTCGCGAGTTCCACCAGCGCGAGGTCGAGCAGAGCTGGTTTACCACGCGCGCGGACGGCACGATGCTCGGCGTTAAGGTGACCCCGCTCGCGGCGGCCGGCATCTACGTGCCGGGCGGTCGCGCGCAGTATCCCTCCACGGTGCTCATGAATGCCATTCCCGCCAAGGTGGCCGGCGTCAAGCGCGTGGTTATGGTGACCCCGCCGCAAAAAGACGGTCTGATCAGCCCGTATACGCTTGCGGCGGCCAAGCTCGGCGGCGTGGACGAAATCTATATGGTGGGCGGCGCCCAGGCCGTGGCCGCGCTGGCGTACGGCACCGAGACCATTCCGCACGTCGACAAGATCACCGGCCCGGGCAACGCCTTTGTTGCCGCCGCCAAGCAGATTGTCTCGGGTGATGTGGGAATCGATATGGTTGCCGGCCCCTCCGAGGTCTGCGTGCTGGCCGACGCCACGGCCAAGCCCATGGTGGTTGCGGCCGACCTGATGGCCCAGGCCGAGCATGATCCGCTGGCGGCCTGCTATCTGGTGACCTGCGACGAGCAGTTTGCGCGCGAGGTCGAGGCGGGTATCGACATTCTGGTGGCGCAGTCCCCGCGCGCCGAGATCACGCGCGCCTCGCTCGATAACGAGGGCACCATCGTGGTCGCCGCCGACATGGCTGCCGCCGTCGAGGCCGTGAACACCGTGGCGCCCGAGCACCTTGAACTGCACTGCAAGGACGCGATGGGCCTGCTCGGTGGTATCCGCAACGCCGGCGCCATCTTTGTGGGCGCCTGGAGCTCCGAGCCGCTTGGCGATTATGTTGCCGGCCCCAACCACACGCTGCCGACCGGCGGCACGGCTCTGTTCTCCAACCCGCTTTCGGTCGAGGAGTTCGTCAAGCGCTCGAGCGTTATTTGCTATACGCCCGAGGGCCTGCTCTCCGACGCTCCCGCCACACAGCGCCTCGCCGAGGCCGAGGGCCTGTGGGCGCACGCGCTTTCCGCCGCTCTGCGTCGCCGCGTGTTGGAACAGGGCGAGGATGCCGTGAGTGCCGCGTCGCTGGCTGCGGCCGACCTGACTAAGGTTGCCTGGCCGGGCGACGCCGTGGCGACGGTTGCCGAGGGCGTGGACCTGGCGGCGGCTGCGGGCGGTGCTGCTGGCGCGGTCGGCGAGGAGGCCTAAAATGGCCGAACTCACGCCTCGAATGAAGGAGCTCGTCCAGCCTTACCTGGCCGGTATTGAGCCCTACGACCCTAACTTTACGCCCACGCGCATCAACCTTTCGGCCAACGAGAACACCTATCCCGTGCCGGCCGGCGTGCGCGAGGCGGTCGACGCGGCCCTGGTTGCCACGCCGCTCAACCGCTATCCCGATCCCATGTCGAACGACCTGCGCGACGAGCTTGCTGCCTGGCATGGCGTGACGCGCGAGAACATCTGCGTGGGAAACGGCGGCGACGAGCTGCTCTATAACTATCTGCTGGCGTTTGGCGGCGCGGGGAGGACCCTGCTCAACTGCCCGCCGTGCTTTAGCGAGTATGCCTTCTTTGCGTCTCTGTGCCAGACCGAGGTGCGTGACGTGTGGCGCGGCCCGGCGAGCTTTGAGCTCGACCAGGCAGCTGTGCTTGCGGCGGCGCCCGAGTGCAGCCTGGCGATCGTGACCTCGCCCAATAACCCCACGGGTGACGTGGCGCCGCTCGACTTTGTCGCGGCCCTGTGCGATGCGTGCCCCGGCATGGTCATGGTCGACGAGGCCTACGTTGAGTTTGCCGATGATTCGTTTGGTGCGGCAACCACGGCGCAGGGCCTTATCGCCGAGCATCCCAATCTGGTGATCCTGCACACGCTGTCCAAGGCGTTTGGCGCCGCCGGCGCACGCTTGGGTTACGTGATCGCGGCGCCCGAGATTATCGAGGTGTTCGCGGCGATTCGCCAGATCTATTCGGTCAACGTGCTGAGCCAGGCGGCAGCACTTGCCTGCGTGCGTGCCCGTGATACCTACGCGCCCGTGGTGGCGCAGGTCGCATCTGAGCGCGAGCGCGAGCTGTGCGCCCTGCGCGCGATGGCTGCCGAGGGCCTGCCCGTGGAGGCGTGGCCGAGCGCGGCGAACTTTGTGCTCGTGCGCACGCCGCATGCCACGCGCGTGCGCGAGCGTCTGCGTGATGAGTATTCGATTTTGGTGCGCGATTTTAGCTATGCGCCGGGGCTCGCGGACTGTCTGCGCATTACCGTGGGTACGCCGCGGGAAAACGACGAGGTGCTGGCTGCGTTTGCCGCGCTGGTGAAGGAGGAGATGTAGATGGGCCGTTATGCCGAGGTAACCCGTAAGACGGGGGAGACCGATATTGTCGTCAAGCTCGACTTGGATGGAACCGGTGCGTGTGATATCTCGACCGGCGTGCCGTTTTTCGACCACATGCTCAATGCCTTTGGCCGCCATGGCCTGTTCGATCTGACGGTGCATGCGGTAGGCGACGTGGAAGTCGACGCGCACCACACCGTCGAGGACACGGGTATTGTGCTGGGCGAGGCGTTCTGCCAAGCGCTGGGTGACAAGGCGGGCATTACGCGTTTTGCCGATGCGGCGATCGCCATGGACGAGACGCTCGTGATGGCCGCTGTGGACATTTCGGGTCGCGGGCAGGCCTACTGCGAGCTGCCCGTGCCGACCGAGCGCGTGGGCAGCTTCGATACCGAGCTGGCCGTCGAGTTCTTCTACGCCTTTGCGCGCGATGCCAAGCTCACGCTGCATGTGCGCGAGCTGGCGGGCGGCAACTCACATCACATTATCGAGGCCGCCTTTAAGGCCGTGGGCCGCACGATGCGCCACGCCTGCGAGCTCGATCCCCGCGTGCAGGGCATCCCCAGCACCAAGGGCTCGCTGTAACCTGCCAAAAAGGGACAGGTTTATTTTGGCAGGTTTTATCTGCGGAGATGCTGTCTCATACAGTGGGTGAACGTTTAACCGACCAAAATAAACCTGTCCCTTTTTGGCAGGTTTTGAATGAGATAAGGGAGGGTCGCGTGGGCGAACCGAAGATCGTGGTGGTCGACTACCACAAGGGCAACTTGTCGAGCGTCGTGCGCGGGCTTGCGCGCGCCGGTGCCGCCGCCTGCACGTCGGACGATCCGGAGCAGATCCGCAACGCCGACGGCCTGGTCATCCCGGGCGTGGGTGCGTTCTACGACGCGATTGCCTTTATGCGCGAGAGCGGCGAGGCGGACGCGGTGCTCGACGCCGTTGCCGCCGGAACTCCGCTGCTCGGCATCTGCCTGGGCCTTCAGCTGTTTTTTGAGCGTGGCGACGAGGGCGTGCCGGCGGACGAGGGTGTGGACGTGGACGACGATGCCTCCGAGCAGGTCGGCGGCCCCTGGGTCGATGGCCTGGGCATCATGCGCGGCTCGTGCACGCGCCTAGAGTCGAGCCGGCTGAAGGTCCCGCACGTGGGCTGGGATCAGGTGCACATGACGCCCGCCGGTGCGGCCGATCCACTGCTTGCCGGTTTTGCCGAGGGTGCCAACATGTACTTCACCCACAGCTACGCGGTGGGTGACGATGCCGATGCCGCCGATGTGCTGGCGCGCACGCACTACACGCGGAGCTTTCCGTGCATCGTGCGCCACGGCAACGTGTGGGGCTGCCAGTTCCATCCCGAGAAATCCTCTGCGCTGGGTCAGCGCATCCTTAAGAACTTCGTGAGCATCGTCGAGGGGGCTGGCAGATGATTCTGTTTCCCGCAATCGATTTGATCGACGGCAAGGTCGTGCGCCTGGAGCGCGGCGACCGCAGCCGCTGCAAGGTATATTCCGACGACCCCGTCGCCGTCGCCCGCTCCTTTGCCGAGCAGGGTGCGAGCTGGGTGCACGTCGTCGACCTGTCCGCTGCCTTTGGCGAGGACGAGGACGCGTGCTCTGCCAACTCGGCGGCGATTAAGGCCATCTGCGGCGTCGACGGTCTGTCCGTGGACGTGGGTGGTGGCGTCCGCTCGCTCGCGCGCATCGACGAGTTGGCCGGCTACGGTGCGCGTCGCATTGCGCTGGGCACCGTGCTGGTGACCGAGCCGGGTTTTGCCGAAGTGGCAGCCCAAGGCTTTGGCGAGTTGCTGGTGGCAGACATCGCCGCACGCGACGGTCAGGTCAAGGTGAACGGCTGGCGTGACGGCGCGGGCGTGGCACTCGACGACGCCGTGGCTCAGCTCACCGAGCTGGGCTTTAAGCATCTGGTGTATACCGATATCGCGCGCGACGGCATGCAGACGGGCATCGACGTGGCAGCATATCGCCATGTGGCGCGGGTCGCGGGCTTTCCCGTCGTTGCTTCGGGCGGCATCTCGACGCTCGACGATATCCGCGCACTGGCCGCGGTGGGTGAGGATACTATCGAGGGTGCCATTACCGGTCGTGCGCTCTACGAGGGCAATTTTACGCTGGCCCAGGCGCTGGCCGCTGCCCGAGGGGAGGAGTAGCCCATGCTTACCAAGCGTGTGATTCCCTGTCTGGATGTTAAGGACGGCCGCGTGGTCAAGGGCGTCAACTTTGTGAGCCTGCGCGATGCGGGCGACCCGGTGGAGCTGGCCCGTGCCTACGACCGTGAGGGTGCGGACGAGGTCGTTTTTTTGGACATTACCGCGACGAGCGACAACCGCGCGACGACCATCGAGATGGCGGCGCACGCGGCCGAGGAGCTCGCTATTCCCTATACCGTGGGCGGCGGTTTCCGCGACTTGGCGGGCATGCGAACCATGGTTGCCGCCGGTGCCGACAAGGTGTCGCTTAACTCTGCCGCCGTGCGCGATCCGTCATTGATCAGCCAGGCCGCCGCGGCGTTTGGCAGCCAGGCCGTGGTCGTGGCGATCGATGCCAAGCGCGTCGGCCTGCCTGGGCAGCCGGATGCCGACAAGTGGGAGGTCTTCACGGCGGGCGGTCGCAACGCCACGGGTATCGATGCGGTGGCGTGGGCCGAGGAGGCGGCTCGTCGCGGCGCCGGTGAGATCTTGCTCACCAGCATGGATCGCGACGGCACCAAGGCCGGCTTTGACCTGGCACTCACCCGCGCCGTGGCGCGCGCAGTGCCGATTCCCGTCATCGCGAGCGGCGGCGTGGGCACGCTCGAGCATTTTGCCGAGGGTGTGATCGAGGGCGAAGCCGACGCCGTGCTGGCGGCCAGCGTCTTTCACTTTGGAACCTTCAGCATTCGTCAAGTGAAGGAGTATATGGCCTCTCAAGGCATCCCTGTCAGACTGGACTTTTAGCGCTGCGGACCGCCCAGGCACCCGACCTTCCGGCTCCAACCCTCCTCGCGTACCAAAGTACGCGTCGTCGGGCTTGTCGCTCGGAATCTCGGGCACCTGGACAGCCCTCGCCGACCTGTGGGATTTAAATTGGGGAGAAAAATGGAAGAGATAACCGATCCTTCAAAGCTTACGTACGACGCCCGCGGGCTGATTCCTTGTGTGGTTCAGCAGTATGACACCGGCGAGGTTCTTATGGTTGCTTGGATGAACGAGGAGTCGGTGGGGCTGACGCTCAAGACCGGGACCACGTGGTTTTGGAGCCGCAGCCGTCAGGAGCTCTGGAACAAGGGCGCGACGAGCGGCAACATGCAGGAGGTCAAGGAGCTCTGGGCCGACTGCGATAGCGATACGCTGCTGGTCAAGGTCGACTCGCCAGGCCCGGCCTGCCACACCGGCAACCGTACCTGCTTCTTTAAGCGCGTGGAAGGGGGAGTGCGATGAAAGTTGTGACGCCGTTCGAGGTCGCCGACTGCAACACCGAGCTCCTCCGCGCGGGCGTGCCATGCCGCGTGCACCTGACTGATGCCTGCGGGGCGCAGTCGCTTTGGCTCGAGGCCGAGAAGGAAAGGCTCGATGGGGCCCATGCCGTCATCGTCGAGTTCTTTGAGAAAAAGGGCGCAAAGCCTCGGTTCGATGAGACCGGTACCTACTTTACGCTGCAGTAGCGAGAGGAAATAACCATGGGAGTCAGAACAGCTAACGTGCGGCCGGGAAATATCGGCGAGACGCTGACGGGACTGGCCGAGGTGATTCACGGTCGTCGCGATGCGTCGCCGGAGGAGAGCTATACCGCCCGTCTGCTGACCGACGTCGAGGACGAACTGCTCAAGAAGCTTGCCGAGGAGGCGAGCGAGGTCATCATGGCCTGCAAGGACAACGACCACGACCACATCCGCTACGAGGCCGGCGACCTGGTCTACCATCTGCTCGTAACGCTCGAACGCTACGGTATTACCCTCGACGAACTGGCCGGCGAACTCAACGCTCGCCGCCACTAGTCATTGGGGACGTTCTTAAACGACTAGTCGTTAGGGACAGTCTTTCGGGAGTTGCCAATGAAATAGAAGTTGCGGTGGAATAGTTCTTGTTTGACGGTCTTAGGGCCATAAACAGGAACTATTTCACCGCAACTCATGAAGGGATGTCTAGGTGAGGGGCGTGGACTCCCATTCGCCGGTGGGGTGGGGGATATCGAAGGTTCGATAACCGCAGTCGTAGGCGTGGGCCTGGGCCTCGCGGATGTTCCAGCAGATATCGCAGGCGCGGTGTGCGTCCGAGCCAAAAGTAATCGGCACCTCGGCGTGGGCGAAGCAACGCAACAGCCCGGTCGCGGGATAGTAGTCGTCGAGGCCCTTGCGCGGTGCGGCGGTCGAGACCTCAACGCGGCGACCCGTATCGTGGGCGCATTCGGCCATCTGCTGCCAAAACGGCGCCGGGTCAAAATCGGGCGCAAAGCCTTCCTTCGAAAAGCGCATGACCAGGTCGGGATGGGCCATCACGTCAAAGTTGAGTGAGCTTTCGCAAGCACGGCACCAGTCGTCGACGTAGCGCTCCCACACACCGCGTACCCCCAGGTTTTCCCAAACGTGTAGGTTGGTGTCATCGTCGATCCAACCGCAAAGGGAATCGGGCGCATCGGGGCGAGCGATGTTTTCCGTTCCCGCCGTACCCGCGGCACCGGCCATGATATCGCCGGGGTCGCCAATCCAGTGCACGCTGCCCAAGCGCACAATGGCACCCGCGGACCAGCGCTCAACCAAAGGCTCGCAACCTTTGTACCAATCGCATTCAAAACCGTAGATAAAGGCGAGCTCCGGCGCAATCTGCGCGGCGAGCTTGCGGGCGTCCTCAAAGGCCAGACGATGTGCTGGCAAGTCGCCCTCGACGACTTGCACCTCGCAGTTAGCATCCATGCTGGCGGGCAGGGTGAGGTGGTCGGTCGAGACCATGACGCGGCATCCGGCGGCGGCAGCAGCGCGGACGTTGTCCTCAAACGTGGCATGGCCGTCCGAAAACGAGGTATGGGTGTGGCAATCGACCAGCGGGCAGGCGGGCATGGCGACTCCTTTGCATTTGGTGAATCCGCTCCATTGTAATGGCGCGGACCCCGATGCGACGAGCGCGCTGGGGCCGAAATCGACTGGAAAGGTGGGTTGCGTGCGAGGGTCGCCACGCAGCATCGGCCCCGCTCCAAAACATGTACGTCAGCCTCCAAAACCGACAAAAAATGACCTGTTTGGAGGCTGACGTACACGTTTGAATAGGAGCGAGGGTGGCGACGGACGAAAGTCACGCCTGTGCCACGTCCGATGTGCTAGCGTTTGGGTGAATAAAACGAGCCCGTGCAGAAAGGATCCGGACCGTATGCAACGTGGAAGTACATCTTCGCTGTCCCGCGAGACCGATGCGCCCGAGACCATCGTCAAGCTGGAGTGCGACATCGACGATGCGTCGCCCGAGGTACTCGCCTATGCCGCGGACCGCCTGCGCGAGGCAGGCGCACGCGAGGCGCACTGGCTGCCCCTTTACTGCAAGAAGGGCCGCCCCGGCTGGCAGCTGCAGGTGATCTGCGCCCGCGAGGACATTGACCGTCTGCAGACAATCATCTTTTTGGAAACCACGACCAACGGTATCCGACGCCAGGTGATGGAACGCGTCTGCCTGCCACGCCGCTTTGAGCAGGTGGCGACGCCTTGGGGAGAGGTGGCCGTCAAAGTAGCCACCCTGCCCGACGGCAGCGAGCGCGCGGCTCCCGAGTACGAGGATTGCGCCCGTCTTGCCTGTGAGCACAACGTGCCGCTCCAGCGCGTGATGCAGGCGGCCCAGAGCGTGGCGCTGCGATTCGAGTAACACGGTAGATGGGCCCCACATCCGCCGGACCCCGTATTCAGCCCCATCAACCCCACCCGAAAGGACCACCATGAAATACCTCATCGCCTCCGATATCCACGGCTCGGCATACTGGACCGAGCGCCTCTGCTCCGCCATCGAATCCGAGCAGCCCGACCGCATCGTGCTGCTGGGCGACCTGCTCTACCACGGCCCGCGCAACGACCTGCCGCGCGACTACGCCCCCAAGCGCGTGATTCCACTGCTCAACGCCCTGGCCGACCGCATCATCGCGGTACGCGGCAACTGCGACGCCGAGGTCGACCAGATGGTCCTCGACTTCCCCGTCATGGCCGACTACGCCATACTGTTCGACGAGGGCGGCCGCGAGCTGTTTCTGACACACGGCCACGTCTTTGGCGCCGGCATGCACAACAGCGTCGACCACGCGCCCGCGCTGCCCGAGGGCTCCGCGCTCGTCTACGGCCACACACACATCAAGGTTGACGAGGAAAGCGCCGCGCACCCGGGCCTGTGGCTCTTCAACCCCGGCAGCGTGAGCATTCCCAAGGACGGTACGCACAGCTACGGCATCTACGAGGGCGGCGCGTTCCGTCACGTGGTCATGGAGGAGGAATAACCATGGCGCAGCACATGGCTCAGCAAAATGCCCGGGGCTCGCGCGACCTGTCCACGCTGGTTGACGCGTCGGCCGAGCTGCAGCATCTGGTGCAGACCATCTGGCGTCTGCGTCAGCCCGATGGCTGCCCATGGGACCGCGAGCAGACGCATCAGAGCATCGGCAAGAACATGATCGAGGAAGCCTACGAGGCGCTCGATTGCATCGAGGCGGACGACGTGGCGCATCTGCGCGAGGAACTCGGCGACGTGCTCATGCAGGTCGTGCTGCATGCGCAGATTGCGGCGGACGCCGGCGAGTTTACGCTGGCCGATGTGGCACGCGATATCGACGCCAAGCTCATCCGCCGCCACCCACACGTGTTTGGCGATGTGGATGCCGACAGCTCCGACGAGGTGCTCAAGATCTGGGACGAGGTCAAGCTTGCCGAGAAGGCTGCCAAGGGCAAGGCCGTGGCAGCAGGTGAGGCTGCGCCCGAGGGTCTGCTCGACGGCGTGCCCACGCATCTGCCGGCGCTGATGCAGGCCCAGAAGGTGTCGCGCAAGGCAGCGGCCGTGGGCTTTGAGTGGGAGACGGTCCAGGACGTATGGGACGAGGTTGCCGAGGAGCGCACCGAGTTTGAGGCCGAGGCTCCCGGCTCGCCCGAGCGCGAGATGGAGTTTGGCGACCTGCTCTTTGCCCTGGTCAACGTTGCGCGCAAGGAGGGCATCGATGCCGAGAGCGCCCTGCGCGCGAGCACGGCCAAGTTCCGCCGCCGCTGGGCCGCGATGGAGCAGATGGCGGCCAACGCCCATGTGGATCTGGCTGAGCTTTCGACCCACGGCCTCAACGACCTGTGGGACGCCGCCAAGGCGGAGGAGTAAGACTGCGGGAACGACGGGCTGACACGCCCCATCGTTCCCGCTAAATTTTTCGAAATACAAGTGTATCCCTCGGCTAACTTAGGGCATAATGCAAAAAGTGCGACATGGCTAACTTACGGAGGCACACCGACGGTGCACGGTCAGCCGGTCGCTTGCATCCATTACGTTTCCAAGTGAGAGGGAGACAACATGAGCGATATTTTGGACGTCTACGGTCGCGAGGTGCTCGACAGTCGCGGCAACCCCACCGTCGAGGTCGAGGTCGTGCTCGAGGACGGCAGCTTCGGCCGCGCGATGGTGCCTTCGGGCGCTTCGACCGGCGCCTTTGAGGCCTGCGAGCTGCGCGACGGCGACAAGGGCCGCTACCTGGGCAAGGGTGTTTCGCAGGCCGTCGAGCACGTCAACAATGAGTGCGCCGATGCCGTCGTAGGCCTCGATGCCTTCGATCAGCGCGCCGTCGATGCCGCGCTAATCGCCGCGGACGGTACCCCCAACAAGACCAAGCTCGGCGCTAACGCCATTCTGGGCGTGTCGCTGGCCGTCGCCCGCGCCGCTGCCGAGTCGGCGGGTCTTTCACTGTACCAGTACCTGGGCGGCGTCAACGCCCATCAGTTGCCCACGCCTATGATGAACATCCTCAACGGCGGCGTGCATGCCGACAACAACGTCGACTTCCAGGAGTTCATGATCATGCCGGTGGGCGCCCCGAGCTTTGCCGAGGGCCTGCGTTGGTGCGCCGAGGTCTACCACACCCTCAAGGGCGTGCTGCACGAGGCGGGCCTGGGCGGCGGCGTGGGCGACGAGGGCGGCTTTGCGCCCAACCTCAAGACCAATGCCGAGCCGTTCGAGTACATCACCAAGGCCGTGGAGAAGGCCGGCTTTAAGCCCGGCGTCGACTTCATGTACGCCATGGATCCGGCATCGACCGAGTTCTACAACGCCGAAACCGGCATGTACGAGCTCAAGGGCGAGGGTGTTGAGTACACGAGTGCCCAGATGGTCGATTACTGGGAGAAGCTCGTCGACACCTATCCCATCATCTCCATCGAGGACGGCATGGCCGAGGAGGACTGGGACGGCTGGGTCGAGCTGACCCGCCGCATTGGCAACAAGGTGCAGCTGGTGGGCGACGACCTGTTCGTCACCAACACCGAGCGCCTCAAGAAGGGCATCGAGCTGGGTGCCGCCAACGCGATCCTGGTCAAGGTTAACCAGATCGGTACGCTCACCGAGTCGCTCGAGGCCATCGAGACCGCCAAGGAGGCCGGTTACGCCTGCATCGTGAGTCACCGCTCCGGCGAGACCGAGGACTCCACGATCGCCGACCTGGTCGTGGGCGTCAACGCCGGCCAGATCAAGTCGGGCGCCCCGTGCCGCAGCGACCGTATCGCCAAGTACAACCAGCTCATCCGCATCGAGGACGAGCTCGAGGGCAGCGCGCGCTACGCCGGCAAGACCGCGTTCTACAACATTCGCTAAACAAGTGGTGCTCGCGGGGGCGGGGTTGACTCGGCTCCGCTCCACTTCTGATGGCCGCCATTGGGCGCTGGGCCGTGTGGCTCAGCGCCTTTTTTATGTCGAGCAAAGGCTGCCGAAGGCGTTGCGCATGCTCGTGCTATAACTAAAGGACTTAGCGCAAACAAACCTCAACCGCACAAGGCGCACATGGATCAGATTTACGACAACAGGTATTATTCCGCCGGTTCGCGTGAGCCGTCACCTCGCCGTGCGCATTCGGTGCAGCTTGGCGGGCCCGATTATACGGGTGCTGCCCGTCCCACGCATCGCACGGCGGGCACCTCGCACTCCCATGCTCAAACGAATATGTCGACGCATCGCCCGGACCGTCCGTCGCGCGCGACGTACGAATCGCGCCCGTCTGCTCAAGCGCACGACAAGTCGACCAGGCCCTCGAGCCGTCTTTCGGGTTCGGACTTTATGCACTACGCCAACGACAACGCGGTGGTCAAGGCAATCTACGACTTTACCCACGGACCCCAGCGAGGGTTGTTTATCGGTATCGTCGTTGCCTTGGTGCTCGTGAGCTTGTATTTTCCCGTGCGCGATCTGTATGTGGCCAAGCGCTCGAGCGACATTTTGGCCAAGCAGGTCGAGATTCGCCAGCAATACAACGACGAGCTGCAAAAAAGTGTCGACAAACTGCTCTCGGAGGAGGGCATTAAGGATGCGGCGACCGAGGACCTGGGGCTGGTAATGCCCGGCGAGACCAAGATTGACGTGCTGGGCTTGGATGACGATTCGGACTCGTCGTCGAGCAAAAAGTCCTCGAACGCCAAAAAGGCCAGCGAAGTGGCCAAAGAGATCGAAGAGGTGGGCAAGGACGCGCCGTGGTACATCCAGGCGCTCGACATGCTGTTTGGTTTTAACGGCGTCGAGGGCCAGACGGTCGCGTCCAGCGGCGAATAGCGCCCGGAGGGGAGCCCGCAATGGCAGATTGCAAACGATATAAGGTGGCGGCGATCGACCTGGGAACGGTGTCGTCGCGACTGGTGCTGGCGCAGGTCGAGGCCGGGGCGATCGTGGAATCGTCCAAGCATACCGAGATTACCGATCTGGGCGAGGGCGTCGACGCGACGGGCCGCTTTTGCGAGGCGGCGGTCGAACGCGTGCTTGCCGCATGCCGCATGTTTGTGGACGAGGCACGTGCCTTTGGGGCCGTGTGCATCTGCACCACGTGCACGAGTGCCGCGCGCGATGCGTCCAATGCCGCCCTGCTGCTGGACGGTCTGCGCGAGCTGGGGCTCGAACCGCAGGTGATTCCGGGCGAGGTCGAGGCGCGCCTGACGTTTTTTGGCGTGGCGCACGACTTTGCTGGCGAGCGCATCATTGTTGCCGATTCGGGCGGTGGATCCACGGAGCTCGCGACGGGTGTGTACGCACCGGAGCGCGGAGTCATTGCGCTGGAGGGCACGCGTTCACTGGACATTGGCTGCCGTCGTGTGACGGAGCGGTTTTTCTCGGCACTGCCGCCAACGGACGGCGAGCTTGCTGCCGCCGCCAACTGGGCGGGCGAGCAGTTCGCTGCCTATTTTGAGGGCCTGCCTGTCGACTTTGAGCGTGCAGAGCGCCTGGTCGCGGTGGGCGGCACCGTCACCACGCTTGTGGCGCTCGTTCATGAGCTGGAACCGTACGATTCGAGCTTTGTGCACCTGCGCGAGCTTTCGATGGAGCAGGTTTCGGCCGTCATCGAGCGCATGTCCACGCTGGATGTTGCAGGCATTGCCGCGCTGCCAGGCGTGCAGCCCAAACGCGCGGGCGTGATCTTGGCAGGTGCCGTGGTAATTCGCGAGCTCATGAGTGCTGGTGGCTATGAGGCGCTTACCGTAAGCGAGAACAGCCTACTCGCCGGCATGGCCGCTACTATCAACGAGGTTCTCGACGGCGCGACCCCCACCATCGCCTGGACTCCCAGCTTGAGTGCCCTCTAAAAGTGGTCAAAAAAGCTCTGTCCCAAATGAGCTGCTCTGCAGTTGACGGCATCCAAAAGAAACGAGCCCGCATCCCTGGGGGACACGGGCTCGTAAACAATACGTGGTAGGGGCGGTGGGACGTCTGCGTATTTGCTGCGCAAATCCGCACCGGCTTCGGCCGCCTGCCGGCGCCCTCGCCGGCTCGCTGCGGACGCTGCGCGTCCGCTTGACGCTCGCCCCCTCGCGGGTTCGAGCCCCACCGGCGTGTAAAAGAAACGAGCCCGCATCCCTGGGGGACACGAGCTCGTAAACAATACATGGTAGGGGCGGTGGGACTCGAACCCACAATCCTTGCGGCGAGAGATTTTAAGTCTCCTGCGTATGCCAATTCCGCCACGCCCCCGTGAGACTAGAAGTCTAGCACAAGCCGCCCGTTACGCGTTGACAGCCATCGAGTGCTGGCCCGACTTTTCCAGGTACTCGGCAAACTTGCCCTCGTCGCCCTTGTTCTTGTACTGCAAGGCCAGCAGGTACTCCAAGCGACAACTCTTAACCTTATCGTCGCCGGCCTCCTTGAGCATGCGCTCCAGCTCGGGAATGTCGTTGTGGCGCTTCAGGATCATCGTGTCGTACATCAGCTGGCATTCGTGCGCGACTGCCTCGGCCTGACCACCCTCAAAGCCCTTGATCTCGTGCAGGAGCTCCTTGGACTTTTTGCGGTCCTCCTGGCCAACGTAGTAGTTAAAGGCCTTGATTACCAGGTCGACGCGCTGCATCTTGGGCAGGTTGAGTCCCAGAAGCAAGTCGAACATCTCGTCGGCGCGCTTGTGGTCCTCGCGCAGCAGATAGGAGTTCAGGCGCAGGTAGTCGCGGTTGTAGCGCGGGTACAGCATGCTGGTGAGCTTGCTGTCGAGCAAGCGATCGAACTTGTCCCACTGCTTAGCGGCCATAAGCTGCTGCAGGCGCTTAAACGTGGTGCGTTTTTTGACGCTAAAGAATACCGACACGGCGATACAGATGATGACGACGGCGGTCCAGAGTGTGCGGGAATCGGGCATATTAGGGTCCTTAGTCGCTCGTAAACAAGCGGTATGACAACACGTACTGGATGTATTATACGCAGCGCGCAAGCAAACTGGCATAAAAGCGCATCGAGGCCGAGCGCCATCGCTCGCTGCGGTACACTTACCTAAAGTAAACCATGAAGGGAGACACTACCTATGAAGAAGATCGTTTTGGCTTGCGGTGCTGGCGCTGCTACTTCCACGCTCGTTGCCCAGAAGGTCGCTACCATGCTCGACGCCAACGGTTATGCCGGCAAGTATGAGATTGTGCAGTGCGCCATCTCCGAGGCCAAGGATTACTGCGACGAGGGCGCCGACCTGCTGATCGCCACCACCGTTGCCCCCGAGGGCCTCACCTGCCCGTACGTGAGCGGCGTGCCCTTCATGACCGGCATGAACCGCGTCGCTGCCGAGAAGGCCGTTCTCGACGTCATGGCTCAGTAGGCGCTGACTGTATGAGTGAGCAGAACGCCAATCCGGTCGAGCTCTTTGGCATGCGCGTTGCCCATGTGGGCATTAACGCCACCGACCCGGCAGACGCCCTGGAGATCGCGGAGCTGTTCTCGACGATGATGGGCCTGCCCGTCATCGAGACCCCGGTTTCGTACTTTAACGATTCGCTGGTCGAGATCATGAAGCAGAACGGTCGTGGCACCAAGGGCCACATTGGCTTTGCCGTCAACGACATCGATGCGGCCGAGAAGTGGTTTGCCGAGCGCGGGCTCGAGGTCAACGAGGAGTCGCGCGTGTTGCTGCCCGACGGCGGCACCAAGCTCGTGTACTTTAAGCGCGAGTTCGCCGGCTTTGCTGTGCATCTGTGCCGCGAGTAGCGCACAAGCTGCTTATAGCTAGCAAAAAGGGATAGGGCCGCATGGCCTTATCCCTTTTTTATGCCGAGGGACATCCCTACCGCGGCAGGCGAATCGTAAAGCGGCTGCCGACCCCTTCGACTGAGGTCACACCGATGACGCCGCCGTGGCTGTCGACGATCCACTTGGCGATAGCGAGCCCCAGGCCCGAACCCTGTGCACCGACATCGCGCGCGTTGTCGGCACGGTAGAACCGCTCGAACGCGTGAGCTGCGGATTCCTGGTTCATGCCGATACCTTCGTCCTCAACACTTATGTCGATCGCGCCCGTGCCCGCATCGGGTGTTATGCCAAATGTGACGGTCGTTCCCGCGTCCGAATACTTGGCGGCATTCTGCACGATTACGCGCAGAGCTTGCTTCACGAGTGCCACGTCAACCGATGCGTTGCAGCGCGGGTCGCTGGTAAGTGTGACATCGTACGCCAGCCGATATGTGTGCCCGGCATCGATCATCTGCGATTCTTCGCAAACCTCGCCGACCAGTGCGGCCAGGTTGGTATTCGCGCGCCGCAGCACGGTGCGGCCGGCATCGCCGCGCGCCAAAAACAGCAGCTGTTCCACGAGCTCCTGCATGTGCTCGCTTTCGGCCTTGAGCGAGGCGATAGACTCCGCCAGCACGGCTGGGTCGTCCTTGCCCCAACGATCGAGCATGTTTACGTAGCCCTGAATCACCGCGATGGGCGTGCGCAGCTCATGGCTCGCGTCGTTGACAAAGCGCATCTGCTGCAGCTTTGCCTCTTGCATCTGACGCAGTAGGCGGTTGAGCGCGACCTCGATGCTCGCCAAGTCGGCGTCGCCGGTGGTGACGCTTGGCGAGTCGACGCTTGCGCGCTCGATGGCCTGCTCCAGCGTTTCCATCTTGCCGCCGGCGAGTTGCATACGGCCGAGCTCGTCCACGCGCAAGGCCAGGTCGTTGAGCGGTGCCATGGTACGGCGTACGCGTCGGGCGCCGCCGAGCATGTTGAGCACGCTGATGACCTGCCAACCTACAACGACAAGGTAGAGAGGCCATAGCGTGACGAGGTCCTGCGCGAGGGGGAAGGTCTTGGTGGTGCGCGCAAGCCCGACGGTATAGGTGAGCGTTGTCAGGTCCCAGCTGTGCGCGGGCTTCAGCGACATGCCGCGAACGGTGGCGCTGGGGATCCATCCTGCGGTAAACGCGCCGTCGGGCAGCGTCCGGTTGTATCCATAGACGAGGATCGCCGCCGCAATCACCACTAGTAACAGATCGAGCCAGACGTAGCTCGCCAAGCGGCGCCACATGTAGCTCCAGTTGATGGCACGGGCGATGGAGGTGACGCGCTTGGTCTCGGCGTTACGCGCGGCAGACATAGCCCACCCCGCGCACGGTCTGGATGATGCGGGCGCTGCCGCCGTCCTCGATCTTGGCGCGTAGGTGCGCGATGTGCACATCGACGTTGTTGGTATCGCCCACGTATTCGTAGCCCAGCGCCTCGTGCGCAATGCGCTCGCGCGTGAGCACGGTGCCGGCATGTGCCATAAGCAGGGCGAGGACGTCGAACTCGCGGGCGGTCAGCACGATGGGCGAGCCGCCGACTGTGACTTCGCGGCGGTCGGGATCGAGCGCGACCGAACCCATGACGAGCAGGGCGGGGGAGGGCGAGGCGGATGCCTGGGCCGAGCCGCCGGCCAGGGGCATCGCAACGGTACCGGCACCCGCGCCGCCCACTACGTTCGCCCCGGCCCCGACGCCGCCAACGCCCGACGCTGTCCGCACGGCCTCCGAGCGCTTCAGCGCCACGCGGATCCGTGCGAACAGCTCCTCAATCGCAAATGGCTTGGTCAGGTAATCGTCGGCGCCGGCATCGAGCCCGGCCACCTTGTCCATCACGGCGTCGCGCGCGGTGACCATGATCACCGGCACGTCCTTGTGCTTGCGGACACGCCGCAGGACCTCCATGCCGTTGAGCTGCGGCAGCAGCACATCGAGTAGAATCAGATCGTAGTCGCGCTCCAGCGCCAGGTCAACGGCGGTGCGGCCGTCGGCGGCGTGCTCCACCTGGTAGCCCTCGTGCTCCAGTTCGAGCGTCACAAAGCGGGCGATTTTCTCCTCGTCCTCTACGATCAGGATTCGTGCCATGCGTGCCCCCATCTGCGATTACTTGTCGTCATTCAGATTTTGCTTGATGTCGTCCGCGGCATTGGCAGCGCTGTCCATCAGGTTGTTGATGCTGCCGGGCACGTCGCCGTCGCTGTCGATGCGGTAACGCATGCCAAAGAACAGGCCAAGCAGCATCAGCCATATCGTGGCGCCCCAGGCAAACAGGGCGACGATGGGAATCAGGATGGGAATGTTGAGGATGATCGCGTCGCGGCGCGTGGCGATAAACTTGGTGTCCAGGCTCAGGCGGAAGAGCTTTTTGAGGTACTCCCACACGCTGTCCATCTTCTTGGAGAAGTCGGTCTTTTCGCTCGACTTTTCGTAGGCGGCCTGCGCGGCGACCATCTCGGCCGAGGGCTCGTCGACCGGCTCGGACTCGGTGTCGGCGTGCGCCGACGTGGTCTGGGTCTTGCCCTGCGACTCGAGCCAAATGATGGCGTCCAGAACGTTGCCGTTGGCGGCGTCGAGCGCGGCTTTGGCGTCGGTGTAGCTCACGTTGCACTTGGTGCGGATGGTTTCAACTTTTTCGAGGTCGTCCATGACCTGTCCTTTCGTTCGATGGGCGCGACGCCGGGCGATCTGCCCGGGCGCGAGCGTTGCGTTCGGCGGCCTGCGTGGCGCCGCCCCGCCCTTGGTCGAACTCTATAGTGCAGGTTATAGATTAAGCGATTCTTGAGCCAAGATTAATGTTGGATGAGTTTTTGGGTGGCAGTGGGAAAAGTATTAGACCTCAATAGCGGGGGATAGGGTACCGGTGCAAAACGGCGTCATGGGTTGGTCGAGCAGGCGGTTTCTCCATTGATGTCCGCACGACATGTGACACTTACCCTGCCGCCATGCTTCGTCGCGGCGGCATGCATCTGAACAACGATCCTCTAAGGAGTTCGATTTTGATGAGTGACAACACCAAGCATCTCGCAAAGAAGTGCGTCAAGGACGCGGGGCCGTGCCTCGCGCTGTGCCTTGCCGGCGCAGCGGTCGCGCTGCTGGCTGTTCTGGGGCCATTCGACGTGCTCCGAAGTGCCAGTTCTCTGCACGTTTGCATGGCCCTTGCCGGCGCCATGATGACCGGCGGCATGCTCGATCTGATTTTTTGGGTGCTTGATCCGTTTGGATGGAAGAACGAGGGGTAAGCCCTAAGGGACGGAAGGGCTGGAACGGTTGGCTTAGCGATCGTGCAGAATGTGGGCGAGCGACTTACAGGGAAGTGGTGATCCGATGACGGTCTATGTGACGGGCGATATTCACGGCGGCCTCGATATGCAAAAGCTGCGCGATTGGGACCTTGGGGATAGCCTGACGAGCGACGACTATCTGATTGTCGCGGGCGACCTTGGCTTTCCGTGGGATTTCTCTGTCGAGGAATGTGCCGACATCGCTTGGCTGGAATCGCGCCCCTATACCGTGCTGTTCGTCGACGGCAACCACGAGCGTTTCGATCACTGGGCGGAACGCCCCATGGAGCTGTGGCACGGTGGGCTGACGCAGCGCCTGTCGGATACCTCCCCCATACGGCGCCTGACGCGCGGTGAGGTTTTTGAGCTCGACGGCTCAACGGTCTTTTCCATGGGCGGCGCCACGAGCGTGGACAAGGAATACCGCATTCCGTATTCAAGCTGGTGGCCGCAGGAGCTGCCGGATGAGCGCAACTTTGACGAGGCACGGACAAAGCTCGACAGCGTGGGCTGGAAGGTCGACTACGTGGTCACCCACACCTGCTCTACGCGCATGCTTTCGCCCACGCTCTATCCGGGGCCTGGCTGGAATTACCCCGCCGTTGATCGGCTTACGGCATTTTTCGATGAGCTGGAAGACCGCTTGGATTACAAGCGCTGGTACTACGGGCATTTTCATCGGGATGCCAACCCTGCCGAGCGCCATACCGTGCTCTACGACTGCATCGTTCGCCTGGGCGACGAACTCCAGCCCTGGGATGTTGCGTAGGGGCGGGGTGGCTGACTACTCGACCGTTACAGTGATGTTTTCCCGGTGCGCGCGGATGACGTCCCAGCTAAAGTGCTCGACCAGCTGCTCGGCAGAGCGCGGTGTGGTGTCCGGTGCGATGCCCGTTTGCCCAGCGAGCCAGCCCAGTAGTGCCTCGGGTGTGCCAAAGCGGGCGCGGAGCTCGCCCAGGTCCAGATCGCGATCGCGCTTGGAAAGGCGGCGGCCGTCCGGCGACATGAGCAGCGGAATATGTGCGTAGTGCGGCGTGGGAAGTCCCAGCAGATGCTGCAGGTAGATTTGGCGCGGCGTGGAGCCCAGCAGGTCACATCCGCGCACGACCTCGGTGACGCCCATGGCGGCGTCGTCGACCACCACGGCTAGCTGATAGGCAAACACGCCGTCGCTGCGGCGCACCAAAAAGTCGCCGCACTCGGTGGCGAGCGCCTCGCATTGGGCCCCGTACGTGCGGTCAACGAATTCGATTACGTCGCCCGCGAGGTCGTCGACGGCGGGCACGCGCAGGCGCGTGGCCGGAGCACGCAGGGCACTGCGGCGGGCGACCTCTTCGGCCGAAAGGCCTCGGCAGGCGCCGCGGTAGATGGGCGTGCCGTCGCTGGCGTGCGGCGCGCTCGCGGCGTGGAGCTCGGCGCGCGTGCAAAAGCAGGGGTAGGTGAGGCCGGCGTCTTGCAGCTGGCGCAAGGCGCTCTCGTACAGGTCGAGGCGATCGTGCTGGTAGTAGGGGCCTTCGTCCCACTCCAGCCCCAGCCAGGCTAGGTCGTCGATGAGCTGGGCGGCAAGTTCCGGGCGCTTACAGCGATCGTCCAGGTCCTCGATGCGCAACACGATGCTGCCGCCTTGGCTGCGGGCCGAAAGCCACGCGCACAGGCAACTGAACACGTTGCCCAGGTGCATGCGGCCCGATGGCGACGGGGCAAAGCGCCCCACGACGGGCGCGGGAACGGAGGCGGGCCGCGTAGTTGGCGCGCCCGCGGCGGGCGTTGCTATGTTGCGTGCGTTGATATCCATGCGGACGAGTATAGCGCGGGGCACGGTAGAGAAGGCGATTCCGTGGCTCGCAAGTTGTCGAGGCCCCGCATTGCGTATGGCAGTCCGCAGACTCGACGCTTTGATTCCTGTCCATCAACTCGGCACCTTAGACGACAGAAACCCCGGCAGCTCTTCGCAACTGCCGGGGTTTCCGCGGAAAAGGGGGACATGATCCTCGAGCGAACGGCAAAGGGGCAAACCGTTTTCGCTCAATTGCTTTATGCCCCTCGGCTGGCGGCTCAATCAGCGTATGCCGCGCCCACACAAAGCCGCTACACCTGTGACGGAGCTGTGAAGTGGTATCTATCGTTGGCGCAGGCCATGCCAAGGACTGTTCCAAACTGCCGGCAGATAAGGAACGTCCCTAAGTGCCAGACTCGGGTGGGACTTTTGTCCCATTTGACGTTCCGTTGGCCCAGATATTCGTCATGTGCGCCCGCAAACGTGGGACAATGGCGATGTTGGTTTTACAGACAAAGGATGTGCCTATGAACGCCCCCGTTGCCAATGCCTGCCGGCAGCGCCGCTTGTTTGCGCGATTCGTTTCCGTCTGCGCGTTTGTCGCGTTTGCGTTGCTGCTGCTTCCCGCCGCCGCGTGCGCCGACGGCTACTCCATGACCCAAACCTATATCGGCGCCACGGTCGAGGCCGACGGCTCGCTGACCGTTGTCGAGGGACGCCAGTTTGATTTCGATGACGACATCAACGGCGTGTTTTGGGAAATCAATACAGGCTCTAACCAGCAGAGCGCCGCGGCGGGCGTCGATGTGCTGAGCGTCGAGGAAGACGACACCGCGTTCAACAAAGTCGATAGCGCGAACAAGGGTGACTCTGGCGTCTACACGGTCGAGCAGACTGGTGACGGTGTAAGAATCAAGGTGTTCAGCCCCCACGAGAGCGGTGACAGCGCGATCTATTACGTGAGCTACACCATGACCGGTGCGGTTATGAACTGGTCCGATACCGCCGAGCTCTACTGGAAGTTTGTGGGCGACGGCTGGTCCGCGGATTCCGATGATGTCGAGATGGAAGTGTACTTCGCAAATGCCGCTGCCGGGACGGCGGCCGTCAAGGGCGATAACTTCCGTGCATGGGGCCACGGCCCGCTGACGGGCGACGTGTCGCTCGATGCGGACGAGCCCATGGTCACCTATACCATTTCCTGCGTGCATCAGGGCGAATTCGCCGAGGCACGCATCGCCTTCCCCAGCGACTGGGTACCGCAGCTTGCCGCTTCGGGCGAAGAGCGCATGTCAACGATCCTGAGCGAAGAGAAGGAATGGGCCGACGAAGCTAACGCCCGCCGCGCTCACGCTCGCATGATTGCCAATGCGCTTGCCGTGCTAAGTGTTGTCGCGGCGGTGGCCTTTACCGGCACAATCGTTGTGCTCAAGCTACGCAGGCCCAAGCCCAAGCCGCTCTTCCAAGACGAGTACTTCCGCGATGTGCCCTCCGCCGACCATCCCGCGGTGCTTGCAGCTCTTATGAGCTGGAACAACGTGCCCGATCAGGCATATATCGCCACGCTGATGAAGCTGACCGACGACCGCGTGATCAAGCTGGAAGAAGCGACCGAGGCCAAGAAGAAGGGCCTGCTCCGTCGCGAAAAAGAGGAGCAGACGTATCGCATCACGGTGACCGACGAGGCCTGGAAGGCTGCCAAGAAGGACGGCATCGATCGCGATGTGCTCAAGGTCTTCTTCGCCGGCGTTAAGCCCGATAAGGACGGAGTCCGTTCGCGCACGTTTAGCGAGCTGGAGGAGTACGCTAGCGAGCGCACCACATCTGTTGGCGACAAGCTCGAGGACTATCAGAGCACGGTTAAGGGCAAGCTGGAGGCGCGCGAGTTTATCGCATCGGATGGCACTATCGCGATGGTGGCCGGCCTGGTTCTCGGCATCATCATTGTCTTTGGCATTCTGGGCTCTCTGATCTATACCGACTTTGCGGACGCCAACGTCGGCGCCGCTATGATCTCGATTCCCGTCACGATCGTGGGCTTTGTCCTGAGCTGCACCTTCCGCCGTTACACGCCGGAGGGCGCCGAGGTGGCGGCTCGCTGCAAGGCACTTAAGCATTGGCTCGAGGACTTCACGCGCTTAAAGGAAGCCGTCCCCGGCGATCTGGTCCTGTGGAATAAACTTCTGGTGATGGGTGCGGCGCTGGGCGTTTCGAAGGAAGTCCTGCGTCAGCTTGCCGAGGCCGTGCCGCCCGAGGTGCGCGAGGCCGACGGCTTCTACGACAATTACCCCTGTTACTGGTGGTACTACCATCATTACGGTAACGAGTCGCCGATGGATTCGTTCGACGGCGTGTATCACGAGAGCATCCGTGAGCTCGCATCGAGCTCGGACAGTTCGGGTGGCGGCGGAGGCGGCGGCTTCTCGGGCGGCGGAGGTGGCGGCGTCGGCGGAGGCGGCGGCGGAACGTTCTAACGGCCCCAAATTACGGGATGGGCTTTTCTCGACAGCCGTCGGGGGAAGCCCATCCCCTTTTTATGCGCTACCTACGAAGACTGTCCCCAGCGACTAGTTGCTGGGGACGTTCCTAAATGACTTGGTATGGCTGCTGGGCCTAGACGGTTAGGTCCAGCTCGTAGAGGAAGCTTTCGCGCGGCATGGCGTGGCGGCGTTCCTCGCGGTTGGCGCGGTGCGTGGCCGTGCGCTTAAAGCCGTGCAGTTCGTAGAACTTCCACGAGCAGTTGGAGTCGGTGTACAGGTGCGCCCTCGTCGCTCCAAGCGAGGACAGATGCGAGATTGCGGCGTCGAGCAGAACCGTGCCGACGCCCAGGCCGTGGACGTCGCGATCCACGGCAAGCAGTGTGACCTCGTTGTCGTGCGGCAACGGGCTGCTCTCGAGCAGGCGGTTGTTGGTTCGGATGGTTGCGCGCACAAACGAGAGATACTCGGCGCAGGCATCGGGCTCCAGCTCGCGCATCTGCGAAAGCAGCGCGCGTTCGGTGTCCATCCAATGTTCCTTGACGGTGGCGCCGGAGCTCTGTCCCGCACGCGCGAGCGCAATGCCACGCGCCTGACCGTCGATTACGGCAACCTGCGAAAACGTCGAGGAAGAAAGGCAGTAGGCAAGATCGCACGCAGCTTCGAGGCGGTTGTACTCATCGTTATCCGAGTTGTTGTGCCAAAGCTGCTGCAAGATCAGCGCGATGGCGTCGAAATCTTCGGTATCAAACGGTCGGTAGAGAACCCGCGAGACCATGGTGCCTCTTTCTATTGCGGATGCATATCGAGCACAGTTCTACCACGCCGTTGGCATCTAATTATGGTGCCCCTGTGTTCCATCAACTCACCGTGCCCAGTGGCGCTCCTGCAACCCCCCGCTCGAAGCTTTTTCTGCACAGCCGTGCGTTGCGGGGTGCATCGTCGCGCTCGATGCGCTACATTAAATCAGTATTTTCAATGCCGCTGCGCGAGCGCTGCAGATCGACGTATCACCGACTCACAGAGCACGGCGGCGTACCAGACAGGAGGACTGCATGGGATCTGATGTGAAGATCGCACGCGCGTTGATCTCGGTTACCGATAAGACGGGCGTCGTCGATTTCGCACGGACGCTGGTTGACGACTTTGGCGTCGAGATCATCTCTACGGGCGGCACGTCTCGTGCCATCGAGGACGCGGGCGTTCCCGTAACCCCCATCGAGGAGTTTACGGGCTATCCCGAGATGATGGACGGCCGCGTCAAGACGCTGCATCCCAAGGTTCACGGCGCGCTGCTTGCCCGTCGTGATTCTGAGCAGCACATGCAGGAGGCCGCTCAGCACGGTATTAAGCTGATCGACCTGGTCGTCGTCAACCTGTACGAGTTTGAGAAGACCGTTGCCAACCCCGAGGTCACCTTTGCGGATGCCATCGAGCACATCGACATCGGTGGCCCCTCCATGCTGCGCTCTGCCGCTAAGAACGCCGCGAGCGTTACCGTCATTTCCGACCCGGCCGACTATGATGCCGTCCTGGCCGAGATGCGCGAGACCGGTGGCTGCACCACGCTTTCCACCCGTCGTCGCCTGCAGGTGAAGGTCTACCAGACTACCGCCGCCTACGACACGGCCATCTCCCGTTGGCTTGCCGCCCAGGCAAGCGACGTGGCGGACACCTCTGCCAAGCTCGAGATCTCGCTGGAGAAGGTCGACGACCTGCGCTATGGCGAGAACCCGCAGCAGAAGGCTACGGTCTACCGCTTTGCCGAGGGCTGCGAGAACACCGCGAGCTCGCAGTTCCCGCTCGTGGGCTCCGAGCAGATTCAGGGCAAGCCGCTCAGCTACAATAACTATCTGGATGCCGACGCCGCCTGGAACCTGGTCCGCGAGTTCGACGAGCCGGCCTGCGTGATCCTCAAGCACCAGAATCCCTGCGGTTCTGCCGTTGCCGAGGACATCACGGCCGCCTACGACCGCGCCTTCGCCTGCGATCCCAAGAGCGCCTTCGGTGGCATCATCGCCTGCAACCGCGAGGTTCCCTATGAGCTGGTTGAGCATTTCGCCGACCAGAACAAGCAGTTCGTCGAGGTCATCATCGCCCCGAGCTACACTGCCGAGGCGCTCGAGCGCATGGCCAAGCGCCCCAACCTGCGCGTGCTGGCGACCGGCGGCGTGGACCACGGCGCCCAGGTGGAGCTGCGCTCCATCGATGGCGGCATGCTGGTGCAGGAAGTCGACCACGTGACCGAGGATCCCGCGACCTTTACGTTCCCCACCGACCGCAAGCCCACCGACGCCGAGATGGCCGAGCTCGAGTTTGCCTGGAAGGTCTGCAAGGGCGTTAAGTCCAACGCCATCCTAGTCTCCAAGGGTAAGGCCGGCATTGGCATGGGTCCGGGTCAGCCCAACCGCGTTGACTCTGCGCTGCTTGCCTGCGAGCGTGCCGAGGACTTCTGCGAGCGCGAGGGCGTGGAGAAGGGCGGCTTTGCCTGCGCAAGCGACGCATTCTTCCCGTTCCGCGACAACGTCGACGTGCTTGCCGAGCATGGTGTGACCTGCATCATTCAGCCCGGCGGCTCCAAGCGCGACGGCGAGAGCATCCAGGCCTGCAACGAGCATGGCATCGCAATGGTGTTTACGGGCGCTCGCCACTTTAGGCACTAAGTTTCGCCCTGGGACAAAATAATCTCTGCAAAAGACGGCCGCTCCGTTTGGAGGGCCGTCTTTTTGGTATAAGAGGACGGAATGACTAACACGAAAGGTATGACCATGCCCCAGATTGATGATGCCGAGCTGTTTGGCAATGCCGAGGATCAGCGTGCGTACGAGGACTTTTGCGCCAATCAGGAGGCGGTCGAGAAGTTCACGCTCGACAAGCCCGCGCTTGTCTGCCGTTGGCGCATGTCCAACAAAAAGGTGCCCATGCTCAACCGTCACATCCGCGCGCTGTCCGAGCGCCTGGTGCAGGGCGAACCGCTTACCCATAACATGCTCAGCTGGGCCAAGCAGCACGTTGAGTGGTCACTTGCCGAGGGCGATTACACTGCGCGCGACGGCGTACTCATGCTGGTGATCGACATCAACGGCAACGCTGCCATGACGGTGGGGGAGTACGAGCCGCTGGCCGATACGTCGGCCAAGGCGCTGCGTGCCCGTTCTGCCGAGGCTCGCTCCGAAGCCGACGAGACCGGCGTGGCGCCCGAGCTGCTCGCTGCCGTCAACGACGGGGAGCTGTCCTTTGTGGCGCCGGCGGACGAGTGCCTGTGCGGCACGGCGACGCTCATTGAGCAGCTGGCCCAGACCAAGGGCATCCCGGTCACGCGCGTAGACATCCCCGCTCAGCTCAAGGGCGCCTTGTTCCTGGTGAGCGACGAGCACGGCGTGGTCCCCGCAACCGAGACGGACGCCGCCGAGGCCGACGCCGCCACGGTCGCCTTCTTCGCCGAAGGCTACGAAAAGCTCCGCGCCCGCCGCTCCTAACCTCAAGGCGGGGTGGCTTACTGAAGCGAGCGAGCGCGTTCGATGGCGTAGGCGAGCGACAGCTGCTCCATCTCCGGGGCGCATTTGTAGCTCAGCCCGGTGAGAGCTGTCACCTTGTCGAGGCGATATCGAATCGTGTTCGGGTGCTGGCTAGTCTGCTTGGCGGTTTGCTCGATACGTCGGTCGTTCTCGATGAATGCGGCGAGCGTGGATTCCAGTTCGCTGCCATGCTCGCCGTCGTGCTCGCGTATCGGCGAGAGAATCGCCTCCGAGAACGATCGCATCTCCGGGGTTTCCGCAAAAGGCATCACGGTTCTCAGGATGCCGAGCTGCGCATAGCGGACGGGCCTCTCGGCTCGTTGACAAGATAGGCGCTGTGCGTAAATCGCCTGCGAAATCGCCTGCGCCACCGCCTCGTCTCCAAAAAGAATATCGCTGATGCCGAGCCCTTCCGCTCCGCCATCGATGCCGCTAGCCTCGATGAGCTCCGTGAGCGCCTGCACGATTCGCTCCACATCGAGCGTCTGCTCCGAGTCGCTTGTCGCTACGAATAACAAACCTCCGTCATAGGGTGCCAGCATGTTGTGGCATCCAGTGAGGGTCGATTTTGCACAGAGACGTTCGATTTGCAAAAACGTACGCGGGTCGAGGGACTCTGCAAACGATGCGAACAGGGCGACCGCTTCGTCCAGAAATGACGGATTGAGGCCTCGGATGCGTCGGCAGATGGACTCGGGCGATACGTCTGTCCTCAGGGCATCGATCTCGCGCTGTGCGAAGTCGATGGACGCGAGCTGCTCGATATGCCGTTTGACCTCATAGATGACGCTGTCAAAGAACAGTGAGTCGTCGGTTGTGAGAAAGACCGGGTAGTGCCGCGCGTTGGCGTAGCGGATGGCTTGGTCGGGAATCGGGATGTGCAGGACGTTTTTGATGATGAGACCGCTCGTTCCCTTGGCGACGAGGTATTTCACGGCTTCAGTGATGAGGTACGGGTCGTCCTTCGCATAGAGGAAGGTGCTGAGGACGATCTCGTCTGAGCTGAAGTTGACGCGCTGGTACTTGTTCTTGAGGCCGGGCATGAGTTCATAATCGAGGATCCCGACGCCAGAGACGGCATGCGAGACGCCATCGCTGCCGGCGATTAGGCGGACCGACCCCTCATATTCCCGTGAGAAGTCCGAGACGGTGTATAGCATCAACATCACCCTGTAAATCACAACAATAAATACCGGTATAAATAGGATAATTGCACATCTGCATGCCGGTGATGCGAGAAATAGTTCAAATACGTGCTGATAGAACGAAAAATCAGATCGAGAATTGTTGTAGATTCTAACAAAAAATGATCCTTGGCGGCATCGTTACTAAACCGTACAGTGAAGCAACGTAAAGCTTTCGCTGAGAGGAGCGATGATGGGGCAGATGGTGGTGCTTTCGGCCGAGGAAGTTTCCAAGGTGCTGACGATTGAGGATGCAATCGCTGCCGTGGAGGAGGCATATCGCCAGAAGGCAACGGGCAAGGGTGTTGCGTGGCCGATGGTATATGAGCAGTTCGAACCCGGCGTGGCCGATATGGATATCCGCTCGGGCGAGTTGGCAGGAAGCGGCCTCTTCGGTCTCAAGCTCACTGCTTGGTTCTCTCAGAATCCCAAAAAGGCGCTGCCCGAGATCTTTGGCACCACACTGCTGTGCGACAACGCGACGGGCGAGCCGTTGGCGCTGCTCAATGCCTCCGCCGTCACTGGGCTTCGCACCGGTGCCGCCGCTGCGCTCGGCGCCAAGTGGCTGGCTCGGGCGGATGCGTCCAAACTGCTTGTTGCGGGTGCCGGCCATATGAGCACCTATATGGTGGCGGGCGTGCTCGCCGCCTGTCCCAAAGTGAGCGAGGTCAAGGTGTGGGAGCCGGTTTCCGATGCCGCGCCCGAGGCCCGCGTCGAGCGCATGCGAGACGAGGTCGCCCATATCTTGGGCGCCTGCGAGCATGCTCGCGAGGCATCCACCTATTCCATCGAGGCGACGGCCGACGGCCAAGGTGCTGCGGCAGAGGCCGACATCATCGTGACGATCACGCCGGCGACCAAGCCCATCATCTCCGATGCATGGGTGCGCCCCGGTACGCATATTTCCTGCGTCGGTGCCGACATGCCCGGCAAGCAGGAGCTCGCCTCGGCACTTGTCGCCCGTGCCGCTGTTTACGTCGACGACCGCGAGCAATCGGTCGCGTCCGGTGAGCTGGAGATTCCAGTTGCCGAGGGTGCCATCACGCCCGAGGACATCAAAGCGGAGCTCGGCGAAGTCATCGCCGGCGTGGCTACGGGGCGTTCGGATGACGAGCAAGTGACGGTGTTCGATACGTCGGGCATCGCCGTTCAGGACCTTTCGGCATCGAAAATTGCCTACGACCGCGCCGTCGAGGCGGGGCTGGGCACCGTGGTGGAACTGTAAGAAAGTCAAGGAAAGGAAACGACAATGCAGATCAAGGATTTCGCCGTCGAGCAGTGGATGAACGAGTGGGAGACCAAGTGCACCCACAACGTTGCGGAGACGTGCGTTTACTCCCTCACGCTCGACCAGCTGTTCGAGCTTACGAACACCGACAAGAAGGCGTGGCTCGATAGCCTGTGCTCGCGCCGATTCACCTACGGAGACATCGAGGGGCAGCCCGACTTCCTCGAGGGGGTCGCGCGTCTCTATAAGACGGTTGAGCCTGGGCATATCGTGCCCACGCACGGCGCGACCGGTGCCAACTCCCTGGTTATTTCCACGCTCGTTGAACCGGGCGATCATGTAGTCTCCGTCAAGCCCACCTACCAGCAGCTTTACTCGATTCCCGAGATGTGCGGTGCGAAGGTCAATATTCTTCAGCTCGATCGCAAGAACGGTTACCACGTCGACGTCGACGCGCTCGATGCTCTGGTGACCGACGATACCAAGCTCATCTGCATCAATAACCCGGACAACCCCACGGGCGCCCTGCTCGACACCGATACGCTCAAGGCGATTGTCGAGGTCGCGCGCAAACACGGCGCGTGGGTGCTCTGCGACGAGGTCTACCGTCTGCTTACTCAGACGGATGAGTACTCCGAGTCCGTGATCGACCTGTACGACAAGGCCATCGTCACCGCATCCATGTCCAAGGTCTGGTCGTTCGCCGGCCTGCGTCTGGGCTGGGCAGTCACCAAGAGCCCAGAGCTCCGTCGCGCGCTGCTCTCGCATCGCGACTACAACCTGATTTCCGCCGGCATATTCAGCGAGTCGGTGGCGGAGCTGATTCTGGGCAACGCTTCCGTGATCCTTGAGCGCAGCCGTCGCATCGTCCGTCAGAACCTTGCTGTTCTGGAGAAGTGGGTCGAGAGCGAGCCACACCTGTCGTTCGTCAAGCCCGAGGCGGGTACCACCGCGCTCGTGTATTACGACTACGACATCGACTCCAGGACGTTCTGCATCGACATGATTAAGAAGTCCGGCGCGCTCGTCACCCCGGGCGATTGCTTCGAGGAGCCCAAGAGTATGCGCATCGGCTATGCATACTCCGACAACACCGATGACCTGCAGAAGGGCCTGGATGCCATTTCGGCGTACATGCGTACGCTCGAGTAGAGGCTCGAGGTCGAAGTGATGGGGCCGATCGGTTTAGGACCGAGGGTCCCTATTTTCTCTCAAGGCTACCGAACACTTTTGTCACATTAGTTGCCCACGGGGTCGTATCGCTACGACGCCGTGGGCATAATGGTGTGAAAGGTGCAAGTTGCGCGAAATGGGAGGACACATGGCGCTGATCTATGTCGTTGAGGACGACGAGCCTATCCGTCGCGAGCTTACCGACATCCTTGCCCGTGCCGGTTTTGAGGTCGAGGCCTGCGAATCGTTCGAGCACGTCTCGCACGATATTCTCGCTGCTGCTCCCGACCTGGTGCTGCTCGACCTCACGCTCCCCGTCAAAGACGGCCAGCATATCTGCCACGAAGTCCGCCGCGAATCCGAGGTCCCCATCATCGTCCTCACGTCGCGCACGACCGAGATTGACGAGGTCATGGCCATGACGCTCGGCGCGGACGACTTTGTCCCCAAGCCCTACAGCGCCCGCGTGCTTGTGGCGCGCATTAACGCGCTGCTGCGACGCACCGCGGCTGCCGGCGAGCGCAGCACGGTCGTCCACAAGGGGCTAGAACTCGACCTCGCCCGTTCCGCGGTCACCAACACGGCAACCGGCGACAGCACCGAGCTCACTAAAAACGAGCTGCGCATCCTCTCTTTGCTCCTGAGCCGCGCGGGCAAGATTGTCTCGCGCTCGGCCATCATGCAGGACCTGTGGGACTCCGATGCCTTCGTGGACGACAACACACTCACCGTCAACATCAACCGCCTGCGCACGACGCTCGAAAAAATCGGCATCAAGGGGTATTTGACGACGCACCGCGGCCAGGGCTATTCGGTCTAGGGGCCGGCTATGTCGTTTGGCAAGTTCTTTAAAGACGCGTTGCTTCCCGTCGCCGTGTGGACGTGCGGCGTGCTGCTGAGCTGCTTTGTGCTGACGGTCGCCGGAGCCCCGGCATCTATCGTGGTCGTGGCGGTCGGCGTGTCCTTTATCTTTGGCATCCTGGGCATCGTGATCGAGTATGCGCGTCGCCGCCATTTTCTGCGTCAGCTGGAGCGGGCGGCCGAGGAACTGGAGAGCCCCGCATGGGTGCAAGAGATGGTGCAGTGCCCGACGTATGCCGAGGGCGAGCTCGAGTACGAGGTCTTGCGCCGGGTGGGCAAAGCCGCCTGCGACGAGGTTGCCGAAGGCCGGCGCCAGACCGATGACTATCGCGACTATATCGAGAGCTGGGTCCACGAGGCCAAACTGCCCCTGGCTGCAGCCCATCTGATTTTGGAAAACCTGGACGGCAGCGAAGACGACCTGTCGCGCGTAGATGACCTCGGTCGCGAGCTTGCCCGCGTAGAGCGCTATATCGACCAGGCGCTCTACTACGCGCGCTCGGAGGTTGTGGAGCGCGATTACCTGATTCGACGTTGGAACCTCAAGGCCCTGGTGACGGGCGCGATTAAAGCCAACGCACGCGAGCTCATCGCGGCGCACGTGGCTCCGGTGTGCGAAAACCTCGACTTCGAGGTCTTTACCGACGAGAAGTGGCTGGAGTTTATCTTGGGCCAGCTCATCCAGAACAGCATCAAATACGCGCGCGAGGACGGCGCGAAGATCGTGTTTTCGGGTGCGTTGTTGGACGAGGGCCTGGCAAGCGAGCGCATCGAGCTCACCGTTGCCGATAACGGCTGCGGCGTGTGTGCAGCAGATCTGCCGCGCGTGTTCGAGAAGGGTTTTTCCGGCGACAACGGCCGCGCCACCAAGCGCGCAACGGGCATCGGCCTCTACCTGGTGGCACGTCTGTGCTCCAAGATGGGCATCGACGTCACCGCATCGTCCGAGCCCAGAGAAGGCTTCGTCGTTACATTCGCCTTTTCAACGAACAAGTTCCAATATTTCGAGTAACGCATGTGGCAGACGTCCGCCCAAACAAAACGTGCCGCCCATTAAAAAACGTACCGCCCCAAACGGGGCGGCACACCATCTTTTATCAGCCAACTCGCTGAAGTAAGGCTGCGAAGGCCGCGGGGCCGGGAGGGGTTTCCTAAGGGCACATCCCGCAGCCGCGAAGCGGCGAGGACGTGCCCGTGGAAACCCCGCAGGCCCCGCGGCCGGTGGGAGCAACGCTACTTCACGACCAAAATGTCGCAGTCCGTATTGCGCAGCAGGAACGTCGAAATCGAGCCCAGTAGCGCGTACTTAATTGAGGACAGGCCGCGGGCGCCGCAGAGCACCAGATCGGGCTTGACCACGTCGAGCATCTCATCCTTAAGCGTCTCACGAATGCGGCCGGTACGAATCATGACCTCGACCTCGGGAATGTCGGGATTGGCCTTGGCCTCCTCGAGCTGCTTGGCGATGGAGTTGTTAAAGGCCTCCTCCAAGCCGTTGACCAGGTCGACCGGATAGGAACCGGCGCTCTCGAGCGCGGTGGAGTCGATGACGTGGCCGATGATCAGCTTAGCGCCGTTGTTCGCGGCGACCTTGATGGCGCGTGCGAGCACAAAATCCTGCTGCTCAGTACCGTCGAGTGAAACAAATACCTTGGTGTAGCCCTCGTTCATGGTTTCCTCCTTGGTCTATCGCACGGGCGTGGGGCTCGTGCGTCGGGCGGGCGCGGGTGCGTTGGCCGCCGGACACTTTACCTTGTTGCAGTTATACCCAAGGATTTCGGTTTGACCGCTCGCAATTCTGTGAACGGGCGAGTTTTTTGGTAAGGGCAGGCGCGGTCGCACCGCCAACGGTTGATAATGGGACCTCGCCCGCATCGTCCGCAGAACATCTACCGGCGGGTGTCTAACGAGGGGGTCCCTTTGGATATTATCGAGCTTCTAAAATCTGCCTTCATGGGCCTGGTCGAGGGCATCACCGAATGGCTGCCCGTTTCGTCGACGGGTCACATGATCTTGGTGGACGAGTTCGTCAAGATGAACGTGAGCGAGACGTTCTGGAATATGTTCCTGGTCGTGATTCAGCTTGGCGCCATTTTGGCCGTCTGCGTCCTGTTCTTCTACGACCTTAACCCGTTTTCTCCCAGCAAAGGCAAGGAAGGCCGTCGCGACACCTGGGTGCTGTGGGGCAAGATTGTGCTCGGCTGCATTCCTGCCGCGGCAATCGGTCTGCCGCTCAACGACTGGATGGAGGAGCATTTCTACAATGCTCCCGTCGTGGCGCTGGCGCTCATTGTGTACGGCGTGCTGTTTATCGTGATCGAGAACTGGCGCGCGAACAAGCGCGACCAGGCCGCTCTTGCCGGTTCGTTTGGTTCGCGTGCTGTGGTGTCGGATGGACGTCCCGCCGGTGCGCACTTTGCGGCGCCCGCCGCGACTACCGCTGAGGATGAAGACGATGACGATAGCCTGGACTTTGGCTCCATCACTACGCTCGAGGATCTGAGCTGGAAGACCGCGCTGGGTATCGGTTGCTTCCAGGTGCTTTCGCTGATTCCGGGCACATCGCGCTCCGGCTCCACCATTATCGGTGGCCTGCTTTTGGGCTGCACGCGCTCGGTGGCATCCAAGTTTACGTTCTTCCTGGCCATCCCTGTCATGTTTGGCGCGAGTGCGCTCAAGCTGGTCAAGTACTTCATCAAGGGCGGCACGTTCGGCGCCAACGAGGTCGCTATCTTGGGCGTGGGCTGCGTTGTGGCCTTTGTGGTTTCGCTTATCGCCATCAAGTGGCTCATGGGCTTCGTCCGCCGTCACGACTTTAAGTGCTTCGGTGTTTACCGCATCATCCTGGGCATCGTAGTGCTCGCATACTTCTTTGTTCTGGAGCCGATGCTCGGCCTCTAACTTGGTTGACGCTGCGCGGCGGCCAGAGCGACAACTTGTCATTCAAAGAGGGTGGCATGACCAAAAGGTCTATGCCGCCCTCTTTTTTGGGCGATGGGGTGGGCCCGATGGTGGCGCACGGAGTCGTGGTGTGATTTGCGTCGGTGTCCGCGCGGCTCGGTATACTGGTACGGCTCAAACTATGGCGCTGCCCGCAGGCGCGCCGTCTGTCAGATGAGGAGTCGCCCATGACCCAGCCCCTGCCCTGGGAAAAGAACACCGCGGTACCCGTGCCGCCCGCGCCGGAACCCGTGCCGCTCGATGCGTACACCGCCCCCGCCGCGCCGGAACCCGAGCTCGTTCCGCTCGACATCTACGACGCCCCGGCTCCGGCGCCCAAGCCCGCCAAGCCGCTCGTCGATATCGATAGCCTGAACCCCGCCCAGCGCGAGGCGGTCCTGACCACCGAGGGCCCACTGCTGGTCCTTGCCGGTGCTGGCTCGGGCAAGACCCGCGTCCTGACCTTCCGCATCGCGCATATGCTCGGCGACCTGGGCGTTAAGCCCTGGCAGGTCTTGGCCATCACGTTTACCAACAAGGCTGCGGCCGAGATGCGCGAGCGTCTGGCAGCGCTCATCCCCAGTGGCACCCGCGGCATGTGGGTGTGCACCTTCCACGCCATGTGCGTGCGCATGCTGCGCGAGGACGCCGACCTGCTGGGCTACACCGGCCAGTTCACCATCTACGATGATGACGACTCAAAGCGCATGGTGCGCGACATCATGCAGGCGCTCGGCATTGAGCAAAAGCAGTTCCCCATTAACATGATCCGCAGCAAGATCAGCTCGGCTAAAAACGCCATGATCGGGCCCGAGGACATGCTCAAATCCGCCGACAGCCCCAATGACAAAAAAGCCGCGCAGGTCTACCTGGAGCTGGAGCGCCGCCTGCGCGCCGCCAACGCGATGGACTTCGACGACCTGCTCGTGCGCACGCTCGAGCTGCTGCGTACCCGCCCCGAGGTGCTCGACAAGTACCAGGAGCGCTTCCGCTACATTAGCGTCGACGAGTATCAGGACACCAACCACGTCCAGTACGAGATCGCCAACCTGCTGGCCGCCAAGTACCAAAACCTCATGGTCGTAGGCGACGACGACCAGTCCATTTATAGCTGGCGTGGCGCCGACATCACCAATATCCTGGACTTTGAGAAGGACTTTAAAGACTGCAAGACCGTCAAGCTGGAGCAGAACTATCGCTCTACGGGCCATATCCTGAGCGCCGCCAACGCCGTGGTGCGTCACAACTCGCAGCGCAAGGACAAGCGCCTGTTTACGGCCGAGGGCGATGGTGAGAAGATTCAGGCCTTCCAGGCGAGTGATGAGCGCGACGAGGGCCGCTGGATTGCCGGCGAGATCGAAAAGCTGCATTCCAAGGGCACAAGCTACGATGACATCGCTGTGTTCTACCGCACCAACGCCCAGTCGCGTATCCTCGAAGATATGTTCCTGCGCGCGGGCGTGCCCTACAAGATCGTGGGTGGCACGCGATTCTTCGACCGTGCCGAGATCCGCGACGTCATGGCCTACCTCAAGATGATCGTGAACCCGGCCGACGAGATGAGCGTCAAGCGCGTCATCAACACGCCGCGCCGTGGCATCGGCTCCACCTCGATCCAAAAGATCGAGCAGCTGGCGCGCGACAACCGTTGCTCGTTCTTCCAAGCTTGCGAGATCGCGTGCGCCGAGACGGGTATGTTTAGCGCCAAGGTGCGCAACGGCCTGTCGAGCTTTGTGGCGCTGGTGCGCGAGGGTCGCCGCATGGACGGCGAGCTCAAGGACGTCGTCGAGATGATTGTCGACAAGACGGGCCTGCTGCAAGCCTTCCGCGCCGAGGGCACCATGGAGTCCGAGAGCCGCGCCGAGAACATTCAAGAATTCTTGGGTGTCGCTGCCGAATTTGAGGAGACGCACGAGGATATCGAGGGTACGCTCGAGAGCTTGGAAGAGCTGCGCGCGGCCGGTGTTGCCGACGTGCCAGCCGGCGCTGAGCCCGAGCCCGTTGTGGTGAGCGCACCTGCGCCCGAGCCGGGACCGTCTGCTCCGGCATCCTCGTTTGAGGCACTCGTCGGCGCGCGCGATGCCGCAGGTTCCAATCCGCTCGATAGCCTAGCCGCCCCGGCGCTCTCGCCGCAGGATGCCCTGGCCGCCGCCATTGCGGGCAACGCGTATGCCGCGCCGGCGGAGATGCCGGCGGGTGCCGTGCATGCCGACGAGATCGAGCGCACCTACGGTCCGCTTACCTGCAAGGCGCTGCCGGCACTCATGGAGTGGCTGGCCCTGCGCTCTGACTTGGATTCCCTGGCCGGCGAAACGCATGCCATCACCATGATGACCATCCACTCCGCCAAGGGTCTGGAGTTCCCCGCGGTGTTCGTGGCCGGCATGGAGGAGGGCATCTTCCCGCACGTGCACGACTTTGGCGGCAGCGATGACCCGGGCAAGCTCGAGGAGGAGCGTCGCCTGGCCTACGTTGCCATCACGCGTGCCCGTAAGCGACTGTTCTTGACCTATGCGGCCACGCGTCGCACCTACGGTTCGACCTCTGCCAACCCGCGCTCGCGCTTCCTCAACGAGATTCCGTTTGAGGATATCGAGTTTAGCGGTATCGGCTCTGCCGGTTTTGAGGGCACGGGCTGGGAGAAGCGCGGCGACCGTCACGGCACCTTTGGCTCGGGCATGGGCTCGGATATGTATGGCGGCAAGGTGTTCGGTTCGCATACGCGTTCGACCGGCGGTTCCGGTTCGCGCGGCGGATCGAGCTTTGACGACTTCTTTGGCGGCAGCAGTTACGGGACCGAGCGCCATCGTGGGGTTTCGCCCGATGCCGGCCGTGTTGCCTCGACCTTTGGCTCGGGCGCGCCGCGAGCCAAAAAGCCGTCATCTAAGGTGTCGCCGACGGTTGAGCGCAAGGTCGATCGCGCCAGTGCATCGCAGGACTTTGCCGCGGGCGATACCGTGAGCCACAAGACCTTTGGTGCGGGCACCGTGATCTCGGTCGCTGGAGACATGATCGAGGTTCAATTCGAAAA
>CAUDNY010000010.1 GCA_958450865.1 uncultured Collinsella sp. | reverse complement strand
AACGCGAAAGCGAAGACGAACCCGCACCAAAGAAGGGCGAACAGCCCCCTGTATCTGTCGACAACGGCGCCCGCAAGGACTCCGAACAAGGCAATCGGCAGAAAGCCTGCTAACGATGCCAGGGAGAGGAGGGAAGATAATCCTGTCGTGAGGGCGATATGCCAAATGAGACCCATTTGGAGAATCGAGCTCGTCAATGTCGACACGAGCTCCCCGCCCCATACGAAACAAATCTTAAATTGCCATGAACGGCACAGCGAAACAGACCTGCGCCGAGAGGTTTCAAACATCATGGTTATGTCCAATCGTGGAATGGCGTGCAAAAACAGCGCGACGCCATAACAGCGCCGCTTTTAGGCGCTCATCCACGTGCGGAAAAGACCAACCACGACACCCCTCCTTCGCTGGCTCAGTTTGAAAAACCATGTAATTTTAAGGAGGCTAAAGTTCGTTTGTCAAGGATTGCCTGTCGGTAAGGGCAATCCTTTCTGGCCATTCGATCTCTTTTGCATCTTTGGTCGCATGGATGACCCGCCAGGGCTATTACGCTTGGAAGAGGCGCCCGCCGAGCTGGCCGATGAGGCGCTGAAGATGGCCCTGGCCAGGCGAAACAATCCCAAGGGATGTGTGTATCATTCGGATAGTAAGAATGTTGGCAGCAGGTTTTGCGGCAACCGCAAAGGAGCCGTATCCTGCAGTTGGGATCGCGTTGCAGCATCCTGACCCGCATTCCGATTGACGGACGGCCCGCTTCGGCGTCCTGGTCCGCACAGCGATCGACGCCTTGCCATTCCTTGGATATGGCGGTTGCTCGGGGCGTTCCCGACGGAGGCCCTCGCCTCCCCGGTCTGTGACCCAAGAAGGGCCAACACGCTGGTCTGCATGGCTGGTTCCTCCTTTACGTAGATGACCATGCAGAGAAGGGACAACCAAGGAGGCAGGTTACTGATGCGGACTCCCGCACGCCCACGACTACCCGACGGGGACTGTGTTTTCATCTCTGGTGCCCGCATTGTAGCACGCGCGGATTAACGATGTTGATTGCCGGCGCCTAGACGGAGATGAAGGCGGTTCGATCTAGGTCAAGCCGGTCGCTCGTTCATGAAGCGGCCGATTCCCTGAAAATAAAAGGCGCCCACGAGGACACCTACAGGCTATCTTCGAACTACTTGGTTTGGGGCAGACGGAGGAAAAAAATAGGGCAGAATCGCTCTCACGATCCCGCCCCGCAAACCCGAGGGTTTCTAACTGGCTCCATTATTCCGGGCTTCTCAGTTCTGTCATTGACCCAGGCATCACCCGTCTCCTATAGCGAGTGAATATAAAAATAGGGCAGAGTCGCTTGCGCAAGTCCGCCCCTAAAACCGTGAAGGTTTTGCTATCTGCAGGCTATTCTACCAACCCGAGCGATTCTGTCAACCTGCGAAGGAACTCGAGCGCGGAGCGAGCTGCGGCGTCGGGCCCCTTGTCGGGCAGCGCCTCGGTTTCGCCGTCGGCCCTGGCGAACATCTCGGCGAGCTCGGATGCGGCGCGCGAGCGCGAGGAGCCCTCGGGTACCAAGCCGGAGTGCGCCACGAGCACGGTCGCGACCTCCTGCATGGCCGTATTCCCCATCCACTTCCTCCTGGTCGCCTTGGGAATTCCCACGGCGGCGACCCTTCGGGAGACGCCGCTGGACGCCGAGCCCCGGGCGGCGCCCCTCTCGGCGAAGCAGTTGATCAGGCACGAGCCGTGCGCGGCGCAGTTGCGGACGGACTTCACGCGCTTGAGGTCGTAGTGGGAGGCCTCGAGGCGCCTGTCGCCCCATCGCCTGGCGCAGAAGCGCACGAAGTCGATGAGGGTGCCGAACGAGGTGAGCTCAAGGAAAGCCCAGGCAGGCATGTCGCCGGAGTACTTCGCGTAGAGGCTCGAGCTGTAGGGGCTGCGGCCGCTCATCTTGAGCTCGCGCAGGCGGTACTCCCTGTTTGCAGTGGTAAGCGATGCCATGTAGTCGGCCACGATGGCGTAGCCGTCCTCTCCACGGTCCTCCATCTCGCGAAGCAGTGTCACCTTCTGGAAATGCTCGATGTCGAGCGTCATGCCGAGCAGGGCGTGGCGCAGCTCCTGGTCGAGCGCCGCGAGCAGGCGCAGCTGGCCGAAGTCGAGGTCTACGTAGCGGCCGTCGCGCGGGCCTCCCTCGTATTTCGAGAAGAGTTTGCGGTAGGATGCGAGCTTGAAGAAGTTGCACTTGTCGCGCAGGTAGTCCGCGGCCTCTTCCTCGGAACACAGCTCGAAGGCTACGCCCTTCTGCTTGAGGTGCTCTATCTGCTGCTCGATCGTGAGGATCGGCTTCCTATCGTGGGGTTCGGCCATGCTCGGTCTCCTGTCATAAAAAGTATTGCCTATTTTACCAGCATGTTCTCGACATTCGGTGGAGGCCTCACCGTCGACTCATGGGCAAGCCGCCTGATACGACTCCCTTTCCCTGTCAGCAGCGCAGTCGCCTGACCTGCGGCTTTGGAATCGCGTTGGAAGCCGCCCGCGACCAATCATTTGCGATTGCAGCTGGCGGCTTGCGGGCAAAAGGGCGGTTGAGTTTCAAAACGGGCGTTTTCGGCGCCATCGAGCCTCCAAAGGCGACCCGCCGCGCACTTTGGGACAAAAACAAAAACTCAAAGCCCTGAGTTTGAAAAAAGTTTTTGAGGTTGTCCCAGCTTTTGTCCCCGAAGCCGACGAAACGCGACATCGCGTCATTCGGCGGCACGCGTTCCGTGTCGATGCCGAAAACTGGGTGTAACTGGAGTGACGGGACGGCAGAACCGACGCCATCGAGTGGGAATAGAGAATTCCTTAGTTATGGGGGTATAAATCGTTTATCCGATAAAGAGTGTCCCAATAAGCCCCTAATTTGATATGTCGGCTCCGATGAAGATTGGAGCCGGCATTTGTTTGTTCCCTAGGGAAAACTGCCAGAATAAGATTCGCGGCTTCTGCCATGACGACGGGATGATCAAGGTCATCACCGGCGTCCGCCGCCGCGGCAAGTCCTGCCTCATGCGGTGCATCGCCGAAGAGCTAAGGCCCGAGGGCAATGGGTACCCCGGAATTGCCGATAACCGCATCAACTACGGGCCCGTGCTGGAGAACACCGTCTATCGCTACGCCCGCGCGCAGGGCTGCAAGGTCAGCGTCGGGCGCATTGGAAAGCTGGAATGCAACTTCATCCTCAGAAACCCAGAGATGGGCTATGCATTCGTTCAGGTCGCAATGACCATCATGGCCGACCGGGCAACGGAGGAGCGCGAATACCGGCCCTTCACTCAGATTAAGGACAACTATCCCAAGTACCTGTTGACGCGAAGCGACCCCATTCAGCTTAGGGACGGCATTCTAGGAAGGCAATGCCTCCTTTCGATGCCCGCCTGCGTGCGGCTGATCTTGAATGGGCGTCTTTGGCCTTCATTTGCTTTTATGCGCCTGTCGCGTCGATTCAACGCGCGCCCCTGGCGACGACAGGACTGATAGCAAGCGGACAATCTGATCAGCGAGGCCCCGCCGTCCGGAAAGTGTGCAACGCGCGAGAAAGGGCCCAGCGACGACCTCTTCGGAACGTCTCGGCGCTAATCCCGGGCCGCGATTGGGAGGCGCAACCGCTTCCGGGCGCACGCGCGCGTGCCGGCGCGGCGAGGGACCGCAGGCGCGATGTGTGGGTGACCAAGGCAATCAGAGGCAATTTGATGAAAAAGGTATATACTATTTTCATCAAAAAGGAGGAACGCTATGACAGAAGCAGAGGCCATCGCTAAGCGCATAGAGAGCTTCGGCGCCGGCGGGGCCTTCACAGCCGCCGACTTCTCCGACGTCGCAGGCCGACGCAATGCTGCCAACGCGCTCGGGCGCTTGCATGCGAAGGGAGGGATCGCCCGCGCCATCCGCGGCGTCTACTACGTGCCGGAGCGCAGCGCGCTCATGGGCACCGAGGTGCCGGCCAGCGCCGACGAGGTCGTGCGCGCCGTCGCCCGTGCCAACAAGTGGATCGTCGCACCGTCCGGTGACGCGGCGCTCAATGCGCTGGGCCTCGACACGCAGGTGCCCGCGAAGCTCGTCTACGTCAGCAGCGGTCCGTACAAGCGCTACGAGTACGGGCCGTACGATATCGAGCTCCGGCACCGCGCCAACCGCGACCTGCTCGACTGCTCGCAGATCACCTGCGCCATCGTGCAGGCCCTCAAGGCGCTCGGACGCGAGAACGTGGGCGACGAGGAAATCAGGACGCTCGCGCGCAACCTCACGGAAGAGCAGGCCGGCGCGTTCCTGGAAGAGTCGGCGGGGCTCACCTCCTGGGTTGCCGACGCCGCGAAGAAGATATGGGAGGCGAAGCATGGACAGGATTGCTAAGGCCTCGACCGACGAGCGCAGGCTGGTCTTCGAGGCCGCCGCGCAGAGGATGGCGCTCGCGCCGGCCGTCGTCGAGAAGGACTTCTGGGTGTGCTACACCTTGGACCACCTTTTCCACAGAAGCGGCTTCGCGGAGTCCATGGTGTTCAAGGGCGGTACGAGCCTGTCGAAGGCTTTCGGGCTCATCGAGCGCTTCTCGGAGGACATCGACCTCATACTCGATTGGCGACTCCTGGGCTTCGGTGAGAACGAACCGTGGGAGCCGCGCAGCAACTCGGCGCAGGAGCGGTTCAAGACCGACAGTATCGAGCGCACGAACGCCTTCCTGGCCGACGCCTTTGCCCCGAAGCTCAGGGCTACGCTCTCCGAGTCCCTCGGCACCGAAGCGTCCGTTAGGTGCGGGGCCGAGGAGGAGACTGTGTACTTCGACTACCCGCGCTCCTACGAGTCAGCGGGCACGCTCGACACCATCAAGCTGGAGATAGGACCCATGGCGGCATGGTCGCCCTCCGAGGAGGCGGCGATAACCCCGTACGCGGCGGACGTGGTTCCGTTCGGGCCCGAGCTGTCGACCACGGTGCGCACCGCGAGTCCCGAGCGCACGTTCTGGGAGAAGGCCACCATCCTGCACCAGGAGGCCAACAGGCCCGAGGGCAAGGCTATGCCCAGGCGCTACTCCCGCCATTACTACGACATGTACCGCCTTGGCCACTCGTTCGTGCTCGGCCGTGCCGTAGCGCAGCCTGGCCTCCTCGAACAGGTCGTCAGGTTCAAGGAGAAGTTCTACCGCACGCCATGGGCCAAGCTGGCCGACGCGAGGCCCGGCACACTCAGGCTCGCCCCTCCAAAGGACAGGCTCGACGAGTTGGCGGCCGATTACGCCTCGATGAGGCCGATGCTGTTCGGCGGCTACCCGAGCATCGATGAGATAGTCGCCTACATGGTGGAGCTCGAGGAGACCATCAACGGGCTAAGCTGATCAAGGCCGCCCCAATTCCGGGCGCCTGCCGGAATCGAAGAGGCGGAACGGGCAACGCGACGGCTTTTCCGCTTCGGTACGGCCCTTCTATATCCTCATGCACCATGCGTTCAGCCACTTCTCGTCTACGCGGCCGGGACGGACGTCGGACGTGACGCTGATGCGGTCGACGGTCAGGTCCTCGGTGTCGTCGATGAGGCGGCGGAAGGATTGCTCGGTCATGTCGGTGAACCAGCGGCCGTTGCGCATGCCGTCGTGGTCGCCGATCTTGAAGCTGAGGTAGAAGCAGCCGCCCGGCTTGAGCGCGGCGGCGTATTTGGCGACGATTGCGGGCAGTTCTGCGGCCGGCACGTGAAGCAGGCTGCTGCATGCCCAGATCCCGTCGTATCCGCCCTTGGGCTTGAAATCGGCGAATGTAGCACGTTCCACTTTATGGCCTGTGAGCTCGCTTGCGGCCTTGACCATCTCGGCGCTGCCGTCGACCGCGTCGACCGCGAAGCCTGCCTTGAGGAATGCCAGGGAGTCGCGCCCGCTGCCGCAGCCCAAGTCCAGGATACGGCCGCCCTCGGGCAGCATGTCCGCAAACGCCTTCTGCAGCGCCCCGAACTCGACGTTCGCCGTGTCCGCTATGAACTTCTTTGCGTTGCCATCGTAGTAGCCGATGGTTTCCTCCGTGGCGGTCATGCTCTTCCTTCCTAGAACGCGGGTGCTTCGCGCTCCTCCGTCTTCCACCGCTCGCCTGGTAAAAGGTCCGTTGCGATTCTATCAACCTTCTTCAGGTATTCCCAGCGCGCTTGCGGCGTCTGCCCGGTCTGGGCGATGAGCGTCTCGCGCAGGGGATGGTGGCTGCCGATGAGGTACTCGTTGCGGCGGTTGAGCCGGCTTAGATATTCGAGTGCTGGGATGCGGGCGAACTTGCCGCCCTCTCCGCGGTTGCAGTCGGGGCACGCCAGCACCAGGTTCCACACGCCGTCCCAGTTGACCTCAGGCACCTGGGGGGATAAGGCGTGTGGGAAGAAATAGTCGACGTCGCAGAGGCCCGGCTTGTCAGATTCGGGCAGGATGAGGTCTCCCTCCGCGCGCGCGGTCCCGTCGGCGGCGTCGATGGGCGTAAAGCAATAGAAGCAATGGCCCTTCTGGTAGCCGTTGAGTGATCCGCGGGCAGAGGTCACGTCCTTTCGCCGCATGCCGGACTCGGCCACGAACGCCTGGCCGAGCTCATCGTACGAAATCCTCAGCAGGCTAGACGAGATACCCTGCTCCCAGGCCGTTTCGACGAGGTTCCAGCGCGACTCCGTCTCTTGGATGATGTTTCCGGCCTCGTTGGAGTTGGCGAGCTTGAACACCTCGTCGGTGAGTATGAGTCGCTTACTCTCCCTGGAGAAGTCCTTCTCGAAGAACTTCACCGGCAGGTCGCCCTGGTTGACGATGTGGAACGCGTCGAGGACGTTGTTGAAGCCGAGCTGCACAGCCGTGGCTATAAGCGCGTCATGCGTGACCTCGCCGTTGTTGAAGCCTGAGCATGCGTCGATAAACTTGCTCGACCGGCTGGTGCTCTGCTTCGGCGAATGGGCCAAATGCTCGCAGAGGTGGCGGGTGTAGGGGTCTGCCAGCTGGTCAAGCGTAACAGAATCTCTGTCCTGCTTCGCCAGGTCGATGAGCGCCTGCGCGAGGGCGAACTTGTAGGACGCCGCGTTACGCCCGAACAGGATGACGCTTCGCCAATTGGACTCCTCGGGAGATCCCGTCAGGAGGTATTCGTCTATCGCGCTCATTCCGTTTGCCCCTTTCTACACTGTGCGTTAATTATCGCTCAGTGCGTCCAGTTGCATGGGGCTGCGCCTCGAAGTGCATCTCTTCTCGGGCCAGGCGGCCCCGACTCGGCGGGGTTCGGCTCGCAGTACGTGTCGCCACTGCTCTCCAAGACCATGCGCGAGCACGGCATCCGACCCTCGATGGGCTCGATATCCTCGCTGCGGGATAACGCCGCCATGGAGTCGCTCATGGACCTGGTAAGTCGGAGGGCATGCACACACGGGTCTATGCCACGCGCGACGAGGCGGCGCTGGATCTGTTCGAGTGCATCGAGGTCATATACAACTGAGCCAGGATACATACGACACTGGGAGATCTGGGCCCCGCAGAGTTCGAAAAGGCCAATTGGCAGGACGACGAAGGTCACCCGAAGGCGGCGTAGAAGGCGTCAATGGAATCGGGGCAGATTCAGATTCATGGTCATGGTCGTTCTCGAGATACTTTCGTCTCGAGGCTCCCTCGCGTGCTCGGCCGCGGACGGCTCCCGGGGCGGTCGCCGCCGTCATTTCCTTCCGCTCCTCGACTCGATGTGGGCGTCTACTGACGCCCTCGACACTAGGAGCTTCCTTCCGCAGCCCAGCCCGCGCGCCACCTCGGCGTACGTGGTGCCCGATTTCCTGTACGGCTCTACGGCCTTCTGCTTGAATTCCGCCGTGTACCTGGGCGATGGCGTCCCCATCGTGCCCCCCTTCCCCCGCTTTCGGACATCATGCCGAAACGGAAATCCGCTTGTCAACGGATCTGGGGCAGATTCAGATTCAGATTCAATGCGGCGGTCAGGGTATGGGCCGCGATGCGCGCGAGACGGGACTCCGGGGAGATCTCCGAGGAGGAGTACCTCGACTGGAAGCGCGGGTTCGGCGGAAGGTAGATTTTGGCGGTTAAGGGGGCATTCCTTGCTAAACCGCAATAATACGGTCCATTAACGGAGTGTTTGCATTATTCGGGAGCACTGATGGCTTTGAGGCGCTGCGGGATCTTTTTTCTGCGCCCAGTCGACTTGAAAGAGGGCGTCAGGGTGGGGAGCACACAGTTTGCATGCTTCCTGGTTTGCCGAGTTTTGCATCCATATACAGCGCGGCTTTCCTCCTAAACGCAATAGTTTGGGGCGTTCTTGCGTAGCGTGCCCGGCATTCGCTATTCGAAACCGACCAGTTCGTTTTGCTTCGGATAGTACAGGATGTATATTCGACATTAAGGATGCGCTGACCAACTGGGATCTAATTGAGGATGGTGCAAAGATGGGGTTATCTTGGTTGTTGAATGATTTCATCTGTAATGACCTATATGCTCCGTTTGTTGTCAAACTGGACAATGACTACTATTCCTGCCTTATGGAGAAATACAACATTGTGCTCAACCAGGCGGAAAAGGCCGGTGCGGATGATGGCAGCCTGGCAATAATAAAGAAATATCGAAATAAAATCCTCGAAGCCCTGCGTAGTTACTACAAGGCCGATATTGCAAAAAGCAACACAATCATCAGGAATTTGGTCTCAGAAGTTCGTTCCGATCCTTTTGCGGTTGCAAAGCTAGGTGAGAGTTGGGCCTTTCCGGGGAACAGGAGCCAGGAGATACAATTCTTTCGGTCGAGAACAGGGAGTCCTTCTAGCGCCTATGCGGCAAAAGAGATGTTGCATTTGCCGAAGAGCCTGAGATCTAAGACCGGAAGCTACAGGTTTAGTATCCCCGGCAGCCCGGCCTATTATCTTGCAAATTCTTCGTATGGATGCTGGATAGAGACGGGATTTCCGCCGGAAATCGATTTCAACGTCTCACCGGTAGTTTTAGACGGCACGCAGAAAATACTTAACTTGGCAATCAATGTGAGAGATTTCGGCGGCTTGGACGGTTTCGATGAGGGGCGCGTTCATTGCTGGCTTAAACTATTCATGCTCATGATAGCGACCTCGTACAGAATCGACGAAGCTGACAGAACGTTCAAGTCTGAGTACATCGTTCCCCAGGCAATAATGATGGCGTGTAAGAAGCTTGGTCTTGACGGGGTCGCCTATTATTCCCGGCGCGTGGAAGACGACGTATTCGCACGCTGCGCCGTCAACCTCGCTCTATTTGTTAATTATGATCAGCACAAGGACTACTCTCCGCTCATTAAACATATGAAAATAGATGATTCCTTCAACTATGCCCTGTACAAACAGCTCTCTCCGTCGCTGAGATGTAGAGACTATGAACTGAGGTCTGTCGACCATGCATATATAACGAATATTGGCAGCTATGACAGACAGCATCCCTATAGAGAAACAGAGTTTTTCGAGTTCGACAGATACCTGTTCGCAACGTGGCAGGGAAAGACGAACGGGAGGGGAAAAGACGTTCTTCCTTGGGGTGTGTCCGTTGATTAGTGTTTGGAAGCCGTAGTGATTGTCGTAAAAATTCAATTGGACATGAAATGAAGATGGCGGCGAATGGTGATAAAAGTGGTGCTCGGTATTGACTGCTAGCGTTGGAAGCCTCTCGCCAGAAATTGGCGTTGAGTTCATTTTGAGTTCAATTTGGGTATCCGAAAACCGCCTGATTCCAGTAAATGGGGAGACGGCAGTGCACCACGTAGACGAGAGACCATGGGAATGCACGATTCGATTACTTGAGTGGGAGTAAACCGAGAGCCTAAAACGGCACGTTACAAAAGGTAGTGAATAGCAATGAAACCCTAGGTAGAATAGGCTATCTGGGGTTTTCATGCAACGCCGCGATACACTCCAAAACGCTCTTTTTGGAATAATTAGTCCAGGCAATGAAGACGGACGCATGAACGCGGGAAGGACGGTGCGAGACCCGTTTGGATCCTCGGCGTCCACCCGCATTATCGTTGCCCCAATGCCCTCTGCATCAAGCGAAGTCGGCGGTTAAGTAACGGCCCAGCGAGTGTTATTTTGCGAGCTATGCGCATTGAAAGCGACCTTTCGTGGTATAAACTACTTGCCGGAAGCCGCGGCTTTCAGAGTACGGCTTACGTGTACGTTTAACCTCCGTGGGCGACGGGGTGCCGCAAGGCGTAGAATATCGCCCACCTGTAGGGGCCTGCAGCGATGCGGGCCCCGCTTCGTATGAAGGGGGCGTAACCGATGAAGATCGTATCCATCTCCCAGGACTTCTTCGACCTCGTCGATGGCGACCGCGAGCTCATGCTTAAGCACAATCGCCCCTGCATCGTGGTGGTGAGGCTGCGTTTCCGCGGAAAGCGCAGGGACTTCGCCGTGCCGCTGCGTTCCAACATCGCCCCCAACGTGCCCAAAGACCAATACTTTGCACTGCCACCCCGCCCCACGACGCGCCCCGGCTGCCGCCACGGCATCCACTACATCAAGATGTTCCCCATAACCAAGGCCTACCAGCGCCGCTTCAGGACCGAGGGCTCGGCCTACTACGAGACGCTCCAGCGCATCATCGACGGCAACACCAAGCGCATTGTCTCCGAGTGCCAGGCATACCTCGACCGCTACGAGCGCGAGGGGAGGCCTCGCTTTGCCGTCGACATCGACCGCATCGTGGGGCTGCTGGAGGGCGAGAAGTAGGGCAACTCGGCTCAGTCTCGAGCCATGCGGAGTCGCTCCGCATTTTGAACGACGCGTGTGCGCCCCAAATACTTGAGAAACAAGCTGTGAAGTGCAGTGGCGCGCCCGTGCCCGTGTATAGCCGTCACCATCAGCGTCTACGCGGCGTCGCTTCAAGTGGAACTGACGCCGCTGCTGTATATAGTTTGCCTTGCTGCGAATGGCGATCAATGCCCGCGATGCTTCTGCTTGCGCTTCAGTTTTCTCTGCTTGTAGCGCGCATCAGCCTCTTCCACGCGGCGTCGGCTTCTTGCATGAGCTGACTCCTGCTTCATCGCTTCTCTCTGTGCCGCGAGAGCCTGCTGCGCCTTGGTGCTCATCGCTGGCTGCTTGAGGGCTTTCGCCGCCTCGCGAGCGCGCCGCTTGGGGTTCTTCGCGGGCTTGCTTGCCTCAGCCGGTTTGCCATCGAAGAACGAGAGCTTCTCCCATTTGTCGACAACGAATTGCAGAATCTCCTCATCGGACGGCTCCGTGCCGAAGACGATGCGGGCGACGCCGTATCTGCCGTCCTCGACATGCTCCGCCAGCCCGACCCAGAATTGGCCGTCGTGATATACGGTCAGGGTGGACGACACGCTGATCTGCATGGTTGGTTCCTCCTTTATGTAGATGACCATGCAGAGAAGGGACAACCAAGGAGGCAGGTTACTGATGCGGACATCCGCACGCCCACGACTACCCGACGGGGACTGTGTTTTCATCTCTGATGGCCGCATTGTAGCACGCGTGAATGCGCATTGACCTCGCTGCCGGCATGGCGCGACCGGGATTCGCTCCTCATCGGTTTCGAAACTTAAATAATATTCGAGTTTCGAAACCGAGAGGGAGCGGATGACGGCATGGGTGGACCGCGCTACGTACATGGAGCGGCTCTGGGCGCTCGAGGGCGCCCAGAGCCGCCTCTTCATCGACGAGGTGCAGCTGCGCGAGGGCTTCGAGATGGCAAGTAACAGCATTCGCGCACGTGGCGGGTGGATATCTGGCTCACAGTGAACTTGCGCCAGGTGCGCGACGGCTGGCGCGCCGACGCGCCCGCGAACGGCATTCCGGCCGCGCGGAGGTCCCGGGCGTGCCGGAAGAGCTGGCGAGGCTGCTCGCGGAAGAGAAGGAAGAGGGCGCCGAGGACGGCGCCCGCAAGGTCAAGGAAGATCGGGCTGACGTCGATGAAGAGGCATGGTGGGTTTTCCAAGGCGGCACTAAAGGTCACGCTGAGCTTTTTCGTCTGACTGATCCACGACGTGTTCAAGTGGGTGATGTGAGAAGAGGCGGGCAATTGCCCGCCTCTTCTTCTTGGTTTCTAATCTTCCTGATCATCGATGAGCCAGCAGTCGGTTCCGTCCGTGAGCAGCGTCCTGGCTGTTCGGGATGCCGCTGCGATACGTTCGATCTCGCCTTTTCGATCTTCGGCTTCGGACCTCAGTTTCGACTCTCCCGAGCGTAGGCTCGCGCGCATCTCGACCTTGGCCTCGAGGATCTGCTCCTTTGCGGCGGCTCTAGGCGTCTGGGAGACCAGCCTCTTGAGGGCATTCCCCCGGGCGCCGCGAGGAAGCGCGATGGGCGCCCCTTTCATGCCCCCGATCTTCATCTCCATGAGAGCGGCGAGGGTCTGCCTCTTTTTCAGGAATCCCTGAGATTTGTCGAGTATCCGCTGCTCTTCGATGAGGGCGCTGCGGTCGTCCATGCTGCCGTCGTAGTACATGCGCGTCATTGCGAGCGCCGACAGGGCCTGGAGGCACATGCCGAACTGGGTCTCGTAGGATTGGATCTCTTTGAGCAACGGTTCGAGGTCCTTCTTGCGTTCGGCGGTGCCCCTGACCTTGTCTTCGACGCCGGCGAGCTGCTCGGTAATCCAATCGATTACCTGACCGACATCGTTGTACTTGCTCTCGATCTCGTTTCTTGCCGCCTGGCGCGCCTCGGCGGGCTTTTGGAGGTAATCGTCATGTAGGGCTGCGTAGGTTCTGGCGATGTCCAGGGCGTTTTTGACCTTCGCCTTCTGATCGCCGGCGATCATGGAGGCGATCGATTCCAGCTTGGCGTCGATGCGCTGGAGGCTGTCGCTGATTTCGGTCATGTACGCCTGGCCGACAACCATCGCCGCCGCGGCAAGGCCGATGCTGGCGATCTGCGCGGGGCTGACCCCGGTGGCTTTGAGAGAGACGTCGCCGCTCAGGCGACCCTTTGGGTCTCGGACGAGGGCCCTCACCGCTTCCGGATCCTTCTTCGAGGCGACGAGGTCCTTAAGGCTGTAGCCTTCGGGGACCTCGACTTTGTAGAGTTGCTTTCCCTCGACGAGGTCTATGACGTCCGAGGCGAGGCCGAGAAAGGCGTCCGCCCGCTCTCCGATGCCGGCGTTGTTCTCTTTGCTCGCATTGGTGTTCGCGATGACCTTGATACCGTCGAGGTCATCGATCGCAACAACTTCGACGCTAATCGGCGCAAGCTCTTTATCGCTCATGCTCTTAGTGCCTATCTCGCCTCATCGGAGCGTGCCAGGACGTCCCATTTGTTGTACGAGCCCTCGGCCTGAAGATCCCTGACGAGGGCCTCATGGCGGCTCTCGAGGTCTTTCTCCTCACACGGAAAGAGCAGGATCATCATGGGTCTTTTGAACTTGAAGTCGGCGTAGACGTCGACGTTGCCGAAACCGCAAAGCTGAGTGTATATGCTGAAGCCCATGGATTTGCTGCAACCGACATAGACGTCCTCGTAGGCGGAAGGATCTTTCTCTCGTGCCGATTTCATCGTGACAACAGCGTAGCAGCCGGCGATTGCCATGTACCCATCGCTGAGGTCGGCTTCGCTGGAGACGTTGTTCTCAAAGTTCTCGAAGAACTCTTTTGCGGAGATCGGCGGAAGCGAGCTCGCCACGGCCTTCTTGCGGGCTTCCTCGAGTGACTTTTGCTGCTCCTTCTTATCTTTGATTGCCTGGCCTTTTGAAAGGAATGAGTCCCTGACTTCTCCGAGGCTATTCGCTGCCTGCTTTCCCCTCTGCTGTCCCCAGTCAATCAGAGCAGGCCCGTATTTGTCCACGGCGGGTTCAACGAAGGGCAGGACGTCCTTTCCGATGTCGATAGCCCTTTTGACGTCTTGCAGCTTTATCTTTCCCAATTGCGCACCTCTGTTCATGGACAACCGGAAGCTTATCGAGAAGCAGCCGGTAGCGTCTTGTTTCTATCAAGTGCGTAAATTATCTCACCGCATGCAATACCTCTTGCCGAGATATATCGGCAAGGGGTCGAAGGGCCATATTCGGTTGTAGTTTCGATCTGCAACTCCTAATCTCGTTCATCGTCGCCGGCTGCGCAGTAGGCGTAGGCCGTGAGCGTGAGGAGCCCCATGAGGAGCCCTATTCCGAAGGGCGCGAATCCCATCCCTTCACCTCCTTCGCGTAGACCACGGTGCGTGAGTTGCTCGTCTGGTGGCTGCAGGTGACGAAGGCCCAGGCTTGGGCGACGTCTTTCGGTTCTTCCAGGACGATCTCGCATCGGGACAATTTGTCCCCGAGGTAGGAGTCGGGTGCCGCCACGTCTGCGAAGTCGGTTCGCTTGTCCTCCGAGCTCGCGTCCACCACGTCCACCGCGAAGACCTCGAGCTCGATTTCCTTGTCGCGGGTGTAGACACAGATGGTGCGGTGCGCCTCGGTGAAGTCGCGCGAAGAGTACTGCGCGAGCGGTGCGAACATGGTGCCGTCGGACATGTGGCGCCCGTAGACGATGACGAGCGGGCTATCGACGCCCTGCACGCGCCCTGCGTCGAAGCATCGGACTGCCGCCCGTGCGTTTACATGTGGCTGCTGCGCCTCATTTTAGAGAGCTATCGGCTAAACGGGCGACTTCCCGAAAAGGAAGGGTTCATCTTCTAATTGCGCCAACGTCCCAGATCGCGAACTCACACGTCGCGATGGATTGCGCTACTCGCCGCCCGTCCGCGCCACCGAGAGCAGGGCGCCCAAATCGGCCTGGATCGCCTCTGCCTTGCTTCCGAGCTGCAGTGGGGCCGAGCCGCCCGAGATGTTTACGCTCAACAGGTGCGCATCCGGTAGCTTCGCGGTCATGCTCCAGAACGGGAGCGTGATGATGCCCGGGGTCATCTCGCCCACGCCGAGCTCCAACAACAGCACGCGGCAATCGCTGCGCTCGCACACAAAGCGCTCGTATCGTTCGAGGCTCTCGCGCCAAGCCGTGCCCTGCAGAAACGTGTCGTCGCGTACCCACGGTACGAGCTGCCAGCCGCAGTGCGGACATCGGGGGACGTCCTCGCCGCGAACCTCGAACCCCGCCATGCCCGCGAGCATGCGTTCGACGTAGGGGCTCGCGTCGAAAAGCTCGTCACAACATGGCTGCTTGCACTGAAGGTGCGCGAAGCTTCCCTGATAGTTACAGGTTCTCTCGGCGGAAAACGTCTTCTCGACCTGGGTGTCTACATTGGTGCTCAGGATGAAGTAGTCCTTATGGCCGATGAGGGACCGCAAGTCGAGATAGGGCTGCGAGGCCGGCTCGCAAAGCATGAAGTCGATGTATCGCGCGTAGTAGGCCCATTGCTGCTCGAGGCTGGGGTAGAGGTGGTAGAAGCCGTCGAAAAGGCTCTTGAAGCCAAAGGCTTGCTGCCAGTCCGTCATTCCTGCGCGCGCCATGCCCGCGCGGTTGTAATGGTTGAACCCGGCGGCGCTCGACATGCCCGAGCCGATGCCGACGATGATGGCGTCGGCATCGTCGATAAGGCTTCGAAGCCTCGTCGCTTCTCGCTCTAGAGATGGCATCGGGCGATCTCCTCGAAAGCCGGAGCCATATCGCCGTCAACGAGAATCGTCTCGCACGAGGCGTCGGGCGCCATGGCCTGGCTGTAGTTGAACACGATGTAGGTTGCGTGCTCGCAGGCGTTTGCGATCTGGGCGAGCATGCGCTTTATGACGCCGTTGTGCAGTCCCACGCCAAGTTCGAGGATGGCGACCCTGCCGTTGCGATGGGCTTGCACAAGGCGCTCGAGTTCCTCGAGCTGGGCCATGGCGAGGGCGTCTGGATGGGCGAGGCGCCGCTCGTCGACCGACGTGCGCGTGCTCCCCTCCGTCTCGAGCACGCGGTTCTCGTCGAACCCAGCGCGCGCGAAATGCCCGTCGATGTTGCACGTGATCACGAAGGTGTCGGCGTGCTCCGCAAGATGCCGCAGCCCGTTCATGAGCGGGCTGGGCTCATATTCGAGATACTCCTTTTGATGGAACCGCTCGGCCCATCGGCGTCGCACGCCGGCATCCGGGGAAGCGAGCCCCTGCAGTATGCAGCCGATGCCGTCTGCCTGGGCGAGGTCCCCGTACGTCTCCCAAAAATGTGCATCGGCGCAGAAGAGGTTGAGCCCCTCCGCCATGTCGAGTCCGTTGCTGGCGCCGATGATGACAAGATCCGCCTCGGCTAGCGCCCTGCCTATGCGAACTGCTTTCGCCGTCTCCATGCGCTACCTCCCCAGCGTCTTGCGCACGTCGGCGAGCACGTCGGCGATATCGGCGCGAACGGCGAGCCCCCGATCCTCGATCGCGCGGGGGAGAAACTGCGTCCTGTTGTTCACGGCGATGTAGCTAGCCTGTGGCAACTGCGCCGTGAGGGCCCAGAACGGCTCCTGGATAAACGCGGGCGTCATGCGGCCCACACCCAGCTCGAGGAAGAGGATCCTCTGCCGCGCGTGCGCGTCGAGCCAGTCGGACACTTTGCGGTACTGCTCCTCGTAGAGCTCGCCCTGCAGGAAATTGCCGTAGCCGCGAACCCAGGGGAACGCCTCGGCTCCGCAGTGCGGGCAGCGCGGCACGAGCTCTGTTGGAACCTCTAGGCCGTCTCCCATGGTCTCGACCATGCGGGAGACCGGCTCGATTGCGTCCCACACCTCGTCGGTGCAGCAACGGGAGCACTGGAAGAAGCGGTGGTCGCCCTGGATCTCCGCCACCTTCTCCCAAGGGTAGATCTTTACGAACTGCGTGTCCTGGTTGGTGGTAAGCACAAAGAAGTCCTTCTCGGCAAGAATGGCGTCGAGGTCCTTGTAGGGCTTGCGCAGCGGGGCGTTGAGCGTGGTGTCGAGGAAGGTGGCAAGGTAGCCCCAGCGTGCCTCGGCGGTGGGCCAGCGGTAGGTCGACCCCTCAAAAGCGCCCCTGAAACCGTAGCGCTCGGCGAATTTGCCGAAATGCTTGTGATAGGTCGCGTTGTCCTCGTAGTAGAAGTCGCCGCCGCCCGCCGCGGAGAGACCGGAGGCCCCGCCCACAAGCACGCAGTCTACCTCCTCGACCATGCGGGCAAAGTCCTCGATCTGCTGGTCGTAGGGCTTAGGCTCGCGGTCACTCAGGTCGTAGGGCGTGCCACCGCTGCGGTAGGCTGCCTGATGGGAAAACGACCGGTTGGTGAGTTCGATGACGAGATTCTCGTAAAAAGTCATCCAATGCCCTCTTTCAATTACAATGAACAGGTGTCTATAAAAAGTATCCATGTTGATTTGCGCGAGAGCAATGAACAGCTTCGGAGCGTTGTCGATAAACGAACGGTCGCTGGGCATTGTTGAGCGTTGTAATTGGAGGGCCGTGGAAGTGGAGAAAATCGATCGTCGCCGACGCTATACGCTCTCGGTTATACGGGAGGCGTTCTTCGCGCTGCTGGCCGAGGTCGGCTTCGCGAAGATGACGGTAGCGGATATCTGCCGTCGCGCCGATATCAACCGCGGCACGTTCTATCTGCACTACGAGGACAAGTTCGCACTGCTCGACACGCTTATCGACGAAGCCCTGGCGGCGGTGCCCCCGCTCGAGGGATCGGAAGCGGATGCCCTCTGTCAGCGTCCGCCGGCAAACGATGACTATTATCTGCTCTACTCGGATGACGACGCGTACGCCCGCGTGGCGCAGCGCGTTATCGAGCGCGGCGCAGAGCAGATGGTTCCCTCGATCATGGAGGAGACTGGGCTTTCGCGCGAGGACGCCTATCTGCTCTTCGTCCACAACGTTCAGGGAAATCTCGCGGTCAACCGTCTGCTCGGTTGGAAGCGGGGACCCGAGTTCGCCCACGCCCAGGAGCTGCTCAGCGCCTATTCCGAAGGGGGCATGCGAGCGGTATCGGCTCGTCACGATTTCCGTAGTTGATCTTGACTGTGGACTCCTTACAAGTCTTGCTCGAGATCGAGTGGAGACTGGGCCCTGCCGAATCGGAGCTATGGCGACCAAAAATGTTGCCAGAAGACGCCGTCGACGCTGTCTACGATGGGGCAGAGCTCGATGGCGGTTTGGCACAGTCTGTTTCGTCGGTTTCGCGGGGCGTTGATGGCGTGAAGGCGACCGTTGGGAAAAGCTCATTTCCGTGGGGAAGAAACTTCTCGGTGCGTAAAGCTCATCGGAGCGGGGATAGAGCTTTGTCTGCGGGGTATGAAATGCTGGCTAGCGGTGCGACGCCTTGTTGCAGAAATGCCAACTGCCGCAACTACACCGCCGGCAATACTCAGGGCGGCTGCCATCGCGCCGTTGTCGCCCGTTGCGGGTAGGGTGGTCCCGGCTGGTTTAACCGCCGCTACTGCCTTGGTGGAAATGGGACTTGCCGTGGGCTTTTTTGCTTTGGGCTGCGGTGTGGGCTCGGGCTTGGTTTCCGGTTCGGGTTTGGAACCGCTCGTATCGGTTGCAATCAAGTGCACGTCACTGTCGAAGACGTAACGGATGTAGTAATCGTGCCGCGTCTCGTGCATAATCCCCTGCCCGCTGTCGAAGTCACGGTCAACGTGTGTGCCAAGGTAGGTTGAGCTGTTGAGGTTCAGCCTGTAAGGAATTTGGTCGTCGGCGTAACTGCCTGTAAAGACTACGGTTGCTCTAACGTGATTGTCGATCATGGTCAGGGCAATAGAGACGCTGGCCTCTTTGGGGTTCTCGGTTTTTATAAGGCTTTCGGTATCGGTGTCGATCTTGAAGAGGTGGACGGTGTCGTTAAACCCGTAGATGAAGTCCTCAGGTTTGTCGGGGAAGTCGTATACAAACGCCTCGTTCTGGACCAACATGAAAGCAGGGGGCAGCTCCAGGTCGTAGTAATGGTCGACAACGGTGGTAGCTGTGAAGTTGCCGTCTGTGTTGGTTTCGTCGCAAGTAACGGGCGTTGCGGCATCGGGTTCGGGCATTTCGGTCGCCAGTGCTGCGCAGGGTAGCAAAAGCAGCCCTGCCACAAGAATGCTTACTCCGAAGACAGCGACTCTGACACCTGTATGATGCATGGTGTTGCGGATAGACAGGCTGGTCCGTTTGCTCTGGGTTCGTGGTGCAACATGCTGTCCATACATAAGGCGCTCCTTGTTCGTAGGCCGGTTTCCGTGGGTCTATATTGCGCCTGTCCGATTCGGCCAGGTTCATACACGCGAACGCTCACGCGAGCAGGGAGAAAGCTCAAGTTAATTTTCCCACAGCCGACACTTCGCAAGCAACATTCAGCCCGCTTGATTCTTGGAGAGAGAATCAAGGTGGCCGGGGAGTTATCGGCCAATGGGATTGTGTCTAGAGGGCGCGAACAAGAGATATGGTCTGCAGGCGACTGAATAGCTCCATCTGTTTTGGTTACAACAAAATGTGTGCCGCGCGCCTGCGGCGCGAAGGAGGGAGATTCTTATGAATATCGTTGTATTGAGCGGCAGCCCGCGTAAGGGCGCAAATACCGATACCATGGTCGAGGCGTTTGCCGAGACCGCGCGTGAGGGCGGCAATACGGTCGAGGTCGTCCGCGTTGCCAGCAAGAAGATTGCCGGCTGCTTGGGATGCCAATACTGCTTTACCCATGAGGGCGCCTGCGTGCAGAAGGACGACATGGCCGGCGTGATCGAGTCACTGAAAGACGCAGATATGGTCGTCTTTGCCTCGCCTATCTACTGGTTCGATATCACCGCGCAGGAGAAGGCCGCCATTGACCGCCTGTACGCCTTTGGTGCTACGGGCTTCCCGTTCACCAAGACGGCCCTTTTGCTCGATAGCCACAGCGAGGGCGTCTATGATGCGGCGATCGCTATGTACAAGTCAACCTGCGCGTACTGCAAGTGGGAGGACCAGGGCATTGTCACCATCAGCGGTATGACCGAGCGCGACAGCATGGCATCGTCGCCCAAGTTGGAAGAGGTGCGAGAGCTCGCTCGCAAGCTCGCCTAAGGACAAGAAGAACGCATGGCAATCAGCACAAGCGGAAATGCTTGCTGCCCTTACCAAGAGGATTGCTGATTGCCATGCGCCGTCGCCCTTGCGGATAATCTTGGCGTGCTAGGAGGCCTTCTCGTTCAGGAACTCCCTGAACGCGGGGATGTCAAAGCCAACGAGACCACGCCCGCGCTCTCCGATGACGCCGTCCTCCAGGAGGCGGCGTTTATATTGACTTGCGTAGTTGCTGGCGACGCCCATGCGTTTGGCTATCTCCGAGACCCTGCTGGGGCCAGAATCGGGCAGCATCGCGAGCAAAAACTCAATGTCTTTATCGGAAAGCTCCCGATAGGTCGTTTCGAGAATTCGATCGCGCAGCTCCATGCGGGCAAGCAGAGAACCCTGCTGTACATCAGGTGCACTGATTTTGGGCGAGTTCTCCGAAACATCCCATGTGCGATATCCGACGAGCTGCATCATATAGGGAAATCCGTCGACGGCCTTCACAGCATTCTCGAGCGCTCCTGGTGTGATTGAACGTCCTCCGGCCTCAACGGTTTTGCGAAACGCGTTTGCAATCTCAACATCAGTGATTCGTCCCAGCTGATGATACTGGGAGCGCCTGAGGAACGAGACGGAATCGTTGCGCAGCAGTGCCGATACTTTGTAGGGCAGTCCTGCCATGAGTAGGGCAACTTTTTTACCTTCGCGTACAAAGTGCTGGTAAACAGAGGCAAATTGAAGCATTTCTTCGAGATCGACGGTGACTTCATCGATGGTGATGAGAAGTCCGATGTCATGTTTTTCGAGTTGCTTAAAGATGCCATTCATGCGCGTGCGCCAGTTGCCCTGAGCCTCTTGAGCATATGTCCAATCGATGCCCACTGGGCCAATTTGAACACCGTTTATGCGCGCGTGAGGCTGTGAGAGGTAGCTATCTGCGGCTTCTTTGGTTCGCTCGATAATATCTTCGAGCATGTCTGGCATGGCGGAGACATTTGCTGCGATCCAGCCGTGTTCAAGCGCCGTTTCTGAAAGGAGCGAGAGAAGCGCCGTCTTGCCCGTTCCCCTTGCGCCAGTAAAAATGGTCGACAGGTTGGGATCTCCCGGGCCGTTGATAAAGCCACGGTTGATGTCACGCAGGATATGCTCGCGACCCGCTAGAAAGGGAGGGACGCTTCCGAACGTCGGGGTAAAGGGGTTCTTGCTGTACTCCATGGTAGCTCCTTTGCAAGTTTTGCTAATTTTTGCAAGTTTTGCTAACTTTTGCAAGTTTTGCTAACGACTGACCAAAGGGCATCGAAGCAGTGACGCTGACATTTTTTACGCAGAAAATAAGCAGAAATCAATTTATCTGCGTTAAAAAATAGTTGAGAAGAAAAACGACGAGTCCCGGGCGCAATGCCGTTGCGTTCCGGGCCTCGTCGCTTTGCGAAGTATCTAACGATCTCGTTGCCGTGGTACCTAGTCAAACAAGCTCGGCATGTCGTTTTCCTTCATGAGGGCACCGGCGGAGGGCAGGCTCTGCGCGGTGAACTTCTCGGCCGAGACGCCGGCGCCAAGGATTTCCTCGGTCGTGCCGACGGTGGTGACCGAGCGGCCCTTCTTGGCGGTAAAGGCCTGGACGCCCTGCGTGTTGGTGGTCGTCTTGGTCTTGAGCAGCGACGTGTTGAAGTTCATCAAACGATAGTCGCTCGAGACCAGCGCGATGTCGCGATCTTCCTTGAGTACCTGGGCATACAGCAGCTTGCTGCCACCGTAAATGGCGTTCTTGAGGCGCTTGCGGTTGGTCTTGGTGACGTATCCAGAAAGCGCGACGCGCACCACGCGGCCGTTCTCAAAGACAAACAGCACGTCGGCCTTGTAGTCCTCGGGATCGATGACCCAGATGACGCTCTCGTCGGGTTCCATTTCAAGATCGGTCGGCAGGTACGAGCCCAGCTGGGCCGACTTGGTATCCTCAAACGCCGCGACCTTGCACTTGTATACCTGGCTTTTGTTGGTAAAGACCAGCAATTCGTGGGTGTTGGAGGATGGGAACTCGATAAAGGGTTTGTCGCCGTCCTTGTACTTGAGCGTGGTCGCCTTCTTGAGCACGCGGTCCGTCATCTTCTTAAGGTAGCCATCGCGCGAGAGCATGATGGTGACCGGGTACTCCTCGACCTCGGGCTCCAAGCTTACCTCGATGACCTCATGGGGCTCGATCCTGCCCGTGCGGCGCGGCATCACATACTTCTTGTTGACCGCGGCCAGTTCGTCGCTGATGACCTTCTTGATGTTCTCCTCGCTGGAGAGGATCTCCTCAAGCTCGGCAATCTCACCCTCGAGTTTGGCGATGTCCTTGGTGCGGTTGAGGATGTACTCCTCGTTGATGTTGCGGAGCTTGAGCTCGGCAACAAACTCTGCCTGGGTCTCGTCGATGTCGAAACCCTTCATAAGGTTGGGCACGACCTCGGCTTCGAGCTTGGTGCCGCGGATGATGGCGATGGCCTTGTCGATATCGAGCAGAATTGCCTCAAGGCCGTGCAGCAGGTGCAGGCGCTCGGACTTTTTGCCCAGGTCAAAGTTAATGCGGCGGCGCGTGGACTCAATACGCCACTTGACCCATTCGTGCAGGATCTGGCGCACGCCCATAACGCGGGGATAGCCGTCGACCAGCACGTTAAAGTTGCACGAGAACGAATCCTGCAGTGTAGTCGAGCGATAAAGCTTCGCCATGAGCTTGTCGGGGTCGACACCGCGCTTAAGGTCGATGGCGATGCGCAGGCCCGAGAGGTCGGTCTCGTCACGGATGTCAGCGATCTCCTTGACCTTGCCCTCTTTGGAGAGCTTGACGATGCGCTCGATGATGACATCGGTCTTGGTAGTGTAGGGGATCTCGTAGACCTCGATGATGCGCTCTTCGGGAATCCAGCGCCAGCGGGAGCGGATCTGGAAGCTGCCAAGGCCGGTCTCGATGATCTTCTCCATCTCCTCGCGGCGGTAGATGATCTCGCCGCCCGTCGAGAAGTCGGGCATGGGCATGTACTCGAGCAGGTCGCAGTCGGGATCCTGCAGGTAATGCATCGTGGCGGTACAGACCTCGTTGAGGTTGAAACCGCAGATGTCGGACGCCATGGCGACGCCGATGCCCTTGTTGGCCGAGACGAGGATATTGGGGAACGTGGTGGGCAGCAGGCGCGGCTCCTTCATGGCACCGTCGTAGCTGTCAACGAAGTCAACCGGGTCCTTGTCGATGTCCTTGAAGATCTCGGCACTGATGGGGGAGAGCTTGGCCTCGGTATAACGCGAGGCAGCGTAGCTCAGATCGCCCGAATAGTACTTGCCGAAGTTGCCCTTCGACTCCACGAAGGGGGCGAGCAGCGCTTCGTTACCCGTCGCCAGGCGCACCATCGTCTCGTAGATCGCGGCGTCGCCGTGTGGGTTGAGCTTCATGGTCTGACCCACGATGTTGGCGCTTTTCTGGCGCTCGCCCTTGAGTAGACCCATCTTGTACATGGTGTAGAGCAGCTTGCGATGCGAGGGCTTAAAGCCGTCGATCTCGGGGAACGCACGCGAGACGTTGACGCTCATAGCGTAGGGCATGTAGTTGACCTCGAGCGTCTGCGTGATCGGCTGGTCGGTGACCTCGGAGTGCAGGCCGATGACGTTCTCGGCGTTGACCTGCTTTTTCTTTGGCTGGTTCTTCGTCTTCTTCTTTGCCACGATTTCCTCTTGAACTTCTTATGGGCCGTCGTTATCGACTTGCTGCTATTGCAGGTCCAGCTGGTCCAGGTATTCCTTGCCGTGCTCGGAGATGTGGCGCTTACGGCCCGCCTCGTCGTTGCCCAGCAACAGGTTGAACATGGTTTCCATCTTGGTGACGTCTTCGGGCTCCACCTTGATCAGGCGGCGCGTCTCGGGGTTCATGGTGGTGAGCCACATCATGTCCGGATCGTTCTCACCAAGACCCTTGGAGCGGTTGATGGAGCACTTCTGGTCGCCGATTTCTTTGAGGATGCCGTTCTTCTCGAGCTCGGTGTAGGCAAAGTAGGTCTTTTCTTTGCAGTTGATCTCGTAGAGCGGCGACTCGGCGATATACACGTAACCTTCGTCGATAAGCGTGGGCACCAGGCGATAGAGCATGGTGAGCACGAGCGTGCGGATGTGATAACCGTCGACGTCGGCGTCCGTACAGATGATGACCTTGTTCCAGTTGAGGTTGTCCAGGTCAAAGGCGCCGAGGTTCTTGATGCGCTTGTCTTTGATCTCCACGCCGCAGCCCAGCACGCGCATGAGGTCCATGATGATGTCGGACTTAAAGATGCGCGGATAGTCCTCCTTCAGGCAGTTGAGGATCTTACCGCGGACGGGCATAACGCCCTGGAACTCGGCATCGCGCGACGTGCGGATGGCGCCTGCTGCCGAGTCACCCTCTACGATGTAGATCTCGCGGCGGCTCTTGTCCTTGGAGCGGCAATCGATGAACTTCTGCACGCGGTTGGCCATGTCGGTCTTCTGCTGCAGGTTGGTCTTGATACTCTGGCGCGTCTTCTCGGCATTCTCGCGCGAGCGCTTGTTGATGAGCACCTGCTCCATGATCTTGTTGGCGGCGTCTTTGTTCTCGATCAAGTAGGTCGAGAGACGCTCCTTAAAGAATGCCGTCATGGCCTGCTGGATAAAGCGGTTGTTGATGGCTTTCTTGGTCTGGTTTTCGTAGGACGTCTGAGTGGAGAAGCAGTTGGTCACCAGCACCAGACAGTCCTGGACGTCTTGCCACTTAATGCCGCTCTCGTTTTTGTTGTATTTGCCCTGTTGCTTAATGTAGGCATCGATGGCGCTGGTCAGAGCGCTACGGGCGGCCTTCTCGGGTGAGCCGCCGTTCTCGAGCCACGATGAGTTGTGGTAGTACTCCTGCATCATGAAAGTGCGCGAGAAGCACATGCACGCGGTGATCTTTACGTTGTAGTCGGGCAGGTCCTCGCGGTCGCGACCGCGACGGTCGGCCTCGATAAAGAAGGGCTCGGTAAGGTAGTCGGTACCGACCTTCTCGAGCACGTAGTCCTCGATGCCCTTGGGATAGCAGAAGTCCTCTTCGGAGAACTCGCCGTCGTCGCCCTCGATGCGCAGGCGGAAGGTCACGTTGGCGTTGACCACGGCCTGGCGGCGCATGGTCTCGCGATACCACTCGTGGGGGATGCTGATTGAGGTAAAGACCTCAAGATCGGGGCGCCACTTGATGGTGGTGCCGGTACGGTCCTCGGCGCTGGGCTCAATCTCGAGTGCCTTCTTTTTGGCGCCGACGACCTTGCCCTTTTTAAAGTGCAGGGAGTACTTGTTGCCGTCACGCCAAACCGTGACGTCCATGTACTCGGAGGCGTACTGGGTTGCGCACGAACCCAGGCCGTTGGTGCCGAGCGAGAAGTCGTAGTCGCCGCCCTGGTTATTGTTGTACTTGCCGCCGGCGTAGAGCTCGCAAAAGACGAGTTCCCAGTTAAAGCGCTTCTCGGAAGGGTTCCAGTCGAGCGGGCAGCCGCGGCCGTTGTCCTCTACCTGAATGGAGCCATCGCGAAAGGCGGTAAGGGTGATGAGCTTGCCGTAGCCCTGACGTGCCTCGTCAACGGCGTTGGACAGGATCTCGAAGGCGGCATGCGCGCAACCGTCGAGTCCGTCCGAGCCAAAGATGACGGCGGGGCGCAGGCGTACGCGCTCCTCGTCCTTGAGCTGGCGGATACTGTCGTTACCATAGTTTGCGGTGTTTTTTGCCATACTCGCTCTCTCGGTGCTCCTTTGCTGCGTTTAAGTCATATAGATAGTCAAGGTAGCATAGCCCAGCCCATAGGCGATTCCAACCAACACGAAATCCATCGAACAACCGTTCGGAGTTCGATGGGACGGCGTTTACTCGGACAAGACCGAGTTGATTCTGCCCGAGTAAGTTTGAAGGCGGCTGGAGGCGCCCTACCTTGTTTGCGGATGGATCGAATCGAACATTGGGACAAGCGTCTCGTTTTATGGGCCACGGGCGTGCGTGTGCGAGTCCCTTTGGCCCATAAGGAACGCTGGCGGGTTGTTATTTGGGCCGTGGGTCACTTCGCCGCCGCCGTGTTTCGTCATACGCTCATAGTGGAAGCCGATGCCGCGGAGTCGACTTGCGACTCGGGCAACGGATGAGCTACAAGCCGAAAGGAGCGGTGAGGATGATGAAGCCCATGACGAAGAAGCTGCTGTTAGGAATTCCCACCGTGACGCTTTCGGCTGTGTTGGCGTGTACGCTTGCCGGCTGCGGCGGTAATGCGCCGAGTGGCTCGGGCGGGAGCGCACCTGTGCAGGAGAAGTCCAAGAAGGCCAAGGCCTATGAGTCGCAGACGGTCGAGGTGGCAGGCATTACCTATGAGTCGGTGGCTCACGGTACGTTCTATCGCGGTGATGCCAAGAAGCAGGACGGCTTTTACCTGCACATCAAGATTACCAACAACAACACAAAGAACAGGACATTCAGTTCCTTTAACGTGCATGCTGCCCAGGGCGATCTTGAGGCAGGCGACCCGTTGTTTACTTCCGGCAAGGCGGCCGTGCTCGACTACGTTGCAAGCGAGGCTCCCGATGAGCTTCACGAGGGCATCGATCTTTCCAAGAGGCCAGATATCGGTCCGGGCGAGACCGTTGAGTACGTATATTTCTGGGCGCCCAAGACGGCGTACTACGGGCCCATCACTGTCGAGTTCGTAGACGCTTACGCCCCCGCCAAGAATCACGAAGCCATGCACTTTGACACCACGGGGTGCGAGACCAGGGAGTTCAAGGCTGCCGGCGGTGTGGCCGATTCTGGTGACGCGGCCAATATGACCGGCATCGATTGCGCGTCGTACAGTATCGAGGCCGCCGATGGGTATACGCTGGATTCGTCCAACGAAGAGCACGAAAAGGCAAACTTCTTCCACGACGAGACTGGAGGGCGCCTGAGCATCAGCATCTTCCCGCGCTCGCCGGAGGAAGAGGTTGCAAGCCTGGAGCAGGTCTACGAAGACAAAGAGACAACAACCGACCAGGTCGAGTACAACGGCATAACGTGGCTGCGCTTTACCGGTCCCGACAACGGCCATACGCTGTTTGCGACGGCTCCCGCAACGGGTGAAACCGTCCGCGTGTCGATTGGCTGGAAGATCGATTGGGACGCCGCCGTGCCCATGATGGAGGCGCTAAAGCTCAAATAACGCCGCGATTCTCATGTCAGGCGACTCAGGGCTGGCTCCGAGTTATCGGGGCCAGCCCTTTTTGGTGCTCGATGAGCAAGGCCAGTGCCTCGCGCGGTTTCGGGTACAGCGGTGCACCGTGCGCGCAATGACGAACATGGTTTCCATAATGACAGATATAGTTGACATCTTCTGACGAATGCAATATATTTCTGTCATGTTGCAACGGATATCTGTCCACATTTACGAAAGGAGCTCCATGTCGGGTAAGAAAAACCTTCGCATGAAGGCGGCACGCGCGGCGGCTGGCCTTTCGCAAGCTGACTTAGCCCAAGCCGTGGGCGTTACGCGCCAAACCATCGGCCTTATCGAGGCGGGCGGTTACAATCCCACGCTCAACTTGTGCGTGGCCATTTGCAAAGCGCTGCGCGTTACGTTGAACGACTTGTTTTGGGAAGACAAAACCGACGCCGACCCTAATACTCTTTAGGAGTTCACTATGAAATATGAAGATCTGAAAATCGTGCAAAAGTGGCGTGAATATGCCGGCCCAAAGGATGAACGCCTGGAGGCTGAGAGCGCGAAGATCTACAAGATTGGCTTCGTGCTGCTTTCGTTTGGCATGTTGATGATCTTTTTCTACCAGTTTATAGCTCGACAGGTTGCGTGGGTTCACAGCGACGCCAGTGAAATGCCGCATGGCTTTGCAACGCCGTTCGAGGCAGCCATGTATTTGTGGCTTGTTCTCGTGATGTTGATTTGCGCAGGACTGCAAACGCGGAAGGGCTATGTCGATACCAATCGTTTTGGGCAAACCGAGCATCTTCCTGTTGGATATTTCCTGCTTGTCAGCGGCCTTAGCGGCGCCGCGTTCGCGCTTGTTATTGCTGCAATGCGCTGTATCGCTGAGGCGCAGATCGTACCGCTCGAAAGCGTCTTTTGGTTGGCGAACCTGGCCACGGGCGTGTTCTGCGGTGCGACGATTTTCGCGGCCACGTTTGCTGTCCTGTGCGCAACGTTTTTCACGGCGAAAAGACGCCGTGCCAAGCTCGAGGCAGAACTCGACTCCTCAGACGACATTTAATGCGCAATGGGCTGGCTCTGGGTATTCAGAACCAGCCCATTTTGATGTTCGATGAGCCGAGTCGGCGTTTCTCACAAAAGTAACTAGGAGCTAGCGAGGCTCATCCGAATTGACCTCATCGGCGGTGTCTTTTTCGAGCGCTGTGCGGCGGGCGCTGTAGGCGACGAGGCCGGCGCCTGCCGCTGCGAGTGCTGCGGCGGCTGCCGTAAGGGGAGCGTTGACATCGCCCGTGCCCGCAAGCGCGCCCGCTTTTCCGGAGCGCTTGTTATTGCCGTGGTCCTTGCCACTGCCGGAGCTGCTTCCGCCGGAGCCTCCGCCCTCGTCAATACTGCCGCCACTCGAGCCACCATCGCCGGCCGCCGTCATCGGGGCGTCGTGAAGTCCTGTCGTATCCGCGTTGTCGCAGACGCCGACCTGAACTTCTGAGCGTTCGCATGCCGCGTCGGGCACATGAAGCTCGTGCAGTACGGCACCCAGCGCCGAGTTTGCGCCCGGTCGAATTTCCTCGAGCGTTACGGGATCGAGCGCCACCAGATCACGCGCTTTCGCATACAGCGTTACGCGTTTGCCCACTTCGTCGCTCCAACTCTCGGGGATGGCGAAGCTCATGCGGAACTGTGCCGTGTAGCCTGGTGCCAGCACGGCGTTTCCATTGTCGGCAACCAGCGGGTGCGTCGCAAAACGTGCGCCCAGCGTCTCGAGCGCGTACTTCACGTGTGCCATGTCGTTGGCCGAAGCGTCCTCGGCAAGCTCTGGATCGTAGATCGAAGCCATGCGTGCGTTCGCTCCGAATCCGATGGATGCGCTGGAGAACGGCTGGCTGGAGCCCTCTCGGTACAGATCGATCGTGCCGGCGGTCAGCAGGGTGTTGCCGTCGTTTCGCACCGTGACCATAAAGGATTCGCCTGCTGCTCCGGGCACCACCGCGCCCGAGGTAGCGACCGCGCCCGTCGGAGTGGCACACGCCACCAAGGGCACTTCGATGCCGTGCAACTCTGCCTCGCTCATCTCCGCGCTCACAATGTGCGTGGCGAGCGCGGAGAGTATGCCTCCCGACGTCAAAAATGTCGTTATCTGATCGACGGGATGGTCCAGCTCGCACATCACGAACGGCTCCGTGAAAAGATCGCCTGCCAAGGTGCTGGCGAAGATGCGGAAGTGCTTGCCCATCACTGCTACCGGGTTGCCTTCTTCGTCGTAGGTTTGCCCCACCTTGCCGTCGGTGTTCTCTACATAGAGCACGCACCTGCCGTTGTTGCTTACGCTAAACGATGCCGGGCCACAGCCTGCGGCACCCACAGGCTGCGTTGCAAATGCCGATGCGCCTCGCGTCCAAGTAATATGCTGCAGTTGCTCGTTGACGGTTGCCAAAAAGCCCGAATGTTGTGGCCACGGCACCGCACGGGGCACCGCGGCGTCTGGTGACATAACGCCCCAGCCCGCAATGGACTGGCCGATCACGGCATACGATGCGCAGCCGCAACCGTCTGCGGTCTCGTACGCAACGGGCACCACCATTTTGCCGTTGATAATTTCGGGCTCGCCCAGCTCGATACTCGACGGTGCTTGCGGAAAGCGGAGAACTTGGCGGAACGTCAGGCTGTCGCCCAAATCATCCGACCATAGGGTAAAGCATTCCAGCGCAACCTCGGCCTCGCTGCCGAGCGCCTTTTCTGCGGTGGTTCCGCGGCGGTGGAGGTAAGCACCCGACAGACGCCCGTCGACCAGTGTCTTGCCCACCGTGATGCGCGGGCACTGCAGGCAATGGTAGCCATCCTCTTGCAGGCGGCCGCGCGAGATGCTGCGCCATGACGTATGCGATACCACGCGAACTCCGCCGTTGCTTATGCGCAGGCGCACAACGGACAGTATGCCGGATGTGCTCGCCGCTTCGAAAGGGGTGTTGTCGCCGTCGCGGCGCTCGCCCGAGACCAGCAACACGTAGGCGTCTTGGTTTCCTCTTCCGTCCGTATATTCCACTACGTCGAAGTCGTAATCGTATATGTCGTCGCGCTCCACGTCGTTCTCGTCAAACTCAAGGGGAAAGTCCACGGGCGTGGGGGCGGACCACGTGCCGTTTGCCTTTGTGTGCACCACCAGGCGCGAGCGGCCATTGTCGCCGTAGCGCACCGAGGCGATACGGAACAAGCACTCCACGCCGGCGATTATCGCCAGCTTCATGTGGGCTTCGCTGAGCACGCCAGCAAACAGCACGTTGTCGCTCGAGGGCCTGATGCCGCCACGCTCGTCCTCCGATACACCAGCAGAATTGGCGTTGGGGTCCGCAGCGGCGTCCCTCGCCTGCCCGATATAGGTGTACTTATACATCGGCGCGGCGTTTTCGTCGTTCTCTATCAGTGCGTGGACGAAATGTTCGACCTGTCCCGTGTCGTCGCTTTCTGCATCCGCCTCGAGCTCAATGCGCGTGACCGACCGGTCCCAATCGCGTACGGTAGGCGCGACATTCCTTGCAGTGGCCTTAACCTCGGCGCGTGCGAGCAGCTCGGCGTTGGTGACGATGGTGGCCGATGCGATAAATTGCGGCACACCACCCGCCTCGGCGTTGCCGGCCGAGCCGAAACAGGCATCCAGCGTGTAAGGCGCATCTCCGCCCAATGCGAGCTCAGAGCGCTGGAGCACATACTGGTTGCCATTGTTCACCGACATATTCCACGAATCGAGGAGTGTGGGCCACGACCCCGACCAAGCCTTGGTGGTCCACTTGAACATTACGAACTGGAGTATCACATCGACATCGACATCTGCACCTACGCGCAGTCGCGGAAGCTGGTGTCCATCTGCCTTCTCGTACCCAATGAACAGCGTGAGGGATGCGGCGCCGCGCACGGCAGACGAGGCGACGCCTGCAACGCCGGCGCCAAAGGTGACGGCAAGCCCGATCTGGATGGTGAACGAGCCCGACGTGTTTGAATAGTCGAGCGAAATGTTTTTAAAAAACGCCGCGCCGCTGCCGTGCGTGTGGGCACCCACGGCGAGCGCCAGCTTCGCCAGCACCCAGGGGTTGACGTTTAGGAAAAAGGGCACCGGTCCTAGGGTAAACTGCTCGGTCCAATTGAGGTCGGTTCTTACCTGGAAGAGGGCCTTAATATTGCCGTATGCGGGGTCGTTGTTGTTACCCCAGGTTTTGCCCACCCAATCGTAGGCGAGCGAGCCGTACAGCTGCGTGGCGATATCCATCGTAAATAGCAGCGTGCAGTGGTGGCGAAGCAGCTTAGTGTTCCTTGGATCGGTGCCCGAACCGGCACTCATACTCTTATATTGATTCCACTTCCCCTCCATTTCGTCGAGGTAGCGGTTTGCCTGCTTGGCGCCCGACTCACGCGGCGACTTCTTCCAGTACTCCGGATCCGGATTGCCCGAATCGTTCATATAGCTGGCTGGTTTGTATCCTCCGCCAAACAGCACGTATCCAGCAAACGAGAAATCGAAGAGGATCGGAAATGTGGGCATCCAGCACGTGAACTTATTGCCGCCGATGCCGGGAAACGCCGCGGGGAAATCAAACGGAGTGATCTCTTGGTCCATGGTGGTGGGAATGATGGTGGTCGAGCCCGATTCCGCCTTTGCGGCCGGCGCGGTGACAACGGCCATAGGGGAGGAGAGCGTGTGGGTTTTGCCCTGATAGTCGAGGACAAAGCGCAACTTGCATCCTTCTTCCAGAAGGCTTGACGCTGCATCGAGGAACTTGTCTTCGAGTGTGAACGTCGCCAGATTATCCGCGCCCGATGCGCTGGCCTTGATCTGACCAATCTGCGTGACGGTTTCGGTTGAGCTGCCCGCAGCGGGCATCACTTTATTGATATGCAATGTTGCCTGCCCGCCCTGCGGCAGATGAGCCTGCACGGTAAATGCGTGCGTATCGGGCTGCTCGTTTGCCGTGTCGTCCTTCGGCAATGCCATGAACGTGGCTTCAGCGTACTGGATGTCCCATTCGTCGAATGTGAGCTGGCGGAAGTACGGCTCGCCGTCGGAAAGCGGACGCGTGGGCGCGGTTATGGCGGTGCCGCCCCGGATACGCGCAAGGGGAATCTCGACATCGCGGTAGCCCGCCATGCTAATGGAGATGCCGCCGTTAAAGTCGTACGCGTCAAGGAGCGTTGCCTCGTCCACGTAGCCTTCCGAAAGAGGGGCGACCTCAAAGATGGCCGTGCCTTCGTCATCGGTCGTGGCGGTTAGCTGCTTGCCTACGGCATAGCGCGATGTGAGCGTGACCTGGGCACCTGCGATGGGCGTATTCTTGTTGGCGACGTCGACCACGACCACACCAAACATGGTGCGCGAGAGAACGAGCACCTTGAAGGGGTCTTCTTCGTCGGCATAGGCCGCGGTGGGCGCGAACGGCAGCAGGAAGGCATTTTCGCTTCCCGGCACGCGAGGCAACATGATGCTCGCTAGCGAGGACGCTCCGGCAACAAGTAACGAACGGCGATCAAGCATCTTGGGCTCCCATCCCGCAAATATCGGTGGAAATAATCCAATTGTGCGAGAAGGCGCCCCGTGGCGGTAGTGCCGTTCAAGGGTCAAAATGTCCAAATTGATCGAGCGAAGCGTCGGGTTCCGGAACGTGTTCGATGCGCTTGGCAGCCCGGTCGCTAACGCAACATGTGCGCGACCAGCTCGGCGCGCGTGCCGATGCCAAGCTTTGCATACACGTTGGACAGCCGATTTTTAACGGTACCCGGCGATACTCCCATATGGCGTGCGATTTCGGCGTTGGTCCACCCACGACAGGCGAGCATGGCCATGGTGAACTCCGTGGTCGTTAGATCGTCTGCTACGTCCTCGCCCGAATCGGGGTTGTGGATGCGCCGCCAACCGTAGCTGAAGCGGTATGTGATCTCGATGATGCGAGCGAAATCGTCGGGGTATTGCGTTTTTAGGCACGCCTCGATGAGCCCCTGTAAAAGGCCGTGGTGCTCGCCGATGAGCTCGATAAGGCCGTCGGGACGCGCAATGTTCCAAGCAGCTCCGAAATGCGTCCTTGCGGCGTCGATGTCCTTGAGGCTCATGCATGCCATGGAAGCTGCCAGGTGCAGGAACAGTTCCGAGATGGGATAGCTTCCCTGTTTCATGATCAGGGCGTTTTCCGCCATGCCCAGACTGCGGCCATATTCGCCGCGCAGGTACAGGGCATGCGCCATCACGTAGCTGGCGAACAGGCGCAGGCCTTCGGGCAGATGCGCCGCAAGCGGATAAAACTCTTCGGCAGAATACGGGGAAGGCAAGTGCAGCAGGACGCTCGCGGCCGAGGCGAACAGGATATGCGTGGCGTGGACGGCGGGCGATTCCTCGTCAGCCGGCGTATCGAGGATGCCAGCAAGGCACCGGCGGGCGTCGGCGATACGGTTGAGCGACAGGCTGGCGTATCCGCAGATAAAGCATGCGGAATAGCGCAGTGCGGGGTCGGTGGCGTCAAGATAGGGGCGCGCCGTCTTGGCAGCGAGGGTGGCCTGTCCGCGAAAGTACAGCGCTTCTGCCGTGGCAATGGTGCGCGAATCGGGGTCGGAAATGCCTGCAACTGCAGCGTCAATCTGCCCCGGCACAAAGGCGGTGCACATCAACGGCATGGGAACGCATGGGTAACCATCGCAGTCCATCTTCCATCTCCCAACAGCTGGCAACAATAGCAGCAATTGTACTCCTGTTGTTCGGGACTGGAATTTGTGGGTATCGCCGACGATTATGCCGAACGTATAAAGGAAGACTAGCGGCTCTCTTGAACCCGAGGTCGAAGGGGGCGTTGTACAAGGCATATGGGGCCGAGTGGAAGTGGATCAAAAGAGCGTTACTTGACGTTTCATGCATAATGCCAACCGCCCCGCGACATCACGTTCGCAGCGCGCAGGGGCCGGAGAATCTTCGCGATGAGAGTTGACGTCTAATACCTTGCATCGTATAGTGTGTATAGCATAGTATATGACGAGAGGAGGTGTGCGGATGGAGGCCCAGATGAAGCGCGGCTTCCTGGAGGCCTGCGTGCTCGCGGCCGTCTCCGGCGAGGAGTCCTACGGCTACCAGATCGTGAAGGACGTGCCGGCGAGCATGGGGCTCACGGAGTCGACGCTCTACCCGCTGCTCAAGCGCCTGGAGAAGGCCGGGTGCATCACGGCGCGCTCTGCCGAGCACAACGGGCGGCTGCGCCGGTACTACCGCATCACGGACGATGGGCGTGCGCGCATCGAGGAGTTCCTGGCCGAGTGGCCGTCCGTACGGGAGATTTACGCATACGTTGAGGGGGCGCACCATGACGCGCGATGAGTTTCTGGGCCGGTTGGGCGAGCTGCTTGCCTGCCTGCCGGCCGAGCAGGTGGAGGAGACCAAGGCGTTCTATGCGGAGGCCATCGCCGACCGCATGGAGGACGGTATGAGCGAGGAGGAGGCCGTGGCCGCCATGGGCGCCCCCGGCGAGGTTGCCGAGGCCACGCTCGACGACCTGCCCGCCGTGCCGCGCGCGATCGCGAGGACGCGCCGGCGCAGCACCGCGCTGCTGTGGGTGCTGACCATCGTGGGCTCCCCGGTGTGGGTGCCGCTGCTCGCCGCCTTCGCCGCCGTGGCCGTCACGGTCTATATCTGCATCTGGGTGCTGGCGCTCTGCGTGTGGATCGTCGCGGCGGCACTCGGGGGCGTGGGCGTAGTTGAGCTCCTGCTTGCCGTAAGCGGCGTCACCATCGGCCACTTCCCGTACGCCCTCGCCTCGGCGGGCGTGGGGCTCGGCCTCGTCGGCGTGGCGCTCTTCGTTGGTGCTGGCGCTTGGGCCGTCTCAAAACAAATTGCGCGCCTCTCGGCGCTCTGGGCGAGGAAGGCCGCCTCGCCCTTCTGGAAGGGTAAGGGCGAGAAGGGCGGCGCTGCCGCGCATCTCGCGGCGTAGAAAGGAGTGAGTACCATGACCAGCGCGAAGAAGATCTACCTCGCCGTGGCGGGCGGGCTCGTTGCCGCGGGTGTTGTCCTCGCGGGCATTGGCTTTATCGCTTCGGGTTTCGACCCGGCCGTGTTCACAACCCACATCGACACGCGCGACAGCACCATCGTGCTCGGCGGCGTCGAGGTGGACGACCCGACGGGCCTCCCCCTCATCGAGCAGCTCGCCGGAATCGGCGAGGTCGACACCTCCGGCATCACCGCGTCCGAGTCCCCTGCTGCCCCGGAGGCGCCCACCGCTCCCTAAGCATAGCGCGCCCGGCGCCAGCCCGGGCGGGGCGAGCGGCAGTGACGAGCGCGCCTCGCGGACCCGGTCCTCGATCTCGCGTGGCGTGGACCTCGCGAGCCTGCGCGGGCGGCTACTGCGGTCGGACATGGGCTTTCCGGACCTGCTGCGGCGCAGCCACTTGCTCGCCGTCTGGCGGCTGACGCCCATCTGACGCGCGGCCTCGGCGACGCCGAGGCCGGACTCTATGCGCGAGACGAGCGTCTCGCGCCCTCTCGGGGTGAGCCTTGCGTTAGGATGTTGCTCCATGGGAGGGCTCCTCTGCTGTTCGTCTAGACAACTCACAGCATGTGGGAGCCCTCCCTATTTGTCACTACCCGGGTGTAAACAACCTATTGGCACAGAACAGCTAGAACAACCGATGCCGCCTCACTGCGCCGAGAAACCCCGGCGCCGTGAGGCGGGCGGCGGAGTGAGCCAACAGCAAAGCCACGCCGCTAGTAGTAGCCTGTCACCAGCAATCTGCAAGTCACTAGCACCCCACAGCCGTGCCGGCAGCATCCCTTGGCCGCCATATCAGCCGCACGGTATAATCTATCCATCGATATATTGGTTGAACCATGGTGTCTTTGCTGTGACCATAAACCTCCGCAAGACGCTAGGACCTTGTTCTAAGGAGATCTGGTGGAGAAAGGTCAAGAGAACCCACCACAAGACCAGGCGCTTGCCCATAGAGTCAGGTGGGCTGACCTCGACAGCGTATTCGAGCACATGGGCGACAATACTAGCGTTGGAGAGGCAAGTAACGGCATCCACCTCATAAATGACCGGGAGCACGTCGCCGTGCGCCAGGACCACGAGGTTCGCATTCCCAATGAATACCTGCAGGAATCATACGTCGGACAGCGCGACAGCGACCTGAGAAAAGCAAGGGAGATGCTTCTTCAGGCCAAGCAGGAGCGCCCTTCCTACAAACCTGACATCCTTTTAGGTCTTGCGACAACGTTCCTGGGCTGGTTTCTCGGGGGTTTGTCGTCATCTGTCACTCTCGCATCTTTGCCCGGTATCTTGATGCTCTGCGTAGCACCGTGTGGCGCAGTAGGACTCTTTGTCGCTTTTATCTTTATCCGAAAAGAAGAGAAGCAGGGCAAATCTGATCTGGCCGAGCGCGTCCTAGAACACCTGGCGGATCCCGATGGCAAGGAGACCAAGACCGATGAACATTAATGATACGAGCACACAGCTGCTCTTTACCACGGTCCCCATCGTGGGCATTACTACCGAAGGCACGGGCGTCTCGGGTACAGGATTCTTCTTTTCCTATGACGTTGAAGACGGGCGAAACGTGCCCCTGCTCATTACCAATCACCATGTCCTCAAGGATGTGATTCAGGGTCGCTTCGTCATCAATCTAGCCGAAGGTGACGCCCCGTCACGCGAGACCATCAGCGTGAACTTCGACAAGTCATTCATCGAGGGGAAGAAGCTCGGAGAGCTCGACTTGGTTGCGATGCCGGTGGCCCCTGTTCTCAGCATGCTTGAAGAAAACGGGAAGAGGCCCTTCTACCGATCCATCGACTCTGGACTCATCCCGAAGAAGAGTGTGCTGGACAATTTGGCGGCGCTCGAGCAAATCACCTTTATCGGATACCCCAGCGGGCTCTATGACGACTACAACAAGACCCCCCTCATCAGGCAAGGCTGGACTTCCACGCCCGCTTGGAACGACTACAAGGGTAAGCGCGAGTTCCTCGTTGACGCATCTGTATTCGAGGGCTCCAGCGGCAGTCCCGCCTTCATCCTCAACCAGGGCAGCTATCCCACGACCGACGGAATTGCCATCGGCTCCAGGCTGCTGTTCATGGGCGTAATCACTCAGACGATTACGAAGGAGAAGAGTGAGCACCTCGATTTAGGTACAGTCATCAGAAGCGACGCGATGCTCGACAAGCTCAAACCTTTCGTGGAAGGTCTACTGTAGCTAAGAGCACCGTCAAAAGCAGTGACACCCCTTTGCTCCTTTCCCTAGGATGAGGTGACTGAGCTCGGCATGCTGGTTGACATCTGGTTCCCCAACGGCTCATAGTACAGACACATGGAAAGCCTTCGGGTTTTGTAAGGGCGGGACCCACTGGGCCTCGCTCTAGTTTTACTGTTCGGTTAACGCTGCGGATCGTTTTGGAAGGCTTACGAGCATCACGGTCCCGTTCTCGGAACTTGTTTCGACCTCTACCGTGCCACCGTGAAGCGCTGCAATCTCCCAAACAAGCGCTAGTCCGAGTCCTGCGCCGCCGTATGCCCTGCTGCGGGATTTGTCTAGGCGAAAGAACGGTTGGAAGATACTCTCACGGTACTGCTTGGGTATTCCCGGGCCCTCATCTTTGACTCGCAGGAGCACATGGCTGTCGCTGTCGCTGATGGAGACGTTGACAGTCGAGCCGGAGCGGCTGTAACGGATGGCGTTTTCGACCAGATTAAACACCAGCCGATAGAGGAGCGTATCACTTCCGATTGTCAAAGCGTCTCCAGCACAATTGAGGGCTATGCCCTTATTTTCGGCAAGTGGCGCAAGGTCGGTGAGGACCTCTTCGGACAGGGGACCGAGTTCAACAGCGTCCCCGCAAGGAACGCTGCGGAGCTCACTCATCTCGAGCAATACCTTGGTCATTCGAGACATGCGCTCGGTTTGTTCTTGTAACAGGCCGAGCAGCTCGGCTGTTTCGGGTTGCAAACCGGAGTGCTCGGAGATGAATAGTTCAATCTGTGCTTGCATAAGGGCGAGCGGGGTGCGCAGCTCGTGTGCGGCGTTGCCGGTAAACTGACGCTGTGCAGAGAACCCTTCGCCAAGACGGGCGATCATGTCGTTGAAAGAGGCGCTGCATCGTTGTAGCTCGGTGGGCACATCTTCGCTGAGCCTGATTTCGCTTAGGTTGTCAGGCTGCACACGCTCAACCTGGGCTGCAAAAGCTCGTAGCGGTTTGAGTGCACGGCCGCTCACAAAGTATGCCAGCACGCCGCCAAGTAGCGTGACTCCAGCCGTGATGTACCAGGCTGTCGTGCCAAAAGATTCCTGTGCGTCGTTTACGACGATCGTGACCTTGTCATCGGGGGTCGCTTTCGTTGGGTCGAACGCCTGGGGCGAATCTTCGCCGGTTGCGTTAAAGGCCGAGATGTTACTGCCGATGGCATCCATGTAGCGCATGCCCGTATAGCCGACCAGGCAGTTCGTCAGCACGCATGCTGCACACGTGAGCAGTGCTGTCATAATCGTTATGCGCCATTGCAGCGAAAGCCTTTTCATTCGCCATCCTCCATAACGTAGCCCTCTCCAATCCGATTGCGAATCGGGTCGTATCCCAATGCGCCACGCAGCTTTTTGCGGAGTGACGAGATATGAACGCGGGTTGCGTTGCTAAAGCTGTTCACGCTGCTATCCCAAACGTGCTCGATAAGCTCCTCTTGACTTATCGGACGCCCCTGATTAAGCATCAGGTATTCCAAGATTCCCGTTTCCTTGCGTGTAAGAGATAGAGCCTCGCTGTCCACGGAAGCGATGCGCGCCTTGGTGTCAAAGCGGAGCTTTCCGCAGGCTAAAACTATGTCGCTTTGTGTAAAGCGTCTGAGGGTAAGGCTGCGAATTCTTGCCGCAAGCTCGTCCAGATGAAACGGCTTGGTGAGGTAATCGTTGGCCCCGGCATCGAGTCCGGCGACTTTATCGGATACTTCGCCACGTGCGGACAGAATCAGTACCTTGGTCTCGCAGTCAGTTTTCCTAAGTTCCCTGAGTACGGTCATGCCGTCGATACGGGGAAGGTTGAGGTCGAGTACCACGAGGTCGAAGGCCTCAACGTCCAGTAGGTCGAGCGCCTCCTGTCCGTCGTGACAGCAGTCGATGCTGTACGCCAAGTTTCGCAAGCTGCGCGCGATTGCATCGCACAGCGCCCGCTCGTCTTCGACGATCAAAATACGCATAACAGTCTCCTTGCACATTTCAAATCGCGCTTAACACGGATTTTATAGTCGATATGGTCCAATGGTCGCGTAACGAAAGGAGTGGTCAGGTTGTTCAAAGCGGTAAAACCCGTGGTACAGGTCGCTTTGTTGATCGTCGGAATTGCCATGGTGTGCTTTGGCGTTATGCGTGGCGAGGCGGATGCCGTGCTGGCCAAGGCGATTAGGCTGTGCTTGGAGTGTATCGGAATTGGATAAAAGAGAAAACACTGCGTCGCATGTTTTGGCTCGATTTCGCGGATTCATTCAGGCGGCGGCGACGCTCATCACCAACATTCACCTGCCAAACTTTGCCAAAGGCGGCATCTATCAGGGCGCGGGAAAAACAGTCTGCGTACCTGGACTTAATTGCTATTCGTGCCCCGCGGCATCGGGTGCGTGTCCCATCGGATCGTTCCAGTCGGTGGTAGGTTCATCCAAGTTCAACTTTTCCTACTACGTAACCGGTACGCTCATTTTGCTCGGCGTGCTGCTGGGACGATTTGTATGCGGGTTTTTGTGCCCGTTTGGCTGGCTGCAGGAACTGCTTCACAAGATCCCCGGCAAAAAGCTTTCGACAAAAAGGCTCAAGGCGCTTACGTATATCAAATACGTTGTGCTGCTATTTGCCGTGGTATTGCTGCCTGTGCTGGTGATCAACGATCTGGGGATGGGCGATCCGTTCTTTTGCAAGTACATCTGTCCACAGGGTGTGCTCGAGGGCGCCATTCCTCTGGCCATTGCCAATGCCGGCATTCGATCTGCGTTGGGACAGCTCTTTACTTGGAAACTTGTCGTTCTCATTGTCGTGGTGCTGCTGAGCGTTTTGTTCTATCGCCCCTTCTGCAAATGGATTTGCCCACTCGGCGCATTCTACGCGCTCATGAATAAGGTGTCCTTGTTGGGGATTCAGGTTGACGCATGCAAATGCGTCTCGTGTGGCAAGTGTTCAAGGGTTTGTCAGATGGACGTTGATGTGGTCCGCGCACCCAATCATGCCGAATGTATCCGGTGCGGAAAGTGCATCGGGGCCTGTCCCGTCGACGCCATCAGCTTTCGCTATGGCCTGGATGTGTCGGCGGAAAAGCTTCCCTTGACCGCCGATAAAAAGTAAACAAGCTTCGACAAAACGGAGGAATGACCATGAAGCTTTCTAAGATTGCGGCCCTGTTTATGGTGCCGGTATTGGCCTTGTGCCTTGTGGCATGTTCGGCGCCCGGTGGCAATGCGAGCGAATCTGCGAGCTCCGATCCTAAGATCGCAGAACTCACTGCGCAGAAGCCGACCAATGCCGACGAGGCCGCCGAGTTGTATGCGAAGCTCATGCAGAAGGAGAACGAGATCTTTTCGAGTGATAACGCGCTGTGGGAAAAGGTATTCAATGCGGCAAATAAAGACTCGGCAATGATTGAGGATGGCAGCAATTACGGCGATTTTCTGCTCAAGACCATCGACGGCGCCAAGGATGAGTTTACGGCGGATGAGCTTAAGACACTCAAGGCCGGTGCACAGCAGATCAAGGAGATCGAGGACAAGCTCGAGAGCCTGGAGAAGGAGTTCCCCGGCTGTGGAAGCATGCCGAGTGCAGGCGAGAGCGTCGACGCTTCGACCGCTGGCATGACGGCTGGTGCCAATGCTTCGAGCGAGGCGACGAAGTTCCCCAGCTTTACGGGCAAGGACCTAGATGGCAACGACGTGAACAGTGACGAGCTGTTCTCTAAGAACAAGGTCACCGTCATGAACTTCTGGTTCACTACTTGCAAGCCGTGCGTGGGCGAGCTGGGCGATCTTGAGAAACTGAATCAGGAGCTTGCCGAGAAGGGCGGCCAGGTCGTGGGCGTCAATTCCTTTACGCTCGATGGCAACAAGGGCGAGATCGCAGATGCCAAGGACGTGTTGAGCAAGAAGGGCGTGACGTATAAGAACATCTGGTTCAAGTCGGATAGCGAGGCCGGTAAGTTTACGTCAAATTTGTTCTCGTTCCCGACAACGTATGTCATCGATCAGAATGGCAACATCGTGGGAGAGCCAATCATGGGCGGCATCAACTCCGCCGAGCAGCGAGAGGCGCTCAACAAGCTGATCGATCAGGCGCTTGCTAAGAGCGAGCAGTAAGTCCGAATGTGACAAAGGGACAGTCCCTTTGTCACATCGTCGATGTTATGTGCGGGATGGTGCGCCACGTGGCGTGCCGTCCCGTTCGTTATTTGGGGCGGTTCCCTACATTTCTCACTGATACCGGCAAAACAGTTTCCATTGATACGGCTCCTAGAGACCCAGAAGGGCACACATAACGGCCTTGATGGTGTGCTGACGGTTCCCTGTCTCACGGAAGATGACCAAAGCGTTGACCTCAAAGCGCTCGTCGGCAATCTCAAAGCCCTCGGTGATGATCTTGCGGTACAGGTCATTCTTGCGACAGTTGACTTTTGCTGCTCCCTATTATTCCTGATAGATTAGACCATGGGAGAAGGAGTCGCAGATGACCATGGTGCAAAACGTTGTAGAGAAGCTCCCTTTTTGGGCGCATCTGTCTTCTGACGAGAGGACGCTCGTTTTGGAGCAAGCCGCCTTGCGCACCTTCGATGCCGGCCAGCTTATCGGCGGCAGCGATAGCTCCTGTACCGGCATGTTCCTTATCGTTCAGGGTGGTGTCCGCGTCAGCCTCCTTTCCGAGGAAGGCAAGGAGGTCACGCTCTTTAGGATTGGGTGCGGCGAGTGCTGCGTTACAACAGCTTCGTGCGTAATTCGGCAAATCTCCTTTGGCACGTTGGTTGCCGCAACAGAGAAATCCGAGCTCCTTATTGTGCCTATCGGTGTTTGCGAGCATCTTGCCAGCAACAATATTTTCGTCAAAGTCTTTATGCTCGAAGTGGAGGCGCGGCGCTACTCTCAGGTGGTTCGTGTGCTCCAACAGATGCTTTTCCGACGTCTCGACCAGCGTGTTGCCGACTATTTGGTTGAGCGATGCCAGGCAACGGGGTCAATGGAGCTCCGGGTCACTCAAGACGAGCTGGCGCGTGACATCAACTCTGCCCGCGAGGCGGTGACGCGCGTGCTGCGTCGTCTTGCCAATGAAGGTCTTGTCGAGGTGAAGCGCGGGCGAATCCTTGTTCTGGATGTCGACGGTTTGACACGCCTGCCGTAGCGATGGCTTTGCCATGGTGCCTATCCGCCCAGTGCCTGGCACTCGCTCTTAAGAAAAAATTGTCCCATACGGTGACTTGGTCACGGAACCAGTCTGCGCCTTCCGGGCACACTGGCATCAAACGATAGGGCAAGCGAGCAAAGGAGCTCATCATGGGATTGTTCAATCTATTTGCTGGGGTGGATATCAACAAAGGTGTTGAAGAGTGCCGTGCGACCGAAGGTGCGGTGTTGATCGATGTGCGTGGCGCCGATGAGTATCGGCAGGGACATATCCCCGGTGCCATCAACATTCCCCTCGATGGCGTCAATCGCGTGCTTGTCGAGTATCCAAAGAAGGATACGCCTCTGTTCGTGCATTGCCTGAGTGGCGCTCGTAGCGGTCGCGCTGCGAGCTTTCTTCAGCGTGCGGGCTACGTCAACGTGAAGAACATCGGCGGAATCAATAGCTACAGCGGAAAGGTGGTGCGTTAACTATGAAGGTGGTTATCGTGGGGGGCGTTGCTGGCGGTGCATCGGCGGCAGCGCGCTTGCGCAGGCTTGACGAGCAGGCGGAGATTGTCGTTTTTGAGCGCACAGGTTATGTCTCCTATGCTAACTGCGGATTGCCATACTTTATTGGCGGCGTGATTGAGGAGGAATCTGCGCTCACGCTGCAATCGCCCGAGGGCTTTTGGAATCGATTCCGCATTGCCGTGAAGACGAGCCACGAGGTGATCGCCATTCATCCCGATGCGCATACGGTTGACGTTCGCGACCTGCTCACCGGCGAGGAATTTGTCGAGACGTATGACAAGCTGATTCTTTCGCCAGGCGCGCATCCCATTCGCCCCGCTCTTCCGGGAATCGATTTGGATAAGATCTTTAGCCTTCGAACGGTAGAGGACACGCTGCACATTCATGGTTATGTGCAAGAGCATGAGCCGAGGAGCGCCGTGGTGATCGGTGGCGGCTTTATCGGTGTTGAGGCTGCCGAGAACCTGCGTGGCTTGGGTCTCGAGGTGACGCTTTTGCAGCGCCCCGGGCAGTTGATGAACAACCTGGACTACGACATGGCGACGCTGCTTCATGCAGAGGTTCGCGAGCATGGCATTGACCTGCGCCTTCGTGCCGACGTTACGGGCTTTGAGGAGGTCGATGGCCGTGTGGTCACACATGTGGCGGGCGATGATTCCATTACGGCCGATATGGTGCTACTCGCTATCGGCGTTGCGCCCGAGAGCCATTTGGCAAAGAAAGCTGGTATCGAACTGGGCATCAAGGGCTCCATTGTGGTGAACGACCGCATGGAGACGTCTGCTCCTGACGTATATGCCGTGGGTGATGCCGTGCAGGTCAAGCATCAGGTGACGGGCAAGGACGCGGTGATTTCCCTTGCAGGCCCCGCTAATAAGCAGGGACGTATCGTCGCCGACGTGATTTGTGGCTTAGGCAGTCGCTATCAGGGCTCGCTGGGTTCTTCGGTAATCAAAGTGTTCGACTTGACAGCTGCGAGCACGGGCCTTTCTGTGAAGGCAGCGCGTGCGGCGGGAATCGATTACGAGAACGTCGTGCTGTCACCTGGATCGCATGCGGGTTATTATCCCGGGGCCACGCCCATGACCATGAAAGTTGTGTTTGAGAGGGAAACCTTGCGTCTGCTGGGCGCGCAGATTGTGGGCATCGATGGCGTGGACAAGCGCATCGATGTGCTGGCGACGGCAATCCAGGCCGGTATTCGGGCCGATAAGCTCAAGGATTTGGATTTGGCTTATGCGCCGCCATATTCTTCGGCGAAAGACCCGGTGAACATGGCCGGTTTTTTGATCGAAAACGTGGGCTCGGGCATGCTCAAGCAGTGGCATTGGGAGCAGGAACCGGATCTGCCGCGCGATGGTAGTGTGCAGCTGCTCGATGTCCGTATGGTTGGCGAGTATGACCGCGGGCATATCGACGGCTTTGTGAACATTCCCGTCGATGACTTGCGTGCTCGCTTGGGGGAGCTTGACGTGACAAAGCCTGTTTATGTTATTTGCCAAAGTGGTCTTCGCAGCTACATTGGCTGCCGCATCCTCGCTCAGTACGGTTTTGACTGCTATAACTTCTCGGGTGGCTATCGCTTCTTTGCTGCTGTGACTAAAGACCATCGCGGTAGCGATAACGTGATGCCGTGTGGATTGGAAAAGTAAGGCCTTTTGAGCGGCGTGTATGACAATGACAAGATAGAGTAGGACAAACGCGTCGAATACGAACGGCGGGGGAGAGCGGGCAGGGTGCCTGCACAGGAGAGGTTGCCGTCCATGTTGGAGCTCAAAGGTATTTGCAAAAGGTACGTTACGCAGTCGTTTGCGCAGGTGGCGCTCGACAGCGTGAGCCTGTCTTTTCGCGATAACGAGTTCGTGGCCATTCTGGGTCCCTCGGGTTCGGGCAAAACTACGATGCTCAACGTTATCGGTGGGCTCGATCATTTCGATTCCGGTGACCTGCTGATCGACGGTATTTCGACCAAGGACTTTCACGATCGCGATTGGGATGCCTATCGCAACAACCGCATCGGCTTTGTGTTCCAGAGCTATAACCTCATTCCGCATCAGACCATTTTAGAAAACGTTGAGCTGGCGCTTACGCTCACGGGCGTGGGGCATGCCGAGCGCCGCCGGCGTGCGCGCGAGGCGTTGGAGAAAGTCGGCCTGGGCGAGCACGTTAACAAGCGCCCGAGCCAGCTATCGGGCGGACAGATGCAGCGCGTAGCCATCGCCCGCGCCCTGATTAATGATCCCGAGATTGTGCTGGCAGACGAGCCGACCGGCGCTTTGGATTCAACGACATCCGTACAGGTCATGGATTTGCTCAAGGACGTGGCGCGCGACCGCCTGGTCATCATGGTCACGCACAATCCCGAGCTGGCGTACCGGTACGCCACGCGCATCGTCAACCTGGCGGACGGCAGGATTACCGACGATTCCGATCCCTTTGATGTTGCCAAGGCCGCGCGTCGTGAGGCCAAGCCTACGCGCAAAACCTCGATGAGCTTTGTGACGGCGCTGGGGCTTTCTGCTCGCAACCTCATGACCAAAAAGGGCCGTACGGCCATGACTGCCTTTGCGGGCTCGATTGGCATTATCGGTATCGCGGCGATTCTGGCGCTGTCCAACGGCGTAAACGGCTACATCAAAAAGGTCGAGGAGGATACGCTCTCGAGCTACCCGCTCACCATTTCCAAGCAGGATTACGACCTGTCGTCCATGATGGGCGGACAGGGGGCCACGGATGATGACTCGCCTGAAAACGTGGATTCGTCCGACGACAGCGCCGGCGGCAAGGCTCAGGGGACCGATAGGATCCCTGTGGTCACGGCCGTAAAGGATATGTTTGCGAGCGTTAAGTCCAACGACATGACGAGCTTTAAGGCATGGCTCGATGCCGGTGGCGACGGCATCGATAAAGAGGTCAACGCCATTCAGTACGGCTACGGTGTATCGCCGGTTGTCTATCGTGCCGGCAAGGGCGATGAGAAGCCTGTCCGGCTGGTGCCCAACGCCATGACCGAGGCCATGAGCGGCGGCGCGAGCTCAGCAGCAACGGTGAGCATGGAGTCCATGGGAACCTCGGTCTTCAACGAAATGATTGACGATCAGAGTCTGCTCGACAGCCAGTACGATGTCGTTGCCGGTCATTGGCCCACGTCCGCCAACGAAGCCGTGATGGTGCTTTCGAGCCGTGGCACGGTGGGCGATTACACGCTCTACAGCATCGGTGCGCTGGATATCGATGAGCTCAACGACCTGGTTAACAGTGCCATGGCGGCCGACGGCAAGGCCGAGACGCCCGAGACCGGCGCTGATTTTACCTACGACGATGCGCTGTCCACGACGTTTAAGGTGCTGTCGCCGGCCGATGCCTATCGTAAAAACGAAGAGACCGGCATGTGGACCGACATGTCTGGCGACGCCGACTTTATGGCCGCCAAGGTTGCCGACGGTATTGACGTGCACATTGTGGGCGTGGTGCGACCCAGCGAGACGGCCAACGCGAGCGCATTGTCCCCGGGCATCGCCTATACGCATGCGCTGACTCGCCAGCTTATGGAGCGCGCTGCCGATTCGCAGATTGTGCAGGAGCAGCTTGCCCGCCCCGAGACGGATGTCTTTACGGGCAAAACCTTCGACGAGCTGCAAGGCGAGGCCAAACAGGGCGTGGATCTGGGCAGCATGTTCAGCGTGGATGAGGCGGCGCTCAAGAGCGCGTTCTCGTTCGATACGTCTGCGCTCTCGGGCGCTACCGGTGGTATGGACCTTTCTGGTATCGACTTGTCCGGGCTGGACATTGACCTTTCGGGTGTTGGGAAGGACATCGACTTCAGCGACATTATGGCCAAAGCGCCGGCCCCCGATTTCTCGGGCATCTTTGACGGTCTGGAGCTCACGCCCGAGCAAATGCAGCAGGTGGGAACGCTTGCCAACCAACTGTTTGAGGGCTTTTTGCGGTCTGATCAGTTTAGGGCACTGTCACCCGAAGATCTTAAGGACGCGTCAAAGCTCGCTGCCGCATTCTCGACGTATCTTGAGAGCGATACGGCAGCTCGGCAAATCCTGGCCCAGCTCAAAGCGCTCGGCGGCGATGCCCTGGCCGAGCGCCTGCGGCAGGCGATGACCGACTATGTGCAAAAGCAACTGGCTCCGTATCTGCAGCAGGCTATGGATCAGGTGATGAAGGCAATCAGCGAGCAGATAGCGTCGACGGTGTCAGCTCAGCTCAAGGCGGGCGCGGCAGGGCTCATGGACCAGATGGCGACGCAGATGTCTTCGAGTTTTGCCAACCTGGCGAGCGCCATGCACGTGGATGCGAGTGCCTTTGCTCATGCTATCCACTTCAACATGGACGCCGAGGACCTGAGTTCGCTCATGATGAGCTATGCCAAGGCGTCGAAGCTCACCTACGATAACAATCTGACCACGCTGGGCTATGCGGATGAGGCAGACCCCATCTCGGTTAAGATTTTCCCGCGCGACTTTGAGGCCAAGGAGCGCGTGCTCGATCACATCGATGCGTACAACAAGCAGGTCAAAGCTGCCGGCCACGATGAACAGGCAATCTCGTACACCGACTACATGGGTATCATCATGGGTTCGGTGACCGACATCGTGAACACCATCAGCTTGGTGCTCATCGCATTCGTGAGCATCAGCCTGGTCGTGAGCTCCATCATGATCGGCATCATCACCTACATCAGCGTACTGGAGCGCAAAAAGGAGATTGGCATCCTGCGCGCGATCGGCGCGTCAAAGCGCAACGTGGCCAACGTATTCAATGCCGAGACCTTTATCGAGGGCCTCATTGCCGGCGTCTTTGCCATTGTCGTTGTGGTGCTCGTGAGCCTCCCGGTTAATGCCTGGGCGCTTGCTGCCAAACAGGTCCCCAATCTGATGAGCCTGCCCGTGCGGGATGCGCTGGCGCTCATTGCGATATCGGTGCTGCTGACGGTCGTCGCCGGCCTGCTGCCTGCCCGCAGCGCATCCAAAAAAGACCCCGTAGAAGCCCTACGCTCTGAATAATGTGACAAAGGGACAGCCCCTTTGTCACATTTCTCTCCTGCGCCTAGCTTGTTTTGCCCATCAGCGTGATGCGGATGGTTGGATGGGTGTACTCGTCAAACTCGTCCTTGGGATCCGTGTCAAACGAGTAATACGCTTTGATGGGGTCGTCGCTCGTCCTGATAGAGATTCTCTCGTAGAGCGAGCCGTTCAAAAAAGCCTGCCTAAACTCTTCGGGGAGCTTCTGCGGTGCTAGGAGCTCGGGGCTTGCGGTCTTGACGTCTATGGTTTGGACGACAGAGGAAAGCTCGTCAAGATCGAGCTCGATACGGGCGAGGTTGTCCTCGAGGCTCGCGCCGGGGTCGACCTCTGCCGCGTAGCTCACTTCCGTGAGTGTCCCCTTGTTGTCAAAATCCAGGTACGTATAGGTCTTTTGGGTATCGGAGTCGCCGTCGTGCAGATAACCGCGGACGTGATAGCCGTAATCTTGATATCGCTCGTAGGGGTCATCGGCGGACACGTACTCGCATGAGGGCTCTAATGCCTTGCGAGCAATGGCGATCTGCTCAGCCGCGGCCGCGGCGTTCTCTTGCATCTCGATGTTTCCCTGCGCCAGCTGCGGGATATAGGCGCCGCATACGATCGCGAGGGGCAGCGCCACAAGCGCGACGATCCACTTTTTTGCATGGGGGATAGGTACGCCACAGGCCTCTGCCATGGCCTTCGCGTTGGCGAAGCTCTCGGTAAGCACGTCTGCCGCGGTGGCGACGGCGCCTACGGCAGCGGCGACTTCTGCCGCGCCGCCCAGGTTGCGCGCGGTCTCGTTGTCGCCGTTCTTGAGCAGGCGCGCGGCGGCCTGCGTGCCAACAACGCCTGCGATTTGTGCCGAGTGGTCTTTCTCGCTCTGCTCGACGGCGAGCCGGTGCTGCATTTCCTTCCACTGCTTGCCACGCATGCCAAAGCGCGGGGCGAGAGCGCAATAGCAGAATATGACGAGCTCGATGGCGGTGAGCACCAAGGCGGTCATCATGCCCGTCTCTTGGAAGCCTTCGTGATGGAAGACGATGTCGTCGACCATTTCGAAAGGAATGATCGATAAGGGCAGCACGAATGCCATGGCAAGCGCCGCGCCGGCAACCTTGGGGCAGATGCAGTATCGCTGGATGCGCTTACGTTCTTGTTCGGAGAGTGCTGCCATGGCTGGTCCTTGGTGTCGTGGCGGTCGTTGTGGCGCGATGCCGTCATATGTGACTCAGTATAGAGAATCCCGCCATCGATGAGCGCATGGTCATACGGCAAAAGTGCCACGGCAGCCCTGGTTTAGAGCGGCTGCTCCTGTGCCCACGCGATGATGCCGCCCGATACGTATGTGTGCCAAAATAAACAGCCGAATGATGATTTGCAAATGTGACAAAGGGACAGTCCCTTTGTCACATTGATGTGAGAATGGATGTCGATGTATTTATCGCTGGCCCCTATGGAGGGGATTACCGGGCATGTGTTCCGTCGCGTGCACGCGGAGTGCTTCGGCGCACTCGATTGTTATTACACGCCGTTTTTGCCGCCGCCGCGCGTGGGCAACCGCTTTGGCGGTAAGGCGTTTAAAGAGGTCGATCCCGCCAATAACCAGGGGCTCAACGTGGTGCCTCAGCTGATGTCCAAGAACGCGGACGAGTTTGTGTGGGCGGCGCAGGTGCTCGCCGACATGGGTTACCGCGAGGTCAATCTCAACCTTGGCTGCCCCTCGGGCACGGTTGTTGCCAAGGGGAAGGGTTCGGGCTTTCTGCGCAACCTGGATGAGCTCGAGGTGTTCTTGGGTGACGTGTGCGAACGTTCGCCGTTGCCGGTGTCGGTAAAAACCAGGCTGGGGTTGGAGAGTGACGAGGAGTACGAGCGTGTGCTCGATCTATATTGCCGCATGCCGCTAGCAGAGCTAATCGTGCATCCGCGCGTGCAAAAGGACCGCTATACGGGCTCGCCGCGCAAGGAGTTTTACGGCGAGACACTGGAGCGGGCGCCGTTTCCCGTGGCCTACAACGGTGACATCTTTGATCTTGAGGACATGGATGAGCTGGTAGAGGCCTATCCCGGAACGCGCCACGTAATGTTGGGACGCGGCCTGCTTGCGAACCCCGCGCTGGCTCGCATGGTTGCCGGCGGCCCTGCTGCTACGGCAGCTGAGCTGCAGCGCTTCCACGACACGCTGTTCGCAGCCTATGCGGACGAGATTGGCGGCAACGCGGTCTTCCGCATGAAGGAGTGGTGGTTCTACGCCAAGTGCGCTTTCGCCGACCCCACTACCGTTCACAAGCTCGTACGTAAGACCAAAAAGGCCGACGAATACCGCGCCGCCGTCGATCGCGTCTTTCGTGAGCAGCCGCTCGCGCCCATAGCCCGCTTTTGCGGCTAAATGTAGTCGTTGGGGACGTTCTTAAACGACTAGTCATTAAAGAACGTCCATTACAGTCGAAATTGTCAGCCCGGGACCGTCTCGGGCTACGATT
>CAUDNY010000009.1 GCA_958450865.1 uncultured Collinsella sp. | reverse complement strand
ACCCGACAACGGTGCCGTGCTTCATTTTGGCTATTGCGACGGGGCGTTTTCGCTCTTGGGTTGGTAACGAACGAAAGGACCCCTATGAATAAAGATCTGTATCTGGTCCGTCATGGACAGACGATATTCAACCTTAAGCGTATCATTCAGGGGTGGAGTGACTCGCCGCTTACGCAGTTGGGTTGCGACCAGGCGGCGCGCGCCGGCATGTTTTTACGTGCGCGCGGCATTGAGCCCGATCATGCCTACACCTCTACGCTTCATCGCACCGAGCAGACTATCGCCAACTTGTGGCCAGGCTTGGCGTACGAGCGCCTGGACGGCCTGCGTGAGTGGTTCTTTGGCGACTTTGAGGCCGAGCGCGTGATGCTTATGCCCGAGCGCCCGTGGCGCGACTTCTATCGGCAGTTTGGCGGCGAGGGCCAGATCCAGGTGCGCACGCGCATGGTGGCGACGCTGACCGATCTTATGCAGCGTCCGGACCATACGTGCGTGCTCGCGGTAAGTCATGGCTCAGCTATCAAGGAGTTTTTGGACCACGTGCGGGGCGCGGCGGCCGACGAGCGCGAACGCGTGCCGGGCAACTGCTCAGTGCTGCATTTTGCGTTTGACGATGCGGCCGATACGTTTGAACTGGTCGAAGTCTTTACGCAGGAAGACTACGCGCGCGAGCTGGGGCTAGAGCCGCTCGTGGCGGCGGCAGGTCCGCAGCGTGGATAACGCTGACGTTGCGGCCCGGTTTACCGGCGTAATTGTTTGATGCGAAAAGGGCGGAGGTGCATGCGTTTGCTGCATCTCCGCCCCTTGTTTGTTTGGATGCTGGGTTTTCCAGCTTAGCGTTTGAGTTCGCTAGAACCGTGAGACCTGGTGAGTGAGCAGACCCGTCGGAACCTGCGGCGCGCTGCCGCTGACCTGCGCGGCGGGGAACAGCACGGCTACAGCAAAGTTGAACGGCTCTTTGCCAGAGTAGGCGTCGGCAGTGCGGGCCTCGTCGGCCAGAATCTGCGATGCCCCAGCCAGCGCGGCAGCGTAGGTGGGGTCGTCTGCCGGCGTCGGCTTCGGTGCCTGGTCGAGCATGGCTCGGATGGCGGCAACAGCGTCCTCGCGCTTGACTTCCCATACGCGATGCGTAATGCCGGTGGGGTCGGTGACGGCATAAAGCGACGCTCCTTCTTTGGCGGCGCCAAGGATGATATCCATGACGGGCGAGGCTTCGTAGGCGAGCGTTACAGGGCGGGGCTGCACCTTAAGCTCGGCGATCGTGCGCGCGGCGGCGAGTGCGTCGACGCTCTCGGCGGCAGCCTCGTCGCTACCCGTCAGTACGTTAACCGGGCAGATCGCCACGACACCCGTCACGCGTCCCGGCTCGCCCGAGCATTCGTACACGTAATACGCCGCACCCGGGTCCTTGAGCATCAGGCCATCGGCAAGGGCTCCGCGCAGAGCATCGTTGCCGCTCAGGATGCTGCCCATTGCAGGCAGCGCCTCGAGTACGCGGTCCTGAGCCGGGCGGATGCAGGGAAACGGAAGTGCTTTCATGGGCGGTCCTAACGCACGAGTCGGTTTGTTCGCGGCTTATTATGCCCCAACTTGGCCGCTCGCGTCCCAGAGCACGTTATCGGCGAGCGCGATTAGCACCTGCTGACAACGAACGATATCGGCATGGGGCACATATTCGTTGGGCTTGTGTGCGAGCGCGAGCGACCCGGGACCGTAGCTCATGCAATTGCGGTTGCCTGTCTTGCCGGCAATGACGGCGGTGTCGGTGTAGCCGGTAAAGAAGCCGACGGTCGTGTCCGCGTCCGTCACGTCATCGGCGGCACGCTTGAGCGCTGCTAGAAGGGGAGAGTTCGGGTCGCGCTCGATGGCGGGGCGGTCGCCCGTCACGGTGTAGCTGCCATGGCAACCGGGAACGGCGGCTTCGGCGACGGCGATGGCCTGCTCTACCATGCGCGTCGCGGCGGCCGTATCGGTCGGCGGGGTCAGACGCATGTCGACCCAGACTTTGGCGCGGTCGGGCACGACATAGGGGCGATATCCGCCCTCGATTTGGCCAAACGTGATGGTCGAAGACCCCAGCTCATCGTGCGCGGGCAGTGCCGCGAACGCACGGCGCAGCGCGCAGACGGCCTCGGCCATGGCGGCGACGGCGTCTGCGCCCTTCCAAGGCTGGCTCGCATGCGCCGTGACGCCGGTCATCTCGATCTCGAACCACGTGCGCCCCTTGTGCGCCACCTGAATCTGTCCGTCGGTGGGCTCGGTGTCCAGCACCCATTCGCGCGAGCCGACCCAGCCGGCATCGATCGCGGCCTCTGAGCCGCGCATAAAGTCTTCCTCGTCGACTGAGCAGATGAGTGAAAAGCCGCGGCGGGGCAGCGCGCCATCCGCCGCCACGCGCTCGAGCGTATGGACCAGTGCGGCAATGGCGCAGGCCAGGCCACTCTTCATATCGCAGGAGCCGCGACCATAGAGTTTATCGTCGCGCACGATCGCTCCGAGCGGCGGCGTGTCTGCCTCCCAGCCATCGCCCAGGGTGACGGTATCCATGTGACAGATGTAGACGAGTCGGGCCTCGTCGCTTATGGCCGGCACGGTAATCATAAGGTTGCGGCGCCCGGGGAGTACTTCGAGCTCCTCAATCTGCACGGCATCGAGCGCAGGACTATCAAGCTGCGCCAGCTGCTGCTCAATGAGCCTCTTAATGAAGTGCTCGATCTCGTCCTCATACGCGCCCGGGTCTGAGCTGTCGATCCGCACGAGCTCCTGCGTAAGCCGCCAGGCAAAGTCCTCATCAACCATATGCAACCTCACAATCAGTCTGCTTTCCAAACCGATTGTAAGTCTCCTGAGAGATCTGCGACATGCGCGTGGCGATATTTGCCGTTCGCAGGCCGAGCCATCGCGCTCGCCGTCTGAGCGGGTTCACAAACGAAGCAGTGGGTACGTACCCTTCATGGACGACATACTGTGCGACATATCTGCCTTTCGGTATCACCGGATACCTCCACAGGTCTTGGCAATAATGCCGGACCTGCCAAATTCTGCGGACGATCCGCGCAGGGAGCACCTATGTGAGCATCCGCTCGTCAAGCATTTCCTGGGCACCCCGTTACACGTGTTGGCGCAGGGCGTCTGCGGGCGCAAGGGCGATCGCATTGTCAGGCATGTTTGGAACGGGGAGAGGCCGTTTGATTCCATGCGGCAGACGGAGTTTGGCCTCGATGTTGCGTCCCCGCTCTTTACCCTGCTGACCCTGGCTTCCTCGGTCTCAAACGAGCGTTTAATCATGTGCATGTATGAGATGTGCGGCACCTTTGCCGTGTGCAAGATTGCGCCTCAGGTAAAGTCGGCACTTGTGCAGGCATATGGGGACCGGTGGGGTGACGCACGGTTGGGTTGGGAAAATGTAAAGGATGTCTCGGGGAATCCAACGGACCTGTGGAAACGACCGCCCTTGATCGAGTTCTCTGAACTTACAGAGTACGTCGATAAGATCCCGGGGCTCCGCGGTGCTAAATCGTTCACACGTGCCGCGAAATGCATTACGGGGGTGGCGGCATCGCCGCTTGAGGTCCAGGCTTCGATGCTGTTTGGCCTTACGAGGTTGCGCGGCGGCGAAGGGCTGCGCCTTACCAATAACGTTGAGATTCGTATGACGCGCAGCGCCCGCCTGATTTCGGGGCTTGATAGGCGCTATGCCGATATCCTGCTGGCAAATAAGGACGGCAGTCGAGAGTGTCTGGTTGAATGCCAAGGTAAAGCCATTCACGGATCCATTGAATCCAAGATCTCGGACTCCGATCGAACGACGGCCTTGCAAGCCATGGGATATCCCGTCGTTCTGATGACCTATGGTCAGCTGGCCGATTCCGATGCCTTCCGCGTGGTGATGGAGCTCATCATTTCCTATCTCGATGTGCCGCTGAAAGACAAGACGCCGCGGCAGCAGGAGCTCGAACGGCGGCTTCGTGAGGAGATTTTTATCGATTGGGCGGGAATGTAGCCGCGCGGGCGGAAAATGGTCGCGCGGACTAGAGTTTTGGTCGCAAAATACTTATATTTTGCCTTGGAAGGGCCTTAAAAATGCTACCTAGAATAAGTTGTTTCGGAAAATGGACAGTCAACTTACATTCGGCACATAGAGACCGATTTTTACCTACTAAAGTCCCTGATAAAGCTGTTTATCAAAGCGGGTGTGCTTAGCGACTGGAGCCTCACTATCGATTATCTGAAAAAACTTGTTCTGGGTATCATTTTAAAGTCGTCCGGAGCAACAAAATCGCCCCCCGTTTCGTGAAAACGGGGGGCGAATGGGCTTCGTGGTCTGTCTGGCAGGCTTGGCGCCGGCGCTATTTGATCACGCGCACGCGATACATCGACGGAATCTGCTTGAGCGCCTCGATGGTGCTGCTGTCCAGGTGCTCGTCGGTGTCGAACATGGTGTAGGCGTTCTCGCCGGCAGACTCGTTGGTCATACGCTGCACGTTGGCGTTGTCCTTGGCCAGGATCGCCGTGATCTGGCCGATCATGTTGGGCACGTTGGCGTGCAGGCAGGCGATGCGGCTTGCGGCGCGCGCCTTGCCCATGCTGCAGGCGGGGTAGTTGACGCTGTGCGCGATGTTGCCGTTTTCCAGGTAATCCTTGAGCTCGCTGATGGCCATATCGGCGCAGTTGGCCTCGGCCTCGCCAGTGCCGGCGCCCGAGTGCGTGGTGATAAACGTGTTGGGCATCTTGACGGTCTTGGGCGTGGCAAAGTCGCAGCTAAACCAGCTCAGTTTGCCCTCGCGCAGGGCGGCGTCGACGGCGTCCTCGTCAATGATGGTCTCGCGCGCGTAGTTGATCAGCACGGCGCCCGGGGCCAGGAGGTTGATCTGCTCGGTGCTGATCATTCCGATGGTGTCTGCCTTGCTGGGCACGTGCACGGTGAGGTAGTCGCAGCCGCGGCAGAGGTCCTCGAGCGTGCCCACACGCTGCACTTCGCGGCTCAGCACCCACGCGTGTTCGACGGAAATGAACGGATCGTAGCCGTAGACATCCATGCCCAGATCGACGCAGGCGTTGGCGACCTTGGAGCCCACGTTGCCCAGACCGATGACGCCGATGCGCTTGCCCTTGAGCTCGCGGCCCACAAAGGCCTTCTTGGCTTTCTCGGCATCGACCTGAATCTCGGGATCGTCTGCGTTGTCGCGCACCCAGTTCATCGACTGCACCACGCCGCGGCTCGAGAGCACCAGCATGCCCAGGACGAGCTCCTTGACGGCGTTGCTGTTGGCGCCGGGGGAGTTAAAGACGACGACGCCCTTCTTGGCGTACTCCTCGACGGGGATATTGTTGACACCGGCGCCGCAGCGGGCGATGGCGCGGATGCCCTCGGGCAGCTCGTAGCCGTGCAGGTCGGTGGAGCGCATCAGGATGGCGTCGGCCTCCTCGGCGGTGCTTACAAACTCGTAGCCCTCGCCAAACTCGACTTTGCCGTCTTTAGTGATGTCGTCGATGGTCTTAATCTTACGCATGGAAAAACTCCTTAGCAGGTTTTGATCTAAGCAGGGTGGTCTGAGGTGGCTGGTCGGCCCGCGTGTTGCGGGCTAGTTAGATCGCGGACTCAAACTATGCTGTGCTTCGAAGTCCTTCATGTACGAGGCCAGTGCCTGCACGTCTTCCATGGTTACGGCGTTGTAGACGCTGGCGCGCATGCCGCCCACCAGGCGATGGCCCTTGACGTTTTGAATCTGGTGCTCGGTCGCGCCTGCGACAAAGGCCGTATCGAACTCGGCGTCGCCGGTGCGGAAGGTGACGTTGGCGATGGAGCGGCTGTCGGCCTGCGCAGTGCCATGGAATAGCTCGCTGCGCTCGAGCAGGTCGTAGAGCAGGTTGGCCTTGGCCCAGTTGCGCTCGGCCATGGCGGCAAGTCCGCCGGTCTGCTCAACCCAACGGAACACCTTGCCGCACACGTAGATACCAAAAGTGTTGGGCGTGTTGAGCATGGAGCCCTTGGCGGCCTGGGTCTTAAGGTCCAGGTACTGCGGCGTCTGCGCAAAGGCGGGACCATCGGCGATGAGGTCATCGCGCACGATAACCACAGTGACGCCCGCAGCGCCGGCGTTTTTCTGAGCGCCGGCGTAGATGAGTCCGTAGCGCTCGACGTCGAGCGGCTGCGACAAAAAGCAGCTCGAGACATCGGCGACCAGCGGCACGTCGCCGCAATCGGGCAGCTCGTGGAACATGGTGCCAAAGATGGTGTTGTTCTGGCAGATGTAGACGTAGTCGAGCCCGTTGCCCGCGGCCTCGGCGGCAATGCGCGCGTTGATGTCGGCCATGTTGGGAATGCGGTCGAAGTTGGTGTCCTCGGAGCTCGCGAGCAGCACGGCCTCGCCGTACTTGGCGGCCTCCTTGTACGCTTTGTTGGCAAAGTTGCCGGTCACGACGTAGCCGGCGCGGCCGCGGCGCATGAGGTTCATGGGGATGCCCGCAAACTGCAGCGTGGCGCCGCCCTGCAAAAACAGGACGCGGTAGTTGTCGGGGATGCTCAGCAGGCGACGCAGGGTTGCCTCGGCGTCGTCGATAATCTGCTGGTACATGCTAGATCGATGGCTCATCTCGAGCACGGACATGCCGCAACCGCGGTAGTCCATCATCTCGTCGGCGATCTCGGCGAGCACGCTTGTGGGCAGTGCAGCCGGGCCAGCTGAGAAGTTGTGCACACGTGCCATCTTCTAATCTCCCTCGTAGTCGTTTGAACGTTCGGGATACTTTAGCACAGTGGAGCGCCAGGCGCGACCGCATCACGGTAAAACCCGAGTGTGCCGCTATGATTTATAGGATGGTTACATGGGGGGGGGAGGCTACTTGAGTAGTTTGAATCTACTCAAAGGGTTCTTTCGATGGTCCTCGATTGCCAGGATGCTGATGTTTCGCTGCTCAACATCCACGTGGTAGTACACGCCGTAGTGCGCGCAAAAGAAGACCCTGCAGTCAATGGGCGGAAAGGCCGCCTGATAGTAGGGGTCGTATTCTTCGCCAAAATAAGGATGCTCGGCTAGAAAGTCGATGAGGTTGCCGATTCTGGCGTAGACTCGCTCCGAAGGAATTTCGGCATATGCATAGAGTGCCTCGTCAGTCATGACAACATCAAAAGGCTTATCAAGTTCGTCGAGCTCCGAGTAGAACTCGACGTCTGCGTTATCCAATTTCATGGCGAGCTGCCCTGATGCGATCCGCATCTGCCTTGGCCTGTTTCCAGGGCCGCACACGACCGTTCACTAAGTCGTCGTAGCCACGCATGATGGCTCGCTGGATGCGTTCTTCGCGCTCCTGAATGGCGGTTAGTGCGCGCGTCTGCTCGTCATAGGCCTCGGCATCCATGACGACAAGCGATGCCGACCCGTTTTTGGTTAGGTAGACGGGCTCTTTGGTTTGGTGGCAGCTATCTGCTATGGAACCAAAGTTGCGTTGCAGATCGGAAATAGGCTTTACGACAGGCATATGAAACTCCTTACATAGAATCATATGTACAGTTTTATGATGATTATAGCGCAAAGCCAAATGAGAACATGAGCGATCAGCCTTGCTTGTCCTATCTGATGGCAGAAAGACGTGTATGACGCGCGGCGTGACCGCGCGACAGGTCCATTTTAATTGCCTTGGTGTCAAGGAAAATGAAAAGGCCTTCAAGCGTGCGCGATCGCCGTTCACCGATTAAAACTACCGCTCATCTGCATATGCACAGTTGATTTGTTGCACAACAAAATGTTGCTAAACAAAAACACGCGCAAGTGGCGTATCAAGTAATTATTGGCATAGTTCTTCCTTATTTCCAATGCGGCCAGTAGGTTGTTTGGGGAATCTTGGGGGTCGTTTCTGTATGAATAAAAATGCTACGAGCGCTGCAAATGATTCGATGGACGTAGTCGCGTACTACGAGTCACTTATTTTAGATGCGGTCGCGCAGGCTGATGCTCCGCTGCACGAGGCGTTGGTGCGCTCGAACGTGTATCGCATCATTAATGACTCATACGAACGCGCGCTAGCCCAACTAGTTATACATGGCGAACTTTTGTACGCCAACGGCGAGTACAGCCTAGCGCCTGATGCGGCCGTGGAGGCTGCGGGGCCGGTGTCTTCGGATTTTGTCGAGCCCAACGCTGTCGAGCTTGAAGCCGTTGATAACGAAGATGTTGACGATGCTGCTGTTGATGACGAGGTCGCTGAGTCTGAAGCAATTGAATATGCCATCGTTGATGACGAGGACACCGAGTCCGAAGAAGCTGTGCTTGAGGCTGCCGAAGGCGATGCGCTTGAGGTTGTCGGGGATACTGGCGAGCTAGAGGAATCCGAACACGTTCAGGATTCCGAACACGTTCAGCCCGAAGCGGATGACGTCGCAGAAATTGAATCCGTCGATGTGGATGTGCCGGAGCCGATGGACGCTCAGCCCGAGTTCGCGGAGCCTCCTGCCCCTGAGCCCCCTGCACCTATGGCTTGCGGCCCCATTTCGTTGCGCGCAGATTCGACCCTTGTGCAGTTGAAGGTTAATGGGCGCAGCTGGCCTATCCCCGTTGCCGTGGGCGTTTCGTATGACAAGAAGCCGGCCGACGGCCTGTCCCTAATGGGATACGAGCCGCCGACGGAGCCTGTGGCGACCGCCGAGCAGTCGGCTGAGCAGCAAGAGCCAGTGCAGGCAGAGCAAGGGGAGTCCATCCAGCCCGGACGTCCCGAACCCACGCTGTCTTCCGAGCCGCACCAGCTGTCCATTTCCTTCTCCGAAAGTATTGAGACCGCGAAGGCCGTTGCTGAGTCCGAACCGGTCGCCGAGCCTGCACCGGTCGCCGAGCCCGCACCCGCCGCCGAGCCTGAGCAGCCCGCGCTTGCGCTCGAGTGTGAACCCGAGCCTTCAAACGAACTCGCGTCCGTTGAAGAGCCTGAGCCCGAGCTTGAGGCCATGCCCACATCCGCGCTAGAGCCTTCCGAGGATGCCGTTAAAAAGCTCGAGCGTCCCAAGTACCTGAGCGGTTGGGATGACCCGCGTTGTGTGTTTGATACCGAGACCCAGGTTGCCTTCCTCAACAAGCAAGAGATTCACGATGTATTTGACCTCGTGCGCAAGTTGGGCAAGGCTGAGGACGAGGCCTTACGCACTGCTTTCGAAAAGCATCTTACCGCCTATGCTTTGCCGCTTTCTCCGCAGTATCGCGCGCAGGTGCCGGAGCTCGGCAGACTATCGGGCAATGCGAGGCTGGTGTTTGACGTCTTTGGTAATTTGCGCAGCATTGAGCGCGATTGTCGTGCCTTCGCCAACGTCAAAGGACCGATTACCGAAACGCTCAGCACGGTGTATACGCGCGACGGCGCGCCGCTTTCGCTGTGGAACCTTTCGATTACTCCGGCAATTCAGCGCAAATTAAAATGGAACCTTAATATCTACGACTTGCCCGAGCTACTCACTTATAGCGCTTCTAGGCTGCGCTCGGGGGGCCTCGCTCCCGCCGAAGTGCGCTCGATTGTCGCTGCTTTGAAAGATTGGCCAGCGGGGAGTTTGCAACTGGCAAGAATCAAGTATGAGATGGAGCTTGCCCGTCAAGCGGCGATAGGAGGTTGGTATCCGTCGGTCAATACGCCCGTTGAACGTGCTATAGCTATAAACCGCCTTGCCGACGAAACAGTGCTTGAGTTGCGAAAAGAGCGCCTGTCCGTAAACGAGCCCTCTTTCCGCCTACTTTTCTGCACCAGATTGGCGGGTAAGCTTGCGGAGGGTTACAGCGAAAAGTATTCTGTCAAATTGACACTCAATGAGTTCAAAAACGAATACCCCGCCTTTAATGCGGCCGTAATAACGTTCAAGCGTCTGAACTTTGAGGCTCCTCATGATCGGGAAGATATTGATGCGGCCGATACTGACTCTGTCTGCACAGACGCTAATCCTGTGGATACCGTTATTGCACCGTCCAGCGTGACCCAACCGAGCAATCAGCCCGATGCCCAGGCCCAATCTCGCACGACGGCATCCTCTGGTGAGCTCAAGCGGCCGCAGGTTCAGAACCTTACGGTTGGGCAGGCGCTCAAGCTGGCCATCGACCCGGATGCTGCAAAGTTCAACAGGTGGTTCGCTGACCTTGCATACCAGGACCGCACCCTGATGGGCTATATGCTCATCGAGAACAATCCGGCTAAATGGGCCGGCAGCATCGGAAGGCCTTCCAGCTATATTGGGGTGCGTTACGATGCGCTCATGGAAGGTCGTCCAACGTTTGACGTCGATACATTTGGTCCGCTCTTCCATGTGTATAAGCTGACCGCCGAGGAGTTTTACGGCCTTACGCAAACCGCGCAGCCTGCATTCCTTTATATGAAGCGCATATACGGACAGGGCACCATCCCGCTTAAATATGCAAGGGTCGATAAGGACCTTGCGCCGTCTGTTTGCGATGTGGTTCGCGCGTACTTTGCGAGCATGGAAGCCGAAAACGCTGACGAGCCGGCTGGGGAGGGGACCGCGCCTGCGGAGCAGGCTATCGCGCCGACGCCCGAGCCCGAGGCCGAGGCTGAGACGGCCGTCGCACCCGAGCCCGAGCCTGCGACCGAGCCCGAGCCAGACCAGATGCCTGACCCTGCCGCTCCGGAGCCAACTTCCGCCCCGGCCCCACAACAGCCGGCAAAGCCCTTTACCAGCAAAATCGAAGACCTCACCGGCAAAGGCCCTATGTCTATCGAGGCGTGGCTGGCGTTGCTTCCCGCCGACGATGCCGACCTGCTGCGCTGGGTCTTTAGCGACAAGCCCCTTATGGATTACCCTCGCAAGCCGGCCGGACTCGGTCCTCTGCGTCGACGTCGTGATGACCTGATCAGCAGCCGTCCGCAATTGGACGAGGATCAATTTAGTTCGTTTTACACGTGTTACGACCTTACCGTGGAGACGTTTTGCGAGATAACACAGGCGTCTCCGATGGCCTTTGGCTATCTGAAGGCCATTAAAGTCTCGAACAGGTTTAGTCTTCGCCGCGCCGCCAATGATCCGACATTGCCGCAGGAGTGGCGTGATAGGATAGCGCAGCTGCACCGCCGTCCTGCCGCGGATACGCCTCGAGCGCCTGTAAACATCGAAAAGGACAATGCCTCTCAGCTCGAGCAGATTGCGCGTAAAAAGCTGGGCAGCTTCTCCACTCGCTGCGCCGCGCTGCGTGCCTTTGCCGAGACCGGAGCTGTTGAGGAATATCACACGCTCAAAGACATCCGCATCAAGTACCAGCGGTTTTTGAATGATAACAAGTGCGGCTTTAAACAGATGTTGGTGATGCCTTCCGAAGACACCAAGTGCCTTAACGAATTACGCGGCACCGGAAGTTTTTTGGTGGCGCATGGCAACAAGATACGCTCCTACAAGATTGACAACCGCCTTACGTCCGAGTTGCGTCGGGTCTTAACGCTCGCCGCCGGGCGCAATATCGAGTGCGGCGCGGGTCTTATCCTGCGCGAGAACAAGGAGTTGTGCGACCTATACGACGTGCGTGATGACGAGGAGCTCTACGAGATTATCCGCACGTACGTGCGCCCGGATACGGTGCACGGTTTGCGGACGGTTATGCCCCCCGTGATACGCTTGGGCGAGACGGATCGCAAGCGTCAGATGCTCGATGTGCTGCGCGACGCGGGCACCGAGCTGTCGCGCGAGGAGTTTGCCCAGCGCTACGCGGACAAGTACTGCATAGACACGAAGACGGTTCGCAGTAACTACCTGCGCGACATGAACGCATATCTGCGAAACGATCGCTACTCGTATGTCGATGTCGACCTTTCTGCCGAACAGCAACAATTCATCAAGGACATGGTGACCGAAGACTATGTATCGCTGCCGTACGTCAGGGCGAGCTTTATTGCTAAGTTTGGCTCCACGTCCGGTCGTCTCATTAACGATCAGACGCTCGCGCCCCTGGGCTTGGAGGTCTCGAGGGACCTGATCGTTAAAAAGGGTGTTGACCTGCGGAAATCGTTTGAAAATCTGCTTATGTCGCGCGATAGCTTTGCCTATGGAGCGCCGGGGTTTGGCGATGAAGTCATTAACCACCAGGACTTTAGGCTGGCAATAGCTCAGCTGCTACGCAACTTCACCTTTATCGAGTGTAATCACGGTTCATTTATTTCGCTCAAGCACCTAGAGGAGTCGGTGGGAATTCGACGTACAGACCTAAGCTCATATGCATATGCCGTTTTTGGTCGTACGGAGCCGGGCGTGCCATTTACAGTGGCAAGCCTGCGCAAACAGGGCTTTGAGCACAAACTCGATGCTGTGGCAGAGGAGTGTGGCTTTGACGATGCGTTTTTCGACTCGATTGTTGTGTACGGGCTGCCGCAAGAACAGATTAGGCGCACCCGCTTTGGCGGCACCTACATGTTCTGCCGAAAGGAAGGGAGTTTCTCCATTGCCGATGCGGTCGAATATGTCGCCAAGCAAAAGGGTCCCATTGGTGTAGACGACCTTATCGATGCGTTCCAGGACGATTACGGTGTGGTCGTTACCGCTTACGACATCAACAGGGCGGTCAAGGACAAAGACCTGTTCTACAACGAGGACCTTGACATGGTCATGCCCAACAAGGAAGCGAATGCAGCTTACCTGCGCGAACTGTATATCAAAAACAACCAATAGGAGGAAACAGACATGAACCTGCTCGAGATGATCGGCGACGGCGTCAACATTAAGCCGACCGGTGCCAACCACAAGATCGTGATCGACGGCAAGCCCGAGATGTATCCCGTTTACAGCATCAAGCTCGACTATCTGCGCTACAACGTGCAGAACGACCGCATCGCCTCCTGGATCAGCCGCTACAAGGCCGAGCATGGCGAGAGTGCATTTAACGAGCTGGATGTTGCCGCCTGCAATGACATCATCGAGGGCTTTATCGTCGACAGCAACAAGGATGCTATCGAAAAGACGCAGCGTAGCATTGCCCTGCGTTCGCAAGAGCGTCCCGGCGTGGTGCTGGCCGACGGCCTGATCGTCGACGGCAACCGTCGCTTTACCTGCCTGCGTCGTCTTGCCGCCGAAAACCCAAGTTTTGGCTGGTTTGAGGCTGTTATTCTTCCCGAGAGCCTGGGTAACGATTCCAAGAAGATCAAGATGCTGGAGCTTTCGATTCAGCATGGCGAGGAAGAGAAGGTTGGCTACGACCCGGTCGACCGCCTGGTGGGCATCTACAACGACATCATCAGCTCCAACTTGCTTTCGAAGGAAGAGTACGCCCAGTGCATTGGCGTTGAGCCCAAGGAGCTCGAGAAGGAGATTGTAAAAGCCCGCTATATGAACGAGTTCCTGGAGTTTGCCAACGCCAAGGATCAGTTCCACCTGGCGCGCGAGCTCAAGGTTGCCGGCGTTATCAACGACCTGCAGGGCGTGCTAAAAAAGTGCAAGAGCGACGATCAGGAAGAGGACGTTAAGAACATCGTCTTTGCCAACATGATTGCCGAGCCGCAGGGCGACATTGTGCGCTTTGTCCGCAAGATGAAGCCGATTCTGGAAGGCCCCGATGCGGACCGCTTTATCGAGCGCGAAAACGAGCTGGCCTTTGAGGTTGCCGAGCGCCTGAAGAACAAAGAGGTCGTGACCTCGACCGACATCGCCGAGATTCGCGACGATGTTCAGCTGGCGACGACCTTCCGTGAGGTTATGGAGTCGGCCGAGAACACCACCAAGATGAACAAGGCCCTCAAGTCGCCTTCGCTTTCGATTATCCGCGCCATCAAGGACCTCGATCAGGTGGAGGAGTCCACCTTTGGTCTGCTGCCTGCGGATGAGATCGCCAATATCGCTGCTGAGGTTGCCAAGCTCGAGGCCAGGGTGCATATGATCAAAGACAAGATTGCGTACAAGATGGGCGGCGAGGAAGCCTAAATGAAACTCCGCCTCTCGTATAGCGACGGCATTTCCGTCGTCCCGCTCGACATGACGGTTGAGCAGCTGCGCCGTGAGCCGGTCTGGAAGATCCGGCTTTCGGCGCTGCGCCGCTATGCGCCGAGCTATCGAGAGGCGGACGTGCTCTTTTCTCTGGGGATTGACGATCCGGGCGCCAAGCGCGTTGTTGAGCTGCTGCAGCAGGCGGCAAACTTTGGCGTGGACTGCGAAATTGACCCCGACTTGTTGCGAGGCCTTACGGCGCGCGAGGACTATCTGCGTGAGAAGGCGCGCGTGGGCCTGCTGATTAAGGCGCACGACGCGTCGGTGGCCGATCGCTTTGATGAGTTCTGTCGCGCCGAGGATGTCCTAATGCGGCGCCCGCTCAAGGATCGCCAGCTGTGGGACGCGTTCTTTATGAGCGCCATGGGCCGCAGCGCCAATTTCTCCGTTCCCGGTTCGGGCAAGACGGCTTCGGTCCTGGGCACGTTTGCGTACCTGCGCGAGCGCGACCTGGTCGACCGCATCATCGTGCTTTCGCCCAAAAACGCTTTTGGTTCGTGGCGTGATGAATGGGCGGCTTGCTTTGGAGCCGACCGCCCGTTGCGCTCGCTGTGCTTCCACGACCCCGAGTTTCGCGGTCGTTCCACGCGCGATAAGTGCAGCACCCTGCTGTTCGACTACAAGCGCTACGACATGGTTTTGCTCAACTACGAGTCGGTCGCGCTGGGGGAGGTGGCCGCTCGCATTGCGGCCGATCGCGCCCTGGTGGTGTTTGACGAGGTGCACAAGGTGAAGCGCGTGGGCGGTAAGCGCGCGGCGAGTGCCGTGCAGATTGCCGCGGCGGCTCCATATTTTATTGCACTGACGGGTACGCCGATTCCCAATTCGTTTGAGGATCTGTACAACCTGCTCCATTGTTTGTGGCCGCGCGATTACAGCTGGTACTTTGGTTTGAGCGCCAATTCGCTCAGGTCGACGAGCGAGGACGACGTTGAGCATATCAACGAGTCCATCGCGCCGTTCTTTTGTCGCACCAACAAGTACCAGCTGGGCGTTCCTCAGGCCAACGAGGACCATTTGGTCGATGTGCCGGTGGACCGCTGGGAGCAGCAATTGTTCCAAAAGGTGCTGCGCACACTTTCGGGCGAGCCGTTCGAGATGATTATTCGCCTGCTGCAGCTTTCGTCCGATCCACGCATGCTGGCCGAGGACCTGAGTGCCGGCGACTATGCCGACCTGTTCGATGGCGAGGTGCTGGCGGGTGCGGGCAAGGCACTGGAAGGGCTGCAGGTGGATGACCGGCCCACAGCCAAGATGGTAGCCTGCCTGGACTTGGTCGCGTCGCTGGTAGCCCAGGGCAAGTCGGTCATCGTGTGGTGCATCTTTAAGCGCAGTATCCGCAACGTGGTGCACGAGCTGCGCGAGCGCGGCATTACGGGCCGCGTTATTAGCGGATCGACCGATATGCCCACGCGTGCCCGCGTCATCGACTCGTTTAAGGCGGGGGAGACGAGCGTGCTGGTTACCAACCCGCACACACTGGCAGAGTCGGTCTCGCTCCACAGCGTGTGCCACGACGCCGTCTACTTTGAGTGCAGCTACAACCTGGTGCACCTGCTGCAGTCCAAAGATCGCATTCACCGCTTGGGCCTGCCGCAAGAGCAATACACGCAGTATCACTACCTGCGCGCTGTGTACGAACGCCGCGGTGGCCCCTGGTCGCTCGACCGCAATATCTACGAGCGATTGCAGCGCAAGGAACAGGTCATGCTCGACTCGATCGACCGCGGCACGTTGGAACCCGGCTATACCGACGAGCGAGATCTGGAGCTCGTGTTTAAGGGCCTGTTTGATGACGAGGAACAGCGGAGCGAGGTCAACGACCAGGACGCCGCGGGCGATACGCAAGAACGCAAGGAGATGTAAACGATGCAGAAAGCCTTTCCCATCTTTGTCATGGAGCTGTTTTGCGACGGCTGGCTGTTCTTAACGCATTCCGATGTTGTCTGGGATGGGTCGTCGCACGCCGTTAAGCGCATTCGTATCAATGCTGACAAAAGTGAGCGGCTCCTGAGCCATGCGCGCGAGCACTTTACGGATGTTCCGAGCAACATCGATTTGTGCCAATACGTCGGTACCACGCTAGAGGAGCTCGAGAAGCATGCCGAGCCGGTTGTTCCCCGCGACGTTGTTTCGCCCCATCTGCAGTTGCTGTTTGAGGGCGACTTGACGCCGATTACGCTAGTGCAGCTCATGTGTGTGGGCGACTGGCTTTCGGTACGTCAAGACAATGAGGGCGAGATCCGCGTTACCTACGACGAGCGTCTGGCTCAGCAGATTTCTGGGTTCGGCCTGTTTATGGCGAGCTTTGTCGAGTCACTTTGCTCGCAAAGCACGATGCTGAGTGACGGATCGGTTGCCACGGTGTTCGAGGCAAGGCCGGCAACGGGGGCGGGCATATGCGCGTTTTTGGAGATGGGTGATGCGGTTTCCGCGGAGCCCGAATCCGAGGATGCGCTCGGTGTTGAACCGAAGCCCGAGTCTGAGCTCGAGACGGCGTCTGAGCCCGAGGAGTCTCCTGAATCAGAACCGGAGCCCGAACCGGAGTCTGAGCCCGTGCGAACGCCAGGGCCTGCACCGGTACCTGCTCCCGAGCCCTCTGCGAAAGAGCAGGAAAAGCTGCGCATCGCAAGGGAGGTAAAGGCAGCGCGCGACAAGATGGATGAGCTCGACAAGGCACGCGTTGCTTTGCTCAATCAACTGCTCGTCCTGCGCCATAAGCATGAGAAGATTTCCAATCAGCGTGGTTGGAATACGATGGTCGAGATGGGAGAAATCGGCAGGCAGATCGATGCGCTGAGCGGCAAAGTCGACCAGCTCGATGAACAGCTCCGCGACGCGCGTCTTGCCTACGCCGAGACGCGTGCGGCGTCGCTGCAAGCACTTAAGGAACTAGGTCAGTAAGGCAGCAACAACCCCCACGACCCGGTACTTAAACGGTAGAATTGGAAGGCATGTTTGCATCGACCCGATGCAAATAAAAAGGCCCGAACCCTTGGAGTGTGTCCTGTGGATAACACCGACAAAATATCGCTGGGAGGCGTGCTCACCCGCGAGCAGTTTTTGCTGCCCGAGATGCGCATCGTCGCCGCGTTGCGCCTGGACGGCGTGAGCGACGACGACATCATCGCGCGCGTTAAGTACGACAACCTGTTTCAGTATCCCACCGAACGCATGCTGGCCGATCGCGCCCGCGTGTGCCTGCGTCGCTTCGATGCCGTAGCGCTCGACGAGACGCAGTGTGCCGCCCGCGGTATCGACAAGGATGCTGCCGACCAAGCGGTCATCCGCATCATGGACCTTATCGCCAGCGGCATGCCCGACCAGGCGGCCCAGGCCAACCTGTTTGCCATGATGTGTCGTTACACCATGGTTCGCGAGCTCATCCAGGTGGAGATCGGCGAGCGCATGGCCAGCTTCGACTACACCTTTACCGACGTTGACCTCAACGCGTTTGTCACCCGTTTTCAGGTCGAGCATGCCGAGGCCGTCAAATGGTCGGACGCCACGCTGGGCCGTATAAAGAGCACTCTGCGCCAAATCTTGCGCAGTGCCGGTTTTAAGGCATCGCAGCGCACCGACGCGCTCCAACCCCTGCTGCTCGACCCCGATGTAGAGCAGGCCATCCGCGACCTGGGCGACATGGACGCCCTGGCCGCACTCACCGGGCAGGTGATGTAGCCCATGACAATAAACCAGCCGCACATTCGCCCGCGCAACCGTGCCGAGCGCATCCATGAGGACTTTGACCATCGCCGCGAGGCGCTGCGCGAGCGCCTGCAAGACCAGGATTTCTTGGCCAACAAGGGCATCGGCAACGAAATCGGCTTCTACACGTTTTGCTACGACCCTTCGCTGGAGTTTGAGTGCCGCGCCTATGTGGACGAGCTCATGGCAGATGCCCGCGCCGGCAAGCTGCCGTGCAATCTGGAGGTTTTTAACCTGTACGACGTGATGCTCGACATTTGCGAGCAACGTCGCATCCTTCGTGCGATTCCCCGGCGTGAGGCAAAGGTCGGCTCGGAGGCCCAGATCAAAGAGCTCCAGAAGCCCTGCAGCTCCAAGAGCTTTGCCCAGTACCTCCTGGAGCACACCCAGCCACATCAGCCCGGCGACGTGATCTTGCTCACGGGCGTGGGCGAGGTCTTTCCGCTGCTGCGCGTGCATAACCTGCTCAACGACATGCTTGCCGATTTTGGCATCGTGCCCGTCGTCGTCATGTACCCCGGCAGCTTTGATGGCCGCCAGCTCAAGTTGTTCAACAAAGAGAACGCCAGCAATTACTACCGCGCGTTCGATATTTCTTAGGAGCGACAGATGATTATCCAAGACCTGTTTTCCAAGGACATCAACCGTTCCATCAACGGCGTCGTCAAGGTGCAAGACGCCAGCGACGAATCGGTGCGCCAGGAGCTCGACGAGTACGTGGTGACGCGCGAGCTGCAGGGTCATTTTGCGCACTTCTTCGAGGCGTACGATAAGGCGCTCGACGTTCCTACCGACAATATGGGCGTGTGGATCAGCGGCTTCTTTGGCTCCGGTAAATCGCACTTCCTCAAGATGCTCTCGTATCTGCTGCAAAACGATGAGATTGCCGGCAAGCGCGCCGTCGACTACTTTGATGGCAAGGTTTCCGACCCCATCGTGGCCGCCAGGGTTCGTCGCTGCTGCGAGGTTCCCACCGAGGCGATCCTGTTTAACATCGACAGCAAGGGCGGCCAGTGGAAAGAGGGCGACACCTCACGCACGGCCCTGCTGCGCGCCTTTGAGCGCGTGTTCTTTGAGCACCTGGGCTTTTTTGGCGAGGACCTTAAGCTTGCGCGCCTGGAGCAGCATATCGACAGCAAGGGCAAGACACAGGAGTTCCGCGATGCCTACGAGCGCATTAGCGAAGGCAACTGGCTCGAGGACCGCGAGAGCTATAGCTACTTTGAGGACGACATCGTCGGGGCCCTGCAAGAGGTGCTGGGCATGAGCGAGCAGGCAGCGCGCCACTGGTTCGACGGTACCGAGGACGACGCCATCGCTGCCGACACCTTTGCCAAGATGGTCAAGCAGTATGCCGACAAGCGCGCGGAGGAGTGCGGTGGCGAGTTCCGTCTGCTGTTCATGGCCGACGAGGTGGGCCAGTTTATTGGCTCCGATGCCGACATGAGCACGAGCCTTATGCTGTCGCTGCAGACGCTCGTCGAGGAGCTGGGCAGCCGTTGTGGTGGCCGCGTGTGGGTCATGGTGACCAGCCAGGAAGCCATCGACGAGGTCGCCATGATTGTGGGCGATGACTTCTCCAAGATTCAGGGCCGCTTTAACACGCGCCTTTCGCTCTCCAGCTCCAGCGTGGACGAAGTTATCCAGCGCCGCGTGCTGCAAAAGAACGATGCCGCCTCGGCAAAGCTCCAGCAGGACTATGAGGCCCAGAGCACCGTGCTCAAAAACGTATTCTCCTTTGACGGCTCGCGCGGCGACCTGATTGGCTATGCCAGCCGCAACGACTTTACGGCCAGCTACCCGTTTGTGAACTACCAGTTTAAGGTGCTGCCCGACGTTATGACCGAGGTACGCAAGCACGGCGTCAAGGCCAAGCACATGTCCACGGGCGAGCGCTCCATGCTCTCGGCCTTCCAGGAATCGGCCCAGGCCATTCAGGACCAAGAGGTAGGCGCCCTGGTGCCGTTCTGGCGCTTCTTCGATACCATCGCCAAGGACCTGGAGCACGGCGTGATCCAGGTGGTCACGCGCGCCGAGCGTGCGGCCGAGGATGGCCATGGTCTTAAGACCGAGGACGTTAAGGTCTTAAAGCTGCTGTATCTGATCCGCTACATCGACTACATCAAGTCCAACGTCGAGAACATCTCCATCCTTATGGTCGATGGCATGGATGTTGACAAGGCTGCTCTTAAGGACGGCGTCAAGGAATCGCTCAACCGTCTGGTGCGCGAGAACTACGTGGCACGTCAGGGCGATACGTACAACTTCCTCACCGACGAGGAGCAGGATATCTCGCGCGCCATTAGCGAGACGCCGGTGGATGCGGCCCTGATTATCGAGGGCATTAAAAAGTCGCTCTTCGAAGGCGTCTATAGGGCTACCAAGCTGCGCGTGGGTGCCAACGATTTCCCCTTCGACCGCTATGTGGACGACTCGGCCTATGGCGTGGTCCAGGGTGGTATGAAGCTTAATGTGGTTACGGTAGCCGACGACCTCTCGCGCGCCGATGACGCCGAGCTAATCATGAAGTCTTACCGTATCGCGCTCGTGGTGCTCGCTGACGACGTCGACTACTTCGACGACCTGCAGAATGCGGCCAAGATTCGCAAGTACCGCAAGACCATCAATACCGAGGCGCTGCCGCTTTCAACCCAGCAGATTATCCAGGCAAAGATGAAAGAGGCCTCGTATGCCGAGCGCGAGGCGGCCGAACTGCTGAAGGAGGCCGTGTTGCGCGCCCACGTGGCTGTGGACGGATCTATAGTAAACGTCCGCGCCACCAAGCCTGCCGATGTGTTTGACCAGGCCCTGTCCAAGCTGGCGGATGCCATCTTTACCAAAGCCGACTGCATTGCCGATCCCGCCAAGACCGATGAGGACATTCGCGCCACGCTGCGCGGTGCCAGCCAGATGGCGCTCGACGGCCAGAGCTCCCAGAACGCCCGCGCCGAGAAGGAGGTCGCGGACTTTTTGCATGCCCAGTCGCGCCTGTCGCTGAATACGACCATGGGTGACCTGCAGCGTAAGTTCCAGGGTGCCCCCTATGGTTGGCGCGAAATCGACATTGCCAACGTGGTGGCGCAGCTGGTGGTTTCGCAGCGCGCAACCATCACGGCTGCCGGCGCCAATGTTGCTCCTGCCGATTCGCGTATGGTTGCCTTCCTGCGCAAGGACGCCGACAAGGCACAGGTGCGCGAGCGCGTCAAGATGAGCGACGAGCTCATCAAGAAGGTCAACAGGGTGCTGCGCGAGACCTTCGATGCCAAGCGCGACATTTCCAACGAGGACGAGCTCACCGCCACGGTGGTCGAAACGCTTAAGGGCTTCAAGAACGAGTGCGTGGAGCTCACGAACAACAACTTTACGGGCCTGGCCCCGGCCTATCCGTATCCGGGCCTAAAGGTGCTGGAGGACGGCATTAAGCTGACCACGCGCCTGCTGGACAACCAGAACGACGCCCAGGCACTGTTCAACGCCGTTGTAAAAGCGCAAGACAATTTGGATGACTGGAAAGAGGACTACGACCAGGTCACGTTCTTCTTTGAGAGCCAAAAGCCCGTCTTTGATAAGGCCGTTGACTTTATGGGCCTTATGAAGGACGAGGGCTTCTACATGGACTCTAACGCCCAGGCGGTCGAGGCCAACAAGCGCATTGAGCAGATTCTAAAGAATCCGCGTCCGTACCGTGAGGTCCGCGAGCTCCACGACCTGATGGAGCCCGTCATGGCTGCCCACAAGCAGATGGTCGATGCTAAGCGCAAGGAGACGTTGGACGACATCGCCGCCCAGATGGCCCAGGTGCACGAATATGCCCAGGGCCAGGACGGCTACGCCAAGCTGGCCGAGCGCGCCATCGAGGACGCCGGCCGCATGGCCAAGACGTTCGAGAGCCGCGCTCACGCTGCTACCAAGGCCAGCGAGCTTGCCGCGCTGAAGCAGCAGCTGATTGAGTACTGCGATCGCGCATGCGAGAACATCGATAAGGCTATCGATGAGGAGAAGGCCCGCCAACAGCGCGAAAGCCGCCACAAGGAGGTCACGCCCACCGGCGAGGTCGTTACCACGATCAAGGAGCCCGGTAAGGATGCCCCAGCGACCGCAAATCCCGAGCCCGCGCCTGCGCCCAGGATTAAAAAACTGCGCCTGGCCGAACTGGGCGAGCGCAAAAAGCTGGAAAGCGAAAGCGACATCGATGCCTACCTTGCCCAGCTCCGCGCGCGTCTGCTCGCCGAGTTGCAGGGCAACGACGCCATCCGTCTGAGCTAACCAAGAACCACCGGGGAAGGGGAGACCGCCATGAACGATACCGCCATCAAGAACTACTGCATCTGGGCCCGCAACGAACTCATCGCCGGCGTCGAGGCCCGCATGAGGCTCTATGGCGTGGCCGAGGGCGCCGAGCCCGCCGGCGCGACGGTGGTGGGCGGGCGCGCCCTGTCTCCGGAGGAGACCGAGTGGCGCGACGCTCTGCTGCGCGCCGGCGCCGAAGAGGGCTTCACCCACCTGCGCGACCGTGCGGCCTACACCTGGTTCAACCGCATCGCCGCCGTGCGCTACATGGAAGTCAACGACTTCCTGCCCTCCCGCGTGCGCATGTTCACCCGCCCCGCCGCCGACGGCAGCTGGGGGCTGGGCAGCCAGGCGGTGGACGAGGCGCTCGACGTGGAGATCGAGGGCGCCGACCCGGTGCGCATCGCCGAGCTCAAACAGGCCGGCGAGGACGGGCCGCTGTTCCGCTACCTGTTCCTGGCCCAGTGCGCCGAGCTCTCCGGGTGCATGCCCGGCGTGTTCCAGCCCGTGGACGCCTGCATGGCGCTCCTCCTGCCGGCCAACCTCATGGACCCCGACGGCGTCATCGGCCGCATGGTGGGCGACATTCCTGAGGAGGACTGGGAAAAGAACGTCCAGGTCCTGGGCTGGATGTACCAGTACTATAACTCCGAGGTCAAGGACGCCTTCTTCGCCTCCAAGGCCAAGGAGACCCCCGACACCATAGGACCGGCCACCCAGCTGTTCACGCCCGACTGGATCGTGCGCTACATGGTGCAGAACTCGCTGGGGCGCCTGTGGATGCTCAACAATCCCGCAAGCCCCCTGCGCGACCAGATGGAGTACTACATCGAGCCCGACTCCGAGCACGAGGACTTCATCAGGATCGGCGGTCCCGAGGACATCTCCCTGTGCGACCCGGCGTGCGGTTCGGGCCACATCCTGGTCTACGCCTTCGAGCTGCTGGCCAAGATGTACCTGGAGCGCGGCTACCGCGAGCGCGAGATCCCCGGGCTCGTCCTGTCCAAGAACCTGCACGGCATGGAGATTGACCCGCGCGCTGCACAGATCGCGCGCCTCGCCCTGGCCATGTGCGCCCGTGAGCTGGACCGCCGCTTCTTCGGCCGCGGCGTGCAGGCCGACATCGCCGTGCTCGCCCCGGTGGCGCTGGGGGAGGGCGACGTCCCGCACGGCAGCGCCCTGGCGAAGAAGAAGGACCTCCTCGACGCCCTGGCGCACCTGGACGAGGTGGGCTCGCTGCTCGCCCCGGGAAAGGACGACCTCGCCGCGATCCGCGAGGCGATAGCGCTTACCGGCACCGACGGCCTGTTCGGCAGCAGCTCCAAAGAGAGGCTCCAGCGCGCCCTCGATGCCTGCGAGGTGCTTTCCCGCCGCCACGACTGCGTGGTCGCCAACCCGCCCTACATGGGCAGCTCCAGCTTCGGCCCCTTCATGTCCAGGTGGGTCAAGAAGAACTATCCCGACGTCAAGAGCGACCTGTTCTCCAGCTTTGTCGTTCGCATGTTCAATCTCGCCAAGGACCACGGCGAGTGCGGCGTCATGTCGCCTTTCGTCTGGATGTTCATCGGAAGTTACGAGAAGCTCCGCAATGAGATTATCGACAACAGAACGCTGACTTCTCTCATCCAGCTTGAGTACTCGGGCTTCGCGGGCGCGACTGTGCCTATCTGCACCTACACGTTCCACAACTCATTCATCAAGGGCTACAAGGGCGGCTACGTGCGCCTTTCGGACTTCGTTGGTGCTTCCGTCCAGGCTCCGAAGGCCCTCGAGGCGATCCGAAACCCCGACTGCGGCTGGTTCTACCGCCGCGACGCCGAGACCTTCAAGCAGATCCCCGGCACCCCCATCGCCTACTGGCTTGGGAGTGGATTGTTGGCGGCGTTTAAAAATGGCTGCAGCTTCGATTCAGTGGCTCATCCCAAAGTTGGAATGCAGACGTCTAAAAATGAGAAGTACTTGCGCTTGTGGCACGAATCGGACTTTCGTCCTTCTAGGAGTGATAAGAAGTGGATTAAGTATCTTAAAGGCGGCGACTATCGTAAGTGGTACGGAAATCTTGAATGGCTTCTTTTGTATAAAAATGACCCCACCTGGATTCTGCAACAGCCTCATGCTCGAGTCTTGAGTGAATCATTTCTCGAGAAAAGAAAGAACACGTGGACGGATTTAACCTCGGGTGCAAATAGCTTCAGGTTCGCTCCGCAAGATACCTTTTATGATATTTCGGGGCATTGTTATTTCCCTAGTTCGGATAATCAGCTAGAGCTTCTTGCGTATTCAAACTCGTCCCTATTTTCATTTGTCTTGCAGCTATTCAATTCTACGATGCACTGCCAAGTTGGTGATGTCGCCAGGGTTCCATATCTTGCGCCTGCAGCGGTAGATAAACAACGCATTTCGGATCTATCTCAGCGTTCGCTTGATGCCTCTAAGGCCGATTGGGATTCGCTTGAAACCTCCTGGGACTTCAAACGTCACCCCTTACTGTAGGAGTCATTGTGTGTAATCAGTTCTTGCATGAATGTACGGGCTTGCAGCTGGCTAGGGGCTTAGCTGAATTGCTCGAGCTGACTTTTCCAATCGATTCTGAAGTAGATGATGGGGACCACTTCGTTGTGACCGATGATCCAGTAACCGTGCATTGCACCGATGCCAATTTGGCATGGATACTCGATGCTGAAAAGAATGGGCTTTCGAAAGATGGCCCAGGTAATAGGATTCAGAAAAAGTGCCATTATGAGCAGATTCTGAAAGTCGCTCGAAGGTCTATACGTGACAATCGCCAAAGACGCTCTATTTCGGATGATATGCTGTTCCTACTATTCTCGTGCCTTCATGAGTTTGGCCATGCGACTGATTTGTCCACGATGAGCGAATCGGATCGCAATAGGCAAGCAAGAGCGAGAGAAGACGCGAAAGCTCGGGCCGCTCAATTATTTCAAAGTAAGGCCGACAATGGTATTGGCGAGCGTGGATACACGGTTCTTGCTGAAGAGAACGCCATTTCTTATAGGAGACTCCCGCTTGAGAAACAAGCGGATTCTATTGCTTCTGACTATTTGGTCCAGCTGTTGCAAATTGACCGTTTTAAAGAGAAGTTGATAGCAGCGTGCGTCGGAAAGGCGCGGTTTGGCGGGCAGGGTGCATGAGTAATAGGAAAAAGATGGCGAGGGGAACATTCACTAACATACTTGTCGTATTAGCGTTTATGCTATTCACTCCGATTGTCTTACAGGTTGTATATACGATTCCCCTGGTCGAGCCAAGGATTTCCGCAGATTCTGTACTGCAGTTTTGGGGAACTATTGCGGGCCTTTTTATTGGCGGAAAGGTACTTGGAGAAGCAAGGAGAAAGCTGGACTGGGAAACTAGGGCGGAGTGTTTTCCGCGATTTGAGGCTTCTGTTGAGTCGGCCAATGGTGCAAGTGTTCTGCAAATTGAAAACAAGGGTGCCTATCCGTTTATTGTTCTTTCTGTTTGCAACGTTCCTGTTAATTGGACAATTGCTCCCGGGGCGAAAGAATCTCTTTTGGTCCCGAAAGCTGCTCATCCTAAGCGCTTTAAGTATAAAGATTATGCTAGGTCTGTCGGATTGTCGCATGGCGACTCATTGGAGTATTTGCTGACTACAAAAACCGGGGAATTTGTCGACGGTTTCTCTCTGTTCCAGGATGGAAGTACCGGAAAATGGACAGTTTCAGCCCTTTAGGCAATCGGGTTACTTTATTCTGCCTGCTGCATTCAATCCCCAACGGTCATAGCCAATACCTACCGCTCGCACTTGTTGCTCAACAAATGGCGAGGTTGATGGGCTAAGTTGATAGCAGTGTTCGGTCAAGGCGAGGGGATAGAGGGAATCGAAGCACTCATCGAAAGCGCCCCGAAGGAAGCCAAGTAGCTTCTGGAGCTAAAGCGAAAGGTTGATTGAGATGGATTTGGTGACTTCTTTTTTCCACCTTCTGTCCGATTATTGCGTTTGCTTTGACGATGGAATGATCACCTGGGATGGTCGTCATCACGCTGCGACCGGTCTGCATGTCGATAACGAAAAGGTTCCCGAGCTCACCGAGTTTGCCACGCGGGGCGGCTTTGATGATCTGAATGATTATCTCAACTGCTTTGTAGATGGCTTTCTGAATAACCTGGTTGAGGCCGATGAGGACCTTATTGTTCCCAGGAGCGCAATCCACGAGGCGCTTTACCCTATGCTTCGAGAAGGGGATTTGACGGGCCTTGTCTTGGCTGATTTCTGCGGCTGTAACAAGGCGCTCGTAATCGACAATCCGGAGCCCGATGCTTATTGCGTAATGTATGACACGCGAATCGCTCGCGGTATTCCGCAGCTCTTCAACTTGGTCACACGTGTGCTTTGGGATATGCGCCAAGGGCTGCGTAGCCAGCAAAACGTTTCGTTTAAGGTGACGTTTGTTGCGGCGAAGAACGTCGATTTATCCATGCTGGTCGTAGACGACGTGACGGACGTTGTGGGTGTGCAGGAGAATCCGGGAACGAAGATGGTCTATTCTGCTCCGATGATTCGACTGGATGCTAGTAATGGATCGGAAACGGTATCGGCATCCGCCGCGCTAGAAAACGAGAGCGATGCTCCCGGCAAAAAGAGCAGGGGCGTGGACGAGAAGCCTCAGCCATTTCAACCAAAGTCTTGGGCAGAGGACGAGACGAGGGATAGGGTCTACGCGCTTGCTGATCGATGCCTCGCTGACCAAGACGAATTAGATCAAGCCGAAGCGGAAAAGGCAAAACTTCAACGAAAGCTTGACTCGATTGCTAAGGTTCTGGCCGAGGCAACCTCGAAATACGATCACTTCCGGGACCTGGAGCGCAAGCGAGAGCAGCTGACAGAGCGGAGGAACAACCTTGATAATGAGGTTTCGAGCTGCGAGAAAGAGCTTCAGTCGTTTAGGCTGTTTGACATTAGCAATAAGCGCCAAGCAAAGAGAAGCTTTCGGAGCTTGCCGAGCGCATAGAAAAGCTCGATTCCAGGCTCAAGTCGATTGGGATCGATCTCCTTGAGGGCTCGAGCGAGCCTGCCAAAGTTGAGGTCGATAAGTTGCAGCAGCAGGAGAACGATGCTCAACTGGCGCTTAAAGAGGCCGAGGCGAACTTTGAGCAGAAAGAGGCTACATGGAAAGAAGGCAGGGCTGAGCTTGAAGCGTTCTGCGCCAGCGTGCCAGATAATCCAAAAATGGATAGGTTTTGTTGGGATGCCGATTGGCGCATAGAGCAAGCGCGCGATCGCAGGGAGCGGGCTGAATACCAGCAGAAAATGAGGCGTCTTGCAAAAGAGTTTGCACAAACAGTCGAAGTTGGCGAAGAATTTGGCGTACGAGATATGGTTGATGCGGTCGACGGAATAGACTCGGTTTCAACGGCCTCGATTATTGTTCAGAAATACTACGACAAGACTCATTCAGTAAAACGGGTTGCCCCGCTTTACAACCTTCCTGCCTATGTGTTTACCGACAAGAGGTTCATGGATTTATTGGACGATTGATTCTTGTGTAGGAGTCCGCTGCATTTTGTGGGGGCATCTCTAGGGGTGCCCCTCCCGTTTTTATGTCGAGCCTGCATTGGATCCAGGCATAAAAAATGCTGGGGGACACCCCCCGGCTCTTGGAGGTCCCTCTATTCGAGGGTGCCGATATCTTTATAACAGAAGCTGCGCGCTGGGTCTACGCGAGACGTTTCGCCCGAATCTTCCTAAGATGATTTTTCTTGAAATCACGATAGTTTCCAAAGAAGATTTGCTCGGTATTTGATTGCTCGGAGTTTCCGTATTTAATCTCTGCCAGCTCGATTTCGCAAATATAGTCAGCAATTTGCTGAAGCCTGAAGTGCTTCGGATCACATTCTTTGTAAACCACAGCCTGTTTCCCAAGGACGTATTCGAATGCCGCATGGAGGACAGCTGTTACTTCGTCTTGTCCGTCGTCGTAATATATCTTGATGACGCTATAGTCTTGAAAAGACTGAAGCCTGTCGAACAAAAAGAGGATCAAATCGCGACGCATCCTTGCGAACATTGCCGCATCGCTTTTAAATTTGTTTCTTTGGTAACTGAGCGTCATGTATGTAACGGGGCATTTGTTTGCAAATGTTGCAAAGCTCGCTAGAAGCCGATTGCGCAAGCGAGTGTCCATGGCTCCGTAGGATTCGTTGCCGTGCATCAGGGGGTTCATGTGTAGGGGGATATCGGGAAGCCCACGCGTTCTAAGCGTGTGTTCATAACGCTCGATAATTTCAGCAATTGATGCTGACTGGTCATGAAATACAAGCGTGACGAGATAGTACTTAGCGCTTTGCCCTCCGTAGTTGCCGGATTCGTCGACGAAGACGGAAAGCTCCCTCATGATGCAGTCTCCCTAAAAACAAAAATGCCGGGGGGATCCCCCGGCCCTTGACTGCCCTCCATAAAGGAACGCAAACTTTTTATACCACGAGACGAGGAGTCTATTCAAGTAGAAATTATAATGACCAAACACATGTTCGTCAATCTGCCTGCGGTTTTAGAATAACGACAGACTTTTGGCATGAGATGGTGGGGGCGCGCTCGTTCGTGTTGCTTTGAACCGGTTGCTGCGGTCGTGGCGTTATGGCTGCCGCTCGCACTTGTTGCTCAACAAATGGTGGAGCTGGTGGAGTAAGTTAATACATATTGGCTGCAAAGCGGGGTCGGCCTGTAGTGGAAGTACTCTCAAAATGGTGCCTGCGAATGCTCTGCACGGGGCGCTATTTGCTTTGCTGTCGGGTAGACTTGTCTATGTTGACTTAGCTAGTTTTATTGGGCTTTTAATCGGTCCTGATTGGATGGGATAGAGATATGGCAACGTTGCTCGCCGATAAATACGAGACTCGCAAGGCCGAGGTCAATGCTCGCTTTGAGCAGCTTCGCGCTAACGAGGAGGAGCTCAACCGAATCTTTGCCAAGATCTACAACATGGAGGGCGAGGTGCCCATCGAGGTCGAGGACAAGTATGTATCGGTTGCGCGCATCTTCGACACCGCCGACGAGATCCCCGAGAGCTATAAGGGCAACAAGTACGTGCGCACCAAGCGCGACGAGATCACCTCGCTCATAAGCTATGCCGTGGGCTGCATGTTTGGTCGCTATTCGCTGGACGTGGACGGTCTGGTCTTGGCCGACCAGGGCGCCACGGTCTCTGACTATCTGGCCAAGATGCCCGATCCCGATCACGTGACCTTTATGCCCGATGGCGACAACGTGTTGCCCATCACCGACGACGAGTACTTTGACGACGACATCGTGCGCTACTTTATCGACTTTGTGCGCACTGTGTACGGCGAGGAGACGCTTGAGCAGAACCTGGCCTTTATTGCCGAGGCGCTCGGCGGCAAGGGTACCTCGCGCGAGGTCATCCGCACCTACTTTTTGAAGGACTTCTTTAAGGACCACTGCCAGACCTACAAGAAACGCCCCATCTACTGGTTGTTCGACTCGGGCAAAAAGAACGGCTTTATGGCTCTGGTCTACATGCACCGCTATACTCCCGATCTGCTGGCGCGCATTCGTACCGACTACGTGCACGAGCAGCAGGAGCGCTATCGCTCGCAGATCGCCGATGCCGAGGATGCGCTGGCCACGGCCGAGCGCGGCGAGAAGGTCGCGCTGACCAAGCGCATCAAAAAGCTCAAGGACCAGCTGACCGAGACCGTTGCCTACGAGGAAAAGCTGCATCACCTGGCCGACCAGATGATCAAGATCGACCTGGACGACGGTGTTAAGGTCAACTATGCCAAGTTCCAGGATGTGCTGGCAAAGATAAAATAATGCACACGTGATTACGCGTTACGCGAATTGTTTTGACCGGTATGACAGTGGGATTGTTAGATGGCAAAGTTCGATGTAATTGAAGAGCTGGCGGCGCGCTTTGAACAGCCGTTGCCCGATTGCCGTGAGCGCCGCGTGGTGGTGTGGCACGACGCGGAGGGCGAGTTTGCCGCTACGTTTGCCGAGCTTGCCGAGGGCGGCTTTGGCGAAGCGGTAGAGCAGCGCCTGCCGCGTCCGGTGCGCTTTGTGGAGGCTTGCGACGGGCATATGTTTGAGGTCAAGCGCCTTATCGCCCGCGAGGACACCACGAGCGACATGCTGGTGTATCGCCAACATGGGCGCGGTAGCCTTGAGGGCGATTGGCTGGCCGATGTTGAGCTGTACGCCGATCAGTTCTCGGCGGACTATCTGTCACTGCTGGCCGATCAGCTGGGTGCCTCCAACGCGAGGGATATTCGCAAGGCTCTGCAGGCGCACAAGTCGTTCTTTGCCGCCAAGGGTCGCGTCGCCAAATTTTCCAAGTGCATGCCCGCGTCTGCGTGTGCGGCCGATGTTGAGCTGGGCCTGCTGGCTGCCATGTTTGGTGGCTCCGATCCCAGCGCTGCCACCATGCCGTTTATTGTGCGCGCGTGCCTGACCATGTTGCTGCACGATGGTCCGGAGGCGCTGTCGGAGCTGGCGCAAAAGTTTGAGGCCGCCGACAGTCTTGCTGCCTTTGTGCGTCAGCGCACCGGCTTTGAGGGCGCGCTGTTCGAGCGCGATTCGCTCCAGGATTTTGCCGCCCATGTGCTGCTGACGGCTGCGGCCTCGTTGGTGCCGGCCTCTGCGCTGCAAAAGCTCTCCAACCATATTGCGCCTGCCTACGCGCCGTATTGCATCGCGGTTGTCCGCGAATGGGCGGGCGATGCTGCGGCGTCTGATGACCTGCGCGAGATTTGCGAGCTGGTCCAGGACGCGTGCGGCCTGCGCCATGTGTTTGGCGCTCTGTCTACCGACGATCTGCTGCGCCTCGATGTGTTCCCGTGCGTTGACGAGGCCATTTTGAGCGACCTGCTCGCCTCGCTGGCACAGGGGGCCGACCGCGTTGACGAGGCCCGTCGTGTTGCCGCGGCCCGTCGCGATCTGTGCTGGTACGACGATGTCGCCTGCTACTACCAGGTGCTTTTGGCACTGGCCGATATGGCAGCCTTTAAGCGCGACCATGCGGGCGGATTCCACATTGCCCAGGCGGCCGAGGTGTGGGAGGCCTATACCACAGATTGGTGGCGCATGGATGCGGCATATCGCGCACTGCGTCAGGCAAACGAACGCTGCAAGCTGCGTGGTGTCGACCTGCTGGAGGAACCCGAGCGCCGCGCGGTCGAGTGGGCCGAGAACAACTACGTTAACTGGTATCTGACCGAGAGCAACGCATGCTGGGCCAATGCCGCTCAGGCGCAGTGGCGCGATGCCGGCTATGTTGAGGGCGTCGCTCGCCAAGACCTGTTCTATTGGGAGACGCTGCCCACGTATGCTGGCAGTGCCAAGGCCAAGGTGGTCCTGATTAGCGATGCGCTGCGCTACGAGGTGGCGCAGGATGTGGCTGCCGCTTTGGAGCGCGAGCGCGGCGGCGAGGTGCGCATGGGTAGCATGCAGGCGATGTTCCCCTCTATTACCGAGATGGGCATGCCGGCGTTGTTGCCGCATCAGGGCATGACGCTCAACATGGAAACGGGCGCCGTGCAGCTCGATGGCATGCCCACGGGCTCTACGGTCGAGCGTCAAGCGGTGCTGCAGAAGGCCGCGCCTGTGGGTCGTGCCCTGAGTGCCGCGGCGTATCTGGACATGTCTGCCGCCGAACGCAAGGAGCTGCTCAAGTCCAGTGAGATCGTGTACCTGTATCACAACAAGATCGACGCGACGGGGGAGAAACTCGCCACCGAAAGCGACGTGTTCGATGCGTGCGCCGAGAGCGTGGACGAGCTGGTCTCGATCGCCAAGCGCGTGTGCACCGATGCGCCGGGCGCCCGCGTGACGATTACGTCCGACCATGGCTTTTTGTTCACGGCCAACGAGCTGCCGGAATGCCTGTTCCTGGGCAAGAATGACCTGCCCGACGATCCGGTGCTGTTTGGCAAGCGCCATGCGGTGGTCGCTCAGGGCGACGCCTTGGCCGATATCGCCAACGGTGCGGACGGTAGCCCGTATTTGGCCATGAACATGGACCATGTGGTGCCGGGCGGCGGCTATGTCGGCTTGGCCCCGCGCGGGATCGTGCACTATAAGCGACCCGGCGGAACCAAGCGCTACGTGCATGGCGGCGTGAGCTTGCAGGAGCTCGTGGTGCCGGTGGTCGGGTATCGTCGTCTGAGCGCTTCCTCAAAGGAATTTGTCGACACGCAAATGGCTCAGCTGCGCGTGCTGAGCGAGAGCCGTCGCGTTACCAACTCGCTGTTTGGCATTAAGTTGTTGCAGGAGGAGGCCGCTACGGGCAAGGTGTTGCCGTGCGAGTACGAGCTGGTGTTTACCGACGAGACTGGCAACGAGGTGAGCGACGTTGCCCGCGTGCATGCGGACATGACCTCGCCCAACCCGCAGGACCGCGTGGTCGAGGCTCGCTTTACGCTTAAGGCGGGCGTGTCGTTTGGGTCCGGCTCGTCCCATTTGCTGGTTTGTCGCAATGCGCAGACGGGCAAGATCGTTTGGCGCGAGACGTATACCATCGCCGTTTCGTTTGCCCCTGTTGCTGACTTTGGTTTTTAGGAGTGTGCCCTATGTTTGATAGCCATGACGACGGTCTGTGGGAAGTCCCCTCGATTGATGTGGATGTGCCTGCGGCGGCTGCGGCGCCTGCGGAGGCGCCGGCGGCTGAGGCTGCTGCGCCTGCCCCGGAGCCGGCGGCGGCCGCCGCGTCCGTTGAGGCCGCCGCGCCCGCCGAGGACGAGTCCTCGACCGATGGCTATGACCAGGCTGTGGCCGAGACTCCCGAGGACGACGGCTACGACATGGATGGGTTGGACGGCAAGCTGCTCGAGCACTTTGCCGGCAAGATCGTGCGCAAGGACCTGACGGCCCTTATGAAGCGTGGCGCCAACGTGCCGACCTTTGTGCTGGAGTATCTGCTGGGCATGTACTGCTCAACCGACGACGAGGATGCCGTGGCAGAGGGCCTGGACCGTATTCGCAGGATCCTCACCGATAATTACGTGCGCCCCGACGAGTCCGAGCGCATTAAGTCCAAGATCCGCGAACTGGGCCGCTTTACCATCATCGATAAGGTGACGGCCAAGCTCGACGAGTACAAAGACATCTACGTGGCGTCGTTTGCCAACCTGACCATCGAGCCGTTTGTGATGCCGGCCGAGTACGTGCGTGACTATTCCAAGATTCTGCAGGGCGGCATTTGGTGCATTATGAGCATCGAGTATCGTCACCCCTTGGATGAGGAAGACGAGTTTGGCATGGAGGTCTTTGGCGACGATGCGCCACGCCGCTCCAAGGCCAAGCGCAAAAAGCGCGGACCCGAGGACTCTCCATTTAGTGTGGCGTCGCTCACGCCCATCCAGATGCCCAATCTGGACCTGGATGCCATGGTCGACGAGCGCCAGTACTTTACGCGCGACGAGTGGCTCAATATGCTGCTGCGTTCGGCTGGCTATGAGCCCAGCGAGCTTTCCGAGAAAGAGCGTCTGCACTTTATCGAGCGCATGGTGCCGCTGATCGAGCGCAACTACAACCTGTGCGAGCTGGGTCCCCGCGGCACCGGTAAGAGTCACATCTACAAAGAGGTCTCGCCCTACGCCATCTTGCTTTCGGGCGGCCAGACCACCACGGCCAATCTGTTCGGCCGCATGAACTCCATGCGCGCCGATCGCGTGGGCTTGGTGGGCCACTGGGACTGCGTGACGTTCGACGAGGTCGCCGGCATGCGCTTTAAGGACACCAACGCCGTGCAGATCATGAAGGACTACATGGCGAGTGGCAGCTACGCGCGCGGCCGCGACCAGATTAACGCCGATGCCTCCATGGTCTTTGAGGGCAACATCAACGACACCGTGCAAAACGTCCTTAAGACCACGCACTTGTTTGATCCGTTCCCGCCGGAGTTTAATAACGATTCGGCTTTCTTCGACCGTATCCACTATTACCTGCCGGGCTGGGAGATTCCCAAGATGCGCTCGAGCCTGCTGACCGGGCATTATGGCCTGATCACCGACTGCCTGTCGGAGTTTTGCAAGGAGATGCGCCGCAAGGACTTTACGCACCATATCGACCGTTACTTCCGCTTTAACAGCGACTTTAACAAGCGTGACGAGATCGCCGTGCGCAAGACCTTTAGCGGCCTTGCCAAGCTGCTGTTCCCCGACGAGGCCATGGACAAGGACGACGTGCGCTGGCTGCTGGACTATGCTATCGAGGGCCGTCGCCGCGTAAAGGAGCAGCTCAAGATTATGGCGGGCGTCGAGTTTATCGACGTCAACCTGGGCTATATGGATGCCGACAACCCGCAGGACGTGCATGTGGTGCGCGTGCCCGAGCAGAGCGAGGACACTCTGATTCCCGACGGGCCGCTGCTGTCCGGTCACGTGTTTGGCGTGGGCAGGTCGCAGGGCGGCGAGGTTGCCGTGTACAAGCTGGAGAACAAGGCCGTCGCCGGCGAGTGCAAGTTTAAGCACGAGGGCGTGGCCTTTAACAAGCCGGTGCGCGATACGCTGGAAGCCGCGTTCGACAACTTTGTGAACCTGGCGAACCGCGTGGCGCCGGGCATGCACATTGGCTCCAAGGACTACCTGCTGTTCTACAACGACCTGCAGAGCAAGGGCCTGTCCGAGGAAGTTTCGCTTGCGGAGTTTGTGGGCCTGTGCTCTGCGGCGTGCAACCGCCCGGTGATGCCCGCGCTGGCGATTCCGGGCATCTTGCGCATGTCGGGTTCTATGGACGAGATCCGTGGGCTCGAGGACATTATGCGCGTGGCCAAAAACGCCGGCGCCAAGCGCGTGATTTTGCCGCTGAACGCCATCGCGGGCTTGCAGAGCGTGTCGTCCGAGATTATCTCGGGTTTGAGCCCGGTGTTCTACATGGATGGCGACCCGGTCGACGCCGCGAAGAAGGCTCTGGATCTGTAGGGGTGCGGGCGTGCGGGCTTGCGTACGCGTGGGCCCGCGAGCGTGTTGGCGTGTTCGGGTAAGGAGGCCTTGCCATGGCGGACGAGCGTTGCGTTGGCGAGTTGCTCGACGAGCTGTTTGGCTTTGAGTCGGTGGCCAGGCGTCAGACGGCGCTTGAGCAGTACGATCGCGGAGAGTTGGTGCGCAAGGCGCGCTCTCGCGAGCTGCTGGGCGTGCTTAGGGGCGTCGAGGCTGCCGAGCACGCTGCGCGCGACTCTGCCGTGCGGGCTGTTGATACGTACGTGCGCCGTGTTGAGGGTGCGGCCCTTGCGCGCGCTCGCAAGCAGACAGGCGTTGTGGGTCCGCTGCAGATGGAGCGGCGCTATGCTGCCTTTTTGCGCATGGAAGACAAGGCTGAGCTGCTGGCGCGCCTGGAACAGACGCTTGCGTTTATCGAGGTTAAGCTGCGTGCGAATACGGCTGACAGGGTTCGTGCGGCGTACGAGGCTGCGGGGGCCTTGGTGTTGCGGGATGCGGCACGCCTGAGTGACGTGCGCGTTGTGGATGCCGTGCCCCTGGATGCCGATCTGCTGTGCACGCAGCTGGAGCAGTTGCGTTGTGCCGCCGATGCGACGGACCTTGCGGGTATGATCACAGCGACGTTTGAGTCCGAGCTGAGTGCGACAGGGTCGCAGGGCGCTGGCGGGTTTACGGGCGATTTGGCTGGCGATGTTGCTAGTGACGTGGCGTTGGGGCGTGAACTTACCAACGTGCGCGGCGCTGCGCAGCGAGCGCGCTTGGCGGCTCAGGCGTATCGGGCCGAGCGTGCCGCCCGCGTTACGGGGAGCACGGTGGAGCCGGTATCGTTGCCCGAGTCTGTGTGCGTTGCGTGTGAGACGGCGTGCGATGCCGGGGAGCTTTCCGAGTTGCTCGCTCAGGTTAAGAAGTCGTTTGAGACCTACCGTCGTGTTGTTGCCGACGGCGGGTTGTTCTGTGCGTTTGGCTCTGGCTCACCGCATGGGATTTGCCGGGGCTCGAGCTATTTAGACTACGATTCACGGCTTGACGAAGACGTGCTGGTGGGCGAGTACGACGGCGCTACCAGGCATGATGTTCGGCGTGAGGTCGCGATTCCCGAGCTTGTGGATGAGGCTTCGACTGATGGCGGCGACTCGCTCGAGGTTGCCGTGGCACGCATGCGCGAGTTCAATGAGCGTCGCTACGATGGTGTGCTGGATGAGGACCCTGCGCGCCATGTGAATGCGTTTTGGTATGGACTCAAAAAGCTCAGCCAGTATTGCGAGGCAGCCGTGCGTGTGGACGTGCGTGCTTGGGATTGCTTTATCGATAAGGTGCAGTTCGCCTACGATGAACCCGTGGGCCGTTTGGCCACGCAGATGGACGACAAGCAGGTTGAGGCTTTTGTCGCTGCCGTGGATGCGCTCGGCACTGACGAGTAAGGGCCTGGTTTGGCGGGAGGTTTCACCATGAAAATCGAAGTCGATGTCGATCAGCTGCGCGAGAGCCTACGCGACCGCGCGGGGAGTGCGGCGGGCGTGGGCTTTTCGGCCGCTATGCTCGACGTAGTGGATATCGAGGACGAGTCGCCCCAAGAGCTCCTAGCCCGAGCCGAACGCGAAGGCCTCGACCTCCGCGACTTTGCCGTCGACGATGACGCGGACGATGACTACGGCGCAGACGAGGACTGGTAGCCGCGATTGAACTTCAACTCCATCCCCTAAATAACTTGCGGTGAAATAGGGGCTGTTTAGGCTGTTAGAAGGCCTATTCAGTCCCTATTTCACCGCAACTTATGGGTGGGGATGGCTACGACGCCAGGGTGGCAATGACGGCTTCGTCGCCGGCGTATATGAGGGTGTTGCCGTCGGGGATGATCGTTTGACCTTCGCGCTTGAGCATCACGACGATAAAGGGGCGCTTGCCCTGCGGCACATCGCGCAGGCGCTGGCCGGCCAGGCGGCCGTGGGGTGTCACGGTGACCTCGCGCAGCGTAACCTCGGCACGCTCTTCAAACGTCGGCGCGGCCATAACCAGAAGGTCGCCTTCTTCAATTACGGTATCACCGTTGGGCAGCACCGGGTGCGCGCCATCGCGCAGCACCAGGACCACGAGCATGTCCGTGACGCTGCCAATATCGGCGAGCGAGCGACCGGCAATCGGATGGCCCGCGCCCACCTTAAGCTTGACGAACGACATGCCGCCCTCATCGCGGTAATCGTTAAAGGTGCGGCGCACGTCGCCTTCCGCGTCGATCATGTCGAGCTTCTTTGCCACCGCCGGCAGTAGCGAGCCCTGCACCACAATGCTCGACACGGCAATCACAAACACCAGGTCAAATAGGTCGTGGCCACCGGGAACACCGGCCACAACGGCAAAGAGGCTAAATACGACCGAAGCCGCGCCGCGCAGACCCGCCCAGCTTACGAGCGCAACCTGGTGGGGGTTCGTCTTAAAGGGCGCCAGTAGCACGCCAACAGCGATGGGGCGGCTCACAAAGAGCATAAACGCCATGAGTGCCAGGCCCGGTAGCAGCATTTGCGGCAGGCGTGCGGGCGTAACGAGCAGGCCCAGCAAAAAGAAGATGGTCATCTCGGCCATCTCGGTGAGGGTGTCGAAGAAGTGCGCCATCTCGACTTTGCCGGTGATGTCGCTCGCGCCCAGCACGATGCCGGCAAGGTATACGGCCAAAAAGCCGTTGCCGCCCAGGTAGCTCGGCAGCGCGTAGGCGACGATGGCCACGGCGAACAAGAAGATGGTCTGCGCTCCCTCGGCCGTTGCGTGTGCGCGCTCAATCAGACGGCTGGATGTCCAGCCGATGGCAAGGCCCAGCCCCACGCCCAGGATAATCTGCTTGGCCAGCAGCACGGGGATGTTAACGTCGCCGCCCGCCGCGAGGGTCGCGAGCACGGCGGTGAGCATGTAGGCGACGGGATCGTTGGAGCCCGATTCGACCTCGAGCAGCGAGTCGGTGCCGCCCTTTAGCGAAAGACTGTGCTCGCGCAGCACGCTAAAGACGCTGGCCGCGTCGGTGGATGCCACGACTGATCCCAGCAGCAGGCCGCCGATCCAGTCGAAGCCCAGTACAAAGTGCGCGAACACGCCCGTGATGCCAGCGGTGATGACGACGCCGAGCGTGCTCAGCAGCACCGCGGGCACAGCGACAGGTTTGGCGCGGTCGATGTTGGTGTTAAAGCCGCCGTAGAACATGATGAACAGCAGCGCCGTGCTGCAGACGGTTTCGGTGAGCGCATAGTCGCTAAAGTCGATGTGCGCCGGACCGTTGACGCCCAGCAGCATGCCGAGTGCGATAAAGATGAGCAGGGTGGGGAAGGGGAGCTTTTTGCCGACGGGCTTGATGGTCAGGCACAGAATAATGACGAGCCCGATAAAGAGAAGTATCTGGTTCATGGATGGTGTCCGCTCCTGGGTGGTTTGCGTGGCACGGTCAGTTGTCTGCGGTTATTTGTACCCAAAGATGGTGGGTTTATGGGCTTGGATTGCGGGCGTGCGCATTTTCGACACGAGACCGCGACGCGAGCGTCGCTGGTTGGGGCGCTGCATCAGACGGCGTGGCGTGAGCGGTGCGGGTTGACGGGCGTGCGCCGGCGACCGTTGACGGTATGCAACCCTTTCCAGCTTTATTGCAACGGAGTACAATGGGTAACGTTTAAGTTCAACTTGAAGTTTTAGTTGCGGCGCCGGGCTTCGGCCGTAATGCAGGGAGAGGCGTACCATGGCGATCTATGTGACATCCGATGCTCACGGGCACGTGCGTGCGCTTGACGAGGCCCTGTCCAAGATTTCGCTGGCGTCCGACGATACGCTGTACGTGCTGGGCGACATGATCGATCGCGGGCCCGATCCGGTTGGCGTTATTAAGCTCGTGCGCTCGCTGCCCAACGCTCGCGTGCTCAAGGGCAATCACGAGCAGATCATGCTCGACGCCATCATTGGCCAAGATCCGCTCGATGCCGAGACATGGGATATCAACGGCGGTTGGACTACCCGTCAGCAGCTCAACGATATGGAATTCGAGGCGTACGAGGAGCTCGTGCGTTGGATGGCGACGCTGCCGCTCTACGCGGTGGCCGAGACTGACGAGCGTCCGTACCTGCTGGTGCATGCCGGCATCCAGACCGAGGCGGCGCGGGCGTTTTTGCTTGAACATGGGGTTGATTGTGCCGATGGTACGGGGGCGGCGGATGCCGATCGCGAACTGCTGAAGCAGATGCTTGCCGTGCAGTCGTCCGATGACCTGCTGTGGATTCGCCACGGCTATTGGGATGCGCCGACGGGGTTGCTTTCTGCCGAGGGCAAGGGTCCGGTCGTGGTGAGCGGCCACACGCCAACGGTGTCGCTCGGGCGTTATTGCGAGGTCGACGGCCTGGCGGGACTCGATGAGGAGTCGGGCCGTGGGCAGATTGTGCACCTGGGCGGCGAGGATACCGCCGGCGTTCCCGATCGCATCGACATCGACTGCGCCGCCGCCACCGGCTCCGAGTTCGGCCGCGTCGGGATCCTGCGCCTGGACGACGGGGCCGAGTTCTACGCGAATATTCGCCCCGGGGAATAACGGCGCAAAGGGTAGCTAATTTGGGACGGGGCTTTTTTGACTGCTTTCGGAGAGCAGCGCCTTCTTGCTCGGTAAGCGCTAGAAATGAGGAGCGTCTGCGTCCTCGGCAGCGCGAAAATGCTCGAAAAACCGTCGCAACGGAGTCAAACGACGTCGCGGCGGTTCTTTTTGGCTGCCCGCTGGCTAAGTGAGTAGGCTTTTTTGGAAATGCCGAGCAGCCGGCAAATTTGCCTCAACAAAACCGCAGGTCATTGACTTGTGTTTTGCCGGTGTGGTCAGGGATCCGGCAAAAGTCTACTCACTTAGTTCTGCGTGTCGCAGATCGTCCGCAACGAGACCCCAGCCGGGGTGATTCCATCGCAAATTCCGGTACCGGGGGGCAGCTAATTAGGCGCCGTATGGGTTACGGTCGCGTTCGATGCGTTGGCGGATGTGGGCGTACTCGATTATCAGCAACACCAGCAGTAGGGCCATGACCGCCAGGTAGCTCACCACGGCGCCCATCAGACCCAGCAGCTTAATCAGGATCACCGGGAGCACCACGCTTACGGCAAAGCAGATCAGGTAGATCTTGGTGACGTCTCCAGCGTGGCGCAACACCGTGATGATGGCGTAGATAAAGTCGATTGCCGCGGTGACTCCGCCGGCGACAACCATTAGCAGTGCCAATGTGCGGTAGCGCTCAAAGTTGAGGCCGTACATAAAGCTCATGAGGGGAATGCCGGGGCCTGCCATAAATGCGGCGCACGCTCCGGTAATGACCACGATCAGTGCCATAACGGCAACAATAATCAGGTCAAAGCGGCGACGCTTGCGCGGATTCGCCCAAATGCTCGACAGACGCAAAAGCTGCGGTTTATAGACAAATCCGATGCTCAGCAAAATAGCCTGCGCCGGAAAGAACAGTGCATTAAAGTACAGCTGATATTTGTAGGCCAGCGTGCCTTCCATCACGAACTTGGGCATGCTCTCGATTAGGTTGAACAGGAACAGCGCACCAAAGAGCGGGGCGCACTGGATAAACAGGTGGCCAGCCTCGCGCAGGCTCACGCGGCGCGATTTTTCGGTTTCGAGCAGGGCGAGCGGGGCGGTGACCAGCACGAGCGAGGCAATCGCGGTAACACCCATGGCCATAGCCGCGATGGGCATGCTGCGCGTGAGGAACAGCGCCACGCTAAAGACTGCGATGACGCCGGCGGAACGCAGCGTTTGGCTCATGCCGGCCAAATAGAGCTTGTCGGCCTGCTGCAGGCGGCCCTCGTACACGTCCGCCACGCCGTCGATTACCTTATAGAGGTAGACGCCCAGACCGATCGTGGCCATCTGCGCATCGTAGCCGCGGGCGCTGCTGTACATGAGGCCGCAGCCTAGGGCGAGCGCTCCGCAGAGCCAGCGGTTGAGCTGGTAGGAGGCAAAGGACGTCTTTTCGTCGATGTCCGAGACCTGAAAATTACGCGCGCCGTAGTTGCACGCGATCATGATGAGCGTGCCGGTGACAAAGGCGATGGAGAACTTGCCGGCTTCCTCGGCGCCCACAAGCTGCGTGGACACAATGGTGAGCAGGGGAAACGTGAAACCCCATACGGCGGTGCCCAGGGTATTCCAAAGGTAGTCGAGACGGGTGGCGTGATCTTCGTACTCGGCTTCTTGCGTGGAGAAGCCGCCGCCGTAGACAGCGCCGAGCAGGCGGTTCCACCATGCGTTAACCATGCGGTGGATGGGGCCGGGTTGGCGATCGCGCTCGCGGCGACGGCGTGTGGCCTGGCTGCTGTCGGGACCGCCGGCGTTACGCTGGCTTAGCTCTTGGATTCGTGCGAGCTCCTCGGCGGTGTGCGATGCGGGGAACAGGCCGTTCTCGATGCGTCCGCCCTGGGCCTTTGCGGTACCGCTGCTCGTTGCGGCGGGGTCGGCGACGCCATTACGGCGGGCGATGGTGCGGCGGATGCTATCGAGGGGCGTGATGCTCAAGGCGATTCCTTTCTATTGCTGCGCTCTAGTATAGCCGCGGTGGTATCGACTCGTGTTTTTGACCAGGTTGTTCAATATATTCGGCGGTGCCATTCAGTAGTCGGCACTTTAGGAACGTCCCTAAGTGCCGGCATCTGGGGACACTCCTTGAATGTTGCCTGCTCAAGAGTGTCCCCAACGACTAGTCGTTTAAGAACGTCCCCAATGACTAGGCCGCTTGCGTGCGATTTTTGACCGTTGGGCGGGCGCTTCGCCCTTGCCGCAAAAACGTTTTTGCATATCGGGTACAACGGGCTTTACGTGAGTAAAGTGCGCGCCGCGTCCACGTGTCGCGTTTTTAAAGGAGGCCCCATGCCTGGTGTTACCCCTGCAGAAGTTCTATCCAACTTTGGCATTACGCTGGTCGAAGATCCCGCCGAGAACCAGCCCCGCCTGCTGGTCGACCTGCCGGCAGCCGAGCTCGTCGAGCATGCGATTCGCCGCGAAGAGGGCCGTATGGCCTCCAACGGCGCACTCGTGATCGAGACGGGGGAGCGTACCGGACGTTCGCCCAACGACCGCTTTATCGTTGACACCCCCGATGTCCACGACAAGATTGCCTGGGGCGCCGTCAACCGCCCGCTGTCCGTCGAAAGCTACGAGGTCATCAAAGCCGGCATCGTCGACTATCTCAACGAGCGCGATGTGTTCGTCACCCGCGGCATGGCCGGCGCCGACCGCAACCACACGCGCCGTCTGCTTGTCGCCTGCGAGCGTGCCAGCCAGGCGCTCTTCATTAAGCAGATGCTCGCCCGCCCGCTCGCCCGCGAAATCGCGCGCACCGGCGAGCCGGATTTCTGCGTGCTCGCCGCGCCGGGCTACCAGTGCGATCCCGCCATCAAGGGCCTCAACTCCAGCGCCGCCGTGGTCATCAACTTCCAGGAGCGAGTGATTCTGGTCGCTGGCACCGGCTACTCCGGCGAGATCAAAAAGTCCATCTTCAGCGTCATGAATTACCTGCTGCCCGTCGAGGACGACGTACTGCCCATGCATTGCTCGGCCAGCATGGATCCCGTCACGCACGAGACCGCGGTGTTCTTTGGCCTGTCCGGCACCGGCAAGACCACGCTTTCGGCCAACCCCACGCGCCTGCTGATCGGCGACGACGAGCACGGCTGGTCCGACATGGGCATCTTTAACGTCGAGGGCGGCTGCTACGCCAAGTGCGAGGGCCTGGACGCGTTCCACGAGCCCGAGATCTTCAACGCCGTTCGCTTTGGCGCCATCTGTGAAAACGTGGTACTCGATGAGAATCGCAAGCCTAACTACGACGACGTCTCGATCACGCACAATACGCGCGTGGCCTACCCCGTCGAGCATATCCCCAACGCGTGGACCAAGGGCATGGGCACCACCCCGAGCGTCGTGCTGTTTTTGACCTGCGACGCCTTTGGCGTGCTGCCGCCCATCTCGCGCCTGACGGCCGACGCCGCCATGTATCACTTTGTGACGGGCTTTACGGCCAAGATTCCCGGCACCGAGGTCGGCGTCACCGAGCCCACACCCACGTTCTCTTCGCTGTTTGGCGAGCCGTTTATGCCGCTCGACCCCATGGTCTACGCTAAGATGCTCGGCGAGCGCATCGCCGACGGTCGCACCCGCGTCTATCTGGTCAACACCGGCTGGATCGGCGGCGGTTATGGCGTGGGCCATCGCATCGAGCTTGCCTACACGCGCGCCCTGGTGGCCCGTGCCCTCGACGGTACCATCGAGGACAGCGAGTTCGTGCATGACGATATCTTTAACGTCGACATTCCCACCACGTGCCACGGTGTGCCCGACGGCATTCTGGTGCCGCGCCAGTACTGGCAGAGCACCGCTCGCTACGACGAGGCAGCGCACAACCTGGCCGTGATGTTCGAGGAGAACTTCGAGAAGAAGTACTCGCACCTGCCCGAGTCCGTCAAGGCCGCCGGCCCGCACGCCCAGGTGCCCGCTGAGGCCCGTCATCGCGGCCGCGGCCTGCTGGGACTCCGCCACTAGCGTCGCCTCAGGCCCAAAACCACCACAAAGGGGACGGGCGCCTTTGTGGTGGTTTTACTCACGCGAATGACTCGGGTTACAATACGCCTGACATATCGCCCCCTTCTCCGGATGGGGGCAGCGTAAGCGCTCTTGTGGCGGCACCGTAGGACTTTGAAGGTGGCCGCTGTGAGGGCGCTTTTTGTTTAGGCGTCCGGACTCGGGCGTCCGCTATGAAGGGAGAACATATGAAGAGTTTCGTTGCCGAGGATTCGTTTTGGGAGCTGTTTCCGCAGGCGGCTATCGGCGTCGTGGTCGTAAAGGGCATGAAGCCCGCGGCTCAGATTCCCCAGGAGGACGTGGATGCAATCGCCGCGCTGCTTGACCGCGCCAACATCGATGCGGAGCGCCATCTGACCAGCGATACCATCAGCGAGAACGCGCCGGTCAAGGCATGGCGCGAGGCCTATCGCCTGTTCAAGACCAAGAAGGGCGCGCGTTGCTCAGTTGAGAACCTGCTCAAGCGCGTGCTCAAAGGCAAGCCGGTCGGCCACATCACGCCGGCGGTGGATATCTACAACACGATTTCGTTGACCTATGCGCTGCCCGTGGGAGGCGAGGATTTGCATGCGATTGAGGGAGACCTTCGCTTGGAGGTGACCGACGGCGGCGACGCGTTCTTGCCACTTGGCGAGGAGGCGGATGATCCGACGCTGCCCGGTGAGCTTGCCTATATCGATGATGCGGGCGCCGTGTGCCGCTGCTGGAACTGGCGCGACGGCGTGAGAACGGCCCTGTCCGACGATTCGGCGGACGCATTTCTGGCGATTGAGTGCGTGGAGCCCGAGCGGATGGGGGATTGCCAGGCTGCGATCGATCGCCTCGCTGAGTTGCTTGAGCGCTATCTGGGAGCGACGGTTGTCGTTAAGACGCTTGTGACCCGAGACAATCCCTGCGTGGAGCTATAGGAACTTTTGCAGTCCGCATTCGTCGAAAACCACCACAAAGGTGCCTGTCCCCTTTGTGGTGGTTTTTATGTTGATGGGTTAACAATTGGGATATTTGGGTACGGGGGTTCGGACGTGCGGCTAAGATGTTTACCCGTTAGCATCATGTAAGCGAAAGGCGGTCGTCACCATGCAGTGGAACGACGAGACACGTTTTGAGGACTTTGTCGGACTGATCAGCGGCCTCTACAAGGAGATTCAGCGCATCAAGACGTCCGAAGGTGCAAGGCTGGGCCTCAAGGGCTCCGACGTCATGTGCCTGTACTATCTTGAGCGCAGCAAGGACGGCCTGACTGGCGCCGACCTCGCCCGCATGGCCGGCGTTACCCGAGCCGCCGTTTCGCGCACACTGGCACATCTGGAGGAGGGCGGCTACGTCGAGGTCGACGACTCAGGTGATGCGGCCGTCAAGTACCGCGCTCCGGTTCGCCTGACCACGCTGGGTGGCGAGAGCATGAACGAGGCCGATCGCATCATTCGTGAAGTGCTCGACACCACCGGTAAGGCCATGGGCGTGGAGCAGCGCGAGCAGATGTATGCGTCGCTGCGTACGATTCTCAACACCTTGCGCGAGATCTAAGGCCGCCAAGGCATTTGCTTCCAATTAACAACTGCATAGTCCCGTTTGAGCGCGTATACCGTGCCGGGGCATTGCTGTCAAAATTCCCCGCGCGAGGTCCGCGCAAGAAAGGATTCGCTATGTCCATTCGTATTATTACCGATTCCGCCAGCGATATGTCTCCGGCGGAGCACCCCGCTCTGCGTGTTCTGCCGCTGTCCGTCACCTTTGGCACCGATGTGTACATGGATGGCGTCGACATCGATCACCAGCGCTTTTACGAGATGCTCGTGGAGCGCGATGAGCTGCCCAAGACCGGTCAGGTCAACCCGTACGCCTTTTCGCAGGCGATTGCCGAGGCGCGTGAGGCTGGCGACGAGGCGGTGATTATTACCGTGGGTGCCAAGCTTTCGGGCACCAACCAGAGTGCTCGCACCGCACTTGCCGAGGCGCCGGGCGGCGACGTGTTCGTCGTGGACAGTAATAACGTGACCCTGGGTGAGCGCGTGCTGGTCGAGTATGCCCTGCGTCTGGTGGACGAGGGCCAGGGCGCGGCTCAGGTTGCGGCGGCTGTCGAGGCCGTTCGTGACCGCGTGGTGGTTATCGGTTTGCTTGAGACGCTGGAGTACCTGGTGCGCGGCGGTCGTCTGTCTGCTGCTGCCGGCGCCGTGGGCACGCTGCTCAACGTAAAGCCCGTTGTGGCTGCCGAGGACGGTCTGATCGTGCAGCTGGGCAAGGCGCGCGGTTCCAAGAACGGCCGTAACCTGCTCAACCAGAAGGTCGAAAAGGCGGGCGGCATCGACTTTTCCATGCCGCTAGCGCTGGGCTATACGGGCCTTTCGGATGTGGTGCTCAAGAAGTACATTGAGGACAGTGCGGCGCTGTGGGCTGGCCACACCGAGGGCGAGCTGCCCGTCCACACCATTGGCGCCACCATCGGCACCCACGTAGGCCCCGGTGCCGTGGCCGTAGCCTTCTTCCAGCCCGCCAACTAACCGACTTGCCATAAACCACCACAAAGGGGCCAGGCACCTTTGTGGTGGTTTATGCTATTCCGGGTGGAAGGGAGCGAGCGATGGCGTCTGAGGGCTTTTTTGAGCGGGTGTACGAGGTGGTTGAGCAGATCCCCGAAGGGATGGTCGCCACGTACGGCCAGGTGGCGCTGCTCACCGGTCGTCCACGAAGCGCGCGCTATGTGGGCTATGCGCTGCACAGCAATCCGCGCCCCGGCGAGATTCCCTGTCACCGCGTGGTGTTTGCCGATGGGCACATATGCGAGGGTTTTGCTTTTGGCGGCCCCGATGCTCAACGTGAGCTTTTGCTAGGGGAGGGTGTGGCGTTTAAGGACGACATGCACGTCGACTTGGCCGTCTGTCGCTGGCCAGCAGGGCTCTAGCGGCTCTGCCGTGGCCAAAACCACCACAAAGGCGGCTGTCCCCTTTGTGGTGGTTTTAGTTTACCGGGGCTAACTTATGGAGAAGGTGTGACGGCGTATTTTGCCGTTAGAAAGTAAACCACGGTGAACTATATTGGTTTCAGCAACGGAGCAGGCAATAGGCGATGAAAAAGTCTGCCCTGTTGAGTTTGATTCGCATTCCTCCCCTCTGTGCGATTCAACGGTGTACTTCGGGAACAGGCCCGCTGGCAACTAACTGCCAGCGGGCCTGTTCCTGTTTCGGGGAGAAATCAAATCTCACCGTCTATGTTGTGCGAAAGCGCTTTGCCTAGTACACCATGCCCATGGCGTCCTGAACCTCGGCCAGGGTCTGCTCGGCGATCTCGTTGGCGCGGCGATTGCCCTCGTGCAGCACGTCCTTAACGTAATCCAGGTCGTTCTCGTAGCGCTGACGACGCTTACGGATCGGGGCGAAGTACTCGTTAACAGCCTCGGTCACGTACTTCTTGAGCTGGCCGGAGCCGCCCATGCCGATCTCCTCGGCAATCTCGACCTCGGAACGACCGGTGCAGATGGCGGCCGTCGAAAGCAGGCCGGACACGCCGGGGCGGTTCTCGGGATCAAACGTGATCATGCGCTCGGAGTCGGTCTGGCTCTTCTTGATGCGCTTGGCCGTCTCCTCGGCGGTCATCGAGATGTTGATGGCGTTGCCGTAGCTCTTGCTCATCTTGCGACCGTCAAGGCCGGGCAGCAGCGGGGTCTCGGACAGCAGCGCTTCGACCTCGGGAAATACCTTGCCGTAGCGGTTGTTAAAGCGGCGTGCGATGGTACGGGTGAGCTCGATGTGCGGCAGCTGGTCGCGGCCGACGGGAACCACGTTGCCCTTGCAGAACAGGATGTCGCAGGCCTGGTGCACCGGATAGGTGAGCAGAAGGCCGGTGAGCTCGTGGCCCGAGGCCTCCATCTCGGCCTTAACCGTGGGGTTGCGCGCCAGCTCGGCCTCGGAGACCAGCGACAGGAACGGCAGCATGAGCTGGTTGGCGGCGGGTACGGCGGAGTGCGCGTAGATCATGGTCTTGTCGGGGTCGATACCGCAGGCAAGGTAGTCCATGACCATGTTGTACACGTTGTCCTGGATGTGCTCGGTGGTGTCGCGGTCGGTGATGACCTGGTAGTCGGCGATGAGCACGTTGGTCTTGGCACCCATGTTCTGCAGTTCAACACGGCCCTTGAGGGTGCCGAAGTAGTGACCCAGGTGCAAGCGTCCGGTTGGGCGGTCGCCGGTGAGCATGGTGAACTTCTCGGGCGTCTTTGCCAGGCCCTCGCGAATGGCGTTGCTCTTTTGCAGCGCGACTTCGTAGCTGTTCTCGTTTGGCATGATTGCTCCTAACGTATGCGTATTGGTCAAGATGATAACGCGTTTATTGGAGGGGCGGGTCGTAAGTAGGCGAGGGGCGGGAGAGCGGCGGCTTGTGCGATGGGCGCGGCGTGGCTGCGCGTTTGGCCGGCGGCGTCTGGACGCATCCTCGGCAGCTTACCCTAGCGCCTGTGGTGGCGCTCCTCCTTGCGTTCTTCTGCTGCCTGCTCCTCCTGCTTAAAGGCGGGGTCGTCGGGGGTGACGAGCTCGTCCTCGTGCGTGCGCTTGTTGTAATGGTGGCGTAGCACGGGCTCAAACAGATGTAGATGCTTGGCAAAGGCCGCCGAGCCAATGGCGAGCACGGTAAAGATGAGCACGCGCATGGGCACCTCGACCTGGTTGATCGCGGCGGCGCCGGCCGAAAGCATAATGCACCAGGCATAGATGAGCAGCACAGCCTGCTTTTGGTTGTAGCCCTCTTGGATCAGGCGGTGGTGGATGTGGCCCTTGTCGGCCTGCCCGATGCTAATGTGGGCGCGCTTGCGGCGCACGATGGCGCTAAACGTGTCGATGATGGGCACGCCGGCAACGATGAGCGGGATGATAAGCGAGGTGAGCGCGGCGGTGCGGCTCACGTTGAGTAGCGAGATGGAGCCCAGCGCAAAGCCCAGAAGCAGCGACCCCGAGTCGCCCAAGAAGATGCTTGCGGGGTTGAAGTTGTAGCGCAAAAAGGCCAGACAGGCGCCAAAGAGCGCAATGGAGAGCGCGGCGGCGTCGATGCGGCCCGAGAGAACGGCCATCGAAAACATGGTGAACGACGCGATGCCGCAGATGCCCGTGGCTAAGCCGTCGAGGCCGTCGATGAGGTTAATGATGTTGGTGAATGCCACCAGATAGATCACGGTGATGGGGTAGGCGAGCCATCCGAGCATGATTTCGCCGGGGGCAAACGGGTTGACGATGACGCCGATGCGCAGGCCACCCACGCAGGCGATGAGCGCAGCGAGGACCTGTCCGGCCAGCTTTTGCTTGGGCTTGAGCTGGATGACGTCGTCGATAGCGCCGGTCGCAAAGATGACGGTAAAGGAGAGCGCCAGCATGGGATAGCTAATGTGAAGGCGCGGGTGCGGCACCAGGACGGGCGGCCAGCCTAGGTGCCAGGTGCCTAGGATTTGCACAATGCAGGCAACGACCAGGCCCAAAAACACCGCCGTTCCGCCCAAACGCGGGATGGGCTTGGTGTTGATGCGGCGCTTGGAAGGATAGTCGACGGCGTCGAGCTTAATTGCCAAGCGCTTGACCAGGGGCACCATGAGGAAGGTCGTGATAAAGGCCGCCGCTGCCACGCATAGGTACGGAATGTAGCTCGGGGATGAAGCCATGAATCTAAAAACCGCCAAGCGTCGAAGGAAAAGGTCAGAAGAACGCCATGCGCAAAGGGCATAGCCGAACCATGATACTCGACCAAGGGGGGTGCATGGAATTGCGCGCAGCGATAATCACGCGCTTACCAGATATTAGGGTATTGTCGATGGATTGTTGGGATGCCGGTGGGGATCCATATGGACTGTAATGGCGATTTTCGGCAAAAGAAAACCACCCCCCACGTTACGAAAATGAACCCACCTAAAACAGGTGGGTGCCCTCATCGACTGTTCCAGCGTCCTTAACAACGAAGGATACCTGTACTAGGTACGACTGTGTGGGCTCCCTAAATAAACGCGACGGTTCACCCAGTTGCTCCGCGGGGGGCGGAATACCTACATCATAAAGCGGCACTTTATCGATTCCAGTCTTGACATTACAAAAATCGTGTCGGACGATTACGGCGCCTTGGGCTCGAGCCGTCTGTGCGGTTGGTCCCTTTACGTTTGAGCTGCTGAATCGTTGTTTTGGAGCATGTTTTTATGCCGACGCCGTTGACCGAACTTTTTTCGCCCGCCTGCCATTTGTGTCCGCGTCGTTGCGGTGCGGTGCGCGACGAGGGTGCGCACGGCGTATGCGGTGCCGATGACACGCTCAAGGTGGCCCGCGCGGCGCTTCATATGTGGGAGGAGCCGCCTATCTCGGGCGAGGCCGGTTCGGGCACGATCTTCTTTAGCGGCTGCTCGCTCAAATGTATCTATTGTCAAAACCACGAGATCTCGACGGGCAATTTTGGGCTTCAGATTTCGCCCGAGCGCCTGGTCGAGATTATGCTGGAGCTGCAGGACCAAGGTGCCAATAACATCAATCTGGTGACGGCGACGCATTATGCTCACCTGCTGCCGGCCGCGATTGCCGCAGCTCGGGAGCGCGGACTGGTCATTCCAATCGTCTACAACACGAGCGGTTATGAGCGCGCGAGTGCCGTGGCGGCGCTCGGCGATTTGGTCGACGTGTGGCTTACCGACTTTAAGTATGCCAATGCGGCGCTTGCGCAGTCACTCTCTCATATTAAGGACTACCCGCGCGTGGCTGTGTCGGGTCTGGCCCAGATGGCGCGCGAGATTGAGCGCCGCGGGGGAGAGCTGGTAGACGGGGACGGGCTCATGAAGTGCGGCATAATCGTGCGTCATCTGGTGCTGCCGGGGCATGCGGACGATTCGTGCCGCGTGTTGGACCTGGTGTGGCAGACGGTGGGCGACGTGCCGATCTCGGTCATGAACCAGTACACGCCCAATGCCCTCATGCGCGAACAAGGCGGCGACCTGGCGCGCGCCGTGACGCGCGAGGAGTACGAGCAGGTGCTCGACCATGCCGACGACCTGGGCTTTACGACGATGTTTTGGCAAGAAGGCGGCGCGGTAGACGAGAGCTTTACCCCGGCGTTCGATACCACCGGTGTTCTTACTAGTGCTCAAACCAGCTAATCTGGGACGAGGCTCTTTGAGTAGTCTTTTTGGGACGGGGCTGTTTTAGCTACCCCTGCCGCTGTTCGACCAAACCGTTCGCGTTGTCTGTCGGGGTAGCTAAAACAGCCGCGTCCCAAAAAGACTGGGTATTGGGCGTTGACAGTTGGCGAGCCGTAGGTAAAATATCAACTTGTCCTGGGGACGTAGCTCAGTTGGGAGAGCGCTGCCGTCGCATGGCAGAGGCCGAGGGTTCGACTCCCTTCGTCTCCACCCTTGGATTTGATAAGCCGCTGACATTGTGTCGGCGGCTTTTTTTAAAAGAAAGGGCTGTACCATGGCCAAGCTTGAGTCCCAACCACTGTCTGCCGAGGAACGCGCCGAGTTGGAAGAGCTCCGCGCCGAGAAAGCTCGTCGCGAGGCCCAGGAAGAGGCACGCCGCGAGCGTGAGGAGCTGGCCGCCCTGCGTGCCGAGCGTGCGAAGGCCGAGGAGGCCGCCGCGAACGTCGCCCCCGCGCCCAAGCCCGCCGCCGCGAAGCCCTCGCCCACCGCACCTAAACCTCAGCCTAAAAAGGTCGCTCGTTCCAAGTCCGTCGAGCCCAAGCCGAGCCGTGACGAGATGACCTTTGCCCAGCGCATGGTTACCTCCAAGGAGCCTACGGGCGAGAACGAGATCCCTGGCATGGCGCCGGCTCAAAAAATCATTATTGTCCTTGCCCTCATCGCGTTTGTCATCTTTATGGGCTACACGATCCTGACCAGCATGGGCCTGCTCTAGCCCATTCGCGCTGGGTGCCATGCCCGAACACTCTGCCCTTTTCCAACCCTCAACCTCTGCACAACGCATCCGAAAGGTCGCCCCATGGCTTTGACCGACATCTCGCATCCCACCGACATTGCAATGCTCACCGATCTGTACGAGCTCACTATGGCCCAGGGCCTGTGGGAGAGCGGCAAGGCCAATGAGCAGGGTTGTTTTACCGCGTTTTACCGTGACCATCCCTTTGGCAGCGCCTATGCCGTCATGTGCGGCACCGCCGAGCTGCCCGAGCTTGTCGAGAACCTGCGCTTTACGCCCGAGGATATCGACTACCTCGCCTCACTCCAGGCCCCGGCCGGCGGCGCGATGTTCAAGCCTGCATTCCTCGACTACCTGCGCGATTTTCGTGCGCATGTAAACATCGACGCCGTCCCCGAGGGCGAGCTCGTCTTTCCGCGCGAACCCATGGTGCGCGTCACCGGCCCCGCGCTTGAATGCCAGCTGCTCGAGACGGCGCTGCTCAACATTGTCGGCTTCCAGACGCTTGTCGCCACCAAGACGGCGCGCGTGGTGCTGGCGGCGGACGGCCGTCCCGTTGCCGAGTTTGGCCTGCGCCGCGCTCAGGGTCCCGATGGCGGGCTGGCCGTCGCGCGCGCGAGCTACGTTGCCGGCTGCTCCTCTACGTCCAATGTGCTCGCCGGCCGCCGCTACGGTATTCCCGTCTTTGGCACGCATGCGCACAGCTGGGTGATGAGCTTCGATTCCGAGCTCGAGGCCTTCCGCGCCTTTGCCAAGTCGAGCCCCAAGAACTGTACGCTGCTCATCGACACCTATGACGTGCGCGAGGGCTGTGAACATGCCATTACGGTTGCCAAGGAGATGGAAGCGGTGGGCGAGCGCCTGTCGGCCATTCGCATCGACTCCGGCGACCTCGCCAAGCTCTCAAAGTATGTGCGCGGCCGTTTTGATGCCGAGGGCCTGCCCTATGTGGGGATCTCGGTTTCTAACGATTTGGATGAGTACACGATTCAGTCCCTGCTCGACCAGGGCGCGCCCATCGACAGCTTTGGCGTGGGCACCAAACTCGCGACCTGCTACGATCAGCCTGCGCTGGGCGGCGTGTACAAGCTTTCGGCCCGTCGTGCGAGCGACGCGGAGCCGTGGACGCCGGTGGTGAAGCTTTCCGAGCAGCCCTACAAGCGCACGATCCCCGGCGTGCAGCGCGT
>CAUDNY010000008.1 GCA_958450865.1 uncultured Collinsella sp. | reverse complement strand
GGCGGCTGATCCGGTCCCACCGGGCCGCGCGGCAAGGAGATATATTGCCAGACCGGAGGGGTGCCGGGGGCGGGAATCTGGGCGTACACATTTCCTACATATCTTGTGATCCGACTAACGTTTGCCAGCCGTTAACTACCGCTCGCCGAGCATCTCTTTATATAAGGCAGTCTCATGGTTAAAGCGGATACGTCCCCCTAGCTAAAGCACAGCCAGCATCGAGCAACTCATCACGTTCTTCCACCGAGAACCCCTCGGCGTAGACGCGCACCACTGGTTCGGTCCCGCTAGGACGGACCAGCAGCCACGTGTCATCCTCGAATGACAGACGCAAGCCGTCCATATGACTAACGTTTTGCGGTACCTTGCCACAAATCGACTTGGGGTTTACGCCCGGCAGCAGGGTTCGTAACGTTTCGGCATCTTCGGCCTCAAGGCGCAAATCGCGTCGACCGTAACTCGTCTTACCAAAACTGTCCTCGAGTTGGTCGACCAGAACGCCCAAAGGCGCGTCCGTCTTTGCCATAAGCTCACACAGAATCAGACAGGCGAGGATTCCATCGCGCTCGGGCATATGCGCGGCGATGCCGATACCACCGGCTTCTTCGCCGCCCATGAGGACGCCGCCCTTCTTCATCTCCGCCGCTATATATTTGAAACCGACTGGTTTGACGGTCACGCGGCAGCCAAGCGCCTCGGCAATGCGACGCACGAGCGTCGAGCATGAAAGATTGACGACGACGCGCCCCTCCAAATTACGAAATTGAACCAAGTCGCCCAAAACGAGCGCCATGATCTGATGCGGATGTATATATCTGCCGCGCTCGTCAACCGCGCCGATACGGTCGGCGTCGCCGTCGGTCACCAGACCAGCGCAAGCTCCGTCCTCGATAACCGTATGCTCGCAAGCGTCCACCCACGGCTCAACGGGGTCGGGGCAGATATCTTCTTGGTCAGGCGCCTGCCCGGCGTGAATCTCGTGCACCTCAACGCCAAGCTCGCGCAGCAAGTCGGCTAGATAGCCCTGGGCTGCGCCGCCCATGGGATCGACAACCACGCGCAAGTGCGCGGCGCGGATGGCTTCGGCATCGACAAATGATGCCACCGCCTGCATATAGTCAGGAATGATATCCGCGGTGCGATATTGCCCCTCGATCCCCATTGGCTCGGGAGCCATGGTCTCTTCGAGCTCTTCGATGACATCCTGGTTGGCGGTTGAGCCGTCACCCATGCGAATCTTGAGGCACAGATAACCCTGCGGATGATGGGACCCCGTCACCATGAGCGCGCCGCACGCCTCACCGTCATAAGCCGCCGCCCACGTAAGGGCAGGGGTCGGAACAGGTCGCGAAGCGAGCACGGTGTCCAGCCCGTGCGCTGCTAGCACGCCCGCCGCGAGCTCAGCGAACTCGCGCGCCAGGGGCCGGGTGTCGAACCCTATATATACCGTTTTGCCCGGATTGGTCTTTTGCCACAACTCGCCGACGGCATCGGCGATACGGGCAACGTTATCGGCAGTGAAGTCCTCATCGACGCGAGCGCGCCAACCGTCAGTTCCAAAATGAATTATCGCGCACACGCGCAGACACCTCACAGTGTTTGGATCATGGTACGCATGAGGTATACCCGCGATACACACTCGGCAACCTGCCGGCACCAGCATTCACCATTTGGGCAAATGCTGCCGAGGACATGCAAGCAATGAAAAAAACCGCCCCGTATGGAGCGGTTTTGCCCTTTATATATCGAGCGCCTCGGCCATCGCTGCCGTAGTGATTGCCGTGGTTCCACAGCAACTGCCCACCATTGCGGCACCGGCATGCCTCCATTCGATGCATGCGCGCGCGAAAGCTTCGGGGTTCTCGTGCCATACGGGGCCATCCTGAGTCTGGACCGGATTGCCCACGTTGGGACGCACCGTGACGGGAGTAGTCGCCGATGCAACCATCCTGGGCACCGCCGCGTTCGCGGCCGCAAGCGAACAGCAATTAACACCAACCGAGTTTGCGCCGTGTTTTTCGGCGTACAAAACGGCTGCCTCGATGTTGAGGCCATCGCCCAACAGGTCGCCCTTATCGTCAACGACAAAACTCACCAGAACAGGCATGCCGTCGGCGGCATCTCGGGCGCCGGCAAGCATGGGCTGCAAATTACGGATAGACGTCACCGTCTCGATCAGCAGACCGTCAACACCAGCATTGAGCAAGGCGTGCGCCTGTTCGCGCGCAATGCCTCGGATCTCACGAAACTCGGCAGAGTCCTCGGCAAACCACTCAATACCGATCGGGCCCATCGAGCCCAGCAGCAGCTGAGGGTGCGCCTGGCGGGCATCGTCGACGGCCCCGCGATTGACCTCCGCCACGGACGGCGCAATCTGGTCGTGCTTGAGGGCATAGCTTGATGCCTGAAAGGTATTGGTAATGAGTACCTGCGCGCCGGCGGCGACATACAAGCGATGGATACGAGAAACGGTCTGCGGCTCTGCCAGATTCCAAAACGCCGGTGGAATATCGGCGGCATCGTACTCACTCAACAGAACACTGCCCATGGGGCCCTGCGCCAACAAGGTCTCGCTCGACAAACGGCGCGTAAGTTCCTCGGCACCAAAGCGATTGTAATAACTCGTATCCATATATATCCCGCTATTCCTCGACGCTGATTCCCTGCTTTTCGAGATAGGCGAGCCAGCGGTTCATCGTGTCCTCGGATAGCGCATGCTCCATCATGCAGGCCTCGGCATCGGCTCGCTCGAATTCGACACCGAGCTCCTGAACCAAAAACGTGCGGACGAGGCGATGACGGTACCAGATAGCCGTGCCAACCTCGCGGCCGCGATCGGTCAGGACTACCTTGCCGTAGTGCGATTGCTCGACAAGCTCGGATGCCTTGAGCGCCGAAACCGCTTTATTGACCGATGCCTTGGAGACGCCAAGGCGCTGCGCGATGTCGACCGATCGCACGCCGTTGGTTTCCCCCTCTTCGCTTTCAATGCGAACCATGCACTCCAAGTAGTCTTCGTTCGCCACCGTCAGATGTAGTTCGCGCGAGCTATTTGTCGTATCCATGATCTTCCGTCCCTTCTGCATTCAATGGCTGATTCTACCCCATCCAAGCGTCGTGGTATGCCGTGGCATACCGTGCTAGAGTTCTTGTTGCACACGACGACCAAGATTGGAGCGGTCTTTATGGAAAACACCACCACGAGCCCCGATGTCCTCGAACGCTTTTTGCGCTACGTCCAGATCAACACGCAGTCCGAGGATGCAAACTGCGACCAGGTACCCTCGAGCGCCGTTCAGTTTGACCTTGCCAACGTGCTGGCTGAAGAGCTGCGCGAGCTTGGTGCGGAAGATGCCCACGTGACCGAGCACGCCTATGTCTGCGCGCATATCCCCGCAAGTGCGGGCGCTGAGGACAAGCCCGCCCTGGGCCTGATCGCCCATCTCGACACCACCGAAGTTGCACCGGGCGCCGGCGTGAAGCCGCACATCGTACACTACGAAGGCGGCGACCTGGTCTGCGGCACGGTTGACGGTAAGCCCGTTGCCATGAGTACCGCCAAGCTTCCCGCCCTGAATGACCTCGCGGGTGAGGACCTGGTCTGCAGCGATGGCACCACGCTGCTGGGCGCGGACGACAAGGCAGGCGTCGCCGAGATCATGTCGCTTGTCGCGCGTATCGCTCAGGACCCTTCTCTGCCCCATCCCGCACTCGGCATTTGCTTCTGCCCTGACGAGGAGATCGGCCACGGAGCCGAGCTGTTGGATATCGATACCTTTGGCTGCAAGTACGCCTACACGGTCGACGGCGGCCCCATCGGCGAACTGGAGTGGGAGTGCTTTAACGCCGCCGAGGCGACCGTCTGCTTTGAGGGCCAGTCCATCCACCCGGGCGACGCTAAGGGCCGTATGGTCAACGCAGGCAATCTGTTCTGCGACTTCAACGCGTTGCTCCCCTACGTGCAGCGCCCGGAGTATACGGAAGGCTACGAGGGCTTTTATCACCTTGAGGGTGTATCTGCGACCGTCGATCACGCCACAGCGCGCTATATCGTCCGCGACCATGACGCCGCCAAGTTCCAGCAGAAACTCGACCTTATTGATGCCGCCGCCTCGATGCTCAACCAGCGTCTGGGTGAGGAGCGCGTGACAGTCGAGATTAAGCAGCAGTATCGAAATATGGCCGAGATCGTTCGTGACTATCCCGAGCTTATTGATGTTGCCAAGGAAGCCTACCTTGCCTGCGGCGTTGAGCCCCAAGTGCTGCCGATTCGTGGCGGCACCGACGGCGCTCAGCTGTCGTTCCGCGGTCTGCCCTGCCCCAACCTTTCCACCGGCGGCTATTGCTACCACGGCGTCAACGAGTTCGTCCCGGTCAGTTCGCTCGTCAAGATGACCGACGTGCTCCAGGAGCTCGTCGCCCGCTTTGCATAAGGAACTCGAACAATCTAGGTAAGCAAAACCGCCCCGTCCTCAAAACCGAGAACGGGGCGGTTTTTGGCGCAAAGGGAGTAGTCAGCACCGCAGGTTGAGCCAACGTCAGCGAGCGACGTCCAAGGCGAACAAGTTGGCATGAAAAAGGCAGGGCATTGACCTTCTGGTCATGCCCTGCCTTTTGAATGACAAATTGTCGCCTTGGACGTCGCGCAGCGTCGAGCCGTTACGGCGTTTGGTAAAACGCCGTAACTTTTTGATCATGCCGCCGAAGTTGAAAGGCAGATTGCCGCTCTGGCGGGTTTGCAGCGTCAACTGGTTACGCGGGCTGGTAAGCCCGCGTAACCCTAATAATTGGCTTCGTAGCCGTTGCCGTCGCCGGTGGGCTCTTCGTAGTAGTCCGAATCGCTCGAATCGCTTGAGTCATCGGAATCGTCAGAGCTGACCGATGAGGTTGCGGTACCGTTTGCGTAGTCGTCAGACGTGTTGTTGTTCAGGTCGCCGATCGTAGAGCTGGAACCGTCGGAAAGACCCATGGTGTTGGGACCCTTGGGATCCTTGCCGGCATCGACGCGCTCCATCATTTCCTTGAGCTCGTCCTCGTAGACAAAGACGTAGCTCACACCGTCGATCATGGTGCTGTCGTCGGCGTACGAGGGCAGGTTGGCCGAGTAGATTCCGTCGACATCCATACCGCGCATGGCATTGACCGTAGCCACGATATCCTGAACGCTCATATCGGTTACGAGCATATCGGACAGCGAATTAACCAGGCCAAAGATCTTCGTGGCATCGAAGTTATTGAGAATCTGGTTGGCAAGGGCGCCAAGCACCTGACGCTGGTGGCGCATGCGCGTGTAATCGCCGTCGGCATAGGTGTAGCGGCAGCGGGCATAGGTAAGGGCGGTGGCACCGTCCATATGCTGCTGGCCAGCGGTAATCTTAATATCCAGGTGCTCGGGGTCGTCAACATCATCGGTTGCGTTAATGTCGATACCGCCAACCGAATCAATCAGCGCCTGCATACCGTCGAAGCTGACCTCGGCATAGTGGGAAATCTGAACACCGCACAGCTCGTTGACCGCCTCGACCATGGCCTCGGCGCCGCCAACGGTATGGCAGGCGTTGATCTTCATGGTCTCGCCCTTGTACTCGACCTTGGTGTCGCGCGGAACGGAAATGAGCGTCGCCTGCTTTTGCGTGGGGTCGATGCGTGCCAGGATAATCGAGTCGGCACGATACGTATCCTCGCCCGGACGGCCGTCGGTGCCAAGAAGCAGCACGTAGAACGGATCCTTTGCCTCATCGGTGTCAACCAGAACCCGACGCAGATTGTCGGTAATGACATTAGAATCGCCGAGCTTGCCCATAATGGTGGCAAACCACAGGCCGGCAGCGGTAGTGGCACTCAGCAGCACGCCAAGCACGACAATGAGCGCGACGTGACGAATCGTGTGGCTACGACGACGTTGGCGAGCTCGCTCGGAATAGCGAGCCACGTTATCGCGACTGTAGATCTTGGCCTGCGCACCAGTTGAGGGTCTTCGGGTGGTGGTATCCGCGAGGGGCTTTTTATTAAACATAGGCAACCTGTATTAGTAGATGACGGGATCGGGGACGGTAGCATGCTCGACATGCGCGCCGAGCGCCTGCAGCTTTTCGACAAACTGCTCGTAGCCGCGCTTGATGTGATGGATAGCCGAAACCTCGGTCGTCCCGTCGGCGATCAAGCCCGCTACGACGAGGGCCGCTCCGCCACGCAGATCGGGCGAGGTAACCTGTGCACCCGAGAAGCCCTTGACGCCATGAATCATGGCATGATGGCTCTCGATACGAATGTCGGCACCCATGCGTACCAGCTCAGAGGCAAACATAAAGCGATTCTCGAAGATGTTCTCGGTGATAACGGAGCTACCATCGGCAAGGGCGGAGAGTACCATAATCTGCGCCTGCATGTCCGTCGGGAAGCCGGGGAACGGAAGCGTCTGGATGTCGACCGGCTTGATACGCTCGGCACGGTTCACATGGACGCCATCCTCGACGCGCTCGCAGTCGATACCCATGAGCTCCATCTTCTTGAGCACCATGCCCAAGTGAATGGGGCAAAAGCCCGTGACATCGACACCGCGATCGTCGGCCATCAACGCACCGGCAACGATAAAGGTACCGGCCTCGATGCGGTCGCCCACCACGCGATGGGTAACGGGATGGAGCTCTTCCACGCCTTCGATAGTCACGACGGGCGTACCGGCGCCTACAATCTTGGCGCCCATCTCGTTGAGCATGTTGGCGAGATCGACAATCTCGGGCTCGCGGGCGGCATTGTCGATAACCGTGGTGCCCTGTGCGCGCACAGAGGCCATGATGAGGTTCTCGGTCGCACCGACGCTGGCGAACTCGAGCGTGACGGTGGTACCGCGCAGACCTTGGGGCGCATTAGCGTTGATGTAACCGTGGGCGGTATCGAACTCAACGCCCAGGGCCTCGAGACCCAGAATGTGCATATCGATCTTGCGAGCACCCAGGTTGCAGCCGCCCGGCATGGCAATCTTGGCGCGATGGAAGCGGCCCAGCAGGGGTCCCATGACGGCGGTGGAAGCACGCATCTTGGCAACGAGCTCGTAGGGGGCCTCCCATGAATCGACCTGAGAGGTATCAATCTCGAGCGTGTGCTCGTCGAGAACATCGATCGTAGCGCCCATGCCCTTGAGCACCTTGCCCATCACGTGAACATCGGAAATATCGGGCACGTTCTGCAGCGTCGTCTTGCCCGGCGCCAGAAGCGTTGCCGCCATGAGTTTGAGCGCGGAGTTCTTGGCACCCGAGACGGGCACGGAGCCTCCGATGGCGTGGCCACCCTCAACGCGGATAATATCCAAGGTCTACCCTTTCAAAAAGCATGCCCGGGGTGGCTGGGCCATCCCGGGCATGATGTGTTCGCAAATGGTCGAACGCTAAATCGTTTGACTATTGGGCAAGCTTGAGCTTACACCATGCGATTTCATTATAGAGGTAGGCGCGGCGTGCATCATCCTCCGACAAATTACCCAGCTTCTCTTCAAAACCTTGAATATCAGCTTTAAGCTTGTCGGCATCGACGGTCGCCAAATCGCAAGCGCGCTCGGCGAGAACGGTCACGACATCGTCCGCAACCTGGGCATAGCCGCCGGCCACGGCAAACGTGTGGTCGACAGTGCCCATGGCCTTATCGGAAACGCGAACGTAACCGCGGTCGATCGTGCAGATCTCGCTGGAGTGAGCAGGCAGGACGCCAAACTCGCCATCCGTGGACGGAATCGACACAAACGCAGCGTCGCCCTCATAGGCGCAGCTCACGGGGCACACGATGCGGATACGCATAACCTACTTCTCCCCCATCTTGCGGGCGCGCTCGCGCACGTCCTCAATCGTGGAAGCATAGCGGAAAGCCTGCTCGGGCAGGTCATCGGCCTTGCCGTCGACAATCTCGGCGAAAGAGCGGACGGTATCCTCGACGCGGACGTAGACACCGGGGTTGCCGGTGAACTTCTCGGCGACGTGGAAGGACTGCGAGAGGAACTGCTGAATCTTACGGGCACGGTTGACCGTAAGGCGCTGCTCCTCGGACAGCTCGTCCATACCCAGAATGGCGATGATGTCCTGAAGGTCGGAGTACTCCTGCAGGAGCTCCTGGACCTTGACGGCGACACGGTAGTGCTCCTCGCCAACGATCGAGGGATCGAGAGCGTCGGAGGAAGATGCGAGCGGGTCGATAGCCGGGAACAGGCCGAGCGACGAAATGCTACGCGAAAGAACCGTGGTGGCGTCGAGGTGCGTAAACGTCGTGGCAGGCGCCGGGTCGGTCAGGTCGTCTGCGGGGACGTAGACAGCCTGGACGGAGGTAATGGAACCCGTCTTGGTCGAGGTAATGCGCTCCTGGAGGTCGCCCATCTCGGTTGCCAGCGTGGGCTGGTAACCAACGGCGGACGGCATACGGCCCAGCAGTGCGGAAACCTCGGAACCTGCCTGGGAGAAGCGGAAGATGTTGTCGATGAACAGCAGAACGTCCTGGCCACGATCACGGAAATACTCAGCGGTGGTAAGGCCGGCCAGACCGATGCGCAGACGCGCTCCGGGCGGCTCGTTCATCTGACCATAGACCAAGCAGGTCTTGTCGATAACGCCAGACTCGCTCATCTCGAGGAACAGGTCGGTGCCCTCGCGGGTACGCTCGCCGACGCCGGTGAACACCGAGGTGCCGCCGTGCTCCTGGGCGAGGTTGTTGATGAGCTCCTGAATCAAAACGGTCTTGCCGACGCCGGCGCCGCCGAACAGGCCCGTCTTGCCGCCACGGATGTAGGGCTCGAGCAGGTCGACGGCCTTGATGCCGGTCTCGAAGATCTCGGTCTTGGTGGTGAGCACGTCGAAACGGGGCGCTGCATGGTGGATGGGGTAGAACTCCTCCACCTCGGGCATGGGCTTGCCGTCGACGGGCTTGCCCATAACGTTCCAAATTCGGCCGAGCGTCTTGGGGCCAACGGGCATCTTCATGGGCTCACCGGTATCGGTGGCGATGAGGCCGCGCTGCAGGCCGTCGGTCGAGGACATGGCGACCGTGCGGACGACGCCGCCCGGAAGCTGGCTCTCGACCTCGAGGATCGTGCTCAGATGACCGATCGGGGTCTCGGCCTCGACCGTGAGCGCGTTGTAGATCGGGGGCACCGCGCCGTCAAACTTGACGTCGACGACAGGGCCGATGATTCGCACGATGCGACCATCACCGGCAGTCGTCTTCTTGGTGGCTTCCTCGACCGCAAGCTTTACGGTGTTATTAGCCATTACTGTTCCTCCAATGCTGAGGCTCCGCCGACGATCTCGTTGATCTCGGTCGTGATCGAAGCCTGGCGCACGCGACTATACGTGCGGGTAAGGGTCGAGATGATCGCGGTGGCGTTTTCCGTCGCGGAGTGCATGGCCTTGCGGCGTGCACCCTGCTCGGCAGCCGCCGAATCGATCAGGGCCTGGTAGATGACCGTCAGGATATAAGACGGCACAAGCTTGCCGAGAACATGCTCGGGAGAGGGCACGAACTCGAACGTGGACGAGATGCGCTTAGGGGCGTCGGTCTCGTTCTTACGCGGACCGTGGGCCATAGCGATCATCTCGGGGTCGAGCGGCAACAGATGCTCGACGCGAAGCTCCTGATCCACGCGGTTCTTGGCGTGGTGGTAGACAAGCTCGACACGGTCAAGCTCACCGGCACGATACGCATCGCAGATATGAGAGGAGATCATGCGGGCCTGATTGAAATCGGGCTCAGAGGAGTTGCCCTCAAAGTGCATGACAACGTTTGCACGGTCGCGGAAATACGTGGCCGGCTTGCGTCCGCACGCAATGATCTCGCACTCGATGCCGTCGTTCGCCCAAGAAGCGGCGAGCTTTTCGGCCGTGCGCTCCACCGTCGTATTGAAACCGCCGGCAAGGCCGCGGTCCGAGGCAATGACGACAATCAGGCCACGCTTAACGCTCTCATGCTTCTGCAGCATGGGATCGGTGCCCGAACAGGAGGCGTCGCCGGCGACCGTCAACATGACGTCGGTCAGCGCCTCCTTATAGGGCTCGGCCTGCTTGGAGCGATCGAGGGCACGACGGATCTTGGCCGTAGAGACCATCTCCATCGTGCGCGTGATCTGCTTGGTCGTGGTAACCGAGGAGATTCGCTTCTTAATGTCGCGAAGGTTGGCCATGGGGCTTAGTTCTCCTCTGATCCAGAAACATCCGAATGGTGCTTGGCCATGAACTGCTGCTTGAAGTCGCCGATGACGCGCAAGAGCTCAGCCTTGGTGTCATCATCGATCTTCTTGGCGCGAACCTTGTCGAGCAGCGAACCAAAGCCATTGTCCATGTACTCGATGAGCTCGGCACGGAAGGGCAGCACGTCGGCGATCTCCAGGTCATCCAGGAAGCCCTCGTTGCCAGCGAACAGCGTAACGATCTGCTCGCCAACCTCAAACGGCTTGTAACGCGGCTGCTTCAGGAGCTCGGTCATGCGAGCACCATGGGTCAGCTGCTTCTGAGTAGCCTCGTCGAGGTCGGAGCCGAACTGCGTAAAGCCAGCGAGCTCCTGATAGGAAGCGAGGTCCAGACGGAGGTTGCCGGCGACCTGCTTCATGGCCTTGGTCTGCGCATCGCCACCGACGCGGGACACGGAGATGCCCACGTCGACTGCCGGGCGCTGACCCTGGAAGAAGAGCTCGGACTGCAGGTAAATCTGACCATCGGTAATGGAAATGACGTTGGTCGGAATGTAGGCCGAGACGTCGCCGTCCTGGGTCTCGATGATCGGCAGTGCCGTCATGGAGCCGTAACCGTTCTTCTTGGACATCTTGACGGCACGCTCGAGCAGACGAGAGTGCAGGTAGAAGATGTCGCCAGGATAGGCCTCGCGTCCGGGCGGACGATGCAGCGTCAGCGACATCTGACGGTAGGCCACAGCCTGCTTGGACAGGTCGTCGTAGATGACGAGCACGTGGCCGCCGGGGTTGGTCTCGCTGGCGGGCTTGCCGTCCTCGCCGTTGTACATGAAGAACTCGCCGATAGCGGCACCGGCCATAGGCGCGATGTACTGCATAGGGGCGGAATCGGCAGCGGTGGCCGAAACGATGATGGTGTAGTCGAGCGCACCGTGCTGAGCGAGGGTCTCGCGGATGTTGGCAACCGTGGAGGCCTTCTGGCCGATGGCGACATAGATGCAGACCATGCCCTTGCCGCGCTGGTTGAGGATAGCGTCGATGGCGATGGCGGTCTTACCGGTCTTACGGTCGCCGATGATGAGCTCACGCTGACCGCGGCCAATAGGCACCATGGAGTCGATAGCGAGCAGACCGGTCTGAACCGGCTCGCACACCGGGGTACGATCGATGACGCCGGGAGCCTTGAACTCGATGGGGCGACGGTGCGTGGCGACGATGTCGCCCAGGCCGTCGATGGGCTGGCCGAGCGGATTGACGACGCGGCCGAGCATGGCACGGCTCACGGGGATATCCATAATGCGGCCAGTGGTGCGGCACTCGTCGCCTTCCTTGATGGAGTCGACGGCACCGAACAGAACGGCGCCGACCTCGTCACGGTCAAGGTTCTGGGCAAGGCCGAAGACGGTCTCACCGGTATCGGAGCTCTTGAACTCCAGAAGCTCGCCTGCCATGGCGCTCTTGAGGCCGGAGACGCGCGCGATGCCGTCGCCTACCTCGTCGACCGTTGAAACCTCATGCGTATCGACCGTCGCGGAGAGGCTCGTGAGCCGCTCCTGCAGTTTCTTGGCGATATCCTGGGCATTGAGGGTTTCGGACATTAGGCTTCACCTCCGTACGAATTAGCAGAGTTTGCGAGGGTCTCCTGCGCGATGCGCAGCTGCGTCTTGACGGAAATATCACGACGCTCGCCGCGGGCCTCGAGCACCAGGCCGCCCACGATAGACGGGTCGACCTGCTCGATAAGGAATACCTTGCGGCCGAAGTCCTGCTCGCATTTCTTAGTGATGGTTTGACGCAGCTCGTCGTCGAGCGGGATCGCCGTGGTGACGGTCACGCCCACTACATCCTCGTCTTCCTCGGCAACATACTTAAAGGCAGCTGCCACCTTGGGAAGAAGGTCGAGCTGGTCGCGCTTGGACATGGTGTCGAGCACGGCGATGATCTCGGGGCTGGCAGAAGCCAAGCGCTCGATCATCTCGAGGTCCTCGAACACATGGTTCTCGGCCTTAGCGGCTTCCAGAAGGGAGCGCGCGTAGGTCTCGAGCACCTTGTCCTGATAGCGGCTAGTCGGCATTCAGGCTACCTGCTTCCTGGATGTAGCGCTCGATGAGCTTCTTCTGCTCGGCATCGTCCTCGAGTGCCTCGCCCACGATCTTGGTGGCGACGGCAACGGACAGGTCGGCGATGGAGCTCGCGGCACCGGCGTAAATGGACTTGCGCTCGTCCTCGACGGTCGTATGGGCCTTGGCGATGATCTCCTCGGCCTCCTTGTGAGCAGCCTCGATGATACGGGCGCGCTCGGACTCGGCGTCCTTACGGGCCTCGAGGACGATGTCGGCAGCCTGACGGCGGGCGTCGGTGACGATCGAGTCGGACTCAGCGCGCTTGGCGATAGCCTCCTGCTTGGTCTTCTCGGCCTCGTCGAGGCTCTCCTCGATCTTCTTGCCGCGCTCCTCCATGGTTTTCATGATGCCCGGCAGGGCGACCTTGGCCAGCACGATCCAGATGATCAGGAAGGCGATAAGCGCCGGGATGAACTCCGCCATCTTAGGGATGAGGATGTCCGCACCGGCGGCGCCGTCCTCGGCGAACGCGGAAACCGGCATGAGCAGCGCGGCCGCGGACGCGGAGAGTGCGATCGCGCTCTTCTGGGATGAAAGATTCATACTTGACGCTCCGTGCTATTTAACGATCAGCGCGACAACGAAGCCGATCAGAGCCAGAGCCTCGCCGAAGGCGGAGCCCATGATGAAGACGGTGAACACGCGGCCCTGGACCTCAGGCTGACGGGCCATAGCACCCGTAGCACCCAGAGCAGACAGGCCGATAGCAAGACCAGCGCCGATAACACCGAGACCGTAACCGATAACTCCCACGATTCCTCCTTTGTCGTGCGTGTCTTATTTCACGCAGGATAACCTTTTTATAACTGCCGGGCTCCATGGGTACGGGCACCGGCGGTTTAACGAATTGCTTACCTTTAAGGCGCGAACGGAAGACTACTCCTCCTCTGCGACCTCCTCTGCCTCGGAGACATACACGGCGGTAAGGACCGTGAAGACGTAAGCCTGGATAGCGCCGACCACAAGCTCGATCGCATAGATCAGGATGAGGATGGCAAGCCAGGCCAGCGAAGGCAGGGCGCCGACGGCGTGCGCCGCGGAAACCTGCTGAAGCAGCGGCTGCATGAACATGCTCGCCATGATGGCGAACGAGCCCATGACCACGTGTCCTGCGAACATGTTGCAGAACAGACGGACGGCGAGCGTGATGAGGCGCAGGAAGGTCGAGAAAAGCTCGACGACCCACACGAGCACGTTCATCGGGAAGCTCACGCCCTGCGGGGCGAGGCTCTTGATGTAGCCGATCACGCCGTGAGCCTTGCATCCGTAGTAGATGAAGTACACGAAGGCGAAAATGGCGAGTGCGGCGGTGGAGCCGATTGCGCCGGTGCCGGGCTTCATTCCCGGGATCAGGCCGATCATGTTATTGATCAGGATGAACAGGAAAAGCGAGCACAGGAACGGGAAGTGCTTCTTCCAGTTCTCACCCACGACACCCTTGCCGATATCGTTCTCGACGTACTCGATGATGTACTCGAAACCGTTGACGAAGAAGCCCTTGGGAACCAGGGTCTGCTTCTTCTTGAACACGGCCAGGACGATCAGGAGCACGATCGTGGAGACGATCAGCCAAAACGAGTACTGCGTGATGCCGCAGCTCAGATCGCCCACGACAGGGGTGGAGCTGAACTCGCTGACCAGATGATTAATCTCATCAGGCAGCTTTTCAAAAATTTCCACGACTTACCTTTCGACCTCATGAGGATCTCGCAGCGCCTTGGCGACGCGAACCGCGCAGGCGGCCATAAAGGCCACGAAGCCGATCGCCTCGCCCAGGAGGAACATGCGAAATGCCTCTCCGAACAACACAAACACAACCAAGGTAAAGACGAGCAGGGCGATTGCCGAGACCGCCAGACTCACCATACCCTTGAGCATGTCCGCATTCTGCTTATCGTCAAGAACCGGCTTGAGCGTAAAGACAAAGGGAAGGAAGGCAATTGCGCCCGCGATGGCGCCTGCAACGATAGCGAGCAGATCGGCTATCTGAAACACTGGCGTCCTCACTTTCCTTTTTAACGCCTCACAGAACAGTTCCCGCCAAACATTGGTGACTATTGTACGAGCCAATCGTTAAAGTACAACCGAAAAAGCATCGGTTAATACGCACCTGTTCGTTTTCTTAAGACCTTCTTTATGCCGCAGGTACGGTAATACGTTTTTCTCGAACCCTGCAGGGCAAAACGTCCGTTAACAGGAGTGCGCGCGGTCGCCTTTTGTTCGACCGCGCGCACCGTTTCTTCGTATTTGCAGCCGCGGCCGTCTTAGCCCAGCGACTAGAGCGTGCCGTAGATGCGGTCGCCGGCGTCGCCGAGGCCGGGAACGATGTAGGCAGCCTCGTTGAGATGGTCGTCGATAGCACACGTATAAATATGTACGTCAGGATCCTTCTCGGTCAGCGACTTGAGGCCCTCGGGCGCGGCGACGATGCACAGCATGCGGATGTCCTTGACACCGCGCTCGCGCAGGTAGCTGATGGCCATCTCGGCCGAACCGCCCGTGGCGAGCATGGGGTCGACGACCAGGCAGATGCGCTGGTCGATATCCTTGGGCATCTTGCAGTAATACTCGTGCGGCTCGTGGGTGACCTCGTCGCGCTCCATGCCGATGTGGCCCACGCGAGCGGAGGGCACCAAGTCGAGAATGCCGTCGACCATTCCAAGGCCCGCACGCAGGATGGGCACGATGGCGAGTTTCTTGCCGGCGAGCCGTTTGAACGTGGCGGTAGTGATGGGGGTCTCGACCTCGACGTCTTCCATAGGCAGGTCGCGCATGGCCTCGTAGCCGTCAAAAAGCGCGAGCTCGCGCACGAGCTGGCGGAACTGGTTGGTGCCGGTGTTTTTGTCGCGCAGGATCGACAGCTTGTGCTGGACGAGCGGGTGATCGACAAGCGTCACGCGGGACGCATCGTAGGTGACGGTCATGGGTTGATTGCCCCTTTCGTTGCGGCCGCAAAACGGCCTTGCTGACAAGGCGCGCAGCAATGTTGCCGCCGCACGCCATGCATTAGTTTAGCGGTTTGTTGTATCGAGCAGCCCATCGCAGCCCTACTGTGCGGTACTGAGCGAGCGCCTGACTGCATCACACCAGCCCGCAAGGTTTTGTTCGCGGCGCTCGGCGGACATGTGGGGAAGGAAGGTCCTAACGATCTGGGCATTTTGCTCCAGCTCTTCCAGGTCTTCCCAATAGCCGACGGCAAGACCCGCCAAGTACGCGGCACCGATTGCCGTGGTCTCCACCGTCTCGCATTGCAGCACGGGGATATCCAGCAGGTCGGCCTGGAATTGCATGATGAACTCGTTGCGCGAGGCACCGCCATCGACAGACAGGCGCTCGATCGAAAGCCCCACGTCCTGCTCCATGGCGCGCAGCACGTCGTAGCTCTGATATGCCATGGATTCGCAGGCAGCACGTACGATGGTCGCACGGCTCGAGGCGCCGGTCAGACCGCACACGATACCGCGGGCATGCGGGTCCCACCAGGGAGCGCCCAGACCCGCAAAGGCGGGAACGAAGTAGCAGCCCTCGTTGTCGCTAATCGAAGCGGCGAGTTGTGCCGACTCGCTCACGCTCGAGATGATGCCCATGTTGTTGCGAAGCCAGTTCATGGTGGAACCGGCAGCAAAGATGGAACCCTCGAGTGCATAGCCGATCTTCCCGTTCGCAGCGATACCGATGGTGGAGACCAGACCGTTCTTGGATTCGACGATCTCGTCGCCGGTGTTCATGAGCATAAAGCAACCCGTGCCATAGGTGTTTTTGGTCTGGCCGGGACGGAAACAGCAGTGGCCGAACAGCGACGCCTGTTGGTCACCCGCCACGCCCATGATGGGCGGCATGTTGGTCATGATGTCGCTCGCGACGCGGCCGTAGTCGCCCGAGCTCCAGCGAACCTCGGGCATCATGGAACGTGGAACGTCAAAGAGTGCCAGCAGGTCGTCGTCCCAATCGAGCGTATGGATATTAAAGAGTGCCGTGCGGCTGGCATTGGTGTAGTCGGTGGCAAAGACCTGGCCGCCGGTGAGGTTGTAGATGAGCCAGGTGTCGATGGTGCCAAACATGAGGTCGCCCGCCGCCGCGCTCTCGCGTGCGCCGTCGACGTTGTCGAGAATCCACTGCACCTTGGAGGCCGAGAAATACGGGTCGAGCGTGAGTCCCGTGCGGGAGCGCACCAGCTCCTCGCAACCCTGTTCAACCAACGCGTCGATTGCCGGCGCGGTACGGCGGCACTGCCATACGATGGCGTTATAGATCGGCTGACCGCTCACGCGGTCCCAGACCACCGTGGTCTCGCGCTGGTTGGAGATGCCGATGGCGGCAATGCGGTCGGAGTGGATACCGCTCTTAAACTGGACTTCCATCATGACGGCGATCTGGCTAGCAAGGACCGCCATGGGGTCTTGCTCCACCCAGCCGGGACGCGGGAAGCTGGTTTTGACGCTGCGACGTGCCTGCGCGACGATGCATCCGTACTCGTCGACGATGGTCGCAAGTACCGAGGTGGTGCCGCAGTCGAGCGCCATGATGTAGGAACCGCCAAAGTCAAACGAGGCATCTTCCATGCCCAGGCTGCCCAGATTCAACGACATCGCTTAAACCTTTCTATTGCATCGGGTCGGACAGGACCCGTTCGATCTCTGATGCGGGAAGTGCGCCTTGGCGCAGGATCTGGAGCTCGCCGTGCTGAAACGACACGATGGTCGAGGCGTCGCGACACGGGGTCTCACCGGCGTCGACGGCAACATCGACCCCCTCCAGGATGCGACCCTCCACCGTGATAAAACTTGCCGGCGCGGGCGCGCCATGCGTGTTGGCGCTGGTGCAGGCAAGGGGGCTGCCACAGGCGCGAATGAGCGCCTGCACCACGGGCGAGGCCGAAGCGCGAAGTGCCACCGTGTCGTCGGCAGCGCGCATAAAGGTCGGCACGCAGGGGGCTGCCTTGACCACGATAGTCAGGGCTCCCGGCCAGCATCGTCGCGCGAGTATGCGGGCATCTTCCGGGATATCCACGCCATAGCGGTCGAGTGCTTCGACGCCATCGACCAGCCAAGCGACGGTTTGCGTGAGTTCACGTTGCTTGAGAGTGAAGATACGGCGATAGCCGGTGCCGAGCGCAGGAACTGCGGCGCCATTGACGGCAGCCTGCGGATCGCGCGGCCACGATGGGAATTCGCTTGTATCTTGGGGCACGGCGTCCGAGAAGGCGTTGACTGCCACGGCGACACCGTAGACGGTCTCGGTCGGGATCAAAGCCAGGCCGCCGCGGCCGAGCACCTCGGCCGTGCGCTCGACGGCAAGCCGATGCGGCTCGCGCGTTCCCTCGTATACCCGATAGACCGTCTGCATGTGTATGCCAGCCCCTTACGCTCTGGTGCAAGTTTGTTTACTGTGGGGCATTCTCGCACGAAACGTTCAACCTATTTGCCCAGAGCGCATGTTGGTTTGGTGAGCGGCTCTAGTAGTCGGTGAAAGTGAGGGGGTTATTGGACTGCGACGAACTTCTTTGGCCTGCCGGCGTGGCGTTCTTGGGCGGCGTAGCGCTCGATGCTGTCTATCGTTATCATCCGACGGCCGTCGACGAGTTCAACATCGAGCTTTCCGGCTTTGACCAGCGCGGTAATCCGCGGAGCGGAGACTTTGAGGTCCAGCGCTGCGTCTTTAAATGTTCGGCACGCCGCTTCCCGAGCGTCCTCGTGGTCGATTTCGACTGAAAGGGCCACGACCTCGGCCGAGCGTTCGTACCCTGCCGGAGTCAAACCGTTGTTGAGGTCGTCGGCCAAAAACGCCATCAGTGCCTCGGTGGCATGGGCAATCGCTTCTTCGCGCGTATCGCCATCGGCAAAGGCGCCGGGAATCTGCGGGAAGCTAGCGCAGTAACCGTCGTCTTCTTTTATGAGAACGCAGTCATAGGTAAATCGCTGCCTCATTTTGCCTCCAACTACCATCCAGCTTGGCGACGAATACTTGCCCACGTGCCCTTCTTTGGTCGATCACCACCAGAGCCGTTCACGGTGACAACGCGGTCACCAGAAACATACTTAGCATGACTACCGACTTGCGCGACCTTCACGAATCCATCGTGCTTGAGTAGGGCAATGATTTCCCGAAAGGTAGGAGGTTGCATGGGCCGACCTCTTTCAGCCGTCCTAATTATAAACTACTTTATAATTTTTGCTAACCAGTTAATAAATATTACTGGCGTTGCTTGGGCTCGGTGACGATGGCTCGGACGATGCGGGGGCGATCGGTGAGGTCGTGGACGATGCGCACGTCCGACAGACCCGCTTGACGACAGAGCTCGGCCGCGGCGTCGAGCGCGCCCTCGTAGAGCTCGCAGGCAAACAGGCCGCCGGCACGCAGCATATAGGGTGCCGCATTGAGCAGGCGGCGGAAGATGTCCAGGCCGTCGGCACCGCCCTCGAGCGCCAGGTCGGGCTCAAAGTCCTTGACCTCGTGCGGCAGCGAGCGCATGACATCGGTGGGGATGTAGGGCGGGTTGGAGACGAGTACGTCAAAGGTGCCCCACTCTTCACGGGGAATGGAGCTCACCAGGTTCGTGAGGCTGAAGGCGACCTCGTCGGACGTGAGGCCAAGCGCATCGCGGTTTTTGGTAGCAAGGTCGATGGCGCGCGGCTCGATATCGGTAGCAGTGCAGGTGACGTGGCCGCGACGCTCCCAGGCGATCGAGAGCGAGATACAGCCCGTGCCGCAGCCGACCTCGAGAACGCGGGCAGTGCGGGGCTCGGCTGGGGCAGGCGCAGCGGCATCCTGAGCTGAAACCGTCTCCTGGTCGGCGCCCTCGATGGCGATGTCGTATTCGTCGAGCTCGGGCTCGGCGGCTTTTGCGGCTTCGGCTTCTGCTGCTTGCGCGGCGGCTTCCTCGGCCTCGCGATCGGCAAGCTCCTCGGCATAGGCGCGGCTACCGAGCACGTCGCTACCCAGCGCAGCCTCATCGGCGGCCGTCAGGTTGGCAGCACGGCGCTCGGCGGTCGCGCGTTCGTCGGCCAGCGCCGCCTCAGCTTTGCGGGCCTGCTCGACCTCATCGTTCCAAGGCAGCTCAACACGCTGACGGGCAGCGGCCTCGGGGCTCAGCACCTCGGTATCCAGATAGTTCAGGACTTCTTCGACGAGCATCTCGGTCTCGGGGCGCGGGATGAGCACGCCGGGGGCGCACGCGACGTCGATCATGCGAAACTGCGTGCTGCCCGTGATGTACTGCAGCGGCTCGCCTTTGGCGCGACGAACGACGGCCGCGTGCATGGTCTCGAGCTGGGCTGCGTTAAGCGTCTCGTCCATGCGCATATACAAGTCGATACGCGCCAGGCCCGTGGCCGCGCACAGCAGCCACTCGGCAGAAAGACGGGGATGCTCCTCGCCGCGCTCGGCCAGGTACTCCTTGGTCCACTCGAGACAACGCTTGATGGTCCAAATCTCGTTTGCCATGGGGCCCTCCCCTCTTAAGCGCCGGACGGCGCGCGAATGTCGGAGCAGATTGTAAGCGAGGCCAGCGCTTGGCAAGGGGCGATTAAAGGCGATTATCGAGAATCAGCCCAGAATTTTGCTTGGAGCCTGCCTAGAGTGTTCATTCGTCGACGTCTAAATCTGCATCCGTCAAGCTTTTGGCAAGGTTGCCCCAAAACTGACCAATATCTAACCAAGAACTTGCCACATCGCTTGACGCACGACCCATCAAAAATCGCTCCGCGACTTCTTGAACGATATTTTGAGCAATATTTTCGATAGCGGACTTATGCCGTCAATTACCTTAAGCAGGTAAGCAGCTCAAATGACATCACAGCCGACTGAATAAAATATCAAGGCAATGTCACCAATGACTCCCTACGGATCATTTGACAACCAAGGAAACGCCAATGATTTGGCAATGTCAGCGAGCGACGTCCAGAGCGAACAAGTTGGCATGAAAAAGGCAAGGCATAGACCTTCTGGTCATGCCTTGCCTTTTGAATGACAAATTGTCGCTCTGGACGGCGCGCAGCGTCGGCTGGTCCGCCGTTCGGTAGAACGGCGGAACTTAGACTGCCTGTGCCAGCTTCTCGGCTCGCTCGGCGGCGGCGAGTGCCTCGATGACGGTGCCGAGCTGGTCGCCCAGAAGGACGCCGTTGTAGGTGGAGTTGAAGCCGATGCGGTGATCGGTCACGCGGTCCTGGGGCTGGTTGTAGGTACGGATCTTCTCGGAACGGTTACCGTGGCCGATCTGGCTCTGGCGCTCGGCACCGAGCTCTGCCTGCTGCTTCTCGAGCTCCATCTCGTACAGACGGGCGCGCAGCATCTGCATGCAGACTTCGCGGTTCTGGATCTGGGAGCGCTGTTCCTGCGACTGCACCACGGTGTTGGTGGGCAGGTGGGTGATGCGCACGGCGGAATAAGTGGTGTTAACGCACTGACCGCCAGGACCGGAGGCGCAGTAGGTGTCGATACGCAGGTCGGACTGGTTGATCTGGACGTCGATCTCCTCGGCCTCGGGAAGTACGGCGACGGTCGCCGTGGAGGTCTGGATACGGCCCTGGGACTCGGTCTTGGGAACGCGCTGGACGCGGTGCACGCCGGACTCGAACTTCATGACGGAGTAGACGCGGTCGCCCTCGACCTTGAACTCGATGGACTTAAAGCCGCCGGCCTCGCTGGGGCTGGAGTCGAGCACGGTGGTCTTCCAGCCGCGCGACTCGCAGAAGCGCTGATACATCTTGTACAGATCGCCGGCAAAGATGGCCGCCTCGTCGCCACCAGCGGCGGAGCGAATCTCGACGATGGTGTTCTTGTCGTCGTTGGGGTCGCTCGGGATGAGCATGTACTTAATGTCTTCCTCGAGCTGGGGAAGCTTGGCCTCGTTTTCGGAGATGTCCATCTGGAGCATCTCCTTCTCATCGGCATCGGTAGTATCGTGGAGCATTTCCTTGGCGGCCTCGATGTCATCGAGCGCGCCGATGTACTCGCGCGAGGCAGCGATGAGGTCGGACTGGTGCGCGTACTCCTTGTTGAGACGCGTGAACTCCTTGATATCGGAGGCGACGGCCGGGTCGGAAAGCTTTTTCTCGAGCTCCTCGTAGGCCTTGATGATCTTTTCGAGCTTGTCGCGCATGACGGGACTCCTTTATATGCGTGAAGGTGAAAATCGGCAGAATTGATGGGGCGCACGGCGCCATTGCGGGGGTAAGTCCAGCTAGAGCATGTCGATCTTCAGATACATGCGCATCCCTTCGCGTACGGGGTACATAGTTGCGGTCTAACCCATACATGATAGCGTGCGCAGGCAAACCTGCATATAACCCGCACGGAATCCGACAAAGGGAGAGTCCCTTTGTCGGATTCTAGAGCGTATGGAGCAGGGCGATGAGGAAGCGGACACCCTGGAGGTAGGCGCGGCGGGTGATGCGCTCGTTGGTGCCGTGGACGCCGCGGTCGCACTCGTCATCGTCGACCACAAACGCCGAAAAACGAATGCATTCGGAGCAAATGTGCTGGTAGTTGGCAGCGTCGGTCGCGCCGATCACGGTCGAGGGGACAATCGCCAACGGCTCGGATGATCCGTTTTCCTCCGTCCCCTTTGGATCGCGGAAATAGCGGGCGGCGATGGAGCGAACCGCCTCGAGGCCGGGACCACCGATGCGCGGGGACGGCGAGGGCTCGGAGCTGCCGGGGCCCAGCTCCACTTCGACACGACCGGCAAGGTCCGCCCCGGCAACCGCCTCACGGCAGCGCGCCACAACGTCGGCCACGCTCGTGCCCTCGAGCATGCGGAAGTTAATGTTGGCCCACATATCCTGCGGCATTACGTTGGCGCCGGCGCTGCCTCCCTCGATCTGCGTGGGCGCGCAGGTGGTCGTCACCAGCGGATAGAGCTTTTTGCTGGCGAGGCACTCGCGCACGATGGCATCCCCGTTGGCGGCAATCTCATCCGCCGTGTAGAGCCCCAGCTCGACAAGCTGCGCGGCAAGCAGATCGGTCACGCGCGTCGGCCACTCGATATCGCAGATTGCGGCGATGGCACGGCTGAGCACCTCGAGCGACGTGCCGCCGTAGGGGTTAGACGAATGCCCGCCCGCGCTCTTCGTCTTGAGCACGATATCGGCATAGCCCTTTTCGGCCAGGTCGGCATGCATAAGCCAGCCCTCGCCCACGCCGTACTCGGCAGCCGAAACGATACGGTAGTCACCCTCGTCGATCAGGAACTCGAGCTCAACACCGCGCTCCTCGAGCACGCGGCCGATAGCTCCAGCGCCGTACTGCGTGGTTTCCTCGTCCTGGCCAAAGGCGAGCAACAGCGAACGCTTGTGCTCCCAACCGTGCGCCAACGCATACTCAACCGCCTCGAGAATGCCTGCGACCTGATCCTTCATGTCGATAGCGCCGCGACCCCAAATGTAGGTGTCGTCCACCTGTCCGCTAAAGGGGGCGTGCGTCCAGTCGGCCTCGGTACCCGGCACCACGGGGACCACGTCCATGTGGCCCATGAGCATGACGGGTTTGAGGGCGGAGTCGGAACCGCCAAGCGTCACCAACAGCGAATGGCCGACAAGCTCGACCTCGCCCGCCGCAAATACGTGCGGCCAGGCCTGCTGCATATACGCGCGCAGGTCGTCGAAGGGCTGCCAGTCCACCGCCTCGGCATCCATGCTCGAAATGGTCGGAAACGACAGCACGCGGCCCAAGCGCTCGCACGCGCCGACCTCGTCTATATCGGCAAAATCGTCCTCATGCGCAAAGAAGCGCCAAACCTCGGCCATGACATCCTTTCGATTGTGACGACAAAGGCCGCCCCACGGGAGCGGCCCTGCAACGTAAGCGTTTGCGGTCGGTTATTTGTCCTCGAGATAGCGAGAGAGGAACTCACGAGTGCGCTGGTGTTTGGGGTTGCCGAAGAGCTCGGCCGGCGCGGCATCCTCGAGCACCACGCCCTTGTCCATAAAGACCACGCGGTCGGACACGGTTCGGGCAAAGGCCATCTCATGCGTGACGACGACCATGGTCATGCCGTCGGCGGCGAGCTTGCGCATGACCTCGAGCACCTCGCCCACGATCTCGGGGTCGAGCGCTGAGGTCGGCTCGTCGAACAGCATGATCTGCGGATTCATACATAGGGCACGAGCGATGGCCACGCGCTGTTTTTGACCACCGGACAGGCGACCAACGGCGGCGTGCGCGAACTTTTCGAGTCCCACGCTCGTCAGATGCTCCATCGCGACCTTCTCGGCCTCGGCCTTGCTCATCTTTTTAAGCGTGACGGGCGCGAGCGTGCAGTTGTCGAGCACATCCATGTTGTTGAACAGGTTAAAGCCCTGGAACACCATGCCGATGTCCTCGCGCAATTTGTTGATGTTGCAGCGCTCGGCCGTGAGGTCCTGGCCGTGGAACCAGATGTGGCCCGCGTCCGGGGTCTCGAGCAGGTTGAGGCAGCGCAGGAAGGTCGATTTGCCCGAGCCCGAGGCGCCGATGATGGTGACAACCTCACCGGGATTGACGGACAGGTCGATGCCCTTGAGCACCTCGAGCGAACCAAAGCTCTTGCGCAGGCCCTCGACGCGGATGAGCGGCTCATTGGTCTGTGCGGCGGCCGCAACGCCGGTAATGGCGGTATCTGCCATGATGATTCTCCTCGTCTTAAGCCTAGTTAGAGCTGGGCAGCGTGGCAGGAGCCTCGGCGCCGAGCTTTTTGCCAAAGGCCTCGAGCAGGCGGCTCGCCACGAGCGTCAGGATCAGGTAGACCACGAGCGCCACGCAGTAGACCTCCATCTGGCGGTAGTACACGCCGGCGACCGTGGTAGTAGCGTACATAAGGTCGAACACGCCGATAACCGAAAGCACCGACGAGTCCTTGATGTTGATGATGAGCTCGTTGGTGAGCGCGGGGATCGCGTTTTTAATACCCTGGGGGAACACGACCTTGCGCATAGCCTGCCACTGCGACAGACCCAGCGAGCGCGCCGCCTCGGCCTGACCGGGGTCGATGGACTCGATGCCGCCGCGCAGGACCTCCATCATGTAGGCGGTGGAGTTGAGCGAGATGGTGACGAGGCCGGCAGTGAAGGTACTCCAGATCTGGTTGGCCTGGGCGGTCTCGAAGCCCATGCCGCGCAAAACGGTGAAGCCCGCGTAATAGATGAGTAGGCCCTGGACCATCATGGGCGTGCCACGCACGATGGTGGAGTAGATGGTCGCAAAGCCGCGGCCGACACTCTTAAAGAAGCGCACCAGGTCGTTGTCGACGCGATCGAAGGTCTGGGTGCGCAAGAACACAAAGAGCAGCGCCAAGAAGAAGGCGATGACCGTGCCGAAGGTGGCAAGCGCGATGGTGATCTCGATGCCGCGGATAAAGAAGTCCCCGCTCTTGTAGGTCATGTAGACCAGGCTCGACAAAAAGTCGCTGGGGTTGGAGTCCGAGACAATACTCACCTGCACCAGGTCGATAAACGACATGACGCAGCGGTCGACAAAGAAGATCGCCGCGATGACGACCACGACATAGCTGCCCAGGCGCGCGCCGCGACGGAAACGCTCGGATGCAAACGGCGACGTTTCGCGATAGTCGCTCCAGTGCATAACCTTGGTGACGAGCGCTGCCGCCGACACGACGATCCAGGCCCAAAGAATCGCCCAAAGGCAATCTTGGAAGATGCCGGTGGGCGCCAAAAAGCTCAGCGGCGTGGGGTTGCGCTGGCTAAATGCCAAGCCGAGCGCCGCGATAACGCTCGTGCCCAGGTACACATAACGGTGGTCGGCCTTGATAAAGGAGGCCAGACGATTGATGCCTTTCATGCTGCCTCCCTATGCCGGCTGACGGTCGAGGCACGCGTCCCACATTTGGTCGCGCTCCTCTTGGCTAATGCCCTTGAGTGTCTTGTCGATGAGCTTAAGCAGTTTGTCCGAGCCCTTGCGGCAACCGACATTTGCCGTGACCTCCTGCTTAAAGCCCTCGCCCTCGGCAAAGTGGATGGGGACGATACCGGGATTTTGGGCCATATAGCCCTTTTCGTTCTCCGTGTTGTAGGTCACGGCGTCGCACGTGCCCTGCAGCAGATTCGAGAACACCGTGGGGACCGAATCGACCGGGTTCTTGTGCACAACGCCCGGAATCTCGTCGATGACGGTATCGAGCATGGTGTCCTTTTGGCCGAGCACCGTGGCACCGCTGAAGTCGCTGAGCTTGGTGGCGTTTTGGTAGGGCGAGCCCTCTTTTACGAACAGGCCAAAGTAGCCAATGAAGTACGGGTCGGAAAAGCCGACGGACTCCTCGCGCTCGGGCGTGGCGCTCATGCCGGCGATGATGAGGTCAATCTGGCCGTTGTTGAGCGAGTCGATAAGGCCCGAGAAGCTCTGCTTGACGGCAACGGGCTCGCCGCCGAGAGCCTTGCAGACGATCTTGGCGATCTGCACGTCGTAGCCATCGGCATAGGCGCCCTGCACGTTGTCGATGGGGATCGTGAACTCGCTGGCCTCGGAAACCTGCCAGTTGTACGGGGCGTAGGCCGCCTCCATGCCAATGCGGATCTTATCCTTGCCGATCACAGAATCGGACAGGTCGTCGCGACCGCCGCCCGTCGTGGGCTGAACTACTTCCAGCGTGGAGGGGCGCTGGCAACCGGAAAGTGCGCCGGCGACAACGGTAGCGCTCGCAGCGAGAGCGCTACCCAAGAAGATGCGACGGCTGCACACCAGCTGTGGATGCGCGTCGCGTTGATGGGGAGAATGCATAATCTGCCTTCCCTGTTGAATTGTATGCTGACGACTTAACAGGATATACGCCAGCGACCAGTAGCGCAGCACAAGCTCGAAAAATTAATAGACACGCGGTAGTCATTGGGAACGTCGATGTTTTGGCAATGCCAGCGAGCGCCGCCCAGAGCGAACAAGTTGGCATGAAAAAGGCACGGCATAGACCTTCTGGTCATGCCGTGCCTTTTGAATGACAAATTGTCGCTCTGGGTGGCGCGCAGCGTCGACCGGCCCGCCGTTCGTCAGAACGGCGGAACCTAAGGGCGCAGCGTCGACCGGCCCGCCGTTCGTCAGAACGGTGGAACCTCTAGAGCAGGGTGACGCTAAAGGAACGGGTGTCGGTAGCGCCCGGCGCCAGCGTAATGGTGTTGACCTTGTGCTCAAAGACGTCGTCCTCGGTGTCCATGGTGGTGTGACCAGTCCAGGGCTCGAGCGCCACAAACGGGGCGTCGTTGGCGGCAGACCACACGCCGATGTACTTAAAGCCCTCAAAGTCGATCTTGACGCCGTGGCCCGACTTGCGACCGCGCAGCGTGAGCGTGGAGCCCGGGGTATCGGTGAACATGATGGCGTCGTTATCGAAGCTGCGGTGCGTGATGGGCAGCACGTCCGAGTTATCGGGAGCCTTGTAGCTACCCTCGAACGTCATAAGGCCATCGGGCGTGATGATGGGGGCCTCGTTGGTCCAAGCCTCGGTAAACGCCAGCTCGTAATCCTCGAACGCCTCGTCCTCGGCACCGGGGGCGGGCACGTTAAATGCGGGGTGGCCGCCCACCGAGAACGGCAGGTCCACGTCGCCGGTATTGGTGACGGCAAAGGTCTGGGTAAGCGTGGCGTCACCAGTCAGGGCATAGGTCATGTTGAGCTTAAAGTGGAACGGGAACGCCTTGAGCGACTCGGGCGTGTCGGTGATCTCGTACGTTACCGAGGAGCCGTCCTCCGACACCTCGACGATCTTGTGCTCCACGATACGCGCGATGCCGTGGCGAGCCATCTCGCAGGTGCCGGCCGCAGACGTCGCCGTGTTGTTGCGCAGCGATCCCACGATGGGGAACAGGATGGGCGCGTGCTTGCCCCAAAAGGCCGGGTCGCCCTGCCACAGATACTCGTTGCCGTTAAGGGCAAGGCTCGTGAGCTGGGCGCCCATGGAATCGATGGCCGCGGTGAGGCCGCCGCGCTTGATGGTAGTGACGGTGGACATGCTACTTCCTCCAATGGTAAACAACGGTGCCAAGGGCTATTGTCCCACTCTTGGCGGCGGGGTTGATCGGCAGGCGCAGTTATTGAGCAATAGCGTAAAGGTCAAACCCGCCCTGCGGCGTGCTATCGACCGTGTCGGGAGCCTGTGAATTAAAACTCACCGGAACCATGCGCTTTGAGGCGCGGTAACGCGTGCCGTCGGTGGCGACGGGCGGCTCATCGACCGTGAGCTCGTAGTCGCCGGGTTTGAGCTCGATGCCGTCACCTTCGGAATTGACGTATTGATACTCGTCGATTGCTTGTCCCTTGAGTGTGCGGCCCACGATATGGACGAGCATTTGGCTGTCGCCGCGCGTGGTATCCCACGCCGCGCCATCCTTAACCTCGACCGACACATGCACCGAGCGCGTGCGGCTGAGCGATTGCTCGACGGACATCTCGACCTTGGCGGCGTCTTTTCGCTGTTGTTCAACATGGCTCCAGACGTTTCCAATTACCGAGCATGCGATAACGCCGGCCATGAAGGCGATAAGGATGGGGCCGAGCGGCGAGCGACGTCCTGCATCTTCCTCGCGAGACAGATTGGGGCGACGTGTGGGTGCGGGCGCCTGAGCGCCCTGCGAGGGCACGTCGAGAATGCTGAAGGATGCCGTGCTGTCGGGGTCGATAGTGTGACGCGGCTGCGGGGTCTTTGCCGGCGAGATTGACATGTCGGCCGGCTCGCCGAGCGTGGCCGTAGCGTCGGCCTTGGCCTCGTCTGCCTCGGCCTGGGCCCAGGCTTGTTCAAAGGTCAGGGGCTCGACGGGGTCGAGGGCGGCATCCGAGTCGGCGGCAGCATCATTGCCGGTCTCAGCCTTGTCGCTCGACACGTCACGCGGCGCGGGCTCGTCCCACCCCTCATCCGGAGCCTCGCCCTCGCTATACCACCACTCATAGTTATCGATATCCATACGGGGCGCCCCCTTGGCCTCGCAAATAAACACTTGCTAGCCTTATACCCCCAGATGACACGGGAGCTCGCATGGAATGTGACAAAGGGGCTGTCCCTTTGTCACATTTTGCGTTTAGCCGTGGGCGATCTTGTTTCTCAGCAAGAAATCGGCCGCCCCTACGATTCTGATGCCGTCGATGTCTGTTGGATGCTCACCATCCCTGACAATCAGGATCTTCTCGTACGAATCAGGGATTTTTCCCAGCGTGTTTAGTTTGAGCGGTCGCAGCTCACGCTCTCTGGTCGCCTCAGCATCGATCCGTTCGGTAACCTGGATATATTTACGGTCCGATCCCTCGCCGATTGCGACAAAGTCGATTTCCCCCGCGCGCAGATGGCCGCAAAACACTTCGTATCCTTCAAAGACAAGCTGGTTGTAGATAACGTTCTCGAGCATCCTTCCGCTATCGCTGCCTCTATATCCGTCAAGATAGCTGCGGATTCCCGTATCGGCTATGTAATATTTACCGCCTGTCTTGAGAAGCTCCCGCCCCTTGACGTCATACCTTTTTACCTTGGTAAACAGGTACGTCTCTTCCAGAGCGTCAATATACGCCGACACCGTCGATGCGTTGGTCTTACCGCCCGATGATTCGTTGAGCGTCCCTACGATTTTGTTGACCGAAGTTTGATTGGAGATGTTGTCTGCCAGATACGCACAGAGCCGCTCGAGAACGTCGCGCTTGGTGATAGCTCCGCGACCTCTACGCGTCGCGCGCAATAGGATATCGCGCGCGACAATCGTCTGATAGAGGCTGCGGATGTAGTCGAGGCACGGTTCGCGTCTCGGCTCGTCATGAGCCAGAAACGGCATGCCGCCATAGGTTATGTACTGCTCGAGCACGGTGTTTGAATTAAGGCGATCGCCCGTCTTGGAAACGAGCTCGGCCCTCTCGCCAAGCCCTTCGGCAACGACCGCATCAATCGAGCGAAAATCAAGATACTCGCCAAACGTGAGCGGCTGCATCTTGACCTCGATATACCGGCCCGAGATAAGCGTTGCAAGCTCGCTCGATAGCAAAAAGGCATTGGAGCCCGTGACATAGATATCGCACGGCAAATCGATTCGGAGCGAGTTAACCGCCTTTTCCCAGCCCTCGACATTCTGGAGCTCGTCAAAGAACAGATAGGGACGATCGACACCGTCAACGCGCTCCCGAACCATGCGATAAAACGTCAGGTAATCTGTAATCCCCGCATACTCTAGAGATTCCATCTTAAAGGTCAGCAAACGCTCGGCCGGCACCCCCTGTTGCGCCAGGTGCTCCCTCATCATGTCCAATAACGTGGATTTGCCGCAACGGCGTATACCCGTCACGATTTTGATGAGGTCGGTATCCTGAAAAGCAATGAGTCGATCAAGATAGCGGCTTCGGCGAACGATGTTCATAGAGTCTCCCTAGCGCCCGGCCAGACGTAACATCTTATAAACTTGCATTATTTGCAAGTTTATAAGATGTTACCTTAGAAACTTGCAGTTTTTGCAAGTTTCTAAGAAATGGGCGTGGATGTGACAAAGGGACTGTCCCTTTGTCACATCTGGAGGGCGACGGGGATTTGGATGCAGCAGAAGTCCTCTTGGTGGGACTCGTCGTAGCTCGTGGTATCGAGGTAGCAAAAGTCGAAGGCGTTGCCAACGGGCTGGAGCGCGTGCTCGTCCATGCAGGCCACGATGGCGCGGATGCCTTCGGGCTCGTACGGCATGCCCCAGCGGCTCATGCACAGGTATGTGCCCTCGGGCAGCACTTCGATGCCGATCTCTGCCAGCTCGGCAGCGTCGCTCGGCAGCAACTCCTCGGCACCGCGCGGCAGCACGGCAAAGGAGCCGGCGCCGGCGATGGGGTCGTCGGAATGCAGCGCCTCGCGACGCAGCATGGCGCCCCAGCCGCGCATGGGACGCGTGCCCGTCAGCGTACGCATGCGCAGAATCGCCCGCATGAGCGTGGGGTGCAGCATCGAGCGGCCACGCTCGATATCGCCCGGAAACTCCTCAAAGACCACGTAGCGACGCTCAAACTGCTTGAGCTCCGGCTTGCCCTCCCGCTCGCGCCAGTAAACTGCCTCGTCGTAAAAGCTCAGACGCTCCTGCACGCTCGCACGCTCGGCTTTGAGCCCGGCAATCTGCTCGTCGAGCGCCTGCACCCGTGAGCGCAGGTGATCGGTCATCTCGCCAATGTCGAACGTCGAGGTCAGACGGTCGATCTCGTCGAGTTCGAGCCCCAGGTCGCGCAGCATGCAGATCAGACGCATGAGCGGGATCTGCGTGGGCGAATAGAAACGGTAGCCTTTTTCGTTAACCACGGCGGGCTTAAACAGGCCGATCTTGTCGTAGTAGATGAGCGTTTGGCGCGAAACGTTAAACAAGCTCGCCATCTCGCTAATCGCATACATGCCCATCTGCATAGATCCTCCCGACACACCAAAGCCCGCCGCCCACAGGGGCAGCGGGCTCAAACACTCCTCGTATCCTACCCTAAAGACGCCTATGACCAGCGCTTATAGTTTGCACATGACACGCCGACGGCCTCGAGCGCCTTGGCGGCAATGTGATGCACCGCGTCATCGAGCGTGGCGGGGCCGTTGTAAAACGTGAGCATGGGCGGCATGAGCATGACGCCCGGCACGCGCGCCAGGCGCGCCATGTTGTCGATGTGAATGGCGCTGAAGGGCGTCTCGCGCACCATGAGCACCAGGCGGCGCTGCTCTTTCATCTGCACGTCGGCCGCACGCAGCAGCAGGTTTTCGCTGTAGCCGCTTGCGATGCCGGCGAGCGTCTTCATGGAGCACGGGGCCACGATCATGCCGTCGACCGGATAGGTGCCGCTTGCGATGGCGGCGCCGATGTTCTTGTTGTCGTAGACCACATCGGCATGCGCGGCAAACTCGTCGAGCGTCATGCCGAGCTCCTGCTCGATGGTGATCTCTCCCCCACGTGTGACGACAAGCGCCGACTCGGCACCGGCCTGACGCAGGCATTTGAGGCACTCAAGACCCAGCGCGGCACCGCTAGCGCCAGACACGCCAACGACGATGCGACGGGGACGGCCAGAAGACTCAGGCATGACAACTCCTTGACTACTTGGTAGGGCTACTTACTAGAAAGCAATCTCCTTGGCCCACTTGTCCTTGTCGATCTCCATGAACTGCGAGCGGATGAAGTTCTTCTTGAGGTTGAACGGAACCGTGCAGTCGAAGATGGCCTTGCAGGCGATGCCATGCTCGCGGATCGTGGGGTCGAACGCGGGATCGTTGGACGGGTCGAGCACGTGGCAGTGGCAGCCGGGGATGGTGATGAGGTCCACGTCGGCCTGGAAGCGCGTGGTCATGGCCCACATCACGTCGCTCATGTCGAAGATGTCGACGTCTTCGTCAACCAGAATCACATGCTTGAGCTCGGAGAATGCCGAGAAGGCGAGCATGGCGGCGTTGCGCTGACGGCCCTCGTCATTTTTGCTCGACTTCTTGAACTGCATGATGGCAACGAACTTGCCGCCGCCGCAGGGAGCAGCGTGGACGTTGAGCAGGCGGCCCGGGATAGCGGTCTCGACCATCTTGTAGATGGAAGCCTCGGTGGGGATACCGGCCATGGACACGTGCTCGTGCGAAGGGCCGATGCAGCTCTCCATAATGGGGTTGACACGCGTGGTGACGGCGGTGATCTTGATCACCGGGCAGACCTTGGCGCCGCCGGTGTAGCCGGGGAACTCGGGCATGGCGTAGCCGTGGCCGTTGACGTCCTCGTTGATGGTCTCGTCGTGCATGAGGTAGCCCTCGAGCACGTACTCGGCATTGGCGATGCACTTCTGCGGAACGGTGACGCAGTCGGCAAGCTCGACAGCGTGGCCGCGCAGGGCGCCGGCAATTTGCAGCTCGTTGAAGCCGAGCGGTGTGGTGGGAGCCTCAAAACCGCAGCACATGTACACGGCGGGGTCCAAACCGATGGAGATGGAGATGGGCATGTCCTCGCCGCGCTGGCAGTACTCGTCAAAGAACGCGCCCAGGTGACGGCTGCCGGGGGTAATCCACATGGCAAGCTTATCCTTGTCGACGCAGGAGAAGCGGTGGATGGTCACGTCGGACTGGGAGCCGTCGGGGCTCGTGCCGTAGGCGAGGCCCATGGTGATGTAGGGGCCGCCATCGACGGGCGTGTTGGTGGGAGCGGGAACGATCTTGCGCAGGTCAAAGCCCTCGTCGGTCGCCTTGTACACGACCTCCTGACAGTCGACGTGCGCACCCTCGGCGATCTGCTCGGGCGCGATCAGGTTCTCGAAGCGCTTGCCGATCTCGAGGCCCAGGTGCTCCTCGTCCAGGTCGAGCAGAGCGGCAACGCGCTTGCGGCTGGCAAGCATGCCGATGCAGACCTTGGCATCGTCAAAGCCCTTGACGTTGTTGAAGACCATCGCCGGGCCCTCTTTGGTCGGGCGCATAACGGTGCCGCCGGCACCGACGTGGCGATAGACGCCCGAGACCTCGGCATCGGGATCGACCTGGGTGTCGGTCTCGAGCAGCTGGCCCGGCACCTCGCGCAAAAAGTCGAGCGCGGAGCGCAGGTCGTGGATCTGGGAAGCATCGGTAGTGGACATAGCATGCTCCTTTCGGGAGAGTGCCCGGCGGCGAGGATGCCGCCGGGCTGGGTAACGTAGTGGGGCCGCGGCGCTCATAGATGGGACGCTCGGCCACTCGCAGTTCGAGCACTCGGCTGCTTACAGCCCAAGCGCTCGACCGCTTACATCAGGCCAAAGAGGTGGAACCAGGCGGCCTCGACCAGCACGACGATAAAGACGACCACAGTGAGGGGAATGCCCATGCGCATAGCCTCTTTGGAGGTGTAGCCGCCGGCGTCCTTGCCCTCGCCGATAAGGATCGGCAGGTTGTGGAACGGCAGAATGTAGTGGATGTTGATGGACGTGAAGACGATGAGCGCCACGGCGAGCGGGCTTACGCTGGAGCCGGCCGCGAAGCTGATGAACGCCGGCACGCACACGCCGAGCACGGCCATGACCGAGCCCATGAACATGTGGATGACCATGGAGAGCGCGGCGACAAGCAGGGCGAACAGGAAGATGTTCTCGGGCACGGAGCTGGGAAGCACGACATCGGCGATCCAGGCGTTCATGCCGGTGGCACCGCCCACGGAACCCACGGCCATGGCGGCCGTCAGGAACATGAGGGACTTGATGTCGACAGCGTTCCAGCTGGCGGGGGTGAGGACCTCGCCGATGATGGGCATGGCAAGAGAGACGCCGATGGCCAGGGTGACCCAGCCGATGTAATCGCCCGAGACGGTGAGCCACAGCGCAATGGCGATGACAAGCCACACGATGGTGCGAATCTCCTTGACGGAGAGCTTGCCGAGCGCGGCCTGCTTGGCCACGATCTGCTCGCGATCGTAGACGAGCTCCTTGCTGGGCTTAAAGAGGAAGAGACCCAGGAACAGGGTGCACAGCAGCGCAACCAGCATGGGCACGCTCATGTAGAGGAACCAGTCGACGAAAGACGGGCTCATGCCGCCGACCTCGGCGCTGTACTGCGCAACGAGCGGGTTGAGCGTGGAGTCGCCCGTCAGGAAGAACATGGAACCCGGGGCGGCAGCGGCAAACACGAGGAATCCGAGCTTGCCGTGGTCATCGTCACCGTAGCCGGCGGACTCGGCGATGACCGAGACGACGGCGAGGATGAGGAAGGCACGGGGGAACGGGTGCGGGATCAGCAGCGACAGCACAAAGGTGAGCGCGAAGATCGAGATGATGAGCGACTTGGCATCGCGCACGAACTTGAGCATAAACGCGTAGGCGATACGCTCGCCCAGGCCCGACTCCTTGACCGCGCTGGCGATGAGGTAGGCGCCGATGACGAGCCACATGGTGGCTTTGGTCCACGAGCTAAACGTAGAGGCGACCGTCGCCGAGATACTCGCGGCGCCCGTGTCGTCCACGCACACCTGAAACAGAACGAGCAGCGCGCAGTAGAGCAGACCCACAAAGCCCGGCTGTGCCACGCCACACGCCCAGAACACCACCGTGGCGAGCGTCAACGCCAGACAGGTCTGACCGCCGACCGTGAGCTCGACCGTCGAGCTCAGCTCCGCCAAAGGAAGAAACTTCACCAGCAAAAAGACAACGATACCCAGCACAAAGCCAATTTCGCGCTTGGTGATCTTAAACGCCTTCTTTTCCGCTTCCATCTCCCCACCTTTCTTGTTGGGGGCGCTCCGGATTCGCAGCCGCGTTGCCACTTAAAAAGGGGCGCCCGTTATCGGACACCCCTTACGTTGCGCTGTGTTGCGGCAATACAGTCAAGCGGGATTTTTGGATGAGAAGCGATCCCCTGGACAAAAACCGTCACAACATTCGACGCTTTTCCTCGATTTCGAGATTTTCATCGAATGCTGTGACGGTTTGGATATGGCAAAGGAACTGTCTTTTTTCACATAGCGAGGGCTGCGCGGATGGAGGGGACCTCCAGAGCCTCGCGGAGCCAGGGGGCCAGCTGCTCAGGGTGACCCTGCAGGTAGCCTTTGAGCTCGGACGGGGCCACGCGGCGCACTTCCGAGATCTCCTCTTGGTTGATATGCAGCTCGCCCGGCTCAACATGGACAAGGTAGACCTCGCACCATTCGCACTCGCAGCGACCGTCGCCGTGGTCCTCGCGGTAGGTCACGTGACCGAGGTGCTTGAGCTGGTCGGATGCGCGCGTGATGCCGAGCTCTTCGTTGATGCGACGCGCCGTCGCGACGGCGACGTCTTCCCCAGGGAGCGGATGCCCGGCGCAGCCGTCGGCCAGCACGCCGCCCCACAGGCGCTTGAGCGGGCTGCGGCGGCAGAGCAGCAGGCGCGCGTCTTCGCCCTGTCCCTCGACCAGAAGCGTCAGAAATGCCTGATGCAGGATGCCCTCACCGGCATGGGCCTCGATGCGATCGACGGGGCCGAGCGCCTCGCCGGTCGCGGCATCGACCGCCACGACCTCGGCACCCGCGCCGCCCTCATCCCAGCCGGCGCGCAGAATGCGGGCGGCAGCTTCCTCGAGCGCGGCGATGAGCTCCTTGGTGGTATCGAGCACGCGCTGCAGGTCATCCGTGCTCGCCTGCTCGACATGAAAACCTGTGCTTGCAACTACCGGCACACTAAAGCGCGTGGCCAGCGCCGCCGCGATATCGTGCGCCGGGATCTCATCTCGATGGCACGGAACGGCCAGGATGCTCACCGTCGCCGTACGGTCGGGCTCGGGGCGCGGAATGGCCTGCGCTGTAGCGCCCAGGTGCGCGAACTCCGGCGAGCAGGCGTACGCCACCATGCCTCGCGGCGTCACCGTCAACTGGGCCTCGAGCGCAAACTTGCCCTCGCCCACTGCAACCTTTGTCGTGTGCATACCCATGGGATCTCCTGTCGCCCGCGATGTACCTGAGACCATCTTCGCCTGTATTGCGACTATACAGGCAAGGTCTTCATGTGACAAAGAGACTGCTCCTTTGTCACATTCTGTTAGAGTTGCAGGGATTGAATCCCGCTTATTCATGCGACATTGGAGTGACAACCTTGACCGCCGCAACCACGCCTAAAAGTAAGTCAACCGCCGCCGCGCTCTCCCCCGCGCGCACCAAGCTCTGCCTGGCGCTGCTCGTGCTGTTGGGATTCTCTCTCGGCTGCTCCGAGTTCGTGGTCATCGGTATCGAGAGCGACTTGGCAACGGAACTCGGCGTATCACTTGCTACTGCGGGCCAGCTCATCAGCGTGTTCGCGCTCGTCTACGCTATCGCCACGCCGGCGCTTGCGCTCAGCACGGGGCGATTCCGCCGCTACCAGCTGCTCGTGTGCTACAGCATCGTCTTTGTGCTCGGCAACCTGGTCATGGCGTTGGCGCCCAACTTCCAGGTGCTGTTTATCTCGCGCATTGTCCTGGGCTCCGTCTCGGGCGCACTGCTCGCCGTGGGCGTGACGTACATCCCCGAGCTGCTGTCCCCGCAGCAAACTTCGCTTGCCATCTCGGTGGTATATGGTGCGTTTTCCGTGGCAATGGTCTTTGTCACTTCGATCGGCAAGTTTGTGGCCGACACGCTCGACTGGCACGTGGCCATGTACGGCACGCTTACCTTTGCCGTTCTGATCTGCGGAGCGCTCGTGGCGTTTATGCCGCGCGCTGGGCAAACCGACGAGCCTGCCACCTTCCGCGAGCAGGCGGGTCTGCTACGCGAGCCGAGCATCATCACCGGCATGCTCATCTTTTTGTTTGGCGTGGGCTCGGTCTACGTGTTCTACGGCTACGTGACGCCTTATCTTGAGCAGGTGCTGGGCATGGGCACCGTTCAGGCGAGCACCACGCTTATGGCCTACGGCGTGTTCTGTCTGATCTCGAACATCCTGGGCGGATGGATCGATGCGCGCTTTGGCATGAAGGCACTGCTTGTGACGTTTGTGCTGCAGGCTGCGGCGCTGCTCGGGCTGTTTGCTGTGGGCGGCACCATGCCGCTCGCGCTGGTCTTTGTCTTTAGCTTGGCGCTGCTCATGTACCTGTTCTCGGTGTCGTGCATCACGCACTTTATGGACGTGGCACGCAGCCGCCATCCCAAGTCGATGGTACTCGCAAGTTCGGTTGAGCCCATGGCGTTTAACGTCGGCATCTCGTTTGGCACCGCAGTGGGCGGCGCCGTGGTAAGCAGCATTGGCATTGCGTACGTGGGCGCAGTGGGAGCCGCGTTCTCGCTTGTGGCCTGGGCGCTCGCGCTGGTGACGATTAAGCTGGCTCGCTGGGAGCGTCGCCGTCAATCAGCACAGCCCTCAATACGGGCATAGGGGCGAACACAGCCTAGGGTGGCGAGCAACCGGTGAACCGCCCAATATGAGTATGTTTATCCGCCCGGAAGCTTCAGCAGTGCAATTTCGTGTACTTCAGATACACGCTTTTCTACGATTTCGTGTATTTCAAGTACACGAAATGCGTGTGGGGCAACTCAAAGGCGGCGACAGACGCATTGTCTGCCGCCGCCTTTTTACCGGATTTTATAGATATGTGGGGCGTTTACTCCATGCCCAGCAGCTCGCGCATCTGGGTTGCGTAGTTAGAAGCCATGTTGCCGTAGACAATCTGCACGCCGCCGTTAACATGCACGATGCCACGCGCTTCGAGCTTTTCGGTAAACTCGGCGTCATCAACCACCTTGTCACAGTCATTGAGCTGGATGCGCAGACGGGTGAAGCAGGCCTCGACAGACTTAATATTGTTGTCGCCGCCCACTGCCTCAACGATGGCGGGAATGAGGTCGCTGATCACGGTCTTGGGAGCCTTTTCAGCCTCATCGTCGGACTCTTCCTCGCGGCCGGGGGTCTTAAGGCCCTTCTTAAGAATGATGAACTTGAAGACGAAGTAGTACACCACGAAGTAGATGGGGCCGAGGAACAGGATAACCTGCCAGTTGGAACCCTTTGCGGCGCCCATGATGCCATTAAAGATAAGCGACAGGAGCGGGCCGCCGAAGGACGCGGAACCGGCCACGTTGAACTGCAGGATATAGGTCAGCGCATAGGCAAGACCAGCCATGAGAGCGTGGAACACGTAGAGGATGGGCGCGATGAACAGGAAGGAGTACTCGAGCGGCTCGGTAATGCCGGAGAGGATGCAAGGCACCACGATGGCGATCATGAGCGCTGCGGTCTTCTTCTTGTTCTTGGGAAGCGCTGTCTTGTAGAAGGCGAGTGCAGCGCCAGGCAGGCCGAACATGGCGAAGACAACCTTGCCGTTCATGACAAAACGGCTGACCTCGATGTTAAACGGCGTGCTAGAAGAGCCCAGGATCGCGTTGTAGATATTGATAGCGCCCTGAACAGTCTGGCCGTCGATGGTCTCGACGCCACCGAGCGACGTGAAGAAGAACGGCAAATAGACAAAATGATGCAGGCCAAAAGGCAGGAGCATACGCTCGCCGGCGCCATAGACAAATGCTCCAAAGGCACCCGTGGTCTTGATGAACTCGGACAGTGCGCCGAGAGCGTTCTGAATAAACGGGAAAACAAAGGACATGACCAATGCGAGGATGCTGCATGAGAGCAGCGTCACCGCCGGGATAAAGCGCGTGCCGTTGAAGATGGAGAACACGGCAGGCAGCTCAATCTTGTAGTAACGGTTATGCAGCCATGCGACGATTGCACCCACCAGAAGACCGCCGATAACGCCAGTGTCGAGCGTGGTGATGCCGAGAATCGTGCTCTGGCCCGTCGTAAGATTCGCAGGATCGATAACGCCAGTCGCCGTAAGGAACGTGCCCATCACGGAGTTCATGCACATGTAGCCCAAAAAGCCACAAAGCGCCGCGGTAGCCTTCTCGGACTTGGCGAAGCCATAGGCGAGACAAATCGAGAAGATAACCGGGATGTTGTTCATAACGATGCCGGCCGCGGCCTTGAGAATCGAAAAGAAAATCGCAAAGCCCGGAGCAGCAAGCCAGGGAACAGCTGCCGTAAGGGTGGGGCTGGTAAAGGCATTGCCAAAGCCCTGAAGGATGCCGGCGATTGGCAGGATCAAGACAGGCGTCATGAGGACTTTGCCCAGGCGCTGGAACTTTGCCAGCAGCTCATCTTTGTTCATGGGATACCCCTCTTAAAGAAACGGGGCGTGCAGCTCTACAGCCCACACGCCCCATAACAGTTATCAAGCGCTATGGAACTAGCTACTTAAGCTCCGGCCAGTAATCCTTATTGGCCTCGATGAGCTTGTCGAGCACTTTGCGAGCCTTCTTTGCGTCACCGACCAGACGATTAAGCGTGAGTGCCTGCAGGGCCTTCTCGTAGGAACCCTCCATCCAAGCCTCAACAGTCAGGCGCTCATAGGCGTACTGGTTCTCCATAAGGCCGCGATAGAAGGTGCCGATCTTGCCAACAGCATAGGGCTGCGGGCCATTGGCGCCCACGCTTGCCGCGACCTCGACCATGGCGTCATCGGGCATACCCTCGATAATGCCGTTGTTGGGCACGATGACAATGAAGGTCTTGTTGGTGTTGCGATAAATGGCCGAGGTGATTTCCACGATCATATCGCCATGAGCATCGTTCTGCACAACCGAGGAGTTCTTTGCGGTGCCGACTTTGGCAACACGCTCGCACTCGGCGAACACGCGCTTCTCACGACCGTTGATAACCTCGTCGGAGCGAGTGTAGTCGGGGTCGAGGTGAGCGACCTTGTACTCGGGATACAGATAGTACTGCAGATAAGTGTTGGGCAGATAGTCGGGGAAGTCCTCGAGCATGTCCTTGACCATGGCGTAGGTGTCGAGCCAGGACTGGTCACGCTGCTCGGCATCGGCAGGAAGGAAGCCGTTCTTCTCCGTGTACTCCTTAATCTGCGGGACAAGGTCATGGCCCTCTTCATCGTAGATGTGCTTGAACCAACCGAAGTGATTGAGACCAAAGTACACGGGCTCCGTCTTGCTCATATCGCGACCGAGCAGGCGACCGTAAGAGCGCATGAGGTTGACGGGCTGATCGCAGATGTTGAGGACGCGATGCTCATCGGGCAGGACGCGCTCGAGACCATATGCCACAATAGCAGCCGGGTTGGTGTAGTTGATAATCCACGCCTCCGGGCTATGAGCGCGAACGTCGTTGACGATCTCAACCATGTCATGCATGGAGCGCATACCGTAAGCCATGCCGCCAGGGCCCACCGTTTCCTGGCCGATGATTCCCATATGCAGCGGAATCTTCTCGTCCTTGCTACGCATCTCGTAGCCGCCGGTACGAATCTGGCAGAGCACAAAGTCGACGTCGGTGTAAGCCTCGTCCTTATCGGTGGTGTAACCAAACTCCACACCGGGCTCCTCCTCGGCGAAGAGGATCTTGCCAAACTCGCCGATCGGACGCTGACGCTCGGCATCGATGTCATAGAGCATCACGCGGTTCAGCGGCAGAATGTCCATGTGCTTGGTCAGGGCTTTAAGAATGCCAGGGCACCACGTGGAGCCGCCGCCAACGATCACAATATTGAGCTTATCCTTCATGTTCCGTCCCTCCAGGGTTGGCTGATCGGTGTTCTCGAAGACCTTGGGCTCCGCGGTTGTCCTCGGCTTGCTTCGTTTCGATTGATATTTTGCGACATAAGGTCATTTGAGAGTCCCCGTGTGGGCCAATGCGAAACGGGGACACATGATTTCGCTCACGACACAGATATGTGTAGGCAGACACGCGCGTTTGCCCAGTTCATGGGCAATAGGCAATCTTGACCGATTACCGATTTCTCACCTGGCAACACAAAGCGGTACCATATATACGACGAGGTGCGAGGGGCTGAAACATCTTATGAAAGATCAAGAATCTTTTTATGATCATGTGCGAGCTGGCGAGAGCAAGCTCAACGATCTCGAAAGCGAGATCATGCGCTACATCATCGAGCTGCGTGATGATATTGACGATGTCACGCTTAAGAGCGTTGCTGAACGGTTCTTCGTCGCTCCCAATACAATCGTCAGGCTTGCCCACAAGCTTGGCTTCTCGGGGTTTACAGAGCTCAAACAATCGTATTCCGCCTCGCTCGACCGCAATCGATTCACTATCGAGGCGCTTCCTCTTGATACCCAGCTCGTACAGACCAAAGATCTGCTTAACGACCGGGTCATCGATTCGGTCGTGAGTCTTATCCAGGACGCCTCGCATATCGTGTTCTTCTGCTCGGGCTTTTCGAAGTACCCGTGCCTCGAAATGGCTGAAAAGCTCAAAATAATGGGCAAGAACACCGATACGCTCAGTGAACGCCATGTCATGAGGCATTACGCAGAACTCCTCGGCAAAAACGACCTGGTCTTCAGCGTTTCCGTAAGCGGCGAGACGCAGGTGTCTATTGACGCCACATCGATAGCCAAAACGCGCGGATGCAAGGTCGTCACGCTCACCGGCTTTTCTCGAAATTCTCTCTCGAAACTAGCCGACTACCCTATCTACACCGTGCAAAAAGAAATCCGCTTGGGCAGCATGGACCTCGACAGTCGATTGATGTTCTATTACGTTTTCGAATTGATATTTGAGCGCTACTTCAAACTGGCCAAGAAATAAAACTTGGCATGCGCCCGGCTTCGACTCTTTAGCAGCCTTCTATATGAAAGGTATCGTTCTATGCAACGTGTACTGTTTATCTGCCATGGGAATATCTGCCGCTCGACGATGGCTGAGTCGGTGTTTACCGAGCTGGTGCGGCGCGCCGGGCGCGCGGGCGAATTTGTCATCGATTCCGCGGCGACTTCAACTGAGGAGATTGGCAACCCGCCGCATCATGGCACGGTCGCCAAGCTGCGCGAAGTCGGGATTCCCGTCGTTGCGCACCGTGCCCGCCAGGTGCGTCGCGCGGAGTATGGCGACTGGGATCACATTGTCTATATGGATGCTGAGAACGCGCGGGGCCTGCGTCGCATCTTTGGCGACGACCCCGACGGCAAGATTACGCGCATGCTCGATTGGACCGAGTGTCCCGGCGACGTGGCCGATCCCTGGTACACCGGCAATTTCGATGCCACGTACCGCGACGTACTCGCCGGCTGCACGTCCATGCTCGAGCAGCTGTAGGCAAGCGAGGCCGCGGGCCACGCCTTCGGCGCGAAACGAGCGTGGATAATCTCCCACATGAAAAACGAGCGTGGAAAATCTCCCACTTTGAGCGTTCAAGTGCGCCCTAAACGGGAGAAAATCCACGCTCATTATCTCGGTGGGAGAAAATCCACGCTCGACTACTCGTCGACAATCTCGGCAAGCCAGACGTTCAGCGTATCAACCTCGGGGCAGCAGAACTTTGCCGTGCCGGGCTCGTTGCCAGGCACGGTTCCGCCATAGCGCAGGATATCGATATAGGGAAAGCCCACGTGGCAGGCCATGGCGCACATCTTGCCGCGGTCTCGGTCAAAGTCAAAAACGTCGCCCGGCTTGTGACCATGGTGGCAGCGGCACACACCCAGCTGGTCCACGCAGCTCACGCGGATGCGCGGACGCTTGCCCCGCGGCGCGCCGAGCGGCTTGTTCTCGCCCGCAGGCTTGACGCCGCCCTCGCCAGCATTACTCATGGTCGATCACATCCAGGCAGGCCTCGATGGGAAGGCCAGCCGACTTGTCCTCTTGGTCGGCATTGCGCTCGATAAGCTCAGCCACCACACGCATGGCATCGGACGTCGCGCGCTGCAGACTCCAACCTGCCATAACGCGGCCGACGAGCACCGCCGAGAACGTGTCGCCCGTACCCGGGAAGTAGACCGGAATGAGCTCAAAGGGAATCGTAAAGTACTCCCCCGCCACATGGTCGTAACCGATAACCGCGTTCGTGCCATTGACTACGGCGCTCGTAATGACCACCGACTTGGCACCCAGCTCACGCACGGCGTCCACAAGGACGCGAGCCTCGTCGGGCGTGATTTGCTCGGCGATAGGCGTATCGGTGAGCAGGCATGCCTCGGTATAGTTGGGTACCGCGTAGTCTGCGCACTCCAGCAGATGCCGCATAAGGCCAATCGTGGACTCGGGCACGCCCGCATAGAGCTTGCCGTTGTCGCCCATGATGGGGTCGACGAACACCTTGGTGCCCTTTTGCGCACGGCGGTGGCAAAAGTCCGAGATGATGCGCGTCTCTTCCTCGGTCACGATAAATCCGGTCGAGATAGCGTCGAACTCAAAGCCGAGCTCCTCCCAGATGGCGAGGCTTTGGCGCACGTACTCGGTGGTGTCGTGGATGTAGAACTTGGGGTAGTTGAGCGTGTCGGAAACGAGCGCCGTCGGCAGATTATGGATACGGTAGCCCATGTGCGACAGCACCGGCAGCATGGCGGAAAGTGCGACCTTGCCGTAGCCGCACATATCGTTGATCAGCAGCAGCTGAGTGTTCTTCATGAGGGTCTCCCTTGGTTCGGGCGCGGCGCAGCAGCGCCACAGTGCGACTAAGTGTAGCGCAGGGGACGTTGCGAGCGGAGTCGAGCGGCACGAAGGGCAAATTGTTGCGGAAAGGTTTCGGAAACGAGGGGCTAGCTTGCTTCATTGCGGCTCATTTGCCGCCACTTATTCAGTGCCATTTCAAAACTATGCCGAATTACGGGGCTGAACCTGAATGAGCCAACCACACCCCTTATTTTCAAATCATAGCGAGCCTTCTACCTGCGGTTTTCTTTTTACCAATTTCGGCATGGTCGGCAATCCGTCATTCAGCCCCGTAATTCGGCATAGTTTTTAAGTTAGTCGTTGGGGACGTTCTTAAATGACTAGTCAAACAAGAACGTCCCCAACGACTATCCCAACAAGGGCAACGCCGATGTTTTGGCGAAGTCAGCGAAAACCCGCCAGAGCGAGCAAGGTGCCTTGAAACGAGGCGGCATTGACCTTCTGGTCATGCCGCCGAAGCTGAAAGGCAGATTGCCGCTCTGGCGGGTTTGCAGCGTCGAGCCGTTACGCGGTTTGGTAAAACCGCGTAACCACTAGTTTGGTACCTTGACAATCAATCTATGCGCTCCTAAATTAGTTAGGCACAAAACAATTTCTCTACCTAACTAAGGAAAGGAGCGAAGCTTAGATATGTGTGTTGAAGCACTCGTCCTTCCGCATGAGCCCGGCGGTGACCCGTCGCAACCGGTAGGCATACCCGAAGCGGTCAGCGCTGAAGACAAACTCGCCAAGCGCATCCTGAGCGGCCTGGGCTTTTGCGGCCATTACATGCATTTTCATGGCGGAGGCGTGTCCGGCAAGGCGCCCATCATCTGCCTGCTGGCCAAGCAGCCCGGCGGCGAGATGTCGCAGCAGGAACTCGGCATGCACTTTGACCTCAAACCGGGGTCGCTTTCCGAGATCCTGTCCAAGCTCGAGGTCAACGGCCTCATCGAGCGCAGCCGTAACCCCAAGGATCGACGGCAACTCACCATTCGCCTGACCGAAACCGGCCGAGAAAACGCCCGCATCGACCAGGCGGCCCGCATCCGCTTTAGAAAACAGGCCTTTAGCGCGCTCACCCACGACGAGCGCGAGCAGCTCGCCGAAATGCTCGAGAAAATCCGTGTAACCTGGGAGGAACTGGATGATTAAAACCCTCATGGGCAGCATCCGCGACTATATGAAAGTCACTATTGCCACGCCATTGCTCGTGCTTGGCGAGGTGCTCTGCGAGATGCTGATTCCATTTATCACCGCCAACCTGATCGACGCCATCAAAGACGGCGCCACCGTAGCCGAGATGCTTCCCACCGCAGGCTTTTTGGTGCTCATCGCGCTGACATCCCTTGCTTTTGGCGCCGCTGCCGGCGTCACCTGCAGCCATGCGAGTTGCGGCTTTGCCAAGAACCTGCGTCACGACCTGTTCTACAAGATCCAGACGTTCAGCTTTGCCAACATCGATGAGTTCTCGAGCTCCTCGCTCGTCACGCGCCTGACCACCGACATCAACAACGTGCAGCAGGCCTTTATGATGATCATCCGTATCGCCGTGCGCGCGCCGCTGGTCTTGATCTTCGCCTTTACCATGGCGTTTATCATGGGCGGCAGCGTCGCCATGGTCTACCTGGTCATCATTCCGCTGCTGGGCTTTGGACTGTTCTTTATCATCTTTAAGGTGCGCCCCATCTTCTCGCGTGTGTTCCACAAGTACGACGCCCTTAACGAGTCCGTCGAGGAAAACGTCACCGGCATGCGCGTGGTAAAGAGCTATGTGCGCGAAGACTTTGAGAAGGAGAAGTTCGCGACCGCCGCGCGCGACGTTCAGATGGACTTCACCCGCGCCGAGAAGCTGCTCGCCTTTAACAACCCCATGATGAACATCTGCGTCAACGGCGCGTTTGTCGTCATCATCTACCTGGGCTCCAAGCTCATCATCACGAGCCAGGGCACGCTGTTCGACGTGGGCCAGCTCTCCTCGATCTTTACCTATGGGTTCCAGATCCTCATGAGCCTGATGCAGCTGTCGATGATCTTTGTCATGGTGACCATGGCCGACGAATCGGCGCACCGCATTACCGAGGTGTTGGCCGCCGAGCCCACGATCGCCAATCCCGCCGAGCCCGTGCTCGAGGTTGTCGACGGTTCCATCGACTTTGACCACGTGAGCTTTAAGTATTCCGCGCATGCGAAGCGCCAGGCGCTCGACGATATCGACCTGCACATTAAGAGCGGCGAGACCATCGGCATCATCGGCGGCACCGGTTCGGCCAAGTCCACGCTCGTAAACCTCATCGCCCGCCTGTACGACGCCACCGAAGGCACCGTGCGCGTAGGCGGCATGGACGTGCGCGACTACGACTTGGACGCGCTGCGCCACCAGGTCGCTATGGTGCTACAGAAAAACGTGCTGTTTAGCGGCACCATCGCCGAGAATCTGCGCTGGGGCGACCCGAACGCCACCGACGAGGAGGTCCGCGAGGCAGCGCATCTGGCCTGCGCCGACGAGTTTGTCGATGGCTTCCCCAAGGGCTATGACACCTGGATCGAACAGGGCGGCTCCAATGTTTCCGGCGGTCAGAAGCAGCGCCTGTGCATTGCGCGTGCCCTGCTGCGTCGCCCCAAGATCTTGATCCTGGACGACTCCACCAGCGCCGTCGACACCAAGACCGACGCCAAGATTCGCGCAGGGTTGGCAAGCTATCTGCCCAACACGACCAAGCTCATCATCGCCCAGCGCATTAGCTCCGTGCAGGACGCAGACCGCATCATCGTCATGGAGGGTGGCCGCATCGCGCAGATCGGCAACCATGACGAGCTGCTTAAGACAAGCGAGATCTACCGCGAGACCTTTACCTCGCAAAACAAGATGTCTGCCGAGGGCGAAGGAGCCGTCGAGGCCGACACCGAGGCATCCGCAACGCAAGCTCAGACCCAGGAAGGAGGCGAGGCACATGAGTAAGGCAACGACCGCCGAGCGCGCTCTCAACCGCAAGGGCGGCACCATGTCGCGCCTCATCAAGACGCTCTTTGGCTTCTACCCCGTGCTTTTGCCCCTCGTCGTCGTCGGCGTGGTGCTCTGCGCCATCATCAACTCCATCGGCGCGACCTTCCTTCAGAGCGCCCTGCAGATTATTAGCGAATCGTGGCAGTCGGGCGATTGGGAAGCCGCACAGCCCAAGATCGCACAGCTCGTGACCACCCTCGCCTGCATCTACGGCGTCGGCATCCTATCCTCGCTGTTCTGGAACCGCGCCATGGCCATCGTCACGCAGGGCTCGCTCGAGAAGCTGCGCGAGAAGATGTTCAACCGCATGCAGGACCTGCCGATTCGCTACTTCGACACGCACCAGCGCGGCGACATCATGAGCCACTACACCAACGACATCGACACGCTGCGCCAGATGATCAGCCAGTCGCTGCCCAACCTGCTCATGACGACTATCGTCATCGTCACGGTGTTCTTTATCATGCTGTACTACAGCGTGTGGATGTGCCTGGTCATTGTGGCCGGCGTCGCCTTTATGACCTTTATGACCAAGCTGCTCGGCTCCAACTCCGCGCGCTTCTTCATTGCGCAGCAGACCGAGCTCGGCGTGGTCGAGGGCCATATCGAGGAAGTCATGAACGGCCAGAAGGTCGTCAAGGCATTCTGCCACGAGTCTGCCGCCGAGGCCGATTTTGACGAGCGCAACGAAAAGCTCTTCGAGGTCTCGCAGAAGGCCAACATGTACGCCAACATCCTCATGCCCATCCTTATGAACCTGGGCAACCTGCTCTACGTGCTGGTGGCCCTTGCCGGCGGCATTTTCCTGGCACTGGGCGTGCCCAACCTGAGCATCTCGGGCATGGCGCTGTCCATCGCCGTCGTGGTGCCGTTCCTCAACATGACCAAACAGTTCTGCGGACAGATCGGTCAGATCTCGCAGCAGATCAACGCCGTGGTCATGGGCCTCGCCGGCGCCGACCGTATCTTTGAGCTCATCGACGAGGAGCCCGAAGCCGACGAAGGCTATGTGACGCTCGTCAACGCGCAGGTCAACCCCGATACCTGGCAGCTCGAGGAGGCCGACCACCACACCGGCATGTGGGCGTGGAAACATCCGCACCGTGCAACCGGCGAGGTCGAGTACGTGCCACTGCGTGGCGACCTGGTCATGGACAACGTCGACTTTGGCTACACGCCCGACCACGAGGTGCTGCACGGCGTGTCCGTGTTTGCCAAGCCGGGCCAGAAGGTCGCGTTTGTCGGCGCCACCGGTGCCGGTAAGACGACCATCACCAACCTCATCAACCGTTTCTATGACATCGCCGACGGCAAGATCCGCTACGACGGCATCAACGTCAACAAGATCCGCAAGGCCGATCTGCGCCGCTCGCTGGGCGTGGTGCTGCAGGACGTGAACCTGTTCACCGGCACCGTGATGGATAACATCCGCTACGGCAACCTGGACGCTACCGACGAGGAGTGCATCGCGGCGGCCAAGCTCGCGGGCGCCGACGACTTTATCACCCGCCTGCCCGACGGCTACGACACCATGCTCACCGGCAACGGCGCGCAGCTGTCGCAGGGCCAGCGCCAGCTGATTTCAATCGCACGCGCTGCCGTCGCCGATCCGCCGGCAATGATTCTGGACGAGGCCACGTCGAGCATTGACACCCGCACCGAGGCTATCGTGCAGGCCGGCATGGACAAGCTCATGGAGGGCCGCACGACATTTGTCATCGCGCACCGCCTGTCCACCGTGCGCAACTCCGACGCGATCATCTGCCTGGACCACGGCCGCATCATCGAGCGCGGCAACCACGACGAGCTGATCGCCAAGCGCGGGTATTACTACCAGCTCTATACCGGAGCGTTTGAGCTGGAGTAGTTCGGCCCGCCGAGATGGCCGATTTGCTGCTCATTCGTCGGGCATGACCCTAAGGTCAATGCCCTCCTCTTTCGGGGCAAATCGACTCATCTCAACGACCCAAACACAATGCGCCGCAACGAATAAAGCCTCCGCAGCCACACGAGCTGCGGAGGCTTTTCTATGCCCTTTGTTACAAGCTTACCGTTCCTCGCGTTGCAGCCCGGCTGCCTCAGCTGTCTTTACGCGGTTCTTGTCGATGTACATGTTTTTGTCGGCCTGGGAAAAGAGCTCGCGCATCGTAGGCGGTTCGTCAAAATCACTGGAAAGCGCGTAGCCCACCGCATAGCTGATAGGCATGTCGGGGTGAGCCTCGGAATACTCGTTCACGTTCGCACGAACCCGAGCGAGACAGGACTCCACGGCAGCTCGATCGGCATCCCGCAGCACCGCGATAAACTCATCGCCACCGTCGCGGCCCACAAAGCAGGTCTCGGACGCCACGCACCCCAGCTGCTGGGCAAAAGAACGGATGTATTCGTCGCCCTTCTCGTGGCCGAAGTTGTTATTGACCGTATGCAGATTGTTAAGGTCGAAGACGCACACCGCAACGGGCGCCTCCGCGGAGACAGGCCGCTCCTGCCCCAAGATCTCCTCGCACTTGTTCTTGTTGGGCAGTCCCGTGGCTTCGTCGAGATAGACTTTGCTCTGCAGCTCGCGGTTGAGCGCGGCAGTGCGCACCGCGCGAACAAGTTCGACCGCAAAGGTCGCCACCAAGCCCACGATGTCGATGATCACCAAGCCCTCGAGATAGTTGAGCGCCGACGCCTTCTCCTGAGAGTAGTCCTCTGCGAGTCGCGTAGCATCGTCGCAAATGCCAAAGAACTCCTCGCTCATGGAGATGATGTCGGTGCTCTCGTAGCCGACTTCGCGCACGCGGCTAATCTCGGCGCAAAGCTCATCATAATAATTTGCAAGCTCGGTCATCTTTGCCTGATACTCATCGTCGTCGAGACGGACGAGGTTGAGGTCGTCACTTCCGTAACGCAAACCGTTGATGTATGAATCCACGGCTTTGAGCAGGTCATCTTGAGGCTGGCCCGCGTCCTCGAGCTTAACGATTCGCTGCGTGGTACCGCGCACCAGACCGGCGTAGTTGACCACGCGCGCCGTGCCCTGGATATCGGAGACGAGCAGCATAACATTAATGAAGAAGAAGATGAGAACTGCCGTGAGCACCATCATGAGCAGGCGCATCGCCCGACTGGCTTTCTTGGCGACAGAAGCATTCACAAGTTCACTCCTCAAATGACAAAAGTGCAGGTAGCACACAGTGTGCTGAAATTCACGTGAGGTCAACTCTACCAGATGATTTTTCTAGGACGGGGATTAAAGAATCATCGACACGATAGCTATTTGAGAAGTTGTGCCATAGCGTTGACGAATTTTTGGACTTGGAGGGTGGGCTCGAGCGGGTAGTGCAGAAAGACCGGCACCTCGCGGCCGCACAGGAACGGCACGCCCACAAAGGCTGGGTGCACCCCCGACCACGCTCCGCAGGTGAGCACCGCGTCGCCCTTTTCCTCCGCCTCGTTAAAGAGCGCAAAGTCAAAGCTGTCCACGTCGATCACGTCAACGCCGCCGTCGGCCAGAAGGTCGATGCGCAGACTGTCCATTGCGTCGTTGCCGTGACGGAGCACGCGCAGGCGCATGCCCTCTAAGTCGGCAACCGTGATGCGCGTCTTGCGCGCCAGCGGGCTCGTACGCGGCAGGTCGATATAAAACGGCACGTTAACGATGCGGAGCTTTTGGCAGGCATCACCCCAGCGTGGGGTCGAAAAACTCGACTGCACTACATCCACCTCGCGACCAAGGCTGCGCATGACGGATTCGCGCTCGTCATAGAGGTCGCTTACCGGCACGATCTCAAATCGCAGCGACGGTTCCAGATCGTGAATGTCCGACCACATCGACAGCGTTTGGCGCCCCGGGCACATCATCGACACGCCCAGACGCACGGCACCGCCATCGCCCGCCGCGCGTCTGGCACGGCGCAGCGCGTCCTCGGACTGCCGCATGATCGAGCGCGCGTCGTCCACCAGCAGGGCGCCGGCCGGCGTCACTTTAACGCCCGAGTGCGAGCGTTCGAACAGCATGATGCCAAACTCGGCCTCAAATCCCGACACCTGTTTGACGAGCGCCGGAGTCGACACGCGCAATTTTGCCGCCGCCCGTGAGAAGCTTCCCAGCTCCGCGGCGGCCGATATGGCCTCGAGTCGTCGATCGTACACGTCAATCTCCTGTTTCCAGACGCATGGCAATGAACTACCGAAGGGGGTCGTTTTGGCAGGTCACGCGCTCAATTGAGAAAAAACTGCATCGCACGGTGTAAACCTACAGTTAACGCCATTCTAACAAATATGCAATTCACCTGCGCAAATGCAAAGCATACGATAACCAGCGAAAACCACGTGGGTCGATTAATGGGAGCGACCCACCGGGAGGCACAAGAAGGGAAGTTCCTATGAGCAATTGGCTTAAGCTCGAGGGCGATGTCTGCGCCGTGACTGGCGCGCTCGGCGGTATGGGCGTCGAGATTTGCCGCGAGTTCGCCCGCAACGGCGCCAACGTCGTCCTGCTCGACCTGGACGAAGAGAAGGTCAAGGCCGCTGCCGCCGACCTCGCCGCTGAGTTTGGCATCCATGCCGAGGGTTACAAGATGAACGCCACCGACGAGGCCGAGGTTCAGGCTGCCGTCGACGCCACCATCGCCGACTTCGGCCGCGTCGACGTTCTCGTCAACACCGCCGGCATCCTGCGCTTCGCCGCCATGGAGGACCTGCCGCTGAGCGACTGGGAGCAGGTGCTCAACGTCAACCTCACCGGCTACTTCATCACCTCGCAGCGTTTTGGTCGCGAGATGATCAAGGCCGGCCAGGGCCGCCTGGTGCACATCTCGACCGTCGCCAGCCACTCCCCCGAGACGTTCTCGGGCGTGTACAGCTCCACCAAGGCGGGCGTCAACATGATGTCCAAGATGCTCGCCGCCGAGTGGGGCCCCTACGGCGTCCGCTCCAACTGCGTCGAGCCCTGCTTCGTTAAGACCCCGATGTCGGCCAACTTCTACGCCGACCCCGAGGTCGAAAAGAGCCGCAGCCGCCTGATCGCCACGCGCCGCATCGGCGAGGTCAGCGATATCGCCAACGCCGTCATGTTCCTGGCGTCCAAGCGCTCGGACTTTACCACCGGCGACGCCATCAAGGTCGACGGCGGCTTCTCCAACATGATGGGCGACCTCACCGCCAAACCCGGCGGCCGTCGCGCCTATGCCGACAACTACCTTAAGAACAAGGGTGTCGAGCTCTGGTCCGATGAGTCCGGCGTCGCCAAGCCGACTGACCAGTAAACCAACCTAACAGGGAGGCCCGCGGACACGCCCGCTCCTCCCCCGTATCGATTAGAAAGAGTCCAATGGCTTCCACCAACTCCAACAAGGGTCGCGCCGTCGTGCTTTCCGCCGCGTGCGTCACCATGTTCTTCATCAGCTCCATCGCGCTGTATTCCGTCGTGAGCAAGAACCTGCTCGCCGTCTACCCCGAGTGGTCCAGCGCCCTTACCTGGGCGTTCCCGGTCTTTCAGACCATCATGGCCGTGACGGGCATCTTCGCCGGCCGTATCTCCGATAAGATCGGCCCGCGCAACGTCGTGATCGCCGCCGCTGTGTGCTACGGCCTGGGCTGGTTTATGTCCGGCACCGTCACCGAGCCGTGGCAGTTCTACCTGTGGTTCTCGCTCGTCGCCGCCATCGGCAACGGCCTGGGCTACAACCCGGCACTCACCACCGGCCAAAAGTGGTTCATCGACAAAAAGGGCCTTGCCTCCGGCATCACCCTGGCCGCTTCGACCGCCGGCCCCGCCGTGCTGTCCCCGGTGCTCGCCTCGCTGCTCATCCCAAGCCTGGGAATCTTTGGCGCCCTTAAGGCGCTCGGCGTCATCTTCTTTGTGATGATCGCCGCCTCCGCCCTGTTCCTGAAGGCCCCCGAGGCCGGTTGGCTGCCCGAGGGCTTCGAGGCCCCCAAGGGCGGCGCGCACGCCGGCACCTTCGGCGACCTCACCCCGGGCGAGATGGTCAAAACCCCGCGCTTCTGGGTCCTCATCGTCACCTTCGCCTTTGCCGCCACTGCAGGCACCCTGCTCGTGGGCAAGGTTGCCTCCATCGCCGCCGTCCAGCTCTTCGCCGACCCCACGAGCGCCGCAGCTGTCGCCCTCGGCGGCGTGGTCGTCTCCGTCAACACCTGCGCCAACCTGGTCGGTCGTCTGTCCTTTGGCCAGATCATCGACAAGCTCGGCGCCTACAAGTCGCTGCTCATCAGCCTTGTCGTCACCATCGTCGCGCTCGTTATCATGTCGATGAGCTTTACGCAGAGCATGTTCTTTGTGGCGCTCGCCCTGCTCGGCTTTAGCTTTGGCGCCCTGCTCGTCATCTACCCGCCGCTCACCGGTGGCGCCTTCGGTACCAGCAACATCGGCGTCAACTACGGCATCATGTTTTTGGGTTACGCCGCCTCCACCTGGATCAGCCAGCCCATCACCGCCGTGCTGTATCACGCCGAGGCCGGCAGCGCCGCCTACCAGCAGTCCTTCTACGGCGCCATTGTGATCGCCGCCATCGCCGTCGTGCTCACCGTCTACATGATGGTCTCCGACAGCAAGAAGAAGTCCGCCTAGTTTTACCGATGCGGCAAAGGGACTGTCCCTTTGTCGCATTTCACCGGTCACCAGTATTAAGGAGTCGAAATGTCTGAGCTCAACCCCGTCCGCATTGCCGTTATCGGCGCCGGCGCCATGGGCCGCAACCACATCCGCTTTGTCACCGAGGAGCCCGAGGCCGAGCTCGTCGCCATCGCTGACGCCTTTGAGGGCGCCCGCGCCACGGCCGAGGCCGCCGGCGTGCCGTTTTATACCGATCCCGCCCAGATGATGGACGAGGTCAAGCCCGAGGCCGTCATTATCGCCACCCCCAACAACCTGCACCTGGGCGTTGCCCGCGAGGCCATCAAGCGCAACATCGTGCCGCTGGTCGAAAAGCCGATCTCCAACGACCTCGAGGATGCCCAGGCCTTCGCCGCCGAGGCCGAGACCGCCGGCGTGCCCGTGCTCGTGGGTCAGCACCGTCGCCACAACCCCTTCGTCAACAAGGCCAAGGAGATCATCGAGTCCGGCGAGCTGGGCAAGCTCACCGTGTCGAGCTTGCACTATATGATCTATAAGAATGACGAGTACTTCGATGTCGAGTGGCGCCGCAAGAAGGGTGCCGGCCCGATCCTGGTCAACCTGGTGCACGACGTCGACCTGCTCCGCTACCTGCTGGGCGAGCCCGTTGCCGTCCAGGGCATGCAGTCCAGCGCCGCCCGCGGTTTTGAGACCGAGGACTCCGCCGTGGTCAACGTCCGTTTTGCCGATGGCGCGCTCGCAAGCATGACCATCTCCGACGCCACCGCCAGCCCCTGGAACTGGGAGGCAACCGCTCGCGAGGATCCGCAGTATCGCCCCTTCGACGCCGATGCCTACTTTATTGGCGGTACCAAGGGCGCCCTTTCGCTACCCCGCCTGCACCAGTTCTCCTACGACGGTGCCTCCAACTGGCACAAGCCGCTGCAGATGGAGATCCCGGCTGTGGACCCGGCGCTGCCGCACAAGATGCAGCTCAAGCACTTTGTGAAGGTCGTCCGCCGCGAGGTCGAGCCCGTCGTGACCCCCGCCGACAACGTCAAGACGCTCACGCTTCTCAACGCCATCAAGGAGGCCGCCGAGACCGGCCAGCTCGTCGAGTTGTAATGCCTTAAGAGCGGCCACGGCAGAAACCCCATGCCGAGCCCCTCGATCCGCCACAAACAAGCCCCTCTTCTTCGCCCCGCGAGCAGCCTCCTGCCCGCGGGGCATTTTGCTACGTTGTCAATGATTTTTCTGGGACGGGGGACTTTTTGCACCTTAGCTTGATTCGTTCGCCACGAAATGTGCCTATCTACTACGTTTAACCGATCGCCCTCAACCATGCCGAATTTCGCGAAATAAAAACCGCAGGTAACCGGCTTGTCGATTTTCGGAAAACCCAGGTATGGTCAGCCCCTACGGGTAAAACGTAGTAGATAGGCCGTTTTCGTGGCGCGGCCCCAAAACAGCCTTTTGGGACGGGTGGTATCCTTGGTAGCCCTGTGCTGCAAACGCACCTTAAACGCAAGGAGTCCCATGGATCTTATCGCCCAGCTCGCCCGCGAGCTCAACCTTAAGGCCGCCAACATCGAAGCGGCCGTCAAGCTCATCGACGAGGGCAACACCATCCCCTTTATCTCGCGCTACCGCAAGGAGGCCACGGGCGGCATGGACGACGTCGCCCTGCGCGCCCTCGACGAGCGCCTGTCATACCTGCGCAATCTTGAGCAGCGCAAAGAGGACGTTATCCTGCTCATCGACGCCCAGGGTAAGCTCACGCCCGAGCTCGAGCAGCAGATCCGCGAGGCCACGCAGCTCCAGCGTGTCGAGGACCTCTACAAGCCCTACCGCAAAAAGCGTATGACCCGCGCACAGAAGGCCCGCGAAGCCGGCCTGGAGCCGCTCGCCAACATGATCATCATGCAGGCCTCGGCCAAGGGCAGCGCGCTCGACGCCGCCGCAACATACGTCAACGAGGAGGCCGGCTTCGACACGCCCGAGAAGGCGCTTGCCGGCGCCGCCGACATCGTGGCCGAGACGGTGGCCGAGGATCCCGAGAACGTCGCCGACCTGCGCGCCTTTACGCAAAACACCGCCGATATCGTCGTCGAGGCCACCGACCCCACGGAGAAGACTCCCTACGAGCCCTACTACAACTTTGACGAGCCGCTGCGCCGTATTCCCAACCACCGCGTGCTGGCTATCGACCGCGGTGAGCGCGAGGGCAAGCTCCGCGTGCGCGTGAACGTCGACGGCGCTGCCGCCACGGCACGCCTCGGCGGCCGTTGGCCCCGTCGCCAGGGCGTGTTTGCTCCCATCTTCGATGCTGCCATCGCCGACGGCTACAAGCGCCTGATGGCCCCCTCGCTGGAGCGCGAGGCCCGCGCCAAACTCACCGTTCGCGCCCAGACCGAGGCCATCAACGTCTTTGCCAAGAATCTCGAGGGCCTGCTCTCGGCACGCCCCGTCCGTGGCGCCCGCGTACTCGCGCTCGATCCGGGCTACCGCACCGGCTGCAAGGTCGCCGTCATGGACGAGACCGGCAAGCTACTTGACCACGGCGTGGTCTACCCCACCAAGCCGCGCCATGACGTCGCCGGCACCAAACGCGAGCTCGCCCGCCTCGTCAAAAAGGATGGCGTCAACACCATCGTCATCGGCAACGGCACCGCCAGCCGCGAGACCGAGGAAGTCGTCTCGGAGTTTATTGCCGAGCAGGCGCCCAGCCTTCGCTACACCATCGTCAACGAGGCCGGCGCGTCGGTGTACTCCGCCTCCGAGCTCGCGAGCCAGGAGTATCCCGATCTGGATGTCACCGTGCGCGGCGCCATGAGCTTGGGTCGTCGCCTGCAGGACCCGCTGGCAGAGCTCGTCAAGATTCCGCCCCAGTCCATCGGCGTAGGCCAGTACCAGCACGACCTTGACCAGGCCGAGCTCTCGCGCACGCTGGGCCACGTGGTGGAGGACGTCGTCAACCGCGTGGGCGTCGATGTAAACACCGCAAGCGCGAGCCTGCTGGGCTACGTGTCGGGCATTACGCCAAGCGTGGCCAAAAACATCGTGGCCTACCGCGAGGAAAACGGCGCCTTTACCGATCGCCGCCAGCTTAAGAAGGTCCCCAAGCTGGGACCCAAGGCATATCTCAACGCCGCGGGCTTCCTGCGCATCAGCGGCGGCAAAAACCCGCTCGACGCGACAAGCGTCCACCCCGAGAGCTATGAGGTGGCCACGTCTGTCCTGGAGCGCGCCGGCGTTAAAGCCAGCGAGCTCAACCGCGGCGGCGTGCCCGATATCGAGCGCCGTCTGGGCAGCATCTCGGCGCTGGCAAGCGATCTAGACTGCGGCACCCTCACGCTCATCGACATTGTCAACGAGCTCAAGAAGCCCGGCCGCGACCCGCGCGACGACGCGCCCGAGGTAGTCTTTAGCCGCTCGGCGCTTTCGATCGACGACCTGGAGCCCGGCATGGAACTCAAGGGCACGGTGCGCAACGTCGTCGACTTTGGCGCCTTCGTCGACGTGGGCGTGCACCAGGACGGCCTCGTGCACATCTCCAAGCTGGCCAACCGCTTCGTCAAGCACCCCAGCGACGTGGTGCGCGTCGGTGACACGGTCAAGGTGTGGGTTGAAAAGGTCGATCGCGACCGCAAGAAGATCTCCCTCACCATGGTGCAGGGGAAGTAAACCGCCAAGCAAGGGTCCCCCCTCTCGCGACGTGCAAAATCGCGAGTATTCTGCAAATTCCACCGTTCCGGATGCCCCACAGAGACAATGACGTCAAAAACAGCCCCCGTTTTAGCATCATCAGAGCCAAAACGGGGGCTGTTCCGTGCTTCAACCAGATGGTAAAAGCCTTTACCTTGCTGAATACTCGAGATTTTGCACGTCGCTGCAGGGGGTACCCTTGTCAACGGCAGGATATGGAAGCCAATCACCAACCTACCGGCAAGTTTGTGTCGGCAGCCCCGGCCTTTCCTTTGCCTAGCGCGACCCTCGCGAAGCGCGTGAGCGATAGGGAAAGGAAAGGCCGGGGCGAACAACCCGCGATGTAGCCAGCGTTCGCGTTACGGCAGGATATGGAAACCGAGCGAGGCGATATCCTTGGCAAAACCGCGCACGGTATCGAGCGAGACCTCGTACGGGTCACGGCCGATGTTCTTACGCTTGGCCAGGATGCTGTTGGGCACCGTGATGATCTGGCAACCGCATCCTTCCGCCTGGTAAATATTGATAAGCTCACGCGTGGACGCCCACAGGACCTCGCAGTTGGGCTTGGCGGCGGCCTTCTTGACCGACTCCGTCATAAACGGAATGGGGTCGACGCCGGTGTCGGCGATGCGGCCGGCAAAGAGCGAGATGATTGACGGCGTCTCGGCTTCAACGGCCTCGACCATCTCGTCGACCTGCGCAGGCGTAAAGATGGTGGTGACGTTGACCTTGATGCCGTCGGCCGAAAGCTTGCGGACTAGCTCGGCGGTGGACTCGCCCTTGGTAGTCACGCACGGAATCTTGACATAGACGTTCTCGGCCCAGGTAGCGATCTCGCGCGCCTCGCCCTCCATGGTCTCGACGTCGTCGGCAAAGACCTCAAACGACACGGATACATCGGTGATGTGGGTCAAGACCTCTTTGGCAAACGCGCGGTAATCCGTCACGCCGCCCTTCTTCATAAGGGACGGGTTGGTCGTGAAACCCTGAACGTTGCCGTTCTCGTACATGTCGAGCATGCCCTCGAGATTTGCACCGTCAGCGAACACCTTGATTGCCATCTGCCTGATTCCTTTCGCTTGCACATGGGCGATAAACTGCTAAACACTTTACCTACGTTTATCAAGGCGTGAGCTGCGGGTTTTCATCTTCTCGGCGAACGGTTTTGCAGTTTTACCATTTTTATATCGACACCCCAGCGGCAAAACGTTTTTGCTGATCATCGCGGTTGATTCCGTTCGCGGCGCAGAGACAGCGCTTCACCGGTACGTTTTCACAACCACTCCAAAACAAAAGCGGTGACGCCTCATTTGAGACGCCACCGCTTCCGTGTAGGAGCCGGTTATCGGAGCTCCGCCCGATTAGGGCTTAACGTATGCCTGGATTACTCTTCCTCAACGTGGTTAATCACAGCACCCTTGGTGTGGATGAAGTTGGGGACGAAGGCGACGATCAGAAGGGCAGCAAGAATCGCGTAGACACCGGTGGTACCGAAGGCCTCGGCAGCGCGGCCAAGCGTAATACCAATGACGGAGAAATCGAAGTCGCCGAACGTAGTGTTCTTGAAGCCAAAGACGTCAAGAACGGGCAGGAGCAGGGCCGGGGCGAAGGTGATGAGCAGGCCGTTGACGAAAGCGCCAAGAGCTGCGCCCTTGCGACCGCCGGTAGCATTGCCGTAGATGCCTGCGGTAGCACCGCAGAAGAAGTGGGGAACCATGCCCGGGATGATGAAGATGCCCAGGGTAGCGCCCACGATGAACATACCGACCACGCCACCGATGAAGGATGCGACAAAGCCGAGGATGACGGCGGTGGGAGCATAGGGGAAGAAGACGGCGCAGTCGACGGCGGGGATGGCACCGGGGATCAGCTTGTTGGAGATGCCCTGGAAAGCCGGGACCAGGTCGGCAAGGATCATACGAACGCCGTTATAGACGATGGTGACACCAACGGCAAAGGACAGGGCACAGGTCAGGGCATAGACAATCACGTTGTCGCCGCCAGCGGTCTTGGTAACGACCGCAGGATCTGCGATGTAAGCGGCGAAAGCGGTAACCAGGTAGAAGAAGGCCATGGTAAGAGCCGTGGAGATGGTAGTGTCGCGCAGGAAGGCGAACTTCTCGGGAACCTCGATCTTCTCGGTGCTGTTCTCCTCGGCGTCCTTAGCAAAAAGCGTACCGACTGCAGCGGAGATGTAATAGGCGAGTGAACCGAAGTGGCCCATGGCGATTTCATCGCCATCGGTAACCTTCTCGGTGAAACGCTGACCAACGGCGGGAAGCATAGCGCTCACGAGGCCCAGGAACATGCCGCCCACGATGACAAGCTGGACATCCTGGAAGCCAGATGCCTGCAGAACGGCAGACAGCAGGCAGGCCATAAACATGCTGTGATGGCCCGTCAGGAAGATGTACTTAAACTTGGTAAAGCGGGCAATGATAATGTTCACGACATAGCCGAGAATCAGGATCATCATGGTCTGAACGCCGAGGACGCTCTGAGCCATCGAAACAACGACCTCGTTGTTGGGCACGACGCCGGTGATGTGGAAACCGGTCTCGATGAAGGTACCCAGCGGAGCAAGGTTCTCCTGAACAACAGCGGCGCCGGCGGACAGCATGATGTAACCAAGAATGGGCTTCAGGGTGCCCGTCATCACCTTGTGGGCAGGACGCTTAAGCGCGACAAGGCCCACAAAGGCAAATAGACCCATAATCCACGCTGGCTTGGTCAGAATCGATTGGATAAACTCAAGTATGGGAAGGATGGCTTGCATCTGCGCTTCCTTTCTCTCTAACGTGGGCGCGTTTCCCTCTTCCACAGGGAACCGCCCTTTTTTGTGCCGCTTTAGGCGTTAGCGGCGGCCGCCTTGATAGCCTCGAGGGCGTCTTCGCGGATCTTCTTCTTGTTCACATAGCTGCGAACGATCACAACGTTGCCGTGGAGCTCGGGGGCGAGTTCTTTAACGGTGATGAACAGATCCGGATTTGCGGAAGAAGCACCGTTCAGGTCCATAGACTCAACGTCGGCCTTGATGCCCTCCTCCTCGCAAAGCTCCTCGACTTTGCCAGCGAGCATCAGGCTGGACCCGATGCCGTTTCCGCATACGGTGATGATATGCATGGCAACCTTCCTCTCCTACACGTGACGGTTTTCCGTCTATCCAAAAGCGGCGACGCATCGCCGTGCCATTAAGGCCTAAAAGAATGAACGCATGGTCTCCAAAACCTGCTCGGGCGTATCGCATGCGCTGAGCTTGGCAACGCAGTCCTCGTCCTCGAACATCTGCGAAAGCTCCGCCAAGCAGCCAAGATGAGCCTTGGGGTCGGGTGCGCAAATACCCACGAGCACGTGAACCGGATCGAAATCCTCGTGTCCAAACGCAATGGCAGGGTCAAGCGTGACGATACAGATCCCCGCTTCACTCACATTGCCATCTGCCTGAGCGTGGGGCATGGCGATGCCCTCTTCCAAGACCATATAGGGGCCGAATTTGTGAACCGATGAAATCATGGCGTCAACATAGCTCTGGTCGCATTTGCCAGCGTCTACGAGCAACTTACCGCATGCCTTGATCGCTTCCTCCCAGTCGGAGGCCTCGACGTGGCAGGCAACAAGCTCGGGCTTAAGAAGATCGGTCAGCATGCTCGTCCCCTACTCCTCGGGCAGGATATGAAAACCAAGCGCCTGAATGTCGCGGGCAAAGCCCTTGACCGTATCAAGCGAGTACTCAAGCAAATCTTTCCCGAAATTCTTGCGCTTGGCAAGAAGGGCATTGGGGACCGTAATGATCTGACAGCCAACGGACTCCGCCTGGAAGATATTGAGGACCTCGCGCGTAGACGCCCAGAGAACCTCGGCAGCAGGCTTAACGGCAGCCTTCTTTACGGACTCCGCCATGAGGGGCAGCGGATCGACGCCGGTATCGGCAATGCGACCGGCAAAGATGGACAGAATAGAGGGGGTCTCAGCAGAGACGGCATCGACAAACTCGTCGACCTGCTCGGGCGTGAAGATAGTGGTGACATTCACCTTGATGCCGTCGGCAGAAAGGCGCTTGACCAGCGCGGCAGTGGACTCACCCTTGGTGTTGAGCGCCGGGATCTTAACGTAGACGTTGTCTGCCCAGGTTGCGATCTCGCGAGCCTCGGCTTCCATACCCGCCTCGTCGTCGGCGAATACCTCAAAAGAGACCGACACATCAGTAATGTGCTCAAGAACCGTCTTGGCAAAAGCGCGGTAGTCGGTCACGCCGCCGGCCTTCATAAGGGAAGGATTGGTCGTGAAGCCCTGAACGTTGCCATTGTCATGCATGTCAAGCATACCCTCGAGGTTAGCGCCGTCGGCAAACACCTTGATCGCCATGTTCGGTCCTTTCTCATCTAACACTATTGCTATCGAAAGCCTTCTTCTTTGTTTCAAAAGCTTTTCGGTTTTCTTTTATAAACCATTTCAAAAGCTATCGAAAGCTCAATTGTCAACTTTCCGTGAACGGTCGAATATCGGGCGTGAACGTACTTCTTTTGGGCGGCACCTTCAGAATGAGACTCTTTATAGCCCGTTTACGTGCGAACTATCTGCTACGCATGCATTTGTGACATGCCATTCCGTTCTTTTGATTCATTCGAATTTGCCTTGTTCTTTTCATATCGATACGTTATATTTCGATTACGAAAGGCGCATCTTTTACCTTTTGTTCAAAAGGAGCGGCATATGGCATCTACTTCAGACCTTTCACCGGCCGAGCGTCAGCGATTTATCATGAATTGGCTGGCCGAAAAGCCAAATATCTCGGTATCCGACATCGTTCGCCGTTTTTCGGTTTCGGAAGTCACCGCACGACACGACCTCATCTCGCTGGAATCCGAAGGCAAGCTGCGTCGCGTACGCGGCGGAGCGGTATCGCTTTCTCGCTCCAACGCAATCTCGTATCCCGAGGAGCGCATCAATGTCCAAGTCGAGGCCAAGGAAGCCATCGCCGCAACCGCAGCAACTCTTGTTGATGATGGCGATGTTCTGGTAATTGATATCGGCACCACAGGCTTTTACTTCGCTAAGGCCCTCATGGACAAGCGTGAGATCACCATTATCACCGGCGATCTTGCAATCGCGAACTACGCCAGCTTCAATCTCCCCAATGCTTCGGTAGTGCTGCTGGGCGGCTCCGTGCGCAAGGGCCACCTCTATCTCGCGGGCGCACTAACGCTCGACTGCATGAGCAAACTACATGCCGACAAGGCGTTTGTCAGTGCCGACGGATTCCACCCCGACCACGGTTTTACCGTCGAGCACGACTTCTCGGCCATGATCAAGCATATGTACCTTACCAACTCAAACCAGGGCTACATGATGGTTGACCAGGGAAAGTTCAATAAGACCAGTTTTTATCAGTCCGCGCAGATCGATGACCTCGACGGCATCATCGTTGATGGAGACGACGAGGGCATCATGACGGCGGCGATCGAGAGCAGTCGCAGTCATCCCAAGCTCTATATTGCAAAATAGCTCAAATGGCCGGGTCGCCCCCACTGCGGGCGACCCGGCCATTTATTAAATCAACCCAAAATGGCGCATCGCTGTGACGGTGCCATCGTGTGCGACATCGTCGGTCACGTAGTCGGCGACTGCCTTGACCTCGGGCATGGCGTTGCCCATGGCTACAGCCGTCTCGACGGCGGCGAGCATACCCAGATCGTTGCCGGAATCGCCAAAGCCAAAGGTGCGCGCGTTGCCGGTGCGACCCAGGTATTCCAGCGCTCGCGCCACGCCCACGCCCTTGTCGATGCCCTTGGGGCTCAGCTCGCGATTCTGGCCACCGGTGTTGCACAGCTCAAACTCGCGATCGATAAAGCCATCATCGTTGGCTACGCGAGCCAGGTCGCACGCGTTAATGCACACCTTGCCTACGCGCAAATGCCCATCGACGCGCATCTGATCAACGCCATGCACCACGCCGGCGCCTAGCAGAAATGACTGTTCGACACCAACTGGCTCAAGTGAATAGGTGGCACCGTTCGTCTCGAACAACGCCTCGCCGCCCGCCACAGTAATGCGACGCGCGAGCTCCTCAACAATGTCTTCGTCAAAGCAGTCCTCGTGTACCACGCATCCCTCGACCTCGAGTGTGGCGCCCGCCATGGCAACGATACCCGCCGGGTTCAGCGCGCGCAGGCCATCGGCAATCAGCCACAAGGGGCGACCCGTGCAGATAAATGCCTGGTGACCCGCATTGCGCAGGCGACCAAATGCATCGACAACGGCCTTCGACGGATGGATTGCATTGAAGTCCTTATCGGTCATATCGTCGGGATCGAACGACGTCAGCGTGCCGTCCACGTCAAAAAAGAGCACGGCGGATTCGGAGCACGCATCAATCATATGGGTTCCTTTCGAGGATAAGGGCAAACGAAGCATCCATCATATAATGGAGCGACGCAACCAGAGAGGTCACCCATGGAATTTTACGCAAGCTGCCCCGAGGGCTTTGAGTCCGCACTCGCCGATGAGCTTAAACGCCTCGGGCTTTCGCATGTCCGCCGCCTGAAGGGCCGCGCTACGTTTGAGGGCGAGCTCGAAGAAGGCTACCGCGCCTGTCTGTGGTCGCGCCTGGCGAGCCGCGTGTTTGTAGTGCTTGGGCGCTTTGAGGCGCAGGATGCCGATGAGTTGTACGACGGCGTTTACGACATCGCCTGGGAGAGCATCGTCCGCCCCGGCGCCACCATCGCCATCACCGCCCGCGGCGTGACCGAGCAGCTGCGCAACACGCGCTTCTCGGCCCTACGCGCCAAGGACGCGCTGTGCGACCGTCTGGCCGAGACCACGGGCCGTCGCGCCGATGTCGACGCCGCCGATCCCGACGTCCACCTGCTGCTTTCGCTGCGTCAGCGCCGCGCGAGCATCAGCCTGGACCTTTCGGGCGACCCGCTGTTCAAGCGCCTGCCGCCCGCCGCGACCCGCGCCGGCGAGGGCACACACGTGCTGCGCCCCGACTACGCCGCCCTGGTGCTGGCGCAGGTCGGCTGGACTGCACTGTGCGAGCGCGAGCTGACGGCCGACGATTACGAGAACGAAGCCCTGCCCACGCTGGTCGACGCTTCGTGTGCCGGCGGCGGTCTGCTGCTGGAGGCAGTGAATATCCTAACCGACCGCGCCCCGGGCGCCGCCCGCGAGCACTGGGGCTTTGAGGGCTGGCAGCTGCACGACGCCGCCCTGTGGGAGCAGCTGCTTGCCGAGGCGCGCGAGCGCGAGGCGGCAGCGCGCGAGCGCCAGGCGCGCATCGTGGCCGCAGACATCGACCCCGCCGCCCGCAAGACTGCCGAGCGCATGGTCAAGTGCGCCGGCTACAAGCGTTTTGTCGACTTTTGCGCCGCCAAGCCCGCCACCGTGCTGGACCATGCGGGCGCCGTCGCCGGTGCCGCCGTGGTCGCGGACACCACCGAGACGCCGCTTTCGCTCATGCACGACGCCATGACGCTGGTCGGCGAGCTGCGCCGCGCGCCCGAGCTCGCTTCGGCACCGGTCGCCGCGCTCACCCGCGATGGCCTTATGGCCCGCGCGCTCCACGCCGAGCCCGCGCGCTCCATCGCCGTCATGCCCAACAACGAAGAGGCGACCGTCGAAGTCTGGCCTTCGCTCAACCACGCCGCCGCAGCATTTGAAGCTGCAACCAGCGCAGATGCCGAGGCCGAGGCTGCGGATGCCAACGAAGTCAACGATGAAGCCGCCGCTTCCGCCATGCCCGAGCCTGCCGCCATGCTCGACCTGGGCGACGGCAAGCCGCTGCCCGTGCTCATCCCCGAGTCCGAGCAGTTCGCCAACCGCCTGCGCAAGAATGCCCGTCTGCGCCGCAAGTGGGCCAGGCGCGAGGGCGTGAGCTGCTACCGCGTCTACGATGCCGACCTGCCCGACTACTCCGCCGCTATCGACCTGTACGAGGGTTGCCCGCAGACGCCGGGCCGCTGGCTCGTCATCGCCGAATACGCCGCGCCCAAGACCATCGACCCCGCACTGGCCCAGGCCCGTATGCTCGACATTCTGGCCATCGCGCCGCGCATCCTAGATGTTCCCGCCGAGCATGTGCACGCCAAGGCCCGCATGCGTTCGCGCGGCGGCTCGCAGTACGGCAAGCAGGGCGCCGGCAAGGGCGGCTCGGGTGAGCGCGCCAATATCGCGCGTCGTCGCCTGCCGCTCATCGAAGAGGGCGGCCTCACCTTTGCCGTCAACTTTGACGACTACCTGGACGTCGGCATCTTCTTGGACCACCGCGTCACCCGCAACCTGGTGCGCGAGCACGCCAAGCAGGCGCGCCGCTTCCTCAATCTGTTTGCCTACACCGGCACTGCCACCTGCTACGCGGCCGATGGCGGCGTCGATGAGACCGTGACGGTCGACCTCTCCAATACCTATCTGGACTGGGCCGAGCGCAACATGCGCCAGAACGGCTTTGTGGGGCCTCAGCATCATTTTGTGCGCGACGACGTGCTCGCCTGGATTCGCGACCAGCGCCAGACGCGCAACCGCTGGGACCTGATCTTTGTCGACCCGCCCACGTTCTCGAACTCGTCCAAGATGGGCCGCCGCACCTGGGATGTCCAGCGCGACCATGTTGAGCTTTTGGCTGGCGTATCGCGCCTGCTCGCGCAGGGCGGCCATGCCATCTTTAGCTGCAACCTGCGCGGCTTCCGCCCCGAAACGCGCAAGCTCGCCCGCGCGGGCGTGGTGCTGGAGGACATTACGGCGCAGACCATCCCCGAGGACTTCGCGCGCAACCAGAAGGTGCACCACTGCTACATCGTGCGCCGCCTGCCCATCGAGGACGCCATGGCCGAAGTCGGCTTTAGCGCCGAGGAAATTGCCGAGCGCGTCGAGGAGCTGCGCAACCCCGAAGCCCGCAAGCCTCGCGCAACGGCGCCCGCGCACGCGCAGGCAGGCGACCGGGGGCCGCGCGGCAACGGCAAGTCTGACTCCGCCGGCAAGCCCAAAAAGAAGAAGTTCTACGCCAGCAAGCCCAAGGGCAAATAACAAAGTTGCGGTGGAATACGGACTGTTTTGCCTGGAATTAGGCAAATTTAGACCGTATTTCACCGCAACTCATATTGGGATGGTGGTTGGCGATCTAGCCTTGGATGACCAATCGGTAGCCGATGCCCACATGCGTCTGGATATAGCGCGGATGCGCGGGGTCGGACTCGATTTTCTTGCGCAGCGTGCCCATAAAGACGCGCAGGCTCGCCAGGTCGCTCTTGGTCGCCGTGCCCCAAATCTCGTGCAGGATAAACTGGTGCGTCAACACCTTGTCGGCGTTGTGCGCCAGCAGACACAGGAGCTTGTACTCGATCGGCGTCAGGTGCAGTTCCTCGCCATCCATCATGGCGATGCCAGCATCAAAATCGATATGCAGCTCACCGGTATCGAACGAGCCCTCGGAGGCAACGCCGCCCGTTTGCGCATACGAAAGGCGCCTGAGCGTCGTGCGAATGCGCGCGAGCAGTTCCTCGACCGAAAACGGCTTGGTCAGGTAGTCGTCGGCACCAGCATCGAGCGCGCGGATCTTGTCCGCGTCCTCGCTGCGCGCCGAGACCACGATGATCGGCATGCCCGACCACGTGCGCACCGACTCCACCACCTTGACGCCGTCCATATCGGGCAGGCCCAGATCGAGCAGCACAATGCTCGGCGCCTGCGACGAGGCGGCGGCGATGGCAGCATGGGCGGTCTCCACGGCCATATGGCGCAAGCCGTGCGCCTCGAGCGCGGCGACGATAAGGTTGCGGACGGCGGGATCGTCCTCAACGACTAAGATGAGCGGTTTCACGGCAGAGTTCGGCACAGCGCTACTCCTTATCAAACGAAACGTCGGCGGCGGGAAGCTCGATCGTAAAGACCGAGCCGTGCGGGTCCGCCGCGGCAACCTCTATGCTACCGCCATGCGCCAGCGCAATGGAGCGGCAAAGCGAAAGCCCCAGGCCCACACTGCGTCGGCTATCGGCCAAACCATGGTTGGCGGTGTAGAACGACTCAAAGATACGCTCGCGGTCCTCGGGAGCAATGCCCGGGCCGTCATCGGCCACCGAGCACGCCACGCGTCCATCGCCGGCGTCAATCGAGATCACGATATGCGAGCCTGCGGGCGTGTAGGTAATGGCATTGTTCACCAGGTTTACCACCAGCTGCACCATCAGGCGCGCATCGACATTGACGAGCGCCGGCTCATCGCTCGCCACCACCTTAAGATCGTGCTCGCGCACGGCCGGATTTACATGGCGCAGCGCCTCCTCGACGATATCGTCCATAAGCTCGAGCGTGGTCGACAGATGCATGCCGCCGCCCTCGAGCTTGGTGATGGCAAGCAGGTTCTCGACGGTGGCGTTGAGCCACAGCGCATCCGAGCGAATGGATAGCAGCAGGCCGCGGCGCGTCTGGGCATCGAGCACCGCGGTGCCGGTCGAACCCTGATCGAGCAGCACGTCGGCATTACCCGAAATACTGGTAAGCGGCGTGCGCAGATCGTGCGAGATGGAGCGCAGCAGATTGGCGCGCAGCTGCTCATTTTTGGCAAGCACCGCCGCCTCCTCGCGGGCCTCCATGGCGCGGGCGCGATCGAGTGCCAGCTCGCCTTCGCTCACGATGGCATCGGCAAGTGTCCGCTCCTCGTGCGTCAGCACGTCGGGCTCGGCAACGATAGCCAACACGCCCACCACCGAGGCGGGATCGCCCGCGCGCACCATGGTGTCGCCCGAGCGCACGGTCAGGTAGATGCCGTAGAACGCCGAGCCGCCGTAGGTGGCATCGAGCGGCGTTCCCACATAGGCGGACGCCGAGAGCCGCGGCGGCATCTGCGGCGCCAGTTCATGCACCGGCGCGACATCGCCCACGGCCGTGTATGTCGCACGCGGCAGCAGGTCATCGCCCTCGGCGTCGGCGCTGTACCACACGACAGGACAGCCCGAAAGACGCGCCAGCTGCGTTGCCATAGCATGGACAATCTGCTGCTGATCGGCGCAGCGCTGCAGCATACGGTTGGTCTCGAGCACCATCTGCGTGCGCCGGTCGCTGGCGGCGGCCTGCGCTAAGGCACGGCGCAGGGCAAGCGAAATCGAGCTCGACACGAGCGAGACCGCAAACATGATAAAGAACATGCCGGGATAGACGCGGTCGATAAACGACAGCGAGTGGCGCGGGTCGACAAACAGGAAGTTGTAGAGCGCCACGGCGGCAGCCGAACTCAGCAAGCAATACAGGCGGCTCCAGGTAAAGAACGCGCACAGCTGCACGGCGAACACATAGACGATCATGATGCTCGGCGCGAGACCCGGATGGTCGAGCAGCGCGCCCACAATCGTCGCCGCGACCAGCAGCCCCGCCGATACGCAGGCGTCATACAGAGGGCTGCGACGCGTCAGCGTCGTGCGCCGCCACCAAAAGTTCTCGGCAATATCGCCGTCCGCATGGACGTCCATCAGCGCCCCGCCCCTCTCTCAAAAACAAAAACCACCACAAAGGGGACAGGCACCTTTGTGGTGGTTTCCCCTTGTGGTGGTTCCAAGTGTATAGCCTTTACAGCCTGCGGTCGTTAGACAAACAGCACGTGCGCGAGCAGGGCGCACACGCACACCGCTCCAAATACCAATGCCACGATCGAAATCACGCAATCGACCATGTCCATGTTGGCCCGATTCGTAAAGAACCGATCTTCGGCGGCGTCGATACCCGCCTCGAGGACGTCGAGTGTCCTTGCATCCATGTTTAACTCCCCGGCTTTAGTTTTGTCCATCGAAAACCAACTCCGTGCAACCTGTCGGCGCCTACGGGCGCTCGTTGGGAGCCAGGCGTTGCATCTTGTTCACGGCCTTGAACTTGGTGAACAGCGGCACGTACTCAAAGCTCACGTTGGAGTTCTCCAGGCCGTACCAGCGTGCAGGCGTGCCGGCGGCGCGACGAATGATGTACTTGAGCGTGATGGCCGTACGCTCGCTCGGCTCCACATCGCTTTCGGGCGCCAGAAGCTTACGGATCAGGACGAACTTGAACGTACCGATGTTGCCCGGATCCTTGTAGACCGAGTAGTCATGCGTCTGCGCCGGCAGCTCGCCGGTGGCAGCCAGGTCCTGAACGACCTGACGCAGGTAGGCATTGACGCGCTGGTTAATCTTGTAGCCCAGGTACAGATGCACGCGGAACACGTAGTCGGTGCCGAACGTCTCGACCGAATAGGCAAAGGTATGCGGTTCGTCCATGGTCTCGACATTCACGAACCACCAGGCGCGAGCGCGCTTGGGATGCTTGTCCAAGATCGAGTAGACGATATCACGGTCGATGTAATCGGTATGGGTGTCCTTGGTCAGGTACACGATGTTGTCGCTCAGGCGCTCGTAGCGATCGTCATCGCGCAGGCGCTTGAGCTGCGGCAGGTAGCTGCGCAGCGGCAGCAGCGTAAACTGGCGCTGCTCAACAGCCGTACCGTTGTACCAGCACACCATGATGCCCATGATGAGCGCGGCCATGAGGATGGTGAAGTAGCCGCCGTGGAAGAACTTGGTGAGTGAGCTCACGAAGAAGAAGCCTTCGAGCAAAAGGAAGAAAGCCGCGAAGATCCACGGAGCAACCTTGAGCTTGCGCTCCTCGTGCAGGTAGAAGAAGAGCAGCAGCGTGGTGCACATCATAGTCAGCGTAATGGCAAGGCCGTAGGCGGCTTCCATATGCGCCGAGTTCTGGAACAGCAGCACCACGATGACGCAGCCGACAAGCATGACGTTGTTGACCATGGGGATGTAGAGCTGGCCCTTGGTCTCGGCAGGGTAGAAGACCTGCATGTGCGGCATGAGATCCAGACGGCTGGCCTCGGACACCAGCGAGAATGCGCCGGTGATGAGCGCCTGCGAGGCGATGATGGCCGCGACGGTGGAAAGGCCTACGGCAAACGGGCGCAGGCCCGGGGCGAGCATCTGGTAGAACGGGTTGAGATCGGCAATGCCCATGAGCTCGGGGTTGGCAGCGTTGTTCATAAGCCAAGCGCCCTGGCCCATATAGGAAAGCAGCAGGCAGCACTTAACGAACGGCCAGGTAGCGTAGATGTTGCCGCGGCCGACGTGGCCCATGTCGGAGTAGAGCGCCTCGGCACCGGTGGTGGCGAGGAAGCAGCTGCCCAGAATCATGATGCCCGCATGGTTGTTGGGGCTCAGCAAAAAGGCGATGCCGCGCACCGGGTTGAGGCACAGCAGCACGGCGGGGTGCTGGAAGACAAAGAACAGGCCCGTGCCGCCCAGGAACAGGAACCACAGCGTCATGATGGGGCCAAAGGCGTGACCGATCTTGGCCGTACCGATGCGCTGTACCAAGAAGAGCACGATGATGATGGCGAGCGTAATGGCGACGACGCGGCCCTGGTCATCGCCCAGCACGGCATGGACCGCCGGGATGGTGCGCAGGCCCTCGATGGCCGTGGTAACGGTAACGGCCGGCGTCAGGATGCCGTCGGCGAGCAACGCGGCGCCACCCAGCATGGCGGGGATGATAAGCCACTTGCCGCAACGCTTGACCAGGCTGTACAGGGCAAAGATGCCGCCCTCGCCATGGTTATCGGCGCGCAGCGAGATGAGCACATACTTGATGGTGGTCAGCAGCGTGACCGTCCACACGACAAGGGAGAGCGCGCCAAGCACGAACTCCTCCGTGACGCTTCCGATGCCGCCGTTGCCGGCAACGAGCGCCTTGGTTACATACATGGGGCTGGTGCCGATATCGCCGTACACCACGCCCAGCGTGACGAGCATCGCCGAGATGCTCACAGGAATCGCAGCGTGCGAGGCTGCCTCCTTGGCCTTTTGTTCCATAAGCCGGTTTCCTCCCAACTTTAATGTTCGAAGGGATTATAGGCAATCGGCCCATGTTTTAATGCACTGTTTTCCCAGCTAAATAAACATTTATACGGCCTTTAGGCCACCTCGGCGATATGGAATGTGACAAAGGGACTGTCCCTTTGTCACATCACCGCATTCGTTACTTGCCGAGCCAGTTTTTGAACCACCACTCCATGGAACGGCTCATCTCGGCCATAAAGGGGCTCGTGTGCTTGCGGGTGTAGATATCCACCACGCGCTCGCCTACCTCGCGGGCATGCGGACGGAACATCGCGTCCATCTCGGCCACCTGCGCGTCCATGGTCGCGGCATCCGCACGGCAGTAGCGCTCCTCGTGCACCAGGTTCACCACGGGGTGCGCGATTGCCGGGCGCTCCTTACGGGGCGTGCCGATGATAAGCATCGACAGCGGCATGGTATAGGGCGGCAGATCGAGCAGCTCGGCGACTTCCTCGGCATTCTCGACGATATCGCCGATGTAGCAGCTCCCCAGCCCCAGGGCCTCGGCGGCAACCACGGCGTTTTGCGCGGCGATTACGGCGTCCTGGGCCGCGATGGCAAAGTCGCCCAAACCCGGCGCGCGGCGGGGCGCCTTGCCCGTGCGCTCGACAAACTCGGGCTCAAAGCAGCCCACGTGCTCAAACAGATCGATCCACTTGGCATAATCGACCACAAATATAAGTGCCCAGGGCGCCTTGGCGATCATGGGCTGGTGATCGCACAGGTCGGCCAGACGGTCCAGCGTAGCCTGCTCGCGAACGCTCACGATGGAATACATCATCATGGCGCCCGCCGACGGCGCGCGACTCGCCGCATGCAAGATCGCCGCCCGCTGCTCGTCGGTCACCGCCACGGGACGTTCATCGTCATCACGCGCGAAGGCGCGCGTAGACGAACGGTGCTCCAAAATGTCCAGCACCACGTTGCCCGTAGTCTCGACCGGATAGCCGAACATATCGACCGCCGCACCGTCGCCGCCCATGTCCGCCTTGCAAACCTGCTCGCTCATCGACCTACCCTCGTCATTTCTTTAAGAAGCCTTTACGTTTCCGTGTAATTCCCGTCCATTATCGCGCAGGTCGCCACTACATTGCGCCACACCGCCACACGTGCGCGTTAATATGGCTGGTTGTTGTGCGCAGCCACCAATTGCAGCGCATATCTTGGTAACAATCGGGTAAATCCCCGCTTTCGTAGGTTTTAAGTTTGTGAGGAGTCTCAGCATGTTCGCTGCCGCCATCTCGCTCGTCGGTCTTGCGGCGACCGTCTACCTTGTCTTGCGCGAGGCCAAGGCCATTCGCGCACAGTCGGGCACCGTTGCCAAGGGCGCCATCGCCTGGAGCGTCGCCTTCGGCCTGTTCCAGGTCTTTTTGACCATTTGGGGCGCCGTGGGCCTCGTCGCCCAAAACGAGCCGCTCGCCTTTGTGATGCTCATCCTGACCAATGCCATCCTTACCGGATGCGCCTGGGCCAGCATCGCCCGCGACCGCATCGCCCCGCGCGTCTTTGCGTTCGCCGGGTCCGATGCCCCCGTCCCCACCGGCAAGCTCGCCCGCCTGCGCGGAGCCTTTGTGGGCAAACCGCTCGTCGCCGCCGTCCTGTGCCTGCTGCTCGCCGGCGTCTTTGCGCTGCTGGGCATGGAGGTCTCGTCCAACCACGACTTTACCTGGGTCTACCCCCTGTGCATCCTGCTCGAATGGGCCATTATCACCGTGCTCATGGTCGGCTTGTTCTTCCTATTCCAGCGCCACGGCGCAGCTCCCGCGGTCCTGGCCTTTGCCCTCTTTGTCCTAGGCATTGCCGAGTTCTTTGTCATCACGTTTAAATCCATGCCCATCCAGCCGGGCGACCTTTCGGCCATCTCCACCGCCGCCGCAGTCGCCGGCACCGGCTACACCTTCTCGATCTCGCTGTTCTGCGTGCTATCCATGGGCTTTACCGCCATCGCCATGCTGCTGTGCGAGTACGCCGGCCTGGTGGCACCGCACCGTCAGAAGGGCGCCGCCAACGCCAAGCGCATGCTGCTCACCAACCTGCTCGTGGCGGTGCTGTGCCTGGGCGGCGTGACCGCGCATGTCACGCTCATCGACTACTACAACACCCTCGGCATCACCGTCTACACCTGGCGTCCGCTCGAGAGCTACTGGCGCGAGGGCTACCTGCCCGCCTTTATTAGTGCGGCACAGTCCATCAAGCCGCCCAAACCCGCCGACTACTCCGTCGACGATGCCAAGGCCACGCTCAAAAAGTACGCCAAGGCCTACGACAAGTCCGACGCGGCCAAGAGCGACGAGCGCGCCGCCGCCCAGGAGCAGTTCGACAGCGAGAAGCCCACGGTCATCGCCATCATGAACGAGACCTTCTCGGATCTGTCAATCTACCAGAACATGCGCGCCGGCTACGAGGGCCCGCAGTACTTTAAGAGCCTGTCCAACTGCCTCAGCCGTGGCAAGCTCTATGTGAGCGCCTACGGCGGCGGTACTGCCAATACCGAGTTTGAGTTTATGACCGGCAACTCCATGGCCAACCTGGGCTCGGGCGTGTACCCCTACACCATCTACAACATGGAGACGACCGGGAACCTGGCAGAGCAGTTCAAATCGCTCGGCTATTCCACCACGGCCATGCACCCCAACCACGCCACCAACTGGAACCGCGAGAACGTCTACAAGGACTTTGGCTTTGACCAGTTCCTGTCCATCAACGATTTCCAGGGCGCCGATACCCTGCGCGGCATGGTGACCGACCAGGCTACCTACGACAAGATCCTCGATCTGCTCAACCAGAACGCCGATCCGCAGTTTATCTTCGACGTGACCATGCAGAACCACTCGGGCTACGATACGGGTCTGCTGCCGGTCGACAAGCAGATGCACCTGAACATCGACACGACCGACCTGGACGCTAAGACCGTCGAGGACGGCACGCTCTCCGATGTCGATGAGTATGTCTCGTGCATCGAGCAGTCCGACCAGGCGCTGCGCTACTTCCTCAACGCCTTGAGCAAGCTCGACCGCAAGGTGGTCGTGGTGTTCTGGGGCGACCATCAGCCGTTCTTCCCGTCCAAGTTCAACGACAAGTGGTTTACCGGCGAGGACGACGCCACCCACCAGGAGCGTCTGTGGCAGACCGACTACATCATCTGGGCCAACTACGACGTTGCCGGCTGCGACCAGACGAGCGAGGTCGATGACTTGTCTACCAACTACCTGTCCACCCAGCTGATGCAGCTGATCGGCGCACCGCTGACCGACTACCAGAAGGCGCATATGACGCTGCGCGAGTCGCTGCCCGCCATCAACTCCGTCGGCTACGAGGACGCCAGCCTGCGTTGGGCGCTTTCCTCCAACGTCACCGGTGACGACGCCGCTGCCGCAGCCGCCACCAAGGCGCGCGAGGATTACGCCAAGATGCAGTACTACGAGATGTTCCGCGACGGCAAGAACGTGTACACCGAGCACTTCCAGACCGAGGCCAACGAGACCGACCCCAACCTGGCGCCGGGTACGACCAAGATCAAATAGCGGCTAGCTGCGAGTTCATAACTGAAACGTCTGTCCGGGCGGAGGCATATAAGGTTCCCTGCTCGGACAGTCCTGCGCAAGACGAAGGCCACATTAAGTGGCCTTCTTTGCGTGCGGAACTCGCGATGAACCTTATATGCCTCCGCCTGGACAGACGCCCTGATGTTGGGGCGTGGCTTGTCTTGGGTGTATCGCCGAACATATATAAGTTGAAGGCCACGTTATGTGGCCTTCTTTGTTTGCGGAAAGTGTGTCCCGGAATTCTTGTCTGGAATGGGATGCAGTTTCCGCTTGGGACCCGATTGGGAAAGTGCGTCCCGGTCTGGGCGCTCAAACTGGGATGGATTTTCCGGATGAGGGCTTGACGGAAAATGTGTCCCGTTCCGGGCGCTAATTGTGGGATGCAGTTTCCGCTTGCGGAGTCTCCACTCAACAGAAAACCCGGGTGGCCTGTTTTTTGGCTACCCGGGTTTTTGGGTTGTCGATATGTTCGACTGGCTACTAGTGGGTCTTGCGGCGCTTGATCAGCATGATGAGGGCTATCACTACGAGCGTCGCTCCCGCTGCTGCTGCAGTGGCGACTAGGGCGAATGTTTGGTCGCCGGTGTTTGCGAGGTTCTTCGCTGTGGTCGTAGTCTTGACCTTGGTGTCGGTCTTAGCTCCGTTGTCGGACTTGGGCTTGTCCGGGTTCGTCGGGGTCTCAGGAGTCTCGGGGTCCTTTGAGCCTTCGGAATCGGTTGGGCCGGCGGTGTTTACCAGCGTATGGTCCAGGAACTTCTTGGCGCCCGCACTTGCCTGTGAGAACAGGCGGCGCGTGCGGATCGGGGTGGCGTTCACCGTTGTGGGCGCCGTCTCCTCGGCCTCGATATTCACGAGCGTCGTGCCGGTGTCGAGGCCCACGTCGTTGTATCCCACGTGGCAGTAATACTGCGCACCGTCATCGTCTGCGGTCAGGTCAATCTCGAGCTTTGAGGCCGTTCCAGCCGCGAGGTTGCCATCGGCACCCACGAGCTTAAACTCTGTCTCGCCGCGGCCCTTGCGGTACCACATATAGGTCGGTGCCAGCCCTGTTTCGCTATCGTCGGCACCGAGTTGCTTCACATGGCCAATCGCCGAGAGCGTCAGGTGGCTTCCCGCCGCGCGCTCAACCGAAGAGTCGTATCCAAGATCCGACCCCTCCGCAGCATCCGCCGCAGGTCCGCTCACGGTCATCGTCATGCCATCGGGCATGGTCTTGACCGTGATGATTGCCGAGCGAATACCTGTTTCGGTCGTGGATCCATTCTTAACGGCGGCGATGGCGAATCGATACTCCGTATTGGGCTGCAGCCCATCCCACTTGAGCGAGGTCTGCGTGTTGTCGGCAATCTTCCAGCTATTGACGACCGCATCCGCCGCATTGCTCTGCAGCATGCCCACGCCGTAGCTAAAGCCACTCTTGTTTGCGAGTACATCGTCCCAGCTAAACGTAACGCTGGTCGAATCGACGGCGTTTGCCGTAAAGCCCGTCACGGCCGGCGCGTCGGGCATCTCGACGTCCTTAACGTCATAGCCCACGATCCAGAACTGGTCGGTGTCCTTGGTGCCGAGCTTGTCGCCCGAATCTGCCTCGAACTTGTCGACATCCACCGCGTTGACGCCCAGACGCCACACAAAACCGTACTTGCCCTGCGCGGCCTCGGGCAGGTTGTCGACGGTGCCGCCGTATTCGGTCGATTCACTCGAGGAGTTACCCGTAGTAAAGCCGGCGTTGGCACCAAAGCACAGGCCGCCAAACAACTCGTGCTTTGCGAGCTTCGCGCCCATGACAACGCTGCCGTTCAGCGTCAAGCCGAGCTCGAGCTCCTGCTCCTTGCCCTCCTCGACTTCGATGGTCTGCTCAATGCTCGCCCCCGACTGCGCGGCGGCGCCGTTAAACCCATCGTGCGTGTAGGCGCGCGTTACGCCAGGCTTGCCCAGGCCAAAGGAATCCCCAACGGGAGTCTCGCCGTTGAGCGTCGTTTGATAGGTTCCGGGTTCTCCCGACCGGTTGGTCAAAAAGTAGCTGAGCGGCGTCATATTGTGCTGTTTGGCAATGCGGTCATAGGCCTCGACATTAACGACCGAGGTCTGCGCGCCGAGCGACACGGGCGCCGCCATCACGCCCTTGCCACCAGTTTCCTCATTTTCGATCTCATACTCGTAATAGACCATCGGAATCGTGTAGAGCACGGCCTTGTCACCCTCGCCGGCATGCGACTCATAGCTTACGCTTGCGCTGACCGTGCGCTCGCTCCGGTAGTCATAGCATCCCTCGGCGGCAAAATCGACTGAAGCATTCATCGCGACCAGGGGCGGACCGGTCTGCACCTCGACGGCAACGCCCAACTCGGCGCCAATGGTATAGCCCTGGGATGTCCCCGTGCCCTTTTCCTCTCCGTATGACGTGCCGCCCAACACCAGATAGCCGTATGCCTGCTCCAGATCCTCAACATAGGGCGCATCCTGCAGCACGGCAAGCACGCGCGGATTGGTATAGACCTTGTAGCGGTCCTTGTACGTGATCTTGACGCTGTCGTTGTCGACATCGGGCAGCGCGAGCGAGATAAATGTGCCGTAGGTAGTGCCGCGACGGTTGCTCTCGCTAATCACCTGCTCCTCGCCGCGGCGCACCTTTCCGTTCTCGTCGAGCGAAAAATGCGAGGCGGTCATCCAATAGTAGTCATCGTTCTTGCGCAGGTCCTCGTCGCGGTGCTTGCCCACCACGGCGATAAAGCTCTCGTTATAGCGGTCCGAACCCGAGACGCTGCCCGCCTTGACGTCGCTGATCCACGCCTGCTCTATACCCTTGTGGTCATGCTTGTTGCTGCTGTTGTATTGCTGACCGCTCATGCTCATGGTTCCGACCATGGACCCCAAGCCCTGAGCCCCGCTCTGTGCCGTGTTGCAGGCAAAGTCGCGGAACACATCGCCGCCCACGAGCACCTCATCGACCGCCAGCTGATCGGACAGGCCGTCAAGGTTGGCAGTGGCAAGGGCAATAGGCGCCAAGGTGCACGGATAGCGCTTATCCTGAGCGCTATCCTTCCATGCGCTGTTGGGCACATGCATCAGCCCATAGGAGGCGAGGAGCCCGTCTCTGTATTCCTTGCAATCGGAAAGCTTGAACTCGCCAGACTCCGAGTCAAAATACGCGTAGCGGTACAGCGCGCCGTACAGCCCCTTGCTGCCGTCAGAAGCGCCGTAATCAAAAGCGCTGCGTTGCCAGTCATAGCCCGCAAGAATAAGGCCCGTGACGGTTTCACCCGTCTTCTTTCCTTCTTCATCGTAGGCGGCAAACGTGCCGAACGTCGCATTCGCAGCGACCATGGTCTTGCCGTTCGCGGAGAGGGAGATTGCGCCCGCGTCGCCCAGAGCATCGACATGGACGAGCGCACCCTTGGATGCATCCCACGAAAACAGCTCGCAATGCGTCGACTTATCAATATTCTTCTTGCCGTAGGGTGCCGAGACCACGATGGCGAGGTCATCGCAAAAATCGCGATCGAGGTCGCCGGCCGCTAGCAAAACGACAGGAGCTGACTGAAGCTGCGTCCAGGAGTCGTTCCCGCCCTTGTTGTGCGTGGTGTAGTCCGCGGCGTTACCGGCATCGATCTTGACGACGCTTTGCTTCCAGTTGCCGCCCTCCAAGTCATACATGTCGACTACAGCCTTGCGCACGCCGTTCTCGTCGACATAGCAGCCCGCGTAGACAAAAAGCTCGTCGACGCCGTCGCCATCGACATCGCCCGCCTCGACATCAAAGACGGCGTCGTGCTCTTGCAGGTAACCGGCATCCAGGTACTTAAAACGGCCTTCGTACATCATATTAGTGTTGACCGTCACCGGCAGGTGTGTGTCGAGAGTGCGCGTACGCCCGTTGCTAAACGAGTAGAGGACCAGCTCAACCTTTCCGGCGTATGACTTGCCGTCAATCGTCGTGGAGGAACTGTCGCCGTAGGCACGGAGCTCGGCAACGCGGCTCTTTTTGCCCGTGCTGGCGTCGCTGCAGAACTCAACACTCGTGGCGTGAATGCCCGAGAAACCGTTGTTGTCGTTGGCGAGTACTGTTGAGGACTCATTGTTGCTTAGGTACGACCAGGTGCCGCCACCGTAGTCGCTATGCTTGTAGAGATCGCTGTTCGTATCGAAGTTGTTGACGTTTTGCCAGAACTTTGCGGCGCCCCACACACTTCCATAGCCATCGGTGAGTTTGCTGCTGCCGCCAATGTCACCGCGCTCGACGTTCTCGAGCCTGTCGCGCAGAGTGTAGCGATTGCCATGGCTACCGTTAGCTGCCATATAGACCTCGCTGCGCGTGGCAAACGTCGTGGGGGTATCAGTGGAATAGGGGCCAACGGTATCGGCCGGAATGTCCTCGCTCGTGCCCAGACCCAGGGCTTGATAATCCTGCTCGGTCATATCGGTGATTGCGGGCGCGTCTGCCGCCTGGGCAACCTGGGGCGTGGCCGTGAAGCAGGCGACGCTCGTGGCGATCAACGCAGCAAGCGCCGCCGTCCCAACAAGTGGGATTTTCGACAGCCTACGGATACGGGGGTGTGGAACGTACATGAGGGACCTCGCTTTACTCGAGTGGAGTGGACTCATTTTTGCAAATGATACGTCCGATGCCCGATATCACGTGTCTCATTTTCGCCAACGGCGTGTCTCATTTTTGAGAATCCGAGATGCCGCGGAAATCTTATCCCAGCTCAAAGGCCATTTCTGGGATGTATTTTCCGTCGAGTGCCTCATCGGGAAACTGCATCCCATTTCAAGCGTCGATTCTGGGACGCACTTTCCCCTTAGACCCTCAACCGGAAACCGCATCCCACTTTGAGCGCAAATTCCGGGATGCATTTTCCGCTTGAGCCTCATTGGGAAACGGCGTCCCACTTTGAGGGCTGATTGTGGGATGCATTTTCCGGTTTTGCTCTCATTGGGAAAATGCATCCCGTTTCTTGACCGAATAATGGGACGCAATTTCCCGTTGGAACGCCTTTGGGAAAGTGTGTCCCACTTCGAACGCCCAGAGTGGGACGCACTTTCCGCAAAGCGCCTCAACGGGAAACTACGTCCCATTCCAAAGGCAAATTCCGGGACGCATTTTCCGAAAGCCTGCCCATCCGGAAAGCCCGTCCCACTTTGGACGCATCCGGGCACGGAACCATCGACCTATCAGGCCTCCCATCAATAAAGAGGCGTCCTCCCGGACGGCGGGGCACGAAGTTCATCGCGAGTTCCGCACGCAAAGAAGGCCACTTAATGTGGCCTTCGTCTTGCGCAGGACTGTAGAGCAGGGAACTTCGTGCCCCGACGCCCGGGAGGACGTTACATTTAGAAAGATGGGCCGACCGCCGTCAGCGATGGGAGCTACTCCCCCAGCACGGCCTTTTTGGCGGCTGCAGCCATGTTGTCCAGATCCTCCTTGGTGGGGTGATCCTTTGCGGCAACCCAGTTGTCGAGCAGCATCTTAAATCGGGCGTTGTCGGGATCTTGCTCGAGCATGGCCTCGTAGCGCTGCTTGACCGCGGGGCCCATCTTGCCCTGGCACATCGCCCAACCCGCAAGCTCGGCATCCCCAGCCAAATTGGAAGTTACGCGGTCGATAATCTGCTGGTAATAGCTCTGGTCGGCGCCAAAGCCGCAGGTACCAAACAGGAAGACGCGCTTACCGTGCAAGGCGGAGAGCAACGCCGCGACCGAAGGCGTGCACGCGCCCTTGTCGCACCAAAAACCGACGAGCACCGTGTCGGCCGCGCAGGCGCCCTGCGCCTCGAGCGCAACCTGATCTGCATCCGCATCGTCACTCAACGCCGCGGCATGGACAAACTCAACGCCCGCAGCCTGCAGAGCGCGCTTGATCGCACCCGAAACCATCCTGGTATTACCGCTCTTGCTGTTAACCACCAAAGAGCACGTCATAGTCACGTTGCCTCGTTTCCCCCAAAACTAAAGCCACTAATGCAATTTATTAGATGAATATCTTAGTACTAACGTGACAGATGTAAACCACCGTCTGTCGATTGATTAATTTGCCCCACGGGCTTGCTCACTGGGCGAACTGGCTGCGGTAGAGCTCGGCATAGAAGCCGTCTGCCGCCAGCAGCTCGTCGTGCGTGCCGCGCTCGATAATCTGGCCGTCGCGCATGACCAGAATGCAGTCGGCGTTGCGGATCGTCGACAGGCGGTGCGCCACGACAAAGCTTGTGCGGCCGGCCATAAGCTCGTCGAATGCCGCCTGCACCTGCAGCTCGGTACGCGTATCGATACTCGAAGTCGCCTCGTCCAGCAGCAAGATAGCCGGATCGGTGAGCATGACGCGCGCGATGCACAGCAGCTGTTTTTGACCCTGGCTAAACGTGCCGCCGTCCTCGCCGATCACCGTATCGTAGCCGCCTGGCAGCTGCACGATAAACTTGTGCGCATGCGCGCGCTTGGCCGCCTCGATAACCTGCTCGCGCGTGGCGTCGGGACAGCCGTAGGCGATGTTTTCCGCCACCGTGCCTTCGAACAGCCAAGTGTCCTGCAGCACCATGCCAAAGGCGCGGCGCAGGCTTGCGCGCGTGTAGTCACGCGAGGAACGGCCATCGACCGCAATGCGACCGGCATCGATATCGTAAAAACGCAGCAGCAAGTTGATGAGCGTCGTCTTGCCACAGCCCGTAGGACCGACCAGGGCAAAGCGCATGCCGGGCTTAGCCTCGATGCAGATGTCCTGCAGCAGCCTGCGGTCGGGCACGTAGCTAAAGTCCACATGCTCAAAGGCGACCTCGCCCTGCGGGGCGGCAAGCTCTACGGCGTCCGACGCATCGGGCTCCTGCTCGCGCGCATCGAGCAGCGCAAACATACGGCGCGCCGAGGCATACGCCGTCTGGATCTGCGTAATGACGTTGGTGACCTCGTTGAACGGCTTGGTGTACTGGTTAGCATAGGACAGGAAAATCTGCACGCCGCCCACCGTGAGCGCCGCGGGCACGCCCGTGATCACGCCCACGCAGCCAATCACGGCCACCACGGCATAGATGATGTTATTGATAAAGCGCGTGCCGGGGTTGGAGAGCGAACCCATAAACTGCGCGCGCTCACCTGCCGCATAGAGCTCGGCGTTGAGGGCATCGAAGCGCTGCTGAGCGTTGGGACCATAGGCAAAGGCGTCGACAAGTTTCTGCTCGCCTACGTACTCCTCGATATGACCACCGAGCTGCCCTTGAATACGCTGCTGCGCCGTAAAGCTCTTGTTGGAGAGCTTGGCGATGGCGCCGGCCGCAAAGATGGAGAGCGGCGTGACGAGCACCACCACGAGCGTCATGGTCAGGTTAATGGAGAGCATAAACGCGAGCGTGCCCACGATGGTGATGACGCCGGTAAAGAGCTGGGTAAAGCCCTGCAGCAGACCGTCGCCGACCTGGTCGACGTCGTTGACCACGCGGCTCATAAGGTCGCCGTGGGCATGGCTGTCGACAAAGCTGAGCGGCATGCGGCTGAGCTTGTCGCTCGCCTCCACGCGCATGTCGCGCACCGTTTCGTAGGACAGGCGGTTGACGCAGTAGCCCTGCAGCCACTGAAAGGCCGCAGCACCCATCACGACAATCGCGAGTTTGGTAACGAGCGGCAGCAGCGCATCGAAGTCCACCTGCCCGGTGGCGACGATCAGGTCGATGCCCTCACCAATGAGGATGGGCGTGTAGAGCTGCAGAATCACCGAGATGGCGGCGCTCACAAACGACGCCGTAAACGAAATACGGTGCGGGCGAACATAGCCCAGCAGGCGGCGCGTCACCGCGCCCACGGGATAGCGCTCGGGATCACCGGGTTGGCGCGGGCCGTCGCCCAGGTCGTTGAGCTTGTCGTTACCGGACACATTGGCCGTCATCGTGGCGACCGAACCGGAAGAAGTATACGGATTCATCTAGCAGCCCTCCTTTGCGCAGACGGATGCGGGGACGGTTGGGGCAGACGCGGGCGCCGCACTCCCCTGCTGGCCCTCGAGCTCCTCGCGGCGAAGCTGCGACTGGCAGATCTCTCGGTAGAGCTGGCAGCTTGCATACAGCTCGTCATGCGTGCCCAGGCCCGCAACCGAGCCGTGGTCGAGTACGCAGATCATGTCGGCATCGCGCACGGTCGAGACGCGCTGGCTCACGATGACGGTCGTGAGTGGCAGCCCGCCCTCGGCGGCACCGCGCACGCTACGCTCGCGGACGGCATGGCGAAGCGCCGCGTCGGTCTTAAAGTCGAGCGCCGAGGCAGAATCGTCCATGATCAGGACCTGTGGCGAGCCCACCAGGGCACGCGCGATGGTCAGGCGCTGGCGCTGGCCACCGCTAAAGTTCTTGCCGCCCGCCTCGACCGGGGCATCGAGCCCCTGCGACTTGTTGCGCACGAACTCGCTCGCCTGCGCCATATCGAGCGCTGCCCAGAGCTCCTCGTCGGTCGCCGACTCGTCACGCCAGGTCAGGTTGCTGCGGATGGTGCCGCTCACCAGCGACGCTCGCTGCGGAACGGTCGCGACCACGTGGCGCAGCTGATCGAGTGGCCAGGTGCGCACGTCGGCGCCCATCACGCTCACGCTGCCGGTGCCCGCATCGTACAGGCGCGGGATGAGCGAGACGAGCGTGGACTTACCGCTGCCCGTGCCGCCGATAATGCCGAGCGTCTTGCCCAGCGGGAGTTCCAGCGTCACATCGTTGACAGCATTGGCCGCGCCGGCGCCAAAGGAGAAGCTCGCGTGGTCAAAGCTCAGCGCGGGGACCGGAACAGCGCCATCCGCCAGTTCGCTCGGCTCGGGCAGTACGACCGGCTCGTTGTCCTCGTCGGTGATGCTCGGCTCGCAATTGAGCACCTCGTTGATACGCGACGCGCTGGCGCTCGCCTTGGTAAAGACAACGACCAGGTTGGCGACGTACACGATGGAGGTCAGGGTCTGCGTCATGTAGTTGACGAACGCCATGACCTGGCCCTGCGTGAGCTCGCCCACGTTGACCTGGATGCCGCCCACCCACAGGATGGCGCACACGCCCAGGTTCATCACAAGAAACGTGACGGGATTAAGGATCGACGAGAGCTTGCCCACCGCGATGGCGGTATGGGCCTGTTCGTCGGCGGCTTGGGCAAAGCGCTCGCGCTCATGGTCTTCGCGCACAAACGCACGGACCACGCGGGCGCCCGAAAGACCCTCACGGCAAATGAGCGCGATGCGGTCGAGCTTTGCCTGCAGCTGCTTGTAGTACGGAATGCAGCGCGCCATGACAAACCAAAACACCAGGCCGATGGCGGGCGTGCAAATCAAAAAGATGATGCCGAGCTTAAGGTCGATGGCAAGAGCCGCGACCATGGAGCCCACCGCCAGGAAGGGCCAGCGGATGAGCATGCGCACGCTCAGCGCCACAGCTAGCTGCACCTGGTTGACATCGTTGGTGATACGCGTGATGAGCAACGGCGTGCCAAAGCGATCGAGCTCAGCATAGCTCAGCTTATTGATGTGCCCGTAGAGCGCGCCGCGGATGTCGGTACCCATGCCCTGCGAGGTGAGCGCCGCCATCTTTTGGCAGACGAGCGTAAACGAGATGCCGATCACAGCCATGGCGGCGAGCACCACGCCGTAACGGACGACGGCGTTGACATCGTGCGCGCCGATGCCCTTATCGATCATCTGGGCAATCACCAGCGGCGTAAGCAGGTCAAAGATCACTTCGATCAGCTTGCACGCAGGGCCAATCACCATATACCGGCGAAACTTACCACCAAAACGCCTGAGCAGCTCAATCATGTATAGGCGCTCCCTATCATCATTCACACTCAATTCGAACCATGATAGTACGGTGAGCCCAAAAGAAGCGTAAACAACTCGTCATTTCTAATGGGATTCGGTTTCCAGAGAAGCGGAGAGGTGCGCATGCCCGGTCAGCGGCGCGCCAATCGCTTGGTATACTTACAGTAGTGCTACCAGCTGAGTCGCCAACCCTTGAAATGAGGTGCCGAGATGAACGACATTCTCGCAAGAAGAGCAAGACGCGCAACCGTGGGCATCGCCCTTTCCGCGGCACTCGTCGCGGGAATCGCCCCCGCAACGGCGATCGCGGCAGAAACCAGCTCCCCCACCGGTGCAGTTGCCTTGCAGACGAATGCAGCAAGCGACAATCCAGCGGCCTCGAGCGAAACCCTAGCTGCCGAAAAAGACAAAGCGTATGCAGCCATGCAGGAAGCACTCAAAAACCTCGAGGCCGCAAAAGACGCCGCAAGTCCCGAGAAAATTGCGAGATTCAATGATGACATTGCCCGTTTTCAAGAGCTCCGCGACAAGATGACGGCGCAAGCCGCCGAATTGAGGGAATCCCTTCCCGCCATGCAAGCGGACGTCGATGCAGCCCAAGCCAAATACGACGAGGCCATCAACCGGGTAAGCGAGCTCCAGGCAGAATTAAAGGCACTTGAAGCACTCGGCGACGAGGAGCTTGTCGAAACTACTAAACAGCAAATAAAGCAGTTGCGCAGTGAAATCGTAACGGCAAAAGCGCAAGAAGACTCTTGCAAAACGGGGCTCCGCGAGCGCCACGACGGCCTCAAAAGGCAGGAAAGACAAGTTAATGACTGTGAACGTGCTGCAGAGAAGTATAAAGCCCATACCGACCAGTTCATAGCCTGGCGAGATGCGCTCCTCGACAATTTGAAAAAAGCGCAAGCGGCCTATGACGACGCCTGCAAGGCATACGAAGAGGCAAAGGCCGCGGCAGACAAGGCCACCTCGCCCGAGATAACGAAACCCGCCGAGACGACAAAACCCTCCAGCTCGGCGCAGCCGGCCGAGACGGCGCAGCCCGCCAGCTCGCCCGCGACCGGCAAATACGCTCCATCGAGCTCCACCAAGCAGGCGAACTCGAGCAGCGGGAAGCAAGCAGATACGACCGCCGGCAAGCTCGCGAACACGGGCGACACAGCGCCGAGCGCAATCGCACTCGCAGGAATCGCCGCCGCGGGCCTCGGAATAACCACCGCAGCCACACGCCGCATCAAGAACTCAAAATAGCTGCCAGAGCATACTACCTTCGCCAATCCACAAACCCAGAGACAAAAGAGACCCGTTTCCCCAACCCAGGGAAACGGGCCTCTTTACTTGAAAAACAGATGGTAATGCCGCCGTCTCTTGAACCGCGCAGCCATCAATGCCCAGACAACACCAGCAAGCCGCGTTCCTTAAGGGATAGATTTAATGGCTGTTAATCAAGGGGTATACGCGCACGCCCGATCAATGGCGGGCAAACCGCCTGATATACTTACATTAGTGCTACCAAGTTAGTCGCCGACCCTTGAAATGAGGTGCCGAGATGAACGACATTCTCGCAAGAAGAGCAAGACGAGCAACCGTGGGCATCGCCCTTTCCGCGGCACTTGTCGCGGGAATCGCCCCCGCAACGGCGATAGCGGCGGAAACCAGTTCCCCCACCGGTGCAGTTGCCTTGCAGACGGAAGATGCGGCCGCCGCAAAGGAAAAAGCGTATGCAGCCATGCAGGAAGCGCTCAAAAACCTCGAGGCCGCAAAAGACGCCGCAGGTCCTGAGATATTAGAGACTATCGAGCATGTGATTACCGATTTGCAATCGCTCCGCGACAGGATGCTGAAGGAAGCCGACGACTCAAGGGGAGCTCTTCTTTGGCTACAAGCGCAGGTCAATGAAGCCAAAGCCAGATACGACGCGGCCCACAACCGGACAAGCGGCCTTCAGGCAGAATTAAATAAGGCAATCGGCGACGGAGCTTCTAACGAAACTATTAAGCAGTTGCAAAGTGAGATCATGTCGGCAGAAAGGCGAGAAAAATCTTGTGAAGATGATCTTCACCACTACCAACGCCGGCTCGAAAGCCAGGAAAGTGTCGTCGCGAAGTTCGAAGCCAATGCGGAAAGATGTCAAACCGATATCGACGAAGAGACAGCCAAGCGAGATGCGCTCCTCGACGATTTGAAAAAGGCACAAGCGGCCTATGACGACGCCTGCAAGGCATACGAAGAGGCAAAGGCCGCGGCAGACAAGGCCACCTCGCCCGAGATAACGAAACCAACTGAGACAGTGCCTCCCTCCGGCTCAACGCAACCCGCCGAGGCGACACCGCCCACCGGCTCGTCCGCGACCGGTAAAGACACCTCGCCAAGCTCCACCAAGCAGGCGAACTCGAGCAGCGGCAAGCAAGCGGATACGACCGCCGGCAAGCTCGCGAACACGGGCGACGCAGCGCCGAGCGCAATCGCACTCGCAGGAATCGCCGCCGCAGGACTCGGAATAACCGCCACAGCCACACGCCGCCTCAAGAACTCAAAATAGCTGCCAGAGCATACTACCTTCGCCAATCCACAAACCTAGAGACAAAAAGAGGTCCGTTTCCCCAACCCAGGGAAACGGACCTCTTTACTTGTAAAAACAAATGGTAATGCCACTGTCTCTTGAAGCGCATCGCCACCGCGCTCCAAACAACGCCAACGAGCAGCATTCCTTAAGGGATAGATTTAATTAGGCTAACGCGCCTTTACGGGTGATTTTTGGACGATGCGGTCCCGGTGCCGGCGGGCTGTTTGGTAGTCGAGCGATCCCGCAGGCAAGGCCGAGGACCAGCGAGACACCAAACAGCCCGCCGGCACCGGGACCGCATCGCGGCACCAAAAAGCGCCCGTGCGCTCGATGGATTCGGATGCCCGACAGAGGCTCCTTATGGCTGCTTCCTTCCGGACCTGACCAGATTCGGAACATGTCGTCATCCGAACCCATCGAACGCGCTAGGCGCTCGGTATATCTTACCTGCTCCCGCCCGATGGGGCAAGACAGCTAATTTGGGACGGGGCCTTTTTGACTACTTTTTGACTGGGGGCATCAGGGTGGCGAAAGTAATCAAGAAAGCCCCGTCCCAAATAGACTGATCCGGTGCTGCGCCACGAAAAGGGCCTATCTACTACGTTTAGGCCGCAGGGGTCAACCATAGCCGGGTTTTTCGAAAACCGGCAAGCTTTCTACCTGCGGTTTTAATTTCGCAAAATTCGGGATGATCGACGGTGTTCCGTTAAACGTAGTAGATGGCCGCATTTCGTGGCAAACGGTCCGACTCGAGACCCATGTCGACCAGCCTCGGATAGCAATTCACGAAGTTGCGGTGGAATACGGACTGAATTGGCACCTTAAAGGCAAAAACACTCCGTATTTCACCGCAAGTTATTGGGGGGATGGGTTTTAGAGGCGAGCGAGGTCGTAGGATTGGACGGCTGCCTCGCCGGCACAGATGAGGTTGGTTGTGGCTTCTTGCGGATCGAGTGCCTGTTCCAGGTCCATGGGCTTGCGGCAAATCGGCAAAACCAAGTCAATACCCTGCTCACACACCGCATCCAGGTTGATAGCGCGACCACCCACGACGGCGACCGCCGGCTTGCCATATCGCTTCGCACGGCGAGCCACGCCCACCGGCGCCTTGCCGGCGGCGGACTGCTCATCCATATTGCCCTCGCCCGTTATGACGAGGTCGACATCGCGCACGCGCTCGTCAAATCCCACGAGATCGAGCACCGTCTCCACGCCCGAACGCAGCTCCGCACCGAGCGCCAACAGCGCTGCTCCCAGGCCGCCGGCGGCACCTGCACCGGGCACGCCGAGCACCGAGCCAAATGTCCGTGTGCCCTCGGGTGCGCACAACAACCTCTGAGCCCGCGCCCTAGCAATCGCCGTATCGAGCAGGCGGCCGTAGCCGACCATCCAGCTGTCGCACTTGTGAAGCGCCTCGGCGTCATCTGTCGGCAGGCCCTTCTGCCCACCGAACACCGCTAGGGCGCCTCGGCGTCCCACGAGCGGATTCTCGACATCGGAAAGCACCACGACACGCGCGCCGTTCAGCGCCCGAAGCGCTGGCGCCAAATCAACGCTCGCCACCTGCTCAAGGCCGGCAAGACCGGGGGCGACATCGCAGCCCCGATCATCGACCACACGCGCACCCAGCGCCTGCAGCATACCGGCGCCACCATCGTTGGTGGCGCTGCCGCCCAAGCCAATATAGATAGTCTTTGCCCCGGCACGAACCGCACGGAGCATCAGCTCGCCCACGCCATAGGTCGAAGCCGCAAGCGCCGCCGACTCCGTGCAAGGCGAATACCCAATTCCGGCCGCCTCGGCCATCTCGATGACCGCGGACTCGCGCTCGACATCAACCAGCATCCGGGCAGACGCGCGCTTGTCCAAGGGGCCTGCCACCTCGCAGGTCACAATCTCACCGCCGCACGCGGCAACGGCATCGAGCGTCCCCTCACCGCCATCCGCCAGCGGCAACGTGTCCACCTCGGCATCGGGCCAAACGCGGCGCACGCCTTCGGCAACCGCCGCCTCTGCCTGCGCACTCGAAACACTGCCCTTAAAGGAGTCGATCGCCAACAGCACACGGCGGGGCCGGCGGCACGCGGCACCAAAATCGACCGCCTCAACGGCGATATCTTCGGCACACGCGAGCGCCTCGGCATGAGCGGCATGTGCCTCAAGATCGGCCCCACAACTGCAGCCAGTACCATCGGTGCCACGCAGCCCACTAAAATAGCTGCTCAACACCTCACGACACTCGTCTGCCAGCACGCCAGCCGTCACGCTAAATCGATGATTCAGGCGCGAGTCGGCATTCAAATCGTATAGGGATCCCAGCGCGCCCGCCTTGGCATCAGCCGCGCCATACACGCAGCGCCCCACGCGCGCGTTGACCATAAGGCCTGCGCACATGCAGCAGGGTTCCAACGTCACATAGACCGTACAGTCGGAAAGGCGCCAGCGACCGAGCGCCTGGGCAGCGGAGCACACGGCCGCAAACTCGGCATGAGCCGAAGGATCCTGATCGAGCTCGCGCCGATTGTGCGCCCTCGCGACGATCTCGCCGTCGCGCACCACTACGGCTCCGATGGGCACCTCGCCCACCGCAGCGGCGGCGCGCGCCTCGGCCAGCGCCTCGCGCATGAACTTCTCGTCGATTTCGGTGATCGTCATCGTTCGCCTTCCCTGTTGCAAATTCAAAACGATGCTATCATTACGACTCACGGAGAGATGGCAGAGCGGTTGAATGCGGCGGTCTTGAAAACCGTTGAGCGCGAGAGCGTTCCGGGGGTTCGAATCCCCCTCTCTCCGCCACTTTTAGTGATGCACCGGTGTCATGGTCCGCTCAAACAGCGCATCGACCACGTCGGCCATCTCGGGTCGACGCTCAAGATCGTGGCCCGATTCCCACCATATCGTGAAAAGTCGAATAATACCGCCAGCGACAAACTCGGACGTCGTCTCGAGTGACACGGGGGCCAGAGCATCCTCGGCAAGCACGTTCATCACACGCTCGCGGATGGAGCGGGCAATACGGTCGCAAATAACGTTGGTCAACATGCCCGACATGCTGCTTGCCAAAATGTTATCCATGAGCTGCTCGTGCGCCAGAATCAAATCCATGGCATCGTCCAAAATCGCGTGCCGAAGCGCGCGCACGTCCTCGGCAGACACTGCGCCGGCCTCATCGGGCTGTTTTTGCGGCAAGCCCGACATGAGCTCATCGATATAAAAGGCAAAGTAATCGTTCTTGTCGCGAAAGTGCTTGTAGAACGTCGTGCGGCGAATCATGGCGCGGTCGCACAGCATGGCAACCGTCAGGTCCTCAAAACGATGCTCCTCGAGAAGCTCGGTAAAGGCATCGAACAGGGCACGATAGGTTTTCTTGATGCGAAGGTCCATCCGTATCGCCATCCTCAGGGCAAAGACAACACTCGTCAATCTGTCGCATATCTTACACCTGTACCTCGCGCGCTTTGCCCCGGTGCCAACCCCACCGAAAACATAACGCTTACCGGAAAGTTCGGCACGGCAAAACGTTGCGGGTATACTAGTAGCGTTATACCAACGGCAGCTGGCGCATGCCGCCGCGGCCATTCGAAACGGAGACATCATGATTACCGTCATCATCGGCATCGTTGTTGTCATTGTGATTGTCTGCGCCATCGCCGGCATCTACAACAACATGGTCACCAAGCGTAACCGCATCGATAACGCCTGGCAGAACATCGATACGCAGCTGCAGCGCCGCAACGACCTGATCCCCAACCTGGTCGAGACCGTCAAGGGCTACGCCAAGCACGAGCAGGAGACGCTCTCCGCCGTGATCAGCGCGCGTAACACCGCCGTCAAGGCCACTACGCCCGAGGCCAAGATGGAAGCCGACAACGTGCTGACCGGTGCGCTGCGCCAGCTCTTTGCCGTAGCCGAGGCCTATCCCGATCTTAAGGCAAACACCAACTTTACGCAGCTGCAGGCATCACTCGAGGATACCGAGAACAAGATTAGCTATGCACGCCAGAGCTACAACGATTGCGTGCTCAGCTACAACAACGCCATTCAGACGTTCCCGGCTGTCATCTTTGCCGGCATCTTCCAGTTTAAGGAACGCCAGGGCTTCGAGGCCGCCGAAGCAGCCCGCCAGGCCCCGACCGTCAAGTTCTAGTAGTTTGGCAGCGCATCCTAAATCGGCTATATGCATAAACCGCCCCGTCGAATGCATACTTCGACGGGGCGGTTTCCTTTTTCGCGAAGGTCCCCCTCTAAGCGCCGTGCATTTTTAGGAGTATTCAACATAACCAAGGGCTTCGGGCGCTACGATAAATGCCAAAGACCGCGAATATCCCTGCAAATCAAACGCTGTCAGCCCATAACCCCGCCCATCATTCGTAGAAAACATCGAGAAATCCCGATTTTTTGCCCGAGGTCGGTATGCAGGGGCCTTCGGTTGCAGAATACTCGCAAAAATGCACGTCGCCATCACCCCCACATGGCGCGAACCAAAACAAAAGCGCGGCCTAAAAGGCCGCGCGCCATCTTTAATTCAGATCTATATTGCCCGTAACGGCAGCGCCGAGGTAACGCAGGCCCGAGGGCAACCTTCCTTTCCGGCGCACTCCGCAGGACGAAAGAACCTCCGCCGCACGAAGTGCGCAGCGGAGGTTCTTTCATGTCCGAGGACGCGCCGGAAAGGAAGGTTGCCCTCGGGCCGAACAGCTATGGCAGCTTACGCGACGGTGTAAACCCAGTTGTGCTTATCTTCAACAGCACCAGACTGGATACCAGTCAGGGTCTCGCGAAGCTTCTTCATCACAGGGCCGATCTCGGTGTAGCCAGCCGGGAAGGTCACGGTCTCGTCGGCGCCGTAAACCTTGTTGTCGATCTCGCCGACCGGGGAGATAACGGCAGCGGTGCCGCACAGGCCGCACTCGACAAAGGTACCGGCCTTGACCTCGGCCCACTCGACAGGGCGTTGGTCGACGGTAATGCCCAGGTCCTGAGCAACCTGAACGAGCGAACGACGGGTGATAGAGGGCAGGATGGAGTCGGTGTGCGACTGCGGAACGACGAGGGTGCCGTCCTCCTTCACGAACAGCACGTTGGCGCCGCCGGTCTCCTCGACATAGGTGCGGGACTCGGAGTCGAGATACAGGTTCTCGGCATAGCCCTCGCGGTGAGCCTCCATCGTGGGCTTCAGGGACATGGCGTAGTTGAGGCCGGCCTTGATGTTGCCGGTGCCGTGCGGTGCGGCGCGGTCGTACTCGGAAACGCGCAGCTTGACGGGCTTAAGGCCACCCTTAAAGTACGGACCGACCGGGGTCACGAGAATACGGAACGTGTACTCAGGAGCGGGAGCCACGCCGATCACGTCACCGGAGCCGATCATAAACGGACGCACGTACAGGGTTGCACCGGAGCCGAAAGGCGGAACCCAGGCGGCGTTGGCAGAAACGACCTGCTTGACAGCCTCAACGAACTTGTCCTTGGGGAACGGGGGCATCTCCAGACGCTGGGCAGAGTTATACATACGCTCGGCGTTCATATCGGGACGGAAACAGACGATGCTGCCGTCCTCGGCGGTGTAGGCCTTCAGGCCCTCAAAGACCTCCTGGCAGTAATGGAAGATGCCGCCGCACTCGGAGACATGCAGGGTGTGGTCGGTGGTCAGGCCGCCCTCGTCCCACTCGCCGTCCTTCCAATGGGCCTCGTAGCTGTAATCGGTCTTCATGTAGCCAAAGCCGAGGCTACCCCAATCGATATCCTTCTTCTCGACAGTCATATGTCGCTCCTTACATACACGGTTGCATACTCGCGAACCCGCACGTAAGGACCGAAGCCGGCCGCGTCGCAACGTCGCATACCCGGAAGCGTAGAGCCGGGCAGGACACGCGGGCAGCATCAAAGCCGATAGCGCGTCGATTCGCATGCAGGTGATTGTACTCCCCGCACGCCTTGGATAAAACGTTTTTCTTTAACTAAGTAAAGTATTTTCATTTGCTTTCAACACAAAAGGCCCGCCATCGAATCCGATGACGGGCCTTGGAATTAACGTCCGAAAACAAGCTCGGACTAGGCGTTCTTTTTACCGAGCTTGGCCTTAACCAGACCGACCACGGTCGGGATAATCGACACGGCGACGATGCCGACGATCAGCAGCTCAAAGTGCTCCTGCACAAACGGAATGCCGCCAAAGAAGTAGCCCAGCAGCGTAAAGACCGTTGACCAGGTAATGCCACCCAGCACGTTAAAGATGACAAAGTTGCGCCAGTGCATGCCGCCCATACCGGCGATAAAAGGCACAAAGGTGCGGATGAACGGGAAGAAGCGACCGAGGAAGATGGCCAGGTGACCCCACTTGTCCAAGAAATCCTCGGACTTTTTAATGCGCTCGGGCGTCATGGCCTTTACCTTGCCCGAGGCGATGATTTTGCGGCCAAAGAAGTGGCCGATCATAAAGTTGCACTGATCGCCCAGGATGGCTGCGGCCCATGCGGTGGTCAGAAGCGCCACGATGTTAAAGCCGCCGTTATGGGCAAAGAAGCCCGAGGCAAACAGCAGTGAGTCGCCGGGAAGGAACGGGAAGAACACCACGCCCGTCTCGATAAAGATGATCAGGAACACGCAGCCGTAGGCCATAAGCGGGCCGGCGGCGATCCAGCTGGCGATCGCGGTGCGCGGGTCCTTAAGCAGCTCGGCAATGAAATTGATGAAACCCATGAAGTAAAACCTCTCAGTTGTGGGCGCGGACACGTCCAAGTTGACCAGTATACGGTTGCGGCGCGAGCGCGGGCCAAACCCCTCAAAAGTCTTACTTCATTACCAGCAAGTTTGCATAACTGACACTTGTCGCCCAAAGCAAAGCAAGATCGCCCTTCCTAATCCCTAGCGAATCGCTATACTTTAGTGAATCGCATTGTCACGGCGCTAAGGGAGGGCGGCCGGTGAGCTTTATCAATACCATTCGCGAGGACATCAAGACCGTCCAGGCGCAGGACCCTGCCGCGCAAAGTGCCCTGGTCATCTTCCTGTCCTACCCCGGCCTGCATGCCAAGTGGAATCATGTGCCCGAGCACTGGCTCTGGGAGCACGGCCATCGCTCGCTCGCCCGTGTGCTCTCGCAAATCACCCGCCACATCACCGGCGTCGAGATTCATCCCGCCGCGCAGATCGGCAAGCACTTCTTTATCGACCACGCCATGGGCGTCGTTATTGGCGAGACTACCATCGTGGGCGACAACTGTGTGCTCTACCAGGGCGTCACGCTCGGTGGCACCGGCAACGAGACCGGCAAACGCCACCCCACCCTGGGTAACAATGTCACGGTGGGCACGGGCGCCAAGGTACTTGGCAACATCCACATTGGCAACAACGTCAAGATCGGCGGCAACTCGGTCGTCGTCAAGGACGTGCCCGACAACTGCACCGTCGTGGGCGTACCCGGGCGCATCATCAAGCGCAACGGCTGCCGCGTGTTCGAGGAGAGCTTCGACGCCAAGCAGCATCGCGAGTACATGCCCGACGATGCCGCCGAGCAGAGCGCCCTCAACCGTCAGGGCATCACCGAGAATGCCCGCCGCGTCAAGGAACTCGAGCGAGAGGTGGCCGAGCTCAAAGCCCTCGTCGCCAAGCTCGTGGACGAACGCTAGGGCCGCGGGCAGCCGCCACAGCATGAACGCCAACGCAAAGGCGCGCCAGGGAATCCGCCCCCGGCGCGCCTTCTTTTCGATGTGACATGCGGGACTGCCCCTTTGTCACCTTATGCGAACTGGCTCAAGTAGAGGTCGGCATAAGCGCCCTCGGCAGCCAGCAGCTCCTTGTGCGTACCCTGCTCGATGATATTGCCGTGATCCATGACCAGGATGAGGTCGGCATCGACGATCGTCGACAGACGGTGCGCGATCACAAAGCTCGTGCGCCCGCGCATGAGCGCGTCCATGGCGCGGCCGATGGCGAGCTCGGTGCGCGTGTCCACGCTCGACGTCGCCTCATCCAGGATGAGGATCGCCGGGTTGTTGAGCAGCACGCGCGCGATGGTCAGCAGCTGACGTTGGCCCTGGCTGATGCTCTCGGCATCGTTAGCCACACGCGTGTCGTAGCCCTGCGGCATAGTGCGCACAAAGAAGTCGACCTGAGCGGCACGCGCGGCCGCGACAATCTCCTCGCGCGTCGCCTCGGGACAGCCATAGGCGATGTTCTCGGCAATGGTGCCATCGAACAACCAGGCGTCCTGCAACACCATTCCAAACTGCTGGCGCAGCTCGCCGCGGTCCATGCGGCTCGTGTCCACACCGTCGAGGGTAATGCGGCCACCGTCGATCTCGTAGAAGCGCATGAGCAGATTGATGAGCGTGGTCTTGCCCGCGCCCGTGGTTCCCACCACCGCGATTTTTTGGCCCGGCTCGGCGGTAAACGACACGTCTCGCATAAGCGGTTTGTCGGGCGCATAGCCAAAGCGCACATGCTCAAAAGCAACACGGCCCTCCACCTTGCCCGGCAGCTTGGCGGCGGCCGCCGGCAACGGATCGGCCTCCATCTCGGGCTCGTCGAGCAGGTCGAACACGCGCTCCGCACTCGCCAGCGCACTCTGCAGCGAGTTAAAGGTAAACGACAGCTGCGTCATGGGCTCGGACGCCTCGTAGATAAACTGGAAGAACGCCTGGAACACGCCGACGGTCATATGCCCGGCAACCAGCATACTGCAGCCCACCAGCGCGATCACGATCTGCGCCAAGCGGCCGATAAAGCGCACCGCGGGGCCGACGGCGTTAATCATAAAGTCGGCCTTGGTGCTCACGCGCGCCAGCTCCTTCGAAGCCTCGTGTACCTCGGCAGAGCTCTGGTGCTCGCGGTTAAACGCACGGATCACCAGACGGCCCGAGTAGCCTTCCTCGACCGCGCTCGTAATCTTGGACACCCACTCCTGGCGCTCGCCCGTCACATCGTGCGTGCGGCGCGACACGACCTTCGTCACCAGCAGCGAAAGTGCCGTAAAGAACAAAAAGACGAGTGTGAGCGGCACGCTAAACACGAACATCACGCTCACGGCGCCCACCACGGTACCGATCGACACCAGAAGCTGCAGCAGGCCGCGCTGCATGCTCTCGGACATCTTGTCCAAGTCGTTGGTCGCACGGCTGACGACCTCGCCGGGACGATGCGCGTCAAAGTAGGCAAGCGGCAGACGGTTGAGCTTTTGTGCGATGCGGTTGCGTAGGCGCAGGTTGAGGCGCTCGGCAACGCTCGACATCAAAAAGCTCTGGAGTGCGTAGAACGAGGCGGCGGCGGTCCAGATCATAAAGTAGATGAAGATGGTCCTGCCGCAGTTCTCCCAGGTAATGCTGAAGGTAGTGTTGTTGGCAAACGCCAGCTTCATGTGCCCCCACAGCTCATCGATTACGCGGGCGCTGTAAGCCGGCGCCGCGGTGTTAAAGATGGCATAGAACACGACACTCGCGAACACGATATAGAAGCGCCAATGGTCGCCGGCGGCCTCGCTCCACAGGCGGCGCACCGTCGCCCAGGTGTCGCGGGGCGTCTCGTCCTCGTCCTCGTCGTCAACGTCGCGCATGCGCTCCGCCTCGGCGCGGGCGCGCTCGTCCTCGGCGCGCTCGTTTTCCTCGTAGAGCGCCTGGCGGCGAGCCTCGCGCTCCGCCGCTGCCTTGGCGGCTTCGTCCAGGTCGGGCACGGCGCCCGTCTCCTCGACTGTCTCTGCAGCCGCGGCGTCATCGGCGATGCTCTGCCTCTTGAGCTCCTCGGTCATGCTACTCACCTCCCTTCATTTGCGATTCCGCGATAGCGCGGTACACCTCGCAGGTTTCCATAAGCTCGTCGTGCGTGCCCAGGCCCACGACCTCGCCGTCCTTGAGCACCACGATCTGATCGGCATGCAAAATAGTCGAGATGCGCTGGGCGATGATGAGCACCGCGGCATCGCACGTCTCGTCCTGCAGCGCATGGCGCAGTGCCGCATCGGTCTTAAAGTCCAAGGCCGAAAAACTGTCGTCGAAGATATACAAATCGGCATGTTTCATGAGTGCGCGGGCAATCGCCAGGCGCTGGCGCTGACCACCCGAAAAGTTCGTGCCGCCCTGCGCCACCGGGGTATCGAGCCCCTGGGGCTGGTCGAGCACAAAGGTGCTCTGGGCAACCTCCAGCGCATGGAGCATGTCAGCCTCGGTCGCACCCTCGTTACCAAAGCGCAGGTTGCTCGCCACGGTACCCGAGAACAGCCATGCCTTCTGCGGTACATAGGCGATACGCCCGCGGATGTCGTCTTGCGAAAGGTCGCGCAGATCGACGCCGTTCAGGCGAATGGCGCCCTTCGTGGCATCGTGGAAGCGAAGCAAGAGCTTGGCCACCGTTGACTTGCCCGAGCCCGTTGAGCCCACGATTGCGGTCGTCTGTCCACGGCGGCAGGCAAAACTCAGGTTGCACAGGGTGTCCTCGTCGGCATCGTCAAAACGGAACGACATATGGTCGAACACGGCAACCGCATCGGCACCGTCAACAGGCTCCGCCACGCACGTATCCAGCGTAGCCTTGCCGTCCACAATGCTCGGCTCGATTTCGAGCACCTGTTGCGCGCGGTTGAGGCACGCCGCAGCGCGCGGAAGCGTCAGAATCACCATCTGCGCCATCATCACAAAGAACAGGATCAAGATCGCGTATTCCAACACGGCCGAGATGCTGCCGATTTGCATGGCGTGGACGCCCACGCGGTTGCCACCCACCCACAGCACCGCCACCTCGGCGATATTCATCAAAAAGAAGCTGGAGCTGTCGAGACCCACAAACAGGTGATTGACCTTGATGGCGTTGGCCGCGTAATCGCTAAACACCTCGTCCAGGCGCTGCTCCTCGTGGCGCTCCTTGTTAAATGCGCGGATGACGCGCACGCCCACGATGTTCTCGCGCAGCACCACGTTCATGCGGTCGATAAAGCTCTGCAGGCGCATAAAGATCGGCGCGGCGTTGGCAACGGTAAAGACCGCCGCCACCAGCACGATCGCAACGACTACGCCCAGCAGCGTGCCCATGGCGGGATCGATGAACCAAGCAAAAATGATGCCTGCCACGGCCAAGAACGGCACCGGCAGCACCAGCTGAATCGTCTGAAGGACAGCTTGCTGAATCACGTTGATGTCGTTGAGCGAGCGCGTGATCATCGAACCCGTGCCAAAGCGTTCAAAGTCGCTAGCGGACAGCTCGAGCGACTTGTCGTACACGGCATTGCGGATATCGCAGGCCACGTTGGCGGCCAGGCGCGCCGAAAGATAGCAGCCCAGCACCGTGCCGCCGCTGGCCATGCCGGTCGCGATAAGCATGTACAGGCCGTTGCGTAAAATATAGTCGATATCGCCCGTGGTAATACCGGTGTTGACCATGTTCGCCAGCATCGTGGGAACCAACAGCGTGCCGACGTTATCTATCAGCACCGCAAACAGCGTCACCGCAATCAGACCGCGGTACGGCCTCATAAACCTCATTAAGAGTCGCATGTGTCCCCCTCGCCCTTATCGTCAGCCTCGTTCTCGGCGGCCACTTGCCGTTTAAATGCCTCGCACTCTTCGTTAAGAACATGGGAGAACTTACCGACCAAGCGCATGATCTCGCGCTGTTCCCACGGCTCGAGTGCCTCGAATGCCTGTTGCTCGGCTTTTTGCGCCGGCAACGCGTAGCGCTTGGCAAACCGCACGCCTTCTTCGGTCAGTCGCACAACCTTGTTCTTACGACTGCCCTCGGCAAACTCCAACGTCGCAAGCCCTCGCGCCCTAAGCGTCTTAATCGCCGAATTGATGGTCTGTTTGCTGTAGAACCATTCACTCGTCAGCCGACTCACGGCAACGCTGCCGCCCGCTGCACTCGTGTCGACGAGCATCCAGTAGGCGCAGTCCGAAAGACCGCAGGTGCGTGCGAACTCCGAATAGATACGGACAAGCCCGTTGAGCATCCGGTCGAAATCGACCGGGCTAACTGCACTATTCATCTCTCCCACCATTCGATAGTCCGAGTTTTGACCAATTCATATCTCTACATTAGTCCGAGTTTTGACTATCGTCAACAAGTTCGTTGTTTATGGTCGGCTCTTCATAAGTATATCGACAAAAAAGACCGCCGGCGCGGGGGGGGGCGGCGCCGGCGGTTGCGAGAGAATATCGAGTGTTGGCTGTTAAGCAGCGACGGCCTCGTAGACCGTGGCGCCCGAGAAGCTGTCGTGCAGGCTCTTGCCGCAGATCCACGGCAGTTCGACGACCTCGCAGACCGTGTTGACCAGCTCGGAGCAGTCAGTAAAGTGGCCCTTATCGTTGAGGGCCTCGCAATCCTGAACACGCCAATAGCCATCGGTGTGCGTGATGTAGTACTCGTGATCGTTAATCGACACAAAAGCGCGCGTCTTGGAACGCAGCAGCTTCAGAAATCCTTCGAAGTCGGTCTCGACGACATCTCCAGCCTGGAACATGATTTACCTCCTGGCCCGGCGCCACCATGGCGCGTTGATAAACGTTGGTGCTCCTTTAGTAAAACCTTTATCAGAGCTTATGCGCACATCATTTAGGCAAGTGGTAAAAAACCGCAGGGTAGACGGGATAAAACGTTTAACCATCCCACCGGTTTATCACATTCTGGCTGAAGTTTTATGCAAACCAACTTTTCCACTTGGTAGCTTGCATTGTTTGGGGCCGGCTGCGCGATTACGGTTTTGGTTCGGCGGGTAAGAACGAGGCAACGAAACCAACGTCAGGAGGACCCATGGAGACCATCGAAGCGCTCATCCACCGCCGCAGCTGCCGCAAATACAGCGATCGCCCTGTCGAGGCCGAGAAGCTCGCACGCATTATCGAAGCCGGCCAGTACGCGCCGAGCGGCATGGGACGCCAGCCGGTCACATTCGTCGCCGTCACCGACCCCGCAACCGTCGAGCGTCTCTCGCAACTCAACGCACAAGTTATGGGCAGCGAGGGAGATCCCTTCTACGGCGCCAAGACCGTTGTGGTGGTGCTCGTCGACCGCAGCGTGCCCACGCACCTGGAAGACGGCTCGCTCGCCATGGGCAACCTGCTCAACGCAGCCTATGCGCTGGGCGTCGATTCGTGTTGAATCCACCGCGCGTATGAGGTCTTTGACTCGCCCGAGGGCCTGGAGCTGCTGGCCAGCTGGGGCCTGCCCGCCGACGGCAGCCTGCGCGGTGTCGGTCACTGCATTCTGGGCTATGCCGAAGACACGCTACCCGAGCCCAAACCCCGCCGCAACAACGTGGTGTATGTAAAGTAATTAGTTCCGCCGTTCTAACGAACGGCGGACCCGCTCGCAACTTATCTTGCCGATGGAGTTGTCGTCGTTTCGTTCGTTTGAGTCGTTTCGGCGCCGTCGCCTTGTTCGCCGTCGTCCTTTTGAGCGTCGGCGATGGTGGAGGCTGCCGCAACGATACCACGCTGGGGCGCGACGCCCGTCTGGGTCTGAGCGCCCTCGACAATTTCTGTGCCTGCATGCGCGAGCTCAGGCGATTTAAACATCGCGTCCAAGTTGGCACCGCCACCGGCGTAGCCAAGCGCAGCGAGTGCGATGACGATCACTGCAACGACGACCGCGATCGGAACATAACGATGCCAACCAGCCGGATTGAGTCCGCTGCGACGAGCCGCCCCGCGGCTGATGTAACCGAGCGTGCCGTCGTGCTTGAGCTTTGAGCCCACCACGCGCTTGCGGCCCCACAACGAGGACTCTGCCTGCATGGCCAAGCGGGCGCTTGCCGAAGGATAGCCGTATTTAGTGCGTTTGAACGAGCCATCAAACCCCGAGGCGCGTTTGCCCCACGTCACCGATGTCGTGCGTCGGTTGACCGGCGCGGCACTCCGCCTTCTGCGGCTCGGTTTTGAAGTCTCAGCCATATGCCCTCGCACGCCGTAACCGAATCGAAACAATAACGCTTTGGACTGTAGCACACGCGTCGCGCGCGGTCACGGGCGCCTCGCTCAACGGTCATCGTCCTTCAGTAAGCGCCACAGCGTTGTTCGGCTTATGCCCAGCACCTCCGCCGCACGGGTTCGGTTGCCGTGGAGATGATCTACAACCAGATGCGCGATATCTCGCTCGGTATCGGCCAGCGGTCGCAGGATATACAGGTCGCTTTCGAGTGTCGGGGCGCCAAAGGTTGCGGTCTTAATCACGTCCTCTTGGGCTAGCACTTCCTCCGCCACAGCGCGATCCACCGTGCCCGCCCCCACCAATATATACAGTCGTTCCGAGACCTCGCGGAGCTGCAGATAATTGCGCGGCCAGCGGTAAGCATCGAGCGCCTTCGTCGCCGCGGCAGACAGCGTGGGTGCTGCCGTCCCAAATGCACCAGCGAGATATTCCAAATAGCGCGCAACCTTCGTCGACGCGGCTCCCTGCTCGACGATTGCCGGCGCCACGCTCACCGCACAGGCGAAGCGCTCGGTCACAAAGGCGGCTTGATTACTTTCGCTGCCGCCCGGCATGTCATTCGCCGTCAGCACCACATGGCAGCGCGTCGCCAACGCGGTGTCGGCCATCGTGGAAACGAGCTCGCGAAGGCGCTGGGGGCCAACCGCATTCCAGCCCGCAATGCAAAGTGTCAGCCCCGTTTGGAACAACGGCGATTCGGCGCTTTTGAGCACGTGGCGCCAACCGCGATCGGTAAGCTCATCGAGCGCAACGGCAACAAAGGGTTGATCGGCAAAAGGACCGTCCAGATAGAGGCGCTTGGCGATCTCGACCTGACCCGCTCCCAGCTCGCCCTCGAGCATAAGGGGCACGCCGCGCGCGTAGCTCTCGGCGACCGGCGCAGCTACCGAGGCCGCCCCCTCAACGATGCCGTACGCGCTCGATTCGTAGCGGGCCTCAACTTCGTCGGCGTTGAGCCACTCGATGCCCGCATGTGCCGCGGCGCCGCGCACCTCGCGGACCACGACGACCCAAAGGCCCCCGCCCTCTTTGTCGGTGGGGCGAACGGTCAGGCTCAGGCGCGTACCCGCACGCCCCATAACCAGACGCGCGCCGTCTCCTATACGGTCGAGGCGCTCAGCGACAAAAGCCGCCACATCCCGCTCAAGCGCCGCGTCATTCATGGTCGAAATCGCGACGTCCCCACGCGCATCGATTGCCAATGCCGAGGCCCCGGCAGCAGCCAGGGCCTCGGTCAAGATGTTCAGCTTGGCATCGCTATCCATGATTTGCCCCTGTCCGCGGCGACGTGCAACCGCCGACGGTCGCACGACCGAGTGTTTCAAAATTGAACGATATTGCTCACCAAACACTATAGGGCAGAAAGCGCCGTCCTGCGAGTATAGGTGTTGCCCCGCATCGCCATCCTGGCGGGGCGATAAGAGCTCTTCGGGACTTATAAACCTGCGGACAAGCCATACCCGCAAGAGCTCCTATCGCTCCACCGCAGGCATGCGCTCACCAGCAACCAGCACGCAAATAAGCTACTTCTCTACCAGATTCCCAGCACGTGCTGCATTCCCAAACTCATGCACGCAATGCCAATCCAGCAGCAAAAGCCCAGCGCGATGGGCTTGCCGCCCTTTTTGACCAGCTCGACGATATCGGTATTAAAGCCAATAGCCGCCATGGCCATCACGATAAAGAACTTCGACAGCTCCTTGATGGGCGCCGTGATGGACACGGGAAGCTGAAGCACCGTGGTGATTACGCTCGCCAGCACAAAGAACAGCACAAACATGGGAAACGCGCGTTTAAGCGAGAACGTGCTTTTGGCGTCGCCGCCGGCCTTGCGCGCCAGATGCATCTGCCAGCATGCGAGGACCAACGTGATGGGAATAATGGCCAGTGTCCTGGTGAGCTTGACCACCGTGGCGCTCTCGAGCACATTGGCGCCGGGATGCATGCTGTCCCAAGCGCTCGCCGCAGCCGTTACGGACGAGGTGTCGTTGATGGCGGTGCCGGCAAACAGGCCAAAGCCCTCGTTGGTCAGCCCGAGCATACCACCGAGCGTCGGAAACACGAGCGCCGCGATAACGTTAAACAGGAAGATGACCGAAATAGCCTGGGCAATCTCGCGATCGTCGGCATCGATGACGGGCGCGGTAGCGGCGATGGCAGAACCGCCGCAAATCGACGAACCCACACCCACAAGCGTCGCGATCTTACCCGGCACATTCATAACGCGGCAGAGCACAAAGGCGATGACAAGCGAGGTCGAGATCGTCGCCACGATAATCGGCAGCGACTGGGCGCCCTTAGACAGAATCTGAGAGAGGTTCATGCCAAAGCCAAGCAGGATGACCGCGTACTGCAAGACTTTTTTAGACGTATAGGTGACACCGGCAGCGAGCTGTTCGCGATGATTCTTGGGAAAGACGAGCGCCAGAACCATGCCAAAGAGGATGGCAAACACCGGCCCGCCGACCACCTCAACCTGTTTGCCGAGCAACGTCGCGGGGATGGCGACGATCAGGCAGAACAAGACGCCCTTCCAGCGCTCGCGTACGATATTCGCCAGTTGCATATGGGATTCCTTCTTTCTATTTCACGTTTGCGACGGCTTATGATACGGCAACATTGAGCACAGCCTTGCGCAAACACAGACCAAGATGCCGCAATAGTTCTTGGGCAACAGCCGAATTACCCACCACGGAGAGCTGATTCGCGGCATAATTAACAGCTGATATATGAGTGTGATAGAACGGTTGCGAGGCACTATGGAAGAATCGATGCACGTCGGCGAGCAGGAAACGAGCCTACAGGATCAGTCCTACCACACCATTCGACGCAAAATCGTCTACCTGGACTACAAGCCGGGCGAAAAGCTGGGCGTCAAGCAGCTTTGCGACGACCTGGATATGGGGCGCACCCCTGTGCGCGAGGCGCTGGTGCGTCTGGCGCAAGAGGGCCTGGTGCGCACCGTGCCCCAAAGCGGCACCTATGTCTCGCCCATCAACCTCACTCTTGCCGAGAGCGCCTGCTACATTCGCGAGCACCTGGAAAAGCAGGTAATTGTGGAGTGCTGTGCCCGTGCCACCTCGGCAGGCATCGAGCAGCTCGACCGAGCCATCGCGCTGCAGGAAAAGACCATGGCCGAGGAGGATCGCATCGGCTTCTTTTTAAGCGACAACCTCATGCACCGCATGATCTTTAGCATCGCGTGCCGCAGCACCGTGTGGTCGTGGCTCGAAGAGACCAATGCCGACCTGGAGCGCTTCCGCTGGCTGCGCGCCGCCACGCAGACGCTCGACAATCAGGAGATTGTTAACGAGCACAAGCAAATCCGCCGCGCCATTGCCGGCCGCGACCCCATCGAGGCGAGCTTTTTGGTCAGCAAGCACCTGCATATGATGTTCCGCAACCAGACCGAGGTCCTGGACCAATATCCCAAGTACTTCGAGACCAGCAAGCTCCGCTAACCTGCCAAAAAAGGGACAGGTTTATTTTGGCAGGTTTTATCTGGGCAAACGCAGAAAAGGCCCGGCTCCGTCTTGATGCGGAGCCGGGCCTTAGTCGCTAGAACGGCGGAACCAACTACTCTACCGTGACGCTCTTGGCCAGGTTACGGGGCTGGTCGACGTCGCAGCCGCGCAGGATGGCGACCTCGCGGGCGAGCAGCTGCAGAGGAACGCTCGCCGTGATGGGGCTGAACACGTCGCGGACTGCCGGCACGCGGACGATGCAGTCGGCGATCTTGTTGATCTCCTCGTCGCCCTCGGTGGCAACGACGATGACCTTGGCGCCGCGTGCCTTGCACTCCATAAGGTTCGACACGGTCTTGTCGTAGGTGGCACTCTTGGTGGCCACAGCGATGACAGGGAAGCCCGGGTCGATCAGGGCAATGGGGCCATGCTTCATCTCACCGGCGGCATATGCCTCGGCGTGCAGGTAGCTGACTTCCTTGAGCTTGAGCGCACCCTCGTAGGAAATAGCGGCGCCCATGCCACGGCCCACGAACAGCGCCGACTGCGCGTCCTTGCACAGCAGGGCAGCCTCATGAACGGCCTCGGTTTGGGTATCCAAAATCCACTGGATCTGCTCGGCCGTATCGGAAAGCTCACGGAACAGCATACGTGCCTGTTTGGTGGTCAGGCGGTACTTGACCTGCGCCAGCAGCAGGGCCAGCAGCGTCAGGCTCACAACCTGGCCGATGAAGCTCTTGGTCGAGGCGACCGCGATCTCCTTGTTGGCCTTGGTGTAGATGACGCCGTCGCTCTCACGCGCCACGGGGCTGCCCACCACGTTGGTGATGCCGAAGACCTTGGCACCCTTGATGCGCGCGTCGCGAATGGCGGCAAGGGTATCGGCCGTCTCGCCCGACTGGGATACGGCAACGACAAGCGTCGTCGGCGTAATGATGGGGTTGCGGTAACGGAACTCGCTGGCCGCCTCCACCTCGGTGGGGATGCGAGCCCAGCCCTCGATGAGATTCTTAGCAATGAGGCCAGCGTGATAGCTGGTGCCGCAAGCGATCACGTAGACGCGATCGATGTCGTTGAGTTCCTCGAGCGAAAGGCCCAGCTCGTCGATGTCGAGCTCGCCAGCAGGCGTCATGCGGCCCACCAGCGTGTCGCGCACCACGCGCGGCTGCTCGTGAATCTCCTTGAGCATAAAGTCGGGATAACCGCCCTTTTCTGCCATGTCCAGGTCCCAGTCGATGTGGGTGACCTTGGGCTCGATAACGTTGCCGGCCTCGTCGGTGTACTCGACGCCTGCGGGCGTGAGCTTGGCAAACTGACCGTCCTCGAGCACCACGACGTCGCGGGTTGCGTCGATGAGCGCGATGACGTCGGAGGCGACATAGGCGCCGGTCTCGCCCGCGCCGACCACGATCGGGGAATCCTTGCGGGCCACGGCGATCACGCCGGGCTCGTCAGCGCACACGGCGGCCAGACCATAGGCACCGACCACGTGGGTGCACGCCTCGCGCACGGAGGCCATCAGGTCGTGCGTCTCGGCATAAGCCTCTTCGATCAGATGCGCGAAGACCTCGGTATCGGTCTCGCTCTTAAAGTGATGGCCGCGGCCCTCCAGCTCTTCGCGCAGCTCGGCGAAGTTCTCGATGATGCCGTTGTGAACGATGGCGATACGACCGTCGCAGCTGGTGTGGGGGTGAGCGTTAACGACGGAGGGCTTGCCGTGAGTGGCCCAACGGGTGTGGCCGATACCGCAGGTAGCGTCGCTGTCGATGTTGGAAAGCTCGCTCTCCAGGCCCGCGACCTTGCCCACGCGGCGGATGACGTCGAGGTGCGCCGCGGCGCCCTCGCCCACCTCGAGCGCGACGCCCGAGGAGTCATAGCCGCGATACTCCATGCGCTTGAGGCCCGTGACCAGGATGTTCTTTGCAATATCAGAGCCGGTGTAGCCGACAATTCCGCACATAGGATAAATCCCTTCGTTCGCGTGACTGCAAGACGTCCACGCACAGGGGGCGCTGAGACGTATAACGTTCGAGTATTGTACTCACGCAAGCGCAAGCTGATATACCAGAAGTGGTATCTCAACTTAGATACCACCCGATGCACACATGCCCAGCCGGTCCAAACCACCGCAAAGGTGCCTGTCCCCTTCGTGGTGGTCACGCTGGCAACGGCGTTTCCCCAGATAAAACCTGCCAAAATAAACCTGTCCCTTTTTGGAAGGTTTGGGATGCTACAATCTGGCTTGTACTTGAAACGCATCAAAGGGGCCGCTATGGCAAAGGTAAAAATCAGCGACGTCGCGCGCGAGGCCGGGGTTTCGCTGGGCACGGTTTCCAACGCGCTCAACCACCCCGAAAAGCTGCGCCCCGAAACCCTCAAGCTCATCAACGAGACCATCAATCGCCTTGGCTACCTGCCCAACCAAAGCGCTCGTCAGCTCGCGGGCGGCGCCACCAAGTCCTTTGGCCTGGTGCTCCCCCGTCTCGATCACGGCTTTTCGCTCCAAATCGCCAGCGGCGCCCACAACGAGGCCCGCAAGCACGGCTACGACCTGCTCATCGCCAACGCCGATAACGACGATATTCTCGAGGACCATTACCTGCGCTACTTTATGGGCACCCAGATGTCCGGCGTCATGGTTCAGCCCATGGCATCCCCCGACTGGCACCCCGCCATGACCAAGATGCCCGTGCCGATTGTCTACCTGGACATCCATTGCTCCGAGCCCGGCTACTACGTAGCGGCCGACAACGAGGCCCAGGGTCGCATCATTGCCGAGCTCGCCATCGCCCGCGGCGCACACCATATCACCGTTGTGGGCAGAGCAGCATTTATGCAGCTCACCCTACGCGTGCTTGGCATTCACAAGGCCCTTGCCCTGCACCCCGATATCAAGATCGAAGTCATCGACGCCGGCGAATGGAATACCGCTGCCGACGGCTACGGCATCGGTGCCCAAATCGCCGAGCGCCCCGCGGACGAGCGCCCCGACTTCGTGGTCGGCCTCACCGACGTACTGGCCTCGGGCGTCATCTCGGCGCTGGTCGATAAAGGCATCTCCGTCCCCGAGCAGGTCCGCGTGGCCGGCTGCGACGGCAACCCGCTCGCCTGGAGCGGGTCGGTTCCACTCACCACGGTGGCACCCCCGGGCTACGAGATTGGCCGCAAGGGCGTTCAGTTGCTGATGGAGCAAATCGAGAACAAGCCCGCCGCCAAGACCAAACGCGTCCGCATCGGCTCTGCCGCGCGCACCGTCACCGCGGCCACGGCCGTCGAGGACATCAGCCGCCAAGAGCTCGTACGCCCGTTTTTACTGGAGCGCGCCAGCACCCAGGCAAGCAGTCACACCGAAGCCACCGCCATCAACCTGGGCGCCTACCTTTAGCGCACGGCCTTGACCGCCGCCGTCAGATCGAACAACGAATCGAGCACGGCCTCGCAGCCATCTACCACGTCCTGCGGCAGCGGCACGATATCGGGAACAGCAAAGACATGGCAGCCGGCCGTGATGCCCGAGACGCAGCCGTTGCGCGAATCCTCGACCACAGCGCATTCCTCGGGGGCAAAGCCCGCGCGCTCGCAGGCGAGCAGATACATCTCGGGATCGGGCTTGCCGTGCACGACGTCCTCGCCGCAAGTCACCGTCTCAAACTTGTCAAAAAGACCGACCATCTTAAGGTTGCGTTCGGCCGTGACATGGCGCGATGACGTCGCTAGGCCCACGTGATAGCCCGCAGCCAGCAGCTCGTCTATGCACTCGGCGGCGCCGGCCTTAAGCTCCAGTTCGGTCTTGACCATCTCGTCGCGAATCTCCTTGTGGCGGACATAGACTGCCTCAGTGGTTTCGTGGCTGCCGTAATGCTTGTCGAGGATGTCCATAACATCGGGTAGCGTGCGACCGATAAACTGATGGATCAGCGCATCATCAATCGCGACCCCCAACTCGGCAGCGCCCGCCTTCCATGCCTTAATGCCCAAACGCTCGGTATCGACCAGCGTTCCATCCATGTCAAAAATAACAGCCTTGATCATATCGGTCCCCCATCGACTCTCGCTGTCGCGTTGCTGCAACTCTACCGCATTTGGCAACTTGTATATAACGTATATACCATATTGCACTTTCGTTACACAGATAGAAGTCTTATGGCAAGTAACGCATTAGGATTATAGTTTTCGATCGAGCACTCAACGATAAGGAACGTTTCATGATTTTAGACACCACGGCACCCGCAGAGGAGCTTCAGGACAAACTCGCAGCGCTCGAGCAGCTGCTTTTGGCATACGGACGCGTCGCCATCGGCTTTTCCGGCGGCGTCGACAGCAGCTTTTTGGCCGCGGTCTGCGCCCGTATCATGCCTGCCGACACGCTTCTCGTCCACCTCACCACGCCGCTCATCGGCACGCCCGAGCAGGCTTCGTTTGATCGGTCCGTTGACGGGCAAGCCGAAGAAGGGCCGCATTTTAAGCTCCCTGTGCTCAACCTTTCGGTCGATCAGCTACAGCTCCCCCAGGTAGCCTGCAACGATGCCGACCGCTGCTACCACTGCAAGCACGCCGGCTTCACCGCCATCGTCAACCACGCCAAGTCGCTCGGCTTTCCCACCGTCATCGATGGCAGCAATGCAAGCGATCGCGGTGACTACCGCCCTGGCATGCGCGCGGCAGAAGAGCTCGGCGTACGCTCGCCGCTTATGGAGGTCGGCTTTACCAAGGACGAAGAACGCAAGCTGTTGCGCGCATGGGGCTATCCCGTTTGGAACCTTCCGGCGGGAGCCTGTCTTGCCACGCGCGTTCCCACAGGCGAGGAGCTTACGCGCGACAAGGTCGATTTAATCCGCGCCTGCGAGGATTACCTGCACGATCTTGGTCTGGCGCAGGTACGCGCGCGCTTGGTCGGCGGCTGCATGTATATCGAGGCCGCTCCCGCAGATGTCGCCAAGATTGCCGCCCTCGGCGGTGCTGCCGTCGACGGCGAGGGCAAGACCCCGTTGCCCGCCGCCATCGAGTCCGCGCTGCGCGAGCTGGGCTGCACCCATATCTCCCCCGAGGTCACCCCCTACATCCACGGCAACATGAATCTTTAAGTTGCGCCGTTTTACAAACGGCGCAACCGCTCGGCGCTGCGCAGGTTCAACCTGAACACATAAATTGCCACCTTCCAAAAAGGGACAGGTTTATTTTGGCAGGTTTTATCTGGAGAAACGCCGAATAGCCCTGCATGCACGACCACCGCAGCTCCATATGAGGCAAATTAATCAGTAGCGTCTATCCCAAATCTTAAGTATTTGTTCGACAGAACGGCCCCTGCCGGCTCCTGCTAGACTGGTAGATTCCCAACCGTCCATCCAGGAGCCTCAATGTCGCGCAAGTCCGCCTACAAGCAAGTGCTTTCCATCGGCACCGCCGTGGTGCTGGGGTTTGCGTTGTTCACGGGGTCGCTCGACGGAGCTCCCAAGCTGCTGTCGCCGCAAAGCGATGAACAGGCGGCGGCTCTGGCCGAGAAGCAAAGCGAGAGCCCCAACCGCACCGAAGACGAGGCTGACCTGGTTGCCCGGCTCGAATCGGGAACAGCGAGCTCCGAGGACTCCGGCGATGGCTCCGAATCCGCCACAACCGACACCGGCGACGACGCTTCCACAGACAGTGCTGCCACCCCCATCGACGAGGTGGAAAACCCCGACCTCAACCGTGCCCGCGGTGTTTATCTCAGCAGCATTCCCGATTACGCCGGCAACCCCTACGTTGCCCTTCGCGCCGACAGTACGCACCCGTTGGGCACGCCGTCGTTCACGCTCGATGAATATGATCGTGCCACCGAAGAGGGCTGCTTTAAGAAATTCTCCAAGCTCGACAGCTTGGGCCGCACTCGCAAAGCGCTCGCCTGCGTAGGCCCCGAGTCGCTCGGACAGGGAAAGCGCGGCGATATCTCGCGAATCCATCCTGTCGGTTGGCACCAGCAGCGCTACGACTTTATTCCAGGCCAGAGCCTCTACAACCGCTGCCACCTTATCGCCTGGTCACTCTGCGGCGAAAACGCCAACCGCAAGAATCTCCTCACCGGCACGCGCTATCTCAACGAGACGGGCATGCTGCCGTTCGAAGAGCAGATCCTCGACTACATCCGCGACACGGGCAACCATGTACTCTACCGCGTCACGCCCATGTACAACGAAGAGGAGCTCGTCTGCCGCGGCGTGCGACTTGAGGCGCAATCGGTCGAGGACCACGGCAAGACCCTGTGCTTCCACGTGTACTGCTACAACCTGCAGCCGCACGTGCAGATCGACTACGCCACCGGCCGCAACCAGGCCTCGGGGGACTAGCCCCGAGCCACGACAAGAACCGATTTGCAACCCCGCTGGGGATCAAAAAGGGCCGCCCTGGATTGCCCAGAGCGGCCCTTACATCGGCATATATGTTGCAGGCAAAGTCACGCGTTACTTGGCGCGGCCCTCCTCATAGCGCTCGATCAGTTTGGCCTGAACGTCATAAGGCACCTGCTCATAGCCTGCGGGCTTCATGGTAAAGTCGCCCGTGCCGCGCGTGATAGAGCGCAGGCGCGTCGAGTAATCCGTCAGCTCGGCCAGCGGCGCCTGGGCGATGACCACGGTGTCTCCGCGCTCATCGGTCTCCATACCCGTCACACGACCGCGCGAGGCCGAGATGTCGCCCATCACGGCGCCGGCGTAGCTCTCGGGGATAGTCACCGTGATTTCCTCGATGGGCTCCAGCACCACTGGGTCGGCATCGGCGCATGCCTTGCGCAGACCGATGCGAGCCGCCGCGCGGAACGCCATCTCGTTGGAGTCGACGCTGTGATACGAACCGTCGTACACAGCCACGCGAATGCCCGTGAGCGGATAGCCGGCAATAATACCGTCCTTCATGGTCTCCTGGACGCCCTTGTCCACGGCGGGGATGAGCGAGCGCGGGATGCGGCCACCCACGACCTCGTCAACAAACTCATAGCCATCGCTCGTGCCGTCGGGCCCAATGAGCGGCTCCACGCGCAGCCAGCAGTCGCCGTACTGGCCGGCGCCGCCGGTCTGCTTCTTGTGGCGGCCCTGGGCGCTCGCCGTGCGGCGGATGGTCTCGCGATACGGAATGCGGATCGGCACGCTCTTTGCCACAACCTTGGTACGGTCCTCCAAACGGTTGAGCAGCACCGAAACCTGCGCCTCGCCCACGGCGGAGATGATAGTCTGCCCGGTCTCCTCGTCGCGGTCGATGCTCATGGTCGGATCGGCCTTGCAGGCCTTCTCGATAAACGTGTAGAGCTTTTCCTCGTCGCCGCGGTTCTCGGCCTCGATGGCAATGCGGTACTGCGAGTTGGGGAACTTAAACGCCGCGGCCTCGACCTTGCCGGTAATCGAGAGCGTATCGCCCGTCTCGGCAGCCAGCTTGGGCGCCACGATGATGTCACCGGCATAAGCATGCCCGACCTCGGTCATGTCACGACCGCACATCACATACAGGTGAGCCAGACGTTCGCCCTTGCGTGTGCGCGCATTGATCAGCTCAAGGCCCGGCTCAAGCGTACCCGTCAGTACCTTGATAAAGCTGATGCGGCCCTGCTGCGGGTCGGCCAGCGTCTTAAACACAAATGCTACCGGACGGTCATCGTCGCTCGAGATCTTGAGCGAGTCGCCATTGATGAGCGGCATCTCGCCGTAGTCAGTCGGCGCCGGGAAGTACGTGGCGATGTCGTCCATCAGCGAGTTGACGCCCTGCTCCTTAATGCAATCGCCCGCAAAGACCGGCACAAAGATGCGCTCGGCGATCGCCTTCGACAGCAGGCCCTCAAGCTCCTCCTGTGTCAGCGTCTCCTCGCCTTCCAGGTACTTCATCATCAGCTCATCGTCGGCCTCGGCCACCAACTCGCACAGATGGTCGTGGGCCTCCTCGGCCTGGGCACGATACTCCTCGGGAATCTCCGACTCAACGGCCTCGGTGCCGTTGCAATGGCGCGCCTTCATACGCACCAGGTCGATGATGCCGTCAAAGTCCTCGCCCTCGCCCCAGCCCAGGGTCACGGCGCCCAAGCGTGTACCAAAGCGCTCCTGCAGCAGTTCCATGGTGGACGCAAAGCTGGCCTCGGGACGCGACAGGCGGTTTACGAACACCGCGCGCGCCAGGCGCAGGTCCTCGGCGGCGTACCAAAGCTTAACCGTCGTCGGCTGCGGGCCGGCCTCGGCGTCGACCACAAACAGCGCCGTCTCGCAGACGCTCATCGCGGCAAAGGCGTCGCCGATAAAATCGGGGTAGCACGGGGCATCGAGCACGTTGATGCGGGCGCCCTTCCAATCGATCGGCGCGATGGTCGTCGAGATGGAAAACGCACGCTTGACCTCTTCGGGGTCATAGTCGAGCGTGGGCTTGGTGCCGTCGTGGCCGCCCAGGCGGGCGGTCTTGCCAGAAAGGTGGAGCATGGCCTCGGCGAGTGAAGTCTTGCCCACCCCGCCTTGGCCTACGAGCACCACGTTCCTTACGTTGCCGGTCTTGGGAGCACCCATGATGACCTCCTTGCAGGGTCGCGCGCGATGCGCGACGCCAACGGGGAGAGTTCGCAGTCGGTGCCATCCCGGGAGCAGCATGGTCGGCAGCCGAGCCGACTCACCCTCCAAATGTCCTATGCCACCACCCTACCCCTGCAGTCGCCTGTCCATGCATATCTTTCGGCACGCGTATGGATACGGGCGGCGAGAGGAGAGAGCGAGCTTGCGAGACTATTATTGGACCCCGCGGATGCAAAAAACCGCCACAGGTCATAAGACCTGCGGCGGTTTCACCTCAATAAACAGTTGAGTAAATAGCTGAGCCTATCCCTCGATACGACTCAAGAACTCACGGGTACGCTGCTCGCGCGGATGGTCGATGACCTGCTCGGCAGGACCCTCCTCGGCAATACGACCGCCATCCATAAAGACCACGCGGTCGGCAACATCGCGCGCAAACTGCATCGCGTGCGTCACGATCACCATCGTCATATTCTGCGCGGCCAAATCCTTGATGACGCGCAGCACCTCAGCCGTCAGCTCTGGATCGAGCGCCGAGGTCGGCTCATCAAAGAACAAGATTTCCGGGTCGAGCGCCAGGGCGCGGGCAATACTCACGCGCTGCTGCTGACCGCCCGAAAGCTCGCAGGGTACCTTGTTCTCGTTACCCGTAAGCCCCATCTGTGCAATAAGCTCGTGTGCGCGGGCCTCCGCCTGCTCGCGCGGACGCCTAAGCACGCGGATCGGTGCATCGGTGATGTTTTTCATCACGGTATAGTGCGGGAACAGATTGTAGTTCTGAAACACCAGACCGAACCGCGAGCGCGCCTGTTTAGGTACATCGCCCTTTGCGTACATCGCGCCCGAACCCGCATCCGTCGCGACGGCAAGGTCGCCAAACGAGAGCGAGCCGCCGTCGAGCGTCTCGAGCAGCGTGGCACAGCGCAGCAGCGTGGACTTACCGCCGCCCGAAGGCCCGATAATCGCCACGACCTCGCCGCGCTTCACCTCGAGCGAGATGTCCTTGAGCACCTCATTGCCACCAAACGCCTTGCGCGCGCTTTCGATTTTCATCACCGAGTTAGTCATGATAATAGTCCAGCTTCTTTTCGGCGGCGCCCAGCAGCATCTCGACCACAAAGTTAAAGACCCAGTAAATCAGCGCCGCGATTGCAAACGGCACCATGCTCACCTGCGAGGCGACCAGTGCCTTGGCCGTCGAGAACATCTCCCCCACGCCAATGGCAAACGCCAGCGACGTGTCTTTGACCAGTGTGATGATCTCGTTGCCCATCGCCGGCAAAATGCGCTTGGCGACCTGCGGCATCACGATATACAGAAACGTCTGCATGCGCGAGTAGCCCAGCACCTCGGCAGCCTCGTATTGACCGCGCGGAATGGACTGCAAGCCCGAGCGATAGATCTCGGCAAAGTAACCGGCGTAGTTGATGATGAACGCCACGACGCACGCCGTCCACTTGGAATCGGGCGTGAGCGAAATGCCAAACACGTAGTACGGGGCAAAGTAGATGGCAAACATCTGCAGCATGAGCGGCGTACCGCGCATGACCGAAATGTAGATGCGCGCAATCCAGCGGAGCGGCGCAATTTTGCTCATGCGCATAAACGCCACGGGGATTCCCAGCGGAATCGACCCGAGCAGCGTTAGCACAAACAGCTGCAAGCTGACCAAGAATCCCTGGCCAAGCATTTGCATCATGACCTGAATAGACATTACTTGAGCACCCAATTATCGAAAGACAGACCGAAATCTGCATATTTATCACAGAGGTCCTTGACCGTGCCATCCTCGTAGAGCGCCTTGAGCGATTCGGTCACGGCATCGGCGGACTTGGTGTCGCCCTTCTTAAAGCCAACGGCGTAGTGCTCGCTGGACAGCGGCTTGTCGAGCTGCGTATAGGCATCGGGCTTGGCGGCAAGCTGATACTGAGCGATCGAGAGGTCACAGGCCACGGCGTCGACCGCACCGCTCTCGAGCTGCATAAACGCCGTGTTGTACTCACCGATGGTGTCGAGCGTGGCAAACGTCGCGGCCAGATCCTTCTGGTCGCCCTCGAGCACGTCCTGCGCGGCGGAATCAGTCTGGGTAATCACGGTCTTGCCGGCAAGATCGTCCCAGCTCTTGATACCCGCGTCCTTCTTGACCACGAGCACCTGCTCGTTGAGCATGTAAGGCTCGGAGAACGTGTAGTCGTCCTCGCGGCCCTCCATGGTAAAGCCGTTCCAGATGCAGTTGATGGCACCCGAGTTGAGCAGTGTGTCCTTGGCATCCCAGTCGATAGCCTCATACTTAACGTCCCAGCCCTGCTTGTCGGCAACGGCCTTGGCAAGGTCGAGGTCAAAGCCGGTGTACTCGCCATCGTCGCCCACAAAGCCGTACGGAGGATAGGACTTGTCAAAGCCCACCACGAGCTTCTCGGACTCCGCAGCACCCTTCACGTCCTTGGCCGCAGCAGAGCCCGCAGCGGAACCCTTGCCGGCACCACCACCGCAGCCGACAAGACCAAGGCCAAGCACCGTGGCAAGCGAACCGGCTAAACCAACAAACTGACGACGAGACATATCGGTATTCATGGTATTCCCCCTTGATGGCACTTTTGTTAGGTAAAGTGAGTCATGTAACGTTCAGAATCATACACTTTAGCGTGATAGAGCACAAGGCGAGTTTGCCCGCCGCGTGAGGGGTGTGGGGGTTAAGTTTCCTGCTCTACAGTCCTGCTCACGGCGGAGGCCACATTAAGTGGCCTCCTGTTCGTGCGGAACTCGCGATAAACTTAACCCCCACACCCCTCACGCGGCGGGCAACCGTCGTTGGGCTTATCACTGACACGAATAAACCGCTTGCATATCGTCTGCTAGCTTGGAACGGTACAATACTTGCAGCTTAAATTCATGAATTAGTGGAGTTATTGATGGCAGAATCTCGTGCGGAGCGTAAGGCTCGTCGTGCTTTGATCGAGGCGGCTGAGGGGTCGGAGGAGAAAAAATCTTCTAAGAAATCCAAGTCATCTCAGGATGCGAAGGGTAAGTCGGCCAAAGGCAAGGTTAAGACCAAGCGTTCTGGCTCTCGTCAGGGCGGGGATAAGGCGTCTCACGTTCGTTCCAAGGGCTCGCGCAAGGATTCGGTTCAGCCTGCTCGTAAAACCGTGGATCCCAAGTCGCCTTGTTCCATAATGCGGGCTTGCGGTGGGTGCACGGCGCTCAATCGTCCTTATAAAAAGCAATTGGCGGCCAAGCAGGCTGCTATGGAGGAGCTGTTTGCTTCGCTCTGCGAGCGTGAGGGTATCGCCGTTGATCCTATTCGCGGTATGGGCGTCACCCTGGGCGACCCGGGTAAATATCCTGCGCCGCGTGGTTTTCGTCATAAGGCTGCCACTCCCTTTGCCCCCGGTAAGGAGGGTGCTGTCCGCTGCGGCTTCTTTGAGCGCGGCACGCACAAGATTGTTGCCGTACCCGAGTGTCCTGTCGAGGCGCCGGGCGCTCGTCAGATTCTCAACGGCATCGCACGCGAAGCTGAGCGGCTGCATATTCCCGCCTTTAATGAGGACAAGCATCTTGGTTTGCTTCGCTATGCCGTCGTCCGCTGCGGTTGGCGCACCGACCAGGTCATGGTTACGCTCGTGACCGCCCAGCGTGACTTACCGCATGCGCAGGAGTTCTTTGAGGCCGTCGCGGCGCTCGATCCGCATATCGTCACCGTTGCTCAGAACATCAACGGACGCCCTGGCAATGCCATCTTGGGCGAGGAAACCCGTATCGTCTATGGCGCCGAATGCATGCGTGACCAGCTGCTCGGCTGTGAATTCGATATCTCCCCTACCGCGTTCTATCAGACCAATCCGCAGCAGACCGAGCTGCTCTATCAGCTCGCGATTGACGGCATGGACCTGCAGCAGGGTGACATTCTCATGGACGCTTACTGCGGCAGCGGTACCATCGGTCTGTGCGCCGCGAAGGATGCCCAGGACAGGGGCGTCGGCATTATGCTGCTCGGCGTGGAGCGCAACCCGGCGGGCATTGCCGACGCACGTCGCAATGCCGAGCTCAACGGCCTCACCCGCAGCGCTTGGTTTATGGCCGACGACGCCACCGATTACATCCTGGACGCCGCCGATAACAACGAGCGCGTTGACGTTCTCTCCATCGACCCGCCGCGCGCCGGCTCCACGCCCGAGTTTCTTGAGGCCGCCTGCGCTCTTAAGCCGCGCCGCATCACCTATATCAGCTGCAATCCCACCACCCAGGAGCGCGACCTACACCAGCTCCTCGACGGTGGCTACCGACTGCTCAAGATCACGCCGGTCGACATGTTCCCTCATACCGACCACACCGAGACTGTCGCGGTCCTCGAGCGCCGCTAATCTACCCCGGTAGATTTTTGGGACAAGAAGGGGGGCGGCCCGTCTGGACCGCCCCCTTCACTTGGTTTATGAACGCCGCTACATGCCCTTGCGCAGGTCGCAGACGCCGGCTGCCGCCATCTCGCGAAGCAGCGTCTCGCGGTCGCGCGTCACGATCAGGTCCAGTGGGAAGTGAATCTCGTCGAGCATCTTGCGGGCGTGGTCGAGCTTGCCAATGGCCATGCCAATGTGGGCATCGGTCGACACGCCAATGCCCACGCCCAGCTCGGCGCAGCGCTCGGCGATCTTGCGGCACACGTCCCAATGCTCAGCATCCGTGCCATGCTCAAGACTATGGTTGTTGATCTCGATGATCTTGTGCTTGGCCTTGGCCGCCAGCAGCACCTCATCGATATCATACGGCACGCCCGAGCGCCCCGTATGCCCCAGCATGAACACCTTGGGGTGCTCCAAGGCATTGATGTACATCTGGGTCGTCTGGGCGAGCGTCGCGCCTTCGGCAAACTGCGGGTTATGCACGCTTGCCACCAAATAATCCAAATTACGCGTCACCAAATCGAACAGCGAATGCTCACGACTATACGAATCGCCGGCGATATCGAGCGAAACGGGAATGTCTTCGCCAAACAAGCTGCCGTCCAGCGAAACGATATCGGCCTCGGCGCCGCGAAGCACCAGCACGCCGCTCCAAATGCGCGGCCAGATATCCTGGTTAATAAAGAACTGGAAACTGCGCAGGTCATTGGGGCAAGGCGTAACCATCGAGCTTAAATGATCGGCAGAACCGAGCACCTGAAGGCCGCGCTCTGCCGCCCAATAGATGTTCTCCTCAATGGTTGAGTACGCATGCGCGGAGAACATCGTATGAGTATGGATATCACAAGAAAGCAGGTAGGGCATCGGGTCTCCTTGTCCAGTATGGCCGTCGCGTACATTCATTGTACGCATAGCTTTCGGCAGTCGTAAAACTGCTTCATCCCAATCACACAACGACATAGACAACGGGGTCTGGCTTAGCACCAAACCCCGTTTCACGTAAAACATTGTAAGCAGAGCGCTTTACTTTCGACGATATTCGTCGGCCAGTTGCTCCCAGGCAGGCAGCGAGTCGACGATAGTCTCGTAGCTCACGCAGTAGCCAAGGCGGAACCAGCCCGGCATGCCAAAGCTATCCGAAGGCACCGCGAGCAGCTCATACTTCTTTGCGCGCTCGCAGAAGGCGTTTGCATCGGGCTCCAGCGCTTTCACCCACAGGTAGAACGCGCCATCCGGCTCAACATAGGTGTAGCCGTACTCCGCTAGTGCGTCGGTAAGCGCGGTGCGGTTGCGCGCATAGGCCTCGACATCGCTCGGTTCATCAATGCAGTCGATGATTACACGCTGGAAGAGGGCCGGTGCGCACACGAAGCCCAGCGTGCGGGCGGCACCGGCAACGGCCGGCATCAGGCGAGCAGCCTGCGGATTGGTATTGGGAACCAAAATCCACCCCACGCGCTCGCCCGGTAGCGAAAGCGACTTGGAATACGAGTAGCACACCACGGTGTTCTCGTAGATCGAGGGCACCCAAGGCACCTCGGCACCGTACACGATCTCGCGGTACGGCTCATCAGAGATGAGCATAATCGGATTCTCGGGATCGCGCTTGGCGTTGACCTCGCGTAAAACATTGGCCAGTCGCGTCAGTGTATCGCGCGTATACACGGCACCGGTCGGGTTGTTGGGTGAGTCGATAATGACGGCAGCCGTCTTATCGGTAATCGCCTTGAGCACGTTACTCACGCTCAGCTGGAACGTATCTTCATCGGCGAGCGCCTCGACGCACGTGCAACCAGCTTTCTCGATCCACACGCGATACTCCGGGAAGTACGGAGCGATAACGATGACCTCGTCGCCCGGATTGGTAATCGCGTTGAGCGTGCAGGTGAGCGAAGCCGCGGCACCCACCGTCATAAAGACGTCCTTGCCCTCATAGCTCGTGCCAAAACGGCGGTTGAGCGACTCGGCCACGGCGGTACGGCACTGCGGCAGACCCGATGCAGGCGTGTATCCATGCAGCTGGTCGCTCGGCAGCTCCAAGGCCTTCTTAATGGACTCAGCCACGGCGGCAGGTGCCGGAACGCTCGGGTTACCCAGTGAGAAATCGAACACGTTTTCCGCGCCGATCTGCGCTTTGCGCTCAAGGCCGTAGCTAAAGATCTCACGGATGATGGAGCTTTCCGCACCGCGAGCATACATAGTTTCGTTGATCATCTGTTCCCCTTTCGCATAGGCGCTATTGTACGCTTTAGCTGAGCAAAGTGCCTCAGCAATGTTGATTGGGGACAGACTTAAATGCGTGAAAACGCTCATTTAAGTCTGTCCCCAATCAACATAATTTAAGTCTGTCCCCAATCAACAGATGGCCCCATATCGCTCAAAAGAAAAAGCCTCCGCAGGTTTCCCCGCGGAGGCTTTCGTGACAAAGATTACTCGTCGACGTCAGTATTGCCGTCGGCCTTCTTTTCGTCAGCGCTCTCGGCATCGTCAGCATCCTCGGATGCGACGTCGGCATCCTCCTGCATGGCCGCCTGCGCAAAGGCCGCGGCATCAGCCGCCAGCTCCTCCTCGCTCATGCGAGGCGAGCGCTTCTTGGTCGGCATGCCAGCCGCCTTGGCGTTGCGCTCCTCCTTGGCCGCCAGGATATCGCCCTCGCGCTCAAGGTAGGCATCCCACTCGTTGTCGAGCAGGGCGTTCACGGCGTCGCCTTCGACGGTCTCGCGCTCAAGCAGTACCTTCGCCATCAGATCGAGCTGATCGCGACGGGCATCCAAAATCTCGACCGCACGGCGATGGGCTTCGCGCATGATGCGCTGAACCTCGATATCGATGCGGCGCGCCGTCTCCTCGGAGTAATCCTGGTGATCGGCGTAATCGCGGCCCAGGAATACCTGATGCTGCGCCTCACCAAACACTTGCGTGCCCAGCTCCTCGCTCATGCCCAGACGCGTAACCATCTCGCGCGCCATCTTGGTCGCACGCTCCAGGTCGTTGCTCGCGCCCGACGTAATGTCATCGCACATGAGCTCCTCGGCAACGCGACCGCCCAAGAACACGGCGAGCTCGTCGAGCATCTCGTTCTTGGTCTTGAGGAAGTGGTCCTCCTGCGGAAGCTGCAGCGTGTAGCCCAGAGCCTGACCGCGGCTGACGATCGAGATCTTGTGGACCGGATCGGAGTGCTCCAGGATGTGGCCCACCAGGGCGTGACCGCTCTCGTGGTAAGCAATCGTGGTGCGCTCGGCTTCGGTCATCACGCGGCCCTTGCGTTGCGGTCCGGCAATCACACGCTCCATCGACTCCTCGACCTCGTCCATCGAGATCACAGAACGATGACGACGAGCGGCCAGCAGCGCAGACTCGTTGAGCAGGTTCGCCAAATCGGCACCAGTAAAGCCAACGGTCATCTGGGCGAGCTTCTCAAACTTAACGTCCTCGTCCATCGGCTTGTTCTCAGCATGCACGCGCAAGATCTGCTCGCGGCCCTTTACGTCCGGACGGTCGACCGTGACCTGACGGTCAAAACGGCCGGGACGCAGCAGCGCCGGATCCAGAATATCGGGGCGGTTGGTGGCAGCGATCAGGATGACCGACTCGCTCTCCTCAAAACCGTCCATCTCGACCAGCAGTTGGTTAAGCGTCTGCTCGCGCTCGTCGTGGCCGCCGCCCAAGCCGGCTCCGCGCTGACGTCCCACGGCATCGATCTCGTCAATAAAGATGATTGACGGAGCCTGGGACTTGGCCTCCTTAAAAAGGTCGCGCACGCGGCTGGCGCCAACGCCCACGAACATCTCGACAAAGTCAGAACCCGAGATGCTAAAGAACGGCACGCCCGCCTCGCCGGCAACGGCCTTGGCCAGCAGCGTCTTACCGGTACCCGGAGGGCCCACCAGCAAAACGCCGCGCGGAATCTTGGCACCCAGCTTGCGATAGCGGTCCGGATCGCTCAGGAAGTCGCGGATCTCCTCGAGTTCCTCGACGGCCTCGTCCACGCCGGCAACATCCTCAAACTTGACCTTGGGACGCGTAGCCTCGTTGGTCTTGGCATTGGTCTTGCCAAACTGCATGTTCCTATTATTGGCGCCCATCATCTGGCGCATAAAGTAGAACATGATGGCGATCAGGGCAATCGTCGGCAGCACGCTCATCGCCAAGTCGCCCCAAAAATCGGGGTCGTTGGTGTTGACGATGTACTTGGTGTCGGGGTGCTCCGCCATAAGCTCGGCAAGCGAATCGGAGCCGACATAGGTCGAGGAAAAGCTCTTTAGCTCGCTCGTATCGCCCTTGTCCTTTTTCGTCTTCCAGTAATGACCCGCCACGCTTCCGTCTTGAACCGTATAGGTCAAATCTTCGACGCGATCCTGCTTAATGGCGCTGACCATCTCGCTCGTCGCGAGCTTGACGGTATTGCTGGAGCTGGCAAAGCCGGAGCCCATATTAAAGAAGGCATAGCCCAGAAGCGCGCAAGCCAAAATAAAATACAGCCAGCCCGTACGCGTGGGCTTCTTGCCTCCGGGCATCCCCGGGATCTTTGGGTCCCGGGGAGTCTGGGAATTGTTGTCGTTACGGTCGTCGGGCATCTTACGAATAAACCTCCGGTTTCAAAATGCCCAGATACGGAAGGTTACGATAGCGCTCGGCATAGTCGAGGCCGTAGCCCACCACAAAGGCATCGGGGCAATGGGTTCCAACATACTTGGGCGTGACGGCCGAGACGCGGTCCTCAACGTCCTTCCACAGGAAGGCGGCGACCTCCAGCGAGGCGGGCTTGCGGCTCTCAAGGTTCTTCATCAGATACTTGAGCGTCAGCCCCGAGTCCAGAATGTCCTCGACGATCAGCACGTCGCGACCACGGATGTCGATATCCAGGTCCTTAATGATACGCACGATGCCCGAAGACTTCACACCGTCGCCATAGCTCGAAACAGCCATGAAATCGATGTTGGTCGGCAGCTCGATCTTACGCATCAGGTCGCCCATAAAGACCACGGCGCCGCGCAGGACCGCAATCAGCACCAGATCCTTACCCGCATAGTCGCGCGTAATCTGCTCGCCCAAGCGAGAGACGATACCGTCGATATCCTCCTGCGTAAACAGAACCTTCTCGATATCCGGATGTTGAGAAGCCATGACAACCCTTTCTTGTGCTTAATCGCCCACACACCGCCGTATGGACGCGAACTACACATTCTAGCAGCGCACGGGGTATATTTTCCAGCCCGCGCACCATCAGCGCGGGAATACCGTCAACGTCGCACAGAATAGCAGGCGTGGGACGCTATTCCGCATCGACCACGCGGAGCAGATATGCCACGCGCGTTGCGGCCGTGCACTTAAAACGCTCGTCCGCGCGAACTCCGGCGACCCACACCACGGCACCCCCCGGCGCCGTCCTCACCATTGGCACGCCGGCGCGCTCGGAAACGGGAATGCGAGCCTCACCTAGCAAGTCGGATACTTTCTTGCTTCGACCACTCATCCCTAACGGGCACATCACGTCTCCCGGTGCGGGACCGTCCACCCACAGGCGCGCCAATCGCGCCTCGGCAGGGATCTCGCCACGCGAGCCCGCCAGGATCCGCTCACTATCGCTGTCGGCAAAACCCAGGGCAGCCGCGTCTACCAAAGCTGTCACTTCCCCGGCAGCCGCAAGCTCACGGGCGCGGCGCACGATATCGCATCCCGGCTCAACGGCCATCGGCTCTGCAACCAGCATACGTCCCCCGCCCAGCGGCAAACGGCCGGGTATGGTAATCCAGTCCGCGACCAGGCCCTCGCGAGCCGCCGGCGCCTTAAACGCCAGCATGCCAAACTCAATGCGTGCGTCAATCCCCGCCGGAAGCGTGACCGAGCCGGCGCCCTCGGCAACGCAGGAAAGGACTCGCTCCACATGTCGCATCTCTGGACGAGCGTCCGGATCGATGCGCTTAATCGCCAGTCGCACGATGCGCCGCGCGATTACCACCTCGGCCGCAGCAAGGCGCCTGGCATCGAGCACCAGCGCGCCCGCCGCCTCCTTACGCAGGCAGCTTCGAAACGCCTGTGCCGAAAGCTGGGAAAGAAAGGCGTCTTCGTCGCCCAGAATTTCGCAAGCGGCGCCAATCGTCTTACAGACGTTCGTGTTGCGCTGCGCCACCACCGGCATCACCCGATGGCGCACATAGTTACGCAGGTACGAAACGTCCTCGTTGCTTTCATCTTCCCGCCATGGCTGACCGTGCACCTGCAGATAGCTCACGAGCTCATCATGCGTGAGGTCGAGCAAGGGGCGCACCACAATGTTCCGACGGCGTGGAATGCTTGATAGACCCGCGGGACCCGACCCTTTAATGGCATTCATCAAAAATGTTTCCGCGCGGTCCGACGAGGTATGCGCGGTACAGATACGAGCCGCCGTCCGCGGTGCGCCCGATTCGGCACAAAGTTCGCGAACATATCTCCGTGCCGCGGCATAGCGCACCTCGCGGGCCGCAGCCTCGATATTGCCCGATTCGTCATCAAAATAGGCATGCTCAACGCACAGCGGCAAGCCGTATTGCACGCACAAATCACGTACAAAGGCCTCGTCGCCATCGGATGCCTCCCCGCGCAGATGATGGTTCACATGCAGCACGTGCAAACGCTCGCGTGCAATGGAAGCGATGCCGCGCCCGTCCTGGATATCCAGCTTTGATGTGCAAGCCATAAGGAGCAGCGCCGTCGAGTCCGCACCGCCTGATACCATGAGCACTACGGGGGCAGCGGTCTGCCGCGTTGCCAGAACGTTCTTATCCGTCCTCGGCGCGGCATGATGTCCATAGTGCTGAGATACCGTTGGCATTCGCTTCCTCCTCTATTCGTCCGCACCCATTGTATCCTTTGGAATCTTATGTCTCGCCTGCACCTTCATATCCTCGGCAGCGGCTCAAAAGGCAACTGCGCACTCGTCGAGGGGCCTCAGGGGCTCATCATGATCGATAACGGCCTGTCCCGCCGCGAGACACTTAAACGCATGGCGGAGCTTGGCCTCTCGGCAGACGACGTCGCCGCTCTTGTAATCACTCATGAGCATGGAGACCATATCAAGGGGCTCGATGTATGGTGCAAGCACTGGCATGGTCCCCTCTTTGCCAGTAGGGACACCCTTTCATGCAAAGAAAACCTCGCGCACCTGCCCGTGGAGGAATTTGACCCCGGCGACACGCTCCCCATTGCCGGCATCCAGGTACAAACCTACTCAACATCGCACGATGTCATCAATCCTGTCGGCTATCGATTCAATGCTCTCGATGATTCCATTGGGTTTGCCACCGACACCGGAGAGTTGTCGAGCAAGGCCATAGGCATCCTCAAAGACTGTCGAGTTCTCGCGCTCGAAAGCAACCACGATGTAACTATGTTGCGCGAAGGACCGTACCCACGTTTTCTTCAGGAGCGCATCCTGTCCACAAAGGGGCATCTCTCCAACAACCAAGCCGCCGAAGCCGCGCAAGAACTTGTTACCGATCGCACAGAACAGCTCATCGCCATGCACATCAGCCAGGACAATAATCGTCCAAGCCTTACCGTCAAAAGCTATGCCAACGCGCTTGATGCAAGTCTCGATGATGAACTCGGCAGCTCAGCCACCTGTCTTCAAGGGCCACGGAAGCTCTCGATACGCCCTGCAAGTCAGTATCAACCGACAACTATTCAATAGCCCACTCAAGACAACAAAAGGGGGCTGGGAATCACTTCCCAGCCCCCTTAATTCATACTCTCGATTGAAGCAGAGCCATCGTTAGTCGATAGAAATCTTCGTAACGTTCTTCTTCTCGACAATCTTGGGAACCGTGACGGTAAGGATGCCGTCAGCGTACTTTGCAGAAAGGCCCTCGCTCGAAGCATCCTTCAGATACACGCCGCGCGTCGCGCTGTACGAGCCGAACTCCTTCTGGAGGAAGTTCTTGCCCTCGTTTTCGGCGCTCTCCTCGACGTTCACACTGATCGACAGGCGGCCCTCATTGAGCTCGACGTCGATGTCATCCTTGGCGACACCGGTCAGATACGCCTTGACCTCGTAGCCATCGCCCTTGTCCTCAACGTCAACGGGGAACGCCTTGGAGGCAATCGAGCTATTCGCCAGGTCGGTCATGTCATCAAACAGATCGAAAAGCGAGCTAGCAGAAGGACGAACGCCAAAAACCGAACGATAAGGAACCATGCTTGCCATGTTTACCACTCCTTGTAAGGACTGCCGAGCCATCTTCTAGGTGACTGGGACTTCTTTTGACGCTCTTATATATGCCCAACCGCTTCTTATATATACATCGACTATAAAGTTTTTTGAGTCTAGTAATATAAGCATATCTAAGTCTAGCTGACTAAGGTTTTGTCTGATAAACGGAATTTGAACTAAGGCTTAAATAATGTATGCAATCTCATCAAAACCAGACGGCTGACTTACAATGGGCGCATAAACGATATTGATGACGAACTAAGGGCATCATGGACGATCAAAAACAGGACAACACGCTTATGCCGGAGCAGGACGAAGTGTCCAGCCCGCAACCGATTCGATTCCACCGCCCCCACATCTCGCAAGAGCCCATCAATGATCAAGAGCCCGAATATGTGACAAGAAACCGATATCAAACACTCGAAGATGCGCAAACGGGACGCAAGCATATGGGCGTGGCCTCGGGTGACCCTGTGTATCTGAAAGACGCACCATTATCTAAAAACAGCGCAGATAGGGATGAGCCGATGAAAGCATCCGCCGCTCATCGACAAAGAGGGCCTCGACCCAAGCAAACCTTGACGCACTCGGCTCGCTATCTCGAAACGCCAAAACAGGGAAAATCAATCTTCGTTTCGTCAAGTAAACGACACAAGCAGCATCAGCTGACAATTCTGCTTTTGATCATTGCGGCCATAGCAGTTGCCCTTGTTATACGATTTATTTTCTTTAAATAAAGGCTCAATACCAAAAACAACAAGATCGTCTGGTGTAATTGAGTCATTTACGCCACGTAAACGAAAAAAGGGGGGGGCGCGAGGCCTCCCCCTTCTTCAGTTCAAGCGTACGGCTCGGTGCCGTCCACCGGTCAGCGGCGCCCTGGCCTCCCACGG
>CAUDNY010000007.1 GCA_958450865.1 uncultured Collinsella sp. | reverse complement strand
TGGTTACACAGGCGATATGTACGAAGCCGATCCTCAGTGCTGGAAAGAGATCGAGGAATAGGATCGCCGTGTCATCGGGTAGCCGTTGGGGACGTTCTTTAACGACTACTCATTTAAGTACGTCCCCAATGAGTACTAGAGCAGGTTCTCCTGTACCCATGCGATGATGTCGCTCGATTCGTAGAGTGGCTCGCCGTCAATGAACAGGCAGGGAACCTGGCGCTTTCCGCCGACGGCGATGAGCGTCTGCTCGGCATCGGAATCGGTCGAGATATTGCGCTCGGGAATGGTCACGTCGTTATCGGCCAAAAAGCGCTTGACCTTTATGCAATACGGGCAGCCAGTCATAACGTAGAGCGCGAGTTCATGATCAGTAGCCATGGTGTCTCCAATCGGTTGAGGTTTCGGTTGAGATACCCAAAGCCGCCGCAGTCTATGCGCGATCCATTGATGACTCGATGGCATGGACCAGAAACGCCGTGGCTCCGGTGCCGCAAGGCTTGTCGTAGTAGTCGATAAAGCGCTGGTCGGCAAGATAGCCGTGGGCGAGGCCCAGGTATGCTTCGTCTTGGGGTTCGTGTCCCCAGTTAAGGCCAATCCATCGACGGTGCATTGCGACAAGCTTGCGCGCCTCGCTTCCATCCGGTTCGCCGTCGCCCATGGCGATCGAGAGCTGGCCCAGAATAGCGCGTTCAAGTTCCTTCATGTCGTTCCATGTCTCGGGGTCCATGTCCAGCAGTGCCTCGTTTGCTGCATCGACGGCCTCGTCGCCATAGCGCGCCCGCGCCTCGGCACCGTAGCGCTCCTCGTTTTCCTGCACGGTGCGCCAGCGCTCCAATTGCGGCAGCACGGCGCCCATGAGCGAGACGGCTTCGTCGAGCGACATACCGGTGTTTTGTGCCAGGCGCGGGGCGCAGTCCTCGATCATTGCCTCCATCGTGGTCTCGTAGGTGTACTTGCCGTGGTCGTAGCACCACTTGCAGTAATGATCGGTCGTTGCGCCGTGAGCATCGGTGCCGCAGTCGTCGGGCGTGAGTATCATGCCGCAGCTCTGGCAATAGTGCTCGGGCATTTCGAGCAGGTGGGACAGCGGTTCTCCGGTTATGGCGGCAATGAGCTTCATCATGTCGATGCCCGGCGTGACTTCGCCGCGTTCCCAACGGCTGACGGCTTGGCGTGTGACGAAGAGCTTGGCGGCGAGTTGCTCTTGGGTGAGATTGTTGTCGCGGCGGATGGCGATGAGCTTTTCTGCAAAGGCCATGACGGCTCCTTTCTGCTGTTTGTTGCTTTAAGCATACGCGGCGGCCGGCACCCTTCCAAGCAACCGTTGGTTGCGCGACGGGGACCGCGGCGAAGAATTGCGCGCAACACCCCACGCCTCCATGCCGTACAATGACCGGCATGGAACCTATTGCACACATACATACCGACCTGCCGCAGAAGTTCGGCATCCCACGCAACAGCTTTTTGGCGCCCCATCTGCAGGGACGCATCGTCTTTGAGCCGGAATTTGCCTCCAACGCTGCAGTTGAGGGTCTGGACTCCTTCTCTCACCTATGGCTGCTGTGGTGCTTCGAAAACGGAACGCCCGGCGGCACGGCTAAGGACATAGCCGCCGATGCCAAAACGCAGGACAGGTCCGGCACCAACGCAAAATGGTCGAAAACCGTGCGCCCGCCGCGTCTGGGTGGAGCCGAGCGTGTGGGCGTGTTTGCCACACGCAGTCCGTTTCGCCCTAATCCCATCGGGCTCACCTGCGTCAAGCTCAGCCGTGTTGAGCTCACCGATGATGGCCCGATCATCCATATACTGGGGGCCGACCTGCGCGACGGCACGCCCATCTACGACATCAAGCCCTACATTCCATTTGCCGACTGTCACCCGGATGCGACGGGCGGCTGGATTGAGGACGCGCCGTGGCAAGAGCTCGATGTTGAGTTCCCACAAGCGCTGAAAGATACGGTCCCGCCTGCAAAGCTCCCCGGCTTGGTCGAGGTCCTTCGCCAAGATCCGCGCCGTGCGGGTAGCAAACACGAGCCAAACCGCGTTTACCATTTGGCTTACGCTGGGCTTGACATATCGTTTACGGTCGACGGAACCAGGTTGACGATAACCGCCATCAACGACGCGCGAGACTAACCAGCTACTCGTCCGCACCCGCCAAATTCAACGCCAAACCCCATGCCAAAACCGCCCATGCTGGTGGACAATAACGCCTACCGAAACAATCACTTTGCACGGGAGCTCAGCATGAAATACGACTTTACCTCGCTTATCGACCGCCACGGCATGGACGCCATCGCCGTTGACTCCTGGGGAGAAATTCCCGGCATGGCTCCGAACGCACCCGACGAGGGCTTCGACCGCATCCCCATGTGGGTAGCGGACATGAACTTTGCCACGGTGCCCACGGTCCAGGAGTACATCATTCAGCGCGCCCAGCATCCCATGTTTGGCTACTTTGATCCGCGCGACGAGTACTTCGACCGCATCATCGAATGGCAAAGCCGTCGCAACGGCGTTGAGGGCTTGGCGCCGGAGCATATCGGCTACGAAAACGGCGTGCTGGGCGGTGTCGTGTCGACGCTGCGCGCATATGTCCAGCCGGGCGATGCGGTACTGGTCCACAGTCCCACCTACATCGGCTTTACCAAGTCTATCGAAGCCGCGGGCTATCGCATTGTCCACAGCCCGCTTAAGCTCGACGATCGGGGCGTGTGGCGCATGGACTTTGAGGACATGGAGCGAAAGCTCGCCCAAAACCACATCCATGCCGCGGTGTTCTGCTCGCCGCACAATCCCTGCGGCCGCGTATGGGGGCGCGACGAGATCGAGCGCGCCATGGACATCTATCGTCAGCACGATTGCGTGGTGATCTCGGATGAGATTTGGTCCGATATCATCCTGTCGGGTCACAAGCATATCCCGACGCAGTCGGTGAGCGAGGACGCCCACATGCGCACGGTTGCCCTCTACGCGCCCAGCAAGACGTTTAACCTGGCGGGCCTGGTCGGCAGCTACCACATCATCTATAACGAGACGCTGCGCGACCGCGTGTGCGCCGTGTCCAACAAGACCCACTACAACGAGATGAACGTCCTTTCGATGCACGCGCTTATCGGTGCCTACCAGCCGCAAGGCTACGAGTGGGTTGATGAGCTCAATGAGGTCATCGAGGGCAACGTCGACTACTTCTGCAATTACGTGGACAAGCATTTTGCGGGCGTGTCCTATTCGCGTCCGCAGGGCACCTACATGGTGTTTCTGGACTGCACCGAGTGGTGCCGCGAGCATGGCCGCGATATTCAGTGGCTGCTCGACGAGGGCGCTCGTGTGGGCGTGGGGTATCAGGACGGCCGCCCGTTCCACGGGCCCTGCCACATTCGCGTGAATCTGGCACTGCCCCTTTCGCGGGTAAAGGAGGCGTGTGAGCGCCTGGACCGCTACGTTTTTGGGGTATAGGGGGGCGCTCGATTCGAGTGCTGCCCCATGCGCCCACGCCGTCAAAATGCGTGGGCGCATGGGGCGCAGAGGGTAGCGAGCGCGTTTTTCGCATTCGCTACTTTTCCTGAATCTGCTTGCCGCAAAGATGCTCAATTGAAATCTCGTAGAGTTGGACGCCCTTGATGTCTTTGGCGATTTCTTCCTCGACTTCTTCGGCAGAAGGGTAGTACTTAAGCGCGAGCTGGCGGACTTTGTCCTCGATAAACGCAGGCGCTTCATCTACCAGGCGGCAACGGCCAAAGACCACAGTGCTCATGACGTAAGGAGCCCAGTCGCCGTCCTTGTACCACTCGTTGCCGTAAACGGTAAAGCAGACTTTATCGTCACGCCTGAGCGAATCGACCTTGTGGCCGGCCTTGGCGCCATGGAAATAAATCTTGTCGTGCTCGGCGTCAAAGAAGTAGTTGACGGGAATGGCATAGGGGTAGCCATCATCGCCGTTGACGGCAAAGACGCCGCGCTTACAGGTGGCGAGCAACTCGCGCGCTTCCTCGTCAGTGATGGCGCGTTTCTTTCGACGTAAGGGCCTAAACATCGTTGGCTTCCTTTCTGGCTGTGCATGGTGGTTGAGCACAGACTATAGCGAAACGGATCCGTATTTCTTGATGCGGGCGAGTATGTTTTTGAGCTTGTTAAAGTCGAGCGGTTTGGGCAGATGGGCGTTCATACCGGCATCGTGTGCCGCCTTGGCGTCCTCGTTGAAGGCGTTGGCAGTGAGCGCGATGATGGGGATGTCGGCTGCATCGGCCTTTTCGCTCAGACGAATCGCGCGGGTTGCCTCGTAGCCATCCATGCCCGGCATCATGATGTCCATCAGGATCGCATCGAAGCTGCCGGCGGGACGACTAACGTATAGGTCGACTGCTTTGTTGCCGTCGGCGGCGCGCGTTACGACGATGCCTTCGCTTTCGAGTAGAGCCTGGGCAATTTCGGCATTGAGCTCGTTGTCTTCTGCCAAAAGGACGTTCATGCCGGCAAGCGAGCAACTGTATGTCTGCTTGGACGCACGTTCTTTTGCCTGAGGGTTCTTGTCGATATCGAGCGGTATCTGGACGTTGAACGTGCTTCCCGCGCCAACCTCACTCGAAATCTCAATCGTGCCGCCCATCATATCGATGAGCGATTTGACGATAGACATGCCAATGCCGGTTCCTTGGAACTTGCTGCGCGCATCGTCGCCTTCCTGGGCAAACGGCTCGTAAATGTGCGTCAAAAACTCGGGCGTCATACCAATGCCGGTATCCGAGACGCTAAAGCAAAACACGGCGTGCTCGTCGTCGACCGGTTTGATGGTCGATGAGAACGTGACGGTGCCTCCGTGCTTGTTGTACTTGATGCTGTTGTCGAGCAGGTTGACAAGGATCTGCCGAATATGGGTGGGGCTGCCGATCATATATTGGTCGACAGCGTAGGGCTCGCTGGTGTCGAGCATGGTTATGCCGCGGTCCGATGCGCGGAGCTTGCACAGTACGAGCGCATTGTCGCACAGCTCTTTAAGGTTGAATGATTCGTGCTCGAGCGTCACTTTGCACTCCTCGATCCTGCCCATCTCGAGGATGTCGTTAATCAGTGACAGCAGGTGATTGGCGGCAACGCGCGCCTTGGCGCGGCTTTCGCGGGCGACCTGCATGTCGCCTTCTCTCAATTCCTCAATTTCGATAAGGCCTAGGATGCCGTTGAGCGGCGTGCGGATGTCGTGGCTCATGCGCGTGAGGAAAGCGGTTTTGGCGGCGTTGGCGGCATCAGCTTTCTGCCGTTCCTCCTGTGCGCGGTAAAGCGACCAGACAAGGATGGCGATGCTGGTGAGCAAGATGCAGATGATAACAGTCGCAATGGCGGTGCGGTTACGATAGAAAAACTGGAACGTGTCCGATTCTTGCGCCGAGTACGATGTGGGGAAATAGCTGTTTGCAGAGAGCGATTCACCTGCATTGACGATGCCCTTATTGATGATTCCCAGCAGCTCGGGCTTGCCGCGCGAAATTAAACACGATAGCTGCGCCGTGTTGGTGAGTTCCTGTGTTTCGAAATCCTCGATGTCGTAGGTGTCGCGGAGAGTTTCCAGGCGCGTGCTGGGGACAATGATGCAACGTGCCTTTCCCTCATTGAGGGCTTTGAGCACCTCGCCGTCATTCGAGTACTCGGTTACTGTTGCGTTCGGGAAGAGACTTTCGAGCTCAAAACGGTTAACGATTGTGCTCTTTGTACAAGCGATGTTCTTAAGGTCGCTGTTCAGGTTTTTGCCACTGTGAATGGCGGTCAGCGAAACCGTTCCCATCGAGTTTGACTGGATGACTCCTGTCTGCTCGGCGAGCCAGTAGTCGCGAAACAATGGCAGGGCGACATCGATGGTTCCGTTGGAAAGGGCTTTGATCATTTGCCTGTTGTTCGAGAGTGCGATTGTTTTGACCGTAATACCAAACTTGTCGTGCAACGTCGTTGCAAGCGAGGCGAGCGATCCTTCCATCTCGCCGTCGTCATTTTGCGTGCAGTAGGGAAGTTGGTTTTTAAGATAGCCGAGCGTGATGGTATTGCCGTTTGCTTTGAGCCAGGTGGTCTCGGGGCCGGTGAGCGATGACGAGCCACTGTTTTGGGTCGAGTAACTCGATTTGACTTCCTCGTTATAGCGCGGGTTATCGCGGGCGATGGTCGTCATGGCGGCGTTGATGTCGTTCATCAGATCGGGGCGGCTTTTGGGAACGGCAAAATAGTAGTCGCTCGAGCCTACGTAGAACATGGGTGACGCATCGGGCGACGAAATGGTATCGTTCATGATGACGGCGTCGACCTCGCCGTCTGCAAGCGCCTCAAAGAGGGCGCTGCCGGTGTCGATTTCTTTATAGGTGCAGGTGACGCCTTCGTCGGCGAGCCACTGCTGGCCGACGATAGTTTGCATAACGCCAGAGTTGCAGCCGATGGTGAGGCCTTGGAGCGCCTGGGGGTCACCCTTGGCCAGATCGTCGCGGTCGGGCCTGGCGTAGATGTAGTAGCGCTCGGTGCCCTCGGGGTTCGAGGAAAAGAGCAGCTTTTGCTCGCGTTCTGCCGAATACGAGATGTTGGGCATGAGGTCGATTTCGCCTGCTTCGAGCATGTCCATAAGCTCGGAGAAGGTGCCGCTAACGTATTCGTATTGCCAGCCCTTTGTGTAATACGAGAGGGTCTGGAGGTACTCGTAGCCCCACCCCGAGAGTCGCTCGCCCGGCATGCCTTCCTGGAAGCCTTTGTTGTTGACGAGCCAGCCAACGCGGACCGTCTTGACCTGCTGGTCGGAGTCGGCGGCAAAGGCGGGGGCGGGCATGACGGCGCTCAGTATGGCGAGCGCGGCAAGCGCGACGGCCAGGGTGCGATATAGAGCCAAGCGAAGGACGGCGGAAGGTTTCACATGAAATCCTATCGAGTTGAGACAGTTTCGCATAAGGATACCAGCTCAGCCTGCCCATTCAGCCGCCGCACCGCTAAACGGTTAGGTAGTCATTGGGGACGTTCTTAACTGACTAGTCGTTTAAGAACGTCCCCAATGACTAGTTCCGTTTGCGGGGGAGGCGTGGGACAATACCGAGCGAATGTGATTGGGCGTCTGGGAAAAGGGGTCGCGATGAACAAGTTGAGGACGCTTGCCGACGTGTTGCGCCAGGCTGGCTTTGCGCGCATCACGGGCCTGTTTCTCGTCTTCTATCTGCTGTGCTCGACGGCCGTCTGGCTGTCCGAGCCCACGACCCTTACGTTTGGCGACGGCCTCTGGTTTAGCTTTGAGACCGTATCGACGATCGGCTTCGGTGATATCCCGGCCGAGACGCCGGTTGCCCGCGCTATCACCGTCGTTTTGAGCGTCATCAGCATCTTCTACATCGCCATGCTCACGGGCGTGGCGGTGAACTACTGCAACACGCTCATCAAGATGCGCCAAAAGGACACCATGGCGCGCTTTATGGATGATCTGGAGCATTTGGAAGAGCTCGATCGTGACGAGCTTGCCGACCTATCGCGCCGTGTGCGCGAATATCGCCGACGCCAACGCTAGAACGGGCGCCGCGCGTCACGACGAGGGGGACTGAATATGAATATCACGGTATACCTGGGTGCCAGCGTCGGCAATGACCCGGCGTTTCTGCCCGCGGTGCAGGAGCTGGGCGACTGGATTGGCGCTAACGGACACGCGTTGGTATACGGCGGGTCCAAGTCGGGTCTGATGGGTGCGCTCGCCGATAGCGTACTCGAGGCGGGTGGACACGTGACGGGTGTTGAACCGAGCTTTTTTATCGAGGCCGAGTTTCAACATGACGGTATCGACGACCTCATCGTGACGAGTGACATGGCCGAACGCAAGGCCAAGATGATTGAGCTCGGTGACGCGTTCATCGCCTTTCCCGGTGGGACGGGTACGCTCGAGGAGATTGCCGAGGTCATGTCCGCCGTGTCGTTGGGGCATCTCGATGCGCCGTGCATTCTGTACAACCTTGGGGGCTACTACAACGATCTTAAGGCGTTGCTCGAGCACATGATTGATAAAGGGCTTTCGAGCCCGAGGCGCCAGCACGGCATCTACTTTGCCGACGATTTGCGCGAGATTGCCTCGATTATCAACGGATAAGTCTTGAGCCTGCCCCACTATGACTCCCAATGGTGCCGTTTGCGGTGCAGACGGTTGGCTCGTTCGGGTAACGCTCGCTCTACAATAAAACGTATCTTTGCCGAATTTGACCACGGGAGGTCCCGATGGATAGTCTTGCAAAACCCAAAAACCGTGCGCTGTTTTTAGTTAGCGTTGCCGTGACCGGTGCGTTCGCAGGCGCCGCGGTCTGGCTGTTCTTTTTTGCGATGGAGCACGGTGTCGACTATCTATGGACCGAGATTCCGCACGCGCTGGGCGTCGCTTCGCCTGAGCTCGCGAGCGGCCCGTTCGGTTTTTTGCCGTATCCGTTTTTTGTCTGCTTGCTGGGCGGCCTGCTGATCGGTCTGTACGAAAAGATTACGGGCACCAAGACCGATGACCTCAACCAGGTGATGGCCAAGGTTAAACAAGACGGTCGCTATCCGTACGACAACCTCGGCAAGCTTTCGCTTGCGGCATTGCTGCCGCTGCTGTTTGGCGGAAGTATTGGACCGGAGGCCGGCCTGACCGGAGTTATCGCGGGTCTGTGCAGCTGGGTCGGCGACCGCATGCGTCGCTTTGGCGCCGAGTTTAGGGAGCTCACGCTGCTGGGCACCCAGGCTGCCCTGACGGCGCTCTTTACCGCGCCCGTGTTTGGCTTTGTGGCGCCGCTCGCCGGTAGCGCCGACGGCCAGGGCGCTGGCGAGGACTCCGCGTCCGATGAGATCACCATCAAGCTGCCCAAGGCGCAAAAGACCGTGGTCTACGGCATCGCGATTGCCGGCGGTCTGGGCACCTATCTGCTGCTCGGCCAGCTTATGGGCGGCGGCATGGGCATGCCCAGGTTCGAGGCCGCCCAGGTGGGTAACCTGGAACTTGTCTGGCTCATTCCGCTGGCGTTGGTCGGCACCGTATGCGGTTGGCTGTACTTTGTCTCTGAGCATGCAAGCGAGGCACTGTCCCATGCAATAGGGGAGCGCCCGGTCGTCAAGGCCATGCTGGCCGGCCTGGCGCTCGCCATCTGTGGCACGGTCCTGCCCTACACCATGTTTGCCGGCGAGACCCAGGCCGATGTGCTTATGGAAACCTATCTTACCATCCCCGCCGGTGTGCTCATCGCGACCGGTCTTGTTAAGGCCATGCTGACCCCCGCCCTCATCAATATGGGCTGGCGTGGCGGCCACTTCTTCCCGGTTATCTTCTCGGGTGTGAGCCTGGGCTATGGCCTTGCCATCCTCACTGGCGCCGATCCGGTCTTTTGTGTCGCCGTCTGCACGGCATCGACGATGGGTGCCGTTATGCGCCAGCCGGTCATGGTCGTGGGCCTGCTGCTCATGTGTTTCCCGCTCAAGGGCATTGTCTGCATGATTATCGCTGCAGCCATCGCCGCCGGCATTCCGCTGCCCAAGCCGCTGCGCAAGTAGTACGGTGGCGCACGCCGGGGACATGCCGTTTGTCATGGATTTGCGGATGGGCGATTGCGACCGATTGTGGCCTACGTGGGTCAAGTTTCGTGTGGCTACAAATCGCGTGCTCGATAGACCTTGGTGCTGACGGTGCAGCTGATTGCACATAGCGCGAGGGCCAGTACGGCAATTCCTGCGCACAGGCAGCCGAGGACGGCAGGATTGGGATTCGCCCCAGCAATCGACATGAGCCAGTTGCTGATGGGGTTGGAGGAGCTCAGCGTGGCCATGGCAAGGCATCCGAGCAGGGCAAACAGGCCGACGGAAAGGCGCAGCGCCTCCATGTGTCCAAATCGAAAGAACAGCGGCTGTGCCAGAAACACCATCATGAGGGAGATGAGCATCGATGCGGCGGAGGCTATTGTGGTCTCAAAGACGATCTGTCCCGTCGAGGGCATGCCCGTGTGATCGAAGAACGGAAGAGTGATGGTGCTCAAAAGCACGGTCGCACACGCCATGATGGCCGAGAAGGCAACAATGCAGAGGTAACGTGCGCAGATGATGTCTTTGCGCGAGAGGGGCAGCGTTGCCCGATAGCGCTCCCATCCGTTTTGATTGTCGTAGCCGGCCAGCGAGTTCATGACCACGATGGGCGACATGGCACTGACCGCGCAGGCGCCGGCGCTCATACTGGCATCGCCATCCGATGCGTTGGCGAGGGTCAGTACGACGAAGATGAACAGGCCGACGCCCGCGATGCTCGGGACAAGCGTGCGGACGATGGCGAGCTCAGACATAAAGGCGCGTTTCATTTCGAAGCCCCTTTCAGTATGAGGCGAAGATAGTCATCAATGGTTGCCCGGTCGCAGGGAATCTCGGGGAAGGCCTCGAGCGCCTCGCGACGGTTGGGTACGAGCACGTCCACGCTATAGGCGTGGTGGGCGGCGCGGGCACCTTCGACGCAAGCCATAAGCTCTGCGGCCTGTGCTTGGGTGCAGTGGGCGATGCCGGCTCGGTCGGTAATGTCCTCGCGCGGCAGGTCAAACACAATCGAGCCGTTATCGATGCAGATGACGCGGTCGGCGGCGCGATCGAGGTCGGACGTAATGTGGCTCGAGAGCAGCACGCTGTGCTGGCCGTCGGCGACAAAGGCAAGCAACTCGTCGAGCAGTTCCTCGCGCGCCATGGGATCGAGGCCCGCGGTGGCTTCGTCCAAAACGAGCAGCTTGGCATTGTGGCTGAGCGCACAGGCGAGCTGCAGCTTCATGCCCATGCCGCGGGAGAGGTCCTTGACCTTTGTCTTTGGGTCGAGGCCAAATCGGTCGATGAATCCGGCGAACGTTTCGCAGCTCCACGTGGGGTATGCCGGGCCTACGAGCTTCTCGACCTGGCACACCTTGAGCGTGGAGGGGAAGGGACACGTGTCCAGGACAAGCCCGATGCGGGAGCGCAGGTGGCGCTGCGTCTCGTCGGGCGCGTTGGCGTCGCAGCGCTGTCCAAGCAGATGCACCTCGCCGGCATCGGGCTTTATAAGCCCAAGCGCGGCGCGAATGGTCGTCGTCTTGCCGGCGCCATTTGCGCCCACAAAGCCAACGATCTGGCCGGGCTCCACGGCAAGCGTGACGTCGCGCAGTGAAAAGCGGTCGCTCACGCGGCGCGATACACCTTTAAGTTCTAGCAACTTTTGCATGGTATAGCCTTTCTTGCAGATGGCTACTGCATGGTTTCGGGGGCTACGAGGTCGAGCATCTCGTGCAGCTTGTCGCGCGTGACGCCCAAGGCTTCGGCTTGGCTCGCCGCTTTCGCAAGCAGCTCTTCGATATGGCAGAGCTGGTTTTCGCGCAAGAGTTCTTGGTTGCCCTCGGCGACAAAACAGCCCTTGCCCTGCACGGTGCAGATAAAGCCGAGTTGCTCCAGGTCGGCGTAGGCGCGCTTGGTGGTGATGACACTCACGCCAAGATCGCTCGCGAGTGCACGGATGCTGGGGAGTTTGGCTCCCGCAGCGAGCGCGCCCGAAAGGATCTGAGCTTTGACTTGCGAGGCTATTTGCTCGTAGATGGGCTTGTCGCTCGAATTGGATAGGATGATGTCCACAGCGGCTCCTTAGCTGTTGGGCTACACGTGTATATAACCGGTAAGCACAGTATATATACACTATGTACAGTTACGCAAGAGACAAATTCGGATTGGGCCGGCTACCCAGGCCCCAACTGATGAATTTGTCCTGATAGGCGCCCTAGAGCGGGATTTCGCGGCTACAATAGGGCGGTTACATCGACGTAATGCACTCAATGCAAGAAAGGATCCGCATGGCAAGCCTGTCGGATGAAATCTCGTCGCGCCGCACATTCGCGATCATCAGCCACCCGGACGCCGGTAAGACCACGCTTACCGAGAAGCTGCTGCTCTATACCGGCAGCATCCAGACTGCCGGCTCGGTCAAGGGCAAGAGCTCGGCCAAGCACGCCGTCTCGGACTGGATGGACATCGAGAAGGAGCGCGGCATTTCCGTTACCTCCTCGGTGCTGCAGTTCACCTATAATGGCGCCTGCGTCAACATCCTCGATACCCCCGGCCACCAGGACTTCTCGGAGGATACCTACCGTACCCTTATGGCCGCCGACGCCGCAGTCATGGTCATCGATGGCGCCAAGGGCGTCGAGGCCCAGACCAAAAAGCTCTTTAAGGTCTGTACGCTGCGCCACATTCCCATCTTCACCTTTGTGAACAAGCTCGACCACGAGGCTCGCGATCCGTTTGAGCTCATGGAAGAGATCGAGAACGTCCTGGGCATCAATACGTATCCCATGAACTGGCCGATCGGCAGCGGCCGCAACTTCCGCGGCGTGTTCGATCGTCAGACCCGTCGCGTCATTGCCTTTGAGGGCGACGGTCACGCCAATGCCACCAAGAAGGTCGCCGAGGTCGAGGCCGAGCTGGGCGATCCCTCCATGGACGAGCTCATTGGCGAGGAGAACCATAAGAACCTGATGGACGACATCGAGCTGCTCGATGGTGCCGGCGACGAGCTCGACTTGGATGCCGTGGCCTGCGGCAAGCTGAGCCCGGCGTTCTTTGGCTCGGCGCTCACCAACTTTGGCGTGGAGCCCTTCCTCAAGGAGTTCCTGCGTCTGGCCCCGACGCCGCGCGCCTATACCGATACGCTCACCAGCGAGCCGGTCGATCCCTGCCGCGACGACTTTAGCGGCTTTGTGTTTAAGATCCAGGCCAACATGGACAAGAACCACCGCGACCGCATCGCCTTTGTGCGCATTTGCTCGGGCAAGTTCGAGCGTGGCATGGATGCCTTCCACATGCAGGGCAACCGCAAGCTCAAACTTGCTACGGGCACGTCGATGATGGCTGATGACCGCGCCATCGTGGACGAGGCGTACGCGGGCGATATCGTGGGCCTGTTCGATCCGGGTATCTTTAGCATCGGCGACACCGTGTGTTCCGGCAAGCGCCACGTGCAGTATCCGCAGATTCCGACGTTTGCCCCCGAGATGTTCGCCCGCATTACGCAGGTCGACACGCTCAAGCGCAAGCAGTTCGTCAAGGGTATGGAGGAGCTTGCCCAGGAGGGCGCCATCCAGATCTTCCGCGAGCTGGGCGCCGGCATGGAGAGCGTCATCGTGGGCGTGGTCGGCGTGCTGCAGTTTGAGGTGCTCGAGCGCCGTCTCAAGGCCGAGTACCGTGTTGAGGTTCGTCGCCAGCCGCTGCCCTATACGGACATCCGCTGGATCCAGAACGACCCCGACACCATCGATATCCCGGGCCTTTCGCTCACGCGCGACACGCTGCGCGTCGAGGACATGCGCGGCGGTAAGCTGCTGCTGTTCACGAGCCCGTGGAACGTGGATTGGGCAACCGACCACAACCCCGACCTTATCCTGTCGGAGTTTGGCAACGTAGCGTTTTAGCGCGTCGGCGCGGTGGCCCTGTGGGGTTGCCGCGCCGCTTGCTTGCCTGATGCCGTGTGAGCGGCTATCATACCCACCGTCGTCTCAAGACCGAGACGTCCGAGCAGTTCGGGTCCGATATCCTGCTCGTTAAACCTAAAACCAAAGGAGTACATAATGATCAAGAAGGTCATGGAGGACTACAAGGTCCTGTTGCGGAGCATTCCCGCGGCAACGGTTTCGCTGTTTTTCGTGAGCGTCATCATGATGAACCTGCTGGCCAACAAAGAGCTCATCAGCCTGCCGTATCTGGCACTCGATTGCGGTTTTGTGGTGAGCTGGGTTTCGTTTTTGTGCCAGGACATGATCTGCAAGCGCTTTGGCGCCAAGGCATCTATCAAAATCTCTATCCTCGCGCTGCTGGTTAATCTGGCCGTGAGCCTGTGCTTTTGGGCATGCTCGCTCACGCCCGGTATGTGGGGCGCTTACTACGACACGGGCATGATCGAGGTCAACAGCGCCCTTAACGCCACCATTGGCGGCACCTGGTACGTGGTGCTGGGCTCTTCGCTGGCAATGCTCGTTTCTGCCGTGGTTAATTCCACGCTCAACCAGTCGCTCGGCCGTATGCTCAAAAAGAATAACTTTGCGAGCTTCGCCTTCCGTTCCTATGTGTCCACGGGTGTTGGCCAGTTTATCGACAACCTGGTCTTTGCCATTGTGGTGAGCCATACGTTCTTTGGTTGGACCTGGGTGCAGGTCCTTATGTGCTCGCTGACCGGCGCTGTTGCCGAGCTGCTGTGCGAGGTCTTCCTGAGCCCCGTGGGCTACAAGGTCGTGCGTGGCTGGGAGCGTGAGAATGTGGGCGCCGAGTACCTCGAGCGCCACGCAACCGCCTAAGGAGCAAGTATGCGGGTTTTGATCACGGGCGCTTCGGGCGGTATCGGAGCCGCGTGCGTACAGCGCTTTTTGGACGAGGGCCACGAGGTCGTGGGCTTTGACCTGCTGCCGGCGGCGGTCGAGCACGAGCGCTACCGCCATCTGATCGTTGATGTACGCGAGCCGGACTCGTTTCCAGGCGACCTTGAGCCTCAGGTAATCGTGAACGTTGCCGGTGTACAGGATTCGGCCGATGACATTGCCGCCAACCTGCGTGGCACCATCAACGTGACCGAGCGCTACTCCTTTGTGGGAGAGGGGCTTGCCGCCAAGCCGGCGCCTGCTATCCAATCCGTGGTCAATGTGGGGTCGGCGAGCGGACATACGGGATCGGAGTTTCCCGCCTATGCTGCCAGCAAGGGCGGCGTTATCGCCTACACCAAGAACCTTGCAAACCGCCTGGCGCCGCAGGCCATCGCCAACAGTGTGGACCCGGGCGGCGTTATCACGCCGCTCAACCGTTGCGTGATGGAAGACGAACACCTGTGGAACCAGATTATGGAGCTTACGCCGCTTAAGCGCTGGGCCACCGCCCAAGAGATCGCCGAGTGGATCTACTTTGTGGGCGTGACCAACCGGTTTATGACCGGGCAGAGCCTGCTGATCGATGGCGGCGAGGCCGGCCGCACACAATTTATTTGGCCTGAATAGGAAACGCGCCCGATGGGAAGCCGTCGGGCGCGTTTTTGATGTATCGATTTTTAGCCGAGGCAAGTCCAGTTGACGGGGGTCGAGCCGTGCTGTTCGAGTAGCCGATTGGCTGCCGAGAAGGGGCGCGACCCCATAAAAGCGGGGAGTTCTGCCGTGGCACGGTTGGCCGAAAGCGGCGACGGGTGTGTGGATGCCAGGCAGAACTTGCCGCTTGCCTTGCCCGCGCCGGTCGCGGCGAGCTTGCCTTCGACCATCTGCTGGGCAAAGCGGCCCCATGCCAAAAAGACGACCGGTTGGGGCAGCAGGCAGCAGCGTTCGATAACATAGTCGGTGAGCGTGCTCCAACCAAGTTTGGCGTGCGAGTTGGCGGCATGCTCGCGCACGGTGAGCGTGGTGTTAAGGAGCAGGACGCCCTGTTGTGCCCATGGGGTTAGGTCTCCCGTGGCGGGAATGGGGCAGCCCAGGTCGGCATTGAGCTCCTTATAGATGTTGCGCAGGCTCGGCGGCAGTTTGGTTTGCGTCGCGGGGACCGAGAACGAAAGCCCCATGGCCTGGTTGGGTCCGTGATAGGGGTCTTGACCCAAGATGACAACTTTGGCTTGGTCTGCCGGCGTGTAGGCGAGGGCATTGAGGATGTCGTCTTGTGCCGGGTAGATAGTCTGCTCGGCACGTAAAAGGGCGATGCGCTCGAGCAGCTGGTTCGTAGTGTCACGTACCGGCTGCGGCGCATCGCCCAACCAAGTTGTTATGTTGCGGTCGCGAGTTGCGGTGTCCATGGGGCTCCTTTATGGCAGATGCTCTGTTGGCATCTATTGTAAAGGCGCACCGGTTGCCTTTATGCCGCGGCTGCATGAAGAGTGGGGTCTACGAGACGCGCTCGGGCGCTCCTGCCATGCGGGCCTGTCCATGTTCACGGAGGCGCGGAAGCTCGACGGTTGCCACCAGGACACCGGTGAGGATGAGGGCGGCGCCAAAGAAGGCGATGGGGCTCAGGACCTCGTCGACCAGGAAGAACGAGAAGACGGCAGAGCAGACCGGCTCGAGCGAGAAGGCGAAGCCGGTGGTCTCGGCAGGCACGTGGGGCTGCACGAGCGTCTGGGTGATAAAGCCATAGGCAGAGCAGATGAGTGCGAGGGCAACGACGACTACGACCTCGCCCGGCGTGCCGGGAAGCGTGAAACCGCCAAAGACGAACGCGGCGATGCCCGAGAACAGGCCGCCAAAGCCCAGCTGCCAAACGCCCAGAGCCAGCGGGTCGACATCTTCGACAAAGCGCTTCGCCACAATGATGTGGCCGGCATAGACAAAGGCCGAGAGCAGCATAATGATCGCACCGGGATTCAGGCTGGTAAAGTCGGCGCCCGAGAGCAGCAACATACCGCAGGTGACGATGGCGGTGCCGACGAGCACCTTGCGCTCGGGGGCGCGACGCAGCAGGGCGGCGTTGGCAAACGGCACGATCACGACCGTCAGGCTCTGCAAAAAGCCGGCGGTGGAGGCGGAGGTGAGGCTGGAGCCCAGGCACATGCAGGTGAGCTCGGTTGCCATAATGGCGCCGATGATGGCGGCGTGGACCATGAGGTCGCGGTTGATGCGCAGCGCGTGCTTGTGGAAGAGCAGCAGGCAGGCCACAAAGGCGATGATGCAGCGCAGCGCAACGATGCTCGTGGCGTTCATGCTGTCCATGCCGATCTTCATGAGGGGGTACGAAAAGCCCCATGCGACGGGAACGGAAAATGAGAGCGCGATTGCTTTTTTGCGATCCATGGGACTCCTTTTGTTACAGAACGGTTTCGCAAAAAGGATTCTGCTCCCAGATATGGATGTAGTAAAGCGAATGTATCTTCAGTATGATTAAGAAATACTAATGCTAGTAGAAAAAGCCCTGGCAAAACGTTTTACGGCTGCATTGATGTGGAGGCACGATGGCATCGCGGTATCAGATTGTTTGTATGGTGGTCGATCGCGGCAGCCTGAAGGGCGCGGCCGACGAGCTGGGCTATACGCAAAGCGCGGTGAGCCAGGCCGTCAAGGCGCTCGAGCGCGAGCTGGGCACCACGCTTATCGAGCGCGGTAAGCAAGGTGTCTCGCTTACGCGCGACGGCAAGCAGTACCTGCCGTATCTGCGCCAAATCGTAACTGCCGAGGCCGAGCTTGAGGGCAAGCGCCAGGAGCTGATGGGGCTTTCCTCGACTGATATTCGTATCGCGACGTTTACCAACGTGAGTCGTACCGTACTGCCGCGTGTGATCCGCGACTTTGGGGCTCTGCATCCGGGCGTGCACTTTACCCTCAAGCAGGGCGATTACACGCGCAACGCCCAGTGGGTGCACGACGGCGTGGTTGACTTTTGCTTTACGGCGCGCGGATTTACCGCCGGGCTCGAGAAGCGCGTGGTCTATCACGACGAGTTGGTTGCGCTGTTGCCGGCCGCGCATCCGCTGGCGGCAAAGGAAAAGGTAACGCTCGCCGACCTAGCGTCCGAGCCGTTTGTGCTGCTGGACGAGGGCGAGCAGAGCCTGGTGCTCGATGCGTTTGCCGCGCATGGGCTGTCGCCGCACGTGACGAGTGAGGTCACCGACGACTACACCATTATGGCGATGGTGGAGGAGGGGTTAGGCGTGAGCATGCTCTACCGTCGTACCGTTGAGGGCATGCGGGCCGATATTCGCGTGCGTCCCATCGTGCACGCCCCCTCGCGCGACGTGGTGGCAGCCTGGCGCAGCTGGGACACCATGCCTATCGCCACGAGACGCTTTATCGACTATATGAGCTCGCATATTGTCAATTAATGACTGGCGTGACGTTGAACGCGGTGTTTAGCGGGCTGTCGCTTTGACTTGGGCGGCGCGATAGGTGCGTGCCGGGTGGCAGAGTAGTACCGCCACGACCATAAAGAACGCTGTGGTGCCCAAGCTGATGGGGTAGACCATCATGATATTCGCAAAGGTGCGGAAGTGCGGGAACACGCAGAATACCCAATAGAAGCGAATGCCGCAGACGCAGATCATGGTGATGAGGGCGGGCATAAGCGAGATGCCAAAGCCGCGTAGGTAACCGGACATGTTTTCGTAGAACATGCTAAAGGCGTACGCCGGGAAGATCGAACACACGCGGATATAGCCGATCGAGACGATGTTGGGATCGCTGTTAAAGAGCGCCAGGATCTCGCGCCCCAGACCGACGATGATGACGATGGTGGTGAGCGCGACGATGCCGCCTTCGACCAGGCAGACCTTGAGCGTTTTGGTGCAGCGGTCGATCTGGCGAGCGCCGTGGTTTTGCCCCACAAAGGTGGTGCAGGCCTGGCTAAAGCTGTTGAGTAGGTTGTAGCACACGTACTCCAGGCTCATGGCAGCGCTGGATGCCGCCATGACCTCGGTGCCCAAGCTGTTGATGGCGGACTGGATGATGATGTTGGCGACGGCAAAGACGGCGCTCTGGATGCCGGCGGGCAGGCCGATCTTGACGATGCGCCTGAGGGCGACGGGGTCTAAGCCTAAGTCGCGTGGGGTGACGCGGACGACGGAGTCGGTCTTGAGCAGACGGATAAAGAGCGTAGCGGCGCTGACGGTGTAGGCGATGGCGGTGGCGATGGCGACGCCCGCGACGCCCCAGTGGAGTACGGGGACAAAGATGAGGTCCAGGCCAATGTTGAGGACGGTGGACACGGCAAGCGCCTGCAGCGGCATGCGGGTGATGCCGACGGAGCGGAAGATCGCGGCCTCAAAGTTGTAGAGCAAGATCGAGGGCATGCTGAGCAAAAAGACGCGCAGGTAGAGCGAGGCGAGCGGCATGGTTTCGGCGGGAACGTTGAGCGCGGCGAGCATGGGCTCGGCAAAGATCTCGCCCAGCGCGATGACGACAAAGCCCACAAGCGCCATGAGAATCGAGGTGTGGACGGCGCGGTTGACCATGTTCTGATCGTTGCGGCCGATAGCGTTGGCGATGACCACGTTGGAGCCAAGCGACATGCCGATAAACAGGTTGAGCATAAGACTGGTAAGCGGAACATTGGAGCCGACCGCCGCCATGGCGAGGGTTCCCTGGTCGCCCGAGAAGTTACCGATGATGACCGTGGCGATGAGGTTCGACAGCTGCTCTAAGATGCTCGTGGCGGCCACGGGGAAGGCGAACAGGGGAATATTGCGCCACAGCGAGCCGGTGGTCATGTCAATGTGCTTAGATGCGGTGTCTGCCATACGCTCTCAATCTCTAATATGCTCTTTCGTGCTTATTTGCGCAGACGATGATACTCCTAATGCAGCCAGCCGGCACTTAGGGACGTTCCTTTTCTGCCGGCAGCTGGGGACACTCCTTGTCTCTTCTATGACTAGGTGGGGAAGGCGTGCGACAATGGTGGGCGTTGTGTTGTTCGCACTAAGGAGTTGCCATGTTGTTGTGTCCCGTTTGCCATGAACCGTTGGTGGACGACGAGCGCGGTGCTGCATGCGCGGGCGGACACCGATTTGACCGTGCGCGCGAGGGCTATCTCTATCTGCTGCGCTCGTCCAAGAGCGGCGACTCCATGGGCGATCCCAAGTCGCAGGCGCGCAGCCGTCGTGACTTTCTGAACCGCGGTTATTATGCGCCGTTGCGCGATGCGATGGTCGAGCTGGTGCGCGAGCGGGCGACTGGGCGCGCTGCGTCTGCGAACGGCCCCATGACGTTGCTCGACATTTGCTGTGGCGAGGGCTACTACACCAGTGCCATGGGCGCGGTGCCGGGCGCGGATGCCTACGGGTTCGACTTGGGCAAGGAGATGGTGCGCCTGGCCGCCAAGCGCGGGGATGCGACCTACTTCGTGGCCAACATGAAGGCTATCCCCGTGGTCGATGGCGCCTTCGATATGGTGACCGAGCTCTTTGCCCCCTTTAACGAGCGCGAGTTTGCCCGCGTGCTGGCGCCAGAGGGCTCGCTCTATACCGTGGTGCCGGGTGCTCGGCATCTGTTTGGCCTCAAAGAGGTGCTCTACGACACGCCATATCTCAACGATGAAAAGCTGCCGAAGACTACCGAGCTCGAGTTGGTCGGAACGCAGCGGGTGTCTGCGAACATTACGCTCCAGACCCAGGCTGACATCGAGGCGGTGTTCCAGATGACGCCGTACTACTACCGTACGCGCCCCGCCGACAAAGAGCGCCTGGCAAACCTGGACACCCTTCAAACCGACATCGACTTCATCATCGCCGAGTACCGCCACAGCTAACAACCTGCCAAAAAGGGACAGGTTTATTTTGGTAGGTTTTATCTGGGCAAACGTAAAGGGCCGACCGCGTTGCTGCGCGATCGGCCCTTGTTGGTTGCTTGATTGCAGGGAGCTGCGGGGGCAGGTGCCTACAGGCGGTCCTTGTTCTCGGCCTTGACGGCGTGCGCCTGCTGAACAAAGAACAGGTCGTACACCACGATGACAAAGGCGCCAAAGTTGATGGCGTCGCCGCCAAACGCGGGAAGCGTGAGCACGGCCTGCGCAATCGTGGCGATTGCGGCAACAATACCGAGCTTAAACGCGCCATCCACTTGCGAAGGCTTGTTGGCACCCTTGATGCCCGCAACGCCTGCGGCAAGATCGACGACGCCCTTGGCGACAAGCACGGCCGCGGCGAGCATGGCGTTCGATCCGTAGGTGGACTCGAACTTGCCGGTCGCGATGCCGGCGATTCCAATGACGAGACTGGCGATGCCCAGAACAAAATAAATCAGGGCAAGGATTTTGAGAGTCTTGCGAGTGAAGCTCATGGCTGGTCCTTTCGATACGAGTACGCCAACCTGGCGCACCCTATGTGCTGCACATATGGTGAAGCACATTGTAGTTCAACGCGGTGATGCATGCGCCTGAAAGCGTCTCTTGCCTGCACGGTTCAACCTTTCAAAAAGGAAAGCTGGACGTAAGTCAAATCGATGGCAGCGCATGCGCGGCGCTGCGATGATGAGGCCATGGTAAGAGCTGGACCGAAGGAGGAGCCATGATGTACGGAGTCAAGCAAGTGGATGAGCCGCGGTCGCTGGGAAGGCGCATGAGTGATTCTGTGATCGCTGCCGTGTGCACGGTATTGATGGCTGTGCTTTGCATTGGGGTGCTGTGGACCATGTCGCATGTGGGACAATAACGGACGGTTGGGTGCCGACATGAATGGCGCCCACGTATTCGTTTTGTTTGCTAAGGAGTGTCCATGGGCGTCGTCGATCCCTTTTCTGTTGCTCGGGCGGCAGGGCTCGAGTTAACCAGGACACCCGAGGGTCTCACGCTCACCGACGGCACGATGGAGCTGTGCGCCGATTTCGCCCGCATGCTTCCACGGCTCAAGCAGGGCCGCCTGCAGCAAGAGCTGCTGGTGAAGGCTGCGCGCACGAAAGGCGTTGAGCATCCGTGGGCAATCGATGCCACGGCAGGTTTTGGCGAGGATTCGCTGCTGCTGGCTGCCGCGGGCTTTACCGTCGATCTGTATGAGCAGGATTGCGTGATCGCGGCGCTCCTCAAGGACGCCTTGGATCGCGCGGCAGATGATCCGGCGCTTGCGGCTGCCGTGTCGCGCATGCGTTTACATGCGGGCGAGGACAGCATTGCCGGCCTTCGTCATGTAGCTGAGCTGATCGGGCGGGGCGAGCTTGCCGCTCCCGCCGTGGTGTATCTGGACCCCATGTTTCCCGAGCGCACCAAGAGCGCGGCGGTGAAAAAGAAGTTCCAACTCTTGCACCATTTGGAACAGCCGTGTGCCGATGAGGGGACGCTGGTCGAAGCTGCGCTTGCGGTGCGGCCGCGCAAGGTCGTTATCAAGCGGCCGGTGAAGGGGCCGCTGCTTGCCGGCATTAAGCCGAGCTATCAGCTCGCGGGCAAGGCCGTTCGCTACGATGTTTTGGTGCCGCCGCGCCCGTAGCTTGCGTGCGATGGCCGGCGCTTCGCCAGCGCCGTGCCGATGCGGAGCCTATTTCCAAGGGTGCGACGTCAGATGCCATCCGCCGCAGTATTCGCATTTGTAGCAGGCAAGGCCGCACCGTCCGCGGTTTTCGCAGTCGGCCATAACTGCCTCGGCCTCGGCGCGCGTGTCGTAACGGTTTTTGCGCTCGCACGACTTGTAGCGCCAGGCTTCATCGCGCTCGGCGTCTAATGCGTCGCGGCGCTCGTCTTCGCGTGCAAACAGGTCGCTCATATCGCCGCCCGTGGCAGCGCCCAAAAACTCGCTTTTGGCTTTTGACCAGGCGGCTCGCTTTTTGCTCCCCATCTGCTTCGCGCCCCTCTCCAAACGTTGGTATCATTGCTCAATCAAAGTGATACCAATAAACGTGAGGTCGCCGCGTGATGATCAGAAAAACCCTCGATACCGACATTCCCGCCGTCATGGCTATCTATGACGCGGCCCGCGCCTTTATGCGCGCGCATGGCAACGCCACGCAGTGGCCCGAGGGCACGCCTTCTGCCGAGCAGCTGGCTGCCGATATTGCCGCTGGCGGCAGTTACGTGTGCGAAGTCGACGGTCGCGTGGTGGCGACGTTTGCCTTTTTACCGGGCCCGGACGAGTGCTATGACGTCATTGAGGACGGGCAATGGCGCAGCGACACTCCGTACGCCGTGCTGCACCGCGTGGCATCCGACGGCACTACGCATGGCGTCGCGGCCGCGATGTTTGCCTTTGCCAAGGAACGCATCGACCATCTGCGTATCGACACACACCAAGACAACCTGCCTATGCAGGGCGCCATCGCCAAGGCGGGGTTCGAGCGTGTCGGTATCGTCTATGTGTCCGACGGCACGGCGCGTGTCGCGTTTGATTGGCTGCGCGAGGCGTAGGAGCCAAGGCACGTATCATCGCCCAGCTCAAATAAAAAATGGCCCCGAGTGGGGCCATTTTTGGTAAAACGCGTCGTTGTGGGACTCGCATTGTTACCGCCCCAGATGAACCCGGGCAGACAAAAAGGGGAGGTGCCGGCTTTCGCAAGGCGCGAACCTACGAAAATCGCCGCGCGGCAACGCGGGGCGATGAGCTCGGTCGGGGGATAGGGCCCGCTTCGCCCACCGGCCCGTAAATTGTATCATCCAGTGTGGAGCGTGAACGCCCGTTGCCGCGTGCGATGGGCTTGCAATAAGAGGAGAGCCATGTCGAAGCAAGCGGTCGTTGGAATCTTGGCGCATGTCGATGCCGGCAAGACCACGTTGGCCGAGGCCATGCTGTTCAACGCGGGCCGCATTCGCAAGCGTGGCCGCGTGGACGATGGCGATTCGCATCTGGACACTAACACGATCGAGCGCGAGCGCGGCATCACGATTTTCTCGTCGCAGGCCGTGCTCGACCACGGCGATACCCACGTCATGTTCGTGGATGCTCCCGGCCATGTCGATTTTTCTGCCGAGGCGGAGCGCACACTGCGTGCCCTGGACTACGCGATTCTGGTGGTGGGCGCCAACGATGGCGTGCAGGGGCACACCGAAACCCTGTGGCGCCTGCTTGCACGCTATGACATCCCGACGTTCATCTTCATCAATAAGATCGATTTGGAGAATCCCGGCCGCGATGTTTTGCTGGCACAGCTTGGGCAGCGTCTTTCCGAAGGCTGCCTGGATGCCAGCGAGCTGTTGGCGGGCGGTGCCGTTCAGGAGGACGCTGCTGCGTTGGACGAGGCAGCGCTCGAGGAGTTTTTTGAAGCGGGTGAGCTTTCTGTCGCAACGCTGTCGCGCATGGTTGCCGAGCGCAAGCTTTTTCCCTGCTTTGCCGGCTCGGCGCTCAAGGACCAAGGCGTGGACGAGCTGCTGGACGGCATATGCGCACTGATGCGTGAACAGGCGTGGCCCCCGGAGTTTGCCGCGCGCGTCTATCGCGTGAGTCGTGGAGACCGTGGTGAGCGTCTTGCCTGGGTCAAGGTGACGGGCGGTATGCTGCGCGCAAAGCAAGTTGTCGAGGGATGCTCTGGCGCCTCCACTTGGGAGCAAAAGATCGACCAGGTGCGCATCTATAACGGTGAGAAATACGAGCTTGCCCAGGAAGTTGCCGCTGGCGGCATCTGCGCCGTGACGGGTCTTGCGCACGTTCGCCCGGGGGACGCCTTGGGCGCGGAGCCTGCGGGCGATGCGCCCGTCATTGCGCCAGTCCTCACCTATACGGTGCTGCCGGGCGAACACGACGTCCATACGGTGTTCAAAGCATTGACTGAGTTGGCGGACGAAGATCCCATGCTCGGCGTAAGCTGGAATACGCATCTTGAGCAGATTCACCTGCAGTTGATGGGCGCCGTGCAGCTCGAGGTCGTGCAGCGCGTGCTGGCCGATCGTTTTGGCCTTTCGGTCGAGTTTGAGCCCGGCGGCATTCTCTATAAGGAGACTATCTCGCAGCCGGTCGAGGGTGTGGGCCACTTTGAGCCGCTGCGCCACTATGCCGAGGTGCATCTGCGCCTAGAGCCGTTGCCAGCAGGTTCGGGCGTGCAGTTTGGCACCGTGACCTCGACCGACGAGCTCGATCTTAACTGGCAGCGTCTGGCACTCACCAACGCCATGGAGCGCGACCACCTGGGCGTGCTGACTGGCTCGCCCATCACCGATGTGCGCATTACGCTCACGGGCGGCCGCGCGCATGCCAAACACACCGAGGGCGGCGATTTTCGCCAGGCCACGTACCGCGCGATTCGCCAGGGTTTGATGCAGGCGCGCGAGGCCGGCGCGGCGGTGTTGTTGGAGCCGTGGTATCGCTTTGAGCTCGAGGTACCGGGGGAGTGCGTGGGCCGGGCGCTCTCGGATGCCACGCGCATGAGTGCCGAGTACGAGCCGCCGACGATGGCGGGAGACCGGGCGAAGCTTGTGGGTCGCGTTCCGGCATCCGAGGTGCAAGATTATGCGCTGGAGGTGGCTGCCTACACGAGCGGTCGCGGGTATCTGTACCTGGAGTTCGCCGGTTATGCGGCTTGCCATGATGGCGAGTACGTAATCGAGACTGCCGCCTACGAGCCCGAGGCCGATCTGCCCAACACGCCCGATTCTGTCTTTTGCGCTCACGGCGCCGGCTACACGGTCAAATGGTACGACGTACCCGCCGCGGCGCACGTCAAGGTCGATCCCGCCACCTTCCGCCCCTGGCGAGCAGCAGACGCCGAGTTTTTCGGCCATAGGTGATAGAGGGCCAGTCTCTTTGTCGCATCCTGTTGGTATAACTCGGTATAAGTTGGTATAACTGTTACCAGGGTTTGCCAATTCGAGGAGGCCGGCATGAATCCAAATCCCTTTAAGCCCACGGCTGGCAAGCGGCCTCCGATACTCATCGGTCGCGAGTCGGTCGTCGAAGATTTCGAGGAAGGGCTCGATAACGGCGCCGGAGCGCCGGGTAGGCTCATGCTCATTACGGGAAACCGCGGCTGCGGCAAGACGGTTCTCCTGCGGGAACTGCAACGTCTAGCCAATGAGCGCGGATGGGCGGTTGTCTCCGATTCCGCTTCGCTTGGCTTATGCGACCGCTTGGCCGACGCGCTTCGCTCGAATAAACCCGTTGTGACGTCAATGGAGTTCGGTCCGTCGTTTGGCCGAATGTCGGTCGAGGCGGCGCGAGCAAAGGGCGAGGCGTTGCGAGGGCTGGTCAACGAGCGCCTCAAGAAGCTCGGTCCAGGCAAGGGCATCCTGTTTGCGATTGACGAGGCGCAATCGGCATCTATCGAGGAACTGGCGGCTCTTGCCGTTCTCTATCAGCAGGTGCTCGGAGATCAGGATGCTACGGGCCTGCCCGATAGCGACCAGCGCGGTCTTGCGCTGGTATTTGCCGGCTTGCCCAGTATGGTTGACGACCTGCTCGAAGAGCCGAACGTTACATTTTTGCGACGTGCCCAGCAGCGTGCGCTGGGGGCGATTTCTTTGCCCAAGGTGCGCGATTCATATGTCCAGACGGTCAAGGACACCGGTCTTTACGTTGATGCGGAGACGGCGGACCTTGCGGCGCGCAAGAGTATGGGGCATCCCTACATGGTCCAGCTGGTGGGATATTACATGTGGCGCTCTGCTGTCCGGCGTGGCTCGCAGGTCATTGAAGTGTGCGATGTCGAGGCTGGCTACGCCGATGCCGTCTCCGAGTTCTACGAAGCGGTCGATGCGCCCCTGTATTACGGGCTGCGCAGTCCACAGCGCCTCTTTATCGAGGCCATGGCGGTTGACGAGGGCAAACCGACGCGCATGGCGGATATCATTGAGCGCTGCGACCGTACCCAGAGCTGGGCGAGTAAATATCGCGCAAGCCTGATTCGCGAGCGCGTCATCGAGGCCGCCGGATACGGCCTTGTGCGGTTTACCGTGCCCATGCTGGGCGAGTATATCCGCGACCGCGTTTTATGGCATGACTGATGTGACAAAGGGACGGTCCCTTTGTCACATTCGATCAACTGGAAGGGGAGCGATGACGGTGTCGCAACAACCAAGTGCTATCGAGGTGCGTGGCGCGCGCGTCCATAACCTTAAGGACATCGATATCGATATTCCGCTGGGAAGGCTTGTGGGCATTGCCGGCGTGTCGGGCTCGGGCAAGAGCTCGCTGGCGCTGGGAGTTCTTTATGCCGAGGGCTCGCGCCGTTACCTGGAGGCGCTCAGCACCTATACTCGACGTCGCCTGACGCAGGCCGAGCACGCCCAGGTGGACGAGGTATTGCACGTACCGGCGGCGCTCGCATTGCATCAGCGTCCCAGTGTGCCGGGTGTGCGTTCCACTTTTGGCACCATGACCGAGCTCAACAATAGTCTGCGTCTGCTCTTTAGCCGTTGCGCCCGTCATGTGTGCCCGCATTGCGGGGCGCGCGTGGAGCCGAGCCTTAACGTGGCTGCGGGCCTGTCGCTCACATGCCCCGCATGCGGCCGCGGGTTCTACGCGCCGAGTGCCGAGGATTTGGCTTTCAATAGCGGCGGTGCATGCCCCACCTGTGGCGGTACCGGTGTCATGCGCGAGGTGGACGAGGCGAGTCTGGTGCCCGACGAGTCCAAGACCATCAACGAAGGCGCGGTGCTTCCCTGGGGCACGCTCATGTGGGACTTGATGAAGCAGGTGGCAGGTGAGATGGGCGTACGTACCGACGTGCCGTTTAACCAGCTCACGCCTCAAGAGCGCGACATCGTGTTCCATGGTCCGGCGGTTAAGAAGCACATTCTTTACGTTCCCAAAAACGGCGAGGGCGCCACGCCGCTCGACTTTACCTATTACAACGCCGTCTATACCGTTGAGAATGCGCTCGCCAAGGTTAAGGACGACAAGGGCCTCAAACGCGTTGCACGCTTTTTGCGCGAGGGGCCATGCCGTGGCTGCGGCGGCACGCGTCTTTCCGAGGCTGCGCGTCAGCCCCAGGTGCGCGGTATCAATCTGGCGCAGGCGGCTGCCATGACGCTGGGCGAGGCGATTGAGTGGGTGCGCGGCGTGCCCGCATCCTTGCCGACCGAGATGCGGCCCATGGCGACGGATATCTGCGATTCGTTTTTGGGCGCGGCCCGTCGCCTGGTTGACCTGGGTCTCGATTACCTCTCGCTCGACCGCGCCGGTGCCACGCTCTCCACGGGTGAGCGCCAGCGCGTGCAGCTTGCCCGCGTGGTACGCAACCGCTCGACGGGCGTGCTCTATGTGCTCGATGAGCCTTCGATCGGCCTGCATCCTGCTAACGTTGACGGCCTGGTAGGCGTGATGCGCGATCTGGTGGATGACGGCAACACCGTGGTTGTCGTCGATCACGACACGCGCGTGCTGGCGGAAGCCGACTATCTGGTCGAGATGGGCCCCGTTGCCGGAGCGGGCGGCGGTAATGTGATCGCTGCTGGCACGGTGGGCGAGGTCGAACAATCGCAGGGCAGCCGCATCGCGCCGTTTTTGCGCTCGGACCCCGGGCGCTTGCGCCCGCAGGTGGTTGACGACGAAATGTTCGACCAGGGTCATATCCGCATGGCGACCGATGCCATCCATACCGTCAAGCCGCTCGAAGCCGATATCCCGCGCGGTCGCCTTGTTGCGGTGACGGGCGTCTCGGGTTCGGGCAAGACGACGCTGGTGCTCGAGACGCTCATTCCGGCACTCAAGGCGCAGGCGGCCGGCGAGCGCCTGCCAAGGCACGTGCGCTGGGTTGATGCCGAGGGCATCGCGCGCGCCAACCTGATTGACGCTACGCCCATCGGCGCCAACGTGCGCTCGACGGTGGCGACTTATGCCGACATCCATGACGAGCTGCGTCGCGCCTTCGCCCGCACGCCCGAGGCCAAGGCAGCCGGCTACAAGGCAGGCGCATTTAGCTACAACACTGGCGCCTTGCGCTGCCCTACGTGCGATGGCACGGGTTCGATATCGCTCGACGTGCAGTTTTTGCCCGATGTCGAGATCGTCTGCCCGTCATGTCGCGGCTCACGTTATGCAGACGCGGCTTCGCATATCCATCGCGAGGGCAAGGACGGGAGCTTACTGACGTTGCCGCAGCTCATGGACATGAGTGTGGACGAGGCCCTCGACGCCACGCTGGGACTCAAAAAGGTACAGGCGCGCTTGCAGACCTTGCACGACCTGGGATTGGGTTATCTCACGCTCGGTGAGCCCACGCCGGCGCTTTCGGGCGGCGAGGCGCAGCGTCTTAAGCTTGCGAGCGAGATGGGCCGCGTGCAGGACGATGCCGTATTCGTATTTGACGAGCCCACGATCGGCCTGCATCCGCTCGATGTTCAGGTGTTGCTGAGTGTGTTTGACGGCCTCGTCGCCAAGGGCGCCACAGTTGTCGTGATCGAACACGACCTCGACCTTATCCGCAACGCCGACTATGTGATCGACATGGGCCCGGGCGGCGGTGACGCGGGCGGGCAAATCGTCTGCGCCGGCACGCCGGGCGACATCGTGGCCTGCCCCGCAAGCATCACCGGCCGCTACCTATAACCGAACGTGACAAAGGGACAGTTCCTTTGTCACATTCCCGAAAAGCCTGTTTGGCGCAGGGCCTCGTAGAGGACGATGGCGGCGCTGTTGGAGAGATTGAGTGCGCTGATGCGGTAGTCGTCCGGATTGACGAAGTTGCCGCAGATATCCTGCTTAAGGATGGCCTCATGGCCGTCCTCAGTATGCCCGAGCGATTCCTCGTGGGCTTTCCAGGCCTTGGCGTTGTCAAGCGAATCGCAATCGCGCAGCATCGGGATGCGCTCGCAGCGCGCGGGCGCCGCGGCAAGCAGTGGCTCGGGAATGCCCGAGCTCTCGCTGCCAAAGACCAAATAGTCACCGTCGCGGTAGGTACTTTGCGCATAGGTGCGGCGCGCCTTTTTGGTCAGCAGATGCAGGCGTTCGTCGGCGGGGGAGAGGCCGTTGCGCGCAAGGAAATCCTCCCAGCCGGCATAGGTCGTCACGTCCAAATTTTGCCAGTAGCCCAGGCCGGCGCGACGCACCGTCTTGTCGTCGAGCGAAAACCCCAGCGGCTCCACCAGATGCAGGCGGGTGCCGGTAACCACGCAGGTGCGGCCGATATTGCCCGTATTGGCCGGAATCTCGGGCGCATACAGCACAATGTTGAACATGAATCTCCTTGGCTCAGAACGAAAAACCACCACGAAGGGCACCTTCGTGGTGGTTTGGCGGTTACGTAGGCGGAAAAATGCCCGCTTGGATAAATCTAGGCGCGGTGCCAGTCGGTCAGGCAGGCATCGAGGGAGACGATGAGCGCATCCTTGTCCATGTGACGGCCGATGATGCACAGGCTCGTCATGCGGTCGCCCGTCTCGTCGTCCCAAATCTGCATGATCTCGGGGTTCTCGTCGATGATCTTCTGCTTCTCGCCCTCGGGCGCGGAGTCAACGAACAGGCCGTTCTCCATCAGGCGCATTTGGTGGCCGGCCTGCTCGAACATGTAGCACATGTCCGGATCGCCGGTCTGCCACAGCGGACCCTTGACGCGGATGACCTCGTCGGGCCACTCCTGCTCAACAAAATCGGTGAACTTCTGCAGGTCAAACGGCTTGCGGCGCGAGTACACAAAGGTCTCGATGTCGTACTCGAGCACCTCGGGGTCGTCGTGCTCCTCGGGATGCTCCATGGCCTCGATCCAGGCGGCGGAGTTGTAGGCGCGCATAAAGTCGAAGCGGTCGGTGTCGAGCAGCTCCTCCATGGGGACCTCGCCGTTTTGGGCCTCGACAATCACGGCGTCCTTCTGCAGGCTGCGCACGATAGCCTTGAGCTCGGCGATCTGCTCAGGGCTCACGGTATCGGTCTTGTTGAGGATCAGCGTGGAGCAGAACTCGATCTGCTGGATGAGCAGGCTCTCGATGTCGTCCTCGTCGATATCCTCGGCCAACAGGTCGCGGCCGCCGTTGAACTCGTCGTACATGCGGGCGCAATCGACCACAGCCACGATGTTGTCGAGTGCAAGCTTGGGCTGGCCACCCACCTTGGCCTCGTCGCAGAAGCTCGAGATGGTGTAGGCGATGGGGATAGGCTCGCAGATACCCGAGGCCTCGATGATGATGTAGTCGAACTTGCCCGAATCGGCGATGCCCTGCAGCTGGTTGGCAAGGTCGTCCGAAAGCGTGCAGCAGATGCAGCCGTTGGTGAGCGGGATGAGGTCGTCGGTCTCGGAAAGGCCGCCGTCGGCGATGAGGCTGGCGTCGACGTTGATCTCGCCGATATCGTTGACGATCACGGCGGCGCGGATGCCGCCGTCGTTAGCGAGGATGTGGTTGAGCAGCGTGGTCTTGCCGGCACCGAGGTATCCGGTAAGCATGATGATCTTCACGGGTTTGTTGGGCATGTGCCCTCCTTTGTTAGACATGGCTTACAGTTGAATCTTATGCCAAACGCCTGCTCTTATACCCACGCGCTGGCAAATAACACAGGCTACTCCCAGGCTCCCCATACATCGGGGCAATAACCGACGGTGGCCTTTTTGCCGTTGCGCACGATGGGCTCGGCTAGAACCTGCTGGTTTTCGAGCAACTTGTCGAAGCGCTGGCTAGGGGTGAGGTGCTGGATGAGCGCGAGCGTCTCCTCGTCCTTGGCCTTGGGGTTGAGCAGCTTGTCGATGCCGCCGACCGCCTGCATCACGCTCGTGAGCTCGCCCTTGCTCATCTCCTTTTCCTTCAGGTCAATAAACTGCACCTTAATGCGGCGCTCCTTAAAATAACGCTGCGCCTTCTTGGTATCGAACGACTTCTTAGTCCCGAAGATTTGCACGTTCATAGTATGTTCCGCCGTTCTAACGAATGAAGTTGGTGCGCTCGCGATCGGCTTCGGGGGCTTCGATGCCGGCGGCCTTTCCTGCTTCGATGCAACGAAGGAGCCAGGCCATGTTCTTGCCGATGTTTCGCATGGTGGCCAGGCCCTCGGCATCTCCATCGGCCTCGCCGGGCACGCAGCCAAACACGTTGTTCCAGTACGTGGACGCTACCACAGGCATCTGGTTGATGGTGAAGTACTTATTGAGCACGTCGAAGGTCGTCGACGTACCGCCGCGACGGGCGACGGCGACGGCAGCGCCCGGCTTGTGTGCAAAAGCTTTGCTACCGGCATAGAATACGCGATCGAGTGCCGAGAGAATGCGGCCGCTGGGGTGCGCGTAGTAGACAGGCGAGCCAAAGACAAAGCCGTCGGCCTGTTCGGCGGCAGCGATCAGCTCGTTGACCACGTCGTCGTCAAAGGTGCAGCGACCGCCCAGCTTGCCACACTGGCCGCAACCGATGCAATCGCGAATAGGCTTGGCGCCCAGCTGAAACATCTCGGTATCGATGCCCTCGACGTTGAGCTGCTCGGCGACCTCGGCGAGTGCGCGGGCCGTGTTGCCGTTTGCCTTGGGGCTGCCATTGACCAAAAGAACCTTCATCACAAACTCCCTCTGCTGTCGGTGACTTCTGCAGAGGATTATCGCACGAGCGGGCAGATGGCGTGGGGCACGATGCCGGCCCCGAGGGCCCACGGCAGGCACGCTCACCAGGTACGAGTGGGATACGGTCCAGAGGATGTTGGAGTGCGGGGCCTCGTGCGAGCAGATTGTAAGGGGTCTGGGCGGGTCGCCCTCGATGGCGAGCTTTGAGGCCTTGGAAGGCGGGCTGCTGCGGCGGCTATGGTTTATACTAAGGCGGTTGCTATCGAGTAATTCATACTTGGTTTGATTCGATTGTGAATGCGTAACTAGGATGGAAAGCAAAGGAAACTCTATGGAAACAGAGGATGCTGTTTGCTTGATGACTTCGATTGCCTTGATTGTCCTTTCAATCCAATACCGAAGAGGAAGATGGCTCTGCTCAATTGCTGGATATGATGTCACAAAAAGGGAGAGCGAGATTGATATACGCCCTTACGCAAAGCTGATTTCTTCTGTGACGTTATGGATGGGGCTGCTGTTTTTCTTGTGGGCGGTAGAGGACTGGGTACGCGATTGGAATACCAGCGTTTTTGAAGTTTTGGTTTTACTTCTGTTCAGCTTGGCCTCTTTGTCGTTCGTGCGGCTCGTTAGGTTTGTGTTTATGAGGCGATAGCCAGCGGAAGTGGCTGGACGACAAAATGGACCAATGCAGCCAATTGTCAATAGAATTTGATAGGCTTGGCTTAACAGATTTACTCGAGGGCATATCCGTGGCGGGGGATAGGTTCTATCTTGTTGAGCACTTATTTGCATCAGGCAAAGTAAACCAAGAGTATCGAAACGGTGCCCCCGGGCCCCGGGAGGGACTGCGGGGACGTTCGGCTAACTGCGGGTACGACCTATTTGCCCAATGTGTTCGGTTGAGATCGGAAATTAACCATCATGCGCCCCATAACGCTAGTCCAGCTTGGTGCCCGGTACTTGTGGTGCCTCTTCAAGTAGCGCTTTGAGCTCGTTCAAAATGGAAACGGGCTGTCGGTCGACGGCATCTAGATGAAGTGTGGCCACACGAATGGGCGGCTGATATTCAAATGAGCCAAAGAGTACGGGCGACCCCAAGAACCGCTCGATCTCGTCTGCGACCGCGTCGGTCTCTTCGGGATCAAGGTCATCGAAAAGCGCCACGAACATCGGTCCGGTCGAGCGGAACAGACGGCCCTTGCCGCGCGAACAGTCCATGAGGCAGGCGGCACTTTCTGCCAAAACGCGGTCGCCCGCATCAAAGCCAAAGCGGGCATTGACCTTGGCGATGTCGTCGATTTTGATGGCGACCAGGCCTGCCTTGCGCGCCACGCGACGCATTTCGCCAATGGCGTTGACCAGGGCGTGGATATCGCCCAGGCCGGTCACGGAATCGGTCGTATCCGCCAAGCTTCGGTTGATGATAATGCCCACATACATGTTGGGCTCGGTTTCGGTGCTATCCAAGCGGTAGCCCGTACACTCGCACAGCGCATATTTACCAGCGGTATTCATGACGCGATACTGCATGTAATGGAAGTGCCACGCGCCGTTTACCACCATATCGAGCTCGCTGCGCACGTTGTCGCGGTCCTCGGGGTGAACGCGGGCGAGCCACATATCGAGCGAGTTATAGGGATGCTGGGAGGGCAGGTCAAAATCGCGCACGGCATTAATCGACCATTGCGATTCGCCGGTATCGAGGTTAAGGATAAACGGATAGCGCGTCTCGGAGCTCATGGAGATCGCTTGGAACACCCGGTCGTTGCAGGGAGGCTGATCGGCGATCGGGCGCATGGATGCGTCGTTTTCCTTCGGCTGCTGCACACGGTGCATGAGCTTGTAGCGATACATTTTGCGGTCGGCGTCCATGGTCATCTGGCGACGCGTATCGCCAGCGAGTGGGTCGACGCGCGAGCAGCCAAAGCTAAAGCTAGCGATCATGGGCGCTTTGCCGCCCGATGTTGCCTCGATAAGGTCGGTGCGCGTCCGCTCCAGGCGCTGCTCGAGTTCGGCTTCATCTGTCGTGGGGGATACGAGTACAAATTCGTCTCCACCGATACGGAACAGCAGGTCATTGGGTTCCATTGTCTCGGTGAGTGCACGGCAGATGCTCAGGATGTAGCGATTGCCCTCGGTGTGGCCAAACGTATCGTTGCAATGCTTAAGGCGATCGATATCGATATAAGCGCAGGTGAAGGGGGTGCCTTTGTGCCAAAGCAGCTCGGCATAACGGTGGAGTCCAGCACGGTTGCCAAGATTGGTGAGCGAATCGATATAGGCGCCGCGCTCAAGCAGCTCGCGTTCTTGCTGCAGGATGGCAAATGTCTTCTGTAGCTGCTCGCCGATGGCGCACAGCTCCGTGGGCAGCGCGGCAACATCGAGCTCGGCGGTCGAGACCCCGTTCGCAAGTCGCTGAAGATAGGCAATGATCGATTGCTCGCCCAGGCGATACGACTCGTTCATGATGGATAACCTCCTTGGGCACAACAGTGGTTTGCATCATATCCCCAATTCGGTTTGGATTGGGGGCATAAGTTAGCCAATGGGGACAAGCGCCCCTTCGGCGGTATCGTTTTGCGCGCGAGCGTATCAGTTTTTGTTACCGCCATCGAGCAATGCCTCAAAATCCTTTGCCTGCATGGGGCGGTAGTAGAGGAAGCCCTGAGCGTAGTGGGCACCCATTTGGAGCAGCATGTTCGCCTGCTCGTTTGTCTCGACGCCTTCGATTACAACGGGCAGATGGAGCGATTGCGCCATCTCGAGCATTGATGAAACGATTTGCGCGCTACGGCTTTGATCGCGGTCGGTGGGCACAAACGTGCGATCAAGCTTGATGACGTCGACGTTGACGTTCTTGAGCATCGCGAGCGTAGACTGGCCGGTGCCAAAATCGTCCATGTAGGTCGAGAAACCGCGAGTGTGTAGGTCGGCCGTCAGCTTATCCACGGCCTCGGACTCTCCCGTATAAGCCGTCTCGGTGATCTCAATGCGCATGAGCTCGGGCGGTAGGTTGTATTGGGCGGCAAGCGCCCCCATATGCTCGGCGACGTCGCAGGCAAGGATATCCACGCGCGACACATTGAGCGAGATCGGAACTACGCGCAGCCCTCGATCGATGCACTCACGCAGCCACGAGGCGACGCCCTGCCAAACATATTTGTCGAGCGTCACCACAAAACCGCTTTCCTCGAGAGCGGGGATAAAGGTGGTAGGTGAAATGAGGGAGCCATCCTTGTCAATCCAGCGTGTGAGCGCCTCGGCGCCAACGATCTCGCCGGTTTCCATGTCGACCTGGGGCTGCAAGTAGTAGGTAATGCGGCCGTTTGAGAGCGCATACTGGAATTCGGTCAGCGTGCGGTGGAACGCGATTTCGTGCTCGTATTCCTCGGGGCGGAAAATGGCAATGCGCTCCTTAAAGTCGTTTTTTGCGCGCCGATTGGTAAACATGGCCTTGGCCTGCGCATCGATGGTGATTTCCTCGTTGGAGTCGATGGGGTAGACGCCCATGGACGGCCAGAAGCCCACGCCGTCATCATGCTTGGCCACGGCCTGGCGAACGCGGCTATAGATCTGATGGACGGTGTCGTGTTCAAAGGGGATGAGTACGCAAAAATCGTCTTGGCCCCAGTACCCTGCGACGCCCATGGCGGCATTCTCGATGTCCTTGAGAACCGTGCCCACATCGGCGAGTACACGGTCGCCCTCGGCCTGTCCGTGCCATTCGTTGAACAGTCGCATGTGCCCCATATCGACGGTGGCGATACACCAGGCGCCGTTGCGCCTTGTCTCGAGAAATTCGTTGGCGCGGCGCATAAACTCGCTGGGTCGATAGAGACCCGTGAGCGGATCGATGCGTTCGGCGATGGCGCTTTTGCGCTCCACCTCGGGTATGGGGAGGCTGTCGTTGGGAACAAGCCCGCCGGCCGTGCGAATGCGACGGTCGAGTTCGCCTAAAACGGCGGCCGTTTGATTGGTCAGGTGCTCGTAAAAGGCCGGAACGACAAGACAGACGGGGGTAATAGTGTCGCCCGCGATTCGAACGGGAGCGAAAACGGCCTCTTTGAGATGTTGGATCAGTTGCTCGAATGCTTCGTGATCCAAATTGTTGCTAAGCACGACGAACTGGGCGTTGCGTGAACGGAAGACGCGACTCCTGCCGCGAGTAATCGACAGCATGCGGCCTGCGTATTCGGCGAGCATGTTGTCGACGGCCTCGGCCCCGTAGAGCTCGTTGAGCTTTGCCGTGCCGCGAACGCGCACTGCTATAAGCCCCGTCTCGCAACGGTCGCGACGGCAGGCATCGATAGCGTTGATCAGCGTGCGCTGCGTTCCGAGACCCGTGGCGGCGTCGACGGTCTCGGCAAGCGAGTGGTTGACGAGCTCGCCGACATAGAGCGAGGGGACATTTCCGTCGCCGTCGATACGAAACCCGCGAGCACGGCCGAGGATGTAATCGCCGGCGGCATTGCGCACGCGGTACTGCATGACGTGACGATGTTTGGAGCCGTCATAGATTTGGTCGATGTCGTTGGTATAGGCCTCAAGGTCATCGGGATGGACACGCGTTTTCCAATAATCGTGACAGTTGTCTATATGCTCCGAAGGAAGACCAAGATCGCGCAAGGCGCCTTGTGACCAAAGGGTTCGATGTTTGTCCAAGTTCTCGATAAAGAAATAGCGGCCTTCGTTGAGCATCGAAAGGGCGTCGAAAATTCGATCGCTTATTTCGAAGTCGTCGGTGTGGGCTTGTGCGATATTGCGTCGATCAAGGTGCACGGCATGACGTAGCTTGTAGTCGTACATGCGATGGTCGGCATCGTTCGTCAAGCGATTGGGGGCTTCGCCCAGGGCGGGGTCGGCGTGTGCCACTCCGTAGCTAAACGAGTGAGGCATCTCGGCATCGTTGTTTTTGAGCAGGACCGTTCGGCAGCGTTCCAGACGTTCGGCGAGGTCGTCCTCGGTTGCAATCGTAGACAGGATGGCAAACTCGTCGCCTCCCAGACGAAACGCCGCTTCGTCCACCTCCATATACAGCTTGAGATAGAGGCTTACCTGCAAAATATAGCGGTTGCCCTCGTCATGGCCAAAGACGTCGTTGCAGTGCTTGAGATTGTCGATATCGATGTACGCCATGGTAACGGGGGTGTCCTGCTCCCAGAGCTCCTCGAGGGAACGGGCAAAGCCGCCGCGGTTGCCAAGCCCGGTAAGCTGGTCGGTAAAGGCGGTCCTGACCAGATCCTCCTGACGCTTGAGAAGGTCGCGGACGGTCTTTTCGAGCGTTTCAGTGTAATTGCTGGGGGTATCCATGCTGTAGGCGGCTTTCTGGGGTCGGGGCGGATTGCGTCGGGCGAGCTCGTTGTGCACACGCGTTGTTGCTCAACGCCTCGCGTGTTTCCAAGCCCCCGCCTTGCTGCGTCGTTGGGTTTATTTGTCGGCTGACGTTCGTTGCTGATAACTACTGAGTAGTATAAACAAGTGTATGGAATTATGTAGGGGTGCCCATGTTGCGGGCGGCCATTATTCGCCATTATTCGCCAAACGGTAACGCGACGATGTTCGATGAAAATGCGACTGAGGCGATATATGTTGACGGGTATACTTGTTTCGTTTTAAAACGCAGGAACGGAGATGGTCGCATGGCACAGCCAGATACGACGCCCACGGTGGGGCTTGCGCTCGAGGGAGGCGGCTACCGCGGTATGTATACGGCGGGCGTGCTCGACGTATGGATGGAGTGCGGCCTGACCTGTGACCATATGGTGGGCGTCTCGGCGGGCGCGGCGTTTGGCTACAACTTTAAATCGCGCCAGATTGGTCGTGCCATTCGCTACAACAAGGCCTATTGCGCCGATAAGCGCTATGCGGGTGTAGCAAGCTGGCTGCGAACCGGCGATATGTTCAATGCCGATTTTGCCTATCACGAGGTGCCTATCGAGCGCGATCCCATCGACTTGGAGGCGTATCGCGCCTGCCCCATGCGATTTACGTGTGTGTGTACCGATATCGAGACGGGCAAGGCCGTCTACCACGATCTACCGTATGGCGACGAGCGCGATATCGAGTGGATCCGGGCGTCGTCTGCCATTCCTGTGGCGACGCGTCCCGTTGCTATTGACGGGCATAAGTATCTGGATGGTGGCGTGGCTGATTCTATTCCCAGCGCATGGCTGTTTGCGCAGGGGTATGACCGCAATATCGTGGTACTCACGCAGCCGGCGGGCTTTGTGAAGCAGCCCAACAGCGTGATGCCCATGCTGCGGCGCGTGTTCCGTCACTATCCGGAGTTTGTTGCAGCGCTTGAGCATCGGCATGAGGTCTACAATGCCACACTCGATGACCTGGCACGTCGAGAGGCTGCCGGCGAAATCTTTGTGGTGCGGCCGAGCGAATCGGTGAAGGTGCCGTCGCTGTGCCGCGAACCGGATGAGCTCGAGCGCATCTACCAGGTCGGCCGCCACGATGCAGAGGCGACTTTGCCGGCGTTGGAAGCGTATCTGGCGGGGTAAGGGTCGCATACGGAAAGCGCATCCCGGAATGGAGGCCCAAACTGGGATGCGCTTTCCATTGCTGAAGATATGAAGCTGCAAATCGGCTGCTCGACTTATGCTTATGCCTGCTGCCAGGTATCGACGAGCTCCTTGGCTGCGGCGTGGGGGTCGTCGGCACTGCAGACGGCGCTCACCACAAAGAAGCCGTCGACGCCGGTGGCCTTGAGCTGCGGCAGGTCGGCCATCTTTACGCCGCCGCCCACCACGATGGGCACGGGACTTGCCGCGTGGAGTGCGGTCAGGTCCTCAAAGCTCTTGGTGATGATGGAGCCGTCGGCTGCGCGTCCGCAATCGCGCTTGGTCTCGGTCTCGTGGAGCGGGCCGATGCCCAGGTAGTCGACCAGACTCATGTCGGCGGTCTTGACGTACTCGAGCATCTCCTCGCAGCGGGCCGAAAGGCCCACGATGGCATCGGGGCCCAGCAGCTTGCGACAGACCTCGACGGGAATATCGCTCTGACCCACGTGCACGCCGTCGACAGCAATGCCCTGCTCGCGCGCGGCGAGTACGCAGTCCAGGCGGTCGTCGATCAGCAAAGCGACCTGACCGGTCTTGCCAGCCTGTGCGATTGCCTGCGCGGCGTCGCCGGTCAGCGCGATGATCTCGCGGGCGCTTGCCACCTTGGAGCGCACCTGGATGCAGGTAAAGCCGGCATCGAGTGCCTGGGCCACCACATCGCCCACGGGGCGCCCGAGCGTGTTTTCGGGGCCGAGTACCAGATAGGCCGAGATATCAAGGTTGTCGCGGATGCTCATCGTGCTTCCTCCTGCTTTTTGATCTGTGCTTCCATGCGCTCGAGTTTCCCGGTCATGGTGTCGGTAAATCCGGGTCGAATATCGGCTTTGAGCACGACTTCGGTGCGGATGCCCTTGCTCGCCAACACAAAGGTTGCGTCGCGCACGACCTGCATGACCTCGTCCCAGTCGCCCTCGATCTCGGTGAACATCGAGGTGGTGCGGTTGGGAAGGCCGCTCTCGCGAATGACACGCACGACCTCGGCGACCTCGGCGGACAGCTCATCGCCGGTACCGCATGGGGCGATGGCCACGGCGACGAGTGTGTTCATGCCGGCATCGGTTGCGGGCTCGGACATGGCTTATGCCTCCTCGAGCTCGAGTCGGTTATCGGCAATGTCCTGGGCGGTCGCGCGGTAGAGCTCGTCGATAAAGGCGGCCTTAAAGCTTGCCGGGGCATCGGCGACAGCGGCGGCACGCGTGCCGGCAACGTTGTAGACGGCGGCACCGCAGACGGCTGCCGTAAACGGATCGGCGGCGCAGGCATACACGGCCAGCACGCCGCCCTGCGAACAACCGCAGCCGGTGATCTTGGACATGAGCGGGCTGCCGCCGTAGGACTTGGCTACCGTCGTGCCGTCGGTGATCAGGTCGACTTCGCCCGAGACCACTACGGCGCCGCCGGTGTAGCGAGCGAGCGCCACAGCGGCATCGCGGGCGGCGTCGACCGTGTCGGTGGTATCGACACCGCGCACGCGGCTCAGATCGGCTGCCTCGCCCTCAAGACCCCACAGGCCGGCGAGCGCGATGATCTCGGAGGCGTTGCCGCGCACGATGGCGGGCTTGTACTGCTTGAGTTCGTTTACCAGCTGGGTGCGCAGGCTACCGATGCCCAGACCCACCGGATCGAGCACCCAGGGCTTGCCGGCGTCGTGTGCCGCCTTGGCCGTGCGGGGAATCGTCTGTTCGTAGATGGGGAAGAGCGTGCCCATGTTGAGATAGATGGCGCCGCCGCCGGCAACGAGCGCCTCGCCCTCGTCGGGCAGATAGACCATGGCGGCCGAACCGCCCACGGCGAGCTGCGCGTTGGCGACAAAGTCGATCGTCACCGTGTTGGTGATGGAGCCGGCCATCGGATTGGTGGCGCGAATCTCCTCCACGGCCTTGACCATATGTTGCTTAAGCTGTTCCGAATCAATCACTGCACATGCCTCCTTGGCATAGAAAAGGGGCGCTGTGCATAGACAGCGCCCCTGTAAAGGCGGCATGCTCCCTACGCCAGCATTAACTGACAGGTTCAAAGGATTGGGCCCTATGCCCTCTCAGCCTTGTGGTTTGCACCGCCGGCACTCCCGCATCGAATCTGTTGTTCCCTATACTAGCGCACCTGCCAAAAAGGGACAGATTTATTTTGGCAGGTGGCAACAGGGGCGCTGCATTTTCCCAGATAAAACCTGCCAAAATAAACCTGTCCCTTATTGGTAGGTCGTTACAATGGTTACGGTGAAAATGACTGGGGGACTCTATGATCAAACTTGTGCTGACCGATATGGACGATACGCTGATTCCAGCCGGGCATGACGGTGCCAGTGACTACGCCATTGAGGGTATTCATGCCATGCAGGCGGCGGGTCTGCACTTTGGCCCGGTTTCGGGTCGCCAGCCGTCCGCGATGGGCTGGATGTTCAAAAATCGTTCCGAGTGCTTTTCGACCGGTGCGTTCTGCAACGGCCAAGTCATGTTTGTCGACGGTCAGGCGGTCGCTTCGCGCGCGACCGACAACGATGCCCTGATGCGTCTGGCCGATTACCTCGAGCAAGAGACCGACGATACCTATCTAAAGGTCTACAGCCTGGGTGACGACTTTTGGGATAACGATGCCTATTGCGTGACGAGCGACCCCGAGCGCGTGCGTCGCGCCATGGAGTCGGGCGGCAACGCATGGCTCAAAGGCGAAGAGGCTCCGTGCCGTCCCGCTGTCGATGATGCCCCGGTATACAAGGCGAATATCTGGAGCGCCCGCTCGCGTGAGGAGCTCGAGGAGCTACGTGAGCGCGTTGCCGCTGAGGTACCGGAGCTCTCACTCGTGTTTCCCAACAATCGTGTGCGCCTGTTCGATATCCTTCCAGCAGGTTGGGACAAGGGTTGCGCCGCGCTGGAGCTGGCACGCGCTTTGGGCCTGACGCTCGACGAGGTGGCCGTATTCGGTGATTCCGATAACGATCTGCCAATGATCGATGCCGTTCCCAACTCCGTTGCAGTCGCCAATGCCAACGAGGCTGTCACGGCTGCCGCGCGCTGGCATATCGGCGCTGCGGTAGACGATGCGGTCGCTGGGGCTCTGCATCAGATTGCCGCCTGCGCCGCGACGGGGGAGATGCCGCCGTTTATGCGTCAGATGGATGCGACGGGTTTCGACGTCACGAACGTCTAGGGAGGGCGCTATGAAGCTTCAGCAGCTCAGGTATGTCGTCAAAGTTGCCGAATGCGGCAGCATCACCGAGGCCTCGCGCCGGCTCTTTGTGTCGCAGCCTTCGATCACCGCATCGATTCGCGATCTCGAAAACGAGATGGGTGTGCATATCTTTGAGCGCACCAACAAGGGTGTCATTGTGTCCGAGGAGGGCGAGACCTTCTTGGGCTACGCGCGACAGGTGCTCGACCAGGCCGATCTGCTTGAAGGCAAGTACAAGGGCGCGTCCGAGCAGGTGCCGCACTTTAGCGTGAGCTGCCAGCATTATTCCTTTGCCGTCAACGCGTTTGTCGACGTGATCCGCGAGTTCGATGCCGCACGTTACGACTTTACCCTGCGCGAGGAACAGACTCACGAGATTATCGAGGACGTCGCGCATATGAAAAGCGAACTGGGCATCCTGTACTTATCCGAGCATAACCGCGAGGTTATCGAGCGCATGCTGGCGGCCAACGAGCTCGTATTCGAGGGGCTTTTCTGCGCCACGCCGCATGTCTTTGTATGCGCCGACCATCCACTGGCGGACCACGCCAGCGTGACGCTCGAAGATCTCGAGGACTATCCGTTTTTATCCTACGAGCAGGGCAGCTACAACTCGTTTTATTATTCCGAGGAACTGACCTCGACCTTTGAACGCCGCAAGAATATCCGCGTGCGCGACCGTGCGACGTTGTTCAACCTGGCCATGGGCCTCAACGGCTACACGGTATGCTCAGGCGTGATCAGTCACGAGCTCAACGGTCCCGGCATCATCTCGATTCCGCTCGATGTGGACGAGTACATGGAGATCGGTATTATCACACGCAAGAACACAACACTCACGCGCTACGGGCAGGCCTATATCGACGCGATTCGTCAGCATATCTAGGCTGCTGTGCTCCGCGCGGGTCAAATTTCTTTATGGCAGTCCAGACTGATATAGGAATCATCTATATCAAACTGTTGTAAACGTATATTTTACGATGGCCATATGAGCGCTCATACTCTGTCCCAGTAAAGCAACCAATGCAAAGGGAGATATCTATGAGTGCTTTAACCACGCTGAACGCGCCGTTTCGCGCCGATATCGTCGGCAGTTTTCTTCGTCCGCAGGCCGTAAAGGATGCCCGCGCTGCCTATGCGGCAGGCACGCTTGATGCCGAGGGGCTTAAGGCTGTCGAGGACGATGCCATTCGCGATTTGGTGGCAAAGCAGAAGGCCGCCGGCCTGCAGGTCATCACCGATGGCGAGTTTCGCCGCAGCTACTGGCACCTCGATTTTATGTGGGGGCTGAACGGCGTCGAGCGTCGCACCTCGCGTACGGGCTATATGTTCCACGATGAGGAGACCACCGCCGACACCGCCGTGGTAACCGGTCCCATTAGCGGCGAGAATCATCCGTTCGTCGAGCACTTCAAATTTATCAAGTCGCTCGAGGGAGAGGGCCAGGTCGCGCGCCAGACCATTCCGGCGCCGATCCAGACGTTCTCCGAAGTCACACTCGACCGCTGCGATGGCCAGCAGGAGAGTCTGCACGCCGTCTACAAGACCGACGAAGAGCTCGTCGATGCCATTGCCGCAGCATACCGCACCGTGATTGCTGACCTGTATGCCGCGGGCTGCCGCAACATCCAGTTTGATGACTGCACCTGGGGCATCTACTGCGATACCGATTTTGTCGCCAAAACCGGCATGAGCCCGGTCGACCTGCAAAAAGTAAGCGAGCTGGGCGTGGCGCTCAACAACGCCGCCATCGAGGGTAAGCCCGACGACCTGGTCATCAACACGCATGTGTGCCGTGGTAATTACCACTCCACCTATGCCTTCGAGGGCGGCTATGACCCCATCGCGCCGTACCTGTTCGCACACGAGAACGTTGATGCGTTTTACCTTGAGTTCGATACGCCGCGTGCCGGTGGCTTTGAGCCGCTCAAGTACGTTGCCCCCGGCAAGAAGGTCGTGTTGGGCCTAGTGACCACCAAGGCCGCTGAGCTTGAGGACGAGGATGCCGTCGTCGAGCGCATCCGCGAGGCGGCAAAGTACGTGCCGCTCGAGAACCTGTATCTGTCTCCGCAGTGTGGCTTTGCCAGCTGCGAGATTGGCAACAAGCTGACCGAGGACGAGCAGTGGGCAAAGATTGCGCTGGTCAGGCGTATTGCCGAGCGCGTTTGGAAATAGCGCTAGCGTTTGCAGGTGGCGGCGCGTGCGAGACATGGCGCATCGCGTACAATGGTTCGGATCGTATCGTTCGGGCAGGTTATCCGATATGCCCGATCGCCCTTCCATTCGAAAGGACATCCATGTCCCAGTCTTCGACGCCCGCCGTCACCGATGCCATCTACGACGCATCGTCGCTCGGCCGCCCGCGCATGTTTTTGCTCGGCCTACAGCACCTGTTTGCCATGTTTGGTGCCACGGTGCTGGTGCCCGTGCTCACCGGTCTCTCGGTTTCGGCAACGCTTTTGTTTGCCGGCTTGGGCACGCTGCTGTTCCACTTCCTGTCGCGCGGTAAGGTGCCGGCATTTTTGGGCTCATCGTTTGCCTTTATTGCCGGTTATGCCGCCATCGCGCCCAACGGCGAGGCCGAGCTTTTGCCCTACGCCTGCCTGGGCGTTGCCTGCGCCGGTCTACTCTATCCGGTACTTGCGGCACTCTTCCGCGCGTTTGGCGCCAAGCGCGTCATGCGCTTCTTTCCGCCGGTAGTGACGGGCCCCATCGTCATTTCCATCGGCTTGATTCTGGCGAGCTCCGCTATTGCCAACTGCCAGACCAACTGGCTTGTGGCTGTTATTGCCGTTGCCGTTATCGTGATCTGCAACATTTGGGGTCGCGGCATGGTTAAGATCGTGCCGATCCTGCTGGGTGTCGTGGTGAGCTATGCCGTTGCCGCCGCGTTGGGTGAGGTCGATTTTTCGGGCGTTGCCGCCGCGCCGTGGGTCGGTCTTCCCATCGTGTGGGACAACACCGTGTTTGCACTCTTTGGGCCGCAGTTCGATAGCGGCCTTGCCACGACCGCCATCATCACCATCATGCCGTTGGCCTTTGCAACCATGATCGAGCATATCGGTGATATCTCCGCTATTGGCTCCACCTGCGAGCGTAACTACATTGCCGATCCCGGCCTGCATCGCACGCTGCTCGGCGATGGTCTCGCCACGATCCTGGCTTCGCTCTTTGGCGCTCCGGCCAACACCACGTATGGCGAGAACACCGGCGTGCTCGCTCTGACGCGCGTGTTCGACCCGCGCGTGATTCGCATTGCCGCGTGCTGCGCCATCGTGCTTTCCTTCTGCCCCAAGTTCGCTGCCGTGATCGCCGCCATGCCGCCATGCGTTATCGGCGGCGTGTCGCTCGTACTCTACGGCATGATCAGTGCCGTAGGCGTGCGCAACCTCATTGAGAACCAGGTCGATTTCCAGAACAACCGCAACGTGCTGGTGGCCGCTCTTGTGCTCGTGCTTTCGCTCGGCATCGCGTACAGCACCGCCGGCGCCATCGTGTTGGAGCTGGGCGGCGTGACGATTTCGCTTTCGGGTCTTGCCGTGGGTTCGCTGGTGGGTATCGTGCTCAATGCGATTCTGCCGGGTAATGACTTTGAGTTTGATGTCTCGGAACTCGAAGGGTCTGCCGAATAGCAGCTGTGTCCAACTCAGTTAAAAAGCCGGCCATGCGTCCGATGCGCATGGCCGGCTTTTTAGTGCGCAAGAACCCAGTGGATGCCACGCGCCATGCGCAGGTCGGTTTGGGCAAAGTGGTTGCCGGGGTTGAGTTCCAGTGTTGTGAGGATGCCGCGCTCAACGAGCAACGTTTCCATTGCGCGCGTGTCGTCAAGTACGTGCCGCATCATGCGGTTGGGCGTCTTGGTTTCCTTTTTGCCGAGTGACAGATAGACGGCCTGCGGGTTGCCGGCAAAAGGGGCCGTGCTGGCGCGATCGACAAAGTCGGGAAACCACAACGACCCCGATGCGCTTGCGGCGCGGCTAAAGGCGTCGGTTTGCCAGAGGGACCAGAGCGCGAAGAGGCCCGCGAGCGAGTAGCCGGCAATGCCGCGCCAGGTGGGCGGCTGAGGAAGCGACGACTCGGCCTCTGGGATTATCCAGTTCAACAGCTCATCGAGAAATCCGGATGCCTGACCGCCAAAGGGCTTGGCATCGCGCACGGTTCCGTCGCATCCCCAGGGGCTCAGCTCGCGATTCCAGTTGAGGCTGCCAATGCCGACAAGCGTGAAGGGCGGGCAGTTGAGCTCTCGGCAGCGTTCATAAACCTCCGCGCCGTCGCCCATGACCACGGGAAGATAGATGACTGGTGCGCTTTCGGCATGCTGTGCATGAACGGTTATCTGCTTTTGATGCGCTTCCATGACGGGCTTCTCTCGGCGTTGTGATATCGACGGCCCCCATTGTCGCACGCCGGCTCATGCAGGTTGGGCTAGACCAAAGACAATCTCGTGCATACCCTGCGGACGCATATGGAAAACGCCACCGCCGGAGGGGAGCTCGGCGGTGGCGTTGTTAAACGGTGCTGGGACTCGGGGTCTTCGCGGGAGCTGCCATGTGCGCAGAGGCGTCTAAGAGCGCTTGCGGCTCGCCATGGTGCCTGCGGCGATAGCGGCTGTTCCCGCAAGGACGGTTGCCACGATGACCGCACCCGAGGTGTCGCCGGTTGCCGCGAGCACGCCGGTAGTCTTGGCTTTCGTGATTGAAGCCGCAACGGCCTTGGTCGGCTTTGAGCCCTCAGGCTTGGGGTTCTGCTTGGACTCCGCGGGCTTGCTTTCTGCGGGCTTGGTCTCGTCGGGCTTGGGGTCTTCCGGCTTGGCTACCTCGGGAGGTGCGATGACCATGCTCTTGGCGACAGCTTCGTTATAGGGGGAGTCGATCACAGCGTCACCCGTGCCGATGGCTTGGCCTGCCTCGTAGATGCCGTCACGGAGCTTGCGATAGTCAATGACCTTGCCGCCTTCGGGCGTCTGGATGGCGGCGTTCTCAATCTTGATGGTGCCGATTGTCTTGCCGTCAGCGCTCATGGCGCGGGCAAAGATTGCCGCTGTATCTCCTTCGGCCGTTACCTTGCTGCGGATGATCGAGATGACTGCGGGTGTGACGCCCTCGCTGGTCTGGGCGATGATGCCGATGTTCTCGCCTTGGGGCTCGGGGCTCGTCTCGCCATCTTGGTTTTCGCTGTAGGGGGTGGGGCCGTCGCCGTTCTCGACATAGCGGGCTATGGCCTTGACAACGGAGTCGCTGATGTAGATGTGGCCACCCTTCTCGTTGGGTCGATCGTTTCTGGTGGAGAATGCAGCCGAAACCTCGCCTTCCGCAAACGCGTCCACGGTGGAGCCGTTCTTGACGACGATGTCGTCTTGGTAGGTGAAGAGGGCGATGGCGTCACCGTATCTGCCTTTACCTGCACGGACCGTCACGTTTGCATGATCGAGGGTGATGCCCTTGTGGGCATAGACGCCATATTCAACACCGTTTACGTTGAGGGAGGCGTTTGTGGCTGCGAGGCTGCCCTTGGCCTCGACGGCAGCGTCTTTCTCGGAGCTTGCCTTGACCTGGCTGCCGTCCGAGATGTTGATATTGCCGCCGCTCCAAAGGGCCTCACCATCAGCTGAGCTTGCCTCGACCGTCCCGCCACCCTTGATGGTGAGGTTCTTGTCGGTTCCAATACCCTTGTCCTCGGTAGCCCTGGCGGTGACGGCTCCGCTGTCGTCAATCGTGATATTGCCGTTTGCCCTGATGCCATCCGATGCACCCGTGGCGTTGACGTTGCCCGAACCTTTGATAGCGAGATCACCCCCGGCATTGATGGCATTAAACCCAGTGCTCGTGGCGTTGACGGATCCGGCTCCGTCGATGTTGATATTACCCGTGGAGAGGATAGCGTCCTCAGTAGATGTCACGCTGAGCGTGCTGCCCGCGTCGCCTTGGATATTGAGCTCGGCATTCTCGTTAGTGCCATGAGAAACGTTGATGCTTTCGATCCATTCGGCAGTGACGATGTTGGTTCCCGAGTAATTCACGTTGAGCTTGCCTGCGGCCTGGATCTCGCCGCCGTTATAGTTGTTGAGCTTCAAGTCGTCGGCGCCGTCCCACGACCAGGTACCGGCCTCGTCGCTCGCCGCGGTGTTGTACTTGTTGCCGCCGACCTTGACCCATTCCGCTGCGAGCGAGACGCTCGGCATGAGCAACGAGCTCACCGTGAGCGCGCACACGGCGCCCGCGACGATGCGGCGCGTCACGCGGCGCCAGCTGCCGTGCGCGAGTCCTATGCGACGGCGAACGTCGGGTTCGGCAACATGGGTTCCGGCGGTAGCGTCATTGCGTTTGGGGGTCGTGAACAAGGCTGCCATGGCTGCTCCCGTTCTCATAGGGCCTATACGACTAGATTCAGCGTATCTGCTGGATGTTGCCGGCGGTAGTGCCGTTTGGAGGGCAAAATGGCCAAAATGGGGGAGAAATAGGCCGCACGCCGGCGCAGGGACCGGCGCTAAAAGAAAAGCGCGGGGCCGCATGGCGACTCCGCGCTTTATTGTTCAGCTTTTGCAGCCTTGCCCTCACGCTACGAAGAAGTAGACGAGGAAGGCAAGGGCCGCGACCCACCCGTCCTGTGCGAAAAAGTGTTTACGAGCGTTTGCGACTCGCCAGGGCGCCTGTGACGATAGCGGCCGTTCCTACAAGGGCGGTCGCTATGATGGCTGCGCTCGAGGCGTCGCCGGTTGCCGCGAGTTTGCCGGCGGTCTTGGCTCCCGTGGCTGCAACTGCAACGGTCTTGATCGTCTTCGCGCCCTCGGACTTGGAACCCGGCTTGGTCTCGCCGGGCTTTTCCTCGGGTTTGGTCTCCTCGGGAGGCGCGATGAGCGTGTGCTTGGCGACTGCTTCGTTGTAGGGGGAGTCGATCACGGCGTCGCCCGTGCCGATGGTTTGACCCGCCTCGTAGACGATGCCGTCGCTGAGTTCTTCCTTGTTGCGATAGTCAATGACCTTGCCGCCTTCAGGCGTCTGGATGGTGGCTCCTTCGATTTCGATGGTGCCGATCGCCTTGCCGTCCGCGCTCATGGCAAGGGCGAAGATTGCCGCCGTGTCTCCCTTGGCCGTGACCCTGCTGCGGACGATCGAGATGGTCGCGGGCGTGATGCCCTCGCTGGTCTGCGCGAAGATGCCGATGTTCAGGCCCTCGGACTCAGGGATGATTTCGTCGTTTTGGTCTCCACTGTAGTGGTCGGGGCCGTCGCCGCCGGTCTCGGCATAGCGGGCTATGGCCTTGACAACGGAGTCGCTGATGTAGATATGGCCACCCGCTTCGCCGGAGTAGAAATTACTGGTGGAGATTGCAACCGAGAACCTGCCTTCTGCGAGCGCATCCACAGTCGAGCCGTTCTTGATGACGATGTCGTCCTCATCGGTGAAGAGTGCGCTGACTTCCCCGCCATCTGAGCTTGCGCGGACCGTCACGGTCGCGCCATCGAGCGTGATGCCCTTGTAGACATAGATGCCATACCCAACGCCACTTGCGTTGAGGGAAGCGTTCGTGACCGTGAGGCTGTTTTTACCGTCGATGGCGGCGTCTTCCTCGGAGCTTGCCTTGACCTGGCTGCCACCCGAGATCTCGATACTGCCGTCGGCCCAAATCGCATTGTCCTCGATAGAGCTTGCCTCTACCTTGCCGCCGCCCTTTATGATGAGGTTCTCGTTAGCATCGATACCCTGATCCTCGGTGGCCTTGGCGGTGACGGTTCCGCTGTTGTCGATCGTGATGTTGCCGTCGGCCCTGATGCCATCCGAATCGCCCATGGCGTTAACGTTTCCCGAGCCCTTGATGGTGACATCGCCCCCGGCATCGATGGCATCGTGCTCGGTGCTCGTGGCGTTGACAGTGCCAGCGCCGTCGATGTTGATGTTGCCGACGGAAGTGATGGCGTCACGAGAAGATGTCACGTTGAGCGTGCTGGACGCGTCGCCCTGAATATTAAGCTCGGCGTTCTCGTTCGCGCCATCCTTAACCTTGATGCCGCGGCCGTCGTCGTTAGTGACGGTGTTGTTGCCCTCGTAGCTCACGTTGAGCTTGCCTGCTGCCTCGATCGCGCCGCCGTTATAGCCGTTGAGCTTCATGTCATCGGCGCCATCCCATGACCAGGTACCGGCGGCGTCTCCCGTGGGGCCCGCGGCCGCTTCGTGGCGGACGCTGCCAACGTCCACCCACTCGGCTGCGAGCGAGATGCTCGGCATGAGCAGCGAGCTTACCGTAAGCGCGCATACGGCGCCTACAACGATGCGGCGCGTCACGCGGCGCCAGCTGCCGTGTGCGAGCAGCGTGCGACGGCGCAGGTCGGGCTCGACAAAATGGGCTCCAGAGGTTTTGTCATTGCGCTTGGGGGTCGTGAACAAGGCGGCCATGGTTACTCCCATCCTCATAGGGCCTATGCGGTTATATCCAGCATATCTGCAGGATGTAGCCGTCGGTAGTGCCGTTTGGAGAGCAAAACGTCCAAAACTTGCGAAGCAATACATCGCGCGTCCGTGTGGTGCCTGGTTTTAAAAGCAAAGCGCGGAGCCGCTCGATGCGACTCCGCGCTTTGCTGTTTGGTATTGCGAATCTTGCGCCTACGCTACAAAGAAGTAGACGAGGAAGGCGAGGGCTGCGATCCACATGAGCGGCTTGATCTTGGATGCCTCGCCCTTAAAGAGCGCGACGACCACGTAGGCGATAAAGCCCAGACCAATGCCGGCAGAGATGGAGTAGGTGAAGGGCACGCCGGCGACAATCATGAACGCCGGGAAGCCCTGCGACACGTCGGACCAGTCGATCTCGGAGGCCTCGCTCATCATGAGGTAGCCGACGTAGACCAGAGCACCGCAGGTGGCGGCGCTGGAAACGATGGTGACGATGGGGGAGAAGAACGCGGCGAGAATGAACAGCACGCCGGTGGTGACGGAGGTGAGGCCCGTGCGGCCACCGTCGGCAGCGCCAGAGGTGGACTCGACGAAGGTGGTGATGGAGGAGACGCCCATAAAGCCACCGGCAGCAGCGGCCACGGAGTCGACGACCAGGATGGGACGGATGTCCTCGACATTGCCGTCCTCGGTCAAGAACTCGCCCTGCTTGGCGACGGCCATCGCGGTGCCCATGGTGTCGAAGAAGTCGCTCATGAGCAGCGAGAAGGCAACGACGAGCAGCATCGGGTCGGTCAGGACCTTCACGATGGCAAGGTTGCCGTCGGCAGTGCTGGCAAACGGGGCGCCGAAGGTCGAGAAGTCGAGCGGTGCGATGAGGCCCTCGGGCGCATGGGTGACGCCCAGCGGGATTCCGGCGATAACGGCGACGATGATGCCGATGAGCAGCGAGCCCGGCACGTTGCGGGAAGCCAGGGCAACCGTCACGACGATGGAGATGATGCCGACGATAAAGGTGGGGGAGGCGATGTCGCCCAGGCCGACGAGCGTACCGGCGCCAGCGGTGATGATGCCGGCGTCGCACAGGCCGATCATGGCGATAAACAGGCCCAGACCCACCGAGATGGCGTGGCGCAGGACCACGGGGATGGCGTCCATGATGGCCTCGCGCAGGCCGCACAGGACGAGCAGCAAGATGACGATACCCTCGAGGAAGATAACGCTCATGGCCACGTGCCAGTCGCCGCCGCACATGGTGGTGGCGATGCCCGCGATCATGGCGTTGATGCCCAGACCCGACGCGCAGGCGAGCGGGCGGTTGGCGAAGATGCCCATGCAGATGGTCATGATGCCGGCGCCCAGGCAGGTGGCGCAGGCGAGCGCTCCCGCATCAATGCCAGCGCCCGAGAGCACTGCGGGGTTGACGGCGATGATGTAGGCCATCGCCAGGAATGTTGTCAGTCCAGCGCGAAGTTCGGTCCCGATTGTGGACTTGCGCTCACTGACGTGAAAAAGTTCGTCCATGCATACCCTTTCCTTGTTCAGCCCCGAGTTTAGGCCGATTGACACGAACTCACTTACTATATCGTCTTTACAACCTTGCTGTTCCTCGCATGTTGATGTTCGGCGCTTTGTAACAGACGGACGGTATTTATCGCATGAAAATGTGTGGGTACCGTATACTTAAGCGGTTACAACGACCCCTATGGAGGAACGTATGATTAAAGAGCTTTGCCACGACGAGGCTATCCTGTCCCAGCGTTGCGAGGTTGCGACCGTCGAGGACGAGTCGGTTGCTCAGGACCTGATCGATACCATCAAGTCGCTCGACGATGCCGGCTGCCTTGCCGCTAACCAGATTGGCGTTACCAAGAAGGTCTGCGTCTACCTGGACGACGCCGGCGAGCCCCACGTGCTCTACAACCCCCGTCTGGTGTTTGGCCTGGGCGCCAGCAAGATGGAGGAGAGCTGCCTGACGCACGAGGAGGTCACCAAGTCCACGCGCTATATCAAGTGCAAGGTTGCCTTTGACCAGATCGTCGATGGCAAGATGCGCGAGCGCAAGCAGGACTTTGTGGGCTTCGAGGCGCAGATGGTCCAGCATATGATCGACCACTGTCTTGGAAAGTTGGTCTAAGGGGACCAAAGCACCGCACTTCGTCTCTTTTGGTCCGGGCGTGACATTGTTGTCATGTCCGGGCTTTTGTGTTTAGCGCCTTTTTGTTTGGTGACAATAACCTTAGCAGGACCGTAAAGCTAGGAGGCGCTATGTGCACGAGCATTCGATTTACCGATAATTCTGGCCACATGTATCTGGGCCGCAACCTCGACTGGAGCTTTGACTACGGCCAACAGGTTCGCGTGATGCCGCGCGGGTTCCACATTCCGTATTCGTTTATCGACGATGCGTCGGCGGCACACGCGGTAATCGGCATGTGCATCGATTACAAGAACTATCCCATGTTTTTCGACTGTGGTAACGATGCGGGTCTGGCTGTGGCGGGGCTCAACTTTCCCGGCTATGCCGAGTATGCCGAGGGCCCTGTCGACGGCAAGACCAATATCGCGGCCTATGAGTTTCCCCTGTGGGTGGCAGCGACGTTCTCGACGGTCGATGAGGTCGAAGCCGCGCTGCGCGACACGGTGATTGTCGCCAAATCTGCCGGAGAGGGGCTGGGCGTGTCGCTGCTCCATTGGATTATCGGCGACAGCCAGCGCAGCATCGTGGTCGAGATGATGGCTGACGGCCTGCATGTATACGACGATCCGGTCGACACCCTTGCCAACCAGCCGACCTTCCCGTGGCACATGGAAAACCTGCGCACCTACATCACCGCCACAAGCGATTTTCCGCAGACGGCGACATGGCGTGGCGCCGAGCTTAAGCCCTATGGAGCCGGTGCCGGCATGCGCGGCATTCCGGGCGATTGCTATTCGCCGAGCCGTTTTGTAAAGGCGGCGTACCTCAATGCCAATTACCCGCAAAAGGAGAGCGAGACCGAAAACGTCGTCCGCATGTTCCGTTCACTCGAGGGCGTGGTGATGATCGAGGGTGCGTCCAGGATGGGCGATGGCAAGTTCGAGAAGACTATCTACACCGGATGCTTTAGCGCGCGCACGGGCAATTATTACTACGCGATGTATGGGGATCCGTCGATTCGCTACGTGAGCCTGATGGATGCCGAGGGCGCGAGCCCCGATAGGCTCGTGGTTCCCGAGCCGCGCCGTTCGTAGCTCACTGGTCCGTTGCGACATAAAACGGCCTCGCACCTCTTATGAGATGCGAGGCCGTTGTCGTCAATGGCTGGTGGCGTGTTAGAAGTTGGCGTCGTTGAACTGGGTGCTCTCGAGTCCGTCGAGTTGCTGTTCGGGCGTATCGGCGACGCTCTCGAGCAGCTCGGTGGGATCGACGTTCATGCTCTTGCCGGCCTCGTTGCCGTTGACCAAGTCGTCCGAGAAGATGTCGACCTCCATTTCCTCGGCCTCTTCGATCTGAACCTCGAGCGGCACCTGGGTGCGCACAAGTTTGACGGCCGGGCGCATGCGGGCAAAGAGCGGTACGTACTCAATGATGATGGCCGAGTTCTCGAGACCGTACCAGCGTGCCGGGCTTCCGCAGGCGCGGCGGACGGCGTACTTGATGGCCATCACGCGGTGGTCATTGCGGTTGATGTCCGTTTCGGGGGCAAGCATCTTGCGCAGCATGCAAAAGCGGAAGTCACCTACGTTGCCGCGCGTCTCGTAGATGGAGTAGGTGTGATGTTGCGGCGGCAGCTCGCCCGATGCCATCAAGTCGCCGACGATCTGACGCAGATAGGCGTTGACGCGCTGGTTGACCTTAAAGCCCAGGTCCAGGCGCACGCGGAACAAAAAGTCCGTGCCAAAGGTCTCGACGGAATACTCGTGCGTATAGGGTTCGTCGGTAACGTGCACGTTGATGAACCAATATGCCTTGGCGCGCTTGGGGTGCTTGTCCAGGATGGAATAGAGCACGTCGCGGTCGAGTGTGAGCGGGTCGGGGCTGTTGGTGAGAAATACCAGATTGTCGGCGAGCACGGGATAGGTCTCGTCATTGCGCAGGCGATTGAGCTGGTCGATGTACTTGGAGACGGGCAGCAGAATCGTCTGCGTGCGCTCGATGGCGGTGCCGCGACGCCACACATACATAAGGCCAAACAGCAGTGCGGCCAAGAAGATCATCACATAGCCGCCGTCAAAGAACATGGTGAGGCACGAGGCGAAAAAGCACAGCTCAATGGCGCCGAAGAGCAGGGCGAAGACGCAGGCGCCCAGCTTGTGCTTGAGAATGCCGGCGATATAGCTCGTCAAAAGCGTGGTGGTCATAAGCATGGTCACGGTAATGGCGAGGCCGTAGGCACTCTCCATGCGCTCGGAGTTTTGGAACAGCAGCACGATGAAGATGCAGCCGACCCACATGATGTTATTGACGAGCGGAATATAGAGCTGGCCCTTGGTGTCGCTGGGGTAGTGGATGCGCAGGTGCGGCATAAGGTTGAGGCGCGTTGCCTCGGATACCAGCGAGAACGAGCCGGTGATGAGCGCCTGTGAGGCGATGATGGCCGCCACGGCCGAAAGCACGATGGCAAAGGGGCGTAGGGGCTCGGGGAGCATCATATAGAACGGGTTGACGATATCCATCGCGAGCATCTGGGGGTTGGAGTTATTGGCGAGTAGCCAAGCTCCCTGACCCAGATAGTTGAGGATAAGGGCCGCCTTAACAAATGGCCAGGATGCATAGATGTTTGCCTTGCCCACGTGGCCCATGTCCGAGTAGAGTGCCTCGGCACCGGTTGTCGACAGGAAGACAAAGCCGAGCACCATAATGCCCGAATGGTTGATGGGCGAGAACAGGAACATAATGCCGCGGATGGGGTTGAGCGCGCGCAAGATGGATAGGTTGCCGAGCATGTTGAACAGACCGGCGCCTGCCAGGAACAGGAACCACAGCGTCATGAGCGGGCCGAAGAGCTTGCCGATTGACGAGGTGCCGGCGCGCTGCATGGCAAATAGGCCGCAGATAATGATGATGGTGATGATGAGGACGTTGGTCTGTCCGTCGCCCAGCAGCGCATGGCCCCATTCGATGGTGCGCAGACCCTCGATGGCTGTGGTGACCGTGACGGCGGGGGTGAGGATGCCGTCGGCGAGCAGCGCCGCGCCGCCGATCATGGCGGGCAGAATCAGCCATGGTGCCACCTTGCGTACGAGGCTGAACAGGGCGAAGATGCCGCCTTCGTTGTGGTTGTCGGCCTTCATGGCGATTACCACGTACTTGACCGTGGTCACGAGCGTCATGGTCCAGATGACGAGCGAAAGCGCGCCCAGGATCATGTCCTCGCTGACGGTACCGATGCCGCCGTTGTTGGCGACGATTGATTTCATGGTGTACATGGGGCTCGTGCCGATGTCGCCATAGACGACGCCGAGCGTTACGAGCAGCATGCCAGCGGAGAGGGGGATGGCTCCGTGCCCGCCTTGCCCGCGCTGGTCTTGGAGGTTTGCCTCCAGTTTGTTGTGTGCCACGAGGACTCCCTTAGACATCCGGTTATCTGTCTAGGACAAAAAACTTTATGCCGTCTTTATACATACAAGAGCAGTTTGGCACATCTGGTTATTTTAGACAATAATCCTCAGCTGGGGATTATTTATCTACGCAGGTAGCATTTCAAAGCAGGGGCTTTTAAGCACGTGCTGTCTGGGCGATGCCAGCCTTGGCGTTTGCGCGTTTGCCGGCGAGTTCGCAAAAGAGCGCGCCGCCGATGATAAGCGCGGCGCCCATCAGGCGGACCGGTGTTATGGCTTCACCCAAAAGGGCGGCCGAGAACACGACCGCCGAAAGCGGCTCGAGGTAGCCAACGACGGCGACGGTCTGGACGGGCAGCTTGGCGACGGCGCTAAAGTAGAGCAGGCAACCAATGCCGGTGTTGACGACGCCGAGCATAGCGACGGCGCGCCAATCAATGCTGGCGGCGACGCCGGCGGACAGGAACGAGGGAGCGCCCTGCGTGATGAGCGTGAGGGCCAGTGCGGTCACAAAGGCGGCGCTCACTTGGAGTGCGGAGTTCTCGAGGCCCTCGATGTGCGGCGCACCCTTGCTGGCGATGACCATCAATGCATAGCAGAAGGCCGAGGCGATTCCACAGACGATGCCCGCAATGGGCATATTGCCGCCTAGACCTTGCGCTGCAATGAGAAAAGCACCACAAGCAACGGCGACAAAGCCGGCGATTTTGCCGCCGGTCAGCTTTTCGCCAAAAATGAGCGGTGAGAGGGCCATAACGATGATGGGGCCACAGTAATACAACAGCGAGGAGATACCAACGCCGATCGTCTGATAGGCGCGGAACAGGAAAATCCAGCTGGCGCCCAGCGCGGCGCCCGAGACGATGAGCGCTGCGGCCTCGCGGGGGCGAGACGGAGCCTGCAGGTTATGGCGCTTGGTTATGAAGAGGATGGCGGCAAGGGTGAGAGCGCCCAAAAACGTGCGCAACAGTACGATATCGGAGCTCGGCAGCGCGATGGCAGCGGCGATGATGCCGTTGGAGCCAAACAATAGCAATGCTGCTAAGTACGTAAACAATCCGTTGTTCATGTGCTGACATCCCCTCTATATCCGAACATGTTCACTATGGGTGAACTGGCTTTAGAAGAAAAGCGAATATAATGCATGGATAACATGACAAAAACTCATGTAAAGGTGGAGGGGTGCCGTGGAAACGAATATTCAAAAGATGCAGGTTCTGCTCGAGACCGTGCGGGCCGGCAGTTTTACGCGCGCCGCCGAGCGGCTGAGCTATTCGCAGTCGGGCGTGAGCCGCATGGTGGGCGACCTTGAGACCGATTGGGGTTTTAAGGTGCTCGACCGCAGCCGCGAGGGTGTGGTGCTTTCTGCCGATGGGCGGCAGATCATGCCGGCGGTTGAGGCGCTCTGCGAGGAGTTTGGCCGCCTGCAGCGACATGTGGACGAGATGCGTGGGCTCATGCGCGGCAAGATCTGCATTGGTACGTTTTCGAGTGTGGCGACCCACGTGCTGCCACCGGTCATAGCGCGTTTTCGCGCCGATCACCCGGACGTCGATTATGAGTTGCTGATGGGCGATTACTCAGAGATTGAACAATGGGTGGCGGAGGGGCGCTGCGACCTGGGCTTTATCCCGCGTGAGCCCCGAGAAAACGGCATGGCATCACGGTCTTTAGTGTGTGATGAGCTGATGGCGGTGGTGCCGACAGATTCGTTGCTTGCCACGGCGGAGTTCGTCTCTCTTACCGATTTGGCAAGAGAGCAGTTTATTCTGCTGGAACGGGGTACCGATGATGAGATTACGCCGCTATTCCGTCGGGCGGGGCTGGCGGTGCGCTCAAAACTGTCGACTTGGGATGACTATGCGATTATGGCTATGGTCGAGGACGGCCTGGGCGTGAGCATTCTTCCCGCGCTCATCTTGCGTCGCTGCCAGTTCGATGTTGCTGTGCGTCCGCTCGAAGGGCATCCCCATCGGCAGATCAACGCCATATATCGAACGGCCGATGTTTCGCTTGCCGCCGCTCGTTTCCTCGAATACCTCTAAATGCGTGCACGTCGTTATCGCCTTGGGATAAATTTCGAGGTCTTGCTCATTTTATTTTTGAAATTGAACTTTTCGAAATAGCACGGCATTATACTGCTGCCTAAATTGAACTCAGGTTCAATTCGTGTTTTATAAATTGAACTTTGCCAGCAAGGAGGTTCTAGTGGCCCAAGAGACGTTTAGCGATCGTCTGCGACAGGCTATGTCCGATCGCGACGTTCGCCAGTCGGACGTGATCCGCGCATCGGAGATGCTCGGCAAAAAACTCGGCAAGAGTCAGATGAGCCAATATGTGAGCGGCAAGACGATTCCGCGGCGCGATGTGGCTGAGCTGCTCGCCCGTATTTTGGAGGTCGATGTTACCTGGCTGCTTGCCGGCGACGCCGATCAAGGCGAGGCATCATTACCCCGCAACGATTCCAAGCCCGAACCCCATCCCTCAGCTCAAATTGCAAGGAGCACCACCATGCGTACTTTTTCTAAATCCACCAAGCTCGATAACGTCCTGTATGACGTGCGCGGTCCCGTCGTCGACGAGGCCGCCCGTATGGAGGACGAGGGCGAGCGCATCCTCAAGCTCAATATCGGCAACCCGGCGCCCTTCGGTTTCCGCACGCCCGATGAGGTCATTAAGGATATGCGCCAGCAGCTGCCCGACTGCGAAGGCTATTCCAACTCGCGCGGCCTGTTCTCTGCACGCAAGGCGATCATGCAGTATTCGCAGATCAAGGGCTTGCCCAACGTTCAGATGGAGCATATCTACACAGGCAACGGCGTGTCCGAGCTCATTCAGCTTTCGATGAACGCGCTGCTCGACAATGGCGACGAGATTCTGATCCCCAGCCCCGACTATCCGCTCTGGACGGCGTGCGCAACCCTTGCCGGCGGTCATCCCGTGCACTATCTGTGCGATGAGCAGGCGGATTGGTATCCCGACCTGGAAGATATGGAGTCCAAGATCACGAGCGCGACCAAAGCCCTCGTCATCATCAACCCCAACAACCCCACGGGTTCCGTCTATCCGCGCGAGGTGCTCGAGGGCATCGTCGAGGTTGCACGCAGGCATCAGCTGATGATCTTTGCTGATGAGATCTACGACCGCCTGTGCATGGACGGCTACGAGCACGTCTCGATTGCCTCGCTCGCTCCCGATCTGCCCTGCGTCACCTTTAGCGGTCTGTCCAAGTCGCACATGATCGCGGGCTATCGTATTGGCTGGATGGTGCTTTCGGGCAACCAGCGCTGCATGAGCGACTTCATCATGGGCATCAACATGCTCTCCAACATGCGCCTGTGCTCCAACGTGCCGGCTCAGTCGATCGTTCAGACGGCGCTCGGTGGCCATCAGTCCGTCAACGACTACATCCGCCCCGGCGGCCGTGTCTACGAGCAGCGCAACTTTGTGTATGAGGCGCTCAACAAGATTGACGGCATCTCGGTGGTTAAGCCGCGTGCGGCGTTCTACATCTTCCCCAAGATGGATGTGAAGAAGTTCAACATTACCGATGACGAGCAGTTCGCCCTTGACCTGCTGCACGAGAAGAAGATCCTGATCACGCGCGGCGGCGGCTTCAACTGGGCTGAGCCCGACCACTTCCGTATCGTGTACCTGCCGCGCATGGAAGTACTCAAAGAGTCCCTCGAAGACCTCGCCGACTTCTTCGACCATTACCGTCAGAGCTAATTAGTTCCGCCGTTCTACCGAACGGCGGACCACTTGACGCTGCGCGAGCCGCATTCACGCCAATCTGACGTTCAATTTCGAGGGCGCGACCAGAAGGTCAGCGCCCTCTCATTTCACGTCACCTTGGCGCAAATGCGGCTCGCTTGCTGTCGTGTGCTCAACCTGCATCGTTACCCTGGCTGTCTAAATAACAATCCCGTTGCAGTGGTCGATTTCGTGTTGGATGATCTCGGCGGTGTAGCCCGAGAAGTTTTTGATGCGGTGGACGAAATTCTCGTCCAAATACTCAACCTTAATGCGGCGATAGCGAGTACAGGGGCGCTCGCCGATCAGCGAGAGACATTCTTCGCTCGTCTGATAGGCATTGACCTGCTCAAGAATTTGAGGGTTGTACATCAGGAGTGTCCTGTTGCCGTCCTTTACGCAGATGATGCGTTTGCGCACGCCGATCATGTTGGCGGCGAGGCCCACGCACTCGTGCTCATGCTCATGGAGCGTATCCAGGAGGTCCTGCCCGGTCACGGCGTCATCGGGGCCCGCGTCTTCGGAAGGCAGGCGCAAAAAGAACTCGGATTTCATGATGGGCTTAATCATGGCGGGCTCCTCATGTCTCATGCTTTCGTGGACTTTTAATAATAGCGCGGAAGGAAAGCTGCGCGTTCGCGTTACAATCTTTCGACGTTGGACCATGTTGCCAGACTCGTCGCGTGCGGCGTCTGGCGTAAGTCTAGGGCTCATCCTCGCCCTGGACTGTTCCTCTGGGGCGATACGACTGTCGTTCCAAGAGGAAGGAAATGCATGGGGAGCAAATCTCAGCAACAAGTTCAAGTAGCGCCATCGGCCACTTCGGCGTTTCTCGCCGTAATGTATATCGCGGCCTTTGTTGCCGCGTTTAACGAGAACATCATTAACGTGGCGTTGCACGACATCATGGCGGCCTTTTCGGTGAGTGCCATCACGGCGCAGTGGCTTGTTTCGGGCTACATGATCGTGACGTCGATCTTTACGGCCATCATGGCCTTTCTTTCCGGTCGCTTCTCGACGCGCAAGCTGCTGTTTTTCGCATGTGGATGCCTGGTCGCCGGAGAAGTCCTGTGCCTGGTCGCCCCAACGTTTACCGTCTTGCTGCCAAGTCGTATTTTGCAGGCTGCGGGATCGGGCATCTTGTTCCCGCTCATGATGAACGTGGTGTTGTCTTGCGCGCCGCGCGAGAAGCTCGGTCTGTATCTGAGCCTGGGCGGTGCCTGCATTACGCTGGGGCCGGCGTTTGGACCTGTGATCAGCGGTCTTATGTGCACGTTGTTTGGCTGGAGGGCGGTGTTCGTAGTGCCGCTGGTGGGCGGCATTGTGGTCGCTGCGGCGGGCGTAAAGCTTGTTCAGAATGTCGGAGAGCGCTCGAACGCCACGCTTGATATTCTGTCGGTTGTTTTGCTCGCTGCCGGCATTACGGCATTTGTGTATTCCGTAGGCGAGTTCTCGACCAATCTGATTGCCGGCATCGTGACGCTTTTTGCCGCCGTTGTGCTGCTCGGCCTGTTTGCGGCCCGCCAGCTTAAGCTCGAGCATCCGGTGCTTAACGTGCGTCCCATGGCGAGCGTTCGTTTTTGGCCTGCGTGCTTGCTTGTGGTGGTGTCGATGATGACGACGTTCTCGATGAGCGTTTTGTTGCCGCTCTATTTTGAGGGCGCATACGGCATGACCGCGCTTGTTGCGGGCCTGCTCATTTTGCCGGCAATTGCCTGCAACGCTGTGACCTCGATTGTGGGCGGACGCGTGATGGACGCCCGTGGCGCATGGCCGCTGCTGCCGGTCGGCTTTGCCCTGATTGCCGTGGGACAGACTGCCATCTCGATGACGGCGGCGAGCATGAACATCGGCGTCGTCGTGGCGCTGACCGTTGTGGTGTATGCCGGAGTCGGTTTGGTGTTGAGCCCCTCGCAAACGGCCGGCTTGGAGACGCTGCCTGCCGCTGAACATCCTCACGGAACGGCATTGCTCAACACGTGGAACATGATTGCCGCGTCGTTTGGTCCGTCGCTGTTTATCGGCCTGCTTTCGAGTTCTGCGGTGGCTGCTGGCGCCGCAGGCGTTGCGTCGGACGTTGCCCAGGCGATAGGATTTGCAGCCGCCGTGCGCGTGGCGGCCGTGATTGCCGTTGTCGGGTTCGCGGTGTCGCTGGTGTACGCTCGCCGCGAGTCGCACATGTCGCATTAATGTGTGCACATAGATTCTGCAGCTAGATTGGATGGCGACACCATAAACTAATGGACGTTTTGCCGAGAGGCATGAATGTATAAAGCGCAAAGAGTGCGCGACGGGCCCCGCGAATGGGGCGATGATGCCCGAGAGGGCCAAGAAGGAGTCTCATGTCTGAGAACGAAGAGATCATGAACGAGACCGAGAACGAGACCATGGCTGCCGAGGTCGAGGCAGTCGAGACCGTGGAGACCGAAGCTGCTGAGGTTGAGGCTGCTGACGAGGTTTCCGCCGAGGAGGCCGAGGTTGTCGAGGCCGCCGCTGATTACGATGACGAAGAGCTGATGGACAAGATGCAGAAGGCCGCCCGCCTGCTGCGCAGCCGTCGCTTTGCTATTTCCAAGGAGGAGGAGGCCAAGGCCGAGCGCATGGCGAACATCGAGCGCGCCATCAAGCTTCTTGACCTCAAGCCCAAGATGGAGCAGAAGGAAATGTCCGACCTGCTGGGCATGCGCCTCCGTGAGCTCGATGGTCTGATGGCCGAGGCCGAGGCTGCCGATCTGGTCGGCCGCATCGACGACGCCGAGGGCGATATGCGCAAGATCGTCGTCTTCGCTGCCGAGGATGCCGCTGAGGGCCTGGTCGAGCTTGCCAACAAGAAGGAGAAGCTCCTGCCCGAGCTTTCTTACGAGGAGGCCACCGAGCTGATGGCCGCTCTCGATAAGGTTATTGCTCCGCTCGTCGCCATGGGCCTGGACGAGGACCGCGGTCCTCGCGGCGGCCGTGACGATCGCGGCGGCCGTGGCGGCGACCGTGGCGGCCGCGGCGGCTTTGGCGATCGCGGTGGCCGTGGTGGCGACCGTGGTGGCCGTGGTGGCGATCGCGGTGGCCGTGGCGGCTTTGGTGACCGTGGCGGCGACCGTGGTGGTCGCGGCGGCTTTGGTGGCAACCGTGGTGGCTATGGCGATCGCGGTGGCAACCGTGGCGGCTTCGGCGGCAACCGTGGTAACGACCGCGGCGGCCGCGCTGGCGATCGTGGCGGCCGCAACGGTGGCGGCTTCCGCGGCAACCGCTTCTAGTTGAGTTACGGCGTTTTACCAAACGCCGTAACTGCTCGACGCTGCAAACCCGCCAGAGCGGCAATCTGCCTTTCAACTTCGGCGGCATGATCAAAAGATCAATGCCGCCTCGTTTCAAGGCACCTTGCTCGCTCTGGCGGGTTTTCGCTGTCGGTACCAAGGCATCGGCGTTGCCTTGATCCAAACCTACCAAAAGGGGACAGGTTTATTTGGTCGGTTTTATCTGGGCAAACGTGGTCGTCTATCGCAATATGGTCGTTGGGGACGTTCTTGTTTGACTAGTCGTTTAAGAACGTCCCCAACGACTACATAGGATGAGAGTGGATAATCTCCCGGTTTGAGCCTGCATTCAAGCTCAAAGTGGGAGATTATCCACTCTCATTTGTTGTATGTCCGAAAATCCACGCTCGTTTAAATTCTGCCTACATTTGCAGGAACAGTTCGTGGAGGCGGGTGTCTTCGTCGAGCTCGGGGTGGAAGGTGACGCCGAGCTGGTTGCCTTGGCGGGCGGCGACGATGCGACCGTCGACTTCGGCTAGGGCCTCAGTGTCGCCGTGCACTTCGACGATGCGGGGCGCGCGGATAAACGTTAGCGGCACTTCACCGTCGATGCCGTCTACCTGTCCCTTGGTGCGAAAACTGCCGAGTTGTCTTCCATAGGCATTGCGCTCGACAAGTACATCCATGGTTGCCAAACGCGGCGTGCCCTTATCGTCATGGGCGGCAAGGTCGTGAGCCAGCAGAATCAGGCCGGCGCAGGTGCCCAGGACGGGCATGCCTTCAGCGATACGGGTACGAAGCTCCTCGAGCATGCCCAACTCATCAAGCAGTTTCCCTTGAACGGTAGACTCGCCGCCGGGAAGTACCAGACGGTCAAAGTTCTGCTTCAAATCAGCCGCCTGCCTCAGCTCAATACAACGTGCGCCCAGCTCGGACAGCCTCGCCTCGTGCTCGGCAAAAGCACCTTGGACCGCCAGCACGGCGACCGTCTGGTCTGCGTAATCGCTCATGTGCGATCCTTTCTGCCGGACTAGCGTCCGCGCTCCTCCATGATGATCTCGATCTCGTCAGCGTTGATACCGACCATGGCCTCGCCCAGGTCCTCCGAAAGCTCGGCGATGAGCTTGGCATCGGTGAAGTTTGCCACGGCCTTGACGATGGCGGCGGCGCGCTTGGCGGGGTCGCCGCTCTTAAAGATGCCCGAGCCGACAAAGACGCCCTCGGCGCCCAGCTGCATCATCAGCGCGGCGTCGGCGGGGGTCGCGACTCCGCCGGCGGCAAAGTTTACGACGGGGAGCTTGCCCGTGGCATGGACCTCGCGCACCAGCTCGACCGGAACCTGCAGCTGCTTGGCTGCCTCAAAGAGCTCGTCGTCGCGCAGAGCAACAACGTCGCGGATCTGCTTTTGGATCTTGCGCATGTGACGCACGGCCTGAACGACGTCGCCCGTGCCCGGCTCGCCCTTGGTACGAATCATCGTGGCGCCCTCAGCAACACGGCGCAACGCCTCGCCCAGATCGCGGGCGCCGCAGACAAACGGCACGTCAAACTGGGTCTTGTCGATGTGATAGACATCATCGGCGGGGGAGAGGACCTCGGATTCGTCGATGTAGTCGATTTCGATGGCCTGCAGGATCTGCGCCTCGACCATGTGGCCGATACGGCACTTGGCCATAACGGGGATGGAGACAGCTTTTTGGATGCCCTTGATCATCTTGGGGTCGCTCATGCGCGAGACGCCGCCTGCGGCGCGGATGTCGGCCGGGATGCGCTCGAGCGCCATGACGGCGCAGGCGCCCGCCTCCTCGGCGATGCGTGCTTGCTCGGGCGTGGTGACGTCCATGATGACGCCGCCCTTGAGCATCTGCGCGAGCTCGCGATTGAGTTTGACGCGATCGGCCTTGCTGGTCTGTTCTGCCATGGTTGCTCCCTTGGTTGGCATGTACATTGCTTGACGGAACATCCTATCGGGGAGCTGGGTATGGCGAAATACTCAGTTTTCGAGATAATAACAAGGTCAGACTAATGCCAGATTGAATGACTCGACAAGGTCAGGTGACAAACTCATGCTTGACTATAATTTGGAAAACCGCGGCGAAGCATCGCTCTATGAGTATGTTTACCAGCAAATTCGAGATGATATCGTAGCTGGACGCATTGCGGCGGGGGAACATCTGCCGTCTAAGCGCGCCTTTGCCAATCATCTGGGAATTAGTGTCATTACAATCGAAAATGCATATAGCCAGTTGCTTGCCGAGGGTTATATTTGCTCAAAGCCGCGCCGTGGTTACTACGCGTGCGAACTTCCGGATGCGCCGGTTTTGTCTTTGGCCGCGGGGGATATCGACCGAGATGCTGTCTCTGTTGGCCCCAGCGCGCATGATTCCGACGGACAGACCGAGCAGTTCGAGGCTCTTTCTCCTTCCGCCTTGGAGGCGGCGCGGCTTTGGCAAAGCGCGCTACGGGCGACACTGATGTCCGAAGACGAACGTGAAATCTTTTCGCCCGCGCCGGCGCAGGGCACCGCTCGGCTGCGACGTGCGATTGCGCACCATCTACGCGGGACGAGGGGTATGAATGTCAATCCCGACAATATCGTTATCGGTGCGGGCGCCCAGTTGCTCGATACCATGTTGGTTCAGCTGCTTGGCACGGACAAGATATATGCCGTTGAGGATCCGGGCTATTTGCGCCTGACGCGCATCTATCAGGCTATGGGTTGCGAAGTGCGTCATATCCCGTTGGACGGTGAGGGCGTGGACTTGAGCGCTCTGCAGAAAACCGGGGCGGATGTCCTTCACCTGATGCCGTCTCACCAATATCCGACCGGCCTTGTGACGAGCATTGCACGTCGCTATGCGCTGCTGAGCTGGGCCGCCGAACGGCCGAGTCGATATCTCATCGAAGACGACTTTGATTGCGAGTTTCGTCTGGCCGGCAAGCCGATTCCCGCGCTCGCGTCGATCGATGCCGCTCAATCGGTCATCTACACCAACACCTTTTCAAAAAGTCTGTCGTCGGCCCTGCGTTTGGCGTATATGGTCCTGCCTGATGAGCTGATGGAACGGTTTAGGCGCAACCTTGGTTTTTACGCCTCGTCGGTGAGTTCTGTTGACCAGGTCGCTTTGGCTCGTTTACTGGAATCAGGCGATTACGAGCGCCATGTAAACCGGGTCCGCGTTCGCGCTCGCGAGACACGCGATGGCCTGGCGTCGCTTGTGCGGAAAGCGTTTCCAGCAGGGGAGGTCTCGATCGAACATGCAGATGCGGGCCTTTACTGCGTCGTGGCTGTGGAGCGTGACACGGGCGGAAGCTCTTTTATGCGGACCCTTACGCGCTTAAGCATCCCGTTCATCGATATCAGTGACTGTTATTGGTGTGCCGATGGCGCATCTGTTCCTAAAAACTCAAGTCAAATTCTTGTTCAGTATGACGATCTGAGTCCAAAAGTGCTAACAACCTTGGAATTGCAGCTAATGGGGGCACTCTGCAACCTAAGTGAGTAGGCTTTTGGAACTTTGGCGACCAGGCAGTTTTGTAACAAGCTATCTACCTGCGGTTTTGAAAAGCAGGATGACTGGTCTGCTCGGGATGTTCCAAAAAGTCTACTCACTTGCCGCGCAAAGCTTCCGCACGAGAAAAAATGGGGTTTTCAACAGGGCCCCGTCCAGTTCTTGGCAAGCTTTTGGTCAGTTGGGGAGGGCTGTTGAAAACTTAGCGGTCCGTTCGGTGCCATTTTCGGTGCGTTCGCGCCAATGCGAGACAGGCTGGGTTGAGATTCGTGTTTTCCTGTGCCTATGAAGGATCTGCTTTGTGACATATCGGCTTTTAGGTACTGGCGTTTGCCCCCTCAGGTCCGCGCTTTGTGTCCGCTGCTTCCACGGCCGGAAGAAGACCGGCAGCGATATGAACTCGCCCGTAACCCGACGGCTGCGGTTGCGCTCGGTTTTCCGCTGTATACATTGGTTCGGACGAGAAACAAACGGACTTGCCCTGCCAGCATTAGGCAGCGGCTGTTCCTTGGTGAGCTCCCCAGGGAATCCGTGCTGGAAACGGAGCATGGATTTTTGGTTACGTCTCCTCTACTGACGGCATTCATCATGTCGTGGCATCTGACGGATCTTCAGCTTCTTTTGGTATTGGCGGAGATGTGTGGCTTGTTTGCGGTGTGCGCTCTGCCGGCGGCACTTGAGGCGGAGCTTACGCGTGCAATTGATTCGGGCGCGATTTCGACAACCTTGGGTTGGGTGCGCTGCCCATCCGGGGATGACGCCGCCTCAAATTTATGGCGTCGTGACGCTTTGGTTTTGGGTGGAGACCTTGACCGTTTTTGTTCAGATGTTTGCGGGATGCGTTACGGCAATCGATTTATAGCGGTATCGCGTCTCGTTCCATTGGGTGCCGCATCGCCTTTTGAGGTCGAGGCATATTTGTTGCTTGGATTGCCACGATCCCTGGGAGGCGAAGGTTTTTGCGGCATAGAGCTCAATGTCGAAGTGTGGCTAAGCGCAAGTGCTCGAGCGATTGTGGGAAAGTCCCGTGTATATATCGACCTACTTCTGTCTTCGTCGGACGGCAGGCGACAGGTGGCCATTGATTGTCAGGGAAAGGCCTCGCACGGACGAGCAGGGGATGGCTTGCGTGACGCTGACCGCATGACGGCCCTTCAGGCCATGGGCTACGATGTACTTCTCCTGACACACAGACAGATATCCGATGAGGATAGATTCCGCGCGGTCGTTAAGGCCGTATGCAGGATGCTCGATGCTGAATATCGTGATAAAAGCTCAGATGAGCAAAGGGCCGAGACATTACTCCGGTCTGAACTATTCGTTGACTGGACAAAATTGGGAGTAATCGACGGAAAGATGCCCGTTAGACACAAAACAGCTCGATCGTGGACGGCTGCAGTTCTAAGTGAGTAGACTTTTGGCGCTTTGGCGACCGGGCCGTTTTGCAACAAGTCATTTACCTGCGGCTTTATAAAGCAATATGGATGGTGTGCTCGACAAGTTCCAAAAAGTCTACTCACTTAGTTTTTGACGAGAAACCGATGCCGAAGGCGGTCCTATTTCAGAGCGTTAACAAATTCGTGAGGCACGAAAAAGGCCCGAACCATGCGGTCCGGGCCTTATCGAGCTAAAGATTATCTCTCAGGCGGCTGGCTTAGCCAAAGTAGCGCTTGAGCAGACCGGCGAAAGCCTTGCCGTGGCGAGCCTCGTCGCGAGCCATCTCGTGCACGGTGTCGTGGATGGCATCGAGGCCAGCGGCCTTGGCGCGCTTGGCAAGATCGGTCTTGCCGGCGGTGGCGCCGTTCTCGGCCTCAACGCGCATCTCGAGGTTCTTCTTGGTGGAGTCGGTCACGACCTCGCCCAGGAGCTCGGCGAACTTGGCGGCGTGCTCGGCCTCCTCGTGGGCAGCCTTCTCCCAGTACAGACCGATCTCGGGATAACCCTCGCGATGGGCGACGCGAGCCATGGCCAGGTACATACCGACCTCGGAGCACTCGCCCTCAAAGTTGGCGCGCAGGTCGGCAACGATGTCCTCGGAGACGCCCTCCATCTTGGCGACGCCCACGACGTGCTCGGCAGCCCACTCGAGCTGGCCCTCCTCCTGCTTCAGGAAACGAGAACCGGGAACACCACACTGGGGGCACTTGAAGTCCTCGGGCAGCTGGTCGCCGTCGAACTCTTCCACATAACCGCAAACGGGGCAAACAAACTTCATGATTCGATCCTTTCGATCGATGGCGATTGTGCGCTCGTCCGGTCCCGTAAGGGCCCTCTCCGGACGTGCGTCTTGACGAGTTCTATTATCCATAAATGAGACCGAATGTGAAGCCTATTAGGAATGATTTTTAATAAAACAATTTTGGCATGTGAAGATGTTGATTGATTAACGATTGCTAGACCTCGTGCGACCTCCGCCGAGTACAATCGGTCGAGCAAATGTTGACCAATCAACAAATGAAGGAGCTTCCTTTATGCATCTAGCCCGCCGCGCCTGGTGCCGAACGTATCAAACGGTTTTTCGCATCGCATTGCCGGTGCTGCCCTATACCGAGCCGCGCATTTTGGAGCATGCCGAGGATGTGCCCGCGGTGCTTCAAAAGCGCTCGATCCAGAAGGTCCTTATCGTGACAGACCCTGGTATTGCACGTTTGGGGCTCACGGCATCGCTCGAGCGTGCGCTTACGGCTCAGGGGATTGGCGTTACGGTCTATGCCGAAACGCGTGCGAACCCCACGGTCTCAAACGTGGAGGAAGCGGCGTCTCTGTATCGAGCGCGCGCCTGCCAGGCCATTATCGGCTTTGGCGGCGGTTCTGCCATGGACTGTGCCAAGGGCGTGGGTGCGCGCATCGCGCAACCCAACAAACCCATCAACAAGATGCGCGGCCTGCTGCGTGTCCATCGTCGCCTGCCGCTGCTCATCGCCGTTCCCACCACGGCGGGCACGGGAAGCGAAGTCACACTCGCGGCGGTTATCACCGATGACGAGACGCACTACAAATACCCCATTAACGACTTTGTGCTTATTCCGCGCTTTGCGGTGCACGACCCCGAGTTTACACGCGGCCTGCCCGCCTCCATTACGGGGCAGACGGGCATGGATGCTCTGACACATGCCGTCGAGGCGTTTATCGGGCGCAGCACCACGCCCTATACGCGTAAGATGGCGCGTCAGGCGGTCCAGCTCATCCGCGACAATTTGCTCGAGGCTTATGAGCATGGCGACGACATGCGCGCTCGTCGCAATATGCTTTCGGCGGCGTATAAGGCGGGCGTTGCGTTTACTCGCTCCTATGTCGGATATGTGCATGCCATCGCGCACAGCCTGGGCGGCCGATACGGAATTCCGCACGGTTTGGCCAACGCGATCATCCTGCCGCACATGCTTCGCGCTTATGGTGACGCCGCCGCCCCCAAGCTTGCCGATCTTGCTCGCATGGCCGGTATCGCGCCGGCTAACGCGCAGGACAGTCTTGCGGCCGAGGCCTTTATCGATTGGGTCGACCGCATGAATGCCGCCTTGGGCATTCCCAAATATGTGACGGGCATTCGCCGCTCCGACATTCCTGAGATGGCGGCCCATGCCGATGCCGAGGCCAATCCGCTGTACCCCGTTCCACTTTTGATGGATCGTTTGGAGCTCGAGCGTATGTACGAGGTCGTCGCGGGTGGTATGTTTGAGGGCGAGAACTAGGAGGGTCCATGAACACCGAGGAAATCGCGCGCATTGTCGGCGAACAGCGCGCCTACTTTAAGACGCACGCCACGTTTGATGTCGATGCTCGACGCCGCGCCCTCGTGCGCCTGCGCGAGGCGGTGCGGGCACACGAGACTGATATCGCCCATGCGCTCAAGACCGATTTGGGAAAGTCACATGACGAGGCCTATATGTGCGAGATCGGCACCTCGCTTTCCGAGATGCGTCATCAGATTGCACATGTGGCTCGATGGAGTCGTCCGCGCCTGCGTCCGTGTGACCTCGCCAACGCCGTAAGCGTGTGCAAAACGCAAGCCGTGCCCTATGGTGTCACGCTCATCATGGCACCCTGGAATTATCCGTTTTTGCTGACGCTCGAGCCGCTCGCCGGCGCCCTTGCCGCGGGCAACACCGTGGTCATCAAGCCGAGCGCCTATGCTCCGGCATCGAGCGCGGTGCTCAGGCAAATCTGTGAAGAGGCATTTGATCCGCGCCTGGTGACGGTTGTCGAGGGCGGGCGCGCCGAAAATGAAGCGCTGCTCGATGAGTGCTGGGACAAGATCTTCTTTACCGGTAGCGTTCCGGTCGGCAAGCTCGTCATGGAGCGCGCAAGTAAAAACCTTACGCCCGTGACGCTTGAGCTGGGCGGAAAGAGTCCCTGCATCGTGGATGCGACGGCAAACTTGAAGGTCGCGGCGCGGCGTATCGCCTTTGGTAAATGGCTCAACGTGGGGCAGACCTGCGTGGCGCCCGACTACTTGCTGGTCGATGCGCGCGTGCATGACGAGCTGCTGGACCTTATCAAGGAGGAGGTCCGCCGTATGTTTGGCGAGCATCCGCTCGATAACGAGGATTACGGACATATCGTCAACGCCAAGCATTTTGCGCGCGTGCGTGGGCTGATCGACCCCGACAAGGTTGTGCTGGGAGGCACGGCGCGCGAGTCGTCGCTCAAGATCGAGCCGACGATTTTGGACGGCGTGACCCCCGATGACGCCGTAATGCAGGAGGAGATTTTCGGCCCGATCTTACCGGTGCTGGCGTTTGATGACCTGGATGAGGCCGAGACGTTTATTACGGATCGTCCGACGCCGCTGGCCCTGTATGTCTTTAGCCAGGACCGTGCGGCTCAGCAGCGCTTTGTGCGCTACGTGCCCTTTGGCGGCGGCTGTGTTAATGACACCATTATGCATTTGGCTACGAGTCATATGGGCTTTGGCGGCATGGGCGCGAGCGGCATGGGGCAGTACCATGGCCGCGAGAGCTTCGATACGTTTAGTCACAAGAAGAGCATCGTGAACAAGGCAACGTGGCTGGACGTGCCGTTCCGCTATGCCCCTTACGCAAACTGGAAGCACAAGTTCGTGCGCATGTTTGTGCATTAGAATCAGATGACATAGGGATAAACAAAGTGGCCGCCCCCGCGTAAGCGAAGACGGCCACTTCTCACGATGAAAACGTGTATCGGAGTTGGCAAGACCCGCTGCCACGGGTGCCATCCGTGTTCCTATCTTATCTGCAAGCGTTCCGTCGCGCAAGCGTTGCGGCAAACGATTGAAAGACGCAGACAGGATGAATTTGTGTCCGCACGGGCCCGTAGACTTCTCAACTATGTTGTGGATGCTCTCTAATCGGTAATGGAGGCGCACGTGTTTGATGGCGACGACCTGTTGGATCTGACAGACGATCCGTTTGAGTGGGATATGCTACTCGATGACGATGAGTTGGAGCAGGACCGCAAAAAGCAAAAGGATAAGAACGCCCAGGGCAAAGGTTCGAATAAAAAGGACAAGCGCCGCCGCGGCCTGTTCGGCGGGCTCTTTGGCTAACCGCCGCATCGCTGTGTCTGTATACTAGGCACGTGTTAGACGCGTTGCGAAATGAGGACACAGACGATGATGTGGTTTACCGCCGACCTGCACCTGGGTGACACGAATATCCTGCACGACATGGACCGGCCGTTTGGCTCGGTCGAGGAGATGAATCGCAAGGTCATCGATGCCATCAATGAGTGCGTGGCTGCGGATGACCGCCTCTATATTCTGGGTGACTTTACCTATCGCTTGCCCCTGGCGGAGGCGGTGCGCCTGCGCGAGCGTATCGAATGCAAGAATGTGACGCTTATCCGTGGTAACCATGACGGCGATTGGGAAGATCCAGCTGCGCCTCAAATCTGGGATGACGTGCGCGATTACCTGGAGATTGCTCCTGGCTATGCCAAGGGCCATCGCCTGGTTTTGAGCCATTACCCCATGCTCAGCTGGAACGGCAAGGCGCGTGGCGCCATCATGCTACACGGGCATATCCACAGCAGGGGAGACCGCACCAACGTGCGCAACCGCGATCGCGAACGCCCTATCTTTCGCTACGATGTCGGTCTCGATGCCAACGAGTACAAGCCCGTAAGCCGCGATCAGATTCTTAGCTTCTTTGGGTTATAGGGCGCCAGAGCCACCACAAAGGGGACAGGCACCTTTGTGGTGGCTCTGGCGCCGTTGCCATTATGGCAGCGGCGCCTTTTTTGTCCGTGCGGCGCGGTAGAGTGTAGGCGGTTGAAATTTGCGTCCATCGAGGAGCTGCTATGAACGAGATCAAGTGCCCGCATTGCGGCGAAGTTTTTAAGGTCGATGCGTCCGGTTATGCGGATATCGTCAAGCAGGTGCGCGATGCCGAGTTCTCGCGCGACCTGGACGAGCGTGTGAAGGCAGTCCAGCGCGAGGGCGAGCAGGCGTTGGAGCTTGAACGCTCACGCTCGACGGCTGCTTTGCAAAAGGCAGAGTCTCAGCGCGACGCTCAGCTTGTCGAGCAGAAGAACGCTGCAGCTCAGCAGCTGGCGCAAGAGCTCGCCAAGCGCGATGCGGAGCTTGCCGAGCTGCGCGCCAAGCTCGAGGGCGCTGCCGCAGAGCGCGAGAGCGCAAGCCAGCGTGCGGCGGTTGAGGCCCGTGCCGACGCTCAAAAGGAGAGCGCTGAGCTCCAGCGCGAGATCGACAATTTGCGTGCGCAGTTGGGGCGCAAGGATGATGAAGCCAAGCTTGCCGAGGCTTCGGCGCGCAATGCTGCTCAAAATGATTTAGCTGCACGTGATGCCCAGATTGCCGAGCTGCAGGCCAGACTTGCCGCGGCGGACAAGGCCCAGGAGATGGCGCTTGCCGCCGCTGCGGCCGAGTCGCAGCGTGAGCTCGATGCCGCTCGCAGTGAGGCTGAGCGCACACTTGCCGACTATCAGGCGAAAGTACAAGAGAAGTTTTCCGCCGCAAGGGCTCAGTCTGAGCAGGAGGCCGAGGGCCTGCGCGCACGGCTGCGCGAACAGGAGCTGACGGCCAAAATGAACCTATCAGAGGCGGTCGCCGCGGCGGAGCGAGAGCGCGATGAGGCACGTGCCAAGCTGACGAGTGAGCTGGCAGTGCGCGATTCTCGCGAGGAACAGGCCAAGGCAGCACATGAGCTTGAGCTTGCGCAGGCCAAGCGCGCGAGCGATGACCTAATTCGCTACAAGGATGAAGAGATTGAGCGCCTTAAGGACATGAAGGTTCGCCTGTCCACCAAGATGGTGGGCGAGTCGCTCGAGCAGCACTGCGAGACTGAGTTCAATCGTTTGCGTATGACCGCGTTTCCTAATGCGTACTTCGAGAAAGACAACGATGCGTCCGAGGGCACCAAGGGCGACTTTATCTTCCGCGAGTGCGACGCGAGCGGCAACGAGATCATCTCGATCATGTTCGAGATGAAAAATGAGAACGACGAGACTGCGACCAAACACAAAAACGAGGACTTCTTTAAGAAACTCGATCACGATCGCCGCCAAAAGGGCTGTGAGTACGCGGTACTCTGCACACTGCTCGAGCCCGAGAGCGAGCTTTACAACGCGGGAATCGTGGACGTGAGCTACCGCTACGAGAAGATGTACGTGATTCGCCCACAGTTTTTCATTCCCATGATTACGCTGCTGCGCAACGCCGCCATGGGTTCGCTGCACTATAAGCAGGAGCTGGCGGAGTACAAACAGCAGAATATCGACGTCACGAACTTCGAGGCCAAGATGGAGAAGTTCAAGGACGGCTTCTCGCGCAACTACAACCTGGCGAGTAAGCAATTCGAGTCGGCAATCAAGGAAATCGATGCCGCCATCAAGCAGCTCGAGAAGACCAAGGACGATTTGCGCCGCAGCACCGAGAATCTGCGCCTGGCCCACAACAAGGCCGATGAGCTTACCATTCGCAAGCTCACGTGGGGCAACAAGACCATGAAAGCAGCGTTTGACGAAGCGCGCGAGGCTGTGACAGAGGCAAACGATGAGCCAGCCGAGGCGGATTCGTATGAGGTCGAGGATGCCGAGTAAGGCATAGCGTATAGTGCAAAAGCGGGGCTGCTGGCGATGTTGCCAGCGGCCCCGCTTCGTTTCGTTCCAGTATGTTCGGCTAGTCCTCGAGCAGGTCCTCGATAAAGCCGACGCGGTAGTTTTTGAAGATGACCTCGCCGCCGTCCTGCGTGGCGTCCAGATCGACATCGCCCATGATGCCAAAGTCGTGGTCGCCGTCCTCGTCGGCAAAAATCTGGTGCACGTGCCACACATGCTGCGTCTTCTCATCGCTCTCGTCGATGGAAAACATCGCGGAGCTGCGAGCGTCTCCGTCGGTGAGGATTTCCTCGTGCTGATCATGGTAGGCGTCGAGCGCTTTTTGCCAGCGGGCCTCGCTCATGCCCCAGTCTTCATCGAGCTCGCCCAGGTCGCGCACGTGCTCGCGGGCGGCAAGGGTCACGCGGCGGAAGAGCGCATTGCGCACCAGCAGCGTGCAGCCGCGGCGGTCCGCCACGACCTCGTCGATGCCCTGCGGCGGCGCGGCATCGAGGGCTGCCGGGTTGCCGGCGTTCTCCCACTCGTCCACCAGGCTCGAGTCCACCGAGCGCACCACAAAGCCCAGCCACGAGATAATGTCACGCAGGCGCTCGTCACGCTTCTCGATGGGCACGGTGCGGTCGAGGGAACGGTAGGCCTCTGCCAAATAGCGTAGCAAAATGCCCTCGGAGCGGGCGATGCCGAGCTTTTGAATATAGCCCTTAAAATCGCTCGCGCTCTCCAGCATATCGCGCAGGACGCTCTTGGGCGAGAGCTGGTAGTCGTTTGCCCAGGGCACCTCCTGGCAGTACTTGTCAAAGGCGGCGTCGAGCAAATCCTCGAGCGGCTTTTCGTAGGTGACATCCTGGATGCGCTCCAGGCGTTCCTCATAGTCGACGCCGTCGGCCTTCATCTCGGCCATAGCGCGATCGCGTGCGGCGCGCTCTTGTGCGCGCAGCACCTGCTTGGGATCCTCGAGCGTTGCCTCGACCATTGAGATTAGATCCATGGTATAGGTCTCGCTCTCGGGGTCGAGCAGCTCCAACGCGGCAAGCAAGAACGGCGAGAGCGGCTGATCGAGCGCGAAGTCCTCGGGCAGGTCGACCGTCAGCGCGTAGTCGATGTCCGGCGCGGCGTCAGCCGGAGCATCGGGTGCGGGCGGCACCTCGGTGCGCACGACGACGCCGGAGTCGATGAGCGTGGCGAAGATTTCGTCAGCGCGAACCTCGAGCTTAGCCTTTTCCTCGGGCGTTTGCAGGCTTGTCTCGATGAGGTCGTGCACGCGGGCGCGAGCGTCGCCGCCCTGCTCGACCACGCTAATTACCATGGAGTGTGTGATGCGAAGGCGCGGCTTGAGCGTTTCGGGCTGCGTCTCGATCAGGCGCTCAAAGGTCTGCTTGTTCCAGGTGACAAAGCCCTCGGGGGCCTTCTTCTTTTTAATCTTGCGGAGCTTCTTGGGGTCGTCGCCCGCCTTGGCCATAAGCTTGGCATTCTCGATCTCGTGCTCGGGTGCCTCGGCGATGACCATACCCTCGGTGTCAAAGCCCGAGCGACCGGCGCGACCGGCGATCTGATGGAACTCGCGGGCGCGCAGACGACGCATCTTGTAGCCGTCGAACTTGGTGAGCGCGGTGAGTACCACGGTGTGGATGGGTACGTTGATGCCGACGCCGAGCGTATCGGTGCCGCAGATGACGGGCAGCAGGCCCTGCTGCGCCAGGCGCTCGACCAGCAGGCGATAGCGCGGCAACATGCCAGCATGGTGCACGCCGACGCCGCATCCAAGCAGGCGTTTGAGAATCTTGCCAAAGGCCGTCGAGAAGCTCGTGCCCTTGGCGGCTTCCTTAATGGCCTCGCGCTGCTCCTTGCTGGCGATGCCAAAATTGGCAAGTGACTGTGCCGTCGCAAGGGCGGCATCCTGGCTAAAGTGCACGATATAGAGCGGGGCCTCGCCACGGCGCATGGCGAGCTCGACCGTGCCCTCGAGGGAGGTCGTCACATAGTCGTAGCTCAGCGGAACAGGACGCGGGGCGTCGACAACCAAGTCGCAAGCAGCGCCGGTGTGCTCCTCGAGTGAGGCGGCGATGGCGGTGACATCGCCGAGCGTGGCGCTCATGAGCATGAATTGCGTGTGAGGCAGGGTGAGCAGCGGCACCTGCCAGGCCCAACCACGATCGGGGTCGGCAAAGTAGTGGAACTCGTCCATGGCGACGCAACCAACATCGGCATCTTCGCCCTCGCGCAGCGCGTCGTTGGCAAGGATCTCTGCCGTGCAGCAGATGACGGGCGCCTTGGTGTTGATATGCGTGTCGCCGGTGATCATACCGACGTTATCGCGGCCGAGCACCTGCACAAGGTCGAAAAACTTTTCGCTGACCAGAGCCTTGATGGGGGCCGTGTAATAACAGCGCTTGCCTTGTGCCATGCCCATAAAGAGCATGCCCAGCGCGACAAGCGACTTGCCCGATCCGGTCGGTGTTCCCAAAATGACGTGATCGCCGGCAGCCAGGTCCATGAGGGCCTCTTCTTGGTGGTCCCACAGCTCAATACCGCGATTGCTCGTCCATTCAAAGAAGCGCTCGAAGGCCTGGTCGGGCGTGAGCCACGGTTCGGGCTCGCTGCCGTCCTCGGGCTCCCACCAGGTGGGGGAGAGCGCACCGAGTGAGCCGAATTCGGCTTCGGTTCCCGTGCCGCCCGAGAATGAGCTGGCGGCGCCGGCGCCAGAGACGGTGCTGGCGGCGGTATCTATCGTGGTCTGTGCCATGTGTTTGCTTTCTCTCGCGATTGTCCGCCAACTATTATGGCGTAGCGGCGGCGCGGGGTGCCAGCGCGCGAGAAAATGCAGGAAATGGGCGTTCTGCCCGGCCGTTTGGTGCAGTTGTCAGTTAAGTGAGTAGACTTTTTGCAATATCGCGAGCACATGACTTTTGCGCAAGGGCTTTACCTGCGGTTTTATTTCTTCCTATGCAGACTGTGCTCGGCTATTGCCAAAAAGTCTACTCACTTAGATTTGAGGACCGTCCGTCGGCGCCTATTTGCCGCTTGGTTGCCGGCGTAGCGACCGCCAAAAGCCCCTATGACTCCTGCGGCAGGCGCTTCTTGCCCTTGCGGGCGCGGTTCTTAAAGTTCTCGACGGCCTCTTCCATACCCAGAGGTACATAGGTGAGCTCATCGAGGTTTTCGGGCAGATAGCACGCAAGGCTTTGCTCCTGCGCTCGGCCTGCTGCGAGCTGCTCTTCGGTAGGCTGCTCGCCGGGTGTGGCGCAAATGCCATAGACGACGGCACCCATCTCGCGCGTGCGGCGCTCGTACTCGGTCTCGGGATGCTCGGGATGGTCGCGGCGGACGTCGTCGCTTACCCAAAGCGTGTCGTAGCCGGCCGCGGCAAACTGCCCCAGGGCGTAGTCGCGCAATGGCTTACTGTCGGATCGCAGTGTGACGGTGGCGCCGGCTGCAAAGAGCGGGCGATAGAGCATCAGATGGTCGACATGGACGAGTCGTTTTTTGGCGTACTTGGCCTTGGGCTGCGGCGTGGGAAAGTTGATGGAGATGGCATCGAGCTCGCCTGCGGCAAACAGCTGCGGCAGCGATGCGGCACCTCGGGGCAGGACGAGTGCGTTGGACAGCTCCTGCTCGCAGATTTTCTGTGCGGCATAGGCGATGCAGATGGGCTCCTGGTCCATGCCGATAAAGAGGGTGTCGGGTTCGCAGTGGGCTCGCTCAACCAGATAGGTGCCTTTGCCGCAGCCCAGATCTAGATGAAGGCGGGTGAAGGACGCGCCACCAACTGGTGCGCAAGACTTGCGCCAATCTCCGGCATAGGCCTCGGGGTTCGTCTCAATCGCATCGGCGTAGCGCTCCAGGCGCTCTTCGAGCACAAAGTTCTTAGGCGTGCGAACGTGGACGGCTCCCATGAGGCTCCTTGGTCATAGGTATGGAACGTGTGGCTGCACGTTCCGGTAATGGGTTAGAGGGGGGCGATTTGCCCGAAAGTTGCGGTGTGGCTCGGCGGCGAGTCGTCGGTGCCTACAGGCGCTTGAGGATCACATAGCGGTTGAGATCGCCGCTGCGACCGTCGGCATGGAAGCGCTCAAGCTCGCGCACGGGGACCTCGCCGCTCTTGTAGAACGTTCGGACGCCGCGCACCAGGTCGGTGATCTGTTGATCGTCAAAGTGATGACAATAGCGGTAGGCGTGGCGGTCGTTTTGCCAGCCAATGAGGTGGTCGCCGGCTTCAAACTGCGCGGAATCGTAACCCTCAAACGGCGGGGTGAGCTCGGCGCGGGCTTCGGCTCGAACGGCCTTGCGCGCCATGCGCTCGTCGTTCATAAACTCCCAAAAGCTGATGGCGATGATGCCGCCCGGGCGCGTCTGACGCACCAGGGCGTCGAGCACGCGTACGCGGTACTCGCACGACGGCACGTGGTGCATAAAGCCAAAGCAGACCGAGATGTCGGCGAGCGGGGCGTCGAAAAGCACGTCGGGTGTCTCGGCGGGGTTGAGCTTCATGAGGGCATCGAGCACATCGAGCTCCTGGAAGTGCAGGTTGGGGATGCGCAGGGCGTGGCCGCGCGCATCGATGGCCAGGTCCTGGCACGAGTCGACACCATAGAACTCAAATGGGCAGTTGGCATCTGCCGAGGGGCTCGCGCCGTCGACGCCCTTGGCAGCCAGCGTGCCGCCGGCGGCAAAGTTCTCGAATCGCATATTGCCGCAGGCAAGATCGAAGACGCGGACGGGATGCTCTATCGTGGCTACATCGAGCTGCCCGAGTGCGATGTCCATAGTGCGCACCCAGCCGGGCCACGGAGCCTGGCGTGTATCGGAAAAGGAGGCGGAGTGCTCGCGATAGAACGTATTGTTGAGCTGGATGAGCGATGAGGCGAAATCGCGGTTCACGGCGCGGGACTCCCTCCGTTGGCGGTGCGGAATAAACAGTACGACCATACTACCGTTAACGCTGCAACGGGGACAACCGAGCTGCGGGTCATTGCTTTGTTTGGACACATTTCCGCAGCTCATATGTGCCCGCAACCGCCGGTTGTCAAAAATCTCACTAGAATAGGTGGCATGCTTTTGGCGGTGGCGGATAGATTTTTAACTGTGCAAGGCGCCTTAAGAACAAAAACGGTCCGGCGGCACGGCTGGCATCACATAGGAGGAACCATGAATGTAGAAACTGCGCAGCGGCTCGCCGACCTTCGTCGCAGCAAGGGTTTTAGCCAAGAAGGGCTTGCACGAAAGCTGGGACTGTCGCGCCAGGCGGTCAGTAAATGGGAGCGCGCGGAGAGCTCGCCCGATACCGAGAACCTGATCTCGCTCGCAAAACTCTATGGCGTGAGCCTGGACGAGCTCCTCAATCCGAGCGATGAGATCGAGGACGATATCGAGTTTGAGAACGAGGACCGCGCCCGTCAGCGCGAGGCTGAGGCAGCGGAGCGCGCCCGTACCCATGAGGCGGCGGCACGTGCTACCGAGGCGGCAACGCAGGCGAGTGATGCCGCCGCCAAGGCGGCGCAAGCGGCAAGCTGGAGTGCACAAGCCGCCAATGCCGCTACGGCGCAGGTGACGAGTGGCGGCGCAGTTGGCTCGACTCCGGTGAAGGGCCCGTTCCAGTCGTTCCCGTATTGGGCCGTGTGCTGGCTGCTGTTCTTTTTGCTGATGTTCTCGTTTGGCGCCGGCCCCTTTGCCGCGCTGATTTTCTTTACGATCCCCATCTATCACTGGGTGGCACGTGCGCTCGATGGCGATTGGGCGCGCGGGGATATTCAGGTTGGTCCGGCGCCGGCGGTCGCTAGGACTAAGGGGGAGGACGTTTCCACTGCGGTTGACGCTGACATGGCTGCCGCGGCCACCGCTGAGCCGAGTGCCAAAGAAGGTGGTGAATGATGAAGCTCTCGCATGAGTCTAAGAGGCGCTTGGGCGTCGGCATCGGAGCGTTTGTGCTTATCATCGGACTTGTCTTCGGCACTTCGTGGACTTTGATTCATTTTGATGGACCGTGGGATTTCGACGATGTTGTATCCGGCTTGTCTGGTATGGGCGATGCGTTTGACGAGGACGATTCCTTGAATAGCGGTAACTATTCCGCTCGGCCTCAACAGCTTTCGAAGGAAACGTTTGATGCCGACGCGTTCACATCCCTTGACTTGGATGTGACGTCGGGTACGGTTGAGATCAAATGCGTTTCCGACGGGCCGGTACGTGTCATCGAGAGTGGCCGCGTCGCAAAAGGAGTAGCTGCTTACGATGCGGCAACCCAGAATCTGGCCGAGGTTAAGGGTTCTACGCTCAAGCTTCGCCAGTTCGATTGCGATGACGAGCGCGCCATTGACCGCACGGTAACCGTCGAACTGCCGCGCGAAGTTGCCGATAACATGGTGGGCATTACAGCGAATGTAGAATCGGGAGACCTGACGGTCACGGACATTGCGTGCCATGACCTCAACCTGACGTTGGACTCGGGAGACGTTGAGTTTGCGGGCACTGTAACCGACGCCCTGAATGCCAAGGTAGGTTCGGGCGATGCGACGTTCGAGCTCTACCAGGCCCCCGCGAAGTCGATGGACGTAAGCGTGGACTCGGGCGATGTGGAGATAACGGTTCCGAACTCTACGGGCTTTAAGGCGAGCCTTACCGTGGGCAGCGGTGACTTCGAGAGCGATTTCCTTCCGCTTGGCTACGATGGCGAGACCATATTGAATCTTGAATTCGACAACGGTGATAAGTCTGCCACGTATCGTTTTAAGGTCGGTTCGGGCGACATGTCGTTTGATTCGGAGTGACATGCGGTTTTCGGAGACCGTTGCATATAGGCGTGCTCTTTGATGGAGGCGTCGGGGCTGAGGTTGGCTCCGGCGCCTTTGCCTTTACAATGGGGACATGGAACAGATTATCTTGAACATACTCGAGGTCCTGCGTCGTGGCGAGGCCGTGGACGACAAGACCCTCGTCAAACTGATACATGCCGAGGCGCGCCGCGAGGGTGCCGACAAACGAGACCTGGCCAAGCGCCGACTGCTGCCGTTCTACCAGCGGGTTAAACGTGAGGAGCCGGCTCGTTGGGCGGCATGGAATGTCGATGCCGATCTGGAGCGTCAGCTGCTGCAGGTGCTGCGCATGAAACCGCGCCGAACGGCCTCGGGCGTGGCGACCATTACCGTCATCACCAAGCCCTGGCCGTGCTCGGGCGATTGCCTGTTTTGTCCTAACGACCTGCGCATGCCCAAAAGCTATCTGCATGCCGAGCCCGCGTGCGCCCGTGCGGAGCAAAACTGCTTCGACCCGTATCTGCAGGTGAGCGCCCGTTTGACGGCGCTTTCGCAGATGGGACATGCGACTGATAAGATTGAGCTCATCGTGCTCGGCGGTACCTGGAGCGACTATCCGCAAGGGTATCAGGCATGGTTTACGTCGGAGCTCTTCCGTGCGCTCAATGATGATGCGGTGGCGGGCGTGGCGGCCAACCCCATGTTGGCGCGTCCGGGCATCAGCCGTGCCGAGGCGGGGCGTCTGCTCGATGACGCTCCCGCCGATGCCCTGCCGCCGGTGGTAGCAGAGCGTCGCGAGCGCTATCGGGCCGCCGGCATTGCGACAGACGAGGTCGAGCTTGCTGCCGGCGTTGCCGACGAGCAGGGGCGTGTGGATGCTGCCGTGGGCGGCTATAACCGTGCGGTGCGTCGTCTGTACGGCCCCGGTACGCCGTGGGGCGAGGTCACCGAGTGGCAGACGGCAACGATGGAGGAGCTCGAGCGTCAGCAGCGCATTAACGAGACGGCGAAGCATCGCGTGGTGGGACTCGTTATCGAGACGCGCCCCGATGCCGTAACGCCGCAGGCGCTCACGCTCATCCGCCGCCTGGGCTGCACCAAGATACAGATGGGCATCCAAAGCCTTGACCAGCACCTGCTCGATATCAACGAGCGCCGCATTTCGGTGACACAGATCGAGCGGGCGTTTTCGCTCGCGCGCCTATTTGGCTTTAAGATCCACGCTCATTTTATGCTCAACTTGCTGGGCGCCACACCCGAGGGGGACAAGCGCGACTACGAGCGCTTTATGACCGAAGGGACCTTTATGCCCGACGAGGTCAAGGTCTACCCGTGTGCGCTCATCGAGGGCTCGCGCCTGGTGGGCTGCTACGAGCGCGGCGAGTGGCGCCCCTATACCGAGGAAGAACTGCTCGATGTGCTGGCCGATGACATCGTGGTGACGCCGGCGTTCTGCCGCATCAGCCGCATGATTCGCGACTTTAGTTCCGATGACATCATGGTGGGCAACAAGAAGCCCAACCTGCGTCAGCTCGTCGAGAACCGCCTGGCTGCTCGGGGTGACGGTGCGACGGTGCGTGAAATCCGCTATCGCGAGATTAGCACGGCGGGCGCCGACCTGGGCGAGTTGACCCTTGACGAGGGCGTGGCGTACGAGACGCCGGTGACGCACGAGCGCTTTTTGCAGTGGGTGACGCCCGAAGGCAAGATCGCCGGCTTTTTGCGCCTGTCGCTGCCCGATCGTTCGTTTGTTGCCGCGCACGCGGACGAGCTGCCGACGGCGCCGGACGAGGCGATGATTCGCGAGGTGCACGTGTACGGCATGGCGGCGCGCATGGGAGATCAAGGCCAGGCGGCTCAGCATCATGGACTGGGGCGGTCGCTGGTGGAGCGTGCGTGCCAGATGGCGCGGGATGCGGGTTATGCGCGCATCAACGTTATCAGCGCGATTGGTACGCGCGAGTACTATCGCCATTTGGGTTTTTACGACCATGGACTCTATCTGCAAAAGGAGCTCTAAATGAACAAGCCGAGTGTTTCTGCTGGCGTCGTTGCCGGCGTTGCTCTGGGAGCCGCGGCGCTTGGTGCGGCCGCCGTCGCTGTTCGTGCTGCCTGTCTGCAGGTTACGCGAACCCGCAATGGGTTGGCGCGTGTGAAACGCGTGCACGATGAGGGCGGCGACGAAGTCCGCGTATTGGTGCAAGGCGGCGTCTACCAAAGCGCGAGTTACGTTGGCGAGCGCTGGGTGGAGCCCGTCTTTGCGTACTATCGCGCGTTTGACGACGTGTTTGAGGCCGAGGATGCGATGCGCGACGCTTATGGTCACGGTATCAACCGTATGCTTATGCTAGGTGGCGGTGGGTTTGCCTATCCCAAATTTGCGCTGATGTCGCACGAGGGCTTGCGCGTGGACGTCATCGAGTATGACGGAGAGATAACGCGCTTGGCGCGCCGTTGGTTCTATCTGGATGAACTGGAGCACGCGGTGGGCGATCGCCTGCGGGTGATTACCGCCGAGGCTCGCTCGTATCTGGGTGTGACGAGCGTGGGCCATCGTCGCTACGACGTGGTCGTGAGCGATTGCTTTGGCGGTGCCGAGCCCGTGCGCGAGCTGGCGACCGTTGAGGCGCTGCGCCTGGTGCGGGGCAGCCTGAACCCCGGGGGTATCTACGTGGCCAATATCGTGAGCGCAAACGAGGGGAGCGATGTGACGTTCCTTCGCGACTGCGCTGCCACGGCACTCGAGGTGTTCGTCCACGCCTGGGTGGTCCCATGTGGCGATGCGAAGTTCGGTGGCGAGGAAAACTTCCTGCTCATCGCCAGCGACGGCGACTATGCCTTTGCCGAAGCCGTGCCCTTCGACACCGACTTCCTCGGCACCGTCCTTCACGACAAGTAAGTCTCCCCGTCCCAAAAAGACTGGTCTTAGGCGTGGCCGCGCCAGCCGAGAACGCGCTGCTTCATGCCCTCTATGTCGAGCACGCCTTCGGCAAAGCCCTTACGCACGAGCTCCTCGGGAACAAACTCGTCGTAGCGATCAAAGTAAGGCACCTCGCCGGGGTAGACGAGCTCGATGGGGTCGAAGTCCTTTTCGGCCTCGGCAGCGAGCACCTCAAAGAACGTCTCCTCGTCTGCCTTCATCTTAAACTGCATAAAGTACGGGCGTGAAGGGTCGAGTCCGCGAAGGCCCAGCTCCGCGGCACATTTAATCTTGAGCATGCGCTCGAGCGCCAAAAAGGCGTAGCTGCCCAACCAGGGGAAGAGCACCCAGGTGTCGCCGCCCAGGTTAATGAGCGGTTTAGTTCCCGCGCCCGAAATCTCGGCGGTATGACGAGCCTGTGCAAGGCGTGCCCGTGCGTTGCCCATGAGGTACGGATATGCCGCGTGCTCGTTGAGCGCCTTGCGCATGCGCTCGAGTACGTGTGTATTGATGTCGCCGGGGCAGTCGCCAAAGTAGGCCGGCACCCGGCCCTTGACCTGCGTGGCAAAGACAGTGTGGCGCTTCCAGTCCACTTCCTCGACAATCCAGCAGTGTCCGGCGATGGCGATGCGCTCACCGGGCGGGGGCGGATTAACGATCGTGCCCAGCTCGGCCGATTCGCTCCGGACGGTAAACTCCTCGTTTTCTTGAAACACGGCGTAGAACTTAAAGTTGTTGATGATGCGCTCGCCCGCGAGACCCACGATGAGCCCGCCACCTTCGGTGACCTGGATATGGTCGATCTTAATGAGGTGATGTAGCAGCACGCGGTAATCGTCTGCCGAGACACGGTGGAAATAGCTGAGCGTGAGCACGCGTTGGGCAAGTTCGGCCGGCGTGAGCTCGCCGGTGCTGGCGAGGGTCGACATAGTCTGGTGATAGAGCAAACTGTAGGGGAGTCGATCGAGCTCGGGCGGCTCGACCCACTTTTCCTCGCGATAGAGTTGTACGAGCGCTATACCCTGCAGGAGCTTCCAGGGAATGGTTTCGGGCATCATCGTGCGTGGCTCAGGTTCTTCCTCACGCATGACAAACCACATCTCGGGCGGAAGGTCGCGACGGCCTGTGCGCCCCATGCGCTGCAAAAAGGAGCTGACGGTAAACGGCGCATCGATCTGAAATGCACGCTCCAGGCGGCCGATATCGATACCGAGCTCCAACGTAGAGGTGGTGACGGTTGTCTGCGTCTGCTCCTCGTCGCGCATGAGCTCCTCGGCCGTCTCGCGCAGCGATGCCGAAAGATTGCCGTGATGGATGAGAAAGCGGTCGGGCTCGTGCCGGCTCTCGCAGTAGCTGCGCAGCATGGAGCACACGGCCTCTGCCTCCTCGCGCGAGTTGGCAAAGACCAGGCACTTGCGGCCGCGCGTATGCTCAAAGATATAGCCCATACCGGGGTCGGCGTTGTCGGGCGCCGTGTCGGTGGGGTTGAGAAGCGCCTGCTCGGTCGCTCGTGGGATGTCGACTTCGCCCTCGGGGGCCGAGGAAGTGCGACGGTCTTTGGGAGCGGCCTTGCCCCGCGCCTGTTCGCGACGTTGACGGCGTTCTTCCTGTGCAAGCTGTCCGCTGTGGCACATGTCTTGTCCGGATGCGGGCAGCGCCGCGGGCGCCGCCGTCTCAATACGCTCGCAAGCAAGCATCTCGGCTTCTTGTGGACCTGTGCCTACGAATCCTCGTTGCTGAGCCTGGGTGCCCGAGTTGTAGAAGTGCTCCATGGAGATGCGCCACACGCGGCGCGGTTCCTCAAAGCGGGGGATAACGCAGTCGCGCCCCGTTCCCTGCGAGAGAAAGGCGCCCGTGCGCTCGGGGTCGCCGATGGTGGCCGAAAGGCCAATGCGACGGGGCCGCACGCCCGCCATGCGCGAAAGACGCTCGATAAGGCAGAGCGTCTGCCCGCCGCGGTCGCCGCGCATGAGCGAATGGACCTCGTCGATGACCACATAGCGCAGGTCGCAGAACATACGCGGGATTGCCATGTGCTTGTGGATCAGGAGTGCCTCGAGTGATTCGGGCGTAATCTGCAAGATGCCGCTCGGTTTTTTGATGAGCTTAGCCTTGTGCGACTGCGAGACGTCGCCATGCCAGTGCCAGACGAGGATGTCGGCTTCTTCGCACAGGTCGTTGAGGCGGACGAATTGGTCGTTGATGAGCGCCTTGAGGGGGCCAATGTAGAGGGCGCCCACGCTTGCGGGCGGGTTCTCCCAAAACTCGGTCAGGATGGGAAAGAAGGCTGCCTCGGTTTTGCCGGAAGCCGTGGATGCCGTCAGGAGCACATTGTCCTGTGTGTTGAAGATGGCATCTGCTGCTGCAACTTGGATGGAGCGCAGGCTCTCCCAATCGTGGGAGTAAATGAAATCCTGGATAAACGGGGCATAGCGGTCAAAAGCGTTCATGGAACCTCCTCTCATCAACGGGCTGATCAACGCAATGGGCAACGGCTCGATATCTTGCAACATCGGCGTTTGCCCAGATAAAACCTGCCAAAATAAACCTGTCCCTTTTTGGCAGGTTAGATGGTGAACTCGGCGAAGTTGCGGTCGCCGCCTGCGGTGCCGGTGTCGTCTGTTGCGGCTGCCGGCGCCAGCGCGTCGCCGCCGACGCTTTGCAGTAACTCGGCCACGTTAGCATCGGGGTTTTGACACAGGATATCGAGCAGCTCGATAAAGTCGCGGATGACCTCGCGGGGCGTCAGATGCGTGTCGGCCCCCACGCGGCCAAACTCAATCTTGAGAAAGTCCACCAAGTCGTTTTCGGCAAGCGTGGGCGTCCAGCCAAAGTAGCCGGCATGGATCTGCATGAGTTTTTCGATGAGCACCAGTAGCTCCTCGTAGGTGAGTGGCTGCAGGCGGATGATGGGCGCGAGCATGTCCTTAAGGTCTTCGCGCGCAAAGCGGCCCTGAGCGAGTCGGCTGCGCAGGGCCTCGTAGGAGAACACGCCGCGGCGGCGGTCTTCGATGGAGGTTGGCGTGCCGCCCATGATCATGCCCAGGTACTGCGCCTTGCCCTGGAGCGTGTCGTTGTACATGGTCAGGATCTTCTCGTAGTTGTATTGGCGCGTGATGGCGTTGGGAATCTTATACAGATTCACGAGTTCGTCGATGAGCACCAGCATGCCCTTGTAGCCGCTGCAGACCAAAAAGCGCGCAATGAGCTTAACGTAGTCGTACCAGTCGTCATCGCTGATGATGGTCGAGGAGCCCAGCTCGGCGCGTGCCTCGCTCTTGGTGCGGTATTCGCCGCGAATCCATTTGGTCACGCGGCTCATGGCTTCTTCGTCGCCCCCGGATGCGGCCATGCGATAGCGGCGGAGCATGCGGGTGAAGTCGAAGCCGTGGACCATCTCCTCGAGCGGGGCCAGTTGGGCATTGACGACCGACTCGTCGACGTCGGCACACGAGGCGACCCAGCGATCCAGAATAAGGTTGAGCGCACCGCCCTCGGGGCGCGTCTTGGTCGATATATTGCGGATGAGCTCGCGGTAGGTGGCAAGGCCCTGTCCCTGACCGCCCTGCAGGCGGCGCTCGGGCGACAGGTCGGCATCAGCGACGACGAATCCCTCGCCCATGGCGTGCGTGCGGATGGTCTGGAGCAAAAAGCTCTTGCCGGCGCCGTAACGACCGACCAGAAAGCGGAAGCTCGCGCCACCGTCGGCGATGAGACTCAGATCGGTGAGCAGGGCGCGGATCTCGACCTCGCGCCCTACGGTGATGTAAGGAAGGCCGATACGCGGGACCACGCCGCCCTTGAGCGAGTTGAGAATGACGGCAGCGACGCGCTTGGGCACGCGAGGTGCTGCGGATGCGGTATCACTCATGGTCTAGGTATCCTCTCACGTCTGCTTCGTAGTCCTCGATAATCTGCGGCCCTGCCGCGCTAAATTCAATTACGGTGTCGCCCACCAGGTCAAAGAGCGCCTCGTTGATGGTATCGACGAGCATGTCCTCGCTCTGCCCCGAGTGCACCACTGCCGATGTCGCTTGCGCTGCGTTTTGCTCGAGCAGTGCGCGAAGGAAGGCATCTGCGGCGGGCGCGAGTTTGTTCGCAGCTTCGGTGGGCGCGGGCGTTACGGGTGCGGGCACAGACACGAGGAGCGGTGCCACGACGCCAAACTCTTCGTTGGAGATGGTCGGCTCGTCGGGTTCGTCTTGCTGTATGGCCATCTCGCCAGGTTCGGCAGTCATGCCGGGTGCAGACTCGGTGCTCGGTTGCTCGATAAGCGTCGCCTCGGCTTCCGCAGGCGAGCTGTCCTCGCGTTCCTCGTCGATCAAAAGCGCTTCGCGCGTTTGTGCGGCAGCGCTCCGAATGTGCCCCAGCTGGCTCAAATCGATATCGATCTTGACGGGCTGGTGTGCGACGTCCCACGAAAGCCATGCCACAATCTCGTCATCGATAATCTTGGCCAGATATTTGGGGACCTTTTCTTCCTTAAGGGGATGGGCAGGGTCCAGGGCCAGGCGCAAGCGTTGGTCGCAGGCGCGCATCATCTCGCCAAGTTTGCTGCTCTTTTGTCTGCTGCCGTGAATCCGCATGCATTCCCAAAAACCGTTTTGACAACGGTAGATATGGATGGGGTCCAGACGGTATTCGCAGTCCTCGTGGCGCTCGGGCGCAAAGAATACGGCCGAGGCAAACATGGTGTAGGGCATGGCCGTCTCCTCCCCAAATAAACTTGCCACGATGCCGGTCTTTCGGTGCGTGTCATAGTAGCGCGCCATGCGGACATACACGGCGCACGCCACGTGGCGCAGATCGCGGTGGTGGCTGCGGTCGAGCCGCGAGCTACTTAGGTTGTACGTGGAGAGGGCGTTGATGGCGGCCATGAGTCGCTCCTCGCGCACCTCATCGGGCGGAAGGGGGAGCGTGGGCTCGGAGGTTTTGCGACGCTTAGGGGTCTGGCCGGACGGTGCCGGTGCCGGTACAAGGTCTCGTGCCGCGCGCCGCAGTTCGATAAGGGCGTTATCGAACATGACGGTTTTAGAGTCGCGAAGCAGCTTGGGGTCGAGCCCCTGGAACACGGCGTAATCTTGCAGCCACACGCGCGCAAACCGGTCGATGCCGGGCTCGAAGGCGCGATAGACATCCCAAAAAGCCTTGATCTTGTTAAAACCATCGAGTGGATTATCTACGCCAATGCCGCAGATCAGCTCATAGAGATACAGAAAGGCAAAGGACGTAGACGTTTCCTCGACGGTTCCGCGGCGCACTTGGGCACGCCAGGTAAAGTAGCCGCGCAGTTGCCGGTCGCTCATGGCGTTGTAGGTGGGAAAGTACGACTTAAAGGTGCCGTTGTAGGGACAGTCGTCCTCAAAGTCGGCCATCAGCAGGCCCTGGCGGTAAAAAAGCTCGGCTTCCGAAAGCCAGCGGCCCGCACCGCCCTTGGGGTCATCCTGCCAGCGCGATATCTCGCGCATTTTACGGTACTGGTCGGGGAGGAAATTCTGCATCTGTCGGCCGGTTTTGAGAATCGGCTCGTCTGCGTAGATTTCGTTTGAGAAGCGGGCGGACTGATGGGTCCGGGCCTCGGCCATAATGCGCTCGATGAGCATCTTGATGTCCTGGTCGGCCACCGCTCCTCCTCTCGAACGCAGCTACGGTGACCTCATATCATAGCACAGCATCAAACAGATGTTCGAGATACCGCTGCGTTGATCGATTTAGAACAGGAGGGCGTATATGACGGCGATGACGACGGAGGGAAGCATATTGGCCGTGCGGAAGGTCTGAGGACGGATGAGGTTGACGCCGACGCAGAAGATGAGCATGGAGCCTACGAGCGAAAGGCTGTTGAGGGCTGCTGTGGTCATGATGGGGGAGAGCGCGTCGGCAAACAACGTGATCGTCCCCTGGAACACGGCGACGGGCAGGGCGGAGAAGATGCAGCCGCGGCCAAGCGAGGCCGTCATGGTGCAGACGATGATGCAGTCCAGTGCGCCCTTGAGGGCAAGCGTTGACCAGTCGCCGAGCAGACCGTCCTGGATCGATCCCACAATGGCCATGGCGCCGATGCACACGGTGAGTGAAGTCGAGACAAAACCGTTGGTGAACTCGTTATCGCCCTCACTGCCAGTCTTGCGCTTGAGCCATTCGCCAAGGTTCTCGATGGCGGCCTCCAAGTTGATGGCCTCGCCGATGAGCGAACCGAGCGCAAATGAGACGATGAGCATGGTGGTACCGGTGGTCGCTAGCGCCTTCCCATCGATGATGAGCATCTTTTGCATGGTGCCGCCCAGGCCGATAAACAGGACGCACAGCCCCGATGCTTTCATGAGCGTGTCTTGGATGCGTGGTGTAATGAAGCGGCCGCCCGCTAATCCCAAAAGACCGCCCGCAACTAAAAGCGCAACGTTGATGATTGTTCCCAAGCCCGGCATGAGCCCTCCTGTATTGATGCCAACGTGGCAATCGTAGCAGAACGAAATGCGAGGCACATCGCGACTCATCTAATACGTTATATAAGTGGTATTAGGAATGATGCGCAGCATTTAAGCCTCAGGTGGTTGTCGGGACATAGGGATAGTAGTCAAAGCGCAGTGTCATAAGCCGCTGTGGGGATTCAATAGCCGCGGCGATGATATTGGCATCGCGGGCACGATCAAACCCTTCGAGTTCGATCTGATACGAGACGTCTTGCAAAATGTCCAGACGTCGCCAGGCTAGAAGTGTGTCGCCATCGAATTCCAAGGTCTTGCTTCCGTCTGGGGCAACGGCGTATAGACGCAATTTAGCGGTGGTTGCAGGGTCGACAACCGTGACCTTTTTAATTTCGTTTCGAGTATTCTTGGCGCCCAACAAGGTGAGCAGTGTTGGGGCCACGACCTCGCCCGATGGCAAAAAGACGACTTCGATGGATTCGGGAAATGCGATGATGGCCGACTTGCGGACGGGCTGATTGGCGGCGGCAACTTCGATGTTTGCAGCATCGATGACCTCTGTGTGGTCGAGGGCGGCAAGCACGCAGCAGTTACCTTCATCGATCTCCTGAGGATCAGCAAGCCCCAGACTGTCCGCGAGCTCGGGATCGTTTGGACCGGTAGCGGGCTCATTCGGTGCTTCGAAAGAAGCTGGGACGCTGTTTGTCGGCGACGGCGTGTCGCCCGCACCTGCTTCTTTGTCCGTGCTCTCTTCTTGTATGGTTGCGTTGATGGGTTCGTCGTTTGAGGGGAGCGTCTTGGCGTCAAGCGCGGAGGGGAGAATTCCGATGGCTCCGGATCCGTTCCACTCCATTTCGAGAAGCGCCGGGTCGGCAAGAATGCGTTGCCTGCTTTGCGCGTGGGCATCGATTTCAATAGGGCCTGCCTCTGTCCCTCGTGTAAGGCTGAGTGATCCGGCTGACTTCTCGAAATGAGCGTCTGTGTCTTTGGTGCTGACGGCGTAGAACAGCAGGGATGCTTCTCCCGCCGCGATGGCATCGGTGTCGGCTTTGGTCAGCCGCAACGATGCTGTGAATGAGAGGGTGGGCTGCGTGTCGTCTGCATTCGTGGCGGCGCAGCCCAGACATATACCGCCTCCTTTCTCGAAAAACGCACCGTCGAAGGCGACCTTCGCTCCGTTCGCCGAGTCATCGACCGAAGCGATGTCGATGCGCAGCTCTAAATTGCATGGATTGCCATCTGCATCGAGCACAACCGAGCGCCATGTGCAGACAGCGCACCCCGCCTGGGAGCCGTTTGCCTTGTTCGAACGATTGATATCCACGACTATCGAGCCGTCCGTATTACGACGAAGGCATCCCGAGGTTGAGATTGCGGCCTGTGCGATCGAAAAACGCTTGCACGCAATGGCGCTCGATGGATTTGGTGCGGAGCTTAGGGCTGCTGGTAAGGAATCCGCCATGACGGGAGTCGCCCAAGCGGCGACAGGCGTTCCGGTTGCGAGCGCGCCGCAGAGTGCGACGACGGGCAAAAGGTTCTTCGATGCCATGGGGTCTCCTTAGCTAATTTAGTGCGGCCTGTCCGTGTTTCGTTTCTGGCTGCGTTTGATGTGCAGACCGAGGCCGGCGGTTCCCGCGCCTGCTGCCGTGGCGCCTGCTGCCAAGAGCCATCGTCTGTCGTCTGTCTGTGCCAACGGTTCCTCGCGGTCGCCGCGGTCGAGCTCCGAGAGGTCGACCGTCACTTGCGTGGCGGCCTGCGCCTGTTCTTGCTGGGCAAAGGCCATGGCTGGCCCAAACGCTAGGATGCTGACGGCGGCGGCCAGGGCGACGACCTTATGCCGCGTGCGCACCGGGCTCGACCGTCCAGGTGATCGTTGCAACCTGATCGCCTTCGCCGGTTACGTGGAAGATGTCGCGCGTGACGCGGGCGACGTTTCCGCTTGTCTTGAGCTTAATTTTGTCCGTGCCGCCGGCAATGCCCTGGTAGCCCATGTCGAAGGCTGCATTCTTGGAAAGATCGAGGCCCGTCCCCTGCATTGCGGCGCTTGCGTTCTGGAGTGCGCCGTCGGGGCCGACCTTAAAGTCGATGGAGTTCTGCGCGGTTCCGGCCTTGGCATCGGCGGCAATGGTCCAGGTGTTCATGGCGTCGATCTTCATGTTGGTGACATGGATGCCGTAGGCCGAATGATTGTCGATGGTGGTCGCGTCTTCTGAGGGGCCCTGAAGCGTGCCGTCGGCCTTGGCGACGAAGGGAATAACCGTCGGAACTTTGAACTCAACGTTGTCGATCTCGGTCCTGACCATTACTTTCGTTGTTCCAGCGCGCCCGGCTGCCATAGCTGGCGTCGGGGCGGCGCCCATTGCGAGCGCGAGCGCGAGCCCTGCGCCCACGACGAGCGCTCTGGCTCCGTTCATGTTCCTGGTGATGTCCATGGTCGTTCCTTTCTATTCGCCGCGGGCCGTCCCCGCGATGATTGGACGAATGCTGATGAATTGCGCGCGGTGCCGCGTCGGCTGAAAAAGCTAGTTCTCGGTTTGCTCAACCCGTACCTTGACACGTGTCGGATTGCCGTGGCTGTCGAGGGTCTTGGCATCGAGTGCCTGAATCTCGATGTACGCCTCGCCTTCTTTGATGTCGCCGGCGGGGCACGTCTCGATTGTCTTGCCGGTCTCGACCACACCGGATTCGTACATGGTCTCGTCGTTTTGGATGACGCGGAATCGCTGGGGAAATATATTGTCTTGGACGTTTTGCACGTTGACGCGCAGCTTGCCGTTCTCCTGCAGCTGAGCGACCGGCGCGACCGAAATCGTCATCATGTTGTCGCGGACGATGGCATCGAGCTCATCTTGGATTTCTTGGCGCGATTTACCCTCTGCCGTCGTGACTGAGGCGCCCGCTTCGGGCACGGGCTGCGACTGCCAGGCGTATAGCCCTACGGCGACAAGGGCGCAGACGATAGCCAGGCAGACAACGACGAGTTTCTTGCGACGCCCCAGTCCTGCAAGGCGGGGCGGCTTCTTCGCACTCATGCGGCGTCCTTGGTGGTATAGACACGTGCGAACGTGGACGGGTCCGCTCCAAAGAGCATGTGAAGCATCAGGCGGCGCGAGTAGATGAGCTCGTCAAAGTCGTGAGGGAGCTCGATGTTGTGGATACGCGCGATGTGGTGGGCGAGCGCCGAGAACGACTCGGGGTCGCAGATAACATCGGTGGTGACGTGGTAGACCGCCGTATCGGGGAACGCCTCTTCGTCGAAAGGCAGGAGATAGGGATCGTCGTCGACCTCGATGGCGACGCCGTACTGGGGCCAGTAATATGCCATGGGAACCTCCCTGCTTCTGGGACCAAAACTTCTATCGGTTTTGGCTGTCGACGCCGACCGTATCAGCCGCTACTTGACCAATTTCTGACCAAATGCTTGACGGATTGACATCTCCGCAGGTAAAAGTCAGTAAAAAATACTCCAACTTTTTTCGAGCGACATTTGCGCGATCGGCGACGGCGGGGCGATATGTGTCAAAAGCATCGTCTGCCGAGGAAGCCTTGCCGTTCGCCGAATTGCACGAACGTAAAAATCGCCAATTATGGAGACGGTCTCGAACACGTCGACGAAACGATGCGGTAACATCTCCCTGCAAACACTGTAGTTAGCTAAAGGGGGAGTTCGCGTGTCTGCAACCATCAAACCCTTCACCGACGAGTTCGAAGAGTATGGCCGCGATGAATCTCGCGCATCGGGCGAAGCGTCGAGCATCTCGTTTCCGACAACGGAAGACGAGGTCCGTGCCATTTTGGAAACGCTCCATGCCGAGCGTGTTCCGGTAACGGTTCAGGGCGCCCGAACTGGCCTTGCCGCCGGTGCCGTGCCCCACGGTGGGCATATCCTCAATACTTCCCGTATGAATCGCTACTTGGGCCTTCGCCGCGATGAACAAGGCCAATTTCTGCTGCGCGTGGAGCCGGGCGTTGTGCTCTCGGAGCTGCGTAAGCAGCTGAGCAAGAAGGTACTGCCGACCGCTGGTTGGGACCAGGCGTCGCTTGAGGCCTACGAGGAGTTCCAAGAGTCCCCCGAGCAGTTCTTTCCCACCGATCCCACCGAGGCATCTGCCTGTCTGGGCGGCATGGCGGCATGCAACGCCTCCGGCGCCCGCAGCTACGCTTACGGTCCCATGCGCCCGCATATCACGGGACTCCACGTCGCGCTGGCTGATGGCGATTTGCTTGAGCTTCAGCGCGGCGAGGCTTTTGCCCAGGGCCGCCACCTGTCGCTCGTGACGGCAGAGGGTCATACATTCGAGCTTGATCTTCCTGACTACACCATGCCCAAGACCAAAAATGCCTCGGGGTATTTTGTTGCGGACGATATGGACGCCATCGATCTTTTTATCGGTGCGTGCGGCACGCTCGGCGTCATTACCGAGCTCGAGATCGCCCTGCAGGCGGCACTTTCGGTCGTATGGGGTGTGAGTTGCTTTTTCGATAGCGAAGACAAGGCCGTGTCCTTTACCGATTCCGTGCGTCCCGTGCTGTCCCATGCCGCCGCTATTGAGTATTTCGATGCTGGCGCCCTGGATATCCTGCGTCGCCAGCGCGAGCAGTCGACAGCGTTTGCCTCACTGCCGGCGCTCGACGACGAGGCAAAGGTCTGTGTCTACGTGGAGCTCGACTGCGATGACGAGGCGCAGGCGACCGAGGAGCTGTACCACCTGGGATGGGTGCTGGAGCTTGCGGGCGGCCGCGACGATGCGACATGGGTCGCCCGCACCGAAGTCGATCGCGAGTGCCAGCGGTTCTTCCGCCACGCGGTCCCCGAGAGTGTCAATATGCTCATTGACGAGCGTCGCCGCATCGACCCCACCATTACCAAGCTGGGATCGGATATGTCGGTGCCCAATGCACGCCTTGCCGATGTCATGGCCCTCTATCGCCGCACGCTGGCCGAAAGCGGGCTTGAGTCTGCTGCCTGGGGACACATCGGGAACAACCATCTGCATGTGAACATCCTGCCGCGCGATGCGCAGGATTATCGCCGCGGCGGAGAGCTCTTTGCCCAGTGGGCTTCCGAGGTCACGGCCATGGGCGGCGCCGTCTCCGCAGAACACGGCGTCGGCAAGATCAAGGCGGGCTTCTTGGAGACGATGTACGGCCACGAGGCCATGGTCGAGTCGGCGCGTCTCAAACTCCAGCTCGATCCTGCCGGCCAGCTGGGTCGCGGCAACCTGTTTACGGAGAAGCTCTTGGATGAACTCGTCCAGAAAGGGGGCGCGTGAAGATGAGTGATTTCCATATGGTGGTGTGCGTCAAGGCGGTGCCCGGAAGCACCGAGGTCAAGATGGACCCCAAGACCAATACTATCGTGCGTGATGGCAAGCAAGCGGTCATTAATCCCTTCGATGCAAGTGCCCTCGAATGTGCGCTAACGCTGAAGGACGACTTTATCGACTTTGGCATGGACGTGCGTGTGACGGTGGTGTCGATGGGTATCCCCGCGACCGAATCGCTGCTGCGCGACTGCATCGCCCGCGGTGCCGACGACGCGCTGCTGCTGACCGACCGAGCCTTTGCGGGTGCCGATACCCTAGCCACCACCTATGCCCTCAAATGCGGCATCGAGGCACTCGATGAGGACTTTGACCTGCTCATCTGCGGCAAGATGGCAGTGGACGGCGATACGGCCCAGATCGGCCCCGAGCTGGCCGGCGCCTTTGAGATCCCCTGCGTGACCGACGTGAGCTGTGTGCAGAGCGCGGGATTTACGACGTGTGGCTCGCTGGCGCTCGTCCATGGCTGCGATGCCGGCGAGGAGACGGTGTACCTGGAGATGCCGTGTGCGATGACGACCGCCAAGGAGATTGGCCAGCTGCGCATGCCGAGTATTGCCGGTATTCGCGCGGCCGAGGATGCAGACGTGCGCGTGGCCAGCGCTGCCGACGTAAACGCCGATCCCTCGCGTTGCGGCCTTGCCGGATCACCGACGCAGGTCGTGCGCTCGTTTGTGCCCGACCGCGACCAAACGTGCGAGGCCGTTGAGGGAACGGCGTCCGAGCAGGCGGTAAAACTTGCCAAGATTATCGAGGGGATGGCATAGATGAGCGGGCTGATTATCGATAGCGAAGCCTGCATCGGCTGTGGTCGCTGCGTTCGCGCCTGCGCCTCGGGCGGCATTGTGGTGGAGGGCGAGCGCCCCAATCGCTGTGCCCGCGTAACCGGCGGCTGTATCCTGTGCGGCGGGTGCGTCGACGCCTGCCCCGTCAACGCCATCTCGATCGAGCGCGACGAGGCCGCCGGTGCGGTAGACCTTGACGCATATCGAGACATTTGGGTCTTCGTGCAGACTGACGAGCACGACGCCGTGGCTCCTGTGGCCTACGAGCTCATGGGCAAGGGGCGCGAGCTTGCCGATGCCCGCGGCTGCCGTCTGGTGGCACTGGTCGGCATGAGCCCCGAGGGCTCGCTCGGGGACCTCGAACACCTGGTTTGTGCCGGCGCGGACGAGGTCCTAGTGTGCCGCGACGAGCGCCTGCGCCAGAACGATACGGAGGTCTACGCCCGGCTGATCTGCGATCTGGTGGCCGAGCGCAAGCCCGAGGCAATTCTGTACGGCGCGACCGCGTTTGGCCGCGAGCTGGCGCCTGGCGTTGCCGTGCGCCTGCAGACGGGCCTCACGGCTGACTGCACCGTGCTTTCGATGGATACGGAGACGGGCTTGCTGCAGCAGACGCGCCCGGCGTTTGGTGGCAACTTGATGGCTACCATCATTTGCCCCAACCACCGTCCGCAGATGGCAACGGTGCGCCCCGGTATCTTTAAGGCGCCCGAGTTTGACTATAGCCGCTCCGGCACGATCACCCAGGTGATGCTTGCGGAAGACGTTAAGGCCCGTGTCGAGATCTCGATTCCCGCCGAGGAGTGGGGGCAGCAGGCATCGATTGCCGACGCCGAGCGTCTGGTCGTGGTGGGCCGCGGCATCGGCTCCAAGAAGAATCTGCCCCTGATGCGAAAGCTCGCCGATGCCCTGGGTGCCGAGCTTGGTTGCACACGTCCCATTGTGGAGGCAGGCTGGTTGGAGTATCGCCACCAAATTGGCCAGACGGGCGTATCGGTCTCGCCCAAGCTCCTCGTGAGCATCGGTGTCTCGGGTGCTATCCAGCATCTCGCCGGCATCGGTGGGGCGGAGTGCATTGTCGCCATCAACGAGGACCCGGATGCCCCCATCTTTGGTGCCGCCCAGTACAAGGTCGTCGGCGATGCCGTTGAGATCGTTGAGGAGCTGCTGGCTCAGCTCGAGTGCTAAGCGCTTGCCAGCCAGCGGCGCAGCTCGTCCTTAAGGCGGCTCCAGGTTGCCTGCGCGGCGGGGTCGGTAAAGGGCCGCGTAATGCCAAAGGGCGCGTCGAGCAGGCGGTAGATATCGCCCTGCTCGCGCGCCAGCGCGCGGCTTGCCGGATAGACGAGCTCAAACATGAAGCAGATAAGCCCCACCAAGAAGTCGGCGGGCTCATCGCGCTCATCGCGCGTGACGCAGCGGTGTTCGTCAAAGGCGGCCAGCGTCGGTGCCGAGAAGTGGCTGGCGAGAAATGCGTCCTCATCTACCTTAAGGATGGTCTCGACGGTGCTGTCGGCGATGGTGCGCATAATGTCGATCTTGTCACCATCGCGCACGATATCGCAGAAGCTCCGCGTGCGCTCGTCGAGCTGCGCGGGTAGACGGAAATCGCTGTGATAGGCAATGCTCGCTCGGATGAGCTCATCTTCTGCCGGGTCATCGATAAAGTCGCGGATGCTCGTTACGGCGGGTGCATCGGCGGGATTCTCGCCAAAGAGGACCTCGATGCCCAGCGCTGCATGGCTCATGCTCTCGGCGTCCTTAAAGGTGTCCCAGCGTCGCAGCTGCTCGAAGCGGCCCATATCGTGTAGCAGGCCGCAAAGCCACGCCAAGTCAATATCTTCTGACGACCAGCCCTGCTCGCGCGCTACGGCATCGCATGCCTCGGCCACGTGGTACGTATGCTCGATTTTGAGCGCGATGCGTGGGTTGGTGGCGTCGTAGGCATCGGTGTAGCTTTTGAAGGCCGCGCGCGCCCGGTCTCGATCGATAGCTGTCATAATGACTTCCTAAAAAGTTGTGTCTTTCGATCCGGTGGCAATTGTAGGCGAACTTTATTGCCACCGGTTGATATTTCTGCTGCGTTGCGAGGCGCGCTGCAGACGACTTACCAGAATGGGAGTGGCATGGTCCTTAGGATCTTTAAAATCGTCTGGCCAGTGATGCTTACCTATGTTGCGATAGGCGCGCCGTGCGGAATGATCATGGGGCAGACGGGAATGGAGCCCTGGATGGTCTTTGCTCTGAGCAGCACGTTTGTGACGGGCAGCGGCCAGTTTATGATCTGCAATCTTTGGCTGGCGGGCGTACCGGCACCTTCGATTATCGCGAGCGTCGCCGCCATCTCCTCGCGCTTTGCACTTTATTCGGCATCGATCGCACCCCATCTGGCGGGCGCCTCGAAGCGTCAGACGCTGGCTGTTGCCGCGACGCTCACCGAGGAGGCATACGGCATCTCGCTTGCCAAGCTGGTTGAGGGGGAGGATTGGGGCCCGCGCGAATCCTTCGTGCTCAACGTGATCCTCATCGCGACATGGGGCGCTTCGTGCGCGATGGGCGCCATCGTCGGTGCCGTTGTCGATGTTCCCACCGCTATTGCGAGTTTCGTCTGCACGTCGCTCTTTATCTGTCTACTCTTTTCGCAGCGGCTGTCGCGCGGCAACGTTGTCGCGGCGGTTTCGGGCGCGGTGTCCGTCGCCGTATGCAAGTTCTTGGGCCTCACGAATATTGCCGTGCCGGCAAGCGTCGTGGTCGGCATTGCCATTGCGCTGGCGTGCGATGCTGTATTTGACGGAAGAGGTGTCCGCGATGCCCGTTAACGAATTCTTGGTTCTGTGGCTGTCGTCGTGGGCTGCTATCGCGTTCTTTCGCATCGCGCCGGCGTTCGCCTTGCGCGGGCGGACCCTGTCGCCCCGCATTACCGAGGCCCTGGGTTATATCCCGCCCGCTGCCTTTGCCGCGCTGGTCGCCAACGACTTGGTGAGCCCCGGCGCGTTCGACGCGGGACTCTGGCCTGCCTTGGTTCCCTGGATTGCGGCTGCCGGCGTCGTGGTGGTGGCAATCAAGACAAAGTCGATGTTGTGGTGCTGTGTTTCGGGCATCGTGCTCTATATCGTTTTGAGCCTCGTATAAGAGCGGGGCACGTTTAGCATCCCGGCCAACGAATCCAATTTTTCACCGAGCTGGTCTATTTCTTCTGGTACCATGGTCAAACTTTACTGTAGCAAAGCGTGACGTGGGCTTTTGTACCCGTCAGCGGAAATGGGGGTTTCATGGCACAGGAAGCGACCGCCAACGAGCAAAAGAAATTCAAGGTCCCGCGCATCCCGGGCGACATCATGATCTATCCGATGATCGTCGGTCTTTTGCTCAACACCTTCTGCCCGCAGGTTTTTGAGATCGGCGGCTTCTTTACGGCTGCCTGCCGCGGTGGCTCCAATACCATCGTCGCCGCGATCCTGCTGTTTGTGGGCGCCGGCATCAGCTTTAAGTCCACGCCGGGTGCCATCAAGACCGGTATCGTCGTGCTGATCCCCAAGCTGGTCGTCGCAGCGGCTCTCGGCCTGGGCGTAGCATATTTCTTTAACGACAACTTCCTGGGTCTGAGCTCCGTGTCTATCATCGGCGGCATTACGTTTTGCAACATGGCGCTCTATACGGGCATCATGGGCGAGTTCGGCGATGAGTCCGAGCAGGGCGCCGTCGGTATCCTGTTCTTTACGGCCGGCCCCGCCGTCACGATGATCATCCTCGGTGTTTCCGGCCTCGCCAACATTCCCATTGGCACCATTATCGGCTCCATCTTGCCACTCGTTATTGGCATGGTTCTGGGCAACCTGTTCCCGTTTATCAAGAACCTGCTGGTTCCCGGTGCCAATCCCGCGATTGCCGTCATCGGATTTCAGCTTGGTGCGTCCATGAGCCTTTCGAGTTTCATCACCGGCGGCATCTCGGGCATTCTGCTGGGCCTCATCACCCTCTTTATCGTTGGCCCCATCACCTTTGCCTTCGAGCGCTTGTGCGGCGGCAACGGCAAGGCCGCCGTTGCTTGCTCCACCATCGCCGGCACGGCTATGACCACGCCGGTTGCCCTCGCTGAGGTCGCGCCGCGCTATGCCGAGCTTGCGCCCACCGCGTATGCGCAGATCGCCACCGCCGTCATCATCACGGCAATCATGGCTCCGATTCTGACTGGCTGGGTCGACAAGAAGTTCTGCCAAGGAAATGAGGATCTGTCGCCTGTCGGTGTCGAGGCCATCGAGGAGGCCGTCGCGACTGACATCGATGGCGAGTAGCAATCGATACCCATCAATGATGCCGGCGTGTGCAATTCGCGCCGTATGGGCGCCCGAACAGAAACTGTTTTGCAGTGATGTTCGGGCGCTCTGCTATTATCCCCTTTACCCCTGCGGAGTAAAGGGGTGTTTATTGCCCTGATTCGAATTGGGCGATTCTGACCACTTGGATATTGAAGGGATGGCGCTAGTGGTTAAGGCACTCAAGATTGAGATATTCGTGCTATGCATGATTGTTCTTATCGGGCTTGCCGTGCGAAGTCGTCGCTCCTTGTTCTCGAGCACCCAGCAGCTATTGTTTAGCATGCTTGGCTACACCTCTGCCGCGTACATATTATTCGATATGATCTGGACGCTTTCGGACGGTGTGGACGGCACGTTGGGCATTGCTGCCAACTGGATTTCCAACGCGGTTTCGTTCTCGCTCTTTGCTATCGCGTGTCTCATTTGGTTTATCTATTCCGAGACGGTGCAGGGTTCTCGCCTTTTGACCTCGCGCTATAGGGTGGTGCTTGTAGCGTTGCCTACGGCTCTGGTGGTCGTGCTGGCGTTTACCAGTTACTGGACGCACGCCCTGTTCTATATCGATTCGCAGGGCGTGTATCGTCGCGGCTTTGCCTATATGATCCAGCCCATCGTCAGCTACTGTTACGTTATACATACGTCCCTGCATGCGTTTGTGCAATCTCGCAGGGTCGAGAGCCTGCAGACGAAGGCCATCTATCGAACCTTGGCATTTTTCGCCATTCCGGCCCTGGTGGGCGGTACCTTTCAGGTCGTATACTCGGTGCCCGGCCTTTGTGTCGGCATAATGATTAGCATGTTGCTGCTCTACATCATCTACCAGGAGCAGCTCATCTCGACCGACCCGTTGACTGGACTTAACAATCGCAACCGTTTTGAGACCTATATGCTGTCGCTCTTCTCAAATGTGGATCAGGCCGAAGATGTATATCTGCTTATGATGGACGCCGACGGCTTTAAGCAGATTAACGATCGCTATGGGCATGTGGAGGGCGACCACGCTCTTCAGGTCATATCCGCTGCGCTCAAAGAAGTCTGCTCGGCGTCTGGCGGCTTTATCGCACGTTATGGTGGCGATGAGTTCGTGGTGCTTCAAAAGGCGATGGCGGAGCAGGACATCATACGTCTGTGCGCGGCAATCAACGATGAACTCGCATGCGCCGAGGTGCCGTATCTGTTGCGGATGTCCATCGGCTACGCACGGGTCGGTGACGGCGTCGATACCTGGCAAGACTTGCTTCGCGCTGCCGATGCGGAGCTCTACCGCGTCAAGGCCGAGAAAAAGAAAGCCGGCGTCCAGATACGCTAGAAAAAGGGGCGCACGCTTGCGTGCGTGGCGGCCCTCAGCTCACCGATGTACTCCATTAAACTAAAGTATGTGAATCTCTCTGCTAAATAAGGGCAGTTCGCTAGGCTTTTTTGGGTTTGTTGACGATGATGATGCCGCCGCAGACCAACAGCAGGGCAACGATGACAGTAACGGGGCTCGTGCCGGCGCCCTCGCCAAGCAGCAGTGCGCTCAGCAGTACGCCAAAGACCGGGTTCATAAACCCAAAGACCGAGACGCGGCTGACGGGGTTGACGGCAAGCAGGCGCGACCACAGCGAGTAGGCGACCGCGGAGATAAGCGCCATGTAGATGATGAGCACGATGGCGGGGACAATCGCCGTGGGGGAGAGCGCGCCACCCATCAAAAAGCCGATGGCGGTGAGGACCAGGCCGCCGACCAAGAACTGCCACCCGGCAAGCAAGACGCCGTCGTGCTCGCGCGAGAAGATACCGATCAGGCAGGTCGAAAGAGCACCCGCGACAGTGGAGGCTAGGATAAAGCCCTCGCCATCGAGCCTGAAGCCAAAGGTGCCATCTGCGCCCGAGATGTTGACGAGCGCGACGCCGGCAAAGCCCAGCGCACAGCCAAGCACCTTGGCCACATCGAGCTTTTCGGTGTGAAATGCCAGGGCGGCAAAGAGGATTGCGAGGAAGTTGGCGCTGGCCTCGATGATGGAGCTCGACATGGCGCTGGCGCGCGAGAGGCCCAGATAGAAAAAGAAGTACTGGCCGATAGTCTGGAAGAGCGACAACGTGAGGATGGGCTTGATGTCGCGCGCTTGCGGAACGAGCGGACGGCGCTGGGCCACACTCATGCCAACAATGACCAGCATGCCGGCAAGGGTGAAGCGCAGACCCGCGAAGAGCAGCTGCGAGGCGCTATCGTGCGCCGGGATACCAAAGAGCGCGTAGCCGATCTTGATGCAGGGAAAGGCCGATCCCCAGAGTGCACAGCAAACAAGACAGCCCAGGATGAGTCCGGGCAGGGTGGCGAGATACGGCTTGCGGCTTTCCATGATGTCCTTCCTATATGTGCGAAGTAAAAAAGAACCCGCCACCGGGAGTGCCGGTGGCGGGTGATGTTACCCGAGGGGATTGTACCCGATGGGATAGCTTTAAGCGAAGTAGGCTACGCCGCTCTCAAAGATCGGCATGAACTTGTCGCCGGGGACATGCTCGGGCACGTTGCGGTACAGGTTGTCGCCGCGACGCTCGGCATGGCCCATCTTGCCCAGGACGCGGCCGTCGGGGCTCGTGATGCCCTCGATGGCGAGTGCGGAGCCGTTGGGGTTGACGGAAAGATCCATGCTGGGCTTGCCGTTCTCGCCCACGTACTGCGTGGCGACCTGGCCGTTGGCGATCAGCTGGGCGAGCACTTCGTCATTGGCGACAAAGCGGCCCTCGCCGTGGCTGATGGCGACGGTGTAGGGGTCGTCCAGGCTGCACTGCGACAGCCACGGGGACAGGTTGGACGAGATGCGGGTGCGCACCAGACGGCTCTGGTGGCGACCGATGGTGTTGAACGTCAACGTGGGCGCATCGGGCGTGGCGTCGACGATGTCGCCGTAGGGCACCAGGCCGAGCTTGATCAGGGCCTGGAAGCCGTTGCAGATGCCCAGCATCAGGCCGTCGCGGGCCTTGAGCAGGTCGCGGACTGCCTCGGTGACCTCGGGAGCGCGGAAGAACGCCGTGATGAACTTGGCGGAGCCGTCGGGCTCGTCGCCGCCCGAGAAGCCGCCGGGGATCATGACAATCTGGCTTGCACGGATGCGGCGGGCAAGCTCGTGGGTGCTCTCGGCGACGGCCTCGGGCGTGAGGTTGTTGATCACGAAGGTGTCGGCCTCGGCACCGGCTGCGCGGAAGGCGCGGGCGCTGTCGTACTCGCAGTTGTTGCCGGGGAACACGGGGATGATCACGCGCGGGCGGGCGATCTTGGCGCCGCCGTACACGTGGATATCCTTGGCGCGGAAGTCGATGGTCTCGACCTCGGGGGTCTCGCCGGCGCTGCGGTAGGCGAAGACGCCCTCGATGCCGCTCTCCCAGGCCTCCTGGAGCTCGGCGAGCTCGATGACCTCGGAGCCGGTGTCGATGACATAACCCTCGACGGTGGTGCCCAGGGGCTCGACGACAACGCCGTCGGCGACCTCGGGCAGCTCGGCGTCATCGGCGAGCTCGACGATAAAGCTACCGTAGAGCGGGGTGAAGAGGCTCTCCACGTCCACATCCTCGGCAAGCTCGATACCGATCTGGTTGCCGACGCACATTTTAAAGAGGCTCTCGGCGCCGCAGCCGTAGCCGGGCGTGGAGATGGCCAGGGCGTTGCCGTTGGCGGTGAGCGCCTCGACGGCGTCAAACGCGGCGAGCAGCTGCTGGGCGTCGGGGCGGTAATCCTCGCCGTAGGTGGCGGGGGCGATGCGGACGACGCGGTGCGTCAGACCCTTGAACTCAGGGGAGACGGCGCGCGCCGCGCGGCCCACGGCCACAGCGAAGCTGATCAGAGTCGGCGGAACGTTGAGCTCGCCGGCCTCGTCCTCAAACGAGCCGCTCATGGAATCCTTGCCACCGATGGCGCCGGCACCCAGGTCGACCTGGGCCATGAGAGCGCCCAGGACGGCTGCCGTGGGCTTGCCCCAGCGCTCGGCCTCGGTGCGCAGACGCTCGAAGTATTCCTGGAAGGAGAGATAGGCGCGCTTGTGCTCAAAGCCGGCAGCCACGAGCTTGGCGATGGACTCGACCACGGACAGGTAGGCGCCCGCAAACTGGTCGGCCTCCATCAGGTAGGGGTTGAAGCCCCATGCCATGGCGCTCGCCGTGGTGGTCTCGCCGTCCACGGGGAACTTGGCGACCATGGCAGAGCTCGGGGTGAGCTGGGTCTTGCCGCCAAAGGGCATGAGTACGGTCGCGGCACCGATGGTGGAGTCGAAGCGCTCGGAAAGGCCCTTGTTGGAGGCGACGTTGAGGTCGGTGACCAGCGAGGTCATGCGCTCGGCAAGCGTGGTGCCAGCCCAGCTGGGCTGCCACACGCTACGGGCGCACACGTGGGCGACCTGGTGCTTGGGTGCGCCGTTGGAGTTGAGGAACTCGCGGGACAGGTCGACGATGGCGACGCCGTTCCAGGCCATGCGCATGCGCGGCTCGGCGGTAACCTCGGCGATAACGGTCGCCTCGAGGTTCTCCTCGGCGGCGTAGCCCATGAACTCCTCGACGTCACCGTCGGCGACGGCGCAGGCCATGCGCTCCTGGGACTCGGAGATAGCGAGCTCGGTGCCGTCCAGGCCGTCGTACTTCTTGGTCACGGTGTCCAGGTCCACGTACAGGCCGTCGGCAAGCTCACCCACGGCGACCGAGACGCCGCCGGCGCCAAAGTCGTTGCAGCGCTTGATCAGGCGGCAGGCGTCGCCGCGGCGGAAGAGGCGCTGCAGCTTGCGCTCGACCGGGGCGTTGCCCTTCTGGACCTCGGCACCCGAGGTCTCGATGGACTCGGTGTTCTGGGTCTTGGATGAGCCGGTGGCACCGCCGATGCCGTCACGGCCGGTGCGGCCGCCCAGCAGGATGATTTTGTCGGTGGGGGCGGGGCACTCGCGACGCACGTGGTTTGCCGGAGTAGCGCCCACGACGGCGCCGACCTCCATGCGCTTGGCCACGTAGCCGGGGTGATAGAGTTCGTTGACCTGACCGGTGGCAAGGCCGATCTGGTTGCCGTAGCTGGAGTAGCCGGCGGCAGCAGTGGTCACGAGTTTGCGCTGCGGCAGCTTGCCCTCGAGCGTCTCGGAAACCGGGACGGTGGGGTCGCCGGCGCCGGTAACACGCATGGCCTGGTACACGTAGCTGCGGCCCGAGAGCGGGTCGCGGATGGCACCGCCCACGCAGGTGGCGGCACCGCCGAAGGGCTCGATCTCGGTCGGGTGGTTGTGGGTCTCGTTCTTAAAGAGGAACAGCCAGTCCTGGTCCTCGCCGTCGACATCGACCTTCACCTTGACGGTGCAGGCGTTGATCTCCTCGGACTCGTCGACATCGGTCATGACGCCGGTCTTCTTAAGGTACTTGGCGCCGATGGTGCCCATGTCCATGAGGCAGACGGGCTTGGCGTCGCGACCGAGCTCGTGGCGCATTTCCATGTAGCGGTCGAAGGCCTGCTGCACCACGGCGTCGTCGATCGTCACGTCGTCCAGGACGGTGCCAAAGGTGGTGTGGCGGCAGTGATCGGACCAGTAGGTGTCGATCACGCGGATCTCGGTGATGGTGGGGTCGCGATCCTCATCGCGGAAGTACTGCTGGCAGAAGGCGATGTCCGCCTCGTCCATGGCAAGACCGCGCTCGGAGATAAAGGCGGCAAGGCCGGCCTCGTCGAGCTCGCGGAAGCCGTCGAGCACCTCGACGGGCGCAGGCTCGGGGGTCTCCATGTACAGTGTCTTGGGCAGGTCGAGCGAGGCGATGCGCGCCTCGACGGGGTTCACCACGTAGTGCTTGATGGCCTCGACGGCGGCTTCGTCCAGAGCGCCCGAGATCATATAGACCTTGGCGGAGCGCACGGCGGGGCGCTCGCCCTGGCTGATGAGCTGCACGCACTCGCTGGCGGAGTCGGCGCGCTGGTCAAACTGGCCAGGCAGGAATTCGACGGCAAAGATGGCGCCATCGCTTGCGGGGAGCTCGTCGTAGGTCACATCGACCTGGGGCTCGCTAAAGACGGTCGGCACGCAGGAGCGGAAAAGCTCCTCGTCGATGCCCTCGACGTCGTAGCGGTTGATGATCCTCAGGGCCTCGATGCCCTTGATGCCGAGAATCTCGGTCAGCTCGCCCTTGAGCTGCTGAGCCTCGACGTCGAACCCGGGTTTCTTCTCCACGTAGATACGAGAGACCATTGGTTCCTGCCTTCCTGATCGGTTGGGCGTACGGTACGGTATGCGGCAGCGGTCGGTTTGCGGGGCGGGCCTCGCAGTCGCCTTGAGCCACATGTTTGTAAACCTCACTATGATACGACAGCTCGCGGCGCGTTGAGGACGGCGAGGGTGCTACAGTGAAGCGCAAACAAGAGAAAGGCATCACATGGCATTCGTTTCGCTCGCCATCATCGCGCTCGTGGCCTTTGCAAGCCCCTTCATCGCCTCGGCGATTCCTGGAAAACCCGTTCCCGAGACGGTCTTTTTGCTCGTGCTCGGCGCAGTGCTGGGACCTCATATGCTCGGCGTCATCCATGTAGATACCGAGGTCTCGCTTGTGTCCGAGCTCGGTCTGGCCTTTTTGTTCTTGCTTGCCGGCTTTGAGATCGATCCCAAGAGCATCACGGGCGTCGAGGGGCGCTACGGCTTGGCGACGTGGGTCGTCACGTTTGGTATCGCCTGGCTTGCCGTGCGCTTTACCCCGTGGTTCTCGGTCAGTCATTTCGACGGTATCGCCGTGACGCTTGCCCTTACTTCGACGGCGCTCGGCACACTCGTGCCCATCATGCGTGAGCGCTCGCTCACTGGCACGCGTGTGGGCGACTCGATTCTCGCGTATGGCACCTGGGGCGAACTTGGACCCGTGCTTGCTATGTCGGTGTTGCTGTCTGCCCGCACTGGCATCCAAACGCTCGTAATCCTTGGCTTGTTTGCGGTGGTTTGCGTGTTGCTGGCCGTGGTTCCAAGCCGCTCCAAGCGCGTCGGCAGCCGCTTCTTTGCGTTTGTCGAGGAACGTGCCGATACCACGTCGCAGACCTTCGTGCGCCTGACGGTGCTCATCCTGGTCACGCTCGTGGCGTTCTCGGCCGTCTTTGATCTCGACATCGTGTTGGGTTCTTTTGCCGCCGGCTTTGTCCTGCGCTATATCATCCCCGAGGGCAACCATACGCTCGAGACCAAGCTCGACGGCCTGGCCTACGGCTTTTTGATTCCGGTGTTCTTTACCGTATCGGGCGCAAAGATCGACCTGACGGCCGTGGTGTCGCGCCCGGGCTTGCTCGCGGGCTTTATCGTGGCGTTGTTGATTATTCGTGCCGTGCCCATTCTTATCTCTATGAGCATTTGTCCTGCGACGCGCGATGTCTCGGCGTATGGCCGCATCACCGTGGCGCTCTACTGCACCACGGCGCTGCCGATCATCGTTGCCGTGACGAGCGTTGCCGTCAACGCGGGTGCGCTGTCGCAAGACATCGCGTCGGTTATGGTTGCCGCCGGCGCCATCACGGTGTTCTTGATGCCATTGCTCGCGCAGCTCTTCTACCGCGTGGTCGATGCCGCACCGGTCGCCGCCGTGGCAGAGGTTGCCGAGCATCCATCCGATGCGCTCGACATCCTGCGCGCTCACCACGACCTAGCGAGCTTGCTCGCGCGCGAGCATGAGCTGCTGACTTCGCATGGCCATGGTCGCGTATTCGAGGGCCTGCCTACGCTCGATACGATTGCCGAGCGTCTTTCTGCAGAGGCGGCGAGCGGCCACATCGATGCCCGCATCGTGGACGCGGCGCACCTGCTTGCCGATAAGACCTATGGAGACGAGGTCGACCCGTCCGAGCTGACCCAGCGCGAGCGTCGCCGCCTGGAGCGCGCCAAGCTCGCTGTACGCGAATACCGCCGCCGCATGCTGGAGCTCTATGCAAGAGAAGAAGCCGAGGACGACGACGGTAAGTAGTCGATACTCTCTCGGGGAAGCCGCGTCCCGCTTTGAAGGCTCGGAACGGGATGTGGTTTCCGAAACGGGGACCGTTGGGAAACTGTGTCCCGGAATGGGCGCTCAGAGTGGGATGCAGTTTCCGCGAGAGATCCGTTGCGGAAACGGTATCCCAGAATCGGCGTTCAAAACGGGGCGCTCTTTCCGAAACATGGCCCTGAGGGAAGCTGCGTCCCGGTCTGAGTCGGAATTCCGGGACACAGCTTCCCTTTCAAACAGAAGAAGGCGCGCTGCCTGCAGTTGATGCAGACGGCGCGCCTTCTTTGTTGGACTATGTTGAGGCTGGGAGCTGTGGCTTGTGGTCCCTTAAGAGCGGGCGGCTCCGTCGACGGGGAGCACGGCGCCCGTGACGTAGGAGGACATGTCGCTCGCCAGGAAAACAAAGGCGTTGGCGACATCCTCGGGCTCGCCCATGCGACCCAGCGGAATGGTGGCGACGATGGGCTTAATAACCTCTTCAGGCAGGTTGGCGACCATGTCGGTTTTGGTTACACCGGGTGCTACGGCATTGACGCGAATGCCCATGGGGGCGAGCTCGCGCGAGAGCGACTGGACCATGCCGTTGACGGCAAACTTGGACGTTGGATAGCCGACGCCAGAGGGCTGGCCGTACTTGGCAACCATCGAGCTCGTGGTGGTGATGGTGCCGCCGTGGCCGGCCTCGGTCATGATCTTGGCGGCAGCTTGGTGGCCATTAAAGACGGCGACGACGTTAAGGTCCATGACCTTTGCGAACTCCTCGGCCGTGTAGTCCAAGAGGGGTGAACGCTGGGAGATACCGGCATTGTTGACGACCGTGTCCAAGCCGCCCATGTCGGCTGCAGCCTGGGTAAAGGCCTCGGTCACGGCTTCGAGTGAGGTGAGGTCGCAGGAGCGGCCCCAGACCTTGGCGTCGGGATAGGCGGCTGTCAGCTTCTCAACGGCCGCATCGGCGGTCTCCTGACGCGAGCCAAAGACGGTGACGGCGGCGCCTTCCTCGATAAAACGGCAGGCGATGGCATAGCCGATACCGCGCGTGCCTCCGGTGATGATTGCTTTCTTGCCCTCGAGCAACATGGTATTTCCTCTCATCGCGGGCGGACATTCGCAGCACAGCGTAGCCGTAACTGGAATCGGCCGTGTTTGCATATCGGTGAACGGTAGCCCGCGTTACCGATGAGCGGCTCGCGCAAATGTGCTCTGCCGTTGTGCTTAGGGCAGGAGACAAAAGGGCTCCCGTCCCGCATCGGACGGGAGCCCTCAAAGCGTGTATTGCTAGGCGAGCGTTGAGCTAGTTCGCCATGACGCCTTCGGTCCAAGCCTCAACGTCCTCGATGCGCAGGACGTTGGCGACCTCGGCTACGCAGTCGACGCTGGCAAGCTCGGCGGTGGCAGCCTGGACGTCCTTCTCGAGCGCGCGGTGCGTCAGGAAGATGACCGAGCAAGTATCGCTGGCGCCCGACTTGCCGTCCTCGACCTGGTTGATGAGCGAGATCGAGATGTTGTGCTTGGCAAAGATGTCGACCGTCTCGGACAGGGCACCCACGCGGTCGGCGACCTTCAGGCGCACATAGTACTTAGTCTGGAGCTCGTCCATGGGCTTAAAGGCGAGGTTGTGACCATAGGGCTCAATCTCGGGCAGCGGAGCCACGCCGCGGCTGATCTGCTCGGAGAGCGACAGGATATCGCCCACGACGGCGCTCGCGGTGGGGAAGGAGCCTGCGCCGGCACCGTAGAACATGGTCTCGCCCACGGCGTCGCCTACCACGTAGACGGCGTTCATGGCGCCGTTGACCTTGGCGAGCATATGGTCTGCCGGGATGAGCGTGGGATGCACGCGAACGTCGACGCCGGCGTTGGTGTTGCGGGCGATGCCCAGCAGCTTGATGGTGTAGCCGAGCTCGCGGGCCTGGGCGATATCCTCGGCACCGATGGTGCGGATGCCCTGCTGGTACACATCGTCGGTGGTAACGCGGGTGCCAAAGCCGATGGAGGCGAGGATGGCTGTCTTGCTGGCGGCATCGAAGCCGTCGACGTCGGCGGACGGGTCGGCCTCGGCATAGCCCTTTGCCTGTGCGTCGGCAAGTACGTCGGCGTAATCGGCGCCCTCGGCGTCCATGCGCGACAGGATGTAGTTGGTGGTGCCGTTGAGGATGCCGGCGATGGTCAGGATCTTGTTGCCTACCAGGTCGTGCTCAAGCGTGCTCACGATGGGGATGCCGCCGCCGCAGCTGGCCTCGCATTTAATCTGCACGCCGCACGCGCGCGCCTTCTCGGCAAGCGTCTCGACGTGACGGCCCAGCAGGGCCTTGTTGGCAGAGACGACGTGCTTGCCGTGCTCAAAGGCAGTGGTGAAGATCTCGGTTGCGGGATGCTCGCCGCCGATCAGCTCGACGACGATGTCGACGGCGGGGTCGGTTGCGACATCGTGCCAGTCACTCGTAAAGGCCTCGCGCTCAATGCCTGCTGCCTCGGCCTGCTCCCAAGCAAGCGCGCAGGCGCGGGTCAGCTTAAGGTCGATGCCGTAGGCTGCCAGGTACTCATCGTGGTGGCTCTTGATCAGACGGGCCACGCCGCCGCCGACGGTTCCCAGACCGATCAGACCGACGTTCACGGTGCGCATGGGTTCGCTCATAGATAGCTCCTTCGTGCATCTTATGGATGGATTAACCGCTTAAAGGTTGAGTGCATTCTAGCGTGAAGTGCGGGCGCGTGCTTGCCTGGCAGCGGGAGCAGCACAAAACGCCACCCCCGAAACGCTGCGGAAACATTGGAAACACGCTCGCTACAAACGGAACTCCGTAACAAACTGTCAACGTTTGCACCATAAGGTTTGCTTCACCGACCCCACCATGGGCACCAGCGCCGCGAAGTTCTTGGCCGAGAAGTATACGGACGCCAAGGTCGCCCTGTTCTACAACTCCGGCGATACGTACAGCTCGGGCGTTGCCGACGCCTTTGCCGAGCAGGCCAAGGCGTCCAAGCTTGATATCGTTGATACCGAGACCTTTAAGGACGATTCTTCCACGAGCTTTACCAACCAGCTCACCAAGGCCATGCGCAAGATCAAGATCGAGGGCCTGACGGGCGAGCTGACGTGGAACGATGAGGGCCAAGTCGAAAAGCCCGCTACGGCCTATGTGATTCAGGACGGCAAGTACATCGCCGCCTAAGTGCATATAACGAGACCGGTGGGGCCGTTTTATTCAGGGCGGGGACGCCTGTAACAGAACGGAAACATTACTTTCACACAATAAAGTGGCTAAACTGCATAAACCGACAGAAATACGCATGATTATGGATAAATGAACAAATCAAAAGAAAAGTTGAAATAATCGCCACTTTCCTCAACTAAAGCGTCTACTATTTTGCGAACGCCGAACACGGCGAAGGATGGCCTGTCGGGTAACCGAAACCCGACGAGATTTGAGAGGAGAGCCGCATGTCGAGCCTCACCGGTAAGTCATTGAACCCTGTTATGAATCGCAGGAGCGTTATCGCGAGCGCAGCAGGTCTGGGGGCGATGTCCATTCTAGCTGGTTGCTCCTCCAACGGCGGCGACAGCGGTTCCGCTTCGAGCGACGCTTCGTTTAAAGTCGGCACCATCGGCCCGCTGACCGGCGCCAACGCGTCTTACGGCAAGTCCGTTACCCAGGGTGTCGAGCTTGGCTGCAAGGATTTCTCGACCAAGGAGCTGCCGCTTGCCAGCAAGGCCGAGGATGACCAGGCCGACGGCGAGAAGGCCGTCAACGCCTTCAACACTCTGCTCGACTGGGGTATGCAGGCCCTCGTCGGCCCGACCACCACGGGTGCGTCGGTTGCCGTTGCCGCCGAGTGTGGTAACGACCCCAAGACGTTCATGATCACCCCGTCCGCGTCCTCCGAGGACGTCACCGACGGCAAGGATTGCGTCTTCCAGGTTTGCTTCACCGACCCCAACCAGGGTGTCAACGCTGCCAAGTTCCTGGCGCAGAAGTATGCGGACGAGAAGTTCGTGCTGTTCTATAACTCCGGCGACGCCTATTCTTCGGGCATCGCAGATTCCTTTAAGGCCCAGGCCGCTGAGTCCAAGCTCGAGATTGTTGACGAGGAGACCTTTAAGGACGACTCCGCCACGAGCTTTACCAACCAGCTGACCAAGGCCAAGCAGGCCGGCGCCACCATGATCTTCGCGCCGATCTACTACACGCCCGCGTCCGTCCTGCTCAAGAACGCCAAGGACATGGGCTACGACGTCAAGATGATGGGCTGCGACGGCATGGACGGCATCCTGGGCGTTGAGGGCTTCGACACCTCTCTTGCCGAGGGTCTGCTGCTCATGACCCCGTTCTCCGCCGACGACGAGAAGAACGCCGACTTCGTCAACGCCTACAAGGATAAGTACGGCGATACCCCCGACCAGTTTGCCGCCGACGCCTACGACGGCGTGCACGCGGTGGCCGAGGCTCTCAAGGAGGCCGGTCTTGGTGTCGACGCCGACCCGACCGAGGTCGCCGATAAGCTGTCCAAGGCTATGCTCAAGATTACCGTTGACGGTCTGACCGGCAAGCTCACCTGGAACGATAAGGGCCAGGTCCAGAAGGAGCCCACGGCGTACGTCATCACCGATGGCAGGTACGTACAGGCCTAATTGGCCGCCTTACATAGAGCGGTTTTGATCCCAAGCAGGGGAGGTTTTGGCCTTCCCTGCTTGCTTGGTATCTAGGGACAGTGTAACGTCCCTGTTTCATACATTAACTGGAAACCTATTCGAAAGGGGGATGTGGAACATGACGGTCTTTATCCAATACCTGGTCAACGGCCTGTCCATGGGCAGCGTCTACGCCATTATCGCGTTGGGCTACACCATGGTCTACGGTATCGCCAAGATGCTCAACTTCGCTCACGGCGACGTCATCATGGTCGGTGCCTATGTCTCGTTCTGCGCCACGTCGTATCTCGGCCTCCCGGGCTGGGCATCTGTAGTTCTCTCTTGTGTGGTCTGCACGGTTCTCGGTGTTCTCATTGAGGGTCTGGCCTATAAGCCGCTGCGCCAGGCAGGCCCGCTGGCCGTTCTGATCACGGCCATCGGCGTGTCTTACTTCCTGCAGAACGCCGCGCAGCTTCTGTGGGGCGCCACGCCCAAGAACTTCACTTCGCTCGTCACCTTCCAGGTGCCGGAGTTCTTGGCCAAGATTAACGTAAGCGCCGTCTCACTCGTCACCATCGTCGCCTGCCTGGTTATTATGGCCGGCCTGATGTTCTTTACAGGTAAGACCAAGATGGGCAAGGCCATGCGCGCCGTGTCCGAGGACAAGGCCGCCGCTCAGCTCATGGGCATCAACGTCAACCGCACCATCTCGATGACGTTTGCCATCGGCTCCGCCCTTGCCGCTATCGCCGGCGTGCTCCTGTGCTCCTACTCGCCGGTGTTGCAGCCCACCACGGGCGCCATGCCTGGTATCAAGGCCTTCGACGCTGCCGTTTTCGGCGGCATCGGCTCCATCCCCGGCGCCTTTGTCGGCGGTATTCTCATCGGCATCATCGAGGCGATGGCGCAGGCTTATATTTCCACGAGCCTTGCCAACTCCATCGTCTTTGGTGTTTTGATCATCGTCCTGCTCGTCAAGCCTGCCGGCCTCTTGGGCAAGTACGTCCCCGAGAAGGTGTAGGTGAGCGTTATGAAGTTTCTTAAAGACAAGCAGACGCGTCACGACTTTGTTACGTACGCCATGTGCCTTGTGGCGTTCGCCATCGTGTTCTTTATGCAGTCCAACCACATGATCCCGCGCATGATTGCCGGCCAGTTGGTCCCCATTACGGCCTACATTGTAATGGCCATCTCCCTTAACCTCGTCGTCGGCATCGCGGGCGACTTGTCGCTGGGCCACGCAGGCTTTATGAGCGTCGGCGCCTATACGGGCATCGTTACCGCCGTCGCGCTGGAGAGCGCCGTTCCCTCCGACCCGATGCGTCTGATCATCAGCATTGTGGTCGGCGCTATCGCCGCTGCCGTCTTGGGCTTCCTGATCGGTATCCCGGTCCTGCGCCTGAGCGGCGACTATCTGGCCATCGTGACCCTGGCTTTTGGTGAGATCATCAAAGAGATCGTCACCTGCCTTATCGTGGGCGTCGACTCCCGCGGTCTGCATGTGATCTTTAACATCACGGGTAATTCCACGATCGACGACCTGCACCTGCTCGAGGACGGCACCGCCATCATCAAGGGCGCCCAGGGCGCATCGGGCGTATCGACGTACTCGACCTTCCTTGCCGGTGCCATCCTGGTCATGGTCGCGCTCGTGATTGTACTCAACCTGGTTCGCAGCCGTACCGGTCGTGCCATTATGGCCGTGCGTGACAACAAGATCGCCGCCGAGTCCGTGGGCATCTCCGTCACCGAGTACCGCATGATCGCCTTCGTAGTTTCCGCTGCCCTCGCCGGTGCTGCCGGAGCCCTGTTCGGCGGTAACTTCTCGCAGCTTTCCGCCACTAAGTTCGACTTCAACACGTCCATCCTCATTCTGGTGTTCGTGGTCCTGGGCGGTCTGGGCAATATGCGTGGCTCCGTCATCGCTGCAGCGCTGCTTACCGTGCTGCCCGAGCTGCTCCGTCAGTTCTCGGACTACCGCATGCTCATCTACGCCATCGTGCTGATTCTGGTCATGATCTTTACCAATAACCCGCAGCTCAAGGCGTTCTTCGCACGCATTAAGGATCGCTTTGCTCCCAAGAAGGAGGTGGCAGCCGATGCCCAGTAAGTTTGAGTTCAACAAGGGCAAGATGGTCCCGTATCCTTCTGGCGCCATCGTTCCCGACCGCGACCTGGGCGAGCGCCCGGCGCTCGAGTGCATCCACCTGGGCATTGAATTCGGCGGCCTTAAGGCAGTCGACGACTTTAGCCTAACCATCGGCAAGACTGAGATCGCCGGTCTCATCGGCCCCAACGGTGCCGGTAAGACTACGGTCTTCAACCTGCTCACCAAGGTGTACCAGCCCACGCATGGCACCATCCTGCTCGACGGTGAGGACACCTCGGGCAAGTCCGTCTACCAGGTCAACCGTATGGGTATTGCCCGTACATTCCAGAACATTCGCCTGTTCAACACCATGACGGTGGAGGATAACGTCAAGGTCGGTCTGCACAATCAGGAGCGCTACTCCGGCTTTGAGGGCGTGCTGCGCCTGCCGACGTATTGGAAGCACGAGAAGGCTGCCCACGAGCGCGCCATGGAGCTGCTGTCCATTTTTGACATGGAGCACCTGGCAAATGAACAGGCCGGCTCGCTGCCTTACGGCGCTCAGCGTCGTCTGGAGATCGTCCGCGCGCTTGCCACCAACCCCAAGCTGCTGTTGCTCGACGAGCCTGCCGCCGGCATGAACCCGTCCGAGACCGCGGAGCTCATGGAGAACATCGTCAAGATCCGCGACACCTTCGGCATCGCCATCATGCTTATCGAGCATGATATGTCGCTCGTTATGAACATCTGCGAGGGCATCTGCGTGCTTAACTTTGGCAAGGTTATCGCCAAGGGTACGGCCGAGGAGATCCAGAACAACGATGCCGTTATCGAGGCATATCTGGGCAAGCAGGATAAGGGGGAGAACTAAATGGCAGAGCCGATGCTTTCCGTCTACAACATCAACGTCTGGTACGGCGCCATCCACGCCATCAAGGACATCTCCTTTAACGTTAACGAGGGCGAGATCGTGGCTCTGATCGGCGCGAACGGCGCTGGCAAGTCCACAACGCTCAAGACCGTCTCGGGCCTGCTGCGCTCCAAGACCGGCTCCATCAAGTTTATGGGCGAGGACATTACCCATACGCCCGCTGATAAGCTGGTTGGTAAGGGACTGGCTCAGGTTCCCGAGGGACGTCGCGCCTTTTTGCAGATGACGGTTGAGGAGAACCTGGAGATGGGCGCCTATACGCAGCCCAAGTCCACGGTGGCTCCGGGCCTTGAGCGCGTCTACGAGCAGTTCCCGCGCCTGAAGGAGCGCCGTCGCCAGGTCGCCGGCACCCTTTCCGGCGGCGAGCAGCAGATGCTCGTTATGGGCCGCGCCCTTATGAGTAACCCCAAGCTGCTCATGCTCGACGAGCCTTCCATGGGCCTGGCGCCGATTCTGATTGAGCAGATCTTCCAGATTGTCGAGGATCTGCATAAGGCCGGCACCACGGTGCTTCTGGTCGAGCAGAACGCGCAGATGGCGCTTTCGATTGCTACGCGCGGCTACGTGCTCGAGACTGGCAAGATCACCATGACCGGCACCGGCCAAGAGCTCCTGCACGACGATAACGTTCGCAAAGCATACCTTGGTGGCTAACTAGTTACACGGTTTTACCAAACCGCGTAACGGCTCGACGCTGCAAGCCCGCCAGGGCGGCAATCTGCCTTTCAACTTCGGCGGCATGACCAGAAGGTCAATGCCGCCTTGTTTCAAGGCACCTTGCTCGCTCTGGCGGGCTTTCGCTGTCGTTGTCAAAACATCGACGTTGTGGCAGATGCCAGCGACTACCCCTTTAAGTTGCGGTGGAATAGGGACTAAATGGGAGCCTCAGAGGCCAAAAGAGTCCCTATTCCACCGCAACTTCATGGGGGTGTGTGACAATGCCCGTCGGATAACATCTGCTGTCTTTGGGGGTCTATCTATGCTGTACGAGTTTTGTGCCGAGAACTTTGAGCGGGTGCCGGCGGCTATCGATGCCGGTGCAAGGCGTATCGAGCTGTGCGACAACCTTGCCGTTGGTGGCACTACGCCTTCGGCCGGCGTTATCAGCGCTACGACCAACTATGCTCACGAGCACGATGCACGGGTGATGTGCATGATTCGCCCGCGTGGCGGCGACTTTCACTACAACCAGGACGAGCTGCGTATGATGGAGATGGATCTGGGCCTTGCCGTGAGTGCGGGCGTTGACGGCTTGGTCTTTGGCTGCTGCAAGCCCTGCGCTGGCGGATGGGCGCTCGACGAACTTACGCTTGGCGCCCTCGTGATGGCTGCGGGCTGCGCGACCGAGGAGTGCAAGCGCGATCCTATCGACATCACTTTCCACATGGCGTTTGACCAGCTCTCGCCCGAGGCTCAGCTGGACGCCATTGACACGCTCGCCGACTGCGGCGTCACGCGCATTCTGACTCACGGTGGTACTGCCGGTACGCCGATCGAGGACAACTTCGAAAACCTGGTCCGCTTGATCGAGTACGCGGACGACCGCCTGACCATCCTTCCCGGTGGCGGCATTTCCACGGCCAACCGCGATACCGTGGCGGCGGCACTGGGCGTCTCCGAGCTCCATGGCACCAAGATCGTGCCGCTGGGGGTATAACCCGTGGCGCTGGTATTTGACGTTCAGCAGGCGAACGGTAAGCCCGACGACAACCGTCGTCCCGGCACCGCGTGCCCCTTTTGCGATACCGAGGAACTCGCCAATATCATCCGGCGCGACGGTGACTGCATCTGGCTCGAGAATAAGTTTAAGACCTTGCGGGCCACTCGCCAGACCGTATTGATTGAGTCGTCCGACCATGACGCCGACCTGGTGACCTATGCGCCGGACGAGCTGCATCATGTTATGCGGTTTGCCCTGGATTGCTGGCAGCGGATGATTGACTCCCGGCAGTATCGCAGCGTTCTCATGTACAAGAACAAGGGCCCACTTTCGGGCGGCAGTCTGGTCCATCCGCACATGCAGATTGTGGGTTTGGAGCAGGAAGACGGCTATGCTTCGCTGACTTCTGCCAATTTCGAAGGCATCAATGTCTGGCAACAGGGGAGAATCTCGGTCAATATCTCAACCGAACCGATCATGGGGTTCTTTGAGATCAACGTTTCAGCCCCACAGGGAATCGCCGCCAGCGATGACGCACGAGACCAAGCCGAGGCGGATCTCTTTGCCGATGCGATTCAGGTAGCTCTGCGCTATATCCTAAACGAGCACCACGGTGGTCGCGCAGAGTCGTACAACTTGTTCTTCTATCACCTGGGCGGTCGGACCATTGCCAAGGCGCTGCCGCGTTGGGTGGTTTCGCCCTACTTTGTCGGCTATCGTTTGGCCCAAGTCAATGCTGAGACGACGCTCGATATCGATGCTGAGCGTCTGCGTGCGCATCTGGAAACGCTCGTATAGCAAGACTAACACCCGCGTAATGCGGACAGCCTAGCGCGCCATCGCGTCGCGCCCGGCCTTGACTCGCTTGCGCTGGGCGGCGCGCTCCTCGCCGGTCAGGCGCTCAAAGAGGTGCCCGATAATTGAGGCCAACACCTGCTGAAACAGCGTGCCGCACATGACGGGGAATACCACTTCGCCGGGAAAATATTGCGTGGCGATGACGGCACCCGAAGAGATGTTGCGCATGCCGCAGGTAAAGCACATGGTGGTCGTCTCGCTATACGGCAGGTGCAGGGCCTGGGCGATCAGGATGCCGATGATAAAGCCGCTGATGGCGAACACCAGGATAAAGAGCGCGACTTCTAAGCGCTCAACATTCATGTGTAGCACGTACTCGCTCATAGCGGTGGAGTTGGACGCGATGACGCCCATCATCATGAACTTGCAGGCGGGCGAGAGCGCGGGAGAGAGTTTCTCGTGGCCCCAGCCGCGCGTGAGTTCATTGATGACAATACCGAGTACAGCGGGGATGGCGATCATAAAGGCCATGTTCTGCATCATGCTCGGCACATCGATCGAGACGGTGGCGCCCAGCAAGAGCTTGAGCGTGAGCGGAATCGTCACGGGCGAGATGACCGAGGACGTCAGGATAATGGTGAGCGCAAGCGGGCCGTTGCCGCCGAACATGCTGATCCACATAAAGGCGGTGACGGCCACGGGTACGCTGTACTCGAGCACGATGCCGCAGACAAGGTTGGGGTTGGAGCCAAAGAAGAGTGACCCCATGGCATACGCCGCGATGGGAATAAGCACCGCCGAGACGAGCAGCGCCAAGACCAGGTGCAACGGACGGCGGAACACCTCGGCAACCTGGTGAAAGGTGTTGCTGAGCGCACCTTGGAACGTCATAAAGGCAAACAGGGCGGGAACGATGGGCTTGAGCACGCCGATCCGCTGGGGAAAGAGCACGCCGAGCGTCACGCAAATCGGAACGATGACCTGCATGTGCCCCGCGAGAAACTTGCCCAGTCCAACCCATTGCTTCATATGCTCTTGTGACTCCCTTTGCTCGTGAATCCGTTTTGAATGGATATGCTAGACGCTCGCATGCGTCCGTGCGTCAGAAACGCTCGAATATTTCGAGGCTATTACCGGCATCGTTTACCGAAACCGCGGCGTGCTGCGGCGATTTGCGTCCGCGCTGCACGGTATAATAAATCCGTTCAACAGATCTGCCTGCCGAAGCGGGCATACACAGAGGACTCATCGCTATGAACCGTGAGAGGTATCGCGGCGACCTGCCCCTATCGGGGGTGGGCGCCTATGTCATCGCTTAAGACGACGCATCGCTGGGCGGTCGCTCAGCAAAACCCCGAACTCGAAAAGGAGCTTTCGGCTGGCCTGGGAATACCCGGGCTGGTGGCGCGCATTATGGTTGCGCACGGCATTACATCCATCGAAGAAGGCCAGCTGTTTTTGACGCCTTCGCTCGATCGCGACTGGGCCGACCCACTCATTATCCCGGGCATGTCGGTCGTTGCCGACCGCGTCGAGCGTGCTGTTCGCAACCACGAGCACATTGCGGTCTTTGGCGATTTTGACGTTGACGGTATTACGTCGACCTGCCTGTTAACCGAGGCACTGCGCACGTTTGGCGCCGATGTCACGCCGTTTATTCCGCATCGCTTTGACGAGGGCTACGGTCTTTCGCGCGCGGCGCTCGACCGCGTTAACGAGCTCGCTCGCCCCCAGTTGATCGTGACCGTCGATAACGGCATTGCCGCCAAGGAAGAGGTTTCCTATCTTGAGAGCCTGGGAATCGATCTGGTGGTTACGGACCACCACGAGCCCTCCGACCAGGTGCCGCAGGGCGTGCCCCTGACCGACCCCAAGCTCGAGGATGAGGGGCCCTCGCGTGAACTTGCCGGTGCTGGTGTGGCGCTCAAGCTGGTGCAAGTCCTGGGTGAGCGCTTGGGCAAGCCGTCGTATTGGCGTTCGCTAATCGAGGTCGCGGCGCTGGGCACCGTGTCCGACATGATGCCGCTCACGCCCGAGAACCGCGCGCTGGTTGCCGAGGGCATCCAGCAGATGCGCGTAACCGCTCGCCCCGGCTATATCGCGCTTGCCGCGCTCGCCAAGGCAGACCTTTCGAGCATTACGGCGGATGGCCTATCGTTCTCGCTCATTCCCCGCTTAAACGCTGCCGGTCGCATGGCCGATCCCAAGCTGGCGCTCGACCTGCTGCTTGCCCGCGATCCCATCGAAGCAAGTGCGCTGGCGGCTGAGCTCGAGGAAATCAACCGCCAGCGCCGTGAGATCGAGGCGGAGCTCACGCGCGATGCCATGGCAAAGGTCGAGAAGACCTATGACGGCGGACGCGCGATCGTTGTGGGCGGCGAAGGCTGGCACGAGGGCGTCAAGGGCATCGTGGCAAGCCGTCTGACCAACCGCTATCACGTGCCGGCGCTGCTGTTCTCGATCGAGGACGGTATCGCGCGCGGTTCTGGTCGCTCGGTGGGCAAAGTTAACCTGTTTGACGCCGTCGAGCGCTGTTCCGACCTGCTGATTCGTCGCGGCGGACATGCCGGTGCGGTGGGTGTGACCATCGAGGCATCCAAGCTCGACGAGTTCCGCCGCCGCCTTTCCGCCGTGCTGTCCGAGCTTCCCGCCGAGGACTTTGAAGACACCGACGAGGTCGCCGCCACCGTCGACCTTTCCGAGCTGAATATCGAGACCATCGAGCAGATCTCCCGTCTTGAGCCGTTTGGCCAGGGCAACAAGGTGCCGCTGCTGGCTGCCGAGGGCGTGACGATGTGCGACCGCGCCGTGGTGGGCAAAACCGGCGAGCACATGCGCTTTGTGGCGACCGATGGCGCCGCGAGTGTGCCGGCCATTATGTTCCGCGTGCCGCAAATCGATAAGCTCATCAACTGCGATAGCGCTGTCGACTTGGTGTTCGAGGCCGTTGCCGAGCATTGGCAGGGGCGTGTGAAGCCCAAGCTCATGATCAAGGATGTTCTGGTCCGCGATACCACGCTGCCCAGCGTGGACGATCCGGCATGCGAGCTTCGTCGTGGCGTGCAGCCGGCGGATTCCGGCCTGCGCCTGGAGTCGCGTAAGCGCGAGACGCTCGCCCAGCTTTCCTATACCGAGCTCACGCGCTCGCTTATCCATAGCTTTATCGGATCGAACCAGCCGCACCGCGCGCAGGTTGAGGCGCTCGATGCCTTGGCCGACCACCAGAGCGTCTTGGCCGTTATGGGAACGGGCCGCGGCAAGTCTCTCATCTTCCATGTACATGCTGCGCGCGAGGCTGTCCTTCGCGGACGTGCGAGCATCTTTGTCTATCCGCTGCGCGCGCTTGTTGCCGACCAGGCCTATCACCTCTCGTCGACGATGGCAGCGCTTGGCATTGGCGTTGGCGTGCTGACCGGCGAGACCGTGGAGGCCGCACGCGATGATGTGTTCGCCGGCCTAGCTTCGGGCCGCACCGGTATCGTGCTCACGACGCCCGAGTTCCTATCTATCCACCGTGACCGCTTTGCGCGTTCGGGCCGCATCGGCTTTGTCGTTATCGATGAGGCGCACCACGCCGGCCTTGCCAAGGGCGGCGACCGCAGCGCCTATCTCGACATGCCCGATATCCTCAAAGCCCTGGGCGACCCGGTTGTTATGGCTGCGACGGCCACCGCGACGGCTCCGGTCGTGGCCGAGCTTGCCCGCATGCTGCCGATCACTCGCACGGTGGTCGACGAGACGGTGCGCGAGAACCTGCAGCTCGAGGACGACCGCGACCTTGCGAGCCGCGAGAACCGTTTGGTGTCGATCGTGGCGACGGGGGAGAAGACCGTCATTTACGTCAATTCGCGCGACCAGTCCGTGGCGCTCGCCAAGACGTTGCGCAAGCGTGTGCCCGATTGCGCAACCCATATCGCGTTCTATAACGCGGGGCTTGCGCGCTCCGATCGCCGCCGCGTGGAGGAAGCATTCCGAGACGGAAGCCTCAGCTGCATCGTTTCAACTTCGGCTTTCGGTGAGGGCGTCAACCTGCCCGATATCCGCCATGTCGTGCTCTACCACATGCCGTTTGGTGCGATTGAGTTTAACCAGATGAGCGGCCGCGCCGGTCGCGATGGCCGGCCCGCCGTGATCCACCTGCTCTATTCGTCGCGCGACGCCCGCATCAACGAGCGCCTGCTCGACTGCTACGCACCCGAGCGCGACGAACTCGTCACGCTCTATCGCGCGCTGCAGACCATGTGGCGCTCCAACCGCGGTAAGACCGGGGATGATTCATTCTGCGCAAGCGATATCGACATCGCGCAGATGTGCCTTGCCATCGATGCCCGCACCCCGGTCGACGAGCGTTCGGTGGCAAGCGGCCTGGGAATCTTCGAAGAGCTTGGTTTCTGCCGCGTTTCGGGGCTTGGCGACACGCGCCGCATCGTGATGGCCGAAAACCCCGGCCGCGTGCAATTGAGCAGGTCAATTCGCTATTTGGAGGGCTTGCGTTCGCGCATGGAGTTCTCGGCTTTCCGGAGTTGGGCGCTCGATTCGTGCGCTTCTGATATGCTAGCCAAAGTTAACCGCCCGATCGTACCGCGGGCCTAGGGGAAGGGGACCTCGATGGATGCCGCAGCCCGTACCGCCCATGATTCCACCCTCCAGCCGTTCTCGGAGATGGAGCACTATAAGCATGCCGATGAGCTGCCGCCCGAGATTATGGCGGACAGCTACGACAAGCTGGAACGCCTGTGCCTCAAATATATGAATGAGGACGACTTCTCTAAGGTTGAACAGGCCTACTGCTTTGCCGCCGAGAAGCACTGCAACCAAAAGCGCCGCTCGGGCGAGATGTACATTAACCATCCCGTCGAGGTGGCCATCATTTTGGCCGACCTCAAGATGGACTGTGACGTGGTGTGCGCCGCGCTGCTGCACGATACCGTCGAGGATACCGAGACCTCGCTTGCCGATGTTTCCGGCCTGTTTGGCGATACGGTGGCCGAGCTCGTCGATGGCGTGACCAAGCTCACCAACATCGAAGTCGACAGCATGGACGAGAAGCAGGCCCTCACGCTGCGCAAGATGTTCCTCGCCATGTCCAAGGACATCCGCGTCATTATCGTTAAGCTTGCCGATCGTCTGCACAACATGCGCACCCTTGCCGCTCTGCGTGAGGACCGTCGCCTGTTTAAGGCTCGCGAGACCATGGACGTGTACGCGCCCCTGGCCGACCGTCTGGGCATGAGCTCCATTAAATGGGAGCTCGAGGACCTGTCCTTCTTCTACCTGGAGCCCGATGCCTACCAGCGCATCGCACGCATGGTGGCGGAGTCGCGCGAGGTCCGTGAGCGCTATCTGGCCGAGACCATCAAGACGCTCACCGACGAGCTCAACCGTATTGGCCTGGAAGACTTCCAGATCAACGGCCGTTCCAAGCACTATTGGTCCATCTACCAAAAGATGAAGCGCAAGGGCAAGGAATTCTCCGAGATCTACGACCTGGTGGCACTGCGCGTCATCACGCATTCGGTGCGCGATTGCTACTCCACGCTCGGCGCGGTGCACACGCTGTGGCACCCCATGCCCGGCCGCTTTAAAGACTATATCGCCATGCCCAAGGTCAATAACTACCAGTCGCTCCACACGACGGTCATCGGCCCCACGGCTCGTCCGCTCGAGATTCAGATTCGAACCTACGAGATGCATGAGCAGGCCGAGTACGGCATTGCCGCCCACTGGCTATATAAGAAGTCGGGCGGATCGTCTGCGTCTAAGACCAATGATGCCCAGCGTCTGGACGACCAGATTAACTGGCTCAAACATTCGCTCGATTGGGCTGCGTCTGATGAGATTACCGACGCCAAGGAATACCTGCATTCGCTGAAGGTCGACCTCTTCGATCAGGAGATCTTTGTCTTTACGCCCAAGGGCGAGGTCATGGCGCTTCGTGCCGGCTCCACGCCGCTCGACTTTGCCTACGCCGTTCACACCGAGGTGGGAAACCATTGCGTCGGCGCCAAAATCAACGGTGCGGTGGCTCCGCTCACGCACGAGATTAAGACGGGTGACCGTGTCGAGATTCTGACTAACAAGAGTTCCAAGCCGTCGCGTGATTGGCTCAAGATCGTTAAGACACCTTCCGCCAAGTCAAAGATCCGCCGCTATTTTGCCGCTGCGACCAAGGACGACGACGCTGCTGCTGGTCGCGATATGCTGGCCAAGGACCTGCGTAAGCGTGGCTATGGCATTTCTACGCCGCGTTCGACGCGTGCGCTCAACGCCGTGGCGGAGCAGTTTAACTTCAAGCAGCTCGAGGACCTGTTTGCCGCCGTCGGCGCCGGCAAGGTTGCCCCGCGCGCTGTGGGCAATAAGGTCGAGCAAATCTTGGACCCCAAGCCCGAGGAACAGCTCACCAAGGCCGAGGCTATCGCCGAGGTCGTGAAGCAGCCTGCCCGCGGCTCCAACCGCAAGCCGCAAAAGCGCGGCAAGAGCGCCAGTAACGGCATTATCGTCAAGGGCGAGAGCAACAGCGGCCTACTGGTCCGTCTGGCTCATTGCTGCAACCCCGTGACGGGCGACGACATCGTCGGCTTCATCACGCGCGGTCGTGGCGTTTCGGTGCATCGCGCCAACTGTCCCAACGTCAAGGGTCTTATGGAGCATCCCGAGCGCATGATCGAAGTGGAGTGGGACGGCGCTGCCGACACCCTCTTTCAGGTCGAGATCGTGGTCGAGTGCCTGGACCGCATGGGCCTTCTCAAGGATGTCACCATTGCCATTGGCGATGCGGGCGGCAATATCCTTTCTGCCGCCACGTCGACCAACCGCGAGGGTATTGCAACCCTGCGCTTTATGGTCGAGATCTCGGACGCGAGTGGTCTGGATCCGCTGCTGGCCTCCATCAGCAGCGTTGACTCGGTCTACGACGCGCGCCGCCTGATGCCCGGTGAGGGTGGAGCCCAGCTTAAGCGCCGCGTTTAGTCGCGACGAACGTGTCACATTATCGATATTCGCTACACTCGAGGCATCGTTTGATGCCTCGAGTTCTATAGAGAGGAGAGGGACATGAGTGCTGTGTCCTTGGATTTAACTCCCAAGGGATCGGTCGAGATCGAGACGCTCGTAAACGGTCCCATTCAGACCAATAGCTATGCTGTTATTTCGGACAATGAGTGCGTGATTATCGACCCCGCATGGGAAGGCGAACGCCTGGTGGAGCATATTCGAGCCGAGCATCCCGGCGTACGCTTGTTTGGCGCCGTATGCACTCATGGCCATGCCGATCATGTTGGTGGTGTTGTAGGCGTGCGAACCACCGTTGGCGAGGGCTGCCAGTATGAGCTGTGTGCTAAGGATGTGGCGGTGCCGCATGCGAACATCGAGGAACAGCGAGCTATGTGGGGCATTGAGACGCCTGACCCCGGGGAGCCGACACGCCTGCTCGCCGAGGGCGATGCTATCGAGGTGGGCGATATCTACCTGCAGGTGATCGAGACGCCAGGGCATACGCCGGGCGGGATCGTCTTGTTTGCTGCCACCGAGCAGGGGAACATTGCCTTTGTGGGCGACACCCTGTTTCCGGGTGGGCACGGCCGCACCGATCTTTCTGGAGGAGACGAGGCGGCGATTCTGCGCTCGCTCTCCAAGCTCGCCCGGCTTCTCCCGCCCGATACCGTTTGTTTGACTGGCCACGGTCCCTCGACCACTATGGCGCGTGAACTCATGTGCAACCCGTTCATGAGCTAGACAGGTTTCCGTTTCCACCCAAGAGACTTCCGACTTCTGGGGAAATCGAGATTGTGGAACGCCTTTCATAAACATTGTATCTTTCTAATTGTCGGATAGATGCGGGGAGGTGAAACGCTGGTGTTAGATTCACAGGTTCAAAAAGTACTTGACTGCATAGAGGCTAATCCCGATGTTTCGCCCGCTCGCCTTTGCGAAAAGTTTGGCGTGAGCGATCGCACGATTCGTACTTATGTCAAGAAGCTTAACGCTGTCCTCGAGCCTCAGGCCCATATCCATAAACGCCGTGGCGGGGGTTATACCCTCAATATCAGCGATTGCGACGCATACCGCTCGATCAAGGACGATGCATCCAATGGGGGTCTCAAGTCAATTCCCTCTACGAGCGAGGGACGCGTTGAGTACTTGCTGAACGACCTGTTGAGTCGCGTCGACTGGATCACCTTGGACGATCTTTCGGAGATCCTCTATGTATCCCGCAATGCTATTTCAGGCGATCTTAAGCGGGTTGAGACGCAGCTGGCTAAGTTCGATCTCACGCTTGAACGGCGTCCCCATTACGGGATTCGCGTGAGCGGCTCGGAGATGTCGCGCCGTCTCTGCCTGGCAAGCCTTACGCTCGACAAGCTTGCAGAGCACCGTGAGAATGATTCTCAGAACCAGGTGACCCTCGACACGATTGCCACCTGTGTTAATGAGGTCATTGCCGAGGAAGGCTTCCAAATCAACTCGGCGGCCTATCAAAACCTGCTGGTTCATATCGCAGTCGCCATTTGGCGAATTCGCGAGCACTGCTACGTTCCGCTCGAAGCCGAACATATTGAGAAGTTACGTACGGCGCGTGAGTTTGCGGTGGCCGGGTGTGTGGCTTTGGGTATCGAGAAGGCTTTCGACATTCGGCTCCCAGAGGAGGAAGTTGCCTATATCGCCATTCACCTTGCGGGCAAGCAGTCCCTGTATGCTAGTCCTGATGGTGCCGATGAAGGCCTCGTAATTTCCGACGAGGTTTGGGACGTGGTCACCGAGATGCTCGAGTGCATCTGGGATTCCTATCACTTTGATTTCCGCGGCGATCTTGAGCTCCGCATGAACCTTGCGCGTCATATCGTTCCGCTTGCCGTGCGTCTCAAATATCGCATGCATATCGATAACCCGCTGCTTGCCGATATCAAGGAGCGCTTCGCGCTCGCGTATTCGATGGCACTCGATTCGTCGGTCATCCTCGCCGAGCACTACGGAAGCCGTCTTTCCGATGACGAGATCGGCTATATCGCACTCGCCTTCGCCTTGGCGCTTGAGCGCCAGAAGAGCGAGGTCCCGCGTAAGAACATCCTCGTAGTGTGCGCGAGCGGACAGGGAAGCGCCAAGCTCCTCGAGTACCGATACCGCCAAGAGTTCGGTGCTCTCGTGGACAAGATCGTGACCTGCGATGCCTCCCATATCGACAGTATTGATATGACGGGTATTGATTACGTTTTTACCACGGTGCCCCTGCATCGAGCGCTTCCGGTGCCCGTGCGCGAGGTGAGCTTCTTTCTCGATGCCGATGATATGCACGATGTTCGTGAGATTCTTGCCGGTGCAAATGTTACCGGCGACCTTGCACCTTATTTTTCGGCTGACCTTTTTGTCTCCGATATAGTCGCGGCAGACAAGAACGAGGTCATCTCAATTCTATGCGAGCAGGTCGCCGCCATGCGTAACGTGCCTGACGAGTTTAAGCAGCTGGTCATGCGTCGCGAGGAACTCGCGCAAACGAGTTTTGGCAATCAGGTCGCTATGCCCCATTCGGTCAAAGCGGTGACGGACGAGACGTTTGTTTGCGTTGGACTGCTGCGCGAGCCGGTCGAATGGAACGGGCAAGCGGTGCGGGCGGTCTTTCTAGTATCAGTCTCAAAGGCTAAGGACAAGAAGCTTGACCGTTTCTACCGCAGTATGGCCAAGATGCTTACCAGCAAAGAGGCTATCCAGGAGCTTGTCGACAACCAACGATGGGAGACCGTCGTCAAGCTTTTGAATATGTATGGAAAAACAGACAACAACGAGTAGAAGGAGACACCGATGGACGAGAGCAAATATGAAAATGCCCTTCAAATCATCCTGCATGCGGGCAACGCCAAGTCCGCCGCGCTCATGGCAATCGACGCCGCCCATGATGGCGATTTCGAAGAGGCCGAGAAACAGCTCGCCGAGGCGCAGTCCGAGATGAGCGCTGCCCACAAGATGCAGTTCGAGCTCACTCAGGCCGAGGCAAACGGCAACGAGGTTGATATCAACATCATCTTGATCCATGCCGAGGATCATCTGACGATGGCCATCATGGCGAGTGATTTTGCTGAGCGCTTCATCGAGCTTTATCGCGATAAGTACGAGGGCAAATAGCCCAATAATACCGAGTTTGGTCGATCAAGCGCCCAAGATGAGCGCTTTTGAAAGGAGTCCGTTATGAACATCATGTTGGCTTGCTGTGCTGGTATGAGCACCTCGCTTGTTGTGAGCAAGATGGAAGAGGCCGCCAAGGCCCAGGGTAAGGATGATTACAAGATCTGGGCCGTCGAGCAAGGTCAGGTTGCCGAGGAGCTTGGAAACTTTGACGTTTTGCTGCTTGGTCCGCAGGTCCGCCATCTTCAGCGCAAGCTCACCAAAGTCGTTGACGGCAAAGCTCCCGTTGCCGTAATCGATCCAGTTGCCTACGGCAGCTGCGATGGCGCCAAGGTCCTCAAGCAGGCGGAGGACCTGGTCGCCAAGGCATAAGGGCTCTATAGCCCAAAAATCGCCGCTGTGCGACTAGCACTCGACAGCGGCCTACATCCGAAAGCACGTCATTAACTTTCGAAAGCAGGTACATCATATGGCTTTCTCCGAGAAATTCGAAGATGTGATGATGGTTGTCGCAGAAAAAGTAGGCGACAACGTATATCTCTCCGCAATCAAGGATGCCTTTACCGCGTTTATGCCCTTCGTTATCGTGGGCTCTATGGGCACGCTGCTCAAGACGTTAGTCTCTTCCACCACGACGGGGCTTGCGCAATGGGTTCCCGCGCTCGCGGGGCTTGAGCCGGCATTTTCCGCCATCAACTACTGCACCATGTCCTTCATGACGGTGCCCATTACCTTCCTGATTGGCCTTTACCTGGCTCGCGCCAAGAAGGCTCCGGAGTATCCTACCGCACTCGTTTCCGTGGCGGCCTACATTTCCATGATTTGCACCTCCATCAAGGTTGACGGTGCCGGCACGGCTCTCGAGGCTCCGGTGTCTGGTCTGCTTACCACCCAGATGGGCGCTCAGGGTCTTTTTGTCGGCATGATCACGGCCGTTGTGTTCGGTTCGCTTTTCTGCTGGCTCTCTAAGATCGACCAGATCAAGATCAAGATGCCTCCTTCGGTTCCCTCTGGTATCTCCCAGTCCTTCAACGTTATGATTCCGGTCTTTATTGTCCTCGTCGTGAGCGCTATCTTCGGCCTTGGCTTCCAAGCCCTTACCGGCTCCTACATCAACGACTGGATCTACGGCCTTATGCAGGCTCCGCTCGAGGCGGCCTTCAAGACTCCGGCTGGCGTTGTCATCATCGTTGTCGTGTCCCAGCTCTTCTGGGTTCTCGGTATCCATGGCGGTCTCATTGTTTCCCCGGTGCGCAACCCCATGTTCAATGCTGCAATCGCCGCCAACACCGCCGCCCTTGCCGCTGGCACCATGCCCGATTCTCCGTTCACCATGGGTTTTTGGAACTGCTTCGTTGCTCCCGGTGGCGCCGGTATGACCCTCTGCCTCATCATCGCTATTTTCCTGTGCTCCAAGCGCGATGAGGAAAAGGCTATCGCTAAGCTCGGTTTCCTGCCTGGCATCTGCGGCATCTCCGAGCCCGTCGTCTTCGGTATCCCTCTGGTCTTGAACCCGATCTACGCAATTCCGTTTGCTTTTGGTTCCGGTATCTGCGTTGCCATTGCCATGTTTGCAACCTCTATCGGCTTCCTTCCCTGCAACACGGTCGACGTCCCCTTCGGTGTACCCATTCTTCTCAACGCTTTTGTCGGTCATGGCTGGCAGGGCGTCGTGGTCCAGCTCATCGAGCTCGTCGTGGGCGTCCTTATCTGGATCCCCTTCGTCCTCGCCAACAGCAAGCTGGCCAAGAAGGAGCAGGAAGAGGCTGCTCAGGCCTAATTACTACACCTATCGGCTGTCCGATAATATGCCTGTAACTACGAGGGGCGCGGTGCACGGGAGCGCTGCGTCCCTCTTTTTCAACCTAAGGAGATAACCATGAGCTACGTGTTCCCCGAAGGCTTTTTGTGGGGCGGCGCGACTGCCGCCAACCAGTGCGAGGGAGCCTGGGATGTGGATGGCAAGGGCCTTTCGGTCGCCGATTGCACCACCTATAAGCCCAAGGTCGACAAAAAGGACTACGCGGCGTTGCACGGGATCACCGATGAGCAAATCAAGGAGGCCGAGGCCTCGGCCGACACCCACATGTATCCCAAGCGTCACGGCATTGACTTCTTCCATCGCTATAAGGAGGACATTGCGCTTTTCCAGGAGATGGGCTTCAAGACGCTGCGCGTATCCATTCAGTGGACCCGCCTGTTCCCCACGGGTGCAGAGGAAGAGCCGCTTCAGGCCGGCATCGACTACTACCGCGACCTGTTCCGCACCATGAAGGATGCGGGCATTGAGCCACTTGTGACGCTTCACCACTACGAGATGCCGCTCTATTTGGCAAACCACTACGATGGTTGGGGCAAGCGCGAAGTCATCGACTTCTTCTTGCGCTTCTGCGAAGTCTGCTTCCGCGAGTTTGGAAAGTACGTTACCTATTGGCTCACATTCAATGAGATCGACTCTGTGTTCCGCCATCCCTGGACCACGATCGGCGTTTGCACCGAGCGCTATCCCGAGGATAAGCGCGAGGAGCTTATCTACCAGTGCGTGCACAATCAGTTTGTGGCGAGCGCCCTTGCCACCAAGATGCTGCACGAGATGGTTCCCGGTGCTCAGATGGGCTGCATGGTCACGCGCACCCTCACCTATCCCGAGAACTGCAATCCCAAAAACATGCTGCTTGCGCAGAAGGACAACCGCGATAACTACTTCTATAGCGATGTCCAGGTACTTGGCGAGTATCCGCAGCATGTGCTCAACTATTGGAAGCGCAAGGGCATCCACGTCGAGTTCGGCATGGGTGACGAGGCCATTCTCAAGCAGTATCCGGTCGATTTCGTCTCGTTTTCGTATTACATGTCGATGGTTGACTCCATTGATGCGGACAAGCGCGAGAAAGTCGGAGGAAACCTTGCTACCGGCGTCAAGAACCCCTTCCTGCCCATTTCTGACTGGGGTTGGCAGGTCGACCCCGATGGCCTCACCTACGCGCTGATCGATATGCAGGACCGCTACCATAAGCCGCTCTTTATCGTCGAGAACGGTCTTGGTGCCTACGATAAGGTCAACGAAGACGGCACGATTGACGATGACTATCGCATCGATTACTTCCGTGAGCACATTAAGGCCATCGGCGCTGCTATTGAGGAAGGTGTCGACGTGATGGGCTATACCCCGTGGGGGTGCATCGACCTTGTCTCGATGTCGACGTGCGAAATGGACAAACGGTACGGCTTTATCTATGTCGACCTCGACAATGAGGGCAACGGTACCTATGCACGCTCTAAGAAGAAGAGCTTCGATTGGTACCAGAAGGTTATCGCCACCAACGGTGCTGACCTCGACTAGCTTTCATTCAACAAGTGTGAGGGCCGTCGCGATGACGGCCCGTTTCCTATAGAAAAGAGGACGACCATGGGTGTTTTTCCTAAAGACTTTCTTTGGGGCGGCGCGACTGCTGCCAATCAGTTCGAGGGAGCCTGGGACGTAGACGGCAAGGGTCCGAGTTGCATGGATATGGCTACTAACGGCAACCATCACCACCCGCGCGAGATCACGCCCGAGCTCGACCCCAACAAGCTCTATCCCTGTCACGATGGTGTCGATTTCTACCATCACTACAAAGAAGACATCGCCTTGCTCGCCGAGATGGGATTCAAGGTCTTTCGTTTCTCGATGAACTGGCCTCGCATCTTCCCAACGGGATTCGAAGATGAGCCCAACGACGCTGGCCTCGCGTTTTACGATCGCGTGATGGACGAGTGCCATAAGTACGGCATCGAGCCGCTCGTGACACTGAGTCATTACGAGATGCCCTTTGCCATGTGCCAGAAGGTCGATGGCTGGGCTTCGCGCGAGGCTATTGACTGCTATGTGAAGTATGCCAAGACCGTCATGGAGCATTTCAAGGGCAAGTGCCGCTACTGGCTCACGTTCAACGAGATTAATTGCGGCATGATGTCCCTTGGCAACTACATGAGTCTCGGTATTCTCAACCCGGGCTCCTTCGACCTGCGCCATCAGAAAGATGACCCGCAGAAGCGTTTGCAGGCGCTGCACCATCAGTTTGTCGCAAGCGCTCTTGCGGTCAAGGCGGGGCATGAGATCGACCCCGACAACAAGATGGGCTGCATGATTGCCTACATGCTGGCCTATCCGCTCACCCCCAACCCTGCAGACGTCGAACTTGCCCGCGAACGTAACCAGTATCGCAACTACTACTGTTCCGATGTTCAAGTGCGCGGCGAGTACCCCTACTTTGCCCAGCGCATCTGGGACGAGGAGGGCGTGACGCTCGATATTACCGACGAGGACCGTAAGATTCTCAAAGAAGGTACAGTCGATTTCTATACGCACAGCTACTATCAGAGCCAGTGCGCAAGCACCGATCCTGCCGAGGAGACGAGCGGTAACCTTCTCGGCGGCGCCAAGAATCCCTATCTTAAAGAGACTGCGTGGGAGTGGCCAATCGACCCCATGGGTCTTCGTATCATGCTCAACCAGGTGTACGAGCGCTATCAAATCCCCATTATGGTGGTTGAGAACGGCCTCGGCTGCCGCGATGAGGTCAACCCGGATGGATCCATCGACGATGACTATCGTATCGAGTACCTGCGTGACCACATCAAGGCTATGGCCGAGGCCATCAAGGATGGCGTTGAGGTCTGGGGGTACACGCCTTGGGGCTGCATCGACCTGGTGAGCAATGCCGATGGAGAGATGGCCAAACGCTACGGATTTGTCTACGTCGATAAACATGATGACGGCAGCGGCACTATGGAGCGCTCGCGTAAAAAGAGCTTCTACTGGTACAAGAAAGTTATTGAGACCAACGGCGAGGAGCTGTAATGGGAGGAGCGGTTGCCGCGCTTATCAATCAGATTGTCATCATGTTTATCTTGATGGCGATTGGCTATGCTCTCTACCGCATGAAGATTATCGACCGTAAGGGTACGAGCCAGATGGCCAATGTCGTCATCTACGTGGCGTATCCCTGCATTACGCTGAGAACCCTTATGGTCGACTTCGACCCCAACATGATTCGCGATGCGGGATTCTGCTTCGTGCTTACCGTTGTGGTCACACTAATTTCGATTCCGCTCACACGTCTGTTCTTTAAAAAGGAGGATGGCGTTGCCCGCTACGGAGCCATATTTTCCAACAGCGGCTTTATTGGGGTTCCCATTGTTATGGGCGTGTTCGGGTCCGAATATGTTTTCTACCTCTCCATCGGAGTCTCATGCCTCACGTTTTTCATTTGGACGTATGGCGTGTGGTTAGTTTCGGGCGACAAAAGCCAGATGTCGTTAAAAAACTGCATCACTAACCCCAATCTCATCATGATCTTGGTCGGCCTTGTTTGCTTTTTCTTTTCAATCCATCCGCCTGCGCTGATGGCGACGATTCTCGATGACCTGGGTGCGCTCAATACGGGTCTTGTGATGCTTGTGCTTGGAGCCTATTTGGCGCAGAGCGATATGCGCGCTGTCGTTACGAGTAAAAAGGCCTATCTCGTCAGCTTAGTGCGACTTGTCATCATCCCGGCGATCGTTGTTGGCATCTTGGCGCTTTTCCCGTGGATTGACGCCAAGATTCGCCTAACGATGCTCATCGCTCTCGGTGCGCCTGTCGCGTCGTTTGCAGCCATCTTGTCCGAGAAATACGGTGGTAACTATAAGTTTGGAATTGGCTTGGTGACGCTGTCGACGATTCTGTCGCTCATCACCATGCCCATCATGCTTGAGCTTGCGTCTTTGGTAATCGTATAGCTGACTGGCATTTAGGGGTTGACAACTACGTCAACCCCTAAACTCGTCAACGGCCGTTCTGGGGCGGCAAGCGGTATGAAAACTCGTTAAAGTAGCCATATTCGTGAACAAACGAACGTTTATGCTCGGGTATGTCGTGGTAAAATCTCAGGCGTTATCGGAGCAACCTTACAGGAGGTTTCTTTTATGC
>CAUDNY010000006.1 GCA_958450865.1 uncultured Collinsella sp. | reverse complement strand
TCACGCTCTACCGCGTGGCCAAGCAGAGCCGCCTGTGCGAGTCGCTGATCGATGCTGCCGAGAACGGCAAAGAGGTCACGGTGCTCATGGAACTTCGTGCCCGCTTTGACGAGCAGAACAACATCGAGTGGGCCGAGCGCCTGGAAGAGGCCGGCTGCACCGTCATCTATGGTTCCGAGGGCTTTAAATGCCACTCAAAGATCTGCCAGCTCACCTATCGCGAGGGCATGGCGCTTACCCGTCTGACGCTTTTGGGCACCGGCAACTTTAACGAGAAGACGGCCAAACTCTACAGCGACTTTATGCTCATGACAGCCCATCCCGGCATCGGCGAGGACGCCAACCTGTTCTTCCGCAACCTGTCGCTGGGCAACCTGCGCGGCGACTACCGCTTCCTGGGTGTGGCGCCCGTCGGACTGAAACCGCTCATCATGCGCGGGCTTGACCGCGAGATCCAGCGCGCCCTTGCCGGCGAGCCCGCCCGCGTGTTCTTTAAGCTCAACTCGCTGACCGACCGCGAGGTTATCGACAAGATCGCCGAGGCATCGTGTGCCGGCGTGCGCGTAGACATGATCATCCGAGGCATCTCGTGCCTCAAGCCCGGTGTTCCGGGCAAGACCGAGAACGTGCATGTCCGCTCCATCGTCGGACGCTTTTTGGAGCACGCGCGCGTCTATGCTTTCGGCGTGGACTCGGACATGATTTACCTGAGCTCGGCAGACATGATGACGCGCAACACCGAGCACCGCGTGGAGATTGCCTTCCCCGTGCTCGACCCCACCTGCCGCGCCCTGGTGCACGAGTACATGGGCATGCAGCTGCGCGACAACGTGAAGGCCCGCAGCCTCACGAGCGACGGCACCTGGGTCCCCGTGGAGCGTGCAGAGGGTGAGAAACCCTTCAACTCACAGGAAGCCCTGCTGGAGCGCGCCTATCGCAACGCCGAGGCCGCGCCCGAGCCCGTCATTGAGGCGGAACCTGCCTCCGAGGCCGAGCCGCAGCCAGTAGCACCCAAGGTCCAAGAGGTCCAGGCGACCGTCATTGAGCCCGAGCCTGCACCTGCACCTCAGCCCGATCCGCAGGTCACCAAGCCCGCACCCGAGACGAACGCCCGTCGCGATAAGCCCGCTGGCAAGACCAAGGCCATCGAGCGCCATCGCCCCGGCCGCGTGCGCATGGGCCTGGGTCTGATCGGCCTGGGTCTTAAGACGCTCATTACCGGCAAGACGAAATAGTCGTTTGTAGAAGCAGTTTGTAGAAGCGCCCCGCATTTGAGGAAAGCCTCGGATGCGGGGCGCTTTTCCCTGCTACCATGGTGCGAACAACAACGCGAATGACAGGCAGGAATATGAAGCTCACTATAGAATCGATGACCTACGGCGCCGACGGGCTGGCGCACGCCGACAACGGCAAGGCCGTCTTTGTGCAGGGTGCCGTGGCAGGCGACACCGTCGAGGCCGAGGTCGTACAGGACGGCAAGTCATTCATGCGCGCCCGCACCACCGAGATTCTGGAGCCAAGCCCCAATCGCATTCAGCCTCCCTGCCCCTTCGTGGGCATCTGCGGCGGCTGCTCGTGGGGCAATCTCTCACGCACGGTACAGCTCGCCGCCAAGGAGCAAAACCTGCGCTCCACGCTCGAGCGCATCGGCAAGTTCGCTCCTGAGCTGGCAGATGAGTTGGTACAGCCCATCTGCCACACCAAGGACGACTGGGGCTACCGCAATAAAATCGAGCTCGAACCGACCGTCGTCAACGGTCGCGTGCGCCTTGGCATGCACGGTGTCGACCCCAGCAAAATCGTGACCGTCGATATGTGTCCGCTGTTCGATAAGCGCTTCCCGAAGGCAATCAAATCGGTCGTCGGCGCACTCAACTATCTAAGCGGCAGCCATGACTTGGGGCTCGAACGCGTGGGCATTCGCGCATCGCGCCGCACCAAGGCACTCGAGGTCGCACTCTGGACGCCCACAGGCTCTTTTCCGCGCTCGCAGGTCTCCCGCGTGCTGGCGGACGCCGCTCATCCTACGAGCATCGTACGCGTGATGAGCAAGGGCGAAAAGAAGGCCCGCCGTGTCTCCAAGGTCGAAATGCTCGCCGGAGAGGGCTCATGGACCGAGAATATCGCCGAGGATCAGATGCGCTTGTCTGCCCCGTCTTTTTTCCAGGTCAACACCAAGGGTGCCGAGATTTTGATCGATCTTGTCATGGAAGCGCTCGACCCGCAGGAAGACGAGCTTGCCGTGGACCTGTACTGCGGTGCCGGCACCTTTACCCTGCCGCTCGCCCGCCGCTGCGACTTTGTCGCTGCCGTCGAGGCCTACGGCCCCGCCGTGCGCGATCTACGCCGTAACCTGGAAATCAACAAGCTTGATAACGTCGACGTCATTGGCGGAGACGCGGTGCGCGAGTTCCCCGACCAGGATGCCGACATCTTGGTGGTCGACCCGCCGCGCGCAGGCCTCGCCCCCGAGGCGATCGGCCTTATCGCCAGCACGAGTGCCCGCGATGTCGCCTACGTGAGCTGCGACCCGGCCACCCTGGCGCGCGATCTCAAACGCTTTGTCGAAGAAGGCACCTTCTCCCCCGTAAAGATCACGCCAGTCGACCTGTTCCCACAAACCTTCCACTGCGAGACCGTCGTCCACCTTAGGCGCAACTAGCCGCTTAATCATTGCTCAGAAAATCATTGGGAAATCGAGCGTGGCAATCGGAGGTCTTCGGGGTATAAGACGGCTAATTGTATGCCGCCTATGAAAGGAACCCTCATGCCCAGCGTAGCCGTTCTCGCCGCCGATGGCTTTGAAACTATTGAATGCTTGACCATGGTCGATGTCATGCGTCGCGGCGGCGTGCGTGCCACGCTCGTCTCGATCATGCCCACGCGCGAGGTCGTAAGCTCGCTGCAGATCCCCGTGACCTGCGATGCGCTCTTTGATGAGATCAACTTTGACGAGTACGACTGCGTCGTGCTGCCCGGCGGCCTGCCCGGTGCCACCAACCTGCGCGCAGATCAGCGCGTCTGCGACGTGGTCTGCGAGTTCGCCGCAACCAAGCACGTCGCCGCCATCTGCGCCGCCCCGTTTATCCTGGGCGAGCTCGACCTGCTCGAGGGGCGCCATGCCACGGGCTTCCCTGGCTTTGAGAAAAGCTTCCCCGAAGGCGCCTATACCGGCGAGAAGGTCACGCAAGACGGCAACATCATCACTGCCAGCGGCATGGCACAGTCACTCCCCTTTGCATTGGAGCTGCTGCGCACGCTCGCCGGCGACAAGGCCGTCGAGAAGGTCGCCGAGGGCATCCAACTATGATTTTGGCTTCGCAATCGCCGCGCCGCATAGAGCTGATGCGCGAGGCAGGCTACAACATTCGCGTGATTCCCGCGGATATCGACGAAACGCCCTTTGATGGCGAGGCCCCGCTCACGCTTGTCGATCGCTTGGCACGCGCCAAGGCGGCTGCCGTTGCTGCCGAGTATGCCGAGCCCAATGAGCTGACGGTCGCGGCCGACACCATCGTCACCTTTGACGGCAAGATTCTGGGCAAGCCGGCAACCGAGGACGAGGCGCGCACTATGCTCCGTGAGCTTTCGGGCCGCACGCACCAGGTCGCAACCGGCGTCTGCATCGTTAAGGCAGGCGATACGGCCGCCCCGCATGCCGCCGAAAGCCTGTCCTTTGTCGATGTGACCGACGTGACGTTCTACGAGCTCACCGACGAGCAGATCGAGCACTACGTCGCCTCGGGTGAGCCCATGGACAAGGCCGGCGCCTACGGCATTCAGGGCACAGGAGGACGCATGCTCGTGCACGATATTTCGGGCGACTTCTATAACGTGGTGGGCCTACCCATCGCCCGCGTCGCGCGCGCGATTCAAAAACTCTCGTAATTGCATCTGGCGCTGGGTATCCCCCGGCGCCTACAATTTTGGCGTACCGTACGGATCCCGACCGGGCACAAGGCGCGGCGGAAAACCGATAGGAGTTAAACATGGATACACTGCTCGAGGCCATTGACGTCTGCGATGTCGATGGCTTTTGCTATGGCAACTATACGGACGAGGAGGCCGGCACCGGTTGCACCGTAATCGTGGCACCCGAGGGCGCCACCGGCGGCGTTGACGTTCGCGGCGGTGCTCCAGCATCGCGCGAAACCGACCTGCTGCGACCCGAGAACACCGTCGACAAGGTCCACGCCGTCTGCCTTTCGGGTGGATCGGCCTTTGGCCTCGAAGCTGCAAGCGGCGTCGCTCGCGAGCTTGAGAGCCGCGGCATCGGCCTTCCCGTCGGCCCCACGCAGGTGCCTATCGTGTGCTCCAGCTGTATCTTCGACCTTGCCTTTGGTAACCCCACCGTGCGCCCCGACATTGAGGCCGGCATCGCCGCCGTGCGCGAAGCACTCGACCACACCCCCACCAAGCTCGAACAGGGCAACGTAGGCGCCGGCACGGGCGCTACCGTGGGTAAGCTCATGGGGCCTGCCACCTGCATGAAGGCCGGCCTTGGAGCTGCCGCCGTGGCACTCGGCCCCATCAAGGTGGGCGCCGTGGTCTCGGTCAACGCCTGCGGCAACGTTGTCGACCCCTTCACCGGCGAGTGGGTCGCCGGCATGCGCGCCGCCGCCGATAGCGACCAGATCGTCGACACGGAACTCGCAGCCTTTGCCGCCGCCGGATCCATGCAGATGCCGCTCGACCGCACCAACACCACCATCAGCTGCATCGTCACCAACGTGGAACTCACTAAGGCACAAGCCACCAAGGTCTCCCAGATGGCCGCAGACGCCTACGCACACGCCATCCGTCCCACGCACACCACCAACGACGGCGACACCATCTACACCCTCGCCAGCGGCAAACTGGGCGCCCAGGCAAGCGCCGCCGTTCCCCTAGACCTGCTGGGCATGCTCGCCGTAAGGGCCCTGGAAACTGCCATCGTAAACGGAGCCAAAACCGCCAAAACCTCCCACGGCATCCCCGGCGCCGCAAAGTAAACTAGCTCGTCCGGTTGCCCGGTGGGGCTTGGTTATGTTTGCTGCTCTACAGTCCTGGCTCGCACGAAGAGCACATTAAGTGCTCTTCGGCTCGTGCGGAACTCGCGACAAACATAACCAAGCCCCACCGGGCAACCTACCAACCAAGTCTTTTCAGCCCAGGCCCCTGTGTACCGCGCGTCTAAGATCTTCAAATTCAGGCACCCTGACAATCGATTCTTATAGCAGAGGCCCCTTGGCCTTTAGTTTGATACAAGTTCCGCACGAGCCGGAAAGCACTTAATGTGCTTTCCGTGCGAGCAGGACTGTTCGCAGTAGCAAACTAAAGGCCAAGGGGCCCAGTCAACCTATCAGCAGCGATTACTCGGCAGCTAGTTGAATTTGAAGATCTTTGAGGCAAGACGGTATAGGCCGAGTGTGGTTTTGTCTCCGGCCCGTCCGCGCAGATTGGTGAAGAACCCGACCACGCCGTAGCGGGCACGACGATACATGCGCTCGTCGTAGGCCTTCAAATCATTCCACAGCGTCTTTAGGCGCTCGTCGGCGCAATCTTCCTCGGAAAGCTTGGTGAGCACCGAGCAGATCGCCATCATCATGGTGAAATAGCCCATCATGTACGAGCGCAGACGCGACGACTCAACATCGCTGTACAGGTGGTACGACTCCATCATGATGCGCGTCACACGGAACTGCTGGTCCAGACGCTTGACCATCGTGGCCTCGTTGACACTCTGGCCCTCGCGACCGATAAAGTAGCGATAGAGGTCGATGTCGGCGTAGTACATGGTCTTGCAACGCGGCAGCGGCACGTAGGCGTAGATGTTGTCCACATAGAACGTGTGCGGCGGCATGGGAAGGTTGGACTCGCGCAGCACATCCGTGCGATAGCACAGGCTGTGCATGAGTAGGTTCTGGTCCAGGCGGAAATGACCGATCTGATCCCAGGAAAAGATCTTTTTGCGCGGCAGGGCAAATTTGTAGCCAATAGCGGTATGCGTGCCCTCGTAAACCTTCTCGTACACGTAGTTCGAGATAAACAGGTCAACGCGCTGGTCACGCTCTTCAAAGCCACGCAGAATCGACAGCATAGTCGAAAGAGCCGCAGCATCGAGCCAGTCATCCGAGTCGACGACCTTGTAGTAGGTGCCCTGTGCCTCGCGCAGACCCGAAAGGACGGCAATACCGTGGCCGCCGTTCTCCTGGTGCACCGCGCGAATGATACCGGGATAACGTGCCTCCCACTCGTCGGCCTTATCGGCCGTCTCGTCCTTGGAGCCGTCGTCCACTACGATAATCTCGATATCGGTGGCGTAATTGCTCCCCTCCAAGATGGAGGTGATGCAATGGTCCATGTCCTTGGCGGCGTTATACGAGGGAATACCGAATGTTATGACTTTATGCATGGCAGGCGATAATCTCATCCGAAAGATCGAGGGCGGAATTGGTCACAGCGTCCATATCGTAGTAACGATACTCGGCCAGACGACCCACCGGGTGGAAGTTCGTCAGGTTCTGGACGCGCTCAAGATAGCGCTCATAGAGCTCACGGTTCTCGGGCTCAAGAATGGCGTAGTACGGCGTCTCGCCCGAGCCGGGCGTATAGGCCTTGGAATACTCCTTCATGATGGTGGTCTTGCCGGGCAGGATCTGACCGGTCATGTTCTTGAACTCGGTAATGCGCGTGTAGTCCTCGCTCGTGGTGTAGTTGACGGTGCCCACGGGCTGGAACTGGTCCATATCGAGCGTCTCGAACTTCATGTCGAGCGTGCGGTACGGTAGCGCGCCCAGATCGAGATTGAACAGCTCATCGAGCGGACCGGTGTAGACGATCTCGCCACCATAGACCTTGCCGTCGATCTTGACGGTGGTCTCGTCGATCTCAAAGAGATCGCGGGCGTCCACGTCGCAGAACACGTCGATCAGGTCGTGGTCGAGCATGTGCTCAAAGAGCGCCGTGTAGCCCTCCTGCGGCATGCCCTGGAAGGGGGCTTGCGGGAAGTAGCGGTCATCATCGCCCACAAAGACGGGAACGCGGCCGGTGATCGAGGGATCGATCTGATCGGGCGTCTGGCCCCACTGCTTCATGGTGTAATGCAAAAAGACGTTCTCGTAGACGTAATCGGCGACCTCGGCCAAGTCGGGGTCGTTCTTCTTACGCAGCTCCATAATGGGCACCTTGACATCCTTGCCAAAGGTCTCCACGAGCTTCTGATACAGCTCCTCGCCGCGCTCGTCACCAAAGGCGAGCTTGAGACTCGCATGGTTGAAGGGCACGGGCATAAGGGTACCGTTGATGTTGGCGAGCACCTTGTGCTGATAATCCGTCCACTTGGTAAAGCGCGACAGGAAATTGTGCACGCGCTCGTTAAAGGTGTGATAGATATGCGGACCGTACTCGTGGATCAGGATTCCGGCCTCGTCAGTGCAGTCATAGGCATTGCCCGCAATGTGGCTACGGCGCTCCAAAACGGCAACACGATAGCCGATGGTCTCGGCGAGACGGCGGGCACAAACGGCACCGGCATATCCAGCACCGACGACAATCATGTCGTACGCGCCGGCGTTAAAGCCTTCAGGCAGGCCTGAGGTAATCTGCATCGATACTCCTTGTCAAAAGCCACGGGCTCGTTAGCTGGGCTTTTCTCGAACATTCTTCGAGACACATTTATCAGAGCGATTATAGCGCTAATGCGTCCTATAATGAGCTTGCCACACAAGGAAAGCTCAAGCACCGCGGCGAACATTAACGTAAGGTAAACCCGCTAGCAGCGGGTTTATTCGTGAACAGCCGGGCGCCTGGAGCTTAGCGAAACGCTTGTAAGGAGTAACATGAGCGATTTCCTAAACCGTATGAAGTCTGCCGCCAAGGCCGACCTTAAGACGATCGTCCTGCCCGAGGGCGAGGATCCGCGCACTATCGTCGCGGCCACCAAAATCATCGAGGAGGGCCTGGCAAAGATCGTCATCCTGGGCAACCCCGACGAGATCAACGTTCCCGGCGCTACCGTCATCGACCCGCGCAATGCCGAGAAGCACGAGGTGTACGCGCAGAAGTTTGCCGAGCTCCGCGCCAAGAAGGGCGTTACCATCGAGCAGGCTCGCGCCCAGGTGATGGACGCCACCTACTTTGGCACCATGATGGTCAAGATGGGCGATGCCGACGGCCTGGTCTCCGGCGCCTGCCACTCCACCGCCGACACCCTGCGCCCCGCGCTTCAGATCCTCAAGACCGCCCCGGGCACCAAGATGGTCTCGGCCTTCTTCGTGATGTGCACCGACACCCCGCAGTTCGGCACCGACGGCACGCTGATCTTCGCCGACTGCGGCCTCAACATCAACCCGTCCTCCGACGAGCTCTCCGAGATCGCCATCGCCTCCGCTCACTCCTGGTCCACCTTCATGGGCAACGTTGAGCCGCACGTGGCCATGCTCTCCTACTCCACCATGGGCTCCGCTGGCGGCGAGGTCGCCAAGAAGGTCCAAGAGGCCGTGAAGTTCTGCAAGGAGAAGGCTCCCAAGCTCGCCATCGATGGCGACCTGCAGCTCGACGCCGCCATCGTTCCCACCGTCGCCCAGCTCAAGGCTCCTGGTTCCTCCGTTGCCGGTAAGGCCAACGTGCTCGTGTTCCCCGACCTCGAGGCCGGCAACATCGGCTACAAGCTGGTCCAGCGCTTCGCCGGCGCCGACGCCTACGGCCCCATCCTGCAGGGCATCGCCAAGCCGGTCAACGATCTGTCGCGCGGCTGCTCTGCTGACGACATCGTGGGTGTCGTGGCCATCACCGCCGTCCAGGCTCAGATGGCTGAGTAGCGCACGCACTCGCCCGAAGGCCGTACGGGCTAACCCCTGAAAACGTCCTCGACCAATGAAACGCCCCCGTTCTGCTCCTTCGGAGCTACGAACGGGGGCGTTTCTGGTCTGACGCTCCTATTTGGCAAGGTGTTTTTTAGAATCCATTTTGCGCTCGGCCTCGAACGCCTGCCTGTCCCAATTGAGCGGGAGCCCCGCCTCGACCCACGCCTCGTAGGCCCTCCTTATTGGCTTGAGCTCCCTTTGGCCCCTCTCCAGCATCGAGATGTACTTCTCGCTGGTGCCCAGTATGGACGCCGCCCTCGCCTGGCTGACCTTCGCCGCGCGCCTGGCCGCCACGAGCTCCGACGCGTCCGCCGGCCTCCTTATCTCGTGCGGGCGCATCAGCGCCCGGTACGCCTCCCTGGCCACGTAGCGCTTGAGGCACCTCATGACCTCCCTGTCGCTCTTCCCCCGCGCCCTGGCCCTCTCGGCGTACTCGGCGGTCTCGGGGTCGCGCATGACCCTCTGCCTCGCGATCTCGTGCAGCGCGCTGTTCGCCTGCCGGTCGCCGCCCCTGTTGAGCCTGTGCCTCACGGTCTTGCCGCTCGAGGCGGGGATGGGGCAGGCCCCGCATATCGCCGCGAACGACGCCTCGGAGCGCAGCCTGCCCGGGTTGTCCCCGGCCGCGACCGCGAGCTTGGCCGCGCTCACGGGCCCGCACCCGTACATCGCCAGCAGCGCGGGGCAGTTCTCCTCCAGGGACGCCTCGATCGCGCGCTCCATGTCGAGCGCCGCGTCGCGCGCCGCCGCCCACAGGTCCGCCAGCGCTCCGAGCGCGGCGCCCAGCGCGCCCTCGGAGCGCACGGAGGGGAGCTCCTCCATCAGCCTCGGCCCTCCCATGCCGCGGAACCTCGACCTGAGCCCCTCCGGCGCGGTGGTGAGCAGCGACCTCGCGGTGTTGATCGCCGAGGTCCGCGCCTTCACCGCCCCGGAGCGCGCCGCGAGCATGCAGCGCACCCCGTCGACCCACCCGTCCTGGCTCTTGGGGGTCCCGAGCTTCGAGCCGGACATCGCCGCGCGGGCGGCCCTCTCCGCGTCCGACTCGTCGCACTTCCCCTGCCCCGGGCGCCTCCTCTGCGTCCTCGCCGGGGAGAGCGCCTCGCGCACGGGCATCCCCAGCGACGCGAGGTGCCTGGTGAGGCCCGCCCCGTAGGACGACGTCCCCTCCATCGCGACGCAGGCCGGCTCCCCGGCCGCCGCGATCGCCCCGGCGAGCGCCTCGTAGCCCGCCGCGTCGGCGGGGAACCGGCGGGACAGGACCCTGCGGCCCCTCCAGTCCAGGACGTACAGCCAGTGCGAGTCGGCGTGGGTGTCGACCCCGCAGAAGACCGGCCCGCGGGCGCCGGGTGTCGATTCGGTTCTCATGTCTCGCTCCGTTCTTTCCGTGCTCGCCTGGACCGGGCAGACGGCACACTGACGGGGCGCGATAGAATGCGGTTGATCGGGTCCGCGGTATCGCTCCATGCTCCTATTAGGTCATGCGGCGGTCTCGGCTCGCCGCGGCCCGCGCGGGACATGTCAGGAAACGAGGGCAGCCCTGTGGGCGCCAGCGGAATGTGGGGTCACCGCGCGGTCCGCATCTGATGGTGTCGACGTCAATGGTATACGGGTGCATCATCGACGTCTTCAATACAGAAGATATCAGTGCGGAATGTTTTCAGGGGTTAGCCCGTACGGCCTTCTACCGCTACGTAGCAATTAGGGCATCTGGAGTGGACGGCGGCTTGGCTACGAGCTGGGGCTGAGAATCTGAATGATCGGGTGCCGTTGCTGGGAGCGCAGGCGTTGCTGGTGACGATCACTTCGGGACTGGATTTTCCGCATGCTAGCAAAAAGGCCTCCGGAGCTGTTGCTCTGGAGGCCTTTTGTTTACTTGCAAATGCGCGCGTTAGTTGTTCTTGGTCAGACGCTCGACGTCGTGGGCGATCATGTATTCCTCGTCGGTGGGGATGACCATGACCGTGACGGCGGAACCGGCGGCGCTGATGACCTGCGGGCCGTTGCCCACGGCCTCGCGGTTCTTGTTATTGTCGATGCGCACGCCCAGCCACTCAAAGCAGTCGCAGAAGGCCTTGCGAATCGACCAGTCGTTCTCGCCGATGCCGGCGGTAAAGGTGATGGTATCCACGCCCGCCATGGAAGCGATCATGGAGCCGGCCTGCTGCATAGCCTTGTAGGCAAACATATCGAAGGCGAGCAGGCAGCGCTCATCTCCCTCGGAGGCGCGCGTGCGGATGTCGCGGGCGTCGTTGGAGATGCCCGAAATGGCAAGCAGGCCGGACTGCTTGTTCATCATGTCGTCGACTTCCTGGTAGCTGTAGCCGCCCTCGCGCTGCAGGTAGCACACGGTGGCCGGGTCAATGGAACCACAACGGGTGCCCATCATCAGGCCGTCAAGCGGCGTGAGGCCCATCGTGGTATCGCGGCACACGCCGTCCTCAATGGCGGCAAGCGAAGCACCGTTGCCCAGATGGCACGAAAGCAGACGGTGGCAGCGCGAGCCCAGGATCTCCTTGGCCATCATCCACTCGTAGCGGTGGCTCGTACCGTGTGCGCCGTACTTGCGCACGTGGTACTTGTCGCACACGTCCTTGGGCAGCGCGTAGGTGTAGGCGACCTCGGGCATGGTCATGTGGAACGAGGTGTCGAAGACGGCCACGTTGGGCAGCTCAGGATACTTCTCGCGGCAATATTCGATTGCCGCGGCCTCGCCGTAATTGTGCAGCGGAGCGAGCGGGGCCACCTCAAGGATCTTAGCCATGACCTCATCGTCGACGACCGCGGAATCATCGAAGTGCCAGCCGCCCTGAACGATACGATGGCCAATGCCATCAATCGTAAAGTCGGTCTTCTCGAGCTCCTCGAGCACGCGAGCGATAGCAGAGCGATGATCGGGGAAAGGGACCTCCTCGGTCTGCCTGGCGCCACCGTTCTCGGAGTGGCCAAAGATGCCCATGTCCGAACCGATACGTTCGCAGTTGCCCTTGGCGAAAACCTCGCGGGTATCGGTATCCAAAAGCTGATATTTAAGGCTTGAGCTGCCGGCGTTGACAACAAGTACGTTCATGAGACTCCTTTGCAGTGCAATACGGTCGACGCAGACCCCTTAAGGCGGCCGCATGTTAATAAGAAGTTATCACAGCTTAATAAATAACTATCAGGCATATCGCCCAACGAGCGCAAAAGAGGGGCTGAACGGCACTTGGTCGTCCAGCCCCTCCCCTCTTGCAATTACTTGCCGTTGACGATGCGCTCGACGTCGGAAGCGATCATGAACTCCTCGTCCGTGGGGATGACAAAGATCTTGACCTTGGAATCCTTGGCGGACAGGCACCAAGCGCCGTCGCCGCGCAGGGCGTTGCGGGCATGGTCCATCTTGACGCCCATAAAGGCCAGACGGTCGGCCACGCCAGCGCGGACAGCCGGAGCGTGCTCGCCGATGCCGGCGGTAAAGACCAGGGTGTCCATGCCGCACATGGAAGTAGCCATCTCGGCAGCCTTGGCGGCAATCTTGTAGACAAACATGTCGAAGGCGAGCTGAGCCTCGGGGTCGCCAGCGGCGGCGAGCTCCTCGACGTTGCGGCAGTCGTTGGTCTTGCCGCCGGTCACAGCCAAAAGGCCGGACTTCTTGTTCATCATCTCGTCGACCTCGTCGAAGGTGTAGCCACCCTCGCGCTGCAGGTAGCACACGGTAGCCGGGTCGATGGAGCCGCAGCGGGTGCCCATCATGACGCCATCGAGCGGGGTGAGGCCCATGGTGGTGTCCATGCACTTGCCGTCCTCGATAGCGCACAGGGAAGCGCCGGAGCCGATATGGCACACGACGACCTTGCGGGCCTCGCCGTTGGTCATCTCGGCGACCTTCTTGGAGATGTAACGGTAGCTGGTGCCGTGGGCGCCGTACTTACGGATGTGCAGCTTGTCGCAAACGTCCTTGGGTAGAGCGTAAGTCTTGGCGACCTCGGGCATGTTGAAGTGGAAAGCGGTGTCATAGACCGTGACATTGGGCAGGTCGGGATACTGCTCCAGGCAGAACTCGATAACGTTGGCCTCGGGGTTGTTGTGGAGCGGCGCCAGCGGGGCGACCTCGCGGATCTTAGCGAGAACGTCCTCGTCGACGAGGGAGGAATCGCCAAAGTACCAACCGCCCTGAACGATGCGATGGCCGATGCCCTCGATCTTGACGCCGTTGGCCTCGAGGTCCTTCAGGACGACCTCGATGGCGACCTTGTGGTCGGGGAACTCGATGTTCTCGGTCACCTTCTTGGAACCGTTAGCAGCGTGGGTGAAGGTACCGCCGGTAAAGCAGACGCGCTCGCAGGAGCCCTTTGCGGACACCTTGTGGGACTTGGTGTCGATGACCTGATACTTAAGGGTCGAAGATCCCGCGTTGACGACCAGAACGTTCATGTGTCTCCCTACTAACAGGCGGTGTGGCGCCGCCAGGTTACATACGCTTCAATAATAAACCCAAACGCCCTCGCGCTCGGGTTTATTGGCGTTGATATATAAGTTATCGGTGTCTAAATACTCATGTCCTTTGGCTTGTAAGACGGAATAGCGCGGGGATATACACCAAAGAAGAAATCCCGAGCGCGACAAGCAATACGACTCGAATGCCCGCGGCGCTGCTCAACACAGCGTTGAGCAGATAGAAAAGAACAGCACCCACCGCCACCATCTGGCTTTGAACCGAAATCAATGAACAGCGCATCGAAGAATCAGCAGCATTTTGAAAAATTGAGTATTTAATTGGAGCAAACAACGAGTACGCAACCGTCTGCAGCACATAGAACACGGGCAGCAAATTAGCCGGAGTAAGGGGGATCAAAAACAAAGCTGTCAATACTAAGCGAATGATGCCGCAAATACGCGCAAAACGGCCCTTGTCGACATGAGCAATCACACTGGGCACAATAAGCCCCATGGAGGCCGAGGCAAGGAGCTGGACCGCAATGGTCACACCCGAAGCGACGGAATTCATTCCGCGGCCCGCAAGCAGCAGTGAGAAAAAGTCTTCCAGGGCGACAAAAGCAAATGCCTGAGAACAGTCCATGATGAACGCTGAACGAAGAATGCCATTACACGCAATAGCGGCACCGATCATCTTCGGGCTAATTCCACGCTCAGGTGCCCCCGCAGTGCCCCCTCTTCGCATCTCAGGAATGCAGACAACGACAACCAACGTCAACACCATTGCGATGATATCTGCCGAAAGACCAATGAGATATGCACCGACAGACGAAATGAAACCACCCACGCAAGCGGAGATGGCATAAGAGGCATAGAAAACAAATAGCTCAACGACATTAAGTCTTACGAGCTGGTCCTGAGAGACGCTGTCAATGTAAATCGCTTCTATGGATCCGCTCAGACATGCAACGGCAAAACCTTTGAGAGCGAACGCACCGATTAAAAGCAGAGGGAAACGGACGAGAAGCAGGGCAGCGTAGTATCCAAGCATCCCCACGACGCCAACGAGACCGCTTGTCTTTCGTCCAAACCTATCAGCAATATAGCCAGTGGGAACTTCGAGGATGAACTTGCTCACTTGATATGCAATCATCATGCTAGAAATCGCCACTATCGAGAATCCGACGAATTCAAGGTAAACCGTCAGAAAATACAAAATGGTGCTGAAGTTCGACAGAAAAACGAACGTCATATAAAGCAAAACCGTACGGTTTTTCATGCTCCGCCCTCCAAGAGTCAACAATCTGAATCGGAATCTTGGAAAAGCATGAGGGCAAAGCCGTCAGTCATGTGTTACAAGGCGTCAACATTCACTTGACAACACGAGGCCAAATGGCCTCACGAGGCAAGATGACGCAATAGGTGAAGAAATACCGTCTGGTGTCGATCGGTCCAGGCATTTTGTCGATAGCAAAAGTAGATGGGCAAGGCTACGTCATGCGAGCCTTCAATAGAGCACTCGCTCACTTCCAATCCATCTGATGCGAGAGAAGAGCCAGAAAAACTCAATATCAATCCCCCGGCTTGAAGAAACTCAGCCTGCGCCCTGCTTCCGTATTCGACATCGCGAAAGCGGAAATTAACCAGCTGAGCTTCGGGACATTGATTGATTGCATTGAGACAGGGTGACAAATTAATGGGAACAGCGAGCCTGCCGCCCAGTAACTCACGAATGGTCATAGCGTCAACAGATTGATGACCAGCTGGGCATGAAAGAACCCTGAGCTCCTTTTCACCCATATATTTTGAAGAAAGGACGCTGTCCCGTGGTTCCTCAAACGAGATAGCCGCGTCCGAAATTCCAAGTATAAGTGATTCAAAGCATGTTGCCGTTGGCTGATGCCACACATCAAGATGAATCTGAGGGTGCGAGCTTTCAAACGAGTCGTACCAGTTTTCGGAAAAAAGGAGCCCCCGCCCGTGAAGACAGGGGGCGTAAAGACGGAAATGGCCGTCGGGCGAAACGCCGCCGTTCCCCGATTGAGCGTACTTTTTGAGATCGTCGACTTGCGCCAGGATCACGCGTGCACGACGCGCAAATTCTCTGCCCGCCGGAGACAAAACAGCCTCCCCCGCCGATCGGTCGAGCAAAACAATCTGATACTCAGATTCCAACTTTTTTATTGCCGACGAAACGGCCTGCGGACTCACGTGAACGGCGCGAGCTGCTTTGCGCACGCCGCCATAGTTCGCTACAGCTTGAAGGTATTCGAGTTGAGAAAGCTGCATAGATTACTCCAAAGGCAGCCAAGTCGACGGCCTACGCGCCCTCAGATGAGGTTCTCGCCCAGGTTCTTGCCACCGAGAACGTGCATGTGGAAGTGCATGACGGTCTGGCCGGCGTTGACGCCCTTGTTGGAGATGACGCGGAAACCGTCCTCCAAGCCCTTGGCCTTAGCGACCTCCTGGATGGCGTGAGCCATGGCGCCCATGGTCTCGGCAGGTACGTTGTCGGCGATGTCACTGTAATGCTTCTTGGGGATCACGAGCGTATGGACCGGCGCCTGGGGATTGAGGTCGTCGAAGGCGATGACCTGGTCATCCTCATAGACAACGGTCGAGGGGATCTCGTGGTTGGCAATTTTGCAGAAGATGCAATCGCACATAGTTGGTTCCTTTCTCACAGACCAAGGTAATTATATTTGGTCGGGATGGCTAGAACGAGAGGTTGTCGTCGGTGTTGGCGGCCTCGCCGTCAGCGAGCACGTCGTTGCCGTCGACGTCCTTAAGAAGCACCGAGACCTTCTGCTCGGCATCGGACAGGCGGGTGCGCAGGCTCTTGAGGAGCTCGACGCCGCGGGTATAGCTCTCGAGCGATTCCTCGAGCTCCATATCGCCCGACTCCAAGCTGCGAATGATGAGCTCCAACTCCTGCGAGGCCTGCTTGTACGTAAGCTGCTCGACCGGGGTTTTCTCTGCCATATCTGTTTCCTTTCCTAAAGGTTTATCGCTATGAAACGCGGTCTACTCGACCGTATCGACCGTTGCCGCAACGTTACCGTCTGCCATGCGCACGCGGATGGCGTCGCCGGGCTTAAAGGTCTTGGCGCTCGTGGCCACCCCATCATCGCTGTACGCGATGGAATAGCCGCGGGCAAGCACCTTGAGCGGCGACAGGGCATCAAGCGACGCGGCAGCTCGGCCCAGGTCGGACGCGGGCTTGCTGAGCATCGAACGTCCCTGATGCTCCAGACGGGAACTCGCAAGCGTGAGCGCATGGCGCTTGCCATCGAGCCCCGAGGTGCTTGTAACCAGACGCTCGGGCAAGCGCTCAAAGTTGGAGCGGAATGTCCCGACCGAGCGTACTATGGCGCCCGACAGGCGATCAGCAGTCAGCGCAAGCTCCGATTCGCGACGCTCAACCATAAATGTGGGGTCGTTGAGGCACGGGCGGCACGCAGCCGCATCGAGTGCATCGCCCAAGCGAGCCGAATAGGTATCCCAGGCACGGCGACCACGCTGATCGAGCATCTCCAGGTCGACCTGGGCCGACCCAATCATCGATGCCATCGCGGCACCCAGGCGCTGATGGCGCGCCTCGAGTACATCGGCCAACTCCGTCATAGCCGGCGCCACCGATTCTGCCGCCGCCGTGGGCGTGGAGGCGCGGCGGTCGCTCACCATGTCGCAAATCGAGGTATCGGGCTCATGGCCAATGCCGGTCACCACGGGCACAGGACAAGCCGCCACCGCACGGGCAAGCTCCTCGTCGTTGAAGGTCATGAGGTCCTCGAAGGAGCCGCCGCCGCGCACCAGCAAGATGCAGTCGGGCGCTGGCGTGATGGCGGCGGCACGGCGCAGGCCCTCAATAAGCTCGGCCGGCGCACCCTCGCCTTGAACCTTAGCGCCCACGCAGACGAGCTCGACGAGCGGGTTGCGACGACGCAATGTGCGCTTGACGTCGTCGATTACGGCACCCGAAAGCGAGGTAACGACCGCCACGCGGGAGCAAAACACCGGGATGCGGCGCTTACGCGCTTCGTCCATCAGGCCCTCGCGGCGTAGCTTTTCGGCCAGTTGCGCCACTTGTTGACGCAGCAGACCCTCCCCCGCCAGCGAAAACGAGCGAGCGACAAAGCTCATGCGGCCCGTGGCCTTATAGAGATTGAAGCTGCCCTTAAAGCTCACCTGCATGCCGTCGCGCAGATCGAACGTGCGCTTGAGATAGGCGCCCTTCCAGATGATGCAGTCGACGGCCGCCGAGTCGTCCTTGATCTGAAAGTAGCAGTGGCCGCTTCGGGCGTTGGGACCACGAAAACCCGTGACCTCGCCCAAAACGCTCAGCTGCGGAATGGCATCGAGCGCGCCGGCGGCGATCTCCACCGCCTGGCTCACGCTGAGCTCCTTGCGCTCCTGATCGTCCGAACCGTCGAACTCGGCGGAAACGGCATTGCCGGTTAGATTCCAGCCCGCCACGCAGCCTCCTTTCGTCATCGTGCACATGGGCTCCGGCCCTGCGCAAATTCAAGTCCAACACATAGTACAGCGCCGCGGGGACACGAATCCCCGCGGCGCCTGCCTGTCCCATTTGTTATCGGTTGGAGTTTCTGTTGTAGCGAGCCATAAGATAGAGCAGCTGAATAATCGAGGTGAGCGCCGCAGCCACATAGGTAAGCGCGGCGGCCGTCAGCACCTTCTTGGCACCGTTGACCTGCTTGGAGCTCATACCCGACTGCTCAATATACGCCACGGCACGCCGACTAGCATCAATCTCAACCGGCAGCGTAACCAGTTGGAACAGCACGCTAAACGAGAAGAAGATCAGTGCGAGGGTCGTGAGTCCCGCGATGTTCATAAACAGGCCCAAGAGCAACACGATGGTCCAGGTGTTCTGGGTAAAGTTGACGACCGGCACGAGGGCGGTGCGAACCTTCATCATGGCGTAACCGCTTTGACGCTGGGCGGCATGGCCCGCCTCGTGGCAGGCGACGGCAACGCTTGCGACCGACCCGCCCGAACGGTTGGCATCCGAGAGATACAGGTTATTGTCCTGCGGGTTGTAATGGTCGGTGAGCTCGCCGGCGACACCCTTGATACCCACGGCGTTGCAGCCGTTGGCGTCGAGCATGCGGCGAGCGACCGTGGCGCCCGTGTCGCCGTCCGAGCGAACCTTGGACCAGGTTTTGTACGTCGAGTTGATATAGCTCTGCGCAGCAAGGCCAAGCACTGTACAAACAAGAACAACCAGCAGGTACAGCGGGTCGATGCCAAAGCCGTATCCATAGTAATAAGGCATGCGAATTCCTCCGAATCGAGTTACACGTTGGAGGCATTCTACCCACTCAAGCGGCTAGGCTTCCTTACAGCAATTCAATTTTGCCATCTTTGACCGTCAACCCCATGTTGCCCGAGAGCAGATCATCCAGGCGCGAGCCCACAAGCTCAAAGCGCCAGCCTTCGCGCAAGGGGCTCTGCTCGGGATGCTCAATGTAGTCGGCCAGGTCATCGCGCGAGGCAATGACCGAGGTCGCCACTCCCGAGCGCTCGGCAACTAGGCGAATGAGCGCATACATCAGGTCCGTCACGCTCTCCAACTCCGGAGAGATCTGGCGATGCCCGCGCACCATGAGCGGCAGGCGATCGTGCGGGCAGCTTGCGCCGCGCTTGATGGCCATGAGCGCACCGTCCACGTCGCGCTCCCCCAACTGATCGGTACCGCGAATGCTGCGGAACTCCTCAACGCGCACGGGATTGCGTTTAACGAGCGCAAGCAGCGTGTCATCGGACATGACCCATTTGCGCGGGATGTTGCGGCGCTCGGCGCGGTCCTCACGCCAGGCGGCGAGCTCGCGCGCGATACCCAGCTGGTGACGACTGCACGAGTTGATGCGTTTGACCTTGCGGAACGCCTCGTGGCGATCGGCGCGATAGTGCGACTCGTCAGCCAGCGGGTGCAGCTCGTCGAGCACCCAGTCCACGCGGCCCAGCTCGCGCAGGCGGCTCATCATCTCGGTATAGGCGACGATCAGATACTTGACGTCATCGATCGCATACTCAATCTGCTTATCGGTCAGCGGGCGGCGCGACCAGTCGGTCAGCGACTCGGTCTTGGGCAGCGATACGCCGCAGAACGTCTGAACAAGCGCGCCATACGAAATCTGCTGGCGCTCGCCCAAAAAGGCGGCGGCGACCTGCGTATCGAAAATCGGTCGCGGCAGCACGCCCACGGTATGGAGCATGACCTCCATATCCTGCGAGCACGCGTGGAAGACCTTGATCACGCTCTCGTCGGCCATAAGCTCGGCCAGCGGCGATAGGTCGTCGATTACCAGGGGATCGACCGCAACGCTCTCGGCAGGGGTGGCAATCTGAACCAAGCACAGACGCGGATGAAATGTGCGCTCGCGCAAAAACTCGGTATCGACGGCAATCGCGTCGAACTCACGGGCGCGCTGGCAAAAGTCGAGTAGAGCCTGATGTGTGGAAATGTACATATCAACCCATCGAATAAGGTTAGGCCCGAAAAACACGGGTAGGATATCGGCATTGCCTTACAACTATACTCGGTTAGTCACAGAACGGGAACGTAAGTATGCGCTGCCTTATCATCCACAACCCGGCATCGGGCCCCAGCTCAGATGAAATCTACGCATTTACGCACGCCCTCGCGCAGGGCGGCGACGAGGTCGTGATGCGTTTTATCGGCGATGGTATGGAACCCGAGGATGCCGTGGCGGACGTGCGCGAATTCGATCGCGTGGTCGTTTCGGGCGGTGATGGCACTGTCTCCAACGTGCTCGACCAGATGCGCGGATGCGGTGTCCCCACGCTCGTTTTCCCCTCTGGCACAGCCTGCCTGTTCTTTAACAACATCGGCAATGCCCCCGAGGCGGCGGCGCTTGCCAAGGCTTGCCGCGCCGGTCGCACGGTCAAAGTAGACATGGGCGAGCTCTTTTGGCTCGACGAAGACGGCAACGAGAAGCGCCACGGCTTTATCATCATCGCCGGCTCGGGCTTCGACGCCGAGATCATGATGAAGGCCGCCCCCACCAAAAACGACATCGGCGAGATCGCCTACTTCCTCTCTGCGCTCGCCACGCCCAACCCTACGGTAGCGCACTTTACGATTGAGCATGACGGCATTGTCGAGGAGCTCGATGGCATCTGCTGCATGGCCGGCAACACCTCGGTCATTCAAAACGACATCAACCTGTTCCCCGATTGCCGCATGAACGACGGCATGGTCGACATCGCGGTCATCGAGCCCGTAAAAACCGTCCAGCTGCTCCCGACCGTGATCACCGCCGCGCTCGACCCCGCCGGCAAGTTGCTCGGCCGTCCGCAGTTCAAGATCATCCAGACCAAGGAAGCCAAGATCACCTGCACGCCGTCGCTGGGCATGCAGTTCGATGGCGAGATCATCTCCAGCAACTCGGGCGTCTTTGGTGCCCGCGCGCTTCCGCAATGCCTCGACCTCATCGTCGACGAATTCTCACCGCTCGGAAAATAGGAGGACCCCATGAACGACAATCCCCTGATCGGCTTTATTGTCATCGTCTTGGCCATGCTCGTCGGTTACGCCATCAACGTGATTCACCGCCGAAAGAAGTAAATCTACATTGGTATGATATTCATCCAATTATCGTCTCCCCTGCCGTTTATGCATTTGCCAAACAGCAGGGGATTTTCATTTCGGGCATTCCCAGCTACTTTATTCGACTACAGTAATTACAGGGCGTCTTTATTAAAGTAAAGCTATAAACTGAGTACAATTAACCGCTCATCGCATATTTCATTACGCTTATCGAGTAAGTTTCTTTCATAGATGAATATTGTTTCCAGTTCGTTACGCTAATGGGGTGTCTTTATTGGCTGAAGCCCTCTGGCAACGGAGGGCTTTCGCACGCTGGGAGGGAAAATGAGGAAAACTCACCCCGTCAACGCGCTCAAAAAGCTTGGCATAGGCCTCGCCTTTGGAGCTGCAACCATCATGTCCATGCCGACATCTGCGCTCGCCTGCACGCAGATGTACATGGGCAAGAACCTTACGGCCGACGGTAACACGTACTATGGCCGCACCGAGGACATTGGCACTCGTTACCTCAAACACTATGGCATCGAGCCCTCTTATGGCCCTGGTCATACCTACAGCTCGAACGAGTCCGGATTCTCCTACACCTCGACCAAGACTACGTATCGTTACAGCTACGTGCGCGACCATCCTGCTGAGTGGGACGGACGCTGGGATGCCTACTCCGAGGCCGGCATCAATGAGAAGGGCGTCTCCTGCTCCGCAACACTGAGCACCTCCTACAACGACGATGCCAAGGCAGCGGATCCCACGACCGAGCATGCCCACAAAGCAAATCCCGAGGTCAAAAATACCGGCATCGGCGAGTACAGCTACGCGGGCGTCATCTTGGGCGAGAGCGCAACGGCCCGCGAGGGCGTCGAGCTTATCGGCAGTCTAATTGACGAGCAGGGCGTCTGCTCCAACGACCAGATTGTCATCGCCGACAACACCGAAACTTGGCTGTTCGCCGCGCTTTCCGGCCACCAGTGGATCGCTATGAAGCTGACCGACGACGTCGCTTCGGTCAACCCCAACATTAGTAACCTCAATTTCCAGGTCAATCTTGACGATCCTGAGAACTGCCTCCACTCTGAGGGGATCAAGACTATGCCCGAAGAGAAGGGCTTCGCCAAGTACTTTGAAGACGGACAGTTCGATGTTGCCCAGACCTACGGTGTATCTATCAACAATACGGGCATGGGCTCTTGGGCGCGTTATATCCAGGGCCGTGACTACTTTATGGCTCCGCTGACCGAGGGCACCGACTACGAGATCGTCAAGGACAAGGACAAGAATGACGTCACGCTCGGTGCCATGGTTCATGAGATGCAGCCGCTGTTCTTCCAGCCCAGCAAGTCCGACTGGAACACGTTTGAGCTGATTCGCGCCTTCGGCAACCGCGGTGAAAAAGTCCCCGGCCTTAATGCCAATACTGACGGTGTCAGCAGCATCGGTTCCGACCGCAACGCCGAGGCCAACCTCTTCCAGATTCGAAAGGGCTATGACCCCGAGGTTGCAACCATCCAGTGGGAGATGCTCTCCTGCGCCGAGTTCTCCGTCGCTATCCCGCTATACTCCGCTCTGATGACCGAAGTCAGCCCCTACTTCAGCGACCAGACCGTTGATTATGGTCACTGCAGCGAGACGGACATCGTGAACAACGAGGAGCCCGAGAACTCCATTAACTACGTCCTGATGGACATCAACTCGCTTTGCTTCGCGAACCGCGCACAGTTCGCCACCAGCGTCCGCACCTACCTCGATGCGCTCCAGAACGAGCTCATCGAGCAGAACAAGGAAGTCGACACCGCCATGCTGGCCGAGACGACCACCGAGGGCCGCACTGCCCTGGCCAACAAGGCCGGCAAGGCTGCTACCGAGAACACCTACAAGAAGTGCAAGGCACTGCTCCAGGAGATGCGCGCCTATCAGAAGGCCGAAAACTTCGACCAGCCCTTCACCCCAAGCGACCTGAACACCGAGACCAACGGCCTCAAGGTGTCCATCACCTACGCCAAGGATGCTCTTGCCACCGATCCGGTCACCCCGGATCAGCCCGGCACTCCCGAGCAGCCTGGTACTCCTGAGCAGCCCGGTACCCCCGAGCAGCCCGCTAAGCCCGAGCAGCCCGCTAAGCCCGAGCAGCCAGCCGCCAAGCCTGAGAAGCCTAGCAAGTCCGACACCACGACCACGGTAACCACTAACAAGACGAACACCAAGGGCGGCCTGCCCACCACTGGCGATCGTTTTGATGGCCGCATGGTGGCCGCATTCGCCATCGCTGGCGTTGCCGTCATCTCCGCGGGCGGTTACTTCCTCTACCGTCGCAATAAGGAGTAACGTCTTAGCTGGGCGGGCAAGGCAGCAATGGCAGCCTCGCCCGCCCAGCCCGCTCTTTTGACCGGCGGGAAACCCGCCTGAAATCTTTTCAAAAAAGATTTCCCCGCACGCACTTCGCTGTGCTATAGTGCAGCGCAACAGCAACTAGGTGCGACCGTGCCACGGTATCACGAAAGGAGCCACCAACATGAAGAACACGATGAAGTCTCTCAACAACTGGTGGTGGCGTGATGCGAATACGATCGGTCGACAGTGAGTCCCTCACGCCTGTTTTTGCGCTCTAGGTGATTGGAAGGCCTCCGGTTTCGACCGGGGGCCTTTTTCTATCTCGAGCCCGATCACATTCGCATCACGCGCCTCCGCTTTTCCCTTGCACTCCCATTCCGAAAGGCTTTTCACCATGACTCAGAACACTACCGCTACCCAGCCCCGCACCGTCCAGACCGCCGACCGCGGCAAACTCGATGTCCGCGCCCTCGTCCTGCTCGCCATCCTGCTCGCCGCCGGCTTCATCCTCAACTTCACCGTCGGCAAGGCCATCTCAGGCATCTCGGGCGGCATGATCAGCCCCGAGTTCATCATCTCGGCCTTCTGCCTCACCATCCTGGTCGTTCGCCCCAACATCGGCCAGGCGCTCGTCATTGGCCTCATCTCGGCTGCCGTGATCCAGATCACCACCACTTCGCCGTTCGTCGATTTTGCCGCCGAGGGCATCGCCGCCATGCTCATGGCCGGCATCGTCAACGCCGCCGGCAAGAACGGTCAGGTCAAGCCCGCCATCGCCATTGTCGCAACCTTCCTGACCACCTTTGTCTCAGGTGTCATCTTCATGGTCATCAAGATGGCCATGCTCGGCGTGGTCGGCGAGCTCGCCGCCGCCATGCTGCCCGTCGTCGCCATGACCGCCGTCTTTAACGCCATTCTGGTCGGTGCCCTCTACCTGCCCATCCAGAAGGCCCTGAAGCTCAACTAACCCGCTCGGCTTTACGAGCCACCCCATCTCGGCGTTCATTCGTCGCTCGCGTACCCAAGTACGCTTCGCCCCTCTTTCGCGCCAACCTGGGGCCCCTCGTAAAGCCGTCTCCGTGCTTCACCACCAAAGACCGTCCCAAACAACGAGCTTTTTTGGGACGGTCTTAAACAACTGGTCATTTAAGACTGTCCCCAATGACTATGAAAGGTATCCATGGAAACGATCATCAACGTCGACGATGTCTCGTTCTCCTATGGCACGCAAACCGAGCGGGCGCTCAGCCACATCTCGCTCAGTGTGAACAAGGGAGATTTCATCGGCATCATCGGACCCTCGGGCGCCGGCAAGTCCACGCTTGCCGCCTGCCTGTCAGGTGCCGTGCCCCACCACTACACCGGCACGTTCTTTGGGTCCGTCATGGTTGACGGCCACGACACCTGCGAAGCCTCGCTCACCGATGTGTCGCAAATCGTCGGCAGCGTGTTGCAAGACATCGACACGCAAATGGTCGCCTCGGTCGTCGAGGACGAGATGCTTTTTGGCCTGGAGAACTTTGGCGTTCCCCACGACCAGATCGAGCAACGTGTGAGCGAGACGCTTAAGACCGTCGGTATCAGCGACCTGCGTGACCGCGAGATTGCCACACTTTCGGGCGGCCAAAAGCAAAAGGTTGCCATCGCCGCCATCCTCGCCATGCGTCCGCGTGTGCTCGTGCTCGACGAACCCACCGCGGCGCTCGACCCCGCCAGCTCCACGTTGGTCTTCGAGACGCTGCGTGAGGCAAACCGCGCACTTGGAATTACCATCGTCGTCGTTGAGCAAAAGGTCGCCCTGCTCTCGGAGTACTGCAACCGCGTGCTCGTGCTCAACCATGGCGAAATCGCGCTGCAGGGCGAGCCACACGAGGTCTTCGCGCATACCGACGAGCTCCGTGCCGTCGGCGTCGACTGCCCTCGCGTCACGCGTATCTTCAATAGCCTCGAGGCCGATGGCCTGCTAAGCGGTACCCCTTGCTTGGATGTCGATGAAGCCGAGCGCCTGATTTCGGGCATCGTCGACCCCGCACGCGCGGTCAGCAAAGCCCAGGCGCCCGCCGCCTCCCCGCATGCACCGTCGTTGCGCCCTCATGCCAAGGACGCCGAGCCCGTGCTCACCTTCGACCATGTTGAGTTTGCCTATCCCAATGGCGGCGCCGCCGTCCACGACCTCAACCTGACCCTCTATCCCGGCGAGCTCGTGGGCATCGTCGGCCAAAACGGTGCCGGCAAGACCACGCTCACCAAGCTGCTCACGGGCCTGCTTAAACCCGCCTCGGGCAGCGTGCGCGTCACGGGACTGGATACCGCAACCGTTCCCACGAGCCGCATTGCCCGCGAAGTCGCAACGCTCTTCCAAAACCCCGACCGCCAGATCTGCAAGGATACCGTACTCGACGAGGTCGCTTTTGGCCTGGAGCTTGCCGGCATCGACCGTGCCGAGGCTCTGCGTCGTGCTCAACTCGTTATCGACCGCTTTGGCCTGCCTGCCGATGAGGCACCTTTCTCACTTTCGCGCGGCCAGCGACAAATGGTGGCGCTTGCCTCCGTCGTAGTGGTTGAGCCCAAGATCGTCGTGCTCGACGAGCCCACGAGCGGCCTTGATTACCGCGAGTGCATGACCGTCATGGAAACGGTGCGCACCATGGCCGAGCGCGGCTGCGCCGTTATCATGGTCTGCCACGATATGGAAGTTGTTTCCGACTTTGCCGAGCGTATCGTAGTAATGGCCGACGGTCACATCCTCGACCGCGGCCGCACGCACGAGCTATTCTCGAACATCGATCTCATGCGGCGTGCCTACGTGGAGCCTCCCCAGGTTATTGAACTCTCGCGCCGTCTGGCATCTTCCGTCTCGCCCGCTTTTGCGCAGGTGAGCGAGGTCACCGATGTCGTTCGAATTACCAAGGAGATGGTCCGCCGTGGTTAACGTCATCGACTACATGCCGGGCGATACGCTGCTGCATCGCCTGAACCCCGTCGTCAAACTGGGCCTCGCCGCCGCCATCATCGTCGGCATCTTCTTGTCCGACACCTACGTGGCGCTGCTGGGCTTTTTGGCACTCACCCTTGCGCTGGGTGCCTATGCCGGCGTCGTCGACCGTCTGTTCTCGTTGCTCAAGTTGCTGATTCCGCTCGCGCTTATCATGCTGGTACTCCAGCTAGCCTTTATGCGCGATGGCAACGTGGTGTGGGGCTTTATCACCGACACGGGCCTCATCACAGGATCGAAGGCCTGTCTGCGCCTGCTGGGCGTGGCGCTGCCACTCATCCTCATGCTCATGGTGACCAAGCTCAACGACCTTGCCAACGCCTGCGTCGAGGTGCTGCACGTACCGTATCGCTATGCCTTCACCTTTACCACGGCGCTGCGCTTTGTGCCGGTGTTTGGTCAGGAGATGAACGCCATCATGGAAGCGCAGACCGCACGCGGCGTCGAGTACGACACCAAGAACCCCATCAAGAAGCTTAAGCTCATGCTGCCACTGTGCGTGCCACTGCTCATCTCGAGCGTGGGCAAGACCGATGCCACAGCCTTGGCGGCAGAACAGCGCGGCTTCTATCTGCGTACACGCGTCAGCTCGTACAAGCGCTACCCCATCAAGGGCCTGGACATCGCCGTGCTCATCGTCAGCATCGCCCTCATCGCCATCGGCTTCCTGTTCTAGTTCGCCACCGACAGCAATCGCCCAACGCAAAAGGCCTCGGCTCGCACCAAACGAGCCGAGGCCTTTACTGTTTCACCAGATAAAACCTACCAACATTAACCTGTCCCTTTTTGACAGGTCGGAAGCTAGAGGCGGTAGGGGGCGCCGCTGCGGATGATGGATTCGCGCACCAGGACATCCATGGCATCGAGGGTGATCTCGGGCATCTCTCGATACTTCTGCAGCACCGATAGCTCGGTGCAGGCCAGAATGACACGGTCGCAGCCGCTACGGGCGAACTCCCACATCACGCGGTCGAACTTATCCATATCGGGCTCACGTCCGGCCTTCACATCATCGTAGATAAGCGACATCACATCGTTCTGACGTTTCTCGCTGGGATAGACGACCTCAACACCCGCAGCCTCGCATTCGCGGCCGTAGACGCCCGCGTCCACGGTTCCGTCGGTGCCCATAATGCCAATCTTGTGCACCGGCTCGGCCGGCATACTCAGGTTGGGGTCGAACTCGCACTCCCCCATCACCGCACCCGCAAGGGCATAGCGCACCGACTCACGCGGCATGTGAATAATCGGCACCTTCGTAAACGACTGGATCTGGTCGTAGAAGTAGTGTGACGTGTTGCAGGGAATGGCAATGTGCGCGCAGCCCAGCGACTCGAGTGCCTGGGCACACTCTTTCATGGTCGCCAGCAGCTTGGCATGCTCGCCGGTCTTAATGGCCAGCGTGCGGTCGGGCATGGTCGACTTGGAGAGCACCACCATGTCGATATGTTCCTGATCGCAGGCAGCAGCCGTGTGGCGCACCACCTGGTCGTAGTAATACGACGTGGCCTCGGCGCCCATGCCGCCGATAACTCCCAGCTTTTCCATCGCCGCCTCCTTGGTGACGCTTGCGCAATTGCGCGTATCATACCCGCGCCCGCCCGATGTAAACCGGACGGGCGCCGCACTCATCTACTTGTAATACGTCTTGAACAGCTTAAAGTGACGCAGCTTGGTGTGCCACATGCGCAGCCAGCGGTTAAAGACAAAGTCGCCCTTCATAAACGAAGGGTCGGCGCCCTTGCCTTCCTTGTCCAGGCGATGCACCTTAGCGCGCAGCTCGGGATCCTTGACGTACTTGTCGACGACGCCCATGGGGACGACCATCCACAGCGCCTCGTCCTGCGCCGTCACAAACTCCGGCTCAAACGGGCGGTTGAACACATACTCGTCCACCACATACTTGGCAACGTTAAAGCCGCTGTTAGTGACGTAGTAGTTGCTGCGGCCCTGGCGCGTGTTGAAATCGAAGAACTTAAACGAGCCGTCGCGCTCGTCGTACTTAACGTCAAAGTTGGAATAGCCCACAAAGTGAAGGTCCTCGAGCAACTTGCGCACGCCGCCCATGAGCTCGTCATTGGGCTCGGTGATGATACAGGCGTGGTTGCCGACACCGTGAGGCTGATGCTCCTCGAGCAGCACGTGACCCAGGCACATCATGCGCACCTTGCCGTTGCGGTCGGAATAACTGGTGAGCACGCGCATGTACTCGTCATTGCCGGGCACGCGATCCTGCAAGATCAGGTCGTCGGTGTAGCCGCTGGCATACGAGTCGCGAATGACCTGTTCCAGCTCGGCACGGTCGGCAATCTCATAGGCCTTTTTCTGGCCCTCGAACTCGTGCTGCCACCACATGATGCCATCGGAAGGCTTCAGGATCATCGGGTAGGGAAAATCGATCTGGTCGAGCACTTCGGCAGGTGCCTCGCCTTGGGCGTTCAGCATCGCCATGGTGAAGGTAAAGGTATGCGGATAGGGCACGCCATGCTTCTCGCACAGCTCGTAGAAGATCTCCTTCTTCTGACACTGCTCAAGCATGCTATAGGGAGCGTAAGGCGCGACGATGTTATCCGCCAACTCATGGGCATCCTTGGCCTGAGCCACGAGGGCAACATAGTTATCGCCACAGCCCACAAGGACAATCGTCTTATCGGCATGCGCTTGGGCAATGCCGTTGACGGTCCTGAGCATCACGGGCATGGTATCGATATCCACGTTGGGCGTGTAGTCGATAATCTGGCTGCGGTACGCGGGACCCGTCTGGTACTTGCCAAAGACCAGGCTCTTGACCTGGTACTCCTCGTAGAAGGCGCGCGCCACCGAATAGGCGTTGATGTCGCCACCGAGCAGCACGGGAATGAACTCGCGCTCTGTAAACTGCAATGCCATGGAAACTTCCTATCACGAACTGCCCACACAACGGGCGGTCTTTGCGCAACTGATTTATTCTAGCGTGCCAAGCCGCCGGCGCCCAAAGCTCCACCGTATCTATGGCAATCGACGTAATCGTCCAGCACGAAGACGGCGCTCACCGTTGTATGACAATGGGCAATGAACCTACCATTGTTGTAGGATTCAGCGTATTGACATCCTCAAACGAAAGGCGCGCACGTGCCCCAAGACCATCCGACCGATAATCCTATCCTCAATGCCGCGAAGCGCGAGCTGGCGGAACGCGCACAAACGGCCGTTCCCCTACGCACAGCAAACGATGCCTACGACAGGCCCGCCCGCATCGTCTCGATCAACACGTCGGCGCGCAAGGGCACACGCAAGTCGCCCGTCGCGGATGGACACGACACCGTTATAGAGCAATTTGGCCTCGCCTCCGACGCACACGCCGGGCATTGGCACCGTCAGGTTTCCTTTTTGGCCGCAGAGTCCATCCAGACGGCGCAGGCCCGCGGACTCGATGTGCGCCAGGGTGACTTTGGGGAGAATTTCACCACGCAAGGCATCAATCTACTCTCGCTCCCCTTGGGCACGCAGCTCAAGCTTGGCAGCGAGGTGCTTGTCGAAATCAGCCAAATCGGCAAGGTCTGCCACACACGCTGTGCCATCTACTATCTCGCCGGCGACTGCATCTTTCCCCACGAGGGCGTTTTTGGCGTGGTACTAAAGGGCGGAGAGGTCCATATCGGCGACGACATCCAGGTGGTCAAGCTCGGCGACGGCACCTGCTCGTTCACCCCTGCCGAGGCCCTCGAAGAGATTGAGCGGGCTCGCCAGAAAGGCACGCTGTAGTTGTAAAACCCCACGTTGAGATAGCTTTTACAGCCCAAAACACCTCTCAAACAGGGCTCTGTAACGTTAAAGTTGAACTCTATGGTTTCTCAACAATTCATCATAACTGCAGGTCAAAGCCAAAGCCTCAAGTTCAACTTGACCCTTTGGAACCTTTAAGGTTCAAGTTGAGGTCGAAAGCAGTAGTAGAATACCGTTCGAACCATAACCTACGATTGATTGCAGAGGGACTGGATGCAGCATTCGAATCATCGCGCCGCAGCGCTCATTGCGTCGAAGCCGGCTCGTATCATCACGAGCGCCGCGCTCGCCGTTGCGCTGACGGCCACGCCGATGCTCTCCCCCGTTGCGGCGTATGCCGCCTCGCAGGCAACGCAGGACCAGCTTTCCGCAGCCCAGCAGAAGATCGAAGCCGCCACGAGCGCCTACAACGACGCCCGCACCAAACTCGATGACCTGCAAAAGCAGATTGACTCCAATGAGGCAAGCATCGAGGAAATCGAGGCTAAGCTTCCCGAGCAGCAGGCCAAGGCAAGCTCCGCCATGCGCGATTTGTACAAGTATCAGAAGGGCACCAACCCCATCGTGAGCTTCCTGGTCAACGCGCAGAGCCTGGGTGAGTTCATCACGACCTGCAAATACACCAACCAGATCACGAGCTCGAGCGTCGACGAGATCGAACAGCTCAATAACATGCAAACCGAACTCGAGCAGAACAAGGCTGAGCTCCAGCAGGCCAAGTCTCAGCTTGAGGCAGAGCAGAAAAACGCCGAGGATGCGTTGGCTCAGGCCCAGCAGCTCCGCAGCGAGGCACAGGCAAAAGCCGAGCAGGAAAATGCCGCCGAGCTTGCCAAGCTTGAGGCCGATAAGGCCGCTGCCGCCGAGAAGCTCTCGGGCGAGGGCGTAAGCGGCAGCAATTCCAGCAGCCAGGCCACCAACACCAACACCACCATCGACACCACGGTGAACAACGCCAATACCGGTAGCTCCGATTACGATTCGTTCATTAATGAGTGGACGAGCCGCATCGACAATTATCTCGCCGGTTCCCCCATGGCAGGCCAGGGCTATAACTTTGCCGTCGCCGCTTGGAATACCGGTGTCGACCCCCGTTGGTCCCCCGCCATCGCCTGCATCGAGAGCACCAAGGGTGCTTATTGCGCCAATTCTTACAACGCCTGGGGCTGGAGTGCCCGTGGCGGCGGTTGGCGCAGCTTTGGCAGCTGGAGCGAGGGCATCTCCGCTCACGTTGCCTATCTGGGCGCCAACTACGGCTCCACCCTTACCCCGGCAGCGGCCAAAAAGTACTGCCCGCCCACGTGGCAGGACTGGTACAACAAAGTCGCCGCTCAGATGAACCGCATCTAAGTGCAACTGCAAAGGGCCCCAATGGGGCCCTTTTCTTTTAGGTAGCGGAGGTATCGACGACGCCGGTCGCATTGGCAACCGCGACTATGACGATCATGCATAGGAGCAGCACACCCAATGCCTTGAGCCAGAGTTTCGCGAGTTTCTTGCCGCGATAGCTGTCGAGCAGTGCGAATCGCCGACGAAGACGGCGCTTATCGAGCAGCGCAAAATGCATAAGCACCATAAGGCCATCGACAAAGAAAAAATACTCGATTATGAGAAACCACGTCGGGTAGCTTTGGTTTGCTCCCGTGGGGTGAAAGACGGCAAAGTGACTTCCGGCAAAGAACACAAGTAGGGAGAAGCAGACAAGCGTATTCCAAATGCGCCCCAGAGACTCCGGAACGCGAGAGAGCAGACCGCATGCAGCGGAGGCGGCAGGCCTAGGAAGCCCTGCGGGGTTCTGGAGCCCTTGGGGCGTCAGCTCCGTCTCCGATGCCGGATTACGGACAGGCGCAGGCGCAGGGGGCCGCACGGGGCGACTCAGGTCGTATGCCGCGCGCGTCGCCCGTCCCAATGCCTCCGCACTCGCAAAACGCTTGGCCGGGTCGAGCGCCATCGACATGCAGACGGCATCGGCAAGTGGAGTGGGAATGCCACGCGCCTCGCATTGCTCGCGCATGTCGAGCCCTGGTTTAGGGTCGACTCCCGTCAAGCAGAAGAACAACAGGGCGCCAAGTGCGTAGACGTCGCTGCGCACACTCGTCTGCCCAAACCCATACTGCTCGGGCGGCGCATAGGGTCGCGTGCCAAACTTGACGGTGTCGGCATCGGCGCCATCGCGCCATACGCGCGCGATCCCCAAGTCGATAATCACCAGCGACGAAAACGTCAGGCCGTCATCAGACGTATAGTTGGCACCCGTCACGATGATATTCGACGGTTTGAGGTCGCGATGGATCACCGGCGCCGACGTCTCCCCCGCCATTGCAAAACCGGCGTGGAGCTCGCCCACGGCATCGCATAGGGCAGGATACAATTCACGTGCATAATCGGGGGTGGCTCCCAGACGGTCCACCAGCGCCCCGAGCGTCTCCCCTTCGATGTATTCCATAACCACGTTGAGCTCGTCGCCCGCACGACGACAATCGACGATTCTGGGCAGGTGCTCAAAACGCCTACCTGCCCGCTGAGCGGCAAACAGACGCTCGTATGCCCCGCCGATTTGAGCCGAAGCATCGATGCGTTTACGGACAAAGGGGCCGAGCGAACCACCGCCGGTTCCTTCAAAGTACACAAGCTCGGTTGTTTCAACGGACGAGCGCTTAAGTACACGCTCCACGCGATAGCTGTCGTCGCGATCGAGCGACGCCAGGTGCTCGGCAAGCGCTGCAGTCAGCTCATCATCGGAATATGTTGGGGTCTGATTATCCATAGCCTCCATCATAGCGCAGGGCGCAGACACCCCATGGCATCCGCGCCCCGTTCGTTTGCATCGTTGTTCGGCAGCTCCGCCAGCTCAGATATCAGCCGCTAACTCACCGTCTCCTCGCCAAAGCGATACAGCTCCTCGTTAACCTTTTGGAGGCTGCACCCGCGATCGATACAAAAGATGATAATCGCATCGCGGCGGTCCTTGCAGTTAAGAACGCTTACCCCGGCAGCAGTCAGCGCACGGTTGGTCTCTTTGAGCGTCAGCGCCATCGCAAAGGCAATCTGCAGCACCTTATTGCGACTCGGATGACGCGCACCGGTAAAGATCTGATAGCCAAAGGTCTCATTGAGATCGGCCATACGAACCACGCGCGAGCGCTCCAAGCCCTTTTCCTGCAGTAGCTGCTTCAGGTAGTCCGAAAGCGACGGGGCGGCAAAGTCGTGCTCCCTGATATAGCCATCGATGTTCGGCGCATCAAGAAGCTCATTGAGCAACTCCTCGGTCAGCTTTTTATCGGGCATACGACTTCACCTCCCCAGTGCATGCAACATGCTAGAAACCGCTTACGTCCGAACGCTCCCAGCTAGCAACCTGGTCGGGAGACACCGTACCCAGCGCCTCGAACTTCCAGGAGCCGCCCGCCTTCAGATGATTGGTGTTTGCAAGAGCCGTTCCAACCTGGTTGCCATCGGCATCATACAGAACATATTCAATCTGAATGTAGCTCTTTTCCTTGTCCGTGTTATTGGTCAGCGTGCCCGTGATCTTATAGGTAAACTGATTGGAAGTGTCTTCAGCCTCGTCAGCAATGGTATACGGTTCTTGCGGTTCTTTTTGCTCCTCAGCCTGCTGTGTCGTCTCGGCAGGTTTTGCCGAATCGCTCGCAGACGAATCGGTTGAGTTGCCGCCCATAGAGCCCACGGCACCGACGATAACCAGCACCACGATGATGCCTAGGACAATCTTGCCGATCGGCTTCTTTCCCTCTTTTGCCATTATTCATCCTTCCTACGATCCGGCTACCGTGCCGGCACACAGCACATCGTAGGAAGGATTGAACTTGAATTCATTAGCTGAGAGCTAAGGTTGCGCTAAACGGCCAATGCAGTTATCTAAACGCCGAGCAAACGCACTTTGCGCGACCGTCTGCCAGCAGCGATCAACCCACCATGACGGATTTCCCGGTAAAGGCACTGATCATCATTAGAACAAAGAACACCAGGTAGCTGATGCTCAATAGGTAGGCGACGACTAAAAAGATGGTCCATCCAACATTGGCCTTACCGTCGGCGCGGCGCTGCCCACGACTGCGATAAAGCCAAATCGTCACGCCGATGGCAGTGATAAACAGTACGAGTGCCGCCGCAGCCAGCCCAGCAAGCACAAACATCACGCCAATGCTCACAGCGATGACCGGAAGCAGCAGCAAACCGCACCCGCATCCACCCGGGCTATATACGGCAGACTGTCGGCGTCGTTCCATCGTCACTCCAAGCCAAGCAATCGTTTGTAGACATCGAGGCCCTTGAGTAGGATTTCCTCGTCGAAGAGCATACTATCGGTATGCAGAGCGCTTGTGGCATAGGCTGGACAGCCATCAGCGTCGATCGGGTTTTCTTGTCCCCCTGGCATACCCGTGCCCAGCAAGAAGAACACGCCCGGCAGATGGCGCTGATAGAAAGCAAAGTCCTCGGCGATTAGCAACGGCTCGTCCACAAGTTGCAGCTCGGACAAGGCAGGCGCAATGTGGGCGAACAGCTCAGGGTCGTTATCGACCGGCGGATAGCCCTCGGCAAAATCGAGGTCATATGTGCAGCCCGTTGCGGCGCAGGCATCGTCCAAAACGCGGCGCACGCCCTCGCGCGCGCGGTCGAACATGTCGTCCGTAAACACACGTAGGCTGCCGGCAACATGGGCCTCCCCCGCCACCGCATTGCAAACCGTACCGGCCTGCAGCAGACCAAACTTACCGATACAGGGCTCGTCGGTGCCCAGCTCGTCCATCAGCTCACGCTCGGCAACCAAGAACTTGGCGGCCGCCAGCGCCGCATCGTGCGACTCCTCGACCGGAACGCCATAGGTCTTAGCGATATGGATGCTCGTCCCGTGAATATGAATGTGTGTCTCACTCGAACGCGCCAGCAACGGACCGGAGCAGCTCGCCAACGTGCCGGCGGGTAGATCGGGCCACACGTGGAAGCCGAAGATGCGATCCGCCCCGTAGCGCTCGAACACGCCGCTCTCGCACACCGTCTTGGCACCACCGGTCGTTTCCTCGGCCGGCTGGAACACAAAGAGCACATTGCGCTTAATGGCGCCCGGCTGCTCGCGAATTGTACGGTCGACATACGTCGCGGCGGCAAGTGCCATGGCCATGTGTCCATCGTGGCCGCAAGCATGCATCTTGCCGGGATGGGTCGAAGCGAACGCTGCCCCCGTTGTCTCGGCAATGGGCAGCGCATCCATATCGGCGCGAATCGCCGTGGCATGCGCGGCACCAACGCCAGCGTCGAAGAAAGCGCAGACGCAGCTGGGGCACGGATGGGTCACCTCGCAAGCGAGCGGCGCCAACACGCCCTCGATATAGGCGATCGTCTGCGGAAGATCGAAATCGAGCTCTGGAATGCGATGGAGATCGCGGCGATAGCGACGGAGTTCTTGGAGCCCGGTCATAGAGGATCCCTTCGTGAGGCACATCTGTTGCAACTTATTGTGATACAGGATTGTGGCGCACATGTTTCCAGCATATCCCTGCATTTTTTAAACGTTATATACGAATACTCTTGTTTGGTAAAGTGCAACGTGGTAGGGTCGTTACCACTTGATAGAGGCGCGGGCACGAAGAACCGCGGGTGAGCCGGCAGGCTTTGACCCCGTGGGGAGGCGAAACCCGCCGAACTGGGTTTTTTGGGCACGAACAACCTGGTGGGCCTGCGGGAAACACCCGCAGGACTGTCTGCAGCAATGCGGGAGCGCTATCCGGACATTGGGTCCACGCTATGCGGATTCGATGCGCAGATGGCGCCGTCTGGATAGCGAGGTTTACGGGACATGGCATTGACCCCCAACGAAGCGTATGCGGCCAAGCAGCCGTTTGTGGACAAGGAGACGCTCGAGCATATCGTCGAGCAGTTCCCCGCACCGTTTCATCTATACGACGAGGCGGGCATCCGCCGCAACATGCAAGAGGTGCGCGACGCCTTCGCATGGAACCCGGGCTTTAAGGAATACTTTGCCGTCAAGGCCAATCCCAACCCGGCGCTCATCTCCATTCTCAATGAATACGGCTGCGGCTGCGATTGCTCGAGCTATACCGAGCTCATGATCGCCCGCTCGCTGGGTATCACGGGACACGACATCATGTTCTCGTCCAACGACACGCCGGCAGCGGACTTTGAGCTCGCCGACAAGCTGGGCGCCATCGTCAACTTTGACGACATCAGCCACATCGAGTTCTTTGAGCACGTTGCGGGGCCCATCCCCAAGACGGTCAGCTGCCGCTTTAATCCGGGCGGCTTGTTCCAGCTCTCCAACGGCATCATGGATAACCCCGGCGACTCCAAATACGGCATGACCACCGAGCAGCTCTTCGAGGCCTTCCGCATGCTCAAGGCCAAGGGTGCCGAGGACTTTGGTATCCACGCATTCCTTGCCAGCAACACCGTCACCAACGACTACTACCCCAAGCTTGCGCGCATCCTCTTTGAGCTTGCCGTGCGCCTGGAGCGCGAGACCGGTGCACATGTCGCCTTTATCAATCTGTCCGGCGGCGTCGGCATCCCCTACCTGCCCGAGCAGCAGGCCAACGACATTCACGCCATCGGCGAGGGAGTGCACACGGCATACGACGAGATCCTGGTTCCCGCCGGCATGGGCGATGTGGCCATCTGCACCGAGATGGGCCGCTTTATGATGGGCCCCTACGGCTGCCTGGTCACCAAGGCCATCCACGAGAAGCAAATCTACAAGGACTATATCGGTGTCGACGCAAGCGCCGTCGACCTGATTCGCCCTGCCATGTATGGCGCCTACCACCACATTACGGTGATGGGCCAGCCGGGTGGCTCCGACAAGACCGCGGCGCCTGTCACAAACACGTACGACATTACGGGCAATCTGTGCGAGAACAACGACAAGTTCGCCATCGACCGCGAGCTACCGCGGATCGACATGGGTGATGTGCTCGTGATTCACGATACCGGCGCACATGGTTACTCCATGGGCTACAACTACAACGGACGGTTACGCTCCGCCGAGGTGCTGCTGCGCCCCGACGGCTCGGCCGACCTCATCCGCCGCGCCGAGCGCCCGGGCGATTATTTTGCCACACTCGACGTGCTGCCGTGCGGCCGTGAGCTGCTGGCCAAATCGCGCGCCGAAAGTGCTCGCCGTCGCGCTCAGGACGAGCGTTTGGCCGTCGCCGCCCAATGGAATAAGCGCATCCAGATCGCGGAAGCGAAGGAGAAGAACATGGATATCCGCAACCTCGAGGGCTCGATCGTCGCCCTCGTCACGCCGTTTAAAAAGGACGGCAGCGTCGACTTTGACGCGCTCGAGCGCCTTATCGATTTCCACTTGCAAAATGGCACCGACGCCATCCTCACCCTGGGCACCACCGGCGAGAGCGCCACGATGACCGACGACGAAGACAACTCCGTCGTCGCCGCCGTGGTCAAGCATGTTGCAGGCCGCGTCCCCGTCATTGCCGGCTCGGGCTCCAACTCCACGCAAACCATGCTCACCAAGTCGCTCACTTACCAAGGCCTGGGCGCCGACGGCCTGCTGCTCATTACCCCCTACTACAACAAGTCCAATGAAGAGGGCATCTATCAGCACTTTAAGACCGTCGCCGATGCCGTGGACATCCCTTGCATCCTCTACAACATCCCCGGCCGCTGCGGCTGCGGCATCAGCGAGCGCAACGTAGAGCGCTTGGCCGCGCACCCCAACATCATGGGCATTAAGGAAGCCTCGGGCAACGTCGCCTATGCCGCCAAGATCGCACACCTGCTGTCCGACGACTTCCGCATGTACTCGGGCGAGGACGCACTTACCGTACCGCTCATGAGCCTGGGCGCCTCGGGCACCATCAGCGTGTGGGCCGATGTTCAACCGCAGCTCGTGCACGACATGTGCCGCGCCTATCTGGACGGCGACGTAGTGCGCGCCCGCGATATCCAGATCGCCGGCCAGCCGCTCATCAATGCCCTCTTTAGCGAGGTCAACCCCATCCCCGTTAAGGAAGCGCTCGCTCAGATGGGTATGATCGAGGCAAACTACCGTATGCCGCTGTGCCCCATGGCCGACGATACGCGAGCCGCACTTACCGATGCTCTGAAGGGAGCTGGTCTGTTTGATTAAGACCGTCATTATGGGAACGGGCCGCATGGGCTCGCTCATCCGCTCTACCGCCGAAGGCATTGTCGACGCCGCCGGACAACCTGTTTTCGGCATCGTCGCCCAGATCGGTTTTGACCTGTCCGAGCTCGCGAGCGCCCCGGCAGCCGACGTCATCATCGACTTCTCGAACGTCGTGACCTTCGATGCCGTCGTCGCCTATGTCGAGCGTACAGGCGCGGCGTTGGTCTCGGGCACTACAGGCTACACCCCCGAACAGATGGATCGCCTGCGCGAGCTGGGTCAGAACGCACGCGTCATGCACTCTGGCAATTACTCCATCGGTATCGCAGCCCTGCGTCATCTGGTAGCACAGGCCACACGCGAGCTGCCCGGCTTTGACTGCGAAATCGTCGAGACGCACCATAACCAAAAGGTCGACGCCCCCAGCGGCACTGCCAAGTTACTGCTCGATGCCGTCGTCGAAACCGAGCCCGAGGCAGGCTACCACCCCGTCTACGGACGCGAGGGCATGTGCGGCGCGCGCGACCCCAAGGAAATCGGTATGCACTCGCTGCGCGGCGGCACCGTCGCCGGCGTGCACGAGGTGAGCTTCTTTGGCCAGGACGAGGAGGTCACGCTCACGCATCGCGCCACGAGCCGTCAGATCTTTGTCAACGGCGCCCTGGCAGCCGCGCAGAAGCTCGTCACCCGCGAGCACGGCTTCTATACGTTCGACCAGATCATGTTTGCCTAACCAGGTATCAACCGTATCCACGCAAAGGAGAGACAGCAAATGAGCAATGCAGCCGAGATGGATGCACAGGAGATTATCAACTACATCGCCACCGCGCCCAAGAAAACGCCCGTCAAGCTGTACGTGCGCGAGAAGCCCGGCATGAAGGTTGCCTGGGGCGACGCACATGTCTACGGCGGCCGTCGCGGCAAGACCGTCTTTGGTGACTGGGATGAGCTCAAGGCCATCCTCGACGCCAACGCCGATTCCATCGATTACTACGACGTGGAGAACGACTGCCGCAACTCCGCCGTGCCCATGCTCGACCTCAAGGGCATCAACGCCCGCATCGAGCCGGGCGCGATCATCCGTGACCGCGTCGAGATCGGCAATCGCGCCGTCATCATGATGGGTGCCATCATCAATATCGGCTCCGTCATCGGTGAGGGCTCCATGATCGACATGGGCGCCGTGCTGGGCGGCCGTGCCACCGTGGGCAAGAACTGCCACATCGGCGCTGGAACCGTGTTGGCAGGCGTCGTGGAGCCCGCCAGCGCCACGCCCGTCATCATCGAGGACGATGTCATGATCGGCGCAAACGCCGTGGTCCTGGAAGGCGTGCGCGTGGGCAAGGGCGCTGTTGTCGCCGCCGGCGCCGTGTGCGTCGAGGACGTCCCCGCCGGCGCCGTCGTGGCCGGTGTCCCCGCCCGCGTCATCAAGATGCGCGACGAGAAGACCGACAGCAAGACCGGCCTCGAGGAAGGCCTGCGCCAGCTGTAGGGTTACGCGGTTTTACCAAACCGCGTAACCAGCCGACGCTGCAAGCGCCCCTAAGCGGCAATCTGACGTTCAATCGTCGGTCGCGTACCAAAGTACGCTTCCCTCCTCTTTCACGTCACCTTACTCGCTTAGGGGCGCTTTCGCTGACTTATGCTCAGTCTGCAACTCAATTGAGCTCCAAGCAAAAAGGCCGAAGACCCAAAGGGCTTCGGCCTTTGCTTTCCCGCTGTAGGCGTAACGCAACTTATCGATTCTCGATGCTGCCGATGTTTTTGAGCTCGATGGAGATGAGGCCGTTGGGTTCGTTGACGAACTCGATGTACTCGGAGTTCGAGCCCATCTCGGCCGGAAAGCTGATCTCGATGCCCGTATCGGTACGAATCTTGTGGTTGCGCACGGCCGCACGCTCGACCTGCTTGCGCTCCACGGGCACACGCTCGGGCACCTTCTCTTCGGTCAGCGCCGCACGCACGCTCTCCTTGATGACCGGCTCGTCCTCAAAGACCTCATCGACGATATCCCAGGGCGGCAGTTCCTCGTCATCCTCAACCTTCTCGGCAACGGCAGCCTTAACCTTAGCGAGCGCTACGGCCGTATTGGCACCGTGCTCCTCGGCGACCTCCTCGACCACACGCGTAACGGTGTCGATAACTTCCTTGCCCGACACGCCCGTATCGCACTGCAGCAGACCGTCGGGAATGAGCATACGGTCCTCGCCGGCAATCTTGCGTTTCTTGTCCACATAGCCGATCTCCATGGTGCTCGCGCGCACGATGGCATAGCTCGGCACCTTTTGCGAAGGGTTCGGCAGAATGGCGTAGTGACGCGCGATGTCGTTGCGTACCTCGCCCTCCTCGCGGCCCACCTCGTGCATAAAGGCCTGTTTGGAGCCCAGCAGCATCACGGCAAACCAGCGGGCATCCTCGTCGTCGTCAAAGTCGGCCACGAGCACATCGGTGGACTCGGCTTTTTCGGCCTTGGTAAGCTCGGAGGAAATGAACTCCGCAATCTGCTGCGACAGGTCTACGAACTCGCGCTCGCCAAAGAAATAGCCCTTGAGCTCGCCGCCAAACGCAGAGTTCTCGGCAAACGTGGCGCGCTTATTGTCGGCCGAAGTGCGTGCGCGGCGCAGATGCGTGGTCACAAAGTTGCGCACGGTACGGCTCTCGATATCGAGCTCGCGCTGGCTCATGACGTTGACGGCAGAGTCAAAGTCCAGGATATGTAGAATCGCGTGATTGATTTTCATATACGGCATTCCGTTCTAGATCGATTTCGGCACGAACCAGTATAGCGGTCGAGCCCGCCCCAGGCGCATCGAAGCTTGGTGCATCGGGGACAGGTTGCTTTGCGCCAATGGCTAGCGCAGGAGCTCGGACTGCCAAGCCTCGAGCTGTTCTGCCAAACTCTTGCCGGCAGCGGGCATGTCGATCTGGGGTCGTTTGGGCAGCAGCGCGCATTTAAGGATTGCCACGATGGTCTGCGAGACAAAGCGTCGCGTATCCTCGTCAAAGCCTTGCGCGGCCTGGAGCATCACGGGCAGGCTCTCGCGCAGATTCCCGGCGATATCCGCAAACCGCTCAGCACCCGTAGCCTCAAACACGGAGAACAACGCATCTACAAAACGCTCGCGCTCGCTAGGTGACACTGCAAGCAGCATCTCGCGAATGGAGCCATCAACGTATCGAGCACCGGCGGACAGGCGCTCACAGTACACGAAGTCGCGATCATCAACCACCCAGCTAAAGGGATTATGCTGCAGCAGGCTGAACTCGGTGCTCTCAACGATGGCATAGTCCTCCTGTGTCTCGAACATCATGCCGAAGATCGACGACCGAGGTAGCGTCTTGTCGATTCGACCGGAAAGATCGGCAAAGGCGTTGCCGTTCAGAAACTCCTCGACGAAGCCCGGACCATCATGGGAATACACCCGTTCGATTCGATCACGGGCGACATCGGAGCACATCGCCGCACCGTACACCGCAAGGTTTCCACCCTTGGAATGACCTCCGCACAAAAGCGCCCCGTCAATCGCATCCGCCGCCTCGTCCACATAGCGCGCCGCAGATTCCTGGGAGGGCACGGGACACCGGAACGCCATGTTGAAGTCCTCTTTCCAGCCCACAATCGTGCTGTCGGTCCCCCGGAAGGAAAGATAGCTAAACCCCGCCGGAAACCGGAACGCCATGGCTGCAAACTGCTCTGTCGCCACCACATCGCTCACGGCACGATAGCCGCAAACGTGCACGCCACGGTAGCGAGGGCTTGCTGCCACGGCCTCCAACAAGGCCCTGCTCCCCTCTGGATCCCACAGATCGCCAATCATGTCCCGGTAGCACTCGGCACGAAGCAGCTCGCGTACGTCTAGGCCCTGCCAGTTCGTCAGCTCCGCCATAACACCCGGCAAACGCAAATAGGACAACCACGCAAAGACCAGGCTATCCACCGCGCAGAACGGCCGTTCCTCAAACGGGTCAAACGCCGTCTGGGCATAGGTCAAAAAATTAGGCGAATCCGACATGGCCCTCCCATCAACTATGGTGCATTGGGGTCAGGTTACTTTGCACCAAAAAGGCGCCCGGGCCGTGTGGGCTCGGACGCCTTCATTGTAGCTTTTCGCTCTAGCGAGCTTGATTTAGCAGGAGAAGTCGACGCTGTCGATGATGTCCTTGAGGGCCTTGGCGGAGGCGGTAAGCTCATGCTGCTCGTCATCGTTCAGCGGCACGGGGACGCGGCAGACAACGCCATCGCGGCCAACGACGGTCGGCATGGAGATGGCAAGATCGGACAGGCCGTACTCGCCCACCATGAGCGAGGAAACCGGCAGCACGGTCTGCTCGTCACGCATAACAGCGGTGCAGATGCGCTTGACGGCCATGGCGACGCCGTAGTAGGTGGCGTGCTTCTTCTCGATGATGGTGTAGGCGGAGTTCTTGACGTCCTCGGCGATGCGCTTCTCGGCAGCCTCATGCTCCAGATGACCGTGAAGCTCGCAGAAGGTGTTCAGCGGAACGCCGGCAACCTGAGCGCTGGACCAAGCGACAAACTCGGAGTCACCGTGCTCACCCATGACATAGGCCTGGACATCGCGCGGGTCAACCTCAACGTGGGCACCAAGCATCTGCTGCAGACGGCCGGTGTCGAGCACGGTGCCGGAACCGATGACGTGGCCCTCGGGCAGGCCGGACATCTTGATGGCGGCGTAGGTCAGAACATCGACCGGGTTGGAGACGATGAGCAGAATGCCGTCGAAGCCGGACTTCTTAATCTCGGGGATAATGGACTTAAAGATGTTGACGTTCTTGTTGACCAGGTCCAGGCGGGTCTCACCGGGCTTCTGGGCAGCACCAGCGGTGACGACGATCATGGCGGCGTCGGCGACATCGGAATAATCGCCGGCATAGATCTTCATCGGCTCGGCAAACGTCATGCCGTGCGCGATATCCAGGGCCTCACCCTCGGCGCGGTTCTTGTCCACGTCGATGAGGACCATCTCGGAGAACAGACCACTCTGCATCAGCGCGAACGCCGAAGACGAACCAACGAAACCACAGCCGACAATAGCGACCTTCTTCTCGTTAACCATTAGAAACTCCCATCTCTCTCCACAAACAAGCCGCCCGGGAACGACCCGAGCGGCTTGCCGTAATCCCAATACATCCAATCGGGACTTTGATTATGCTCCTATTCGCAGCCAAAAATCGACCGTTTACCGAAATTGTTTGCAGAATTCGTAAAATAACTGCACGAAATCGGTTTCGAACTATTGACGAGCCGAAATACCTTTCTAATACAGGCCCGCCTCGCGAATGGCCTCGACAGCCAAAGCAATCTGGTCGGGTGGCAGGACCAGCGCCATGCGCACGTGCCCCTCGCCCGAAGGACCAAAGCTCGCGCCCGGCGTCACCACAACGCCGGCCTTCTCCATGAGCTCCTCGCAAAACGCCATGGAATCGGTGCGGCCACCGGGAAGCTTGGCCCACACAAACATGGAGCCATGCGCGTTGGGACGCTCCCAGCCCAGGCCCTCAAGACCGTCGCACAGGGCATCGCGGCGCTCCTGGTACTTCAGACGCTGCGCCTCAACCTCATCGCGCGGACCGTTCAGGCAGGCGATAGCAGCCTTCTGGATCGGGAAGAACATGCCAAAGTCGATCTGGCCGCGCAGCTTGGCAAAGGCAGAGACCACATCCTCGCGGCCGACCAAAAAGCCGATACGCGCACCGGTGACGTTAAACGACTTGGAAAGCGAGAAGAACTCCACGCCCACCTCAAGCGCACCGGGATACTGCAAGAAGCTGCCGCCCGGCTCGCCGTCGAACACGATGTCGGAGTACGCGTTGTCATGGACGATGAGCAGGTCGTGCTCGCGGGCGAAAGCGATGATCTCCTCGTAGACCTCGGGCGTGCCCACCGAGCCGTCCGGGTTTGCGGGCAGCGACACGATCATATACTTGGCACGATCGGCCACCTCGGGATCGATACCCGCCACATAGGGCAGGTAATTATGCTCGGCGACCAACGGGTAGTACTCGAGCTTGGCGTCGGCGATCTTGGCGCCCGCCTCAAAGACCGGGTAGCACGGATCGGGAACCAAAATGGTGTCACCCGGATCGAGCAGGGCCAGGCCCAAATGGCCCACGCCCTCCTGCGTGCCGTTGCACGACTGCACCATAGACGGCGTAATGCCGGAGACACCAAAGCGACGCTCATAGTAATCGCACACGGCTTGCTTGAGTTCGGGCAGATCGCGCAGGGCATATTTCCACATCTCGGGGTCCTGGGCGGCCTGGGTCAGCGCCTCGACCACATGGTCGTACGGCTTAAAGTCGGGCGTGCCCACGCTCATGTTGTAAATGGTCTTGCCCTGAGCCTTCAGCGCGAGAAGCTTGTTGTTGAGCGAGGCGAAGACCTCCGCGCCAAAGCGATCGAGACGCTGCGATGCCTGCATGGTGCCACCTTTCGATATGAAAAACGCGGCGCTCCGACAAGAGCGCCGCGCGATACGGGCCATCAGATTGCAAAAGTGTAACGCTTACAAACCCCGCATTGGTTCAATTTAGCCAACCTTAGTCAATTGCATTGAGCGCGTCGATCTGGGCGAGCCACAGGCGCGAGCTGGCGTCACTCGGCATGCGCCAATCGCCGCGCGGGCTGAGCGTGACCGAGCCCACCTTGGGGCCATCGGGCAGGCAGCTGCGCTTAAACTGCTGGGCAAAGAAGCGACGGTAGAACGTGCGTAGCCACGTGTGAATGGTCTTGACGTCGTAGACGCCCTCGAAGCTCTTGAGCGCCATGCGGTAGATCTTGCCCGGCTCAAAGCCAAAACGCAGCAGGTAGTAGAGGAAGTAATCGTGCAGCTCGTACGGGCCCACCAAATCCTCGGTCTTCTGCGCAATCTCGCCGTCGCCCGTGGGCGGCAGAAGCTCGGGGGACACCGGCGTATCGAGGATATCGAGCAAGACCTCGGCAATACGCCCGCCAAAGACATCAGCCGCATAGCGCACCAGATGGCGCACAAGCGTCTTGGGCACGCTCGCGTTGACGGCGTACATGCTCATGTGGTCGCCGTTATAGGTAGCCCAGCCGAGCGCCAGCTCCGACAGGTCGCCCGTGCCGATGACAAAACCGCCAGCCTGGTTGGCCAGATCCATCAGAATCTGCGTGCGCTCGCGGGCCTGACTGTTCTCGTAGGTCACGTCCTGCACAGCAGGGTCATGCTCGATATCCTTAAAGTGCTGCTCCACGGCCGCGTGAATCGAAACCTCGCGGAAGCTCACACCCAGGTCGCGGGCAAGCGACTCGGCATTCGACTTGGTGCGATGCGTCGTGCCAAAGCCGGGCATGGACACGGCAGTGATGCCCGTGTGCGGCAGCCCCAGTGCATCGAAGGCACGCACGGTCACAAGCAGCGCCAACGTGGAGTCCAGGCCGCCTGAAAGACCGATGACAGCCGCCTTGGTACCCGTATGGGCAAGACGGGTCTTGAGGCCCGCGGTCTGCAGGTCGAGGATGGTCTCGCAACGCTCGGCCAGGTCACCATGGTCGGCCGGAACAAAGGGCGCGCGGGGGAAAACGCGGTCGATGTCGCAGGCGTCGCGCAGGACGGGAGCCTCGGAGAGCGTTCCCTCAAAAGAAAACTCAACGGTCGTGGCCTCCGGCGCATCGTCCGCGCGCGCCCACGTCGTCGAGCGGCGGCGCTCGGCAACCAGGCGGTCAAGATCAACATCGGCGATGGCCATGTCGCAGGTAAGCAGCTTGGTCGCGGCGAGCTTGGAGCCGTTTTCGTAGATAAGGTTCTCGCCCGCAAAGACCATATCGGTCGTGGACTCGCCCTCGCTCGCGTCCGCGTAGGCATAGGCACAGTACAGGCGCGCGCTTTGGTTAGAGATAAGGCTGCGGCGATAGTCTGCCTTACCGATAATCTCGTCCGAGGCCGACGGGTTGAGAATCACCGTCGCACCGGCAAGCGCCATCTCGGTCGAAGGGGGCGCCGGCACCCACAGGTCCTCACAGACCTCAACGCCCAGCACCAGGTCCTCGGCGCCCTCATCACAGCAACGGTAGACAAGCCCCGAACCCAGCGGGACCGGACCCTGACCGGCAAATTCAACCCACACGGGATCCGCAGGCGCCGGAGCAAACCAACGGCGCTCATAGAACTCGCCATAGTTGGGCAGATACTTCTTGGCCGTGAGACCCAAAAGCTCGCCCGCGCAGCACACGGCGGCGCAGTTGTAGATATTCTCGGCAACTGTAACGGGAAGACCGACAGTAAAGACAATCGGCAGCTCACGAGTCTCGTCGAGGATATGCACCAGAGCAGCCTCGCAGGCATGAAGCAGCGTGCGGTTATGGAACAAATCGGCCGCGGTATAGCCGCACAGGTTAAGCTCGGGCAGCACCAACGCACGAACGCCGCGCTCAGCAGCCTCGCGAACAGCCGCCAGCGCAACCTCGGCATTGCCCTCGACATCGGCCACGCGAATCCGCGGCGACGCCGCCGCCACACGCAAAAAGCCATCAGACTGAGAAAGGTGAAGATTCATAAGAATGCTCCCGTGCGTAGACGCCATTCACAACAATTAGCAAGCTCTATTGTAGTTCAACCGCCGGGTGCAACCGCATCCCACCAACTTGGTGAGCTATTGATGAGTTGATGGTATCTGTTAAATGTCACGTACGATTCACATCTGGTGGGTACCCTGATGGCTACACGAAACGAAGCAGATTTACACCGGGAGGACCCCGTATGACAACCAAGTACACCGACGCGCCGCGCACACGCGTCATGACACCGGCCGCGCTCAACAACGGCGTTCACGAAAACCATTCCATCGGACAGACCATGGCCATCGCACCCAAAAAGGGCCTGTTCGACGACATTTCCATTCCCCAAATCATCGCCGGCGCCGCAGCTGCCGCCACGAGCGTCGCGCTTGCTTCCAAGATCGGCATCGCTGGTTCAGTAATTGGTGCCGCCGTGAGCTCGGTCATCACCGTTGTGTCCTCGCAGGTCTACCGCCACTTTATCTCTGCCAGCGCCGAAGCCCTCAAAGGTACGCACGCCGCCGACGACTACCCTGCCGGCGCCTATGAGCCCGTTGAGTTTAATGCCGAGGAGCACCTGGGCGGCGCCGCGACTACGCAGGAGATGCGCCAGATTGCGGGGCGCGCGACCACGGCGCGCGTTGCTCCCAACAGCCTGCGCGCCAAGGCGGCGGCAGAGCGCAGCCAGACGCAAAAGAAGGTCATCATCTTCTCGATCGCCATCGCCATCGTCGCGGTCATCGCCTGCGCCGGCGCCATCCTTATCACCACTGCCGGCGAGGGTCTGGGTGAGCGTCCCGAGCCAATCCTTTCGTCGCGCACGACCGAGAGCGATGCAAATGGCACCACCCAGTCACAAGATCAGCAGGCACAGACGGACGACACGCAAGACAGTTCTACCTCTGCCGATTCGTCCTCGAACACCCAAAACCAATCGCAGGGCACCGATTCCTCTACGGCCAACAGTGGCACGCCGTCCGGCACGACCGACTCAAGCCAAACGACCGACGGTTCTCAGCCGAGCACGGGCGACCAGACGAGCGACACCACGTCGGGAACGGGCACAGCAAACAGCAGCAACAGCAATTCGAGTGGCACCACATCGGGCACGACATCTGACAGTTCAAGCCAAGGCACGACATCGGGCAACTAGGCACTGCATCCCCAGATAGGCAACCTGTACAACGGGCGCGAATCGACAGCGGTTCGCGCCCGTTTGCCTTGGGCGCCGTCATGGCGAGCGCCATGCGATGGTAAGATGCTTTACATGTGTAAAGAGGAGATTTGCCATGAGCAAGACAATAGTTAGGCCCACGCTTTCGCTGGGCAACCACATCTATCTGTATCGCCTGCTGCGCGATGCGATTGGATGCGGCAAGCAAACGTTTATGACGCAGGTCGAGGAGGCCCTCGCCGCTGGCGACATGACTGCTTATGACCTGGGCTTTGAGTCCACGCGCGAGCTGCTCGAGGAACTCGACGACTGCATTAAGCTGACCGTCTTTAAGGGCGGTCGCCTGTATGCCACCGTCATCGCCAACGAGGCCTGGGATACCGCCCTTGCCAAAGGCGAGGACAAGCCCAAGGCCGCCAAGGGCGCCAAGCAGTCCTACAAAAAGAAAAAGCGCGGCGAGAAGGACCTCAAGGCCGTGCGCCCCAAGCACGTTAAGCGTCCCGAGCCCGAAGCCATGGTTGAAGTCGTACCGGAACCCGTGCCCGAGGCAGAGATCGAAGTCGCTATTGAGGTAACAGCAGAAGCCGAAACCGAAAACGCCGCCACGACCGATCCCAAAGTCATATCCAAGCAGGAAGCCACTGCGGAGCTCAACGAGGCTCCCAAGCCGACAACCGAAGAGGCCGCTAACCAACCCGAGACGCCTGCGTTCCAAAACAGCGATGTCTTTAGCGACGAGGCCGAGGACGATCAGCCTGACGATCAAGACGCTACCGAGTCGACGCCGGAGCCCGAGACGTCGAAGCCCGCCATCTCACTCACGGTCGTCTATGATCCCGAGAACGCCAACGCCGGCATCACCACCATGGCGTCCACGCCCATCGAGGCAAAGTCGAGCGTCGAGAACGAGAACGCGGCGCAGGTTGAGGTTGAAACTGCAGCTGCAGACGCGCCCGCCATCGTGAAGCCCGCAGATTCCACGACCAGGCCGGAAGCGACGCCGGAGCCCGCACCCGTCATCGAGTCCGTGCCCGCCGCTGCTTGCGACCAAACTCCCGCACCGGCACCGGCTTCGGCACCCGCAGCGGCCCCAGCCCCCGCACCTGCAGCACCGACCATCCCCGAGAACTTCCCCGTCGATTTCGCAACCGAGGTCTTCTGCCCCGGCCCGCTTCTGCACCAGCTGTCGACCTATCTCCCCTACGGCGCCGACACCCTCGGCATTGTCGGCGAGTACTACTGGATCGCCCGCGAACGCGGCACCATCGAGGCCGCGCGAAACCGCGCAAGCTTCCCCCTGCGCTACACGCAGGCCGGCGAGCGCCACGAAGTCACCGTGCGCATCCGCCGCAACACCACCGGCGGTCTCGGAGCCGCCTGGACCATCGATAAAGTCGAGCCTTCTACCAAGTAACAAAAAGGGACGATAGCCCTCAAGGTTATCGTCCCTTTCTCGTTAGGTCACCTGAGCTCGACTAATCGCGCGTCAGCTTGCGGTGAATACGATGCGGCTGGGCTGCGTCCTCGCCCAGGCGCTCGATGCGGTTGGCCTGATAGGCCTCGAAGTTGCCCTCGAACCAATACCAGTTGCCCGGGTTCTCGTCGGTGCCCTCCCACGCCAGAATGTGCGTGGCGATGCGGTCCAGGAACATGCGGTCGTGGCTAATGACCACCGAGCAGCCCGGGAACTCGAGCAGCGCCGCTTCGAGCGAGGACAGCGTCTCGACGTCGAGGTCGTTCGTGGGCTCGTCGAGGAGCAGCAGGTTGCCGCCCTGCTTGAGCGTAAGCGCCAAGTTCAGACGGTTGCGCTCGCCACCGGAAAGTACGCCAGCGCGCTTCTGCTGGTCCTGGCCCTTAAAGCCAAAGCTCGCCACATAAGCACGGCTCGGAACCTCGGTCTCGCCGACCATCATGTGGTCCAGGCCATCCGAGACGACCTCCCACAGGTTCTTGTCGGGATCGATGCCGGAACGGTTCTGATCGACATAGGAGATCTTGACGGTCTCGCCCACCTCGAGCTCGCCCGAAGTCAGCGGCTCCAGACCCACAATCGTCTTGAAGAGCGTAGTCTTGCCCACGCCGTTGGGACCGATGACGCCCACGATGCCGTTGCGCGGCAGGGTGAACGAAAGGTCGTCGATGAGCACACGACCATCGAACTCCTTGTGCAGATGATGGGCCTCGAGCACCTTGTTGCCCAAACGCGGTCCCACGGGGATGCGGATGTCGGTCCAGTCGAGCTTCTGGCTTGCGCGGGCCTCGGCCTCCATCTCCTCGTAGCGAGCCAGACGGGCCTTGTTCTTTGCCTGGCGAGCCTTGGGCGAGCTGCGTACCCACTCGAGCTCGGCCTCCATGCGCTTGGCGAGCTTGGCGTCGCGGTTGCCCTGCGCCTCGATACGGGCGGCCTTGGTCTCCAGATACGTGGAGTAGTTGCCCTTGTAGGGATAAAGGTGGCCGCGGTCGACCTCGCAAATCCACTCGGCAACGTTATCCAGGAAGTAGCGATCGTGTGTGACGGCAAGCACCGCGCCCTGGTAGTTGTGCAGGAAGTGCTCGAGCCACAGGATCGACTCGGCGTCCAGGTGGTTCGTGGGCTCGTCAAGCAGCAGCAGGTCGGGAGCCTCGAGCAGCAGCTTGCACAGGGCCACGCGGCGGCGCTCGCCGCCGGAGAGCACGTTGACCGGCATGTCGGAATCGGGCAGCTGCAAGGCGTCCATGGCCTGGCCGAGCTTGGAATCGATATCCCAGCCGTCGGCGGCGTCGATCTCGTCCTGGAGCTTTCCCATCTCGGCCATGAGGGCGTCCATGTCGCAATCCGGGTCGCACATCTCCTCGCCGATCTTGTTGAAGCGATCGACCTTGGCGATCATGTCGCCAAATGCCATGCGCACGTTCTCGATGACGGTCTTGTCGTCGTCGAGCGGCGGCTCCTGCTGCAAGATACCCACGGTGTAGCCGGGGGTAAGTCTGGCATCGCCGTTGGAGACTTCCTCGATGCCGGCCATGATCTTGAGCAGGGTCGACTTGCCCATACCGTTGGGGCCCACGACGCCGATCTTGGCACCGGGGTAGAAGCTCAGGGTCACGTCGTCAAGGATCACCTTGTCGCCATGGGCCTTACGAGCCTGATACATCTGGTAGATAAACTCTGCCATTTGCCTGTTTTATCCTTTCTACCTGCTGTTTCCCTATTCTTGTTTCGCTTTAGTGGAAACGAAATGAGGAAATCAGCTCTGAAACATAACGAAAAAGGGGCATGGTTGCCCACACCCCCTAATACTACCTGGGAAAAGTCCCCCTTAACACACTATGAACTGCGTACGCTAGTTTTCCGCAACCTTAGCGAACGGCTCGCTGCGATTTACGCCACAGCAGATACGAGTAGACGTAGACGGCTCCGACCGAACCAAACGCCAGAACCGCAATCACCGCGGCGACGACTTCACTCGAAAGCACGCTACCCGCCACGCCCATCACAATCAGGCCAATACCCAGCACCATAAAGCAGGCACCGCCAAAACGCTGCGTACGGCGCCAGTTCTCGGGATCGGCAAGCGCCCAAGGTGTCTTGATACCGAGCGTATAGTTCTGCTTCACACGCGGCAAGTAGTTGCCTACGCCGATGAACAGCAAACCGACAACACCGGAAATCAGCACGTTAACCGAACCGACCGCCGGCACCACGCCCCAGACCGTAAGCTCTCCCAGCCAGCTTATGGCGCACATGAACAAGGTGAAGGCGATTACGAAGCCCTGGTAGAACTTGCCCGAGGTTCGATATGCCTCACCTTTGGGGTCGATGCGCGGCACCACGCAGAACATTGCGAGAAGCGCCAGAGGCAGCACGCCGAGCGCGGAGGCCATCCAGCTAGGACCCCAACCGTCGACGGCGCCGTTCGCGCCCCAGTGCGTGGGAATCTGCGCAGGCAAGCTCGGCATCACCATGAGGTGCGCTACGACATTGGCGACACACAGTGCGACCAGCGCAATCCACACGCGCGACGATACCCCCGTGGGGTGAATGCCCTTGTTTTCGTTATTCATCCTTATCACCTTCAGTGTTTGTAAAGCCCATAAACCAGCCAATTAAATCCTGCATGACGGTGGTGTTTAAGCTGTATACGATGTTTTGGCCATGGCGCTCGTCGGTCACCAACCCGGCGTTTTTGAGCGTCGCCAAGTGATGGCTCAATGACGGCTTACTGATATCGAAATGCTCGGCAAGCTCCCCCGCCGTGCAATTGCCCTCGCGCAGCAACTCCAAAATGCGCCGTCGCGTTGGATCGGCAAGCGCCTTAAAACCCTCTCCCGGCATAAGACCTCCTCTCATCATCTCTCATGACGTGCACACTATACTCGATATTTAGATGTTTGTCTAACTATCTAATCTTGTACTCAAAAAATAGCCGCCTCCGCGTAATGCGAAGACGGCCACTTCTCACGCTACAAACGTGTTTGAGAGTTGGCCAACCCGCTGCAACGGGTGCCATCTGCTTCATCTTATGCGAATCACTGCCTCATTTCAACAAGCCCCAAGGGCTCAAATGGAATCGCGATAATACCTATAATGACGATAGCTAAAACACGATTCGCTTCCCCATCGGAGGATGTCTATGACCGAAACCACAGCCGCAACTCCCAACGAGACACGCGACACCAAACTCGAGATCATCATGGGCCGCGAGGCACTCGATAAGCTCGCCGATGCTACGGTGCTGGTGCTCGGCTGCGGAGGCGTGGGCTCCAACTGCTGCGAGGCACTCGCCCGCGGCGGCATCGGTCATTTCGTCATTCTGGACAAGGACATCATCGCGCCCAGCAATATCAATCGCCAGGCCATCGCCTTTCACAGCACCATCGGCAAGCGCAAGGTCGATGTTATGGAAGCCATGATCCACGATATCAATCCAGCCGCCACCGTCATCAAGCGCACCGAATACCTGTTGAGCGATAATATCGACGAATTTTTCGCACGCGTTTTGGAGCAGACGGACGGCAAGCTCGACTACGTCGTCGACGCCATCGACACCATCTCGGCCAAGCTCACCATTGCCAAATATGCTCAAGACCACGACATTCGTTTGGTTAGCTCCATGGGCGGGGCCAACAAGCTCCATCCCGAGTGCCTCCGCTTTGCCGACATCTTCGATACGGTACGTGACCCCATGAGCCGCATTATGCGCAAAGAATGCAAGAAGCGCGGAATCAAGAGCCTACATGTACTGTTTAGCTGCGAGGAATCGGGTAAGACACAGCCCCGCGACCCTTCCAATATTCACGAGCGTACCGAGTTGGGCACCGCCAGCTTTATGCCGCCCATCATGGGTCAGATGATTGCCGGCGAGGTTATCCGCCAGATCAGCGGGCGCGGCACCGAGCGCGTGCGCGCCGATGGCCAGCGCTTGGACTAGCGGAGTGCGCCGAGATGGAGCCCCGGTTATTTGATGCACACTGCCATCTTGATTTAATGGCTCACCCGGACGCCGTTGCCGATGAGGCAACTGCGCTGGGCTTGGGTCTATTTGATTGCGGCGTCGATCCACGCGACTTCGCTAGCGCACATGGGCGAACTCGTCGCCCTCCTACCGTCATCAAGGGCATCGGCCTCCATCCCTGGTGGCTCGCCGACGAGCGATGCGGCAACGCAGAAATTGACCTGCTCTGCCAAATTGCCGCGCAAGAGCGTTTTGTTGGCGAGGTCGGGCTCGACTTTTCCGCTCGATGCGGCGGAAGTGAGCCGCTACAAATACAGGCATTTGACCGGCTCTGCGATACACTCGTGCAGCATCCTCTTACCGGGCGCGTGATATCAATTCACGCCGTTCGTTCGGCAGGAACCGTACTGGACGTCCTCGAATCGCATGGACTACTCATCCCAAACTCCGACTCCCCCGTTATCATCTTCCACTGGTTTAGCGGCACTTCGGACGAACTCGTCCGCGCGCGTAATGCGGGCTGCTATTTTTCCGTCAACGAACGCATGCTCGCCACCAAGCGCGGTCGCGAATATGCCCGACAGATTCCACTCGACCGTCTACTGCTCGAGACCGATGCGCCAGCCGAACCAAACACAGAAACAAGCGCGCAGTCGCTCATCAGATCACTCACAAGGACCTCGATGCGCATTGCCTCACTCAAAAACTGTGACGCAAAGCGCATCGAGTCGGCAGTTTTAGCAAATGCGCACTCTGTTTTTGACCTTCGCTAACCCCTGTGGGCAAAAATGCCAAGGGACATGCGAATCGCACAACGCAGTCCCTATTTTGGAAGGCAGTACAATTCGGCAGCATTACACCAATTCGTGCATGAGATCACGGTTGCGTGCATACAATTCGTCAAAGATATGACGGCGCGACGCATATAACTCGTGGGCAGCCATATCAGGCACGATTGTTTGCGCAACGCCAAGGACTTGGGCGAGCTCATCCCACGATGCATAGGCGCCACCTGCGAGAGCTGCCATGATGGCATCACCGAAGCATGCGCCCACCGTAACCTTGGCAACCGAGACCTCGCGCCCACATACGTCGGCGATAGCCTGCATCCAAACTGGATTCTTGGTTCCACCTCCGACAAGCATAATGCGCCCAATTGGCAGTCCATGCTCTCGCTCGATAATGTCGACATGGGATGCAACGGTATACGCGACGCCTTCCAAGGCGGCGCGAACCATATGGGCTCGCGTATGCCTTCCGGTCAGGCCAAAGAAGACGCCACGCGCCTCGGGATCGTTGAGCGGAGTACGCTCCCCCGCAAAGTACGGCAGGCACAGGAGCCCATCGGCACCCGGTACCACATCGGCGGCATCATGCGCCATAACCGAATATGCATCGGGGCCACCGTGGCCCTCGGCCTCCACGGCGTCGCGATACAGCTCTTGGCGCAGCCACGATGTGAGCGCACCCGCCGTATTGGTCCCCGCGCAGATTCCGTAAGTTCCGGGAATGATAAACGTCCCTGGCCACAGGCGGGCATCATCGACCATATGATCAGCAAGGTAGATGAAATACGCCGTGCTCCCCAACTGAACCATCATATCGCCGGGACGGAATACACCCGTCGAAATGGCCTCGGCACCAGAGTCGCCCGTTCCCACCAAGACAGGTGTCCCTGCCGCGAGCCCCGTCGCCTCAGCCGCACGCTGCGACGCTCGCGGACCTCATCGGCAAGCTCGCCCGAAGCACCACGACCGGCAGCCGAACTGCCGATGACCATCGCATCTGGAAGACAATTAAAGAGAAGTGAATCGGCAATGTCCGCAGTCGTGCGGTCGTCGAGATAAACCTCCCCCCCCCTCGCTCGTGATGAAGTGAAATAGCTTGAGGTCGTCCAGGCGCAGCGCCGTCTTGCGACGCATGGTGTGAGTGAAATCTCGGTCAATCAGCCCGAGATCACCGGCCCAGGCACCGCAAAAAATGCAGCGCGTGAACTGCGCTTGGCGGCTTCCACGACTTGCGACACGCTTCCGCCCGGATAATACAACGGATCACCTGGCAGAGGACGCAGACTAAACTGAAGGGACTGACCCCGGAGGAGTTCCGGAGCCAGTCCCTTGCGGCGTAGTTCTTATTTAAGCCGTCCAAGTTTTGGGGTGCAGCTCATTATTGCAGGAACGTTATTCCCCCAGCACCTCGACGTACACTTTTCGCTTCTGCGGACCGTCAAACTCCGCAAGATAGATGTTCTGGGCACCTCCGCACACGATGTGGCCATCTTGGACGGGAAAGAAGCAACTGTTTCCACAAATCATGCTCTTGATATGCCCACAGGAGTTGTTGCCGGTGGCTCCATAGCTCGGCAGGAAGTGTGCATGCGCATAGGGAGCATCGAGTGGGGCGATGCGATCAAGCGTCTCCATAAGATCCGTCTCCACGCAGGGCAGCCCCTCGTTTACCACGATTCCACAGGTCGTATGCGACAAAATAATCGCTGCCAAGCCATTCGTCACCGAGCTGCGTTCGATGGCAGCGTGCACGTCTTCGGTAATATCGATGAACTGGTCCGGAGCAGTCGATAGATAGCTCAATGTCTCGAGCGTCACCATGTTCACTCATCCCCTTCAAGAAAACGCAGGGCATTACCCCAGTAGAGCCTTTCTCGCGCATCATCGCGCATGGACACGGTATCGAGCGCCCGCTTGAGTTTGAACGCACGGAAGCGCGGCGTATTGCTGGCGAACATCACTTGATGCGATAGCGCACGCTCATACCACAGCGGCCCCATATCGACCGTGAAAAGACGCTGCATCATCTCCTCGGGCGAATCGATGTAAGTGATAGAGGTGTCCGTGTAGCAGTTGGGATACTTGAGCAGCATCGCCACGGTCTCGCGCACCCAGGGCCAGCCAAAGTGTGTCAAACTAAAACGCACATTTGGATGCGTTGCGATTGTGTGCTCAAATGCAAGCGGGTTACTGCGCGAGAGCTCTGCACCCGGTTCCCAAGACATACCGGCATGGAAAACCACCGGTTTGTTATAGCGCTCGCACAGCTCGTAAAGCGGCTCGGCCACAGCATCATCGGGGGCAAAACCCTGCTTTGCCGGATGCAGGCAAAGCCCCTTTGCCCCCAACTCGGTAAAGGCGCGCTCCAATTCGTCTGCGGCACCGCTCACCCGCGGATCTACGCTCGCAAATCCCCACAGACGATCGGGATGCGCGGCAACCAGCATGGCAATCTGGTCATTGGTGCCAAAGTGCCCTCCGCATGCCGTGGTTACATCGAGCGGCATGAGCACGCTCTTCTGCACATCGCAGACGTCCATCTCGACTTGAAGCTCATCCCAATCCATGGGGCCCATATGCCCCATACCATATTCTCGTGACCAAAAACCGAATCCATCGGGCTCATCACCCGGCGTACAGATCTCGCCGTAGAGCATGGGCTGAACCAACATGTCGATAACCATTTCGTACTCCTTTCCAGGCATTTGACCCTAGTACGGCTCAAAAGAGCCGATGACGCGGGAGGACAGCTCAGCGCCCGCCTTCATACACGCCGGAATATCAAGGCCATCGATCACGCCCTTGGTAAACCCGGCAATATACGAGTCGCCGGCACCCACGGTATTAACGACCTTCTCCGCCGGTACGATCCCGCACTCATAGAAGCGCTCACCGTCATAGGCAATGCTTCCCTTCTCGCCAAGCGTGGCAACCGCAACGCGCGGTCCCAATCCCTGCACGTGACGTACCCAGTCTCGTAGCTCCGGAGTGTCCTCTTCAAACGACATGAACGCATAGTCAACGTAGGGAAAATGATTCTCGCAGGCATATTCGGGATCCTGGCTGAACACCGAGAAGTCCATAACCACCGTCTTGCCCGCATCATGCCATTCGGGCAGGAGGTCCAAACAATTGCCAAACAGGTCGGTATGAATGATGTCATGCTCTAGGATAAACGCCCGGTCGTCTTCATTCGGTCGATATGTCTCCATAACACCATCGATTGCCTCGAGATGCACGCGATCGACGCCGTCTTTCAAAGCCATGAGCATCACCGAAGTGTCGCCATCCTCCACCCGCAGATGTGAGATATCGAACCCCTCGGCGGCCAGCGCCTCTCTCATCTTGTCTCCGTACTCGTCCTTGCCGACAACCGACACGGCGGATACCGAAACGCCCATTCGTGCAAGATGGATACCCCAGTCAATGCCATTACCGGTCGGATAGAACACGCCGATGTTTTGATAGACGTCCGCGCAGCAAAAACCAGCCGCGCACGCTTTAATACCCATGGTCTTCTCCAATGTTCAAAAGGGGACCCACCACATGGCGAGCCCCCTTTTCGCATTTCGCTTATTGTTTTGCATCGGCTGTCCAAGGCCTCATAGCCAGACCGCCGTACGCTTTCTTAAGCTATTCGACGATTGGTGCTCCGTGGCCCCAAGAACCTTCCATGCCGCACACGGTCGAAGCAAACCCGGCAGCAAAGTCAAGCGCGCGCTCGATGGCCTCGGCGCCATCCTCACCACGCTTGGCGGAATCGAGATAGCACATCAAAAACGAGGTGAGGAACGAGTCGCCCGCCCCCATGGTGTCCTTCATGTCCGTTACCGGTTTAGCCAGCTGGCGGTAATAACGCTCGCCGTCGTAAGCAATGCAGCCCTCGGCGCCCGCCGTAGCCGACACAAAACGCGGACCCAGGCCCTTCACCCATGCCAGACGCTCGCGGATCTCGTCCTCACTCGCGGCATCCGCCGCACTAAAGAAAGCGAAATCGACGTAGGGCGCAATCTGCTCGTAATACTCGTCGGTGGAGTCGTCCGAAAAGTCAAAAGAAACCGTGACGCCCGCAGCCTTCAACTTGGGCAGCTCGCGCTCGGTAAAGCAATAGTTGCCCGAATGAACCACATCGAACTGCTTCATGTACGCAAGGTCAAAGCGATCGAGGACATAGCGCGCATCGCCGCGGATACCGCCCTCGTTGGAGCCAAGGAAGACACGGTCACCGTCGACGACGGTCACGCGAGCCGCTCCGTTCTCGCCAATCATCTGCTCGCACTTGTCAAGCTCGATACCCTCGTCCTCGAGGCTTGCAATGACATGCTCGGCAGCGGCGTCATTGCCAAAAATGCCCATGTATGCAGAGCGTGCGGCACCGCATTTCTTGGCATAAACGGCGAAGTTCACCGCGTTGCCGCCAGGATACATGGTGTGGATATGCTCGTAGCGATCGACGACGTTGTCGCCAAATCCGAGCGCGTTAACGTTAAATGCCATGGCCTTTGTCCCTTCTAGTACTCGACAACACCCATATAGCGGCGGAAATCGGGATCGTGATCAAACACCTTGCCGCGTGCGGCACGCAGCTCGCAGTTCATGGCGTAGAACAGCACCGGGTCCAGATAGGCACGGACGCTCGCCGGCACGGCTTCCATACCGTACTCCTTGGCATCGAGCACCATCAGCGTATCGGTATGCGTCTTAAGGAACGCCAGGGCGCGCTCGTCCATAGCACGGCACTCGCTGGAGCCCATCTGCAGGAAGTAAAAAACGCCATCCTGAGTAGCCTCGAAGGGGCCATGGAAGTACTCGGCAGAGTGGATGTAGCTGCAGTGCTGCCACTGCATCTCCATAAGAGAGCAGATAGCGAAACCATAGGTCTGGCTAAAGTTGGGACCGCTGCCCAGAATATAGAAGAACTCGTGCTCCTGGCAAAGCTTGGCAAAGCGATCGCCCAGCTCGGCATTTACCTTCTCGCGTGCCGGGGGAAGAATCTTATCCATCTCGGCGATACCGGCATACATGTCGGCAAGATCGGCGTAGCCCTCCTGCTGATCGAGCAGCTCTGCCGCAAGCGACAGCGAAATGCCAGCGGGGACCTCGGCCTGCGGCACACCCTCGCCCCATGGGTAGACCCACGTGGTCCACTTGCCGGAGTCGATCTTGGATCCAGCGTTGTCGGTCTGGGCGATCACCGTAGCGCCGGCGGCAAGGGCAATCTCGCAGCCCTCGACGACCTCCGGGGTATTGCCACTGTGGCTGCAAGCAATGACCAGGGACTTCTCGCCCAGACGACGCGGACGCATAATGTCGAATTCACGCGCGGTATAGATATACGAAGTGAAGGTGGTTGCCTCGCGCTGCAGAAGCTCGTGAGCCGGGATCAAATCGATCATGGAGCCACCGCAAGCAATCCAGTAGACGCTGTCGAACTTGCCCTTCTCGGCAATTGCCTCTTTGATCAGATCGTGTGCGTTCATATCCAGTTCCTTTCTTGTTTGGGCCGCAATCAATGAGATTGGCTGCGTGGCCGATAGTTGTTTTAGTCAATCAGATATTTCTCGAATGCGGCCATGTTCTTGGCATCAGCCGCCGCCGGGTCATCGTAGTAACGGCCGTCCGTAATTTCCTGGCCCAGCATGCCGTCGAAACCATGGGCGTTGAGTGTGGCAACGAAGGCGTCCATATCGTGCTTGCCATCGCCCCACACCAGATGGCCATACGGGTCACCGTCGATAAAGTGCATCTCGTGAATTGCCCCATCACCAAAGGTGGCAAACCAGTCCTCGAGCGTCTCGCCAGCAACGCCCATCGCGGTTGTATCAACCATGGGCTGTAAATACGGGCTCGCGACCTCGTCAATCATGCGCTTCGCATCGGAAACCGTCGTCACAAGGTTGCTCTCCTCGGGACGCAGGCTTTCCATCGTAAGCACCAGACCGTGCTCGCCGGCATACTCCGCCAGAATGGACAAGTGCTCGCGGCTGCGCTTCCAGGCTTCCTCGCGGTCCTCGTCCCAGTCGCCCCAGCCCGAGTTGACGGACATACGGTCGCACCCAAGTACCTCGGCAAGCTCAATGCCGTGCTTAAAGTACGCCAGGCTGCGCTGTTCATGCAACGGTTTGCGCGCGCAGTACTGCCAAGGATAGACAACATTCTCGGGGCACAGAGTACGATACCTAAGCCCACGGTCTGCAGCTTTTTTCGCCAGGACCTCAGCCTCAAAGTAGCCCGTATGGTCGAGCGTCACATGCGGCTCCGCGCACCACAGCTCAATGGACTCAAAGCCCAAGCGCTGCTGCACATCAAGGAAGTAATCGAGCGACCACATGATGTAGTGGATATTCATGCCTGCAATCTGTTCGCGGCGCAGCGTCGGTTTGGATTCAGGCATCTTATGCCTCCTTATTTCGATCGAACACGATTTGTCCGTCCGACATCGTCATATCAACCGCAAGATCGCGTGCGTCGCGATAATCGAGGTCGAACACATCCCGATCGAGTACGCAGATATCGGCAAGCTTGCCAACCTCAAGCGTACCCAGCTCGTCTTCGCGCATCAGGTCGTACGCGCCCCCGGCAGTCCAAGCGCGCAAAAGCTCGACAAGCGTCAGCACGTTGGCCTCATTCACGGGAAGTCCGTCGGCGAAGAACCCGCCGCACGCGCTGTAGATTGACTCGCCCAAGCTCGGAATCAACAGCGGCAAATCAGTGCCACAGCACACTGTGCATCCGGAATCTTCCATGCCGCGGCGATTCCAGCTGTGCAAAAGTCGCGTCTCGCCAATTTGTCGACGCATCATCGACAGGCAATCCTCGCGCCGGTCCAGCGTCAGAATCTGCGGATAGACCTCGCAAATTCCACCTAACTTGCCAAACTCGACAAGATCGGTCGGGTCAGAGTTCTCGAGATCGGTAATCGCATGGCGGCGAAGCATCCGTCCATGCTCGTCTCGAGGCAGCGAGGCATAGAGCGCCACGGTGCGACGAACGGCGCCATCGCCCTGGCAATGCAAGGAATATCGGAAACCGTCAGCATCAATTGCACGCAGCTCGTTCTCAATCAGATCCCACTCTGGCTCCTCGACGACCGTCTTGCCGGCAGCGCCCGCATCGGCCGTGTCCTCATAGGGGTCAATCATCTCGGCAAGCCCCGCCCATACGCCGCGATCGGTCATACGGTTGAAGCCAGAAAAACGAACGAACGGTCCCCGGAAGCGCTCTCGTGCCTCGCGAGCATATGCCAGATTTGCACCAGCGCCCACCGGCTGCGACATCATAGAGACGCGAACCGTCAGCTCGCCAGATTCCTCACGGCGAGCCATTTCGTCGGCAAAGCCGTAGTAGTCATCAAACGCCATCTCCTTGATGGCGGTAACGCCGCGCTCGTTAAGCATGCTCATGTAGTCCGAATACCCCGCGCGCACCTCGGGCAACGCGAGGAAATCGCTCATCATGCGCCAGATCTCCTCGGCATAGCACGCCTGCGGTGTAAAACCGTATCGCGCACTGGCGGCAGCATTGAGAACGCAGGTCTCCGCGCCCGGTGTAAAGCAGACGACAGGGATATCACCAAAAAACTCGTCAAACACAGCTGCCGTATTTGCGTTCTCGGCATCCGATGCCAACGTTTCGGGCAGGTTGTGGCCAAAAGCCGCCGCGCAATCCGGATGATCATCTTTCCATGCACGCAAGAGCGACACGGCCTCTTTGGCATCGGCGACGCCGGACAGATCAGACCCCAACGTCCGCAGTGCCCAGCCCGTATAGAAGGTATGCACATCGATCAGGCCGGGCATGACGGTGCGGTCGCCCAGGTCAACTACCTCGTCCGCCTGGGTCAAATACGAAGCTACCTCGCACTTGGTGCCAACCGCCTCAATTCGATTGCCACGGACCGCTACGAAACCTTCAAACGGCAGGTCCCCCGTACCGGTAAAGACGCTCTTAGACGTCAGGACCGTCAAACGATCAGACATCACAACCACCTACACCGGAAGCATGCCAGAGATTGCCGTTACGATCAGGCCAAAGACGACCATGAAGATGAAGAACTTCCAAATGGTCTTCCACCATTGGCCAAACGAAATCTTAGCCACGGCAAGACCGGCGACCGTCATGCCCGCCACGGGGCTGATGGTGTTGATGGTCTGGTTGGCAAACTGGAGCGCGGTGACGGCCGCCTCGGGATTGAGGCCCATGAGCTCGGTCAGGGGGCCCATAACGGGCATGGTAAGCGCCGCCAGGCCAGAACTCGAGGGAACCAGCAAAGAGAGCAGGCCAAGGACGATATACATAAACGTGGTGTAGACGGCGGCGGGTGCACCGGCAAGCGCAGTAGCGAGCGCCTGGAGGATGGTGTCGATGATCATGCCGCCCTCGGCGATGACCAGAATGCCGCGAGCGATACCGATAACGATGGCGGCGTACGCAAAGTCGGCAATGCCTTTAACGAACTCCTCGGCGATCGTCTGCTGGTCAAGGCCGCCCAGGATACCGGCAAGCAAGCCCATACCAAGGAACACGGCGGAAATCTCATTCATGTACCAGCCCTGGGTAACAAGACCCCAGACGATAATGCCCATACCGCAGGCAAAATCGATAAGCACGAGCTTCTGACGGGTAGTGAACTCTTCCTCGATGGAGGCATCGGTCACGGAAAACTCAACACGCTTGAGCTTGTCGTCCTCGTACGTAATGGACGACTCGGGGTTTTTCTTGACGCGCATGGCATAGCGCATGGCCCATGCGATGCCAACGGCGGTAAAGATGACCCAAGAGATGGCGCGCAGCCACAGCTGAGGATTGCCCTCGATGCCGATAATGCCTTGGGCGATCAAAACATTGAACGGGTCGATGGTCGAAGCACAATATCCCAGGTTAGGACCAAGGAAGCAGATGATGAATGCCGTCATCGAGTCATAACCGATACCCATCATGATGGGAATGAAGATGGCATAGAACGGCAGGGCTTCCTCAGACATACCAAACGTAGTGCCGCAAATGGACAGCAACGTCATCGTGATGGGAATGATGAGGATGTCCTTGTTCTTGAGCTTTTTAATCACACGGCTCATGCCGGCATTCAAAGCGTTGGTCTTGGTGATGACTGCGAACGATCCGCCAATCAATAAGACGAACGCAACGACGTCAGCAGCCTCCTGGATGCCCTTAGTGGGCGCTTGCAGGACCGCGAAGATATCCTGGCCCAGATTGATGGTCTCGCCGGTCTCGGAATCGGTGTAATTCTTATCGACCTGTTCATAGGTACCAGCAACGGCGACTTCACGCTCGCCCGCCGCTGTCGAAATCGTCTTGCGCTGGTACTGACCAGAGGGAACGATCCAAGTCAGAACCGCAAAGACAACGATCAGCAAGAACATGATCGTATAGACATGCGGTAATTTGAACTTAAAACGTCTGTTTGTCTTCTTCGCCTTCGTATCTGACATAGATACCTCCAAAGAACTCGAGACTGCATCGCATCTCGCTTCAACGCTTGCATAAGGCAAACGTTCTATGACGTCCCATAGATTACCAGCAGCTTTTCCCGTCATCAAGATAATTTCAAACTGATTGCCGCAACGCGGTTGAACGGTTGCGTTCGCGCCGTGAACGGTATGGAAGCGCCCGGTGAGATGATTCACCGGGCGCTTCCATACGCAATGTCCTAGATGTCAAAAACGTAGCGAGACCCAACGATCCGCTGACGACCGATGATAAACGGCCGCCGCTGCTCATCGAAAAAGAAGGCTTCCATATAAAACAAGGGTTCGCCAACGGGAACTGCCAACAGCCGAGCGACCTCGGGCGACGCGCACGCGATCTCGAGCGTGCACGGGTCGGTAAACGCGGGCGTACGGCCCGTCCGGTTGCGCACAAACTCAAAAATGGATTGGTTAGATAGAGGTGCCGTTGATAGATAAGCGTTGTCCTCGTAAACGTATATGTTGTTCTCGAGCATGACGGGAACGTCATCGGCAGTACGCACACGCTCAACGCAAATCAAATCAGTTCCAACGGGAACACTAAAGAACTGCGCTTCGGTGGAATCCGCCGGCAGTATCTTTCTCGAAATGACGCGCGCCCCCGCCTCCATTCCGTTAACGCGGCATGCGTCCGAAAAACTCTGGACGTCATCCTTCTGGCGAATCTTGCGCTTGAGCTTGGGGGCATTGACAAACGTGCCTTTCCCCTGCCGCTTCGTTAGATAGCCCTGCTGGACGAGCTCCTCAATAGCGCGTCGCACGGTAACGCGGCCAACTTTATAGTTCTCAGCCAATTCGAATTCGTTGGGTATCCGCGCGCCCGCCTTGTAGGCACCGGAGCTGATTTCGTTTTTAATGATATCAATAACCTGTTGGTACAGCGGTATCGCTGCTTTACCGTCAGTTAGCCCTTCAGTCGGTGGCATATACCCTCTCCCAGCACAATTACGTCTAAAACGGGCTTAAGGGCATTCAACAAGCCCTTAAGCCCGCATTAGCATTAAGTATGCTTGCTGCCGCACCAAAATGTCGGGTATTTACTCATCTGACCCGAAAAACGCGCAACTACCGCGCTCCTAAGAAAGCGTGAGCAGCTCCGGCAGCTGGTCGATAATCTTGTCCGCGGCATCCTGGCTAAAGCCAAAGCGTTCCTCGCGCTTGGCAATGACTGTCAGACCGGCTCGCTTGCCGGCAGTGATGCCAGGCACCGAGTCCTCAACGCAGCAGCAGCGACTCGCGGGCAGCCCCAGCAGATCCAGCGCATGCAGGTAGATGTCGGGCTCGGGCTTGCTCTCCTTAAACTGCTCGCCGCTCACCACATACTCAAAGGCATCCGACAGCCCGCATGCGTTGAGTACTTCCTCGATGCTAACCATGGGAGACGAGCTGGCAAGCGCCACGCGAACGCCACGGCGCGGCAGCTCTCGAATCGTATCCACGGCGCCTGGGTTAATCAAAGCCTGATAGTCGCGCGGACGTTTATGCGCCCACTCGTCCCAACGGGCCAACGCTTCCTCGCCAGTGAAATGCCCCTTACCGGCGCGCTCAAACCAATCGACCAGCATATGCAGGAAGAACTGATGGGAGGTACCGACCTGCCCATTCAACTCCTCTTGAGTCAGATTAAGCCCCAGCTCCTTGGCAAACGCGGCAGTCTCGCCCAAGTAGTAATACTCGGTATCGACAATGACGCCGTCCATGTCAAAGATAACGGCGTCGAACGGAAATGCGGACACGGCACCCTCCCTAACAAAAGGACGCCCGCGAGCAGGCGCCCGAATCATGCATTAATCGGCGATTCTAGCCCAGCAGCTTATCCAGCGCCACCGCAATACCATCTTCGTTGTTATTGGCGGTCACCATCTGGGCCACAGCCTTAACCTCATCGACGGCGTTGCCCATGGCTACACCCGTGCCGGCCCACTCAATCATGGACTTGTCGTTCTGGCCGTCGCCAAACGATACGACATCGCTGGCATCGATGCCGAGCTTGGGCAGGGCACCCTCGAGCGCACGGGCCTTGTCGATACCGGGCGCCGTGTACTCAAAGTACCAGTCGGCCGTAAACATGCCCGAAAGCGTCTGCTTAAAGGGCGCATACATCTCCTCGTAATGCGCCTGCAGGTAGGCCGGATCGCCCGCCGTCAGCAGCTTGTCCACGGGATAAGCGTCCACAACCTCATGCAAGCTCTCGACCTCGCGGATCTTAAGGTCGCAGGCATCGCGCTCGTATTTGACGATGTTTTTCTGCGAGCCATCCGGCAGCGTAATCATGCAGTGGTACGAATCCTCGACATGCAGATCGCGACCAAGCGAGATCATGGGGATCACATCATAGTTTTGCAGATGATCAATCAGACGGTGCAGCTCGTCAGCCGGCATGGCCTGGTCAAAAAGGACCTCATCGGTCTGAGCATCGACCACATGCGCGCCATTGAAAGCGACTAGCAGACCGTCATGGTTTTGAAGGTCGAGCTCCTGCGCCAAGGCGTGCAGCCCCCATGCGGGACGACCCGAAGCCAAGATGAGCTTAATTCCCGACTCCTGCGCCGCGAGCAGCTTCTCGCGCGTACGCGGGCTGATGACCTTTTGGTCGTTGGTGAGCGTACCGTCGATATCCATTGCGATGGCTTTGATTGCCATATAAGCCTCCTTGCATCGTTTTTATCGCGCACTATCTTATCCGAGCCGGGGCACGTTCACACAGCGCGCGCATGACGGTTGCAAAACCACCCCATTTGAAACAAAGGCAAAAAAGTACTTGCAAAGACGCGTTCCGACATATAAGTTGATAAAAGATCGCCGTTGCGGTTTTAAGTAGATCGAGCATATGAAGTTTGAGTTTTAGCGTGTAAGAGAAGGAAGATCGGCAAAGTACAACCCCAAACGCAATGACAACTTAATGAGGTAACTGCCACATGTGAGGCACCCAGGGCATTGCTGTCTCGATTTTGAGCACGATGCCTTCCGCCTTGCATGGGCCGTTCCATCCCGCCCCTGCAGCAACTGCCTCACGGGCTCATTGAAAACCGCATAGCACCCCAACGTCAGCACATCACCCACGGCAAGCACATCACTCACGACAACCAACACATCAACAAACAGCACGAACATCAACCGATTGGAGAAGCTATGACAACCTACCGTATTGAAGACGGCAATAAAGGAAGCGTCCTGGATGCCCGCATTGAGCGAGCATCCGCAAACAAATACGACGCCGCCTTTGCCGCCGCAACCATCGAGAACTTCGCGTCGCTGCCGCTCGCGACGGTCTTGGCCGGCAAGCCTCAACTGCTGAAGCGCTGCATCAAAATCATGGGCGATCCCAACATTCGCAGGCTGACAGATCCCTATGCCCCAAATCGAGATAACGAGCCTCGCGTCCTTACTATGGGCTGCTTAGCCCATATGCTCACGGCGCTCGACACGAAACTCAAGCTCGAATGGACACCCGACGAACGTTGCAAGCTCGAAATCAAGCGGGACGCCCTGTGCACTGCATTGTTCCTTCCGCTGAACGACCTCAAGCGCGGCAACGTCGAGCTCGATGCGCAGACCCGGCAAATGCAAATGCCCGGCACCGCGAGGCAGAAGACCCCAAGGCCCCGCGCGACCGTTATCGACCGCAACCGCCATAACCAGTTGACCGCGCAGTTTTCCATCGATGAGGCAGCCGTTAGAGCCTTGGTCGACACATTGTGCCTCCTGAGCATCAACGAACTGTTCGAGGGCTATCTCGCCCTTGTCCCCGCGACGGCACCCAAGTCGGTGGCAAAAATCATCGAGACCTGCAGGCACCAGTTTGGGCGCCATCGCAACGACGAGGAAATGAACGCCAGCATCGTGCGGTACTACAAGGCCCATTACACAAACGGCGAACGCGCCCCAGTGGAGCATCAGCTACGACTCGCATACACCACGCCCATCGCAACGCTTCATCGCTTTGGAGCCCTTGACATCCGCGAGCCGCACGAACAGGCGGCATGCCCCGAAACCGAGCTCGATCGTAGGCTCGGACGAACCCTGTAGCCCGCCAGCCCCTCCGCGGGCAACAATCCTATTCCACAACACAACCAACAGAAAGGAGTCCTCATGGACACCAATCATTCCCCCATCATCAGCCCCCTCACCATGCGTGAATCCGCACGAGGTATCACGCTCACCAGCATTTACGATGAGATGCTCGCCCGTCGCGAGCTCTCCGTCATGGGAAACATCGAAACCCCGATGGCCCACGACCTATGCCAGCAGATCCGCCTGCTCGATGCCACCGACCCCAGCCGCCCCATCACCATATTTGTCGCCAGCGCCGGCGGAAGCGTGCGATCGGGTCTTGCGATCTATGACGCCATGCGCCTCGCATCGTGCCCCATCCGCACCGTCTGCCTGGAATTCGCCGCGTCCATGGGCGCCGTGATCTTTATGGGCGGCGACGATCGCCGTATGGCGCCCCATGCAGAGCTCATGATTCACGACCCGCTGATCCCCCAGGGGGCAGGCGGCTCGGCACTTGCGCTGCAGGAAACCAGTCGGCGCCTCATGCAGACCCGCAAGACCCTCACGCAAATTCTCTCGGACCGCAGCGGCCTCACGCCCAAGCGCATCCAGTCCCTCACTGCAAAAGACACCTACCTTTCGGCCGAGCGCGCCGTCGAGCTCGGCTTTGCCCACGGAATCCTCTCGACCACCAAGGAGATCGCCCATGTCTAACCTCGCCAACCGACTCGCCGCATCCGAGTCCGCATCGACCACCATCCTCGCAAAAAATCGCTCGCTGTCCTGCGACACCCGCCAAACGGGGCTCAACAACAACGCACTCGTGATTGGCCCCTCGGGAGCCGGCAAGACCCGAAACGTCCTCAAGCCCAACTTGCTGCAGATGAACGCAAGCTATATCGTGCTCGATACCAAGGGCACGCTCTGTCGCGAAGTGGGTCCCGTGCTGGCGGCCCACGGCTACCTTGTGCAATGCCTCAACTTCGCCGATCTCAACAACGCCCCGGCCCTTGCGCACGGCATCGAGCGCTGCGGCTACAACCCCCTGAGGCATATTCGCCGCAAGGCGGACGGCAGGCCCAACCAGCAGGACATCCTCTCGGTGGCAAAGGCAATCTGCCCCATCGAGGACAACAACCAGCCTTTTTGGGATCATGCGGCAGCAAATCTGCTGTCGTGTTTCATCGCCTACGTCACAGAGCAGCTGCCCGCCGACGAGCAGACGATCTGCTCGGTCATCAAGCTCATCGAGCACCTGGAGGACGGCGCCACGGGCCGATTGTTCGATGACCTGATCACGACCGACCCCCAAAGCTATGCCCTCTCGCTCTGGCGTCGCTACGCCATTACGCAAAGCGCCGAGCGCATGCACGCAAGCATCGTCGGCATTCTCGCCGAAAAGGTCATGTGCCTGGGGTTCGACGGCGCGACACAACTCTATCAGGAATGCCATCAGGTGGACTTCGCCTCCATGGGACACGCCCCTTGCGCCCTGTTTGTAACCGTGAGCGATATCGACCGCAATCTCGACCCATTGACCAGCCTCTTTATTACGCAGGCGTTTATGGGTCTCATGCGCGAGGCCGACAAGCAGCCCGACGGCAGCCTGCCCGTGCCCGTGCGCTTTATGCTCGACGATTTCGCAAACCTGCAGATTCCCCAGATCGACAATGTGCTCTCGATTATCCGAAGCCGCAACATCTGGGCAACGCTGCTGCTGCAGTCGACCAATCAGCTCGATGCGCTCTACGGCGAGGCACGCGCACGCTCCATCATGGGCAACTGCGACGCGCATCTGGTGCTGGCGTTCCAAGACCCCGAGAGCGCCCGAGTGTTTTCCGACCGAGCCGACGCATTGCCCAGCACGCTTATGGCGACGCCGATCGATCGCTCATGGCTCTTTGTGCGCGGTCGCGCCCCCGAGCAGGTCGAACGCTTTAGGCTCGAAGACCATCCGCTGTACGGGGAACTACCCGAAGCGCAGCGAGACACCACCCAGGTCGAATTCGCCCATTAACAACGCCGCGCAGTCCGCCACGCTCGACCACAAACAGCAAGGGCCCGCATCCCAACGGATACGGGCCCTTGTCAGCTATGCGCTACTTATCGCAGCGAATCCTACTTGCGGTGAGCGCGGTAGAACTCGATGAGCGCCTGGGTCGAAGCGTCCTGCTCGGCCTTGGCGGCGTCGTCGTGGAAGGCAGGGGTGATCTGCTTGGCAAGCTGCTTGCCCAGCTCGACGCCCCACTGGTCGTAGGAGTCGATGCCCCAGACCGTGCCCTCGACAAACGTGATGTGCTCGTACAGGGCGATGAGCTCGCCGAGCGCGAACGGGGTCAGCGTGTCGCCGAAGATCGAGGTCGTCGGGCGGTTGCCCTCAAAGCAGCGGGCCGGGACGATCTGCTCGGGCGTGCCCTCGGCACGAACCTCGTCGGCCGTCTTGCCAAAGGCGAGTGCCTTGGTCTGGGCCAGGAAGTTGCCCAGGAACAGCTCGTGCACGTCCTGACCGTTGTCGGTCGCGGGGTTGGCGGTGTTGGCGAAGGCGATGAAGTCGGCCGGAACCACCACGGTGCCCTGGTGCAGCAGCTGGTAGAAGGCGTGCTGACCGTTGGTGCCGGGCTCGCCCCAGAAGATCTCACCGGTATCGGAGGTCACAGCGCTGCCGTCCCAGCGGACGTGCTTGCCGTTGGACTCCATGGTGAGCTGCTGCAGGTAGGCCGGGAAACGGTGCAGGTACTGGCAGTACGGCAGCACGGCGTGGCTCTTGGAACCGAAGAAGTTGACGTACCAGACGTTGAGCAGGCCCATCAGCGCGACGGCGTTGTTCTCGAGCGGCGTGTTGCAGAAGTACTCGTCGATGGCGTGGAAGCCCTCGAGGAACTGCTGGAAGCGCTCGGGGCCGAGCACGACGATCAGCGACAGGCCCACGGCGGAGTCGACAGAGTAGCGGCCGCCGACCCAGTTCCAGAAACCAAAAGCGTTAGCGGGGTCGATGCCGAAGGCCTCGACCTTCTCGAGTGCGGTGGAAACGGCGACAAAGTGCTTGGCCACGGCCTCGGCGTTCTGCTCATCGGAGCCGTCGATGGCGCCCTGGGCCTTGAGCTGCTCGAGCATCCAGGTCTTGACCTCGCGGGCGTTGGTGAGGGTCTCGAGCGTGGTGAAGGTCTTAGAGACGATGATCACGAGCGTGGTCTCGGGGTCCAAACCCTTAAGCTTCTCGGCCTGGTCGTTGGGGTCGATGTTGGAGATATAGCGGCAGTCGATACCGGCGTCGGCATAGGGACGCAGAGCCTCGTAAGCCATGACCGGGCCCAGATCGGAGCCGCCGATGCCGATGGACACCAGGTGCTCGATCTTCTTGCCGGTAACGCCCTTCCACTCACCGGAGCGCACGCGCTCGGCGAAGGCATACATGCGGTCGAGGACCTCGTGCACGTCGGCGACGACGTCCTGGCCGTCGACGATGAGCTGGCCCCTCTCGGTTGCGGGGCGGCGAAGCGCGGTGTGCAGGACGGCGCGGTCCTCGGTGGTGTTAATGTGCTCGCCGGAGAACATGGCGTCGCGGCGCTCCTCGAGCTTCACCTCGCGGGCAAGATCGCACAGCAGCTTGACGGTCTCATCGGTCACCAGGTTCTTCGACAGATCGAAGTGCAGGTCACCGGCGTCAAAGCTCAGCTTGTTCACGCGCTCGGCATCGGCAGCGAACCAGGCCTTGAGGTCGATACCCTCGGCCTCGAGCTTCTCCTGATGAGCCTCGAGTGCCTTCCAAGCGGCAGTCGACGTAGCATCGATAGGTGCGGCAACAGTTGCCATAGAGTCCTCCTCAGCATACGGGCGCACGCCTCCATGCGCCCGGACATTCAGATGCCACTATTCTAGCGCAGGTCAAGACTACAATCAGCGAGCGTTGCCAATCGGCCCCCAAACGGCAACCGATCAAAAAGGGACAGGCTTATTTTGGCAGGTCAAACGCTTTACCAACCAAAAATAACCCGTCCTTTTATGGCAAATATTAGGCCGCGGCGCAGACGCTACCGAGTAACTCACGCAGAGGAGACCCGATGCCCTCCAGCAGTTCGGGCGCGATAATGGCAAAAACGGGAACCTCGCCGGTGCCCACGACAGCAGGCACCTTGCCCTCCGAGACAATGCATCCATAAGGCACAAAGCCGTCTTCGCCGGCATCGAGCGCCGCCATGCGACGCGCGAGCTCGCGCGCAAAGCCAGCAGTATCGGCATCGCCGATCGCCAGGACAAAGTCCACGCCTTCGTCGGTCGCCAAGGCCACGGCTTCGTCGATCAGCTCGTCTCCCCCGTCGCCCTCAAACGAGCCGCAGCGGAAAAGCACACGCTCGAGTAGGGCTCGATCAAGCGAGCCAAGTGCCGCCGAGACAAGCTCATCGCGCGTATGCTTGTCACCGCCCAGCACAACCAGCGCCTTGGTGCCACCGTAGTGAGCGACCAATCGTCCGCACCAGCGAGCCACGTCTCCATCCGCAACAAGGCGCGTCGGCATACCAAACCCATAATTGACCATCTTTTCCACAACCCTTCCGTGCGTATAGGCGGTATCAATCGTTAGGCTCATGCTACGAAGCGAGGTTTTCCGAGCTGTTTCGCACTCTTTAGAGCTGCGTTAAAACCCGATCCAACCGCACGACCATACCTACCAAAACAAACCAGTCCCTTTTTGACAGGTTTTGACGATGTCCGGATGAGCGGGTATTATCGAACAGGTATTCGATAAGAACATGTGTTTGATGGGAGGCTCGGATGGCGCACGAGCAGCACACCTATATCTGCATCGACCTCAAGACGTTTTATGCCAGCGTCGAGTGCGTCGACCGTGGGCTCGATCCGCTCACCACCAACCTGGTCGTTGCCGACGAATCGCGCGGACGCACGACCATCTGCCTTGCCATCACGCAGGCCATGAAGGACCTCGGGATACACAATCGCTGCCGTCTGTTCGAAATTCCCGATGGCATCGACTACATCACGGCCGTACCACGCATGCAGCATTACATGGAGGTGTCGGCGAAAATCTACGGTATCTATCTGGAATACGTCAGCCCCCAGGACGTGCACGTCTACTCCATCGATGAGTGCTTTATCGACGTGACGCCCTATCTGGACCTCTATCACACAGATGCGGAAGGGTTCGCCTGCACGCTGCGCGACGAGGTCCTCGCGCGCACCGGCATCACGGCGACGGTCGGCATCGGCCCCAACCTATTCCAGGCCAAGGTAGCGCTCGACATTACCGCCAAGCACGTACCCAGCCGCATCGGCATACTCGACGACGAGACCTTTCGCAAGGAGATCTGGCCCCATCGTCCCATCACCGATATCTGGGGCATCGGTCCCGGCGTGGCAGCCCGCCTCGAAAAGTACGGCGTCTACGATCTGATGGGCGTCGCGGCGCTCGACGAAAACCTGCTTTACGATGAGCTCGGCGTCAATGCCGAATATCTTATCGACCACGCCTTCGGGCGTGAGCCGACAACCATCGCCGATATCCAAGCTTATCGCCCGCAAGCGACCTCGACTACCACGGGGCAGGTGCTCTCGAAGGGCTATGCCTACGAGCAGGCCTACACCGTCTTGCGCGAAATGGTCGATGCCGCCGCGCTGGATTTGATCGACAAGCACGTGGTGTGCGACAGCATCTCGCTCTTTGTGGGCTATGCAAGCGAGCGCGCCGACATACGCCGGCTCAACGCCAGCGGCACGGCGCAGTATATAGACGGCTGCGGGCACCTGCGCTCGAGCACATCGAGCATCGAACCCACCGCAACCGCCGGCCCCGAGCTCGCGCCCCGTGCTCCCAAGCCCGTCCAGCGCGATGACGAAAGGCGTCGTCTGGTGCGCGAAGCGCAGGCAATCGATGGCATCTTTGTGGGCGAACACGGCGGCAAACCGCGTGGTGGCTATGCCGCGCTCTTTGCGCACTCCAACGCCTCGCGAAAGCTGCCCGAGCGCACTAATTCGTTTAAGAAGATCATGGGGTATTTCGATGACCTTTGGGCACAAACGGTCGATCCCAAACGACCGGTCAAGCGCATCAACCTGGGATTTGGCAACCTCATGCCCGAGGAATTTGCCACCATCGATCTGTTCAGCGATATCGAGGCCGATGAGCGCGAGCGCGACCTGGCGCGCGCCGTCCTGGCCGTGAAAGGCAAGTACGGCAAGAACGCGCTCGTCAAGGGATTAAGCTTTACCGCCGGCGCCACCGCGCGCGAACGCAACGGCCAAGTTGGAGGACATCGTGTCTAAACCCAAGCAGCAGCCCGTGCGCCCGCCGACCGCCTTCGAGCGCCTGGCGGACCCCGAGGGCAGACGCCGCGCCGCTGACCCCAACCTCACTGCCAACGGTGCCGTGCGCGCCAACCGCGCCGCACAGTTTATGCCCTTTGCCGCCCTCACGGGATACTACGAACTCGTGCGCAAGCAGGAAATCACCGTCGAGCCAAAACGTGAGCTCACGGAAGAAAAAGCCCTCGCGCTTTCTAAAAAGCTCGAGGGTCTCAAACGTGGCGACTTGATTCGTGTCACCTATTACGATACATACGGCTATCGCAGCCGCACCGGCATCCTCGACGAGGCGCTCCCCGCCTTCAAGCTCCTCAAACTCAAAGACATCGCCATCGACTTCGACGACATCCAAGACATCGAACCGCGCGGACGAGCCTAGCCAAGGAAGCGCATCCAGGGCGGCGCCTACAGCGTCATGACGTAGTAGCCCGCGTCTTTCACGGCCGTCTCGAGGACACCACGATCAACCGGCTGCTTAGAGCGCACGCGTGCCGTGTGGTCCGCATACGTCACCGTTGCCCACACGCCATCCAGCGCATTGAGGGCATTGGCTACGTTCTGAGCGCAGCCGTCACAGCTCATGCCGCCGATGAGCAGCTCATCGCTATAGGGATAGTGTGACGCATCGGTATCCACCACAACAACCTTTTTGGCCTTCTTGCCGCTCGTACCATCGCTGCAGCAACTCTTCCCGTGTGTCGAAGCGGCAATGCGACGCAGTCCAAAAAACATGCCGACGGCAATGACGGCCAGCACGATGAGATTCGCAGGGTTGAGCAAGTCACTCATGCGCTCCCCTTTCAAGTAGCACTATCTAGATACCCCCATGGGGTGTCCCCATCTTAACCCAAAATCATGTCCGTTCGGTCAATTAGTTTCCCTCTTCAAACTTTTTTGTTGACCATGGCTTACTTTCGTGTATAAGTTTTCCTAGGCTAACAACTGAGGACCCGAAAGGAGCATCGTGACTCGAACCATTGACATCCCAACATACCAAACGGCTGTCGTGCGCAACTGCTCCCCTACGCTCGCAGGTATCAAGCCGGCTTCGCTCTTTACCTATCCCGGCGTTTACGCCAACCAAAACGGAAAACCCGGCGCCGCCCATATCGAAGAGCGACGCTCTCGCCTGCTCGCCGTCATAGCCCAATGCAACCGCGAGCTCCAGCCACTCGGAATCCATATGAGCGTTTTGGTCTGGCGCCCCTGCGGAGCGCTCATCTATGTGTACCGCCCTGCGGACCTCATGAGATACCTCTCCGACCCCCGCGCCACGACGGCGCTTGCCGCCGAAGGTTACGATGTCCACAACCTGCCCGCATCCCTAGTGCATCTTGCCGCGCGCATCACGCTGGCAAGCAGCAATGCCGCAGAAAGCGCCTATGACGGCAGCGTCTGCGCACTCGCGCGAAATAGGCACTGCGATACGGGGTGCATGTGCGAGTTCCCCCACGAAATTGGCTATTTTTTGGGCTATCCCTACGAAGATGTCCATCAGTTTATCGTCCAGCACGGAGAAAACTATAAGGTCTTTGGCGCATGGAAGGTATACACAAACGTTGAGCAGGCGCTCACGACCTTCGATTCCTATCGTGCATGTACGCAATACCTTACCTACATCTATCAACAGGGCTGCACCCTGGAACAACTTGTCCAGGCAACCCGATAGAGCATACAAAACGCGGCCGCACGCCGCACAACCGAAAGGAAAACATATGAGCAAGATCGCAGTCGTCTACTGGAGCGGTACTGGCAACACCGAGGCCATGGCAAACTTCGTTGCCGAGGGCGCAACCGATGCCGGCGCCGAGGCAGAGGTCATCTCCTGCGCCGACTTCTCCGCAGACAAGGCCGCCGACTATGATGCCATTGCCTTCGGCTGCCCCGCCATGGGTTCCGAGGAGCTTGAGTACGATGAGTTCCAGCCGATGTGGGACGAGGTCAAGGAGACCCTCGGCGACAAGAAGGTCGTCCTCTTTGGCTCTTATTCGTGGGCCGAGGGCGAATGGATGGACAACTGGAAGGCGGACGCCGACGAGGCGGGCGTCAACGTCGTCGATTCCGTCATCTGCTACGATGCGCCCGACGACGAGGGCGAGACCGCTTGCAAGGCCCTCGGAGCCGAGCTCGCGTAAAGAACCCAGGGCCTCCAAGAGAGCCTGCATCCAAGCGCATCCCCATCCCTACAAAAGAGCGGGGCTGGATTCAAGTCCAGCCCCGCTCTTTTGTAACGGCAGTTACATCAACCGGCTACGAGATATTGCCCAAGAACGCCTTGGTGCGCTCGCTCTTGGGATGGTCGAAGACCTCGCTCGGCGTACCCTCTTCCACAATGACGCCGCCGTCCATAAAGACGACGCGGTCGGCGACGTCGCGAGCAAAGCCCATCTCGTGGGTCACCACGATCATGGTCATACCGTCACGTGCCAGGTCGCGCATGACGCCCAATACATCGCGGACGAGCTCGGGGTCGAGCGCCGACGTGGCCTCGTCAAAGAGCATCACGTGCGGGTTCATCGACAGGGCGCGGGCGATGGCCACGCGCTGCTGCTGGCCGCCCGAAAGCTGACTCGGCATAAAATCGATGCGCTCGGCCAGGCCGACCTTGGTCAGCTCCTCGATGGCGATCTTCTCGGCCTCTTCCTTACTGCGCTTGAGCACCTTTTGCTGCGCAAGCATGACGTTCTTTTTGACCGACAGGTGCGGGAACAGGTTGAACTGCTGAAACACCATGCCCAAGTGCGTACGTACCTTATTGAGGTCGACGCCCTTGGCACACACATCCACGCCCTCAACGACAATCGAGCCGCTCGTGGGATGCTCCAGGCGATTGATGCAGCGAAGCATCGTCGACTTGCCCGAGCCCGAGGGGCCCAGGACCACAACGACCTCACCCTTGTGCACGTCCAGATCGATATCACGCAGAACCACGTTATCGCCAAAAGCCTTTTGGAGGTTCTTGATGCTGACAACGACCTCGTTGGAATTCGTTTCACTCATGACAGGACCTCCTTACAGACCGGCGATATGATCGGCGGGCGTCGCGACAACCTGTCCGGCGCTCTTGGTGGGACGCTTCTTTTTGGTTTCGGCCGTCCCCAGAAGTCTCGCCTCAAGACCGCTCACCAAGCGCGCAAGCGGCAGGGTAATGACCAGATAGAACAGAGCGGCAACCACATACGGCGTGATGGAGCCCGTCGTGGCCACGATGGTGCGAGCGTTCATGACGATCTCGACGACACCCACGGCGGCAAGCAGCGACGTGTCCTTGTAGAGCAGGATGAACTCGCTGGTCAGCGTAGGCAGGACATTGCGGAACGTCTGCGGAATCATAACGTAGAGCAGCGTCTGGAAGGCATTCATGCCCAGCGAGCGAGCAGCCTCGTTTTGACCCTTGGGGATCGACTGAATACCGGCACGGAAGATCTCGCACAGGTACGCAGACGAGTTCATGGCCATGACGATAACACCCAGCACATAGTCGTCCACTTTGACACCGGCCAGCGGCAAGCCAAAGAACGCAATGTAGATCTGCAAGAACGCCGGCGTGCCGCGGATGATATTCACATAGATGCCGGCAAGGCAGCGAAGGATGCGCGACTTGGAAATGCGCATGAGCGACAGCGCAAAGCCAAAGGGAATGGCCAACGGAAATGCCACGAGCACGATCGAGAGCGACATAAGGAAGCCCTTGAAGACGATCGGCAGGCTCTGGACCAAAATGACCGGGTTCAGGAACAGGCGCAGGAACATATTGGAGTTCCACGCCTCGACCCACGGCTGCTCTTTAAGGTCAGCCAGGAAGTTATCGAAGGCCGTCACGCCCTTGATCTCCACCGACGGAATCTTGGAGATCTTCTTGGTCGACCCGTCGGCGAGCGTATAGGTGCCGCTAAAGGCCTCATCGCCGCCCTCGACGGGGAAGGTCACGCCGTAAACCTCGACACGGAAAAAGCCGCCGGCAGGCGCCGTCTCGCCAAAGTCAATCTTGAGCGTCTGGCCGTCAGCCTTGCACGTGGGCTTCATGGGCGTACGATCCATGAGGTCCTCGCCCGAGAGCATCGTCAATCGCGTGTCATCGGTACCAAACGTCGTGCCGTCGACAAACGTCAAAGAAAGACCGCTCAGCTCCTCGTCGGCATCGGCCTGAACTTCCCAGGTAATGCGCGTCTCGGTGCCGCCGACCACATCGCTGCCCGAACCGGTGTTGGGTCGGGCGGTAATCTTTGCGGTCTCAAGCGCCTGAGCGGTCGTGGGCGCATATGCCCCCGCGCACACCAGCGCGAGCGCCACGGCCATGACGCAGGCTAGCTTTTGGAGCAAGGCGGACAGTGGAAAACGCTGCTCCGCGGCCCCTTTGTTCAGTCGAGACAAGGTGGCTCCTATCGTAGAAGTTGCCGGCAAAACGAGACGGAAACGCTCTCCGTCAAGAGAAGCGCAAAGGCCCTCTCCGCAAAACGGAAAGGGCCCGCGCGCAATCAAGTAGTTATTTTACTTGATATTGTACTTAGCCATGAGGGCGTCGACGGTACCGTCGTCGGTCAGGTCCTTGATGGCCTGATTGATGTCGTCCTTGAGCTTGGTATTGCCCTGGTTGATGGCGATGGCGTACTCCTCGCCGGTGCTGATCTGCTTGATGGTCTGGCAGGTGTTGAACTGCTCGGCGGTCAGCTGGCTGGCAACGGAGCGGTTGGTAACTACAGCGTCGCCCTTATCGGACTGCAGGGCGCTGAAGCACTCGGTGGCGTCCTTGTAGGGGACGATCTTGGCCTTGGAGAAGTTCTCCTGGGCAAAGGCCTCGGCGGTCGAGCCAGACTGGACGATGATGGTAGCGTCGGCGTTGTTGAGCTTCTCGCTGTAGTTGTCGGTCGTGATGTCGGTGTTATCGACCTTGGTCACGATAGCCTGATCGTCCATGTAGTAGGAATCGGAGAAAGTGACTTCCTTCTCACGCTCGGGCGTGTCGGTGATAGCCGCGATGGAGACGTCATACTTGGCGCCCGAAGCAACACCCGGCACCAGCGTGTCAAAGTCGTTGTTGACGTACTCGACATCCAGGCCCAGCTTATCGCCGATAGCCTTGATGAGCTCAAGGTCAAAGCCCTGGTAGTCGCCATTGTCATCCTTGTACTCAAACGGCGCGTACTCGGCAGAGGTGCCGACGGTGAGCGTACCGTCCTTGACGAGTGCATACTCCTTGGAGCCGTCGACCTTCTCGACCTTCACGTCATCAGAGCTGCTGGAACCGGCATCGGAACCAGAGGTGGCGTTGGACGAGCCGCAGCCCGTCAGTGCGAGGGCGAGCGCCATGGCGCCCGTGGCGGCAAATGCGCCAAGCTTCTTGAGCTTCATAATCAGTCTCCTTCCGGCGACCCCGTTTGATTCAGAGGTCTGCAAAAACTGTTGGCTATTATGCACCCGGAATTACGAATCTGCAATGAGAAAACTGATTGAAACAATCCCATAACGTGAATGGAACACTCCACTTTGTGACAGTTGTTACTGCTGTAACGACCTTAATAGCGTAATTTCCGCTGCATAACCTGCAAGTTCGTTCGGCGTCTCCAAAATAAATGGAAGTGCACGCAAGCGGCTATTCGATACAATATTCTGCATAACCTGCATACCGCCGCCAAATTCCTCGCTGCCAAGGTATCCCTTGCCGATGCACTCGTGACGATCTTTATGGGCGCCACAAGGGTTCTTCGAATCGTTGATGTGTACGGCATGCAGGCGATCGATGCCCACCACGCGGTCGAACTCGTCGAGTACGCCGTCCAGATCATGGATGATGTCGTAGCCGGCATCGCTCACATGGCAGGTGTCCAAACAAACGCCCAGTTTATCGGACAGCTCTGGACACTTGGCGGCAACGCCCTCGATAATGCACGCCAGCTCTTCAAAGCTACGGCCCACCTCGGTGCCCTTACCCGCCATGGTCTCGAGCAATACCATCGTCTGCTGGCCCTCAAACATCACCTGGCACAGCGTGTCGACAATCATCTGAATGCCGGCGTCTGCCCCCTGTCCCACATGCGCACCGGGATGGAAGTTGTAGTAGTTGCCGGGCAGTGCTTCCAGACGCTGCAAATCTTCCGCCATAGCCTCCAAGGCAAACTCGCGCGCCCGCTCCTTAGCGGAGCAGGGGTTATAGGTATACGGGGCATGCGCCACCAGCGGTCCAAAGTCGTTTTGCGCCATAAGCTCGCGCAGAGCCGCCACGTCATCCATGTCAAGGTCTTTTGCCTTGCCACCGCGCGGGTTGCGCGTAAAGAACGCAAAGGTATTGGCATCAATGGACAACGCCGTCTCCCCCATTGCCCGATAGCCCTTCGTCGTCGAAAGATGACACCCGATCGTCAGCATCTCCAGCTCCCCCTCATCAGTTGCGGTGAAATACGGTCTATTGGTGCCCTATTTTGGCGCAAACAGACCATATTCCACCGCAAGTTATAAAAGAGGCATCAGGGGAAAAGGCCTCCAAGGCATTCCAGGCGTTGGCGCCATGCCCCCACGCCCTAAAGTTTCAAGCGAATCGCATCGATGATGTGCGCACAGCGCTGTGTAGCGGCTAGGGACATGATGGGGCTTTCGAGTTTCCCCGCCTGAATGAGCTGTGTCGCATGCGATGCCTCACCGTAAAAATCATCGACCTCAAATGGTGCATCGATTTCGAGTGCTCGACCGTCGGAGTACTTCACATGGGCGAGCTCGGGGCGATGAAGACGCTCGATTTCCAACGAGCCCCGCTCACAGGCAATCGTTAAGCGGCTTTCATATGCTGCTTTGCCGTCGCACACCATATGAATGGGTATACCGCCGACGCTCATATGGATCTCGTCGGCCCAATCGACACGGCCGCCTGATACGTCACGCCAGCGAACTTCACGGGACGAAACCTCGCACGCGCCCGCGAGCAAATCCTCAAACCAACCGACCGCATAACAGCCCATGTCATATAGACAGCCGCCCTGCAGCGGATCAAGCAGATAGCCCGAAGGAGACTCGCCGTAATCGAGCTTTTGCACGCTTTCAATCGAGACGATACGGCCAAGCTCACCCGACGCAAGCAAGTCTTTCACGCGAGTGCGCATCGGGCAAAACCGATTCTTCATCGCCTCCATAAACAGCACGCCGCGCTCGCGAGAGGTGGAGGCGATCGAGAGAGCCTCTTCCTCACTCAAAACGGCCGGCTTTTCGCACAGCACGGCCTTTCCGGCGCACAGCGCGCGACAGGCCCAACGCGTATGCATGCCATGCGGAAGAGCCAAGTAGATTGCGTCGACATCGGGGTCGGCAATCAGCGCGTCATAAGCCGCGTCGCCGTTATTGTCGACCGAGGCATGGCCATGCGCAGCATCGATCGAAAACGCTCGGCAAAATTCCTCGACATGTGCAGGAGTGCGGCCGGCCGCAGCCACCAGCCGTGCCCCGTCGACCTTCTTGAGCGACGATGCAAATCGATGAGAAATGTGCCCAGCGCCCAAAATGCCCCAACGAACCCCACGCGAATCATTACATGAATCCCGATGGCCCACGACAGCCCCCTTCAGTTGCGGTGGAATAGTCCCTGTTTAAGCCCTATTCTGCCGCAAACAGGAACTATTCCACCGCAAGTTATAAAAGGGTCACGAGGAGCGCGTTTTGCCGAAGGCCTTAAGCACTGCCGTCACGGGTCCAGGCTGGAAGCGTCGGCGCACGTCATCGAGACGCTCGGGGATATCGATATGCTGTGGGCAGTGGCGCGCGCATTTGCCGCACTTGACGCAATTGCTCACCAGCTTGGCCTCGCTTGTACGCACCGCGCTCGCCGTAAAGTACTGCGATAGACCCGTAAACCAGCTGTGCGCATAACTCGCGTTGTAGGCGGCAAAACATCCAGGGATATTGATGCCTTTAGGGCACGGCATGCAATAGCCGCATCCCGTGCAGGGCACGCGATTCGATTTTTCAAACTCATCCAGCACGTGCGCGATCGTGTCGAGCTGAGTAGCTGTCATCGAATCCGGCAGGGCCCGATCGGCCAACACCACGTTCTCATCTACCTGCGCGGTATCGGTCATACCCGAAAGCAGCATCGTCACCTGAGGATGATTCCACACCCACGAAAGACCCCAGGCGGCAGGAGTGCGCAAATGCGGGTCACGGGCACTATCGAGCACAGCGCGGGCCCGTGGCGGCAGCTTGCCCGCTAAACGCCCGCCCAGCAGCGGCTCCATCACAAACACCGCGAGGCCTCGCTCGGCGGCGGCCATGAGCCCCGCCGTTCCCGCTTGGTAATGCTCGCCGGCATAGTTGTACTGGATCTGGCAAAAATCCCAGTCATATGCGTCAAGCATCGTAAGGAAGTCCGCCGCGCTGCCGTGGTACGAAAAACCAATCTGGCGAATGCGCCCCGCCGCCTTTTGATGCGCGATCCAGTCCTCGATGCCCAACGCCACCACACGTTCCCACTGGGCGGGCGAGGTAATGTTGTGCATGAGGTAATAGTCGATACGGTCGGTCCGCAGGCGACGCAGCTGCTCGTCGAAGAACCGATCGAAATCCTCCGCGCATTTGCACGAAGCATGCGGCAGCTTGGTTGCGAGCAAAACCTGGTCGCGCAAGCCCAGGCGCTCAAGCGACGCACCCACGCACGCCTCGTTACCGGGATAGAGATAGGCCGTGTCCAGGTAGTTAATCCCCTGCTCCACCGCACGGGAGATGATGGCGTCGGCAGTCTTCGCATCCGGGCGTCCCGGCGCACCGGGAAACCTCATGCAGCCCAGCCCCAACGCCGAGATACGGTTGCCGCTTTTGGGGTCAACGCGATACTGCACGGCCCCTCCCCTCCCATCGAAGCCCTGACAAGGCGAAACAAACCCGTCACGTCATCGAAACACATCGGAATCGCAATCGAGAACGTATCGTAACGCAGCAGAAATCGAGCCTTCACGGCACCGCTTTAACATCAGCAAAAAGCCCGATGAAGGGAGCCGGGCGTGACCACGCGTGAGGACGCCTACCCCTACCCCGGCGAACAGTACATCCTCTCGGTCGACCGCTATCAGATCGAGGTCATGGACCATCTAGACGAGCTTCCCGCCACGGGCGCCGTCATCTTCTGCACCTTCCCCAAGGTGTGCGATGGCGTTGGATATTCCGCACGTGTCTTTGCGGTCTGCCCTGCAGCGTAGCGTCCAGGCAAACGTTTCTTTTTCATAACAGCCGCTCCGCGCACCCATCAATCACCCCGGCAGCATACAATCCATCAGGCGCCCCTTACGCGGGCGCCTTTTATATGGGGAGATGATTCATATGCAGATCAACAAGGTCGCCTTTATCGGCAAGGGCGGCGTGGGCCTGCTTTACGGCAGCATGATCGCCCAGGCACTCGGCAACGATGCCGTCGAATACGTCATGGACGACGCTCGCTTTGAGCGCCACGCGGGTGATGCGCTCACCGTCAACGACAAGCCCTGCATACTCAAGTCCGTCCGCGCCAGCGAGGCGACACCCACCGATCTGGTCATCCTCACGGTCAAGACAACCGGACTCGACCAGGCGCTCAAGACTATGGAACGCATCGTAGGGCCCGACACGCTCATCGCATCCCTTTGCAACGGCATCACCAGCGAGCAAAAGATTGCCGAGCGCTTTGGCTGGAAGCATACCGTTCTTGGTATTTGCCAGGGCATGGATGCCGTGTTCCTCGACGGCGCACTCACCTTTACCAATGCGGGAGAGATTCGCTTTGGCGCGGCAGCAGGCACCGAGCCCGCAACCGTCACCGCCATCGACGAGCTCTACACACGCTGCGGCATCGCCCATACCGTCGAGAGCGACATTGCGCACCGCATGTGGGCCAAACTCATGCTCAACGACGGCATCAACCAGACCTGTATGGCGTACGGCGGGACCTACGGAAGCGCCACGGAGCCGGGCTCCGAGCAGCGCCGCTGCTTTGTTTCCGCCATGCGCGAAACGCTTGCGGTCGCTAACGCCGAGGGCATTGAACTGACTGAAGCAGACCTGACGCAGATGGTGCACCTCATCGAAGGAGTCGACCCCGCCGGTATGCCATCGATGGCTCAAGACCGCGTCGCAAGGCGCAAAACCGAGGTTGATGAGTTCGCGGGCACCATTTGCCGCCTTGCCGCCAAACACGACATCCAAGTGCCGCAAAACGATTGGCTCTATCGGCGCATCCGCGATATCGAGAAAAGCTGGTAGCGCCAACGCGCCGCATTCAACAGCTTTAACAGCAAAGCCGCCGCAAGGGAACCTTTCCCCTGCGGCGGCTTTCATCTTCGTCTATGCCCGGCTGCCAATCTCACAACAGTTAGCGTTGCGATTCCGGAACCTCGTCCTCGTCATCGCGGCAAAGCAGCACGCCGACGCTTCCCAGCAGTGCGGCCGCGATCAGCGCGCCAACCACGATTGGAGTAGCCCCGCATGCCCCCTGCATGCCCGCAACGAACGCGGCCGTAGGACCAAGGCAGCCAAGCACCAATGCGACGGCGGCAACGGCGATATCTCGAGCGTCCACAAGACCACTTCCTCCAAGAGAAAGACCTTAATTCTCAAGAACCAGTGTGCCCCGCGCCCATATGCGCGGCGTACTGCCACGGTAAGGGCTCTGTTAGCTCAAGCATGCACAAAAAACGGACGCCCTTACGTTGCCCAAAGGCTCGGTAAAGACGCCCGCCCGTCATGTCCTATTGGCTTATGGCAGATTACCAACCGGTGTAGTAGTCGGTGGTTCCGGCGGCGCAGCCGGAGTCATAGACCTTGCAATCACCCTTGGAGCCCGTAAAGGTCGAGCCCTGGGCCATATCGCCCGCGGCAACAACGTAATAGCCGTCGGAATCGCGCCAGAAGCCCTCAGAATCCTGAGTCCATTCGCCCGTGCGATAGTGATAAAGCACATTGCTGCTGTAATAGGTCTCGCGGCGCCCGTTGTAGTTATTGACACCTGCAGAGCGCGTCAGGCCCGATCCGTTCGCGTAGGACGCGGCAGACGCGTAGGACGGAGTGTAACCGGCGTTGTAGCACGAAGCCTGGGCGGCCTCGGCAGCCTCCGCCTCGGCGGCAGCGGCCTCGAGCGCTTCGCGCTTGGCATTCTCAAGCGCAGTGCGCAGCTCATCGAGCTCGGTCGACTTCGCGTCGACCTCCCCCATCGTCAACAGGTTACCCGCACCATCGATACAACCCTGCAGCACAGCGCGCTCGTCATCGGTGGCATAGTCACCATACATGTTTAGGATAATCTGAGCGCGCATCTCAAGGGAATCGCGCTTGGCCTCCATCGAGGCGTTCCACTCCTGCATGGAACCATAACCATCGCCGCGATAATCAACGGGCTGTACCAGCGTCGTCTCGGACGGCGTAGATCCAACCGTATCGGACAGTGTTGCCGCGTGGGCATCAGTTGCGCCGGCGCCCGCCAAAAGCGCCACGGTCAGAGCGGCGGAAAGGGCGGCGGCTTTCGGTTTTCGTGAATCGATCCTCATGTAGCTGGAAACCTCCGTAGTGCGTTTTTGCTGCGTTTGAGCTGCGTGTGATTCGATCGCGCTGCATAGTACCTCGAGCAAATCGCGACCTGCGGTTTTACTCAAAAGGCGCACGTCAATTGCGTAAAACTCACATCCTCTCAACAGGAGTTTTCCACAACTCGAATGCATAAAGCATGCCAAAAACCCTGTAATAGCGCCCTTCCTATGCAAAAAAGGCGCCTGCGCAACCATTGCTTGCGCAGGCGCCTTGAGCAGGCATTTTATGCAGTTATACCTATCGAGTCGCAAGGGATCCTTGCACAAGTCGCCTTACTCGTCCAGTGCGGCGAAGGCCTGCTTCAGATCCCAAATGATGTCCTCGGCGTTCTCGGTACCGATGGAAAGACGGATCGTGGAGGGCGTGATGTTCTGCTCGGCGAGTTCCTCGGCAGAGAGCTGGGAGTGCGTGGTAGTGGCCGGGTGCACGACGAGCGACTTGACGTCGGCCACGTTGGCGAGCAGCGAGAACACCTGCAGATGATCGATGAACTTCCAGGCTGCCTCCTGGCCACCCTTAATCTCAAAGGTGAAGATCGAAGCGCCGCCGTTGGGGAAGTACTTCTGATAGAGCTCGTGATCGGGGTGCTCAGGCAGGCTCGGATGGTTCACCTTGGCGACGTGGCTGTCACCAGCCAGGAACTCAACGACCTTCTTAGTGTTCTCGACATGACGGTCGACGCGCAGCGACAGAGTCTCGGTGCCCTGGAGCAGGACCCAGGCGTTGAACGGGCTGATGCAGGCGCCCTCGTCGCGCAGCAAGATGGCGCGGACATAGGTCGCGAAGGCAGCGGGACCGGCAGCCTCGGCAAACGAGACGCCATGGTAGGAGGGGTTGGGCTCGGCGATCTGCGCATACTTGCCGCTCGCCTTCCAGTCGAAGTTGCCGCCATCGACAATCACGCCGCCCAGCGAAGTTCCGTGGCCGCCAATGAACTTAGTTGCGGAGTGAACGACGATGTTGGCGCCATGCTCCAGCGGACGGAACAGATACGGGGTGCCGAAAGTGTTGTCGACGACAACCGGCAAACCATGCTTCTTGGCGACCTCGGAGATGGCGTCGATGTTGGGAATGTCGGAATTGGGGTTGCCGAGTGTCTCGAGGTAGATAACCGTAGTGTTGTCCTTGATGGCACCCTCGACCTCGTCCAGGTTATGGGCATCGACAAACGTGGTCTCGACGCCAAACTGGGAGAGCGTATGCTCCAGCAGGTTGTAGGAGCCACCGTAGATGGTCTTCTGAGCCACCACGTGGTCACCGGCTTGGGCAAGTGCCTGCAGGGTATAGGTGATGGCAGCGGCACCGGAGGCGACGGCAAGACCGGCCACGCCACCCTCGAGCGCGGCGATACGGTCCTCAAAGACGCCCTGGGTGGAGTTGGTCAGACGGCCGTAGATGTTGCCGGCGTCGGCAAGACCAAAGCGGTCGGCGGCGTGCTGGGAGTTGCGGAACACATAGCTCGTGGTCTGGTAGATAGGCACGGCGCGGGAGTCGGATGCGGGGTCGGCGCTCTCCTGGCCAACATGAAGCTGCAGGGTATCGAAACCAAAGGTGTGCTCGGGGTTGTTGATGAACTGGCTCATGATGATCTCCTTGATCGAATGTAAGTGCCTAAGAGTAAGAAAAGTAAGTCGCTGTCTCCTGATCACGCCAACGGGCGCAAACAGGAGCCCGGCATTCGTCTTGGTAAGCAGTTCATATGCGGTCCTCCTTTTGACATCCCGGTTCCGTGGTCGGTTTAATTACCTACCGCCTTTGTGTGTTTTGAATAGTACGAGCATTGTTTCGCTCGGTCAATCACTTAAAAGCGCTAACTTGTTATCGGTTTTTTAGATAGCTATCGAAAGGACGGGCACCGATGACCCTCCAGCAGCTTCGTTTTCTTATCGCCGTGGCAGAGTCCGGCTCAATCAACGCCGCAGCTCAGCGCCTCTATACCGCTCAGTCCAACATCTCAAACGCCGTCAAAAGCCTAGAACAAGAGCTCCATCTGGAGATCTTTACGCGCTCCAGCCGCGGCGTCACGCTCACCAACGACGGCACCGAGCTTTTGGGCTATGCGCGCCAGGTCGTAGAGCAGGCCGACATGCTCGAGGCACGCTACGAGGACGGTGGCACCCCGCAAGCCCGCCTTGCCATTTCCGCCCAGCACTACGCCTTTTCGGTCGAGGCCTTTGTCAACGTAGTCGAGCGCTGCCGCGACAGCAAGTTCGAGTTCATCATGCGCGAGACCACCACATCGCAGATCATCGATGACGTCCGTGCGTTTCGCAGCGATATCGGCATTCTGTATCTGGATGACTTTAACGCCCGCGTTCTGCAGAAGGCCTTCGCCGATGCCCGCGCAAGCTTCCATCCCCTATTCGACGCGACGGTCCACGTCTTCGTTAGCGAGCGCCACCCGCTCGCACGCCGCCCGCAGCTGTCCCTTGCCGACCTCACGCCCTATACGCGCTACAGCTTTGAGCAAGGCACCTCGAACTCCTTCTATTACGCCGAGGAACCTTTTAGCTATATCCCTTGCGACCGCAACATACGAATCTCGGACCGCGGAACACTTACTAACTTACTTATCACGTCGAACGGTTACACCCTGTCGACCGGTGTCCTCTCCAATGAAATGCAATGGGGCATGGCATCGATCCCGCTAGCAGACGCCCCAACGATGCACGTTGGCTACATCATGCACGACGAGCGCAAGCCCTCTCTCCTCTTGCAGCAATACCTCGACGAGCTCAACCGCATCATCCATGCCAACTAACAGTCGGAAGACGGGGTAGAAATCGTAGATTGCTGGCCCCCGGCGGGCATGGCGCTACAATGGTCACTCACATGAAATGCACTCAACGAAAGGAAGCCCGTGAAGGTCATCATCTACACCGACGGCTCGGCCCGATCAAATCCGGGACGCGGTGGCTACGGCGCCGTGCTCAAATACACCAACCCCGCCGGCAAGACCTTCACCTCCGAGCTTTCGCGCGGCTACGCCAAGACCACCAACAACCGCATGGAACTCATGGCCGTCATCGTGGCGCTCGAGGCGCTCAACCGCCCCTGCGAGGTCGAAGTCCATTCCGATTCGCAGTATGTCGTCAACGCCTTTAACAAGCACTGGATCGACGGCTGGAAAAAGCGCGGATGGAAAACCGCCAACAAGCAACCCGTCAAGAACCGCGACCTGTGGGAGCGCCTACTCACCGCCAAAAGCAAGCACAAGGTTGAGTTCATCTGGGTTAAGGGTCACGCCGGTCACGAGCTCAACGAGCGCTGCGATGAGCTCGCCACCACGGCGGCCGACGGCAGCAACCTCGATATCGACGCCGGCTTTAACGAGAGCGACCTGTAATAGCGTTTTCGCGCAGCTTTATATCCCCACGCGCTACACTCATCCTGTAGACCAAACAACGCAAGGGGGACGTATGCTGCGCATCGCGACCATCGGCACATCCATGATCACAGACGACTTTATCCAAGTTGTCAACGCCAACGACCAAGCCGCGTTTGTGGGCACGCTTTCACGCGATGCCAATCGCGGTGCCGCCTTTACCGCCGAGCGCGGTGGCGAGCGAAACTTTACTTCACTCGATGAGCTCGCGGCAGCCGCCGACGTCGACGCCGTCTATATCGGCAGCCCTAACGCGCTTCACTACGAGCAGGCCCTTGCCTGCATCGCCGGTGGCAAGCACGTCATCGTCGAGAAGCCCTTCTGCGCCACCGAAGCGCAGGCGCTGGAAGTCTTCCGCGCTGCCGAGGCAGCAGGTGTCGTGGCCCTCGAGGCCATGCGTCCCCTCCACGACCCCGCCTTCCACGCCATCGAGGACGCCCTGGGCGAGATCGCCCCCATCCGCCGCGCCTCATTGCGCTTTGGCAAATATTCCTCGCGCTACAACGAGATTCTCGCGGGACGCGCCACCAATATCTTCGACTGCAATATGGCATCGGGTTCCCTCATGGACATTGGCGTCTACACCGTCGAGCCCATGGTCGAGATTTTCGGCATGCCCTCCGGCCTTACGAGCATGGCTACTCTGCTCGACCCCGCCACGCGACAGCTCACGCACGGCCCCATCGACGGCTGCGGTTCCATCCTCGCCAGCTACGGCGGTGGCCGTATCTCCGTCGAGCTCGCGCACTCCAAAATAACGAATGACCTGCTGCCCTCGCAGATCGAAGGCGAGCGTGGCACTATCCAGATCGACCATCTGTCCACGCCCCGCAATGTCCGCATCGACTATCGCGGCGATGTCGTACGCGGCTCGGCGACCGAGGCACCGCGCGAACAGGGCGACAACGGCCGCGTGCTCGACCTGCCCAAATCGAGCAACACTATGGAATACGAACTCACAGACTTTATCACCGCCATCGGCGGCATCGATAACGTTAAGGAAGAGATTTGGGAGACCCCGGCGGGACGCCACGAGCTTGGCCACTACCGCGATGTCACGCTCGTCTCACTGCGCATCATGGATGCCGTGCGCCAGCAGGCCGGCATTACCTTCCCGTCCGACGCAGGCAAGCAGGCCTAGCGATGGGCTTCTTCGATACGTTCTTCTCCAGCGTCACCGGCGGCAGTCGAGAGCCTCAAAAACCATCAAACGTCGAGCTCGAGCTGCGCCGTAGGCTCACCGTGCTCGCAAGCGACGAGGCCACTCAAGACACTCCCCTGCGCTATTTCCTGCGCTGGGCGGGGCAAGTCCAGGGCGTTGGTTTTCGCTTTACCAACACCAACCTCGCGCAGGCACGCGCACTCACCGGCTGGGTGCGCAACATGGAAGACGGCTCGGTCGAGATGGAGATACAGGGAGCTCCGGCAAACATCTTATCTCATCTCGAGGCGCTTCATGCCTCCTACGAGCGCATGGGAACGCGTTTTCGCCTCGTAGACGCCCAGGCCCGAGCCCCACTTGCCAATGAAGACGGTTTCAGTCCTCGTTATTAGTATTGTGTGCTAAATACGGTATCATTTACCTACGACCGTTGATAGAAAAGAGGCGAGGCGCATGGCGGTGCAAAGAAGGAATACCAGGCAGCGAAAGCTGGTTCTTGACGCCGTGCGCCAAAGCTATAACCATCCCACCGCCGACGAAATCTACAACGTCGTGCGTGCGCAGGATGACAAAATCAGCCGTGGTACGGTCTACCGCAATCTCAATCTCTTGGCCGACGCCGGCGAGATCCTCTCCATCAAGACGCCGGGCGGCAGCCGCTTCGATCGCACGATCGAGCCGCATGCGCATATCATCTGCACCTCGTGCAGCCGCGTCATCGATGTACCGCTCCCCTTCGATGCCCAGCTCGACGCCAAGGCGTCCGAGCAAATCGGCTGGCACGTCACGTCGCACTACACCATCTTCGAGGGTCTCTGCCCCGACTGCCGGTAGATGTTTGGGACATGCCTTAAAATCCACCTTTCCGCACTCTGCAGCAAAAAGTAGATTTCTAGGCATACCCCAAATATCTACTCGGCGAGCAGGCGATGCAGCTCCTCTTCGACCGTGCGCGCGTAGCGGACACGGTCGTTGATGCCGCGCATGGTGGGGTTGCAGCTCTCCATCAGATAGGGATGGCCCACGACGTTGAGCATGTCGCGATCGTTCTCATTGTCGCCAAACGCCATCATCTCATCGGGCGAAATCCCCAGAGCGCGACCGTAATCGGCAAGCGCGGAGCCCTTGCCCGAATCGAAACCGATAAAGTCCGTCCATTCGGTTCCCGATGTCATGACATCGACTCGATCGCTAAAGTGGCGCTCGAAATACTCCAGCGCCGCCGGCTGCTCTGCCTCGGGCGTCTGGAAGGCAATCTTAATGACATCCTCGTCAATGTCTTCGGGACGGTCGACTACCGCCACATCACAATGGACCTCATAACGCAGGTGATCAACAAACGCATCGTTGCCGCTCATGCTGTAGAGGTGCCCCTCACACGAAAGGGTCACGTCGGCATGGGGATACGCAACCACGGCGTTCGCGATATCCATAGCAAGGCCACGCTCCATGGAACGCTTGACAACGGCACGCCCCTCGCTCATCACCAGGGCTCCGTTTTCGCATACATAGGCGAGCTCATCGGCCACCGGGGCAAACAGGTAGCGCAAGCTCGCATATTGACGGCCACTCGCCGGCATAAACACGATACCGCGACGATGTAGCTCATCGATAAGCTCAAAGGCCTCGGAACGCGGCTCGCGCTCCCCCGGATGCAGCAACGTGCCGTCCAAATCGCATGCAATCAGCTTGATTCCCTCAAGACCCATATGCTTCCCCCAAAGCCTCCTATCAACAGCAAGACGGACTTTGATTGGTCGCCCCTCAAAGCCCGTCTTACGCATACGCGCACTTAGCCGCGCGTCTTTTTAACGATGGTAAAGTCGGGAGCCATGCTCACGACGACCTCCGCCGCACTCGACGCAAAGCGCCGGTCCGCATCGAGTTCACGGGTAACCACCGAGAGCCGAACACCCTCGACACCCCGAAGCATGCGGCCCAAAACAGGCTGCACCGGCGTATACATGCGCACGGTATGCTCGTCCGAGTCACCCCGGAAGAGCGGCGCATGCATGTTGCCGATCTCCCAACACGCATGCGCGAGTGCAATCGGATCCATGCGGTCGACTTCGACCAAATAAACCTCGGCGCTGCGCAGGCGCACGACAACCGCCACGGACACCACGCCCGAACGGTCAATGGCGAGCACGTCGCCATCGGCAAGACGACCGCCGTCGGCAGTATCCAGCCGAACATCAATCGTGCGCCCCAGCTCCGTCACGCCCACAAACGCGCATACATCAGCCTGGTCCCAATCGAGCAGTAGCTCGTCAACTTCAAAGACACCGCCCAGCTCCCGGCGAAGCAGGAGTTCATAGGACGGATCGTTGAGATTTCCCAAGCATGTCGTCGAAACCAAGCGTTCAGGCATACTCTAGTCCTCGACCTCGACGAGCTCGATATCAAAGTTGAGGTCCTTGCCGGCCAGCTCGTGGTTGGCGTCGAGCGTCACGGCCTCGGGCGTTACGTCGATGACCACGGCGGGGACGGGCATACCGCTCGGCGTGGACAGGAAGAGCTTCATGCCCTTCTCGATCTGCTCGATGTTGGGAACCTGTTCGGCCGGGAAGGTCAGGACCATCTCGGGGTTGTGCTCGCCGTAGGCATCAGCAGCAGGAATGTGCACGGTCTTCTTCTCGCCCACCTGCATGTCGACAACAGCGGCGTCGAAGCCCTTGATCATCTGGCCGGCGCCACAGGTGAACTCCAGCGGCTCGCCGCGATCGTAGGAGCTATCGAACTGCGTGCCGTCGTCGAGCGTGCCACGATAATGGGTCTTGACCTTCTTGCCCTGGTTGGACATGGAAACCTCCGTATATAAGGGCGGCGCACAACGCAAGCCGCCGTGAACATATGGCGCTAACTATACCCTAGTCATACAATTCAAAGACAGTTTGCAAAGAAACGCTGCATCCGGAGGAACCATGGCATATCCCGTATTTGACCTACATTGCGACACCGCCGATCGCATCGGCTGGGCCACGCTCGATCTCGACCTGCGCTTTACCGCCGGCACCGACGGTTATTTCCCCGGCGACGAAACGCATCCGCAAGATTTCGACCTCATCGAGGGTAACGCCTGTGCCATCTCGCTCGCAAAGATCGGCAACACGCCGTGGGCACAGTGCTTCGCCACGTTTGTCCCCGACGAGATTCCCACCGCCCACGCCGCGCGCTTCCAGGCGCAGATCATGGCGCATATGAGCGGCCAGGCAATGCTCAACCACGACCGTATGGTCAACGTGCGCAGCGCCGCAGACATTCGCCCCGCGCTCAAGGACGGCAAGGTCGCTTGCATCCACACCATCGAAAACGCCACGTTCTTTGCCGAGGACCCCGCGCTGATCGAAGTGCTCAAAAGCTTGGGCGTGCTTATGTCGTCACTCAGCTGGAATGCGCAGGGGCCGCTCGCGAGCGGCCACGACACCCACGCCGGCCTCACCGCCGCCGGCATCGAGGCACTTACGCAGATGGAGCACGCCGGCATGGTACTCGACGTCTCCCACCTCAACGATGAGTGCTTTGACGAGGTTGTCGCCCACGCCACGCGCCCCTTCATCGCCAGCCACTCCAACTCCCGCGCAGTTTGCGGCGTTAAGCGCAACCTTACCGACGACCAGTTCCGCACCATTCGCGACATGGGTGGCATCGTCGGCCTCAACTACTGCAGCGAGTTCCTTTCCAACGACGCAACCAACAAGACCGCCGCAGACGTCACCTTCGATCAACTGGCGGCACATATCGAGCACTGGCTCGACCTGGGCGGCGAGGACGTCATCGCACTCGGTGGCGACTGGGACGGTGCCACGGTGCCCGCCTTCCTCTCCGATGCCAGCATGATGCCCGAGTTCCAGAACATGCTCTCCAAGCACTTTGGCAAGACCGTGATGCAAAAGCTCTGCAGCGACAACGCGCTTGCCTTCTTTGAGCGTTATTAATTTCACATCCCTTGAGCGGGCCGGCATGCCGAACGGTCGACATGCCGGCCCATCCCCAATCCAAAGGACCGCTTTTGACGCAGCAGTTTACGATTTCCGTATCCCGACCGGATGGGACGCCCATCCCCGTCGTCGTTACCAAAAAGCGCGTCAAGAACTTCAACCTACGCGTCACTTCGAGCGGTGAGGTCCACGCCAGCGCACCGCTCGGCGCCACCCGCGAGCGTATCGAAGCGTTTGTGAAGCGCAACAGCGCCTGGATTATCAGCCGACTTGCCCAGCGCGAGCAGCGTCAGGCGGCGACGCACGAGCCGCTCAACCCCCGCTCGATCATCGCACTTTGGGGCAAACCCATCACGGTGCAGGATGCACTCGATCACAACTTTGCATCACCCGCACCGCGACCCAAGCAAGCCACCTTCGCAAGTTTTATGGGTACCGACGAGCCAGACGAGCGTCCACGGACCAAGCGGCACGCAGCCCTCGACGGCTTAACACCCGATGAGTTCCAAGCCCGCATCGAGCAGCTCTATGCAACCGAGGTCACCACGGCGCTGTACGATATGGTGCACGCATACGAAATCGCAATGGGCGTCACCGTGGCCCGCGTCTCCGTGCGCAGCATGAAAACGCGCTGGGGATCATGCACGCCCAAGACCGGCACCATTCGCATCGCACGCGAACTTGCCGCCTATCCCATCGAATGCCTCGACATGGTTGTCGCCCACGAGCTCGTCCACTTGCTCGAGCCAAGCCACAATCAGCGATTCCACGCCCTGCTCGACACGTACTGTCCCAACAATAAAGCTCTGTCGCAGCGGCTCAAGCAGCCACCCCTCAACAAGCTCTAGCGTCGACTAGCGCACGCGCTCGATCTCGACGCCGCAGCTTGCCAGAGGCAGGCCAACAGGAGCCCACGGCTTCTCGAGCTTTATGCGCACACCAAGCAGCGAGGGATAACGGCGCAGCAGCATCTGGGCTGTCCCCTCGGCTGCCGCCTCGATGAGCTTAAACGTATGCTCGCGCAGATAGCCATCGACATCGTGGCACACCGAGCCGTAGTCAATCGAGGCATCCAGGTTATCGTGCTCCCCCGCCGCGCGCAGGTCGGCATAGAGCACCAGAGAAACGATGAACTTCTGACCCAGCGCATTCTCCTCGGGATACACGCCATGGTTGGCAAAAACCTCAAGGCCGTCAATGACAATGCGATCGGCATGGCGCAGATCGTCATAGCTCACGTGAGGCACCGCCGTTGCGGTGGATATTTCGCCCTTTCCACGGCGGGCGAGCTCAGCACCTTCAGTCTTGGTTGCATTCTCGGGCAGTTTCTTGTTACTCAACGCGATCGTCTCCTTCGTTTAGAACCCCGACCGCGCAAACTAACTACACGCGAATCGACAGGTTCTTTTTATCATCGCTCCAGTTGCAAGCGTTGCGCGCGGGGCATGCAAAGCAGGCACGCGACGCTTTGTCGGCTGCATAGAGCAGACGCTCAAGCGGTTGGCTGTTCACGCGCAGCTTTCGATGGCCCAGAATGGCCGTCTTAATGGCTGCGGCATCGGCCGGCTCAAACGCCACGTCATCGGGCATGCCGCCGAGAATCGCATCAGCGACGCGTTCGCTTGCAACATCATGGGATATACCCGATTCATACTGTTCATCTTTGCCGATATCGTGAAGAAGTGCCGTGGCGTAGATGACCTCGCGGTCAAATTCGAGCTGCTCCTCGAGATTCTTGATCCACATAATGCGAGCGACATCGAGCAGATGGTCAATGCCGTGGCGACAGAAGATGCGCCCCGATTCCAACTGTGCGATGTTGCCCAGGTGCCGCCGGAACAGCCCGTTGGCACAAATGTAATCAATGCGAGGCATGGCACCAAAGGGGGCCAAGCCAGAAGCCATAAAGCCGCGACGCGACGTCCCCTCATCGGTCTTCGATGTAAAGTCGTTGACGACCCTCATAGTTACCGGCCCAGCATCCTAAAGAAACGCTCCTCGAGCGCGGGATCGGTCTCAAAGACGCCGCGGCGAGCGAGCGTCACGGTCTTGGTGCCGGGCTTTTGCACGCCGCGCATGGTCATGCACATATGCTCGGCTTCCATGAGCACAATCGCTCCCTGGGGAGCGAGATAATCCATGAGAGCGTCGGCAACCTGCGCACACAGCTGCTCCTGCAGCTGCAGACGGCGGGCATAAACCTCAACCGTGCGGGCGAGCTTGGAAAGCCCAGCCACCCGACCGTTAGGGATATAGCCGATCGCAGCCTTGCCATAAAACGGCAGCAGATGGTGCTCGCACAGCGAGTAAAACGTGATGTCGCGCTCGATAACCAAATCGTTCGAAGCGACGGCAAAGGTTTTGGACAGGTGCTTCTCGGCACTCTGGTCCATACCGCCGGCGATCTCACCATACATGCGGGCAACGCGCGCCGGGGTCTCCAGCAGGCCCTCACGAGTTGGGTCCTCGCCTATGCCCTCAAGCAACAGCTTAATGGCGGCCTCGACTTTTTCCTGATCGACCATCTGGGCCTCACTTTTCCGATTTTGCGTTCGCGCTATGGTACCACGCCCTCCGGCATCGACCACAAGCTACATAGTATGGGTCGAATAGACCGGATCATCACGCCAAAGTTCAACCGCATCACAAAGCGCAACGCCCTCGCGCTCAGCACGGGCACGCGTGGCATTCATATCGATCACGCGCTGGTTACTCGAGCCCCTAAAACGCAACGAGATATCGTACAGATCTTGAACAAACGGGCCGTCCACCAACATGTCAAGGCAGGCAAGAATGCGATCCGTCACCTCGGTATGATGACGACCGCCCGGCATAAGCTCCTCGAGCACGTCACCGGTAAAGCACCAAATGGTCTTTCCTGACCCCGCAGGATAAGCGGCACGAACACGCTCGACAAACTCAACGAGCCCCGCCTGGTTCTCGGGCTCCATAGGCTCTCCGCCCAGAATCGTCAGGCCGTCAATAAAGGGATGATCGAGGCTCTCGATAATCTTGTCCTCGACGGTGCGATCAAACGGCTCGCCCGCAGCAAAGTCCCACGCGACAGAGTTAAAGCAGTTCTTGCACCCACGACGGCACCCGCTCACAAACAGAGAAGTACGAACGCCTTCCCCATCAGCAATGTCGAAATACTTAATGTTCGCGTAGTTCATAAGTAACCTTCCTGGGGGTCTGGAGTATATCATTCCGTCCTCAAAGATTCTCGGCCTTTGGCCTGCGAAACTGCGGGCGGAACGATATACTCCAGACCCCTCGCGAGCAACACTCAATGAACAAAGCGAACATCGAGTATAGGGTTCGAGGTCTAATAAAAACTGGGTTGCGGCTCAACCGTCATCGCAAGTAAATCGCAGCTGCAGCTCGAATTATTTCCGCTAAGAACCTCGAGGAGTGAGCAGGCTGCGCGCTGCATCTCAACTACGTCAACTTGGCTGAGCCGAGAGGGCCGCTTGGGCTTTTGCTCGATATGAGTTCCGCACGCAAAGAAGGCCACTTAATGTGGCCTTCGTCTTGCGCAGGACTGTCCGAAATAGCGAGCAAATGCCCAAGCGGCCCTCCCGGCTCAGCCCCGGAGCGGTATTAAAGATGCAGCACGCGGTCGCGGATCTCCTCGGTTCGGCCCTGGTTCCAGAATTGGGTACCGATGTAGCCGCACGTACGACGGGCGACGTTCATCTTCTCCTGGTCGCGGTTGCCGCAGTTGGGGCACTCCCACACCAGCTTGCCGTCATCCTCGACAATCTTAATCTCGCCGTCGTAGCCGCACACCTGACAGTAGTCGCTCTTGGTGTTGAGCTCGGCGTACATGATGTTGTCGTAGATGTACTGCATCACGCGGATGACAGCCTTGAGGTTGTCCTGCATGTTGGGAACCTCGACGTAGGAAATGGCACCGCCCGGCGAAAGCTGCTGGAACATGCCCTCGAACTTGAGCTTGTCGAATGCGTCGATCTCCTCGGACACGTGGACGTGGTAGCTGTTGGTGATGTAGCCCTTGTCCGTCACGCCCGGGATGATGCCAAAACGACGCTGCAGGCACTTGGCGAACTTGTAGGTCGTCGACTCAAGCGGGGTACCGTACAGCGAGAAGTCAATATCGCTTTCGGCCTTCCACTCGGCGCACTTATCGTTCATACGCTGCATGACGGCCATGGCAAAGGGCGTGCCCTCCTTCTCGGTGTGGCTGTGGCCCGTCATGTACTTGACGCACTCATACAGGCCGGCATACCCCAGGCTGATGGTGGAATAGCCGCCCACGAGCAGCTTGTCGATCGTCTCGCCCTTCTTCAGGCGGGCGAGGGCACCGTACTGCCAAAGAATCGGTGCGGCATCCGAAAGCGTACCCATCAGACGCTCATGACGGCACAACAGGGCGCGGTGGCACAGCTCGAGGCGCTCGTCGAAGATTTTCCAGAACTTGTCCATGTCCTGATGCGAGCTCAGCGCGACATCGGGCAGGTTGATGGTCACAACGCCTTGGTTAAAGCGACCGTAGTACTTGGGCTTGTTTGGGTCATAGTTCAGCGCGTTGGCCACGTTGTTAAATCCGTTACCGGAGCGGTCGGGCGTCAGGAAGCTGCGACAACCCATGCAGGTATAGCAGTCGCCGTTGCCCGCGGTCTCGCCCTTCGACAGCTTGAGCTCGCGCATCTTCTTCTCGGAGATGTAGTCGGGCACCATGCGCTTGGCGGTGCACTTCGCAGCCAGCTGAGTCAGGTAGAAGTACGGGGAATCCTCGTAAACGTTATCGTCCTCGAGCACATAAATAAGCTTGGGGAACGCCGGAGTGATCCACACGCCGGCCTCGTTCTTAACGCCCTCATAGCGCTGACGGAGCGTCTCCTCCACGATCATGGCAAGGTCGTGCTTCTCCTGCGCTGAGCGAGCCTCGTTGAGATACATGAAGACCGTCACGAACGGCGCCTGGCCGTTGGTGGTCATAAGGGTCACGACCTGATACTGGATCGTCTGGACGCCGCGACGGATCTCGTCACGCAGGCGGTCCTCAACAACCTCGCGGACCTTTTCGGGAGATGCGGAAACGCCGAGCTCCTCGAGCTCGCGGGCGACCTCGCCGCGAATCTTCTGACGGCTCACCTCGACGAACGGGGCAAGATGGGTCAGCGAAATCGACTGGCCGCCGTACTGGGAGGAAGCAACCTGGGCGATGATCTGCGTCGCGATGTTGCAAGCCGTCGAGAAGCTGTGCGGCTTCTCAATCAGCGTACCCGAGATAACAGTACCGTTCTGGAGCATATCCTCCAGGTTCACCAGGTCGCAGTTATGCATGTGCTGGGCAAAGTAGTCCGAATCATGGAAGTGGATCAGGCCCTCATTGTGGGCATCCACGATCTCCTGGGGCAGCAGCACACGCTGAGTCAGGTCCTTGGAAATCTCGCCGGCCATGTAGTCACGCTGAACGGAATTGACGGTCGGGTTCTTGTTGGAGTTCTCCTGCTTAACCTCTTCGTTGTTGCACTCGATGAGCGACAGAATCTTGTCGTCGGTCGTGTTCTTCTGGCGCTTCAGGCTCTGAACATAGCGATAGATGATGTAATGGCGGGCAACCTCGTAGCAGTCGAGACGCATGATCTCGTCCTCGACCAGATCCTGAATCTCCTCGACCGACACGGTGTGGCCCGCGTTCTCGCATGCCTCGGCGACGTTTTGTGCCGCGTAAACCACCTGGCGGTCGGTAAGACGAGAGCTCTCCTCGACCTCCAAGTTTGCGGCGCGGATGGCATTGACGATCTTATCGATGTCAAAGACAACCTCGGTGCCGCTGCGCTTGATGATCTTCATCCTCTTGCCTCTTTCGCTTCGTAGCCTCATCGCGCTTCAGAGCCAAACGATGCCCGGCAGGGCTTGCCCCTGTCTTGCGGCGCCGTCGCGCAATCTGTGTTCTCGATAAACCATAAGCCTCCATGCGGACATTCCCTAGAGCCAATCAAGCGGCTCAAAGACACGTTCAAAAGAGGCAGTTAAGGTCTTCGTTCTCTGTCCGCCATCTATCATACGACAAAGAGGCATCTATATCCTGTATTCTTTTTTTAGATCAAACACAACATATAGTGTTTCAGCAGGTCAAAGCAATTAGTCATTTTGCAGACGCATTAAAAATGAGGGGTTCTTGGCAAGTCGGTAAAACGTTACCAACACGGCTACCTGCATGGCAGTTATAAAACCCCCTTAGTCAAGCCGCTGACAAATCCTACCAAAACCAAGCCGCTCATGCCAAAAGAATCCAAAAGATTATGCTTGACCAACATGTTGCGGTCACGATCGGCCAGGACGTATGCAATCTGCCGGCACCTCTACGAGATGCGAAGACCATCGCGTACAGACCTTGGATCAATATTTGGCGGCGTGCTTGGTGGCAAAACAAAACAGCCCAGAGGACATAGCCTCTGAGCTGCGAACATTTGGTGGGCGTTAGAAGATTTGAACTTCTGACCTCTTCCGTGTCAGGGAAGCGCTCTCCCCCTGAGCTAAACGCCCAAATGGAGCGGACAACGGGGCTCGAACCCGCGACCCCAACCTTGGCAAGGTTGTGCTCTACCAACTGAGCCATGTCCGCTTACGAGGTTTAATCTTACGTGATGCCCGCATCCTATGCAAGAACTTTTTTTGAAAAGTTTTGCGACGCCCTCGCGAGCCTCATGAAGGCATCAGACACCACGGAAGGCGCAGGCAAACGCAAACTCGCCGCAAGAGGCCTCTACATCTCACCGAGCATGATCCAGACAGAGCTGTCCTGCGCAAGTCTGCCGTCTGCAAGCGGTGATGAGGTGAGCAGGACCTTGCCCGCCGGCAGCTCCACGGGTGCTGCACCGAAGTTCGTCACACACGCCCAGCCGTTGTCGCGGCGATAGGCGATGACGCCGCCCTCAGCGCCCTCGGCACCATCCGCAAGGCCGGTGCGCCCGTCAAGATCGAGCCACGCAAGATCGTTGGCGCACCCGCGCAGCTTGCGCCGCAGCCAGAGGGCGTCACGATAGAGCGCAAGCATCGATGTCGGGTCCGCTTCTTCCCTATCGGCAGCGTAATCGGAAAACCATGCAGGCTGCGGCAGATGGGGCGCCGCATCGGCGTCCGCCGGTGAAAACCCAAACGATCCGCCCTGCGTGGGATCGTCCGCTGCCACCCACGGCAGGGGCACGCGGCAGCCGTCGCGCCCCTTCTCGCGCTTCGGTCCGTGCGTATTGGTCGCAGTAGGATCTTCGAGTGCGGCCCACGGGATATCGGCCACCTCAAAAAGGCCGAGCTCCTCACCCTGATACACGTATGCCGAGCCCGGAAGCGCCAGCTCGAGCAAAAGGGCCGCCCGCGCGCGGCGCTCGCCGAGTTCACGGTCCTCGTCATAAGACGACCCGTCGCGTAAGAGCCAGTCGAGCGCAATCTGGTGGTAGCGCGTCGCCTTGATCTGCGGCAGGGCATAGCGCGTCGCCACGCGCGGCACGTCGTGGTTGGAGAGTACCCAGGTCGAGGCAGAATCGGATTCGATAGCTGCCTTCAAGCCCTCCTCGATTGCAGCGTGCATGTCATCATAGGTCCAAGTGGCCTTGGCAAACTCAAAGTTGAATGTCTGGCCAAGCTCGCTGGGACGCACGTAGAGATACTGGCGCTCGGGCAGCACCCATGCCTCGGCAACGGCGCTGCGCGGCGGATTATAGCGGTCGAACACGCGGCGCCACTCGCGATAGATCTCATGGACCTCGTTGCGGTCCCACAGCGGATGGGTGCCGTCGTCAACCATGTCATCGCCCTCGGCGAGATGCCACCGGTCGAGGTCATCGCGGTCGAGATCCTTGGCGAGACCGTGCGCCACATCAATGCGAAAGCCATCGACGCCTCGATCGCTCCAAAACGCCAGGACGTCGCAAAAGAACGCGTGAACCTCGGGGCATGACCAGTCAAAGTCCGGTTGCTCGGGCGTAAACATGTGCAGATACCACTGACCGTCCGCAACACGCGTCCAGGCGGGGCCGCCAAAGTTGGCATTCCAATTGGTGGGAGGCAGCTCGCCATGCTCGCCGCGGCCATCACGGAAGATATAACGGGCGCGCTCGGGCGATCCGGGACCGGCGGCAAGAGCGGCTTTGAACCAAGGGTGCTGGTTGGATGAATGGTTGGGCACGATGTCGACGATGACCTTGATGCCGCGCGCATGAGCCGCGGCGATCATGTCATCGAAGTCGTCAAGCGAGCCAAGACGTGGGTCGACATCGCAGTAGTCCGCCACATCATAGCCGCCATCAACAAGAGGCGATGGGTAAAACGGGCTCAGCCAGATGGCCTCGATACCCAGCCGCTCAAGATAGTCCATCTGCTGGGTAATGCCCGCGATATCGCCCAGACCCGAACCAGTCGAATCCTTAAACGAGCGCGGGTAGATTTGATAAATCGCGGCATCGGACATCCATGAGCGCGAAGAGGACTTTTCTGTAGCCATGGAGTGCGCCTCCCTTGCAACGAGGTTTTGCGAGATGCCCACGATGATACGCCCAAAGCGGACATTCGCGGCAAACAACGCCACAGCCACGCCCCAAACGCTCGCTCCCTCTCGGGTTCGAGCCCAGACGACGGGTACGAAAAAGCCCGGCTACCGTAGTAGTCGGGCTGTTACGCTTGGAGCGGACAACGGGGCGTCCGCGTATCCGCTTCGCGGATCCGCACCGGCTTCGGCCGCCTGCTGGCGTCCTCGCCAGCTCGCTACAAACGCTCCGCGTTTGCTTAACGCTCGCTCCCTCTCGGGTTCGAGCCCAGGCGACGGGTACGAAAAAGCCCGGCTACCGTAGTAGTCGGGCTGCTGCGTTTGGAGCGGACAACGGGGCTCGAACCCGCGACCCCAACCTTGGCAAGGTTGTGCTCTACCAACTGAGCCATGTCCGCATATGTAAAACAAAACGGGCGCCGGAGCGCCCGGATGTTGCCTGGAGGCGAAGCCCGGATTCGAACCGGGGGTAAAGGCTTTGCAGGCCTCTGCCTTACCACTTGGCCACTTCGCCGAAAAAGGACCGCCTAAACGGTCCGGAAATGCAATGGAGCGGACAACGGGGCTCGAACCCGCGACCCCAACCTTGGCAAGGTTGTGCTCTACCAACTGAGCCATGTCCGCTTGCGGGTTATTAATTTACGCGAATTGTCCAAAAGACGCAAGCACTTTTTTCAAAAAACTTGTCTGCCGCATGTTCTTAGTAGCTAAACGCGCTAAAGCGATTGGCTAGGCACACGATTCCAGCGCTCCGCTAAACAGCTTCACCATCTGCACGCGCGTGCCGGCGCCGTCCGTACGACGAGCAACCTCCACGTTATCGACGAGCATACGCATAAGCTTGATACCACGGCCGCGCTCCTCTGATGCGACCGGTTCGCTCGTTTCATCGATAGAATAGCCGGCACCTCGATCAAGCACCTCAACCACAACGCGATCGCCATAGGCCTGAACCGTCAGGACGCACCCGATACCGCCCGCATGGTCATAGGCATTACCCAGCGCCTCCCCCGACGCCAATGCGACATCGTAGCGCTCGTCACGGCGCAACGGAAGCGATTCAAGGAGTTCGGCGATGCGATGTCGGTAGTATGGAAGATTCTCGATACCCTGACGGACCTCGACGCTCTTACTCCAGCGAGGCAGCTCCCCCACCGGAATGGCGGGAATAGACTCCCGTGCCGGCCCTGCGACATGAAGAATATCGACAAGACGAGCAATCTCCAAAAAGCGAACAACTTCACCTGATGCATTGACGAGCGAAAGCAGGCCTTCTCGCCTCATGAGCTCACGAGCGCGCGTAAGCAGGAATGCCAAGCCCGTCGAATCGATAAAGCTAACAGCCTGACAGTTGATGACGACACGACGCACGCCGCGGCCAATCAAAGCATCCAACCGCCGACGCAGCGCAGGCACCGTGGCGATGTCGATATCGCCTGGTGGCGTCAAAACCGCTATGTCATTCCACTCATTCATACGACCATGGTTCCCCAAAAAAGTCCACTCGATGCATTCGTTTCCCCAACCGTACGGATTCAGCCCGCCCAGCGTCGTCTATGAACGACCCCGTGAAAACTCAAGGGACACCAATGCAATGTCATCGTCCAGCGCCGATTCGGTAAATCGGTCGAGCTCGCCCAAGACCTTGCCGCAGATTCCCGATACGCCCTCACCCGAGACAGAGAGCAGAAGGTCACGAAGGCGCTGCTCGCCAAAGAAAGCACCCGAGCGGTCACGCGCTTCGATTGTTCCGTCGGTGTACATAAATAGCATGTCACCAGGAGCGAACGTAAACACGCCTGTCTCGTACACCATGCTCTCAAAAGCACCGATTACCCCCGATTGGCATCCAAGCAGCTCGACCTCTCCCCCACGAACCTCGTCGCCACCCAGCGGCATCGACTCTGGCCTGATGACCATGGTCGGAGGATGGCCCGCCGAACAATACGTTGCGCGTCCGGCTTTAAGGTCAATCTTGGCGATAAAGGCCGTCACGAACGTCTCGACCCTCGAAAAGCCCATGAGCATGCTGTTAAGGGAGCGTGCCATGCGGGCCGGTCCAGCGCCCTCCCAGGCATATGCCGTCAGGGCCGTCTTGACGAGCGCGGACATCGATGCAGCCTCAATGCCTTTGCCAGACACATCGCCCAGAATCATGACGGCGCAATCGTCGGGAAGACGGATGAGCGTATAGAAATCGCCGCCGACCAACGCCGAGTTCGTGGCCGACAGGTACACCGAATCGGTTGCGATACCCGGAACATCCCCCAGTGAATTTCTCATGCCAATCTGGAGGGTCTGAGCGATATGGCGCTCCTCACGCTTTTGAGATTCGCCTTCATAGATCAGTTCAAAGTCATGAGCCAAGTGCACCAAGTAATCATATTCAAGGTCATCAATCGGCTCTTGGCTACCATCACGAAGCAGCAGCGCGCGCGTCGTCGGGCCCTTCGCAACAGAAGCAGGAACGATCGCGTCGTTACTGCGCTTGCCATCGCCCTCAGAGCGCGGGCGCCCCGCCTCGATGCCGGCGTCGACGTAGAGACCCTGGCAAGGCAGGCCATGTGCCCTAAGCCAGCCTCCCATAGGCATCGATTCGTCAACGCGAGTTATACGGACGTGTTTAAGGTCCTCGGCACTCGTGCCGCCCAAAACAGATGCCTCAAAGCCATCGGGGGCAGCCCCCAAACGTGCTGCTGGCGCCGTCGTGGAAAAGAAAAGCTTCTCGGGATCGTCCGGCAAAGCAACGCGACTGCCGCCTTCAAAATCTATGACGTAGGAATCCAGACTGGCGTCATACTCAATAGGGCAAAAATGGCAGTTGAGCATATTGCAGATCTCGGACGATACCGCCTGGGTAGCCGCGGCGGAATCGTCTAGAAAGGTAAACAACTCATCCCGCAAGACATTGAGCGAGCGGCCAAGCTCGGCCGTGCGACGGGAGCGAAGGCTCGATGCCATGCCGACCAGCTGGATAGACAGGTAATCGCAAATGACCTCGAGCACATTAACGTCATAGGCAAGCGGTGCCTGGGGGCGTTTCCAACCAACTTCCAGCACGCCAAGGATCTGCGTACCGTAAAAAACGGGAAGACAGATTTCACTGCGGTACGGAGGCATATCCTGCATGCGCAACAGGTGCTTAGAACGATTATCCAGGTCCATGAACATACCGGAGGCGGCCTTATCACCCTCAAGGTCCTGTTGAATCGACAAGCGACAGGCACGCGACTCGCGAAGAACATACGTCGGAATGCCAGCGCCATACGGCAAAAACTCGGGCAGGTAGCTGTCGTACAGCTCCTTGGAAACACCGCGAAGCTTAAAGCCGCCGCTCTCAGAAAAATAGATAGCGGCACCCGAAGCATCGAGCGTTCCTACAAGCTGGTTCAAAACGGTATCAAGCAGACTGGGTAACTCATCGGAGCCCACAGTGCTCATAATGACCGAGAGCGTCCCAGAGAGACGCTTGTTCGCCACTCTAAGCTCCGATAACGCACGCTTGAGCTGACGGTCGTGAGAATACTGTTCCTCGATACTGTGAAGCGCCACCAGGACGCGTGGTGCGCGGCGCCCAAAGATGCGTGGAGGCGTTACGGAGCCCGCACGAACCAAGACGGGAATAAAAGAGCCGTCACTCAGCTTGAGCATCAGTTCGTTCTCGGAGCCATCAGTTTCAAATGGCAGACGATGTTCCGTCGCACGTTCAAAAGCGGACGAGTACAGGACGTCTTTAACATCTCCACCGATGACGTCGGCGCGTTCCTCGCACATCAAACCAAGTAAGCGATTATTCACATGCAGAATGGTTCCGTCGAGCTCGCAGATGATGACAGCATCGCTCGTGATCTCGACTAGTTGGGCAACGTCTGCCCACTCGTTGCGTTCAAGCGTTTCCATCGTGGACCCCACCGTCTATCGGTAACAAAAAAGCCTCCGAAGAGGCTTCTCAAATGCGATGGTGTCGGAGGCGGGACTTGAACCCGCATGACCAAAAAGCGGTCACTAGCACCTCAAGCTAGCGCGTCTGCCAATTCCGCCACTCCGACATGCTATGTTGTTGATTCGCGGTTCGTTTTGTTGGACCCGCGCGTTCAACGAGTAAGATAATAACCTATGATTCGAGAACTGTGCAAGCACTTTTTTCAAAAAAGTTTACGTATTTGTAATTGCGCAGGTAGACTGACCTGTTCGGGCCGGAATGAGGTTGCTTTCCAACGCGTCCTCGGGCATGCGGCATTATTTTGATCCGCGCTTCGCGCTACAAAATAATGCCGCCCCCTGCGGAATGCGTTGGAAAGCAACCTCATTCCGGCCCTAGGGGCACATGCTTCATGCACAGTTCTCAAACATGTTCTGGGGGCTGATGCAAATTTGGTGGCTCGGCTTTGCCGAGCCCTTATATAAGGAGGCCGGAGCTAAAGCTCCGGCCTCACTAAATTTCTTATTAGAAAAAGTGAGCGATCAAGGAATCGCACCCCTCTGCAGTGGCAACACAGGGCCCGTGCTGGACTTAGTTTTCAGAACATTCCGCAGACCAGGAAACCCCCTTATCCGCAGCTCCGAAGGAGCAGGATAAGGGGGTTTCGATGGTCGAGGACGTTCTGAAAACTAAGTCCAGCACGGGCCCGGACGATAACAACCGGCTACAGGTCGATGTGCGATTCCTTGATCGGGAACGGCTCCGCGAAGTGGCAGGCACAGCAGTGACCCGGTGCAACTTCCTTAAACTCAGGAAGCTTCTCGGAGCAGATGCCCTGTGCGATCGGGCAGCGGGTGTGGAAACGGCAACCGGTCGGCGGATCCAGCGGTGACGGCGGGTCGCCGGCAAGGATGATGCGCTTACGGGTCTTCTGGATATCAGGATCGGGCACCGGCACAGCAGACAGCAGCGACTGCGTGTACGGGTGGTGCGGCTCACTGTAGAGCGTCTTCCAGTCCGAAACCTCGACCATCTTACCCAGATACATAACGGCGACGCGATCGGAGATGTGCTGCACGACGGACAGGTCGTGGGCGATAAACAGATACGCCGTACCGAACTTGTCCTGAAGTTCCTTGAGCAGGTTCAGAACCTGGGCCTGAATGGACACATCCAGAGCGGAAACCGGCTCGTCGCAGATAATCAGCTTGGGCTTCAACGCAAATGCGCGGGCAATGCCGACACGCTGGCGCTGACCGCCAGAGAACTCGTGCGGATAACGGTTAATGTGCTCAGGGTTCAGACCGACAACGTCGAGAAGCTCGCGGACACGCTCAATGCGCTCCTCCTTGGTGCCCACGCCGTGAATGGTCATGGGCTCGGAGACGATCTCGCCGATGGTCATACGAGGATTGAGCGAAGCATAAGGATCCTGGAAGATAAACTGCATCTCACGACGCATGTCCTTGATCTCATGCTTGCTCATCTCGGCAACATCTTTGCCCTGGAAGAACACCTTACCGGCAGTCGGCTTGGTCAGACGCATGATGGTGCGGCCCGTCGTGGACTTACCGCAACCAGATTCACCAACCAGACCAAAGGTCTCACCAGGATAAATCTCAAAAGAGATGTCGTTCACAGCAGAGACGACGCGTTTGGAAAAACGCTTGGCGAACATGCCGGACTCTGCGGGGAACTCCTTAGAGAGGTGCTCGACCTTCAGCAGCGGAGTACGCTCGTTATTGTCTGCCATTTACGCCTCGCCTCCCTTCTTGGAATCCTTGCGCGTACGGGACGTCTCAGGAGCGTTCTTGAGGAACTCGGGGTCACCGGAGTAGTGGCACGCAGAGTAGTGACCAGACTCGGTGACAACGCGCTCGGGGCGCTGCTTGCGGCACTTGTCCGTCGCATAGGGGCAGCGAGGAGAGAAGACGCAGCCCTCAGGCAGGTTCATGAGCGAAGGCGGGTTGCCGTGAATCGGCGTCAGCGGCTTCTTCTCCTCGATAGCCTGCTCCGGAATGGAACGAATAAGACCCCAGGTGTAAGGATGGCGGCTCTCGTAGAAGATTTCCTCAGCAGTACCGAACTCGACGGGACGGCCGGCGTACATAACCATGATCTTATCGGCCATATCGGCGACAACACCCAGGTCGTGGGTGATCATGATGATGGCGTTGCCGTTCTTCTCCTGCATCTCCTGCATAAGCTCAATAATCTGAGCCTGGATGGTAACGTCCAGAGCAGTCGTGGGCTCGTCGGCAATCAGAATATCGGGGTCGCAGGCAAGAGCCATGGCGATCATGACGCGCTGACGCATACCGCCGGAGAACTGGTGCGGATACTCGTTGACGCGCTTCTCGGGCTCGGGAATACCGACGAGATCCAAAAGCTCGGTGGCGCGCTTGAGCGCCTCCTGCTTGGAGTAACCACGGTGCAGACGAAGGCCCTCGCCCACCTGCTTGCCGATCTTGTAGACCGGGTTCAGGGAGGTCATAGGATCCTGGAAGATCATCGCGATATCGTTACCGCGAATGTGCTGCATCTCTTCCTCGGTCATCTCGAGGATAGAACGGCCGCGGTAGCGAACGTCACCGCCCTCAATCTTTCCCGGAGGCATCGAGATAAGGCCCATGATGGTCATGGCGGTCACGGACTTACCGGAGCCGGACTCGCCGACGACGCCCAGGGTCTCACCGCGATCGAGCGTGTAGGAGACACCGTCGACAGCGCGAACGACGCCATCCTCGGTGTGGAAATACATCTTAAGGTCATCGACCTCGAGCAGATGCTGGCCCTCGGGAACCGGCTGGTCCTTCAGGTCCACATAGTTCATGTTCTTCTTCATCCTTATGCGTCCTTCATCTTGACGTCGAGGGCGTCGCGCAGACCGTCACCCAGCAGGGTGAAAGCGAGCACCGTCGAGAGAATTGCCAGACCGGGCATGATCATCATCCAGGGAGCAGTCAGGAGATACTGCTGACCGTCCTGAATCATGGAGCCCCACGAAGGCGTAGGCGGAATAACGCCCATGCCGAGGAAGGACAAAGCGGACTCGGTCAGAATGGCGCCACCAATGTTCATAGTCGCGTAGACGACGATGGAGGCAACGGAGTTCGGGAAGATGTGACGCACGACGATGCGAGCATCAGATGCACCCATCGCGCGCGCAGCGTCAACATAGTCGTTTTCCTTGACCGTCAGGATCGCGGATCGGAAGACACGCGCAATCGAAGGCCAGCCGAGAATACCGATGGCGATAAAGACATTCTGAAGACCACGGCCGATAACGGCGATCATGGCGACAACGAACAGCACGTACGGGAACGCCAGGAAGATATCCGCACAGCGCATGATGATCGTATCCCAGATGCCGCCGTAGAAACCGGCTAGGGCACCCATGACCAGACCGATCACCGTTGAGATCGCGGTGGCCATAATACCGACGGAAAGCGAAACACGTGCACCGTAGATAACGCGGACGAGAATGTCACGGCCAAGGGCGTCGGTGCCAAACGGGTGCTCTGCACACGGAGCCAGCAGTGACGTCTCAGCCATGGTGGTCGAGTCGGAAGCCGTCGGCGAACCGAGCCAGGGCTTAGCCCACAAATCTGCGGTCAGGGCAACCAATACGACGATGATGATCCAGCAGACACCGATAACGGCGAGCTTGTTCTTGCGAAGACGCTTAAAAGCGTCGCCCCACAGCGTGCGGGACTTGGCGGGAGCAGATGCGGCCTTGGTGGCGGTAGCCTGCTCCTGAGACTGAGAATCAGTTTCCTGCATGAGACGTACCTCCCTTAGGCCTTATCCGACGGACCGCCAAGGCGGATGCGCGGGTCGAGGAATGCATAGCTAATGTCGACGAGCAGGTTGATCACCATGACGACGACGACGATGAGCGTAACGCCGCCCATAACGATGGGCCAGTCACGCATGCTAATGGCGCGATAGACCTCATAGCCGATACCGGGCCAGTTAAAGACCGTCTCGGTCAGGATGGCGCCCGAAAGCATGCCACCAAAGTCGACACCGATATAGGTAACGACGGGGATGAGTGCATTCTTAAGCGCATGCTTGACGATGATCGCGCGATTGGAGAGACCCTTGGCCTTTGCCGTACGGATGTAATCCTGGTTCATGACGTCAAGCAGCTGCGAGCGCATAATGCGGGCAGCATAAGCGGTCGAAACCGAAGCCAGCGTAATGGTCGGAAGCACATAGTGCATCCAATCCTGATACTGAGAGCTGGCACCGCCGGCACCCGAGATCGGCATGGAGAATGCACCGCCGGTGGCATCCTTGAGAATGACGCCAAAGAACAGCTGCAGCAACATACCGAGCCAGAAGGCCGGGACGGCAACGAGGATCGACGTGGTGAGCGTTACCAAAATATCCCAGAAGGAATAACGCTTAACCGCCGAAATGATACCCGCACCGATACCCATGATTGCCTCGAGCACGATGGCGCACGCGGCAAGTTTGACCGTATACGGATACTTCTGGGCAAAGATTTCCGTAACCGGCAGCTTGCGCTGGTACGAATTGCCCAGATCGCCATGAAGCAGGCCGTTCATGTAATACAGATAACGGTCTACAAGCGACGTCTGAACGGGATCGCCGTTCTCGTCAAGGATCGCGTTGCCGTCCTCGTCCGTCTGGACCAGGTGATAGCGCACGCGAAGCTGAAGCTCCACCTCGGGGGACAGAGCCTTGTCTCCACCGATCAGCTTGATCGGATCTCCCGGCACGATATTCTGGAGGGCGAACAGAATCAGCGTGACGCCCAAAAATACCGGGATGAACTGAAGCACACGTTTAACGATGTACTTACCCATACCACTCCCCTATCTAGGGATTAACCTAAATGGGATGCCGATCGCCAGACCGGCATCCCAAAATTACCATCAGCCAGTTTACCCCAGGTTAGGGAGAACTGTATGTTTCCCATGAGGTCTACGTAAATACTTGACCCTCACGGAAGCTGCAAACTCTTAGGCGAGCTCAGCGGTACCCAGATCGGCGTGCTTCTGCGGATCGACATAGAGGTGCTTAATGCGATCGGAGCCGGCGATGGTGTGCGTGTAGAACATAATCGGGATGACCGGGCAGTCGGCAGCGACCATTGCGTCGGCCTCCTGCATCTTAGCGACGCGCTCCTCGTCGTCAACAATAGTACGAGCCTCGTCGACCTTGGCGTCGAACTCGGGGTTGTTGTAACCGGAGCGGTTGTCGCCACCGAGGGAGTCGGAGTGGAACAGCGGATACAGGAAGTTGTCCATGATCGGGTAGTCGGCAATCCAACCCAGACGACCGAACTGATAGTTAAAGTTCTGATACTGCTCGAGCAGGGCAGACCACTCAGGGGTATCGGAGACAGCGGTAACGCCAACCTTGGCGAGGTCACCGATGATGGACTCCATGATCTCCTTGTGACCGCCGTCCTGGTTGTAGGACAGGGTCACGCTAATGCCACGATCGCCGTTAGCGCCAGCGGGAGCAACCTTGTCGAGGTACTCGTTAGCCTTGTCGACATCGTAGGCGCAGAACTCCCATGCGCCCTCCTTGTAGCCATCGATGCCCGGAGGAACAATGCCGTCGGCAGGGGTACGGGTACCCTTGAAGATGGTCTTGCAGATGGCCTCACGGTTAATGGCCAGGGAGATGCCCCTACGCAGGTCGGCGTTGTTGAACGGCTCGGCCGTGGTGTTGCAGGTCAGATAGTACGTGGAAGGCTCGGCGCCGAGCAGCATGCGCTCGCCGTCACCCATGGTGTAGCCGTCCTTGGACACGCCGCGATCCTTCTTGGCGGCATCGATCTGAGCGACGGGAACGTCGCAGACATCGAGGTTACCGGCCTGGAACTCCTTGTAAGCGGTCTCCATGTCCTTGATGACCTGGAAGTGGATGCCATCGATCTTGGCCTTGTCGCCATAGTAATCGTCGAACTTCTTGACGTTGATCTCCTGGCCATCCTCCCACTTGCCGTCCATCATGAACGGGCCGTTACCGACCGGGGCAAGATAGAAGCTCTTGACATCGGACTCGGCGCACTCGGGAACCGGGGCCAGAGCCGGATGAGAGGCGACGAAGGGGAAGTCAGCGTAAGCGGAAGACAGCTTGACGACGAGGGTCTCATCGTCGGGGCACGTAACACCGCTGAGCTCGGTAGCGTTACCGGCAAGCAGGTCGTCATAACCCTCGACCATGGAAAGGTGATAGGAGACCTCGGAAGGGCCGTACTCGGTAGCGATGGCCGACTTGGTGTTGACCAGACGCTCCCAACCGAGCTTGAAGGACTTGGAGGTAACGTCGTCACCGTTGTGGAACTTGGCCTTCTTGATCTTGAAGGTAAACTCGGTGGCGTCGTCATTGGACTCAAAGGACTCGCAAGCCAGCGGAACGATCTCGCCCTTCTCGGCGTCGTAGGAGGTCAGAGCGTCAAAGAGCTGGTACTCGACCTGAGTGCCCTGGTCCTCCTGGACGTTGTAGGGGTCGATGCAGACCGGGTTGTTGATGTAGAAGTTCAGCGTCGAACCGGACTCAGAACCGGAAGCGTCGCCACCCTTCTTGCCGCATGCGGCAAGAAAAGCCATGGAGCTCGCAGCAAGGGTACCGCCAACGAAGGCGCGACGACCCATAACGGGCTGGTGGAACATAGAATCAGCCATGCCATCCTCCTTATGAGATAGGACAAAGAAATGTTCAGTCGGACACATGTCGAGACAATCCGATCCGAACCATAAAAACGTCGCCCGTCGCTATGGCTGGTTATGCACAACGGACCAACGTTTCGCAATACAGTAGCGCATTTTATGCACGATTTGGGGCTAATTCCGGTCAACGGTCAAGAATTTCTTTAGTTGGGCGAAGTATGTGGGGATATTTTGACTCTGTTACAAATTTGTAAACAAAAAGGGTCCCGCACTTGCGGAACCCTTTTCAATTATTTTATGCGGCTCGTGCTTAGAAGCCGACGATGCCCTGCGGGAAGAAGAACATGCACAGGACGACGCACACGGCAAAAACGACGGCCATAATTACCGTCAGGCGATCGAGGTTCTGCTCCATGACGCCCGTGGCAGAGCTGGAGTTATACAGCGAGCTAGCGATCATATCCGAAACGCCGGTGCCCTTACCGGAATGCATCAGGACGAGAATCGTCAGCGCCACGGCAGAGACAGCCCAAACGACAAACAGAAAAATCTGGAACGGACCCATAGATAAGCTCCTTAATAGAACAATTCAAACTCCAGTACTGTACCACAATCCCCCGCTCTCCCCTACCTGCCACTCGGGGACGGGGTAGAAATGGCAGAAATAGCTCTTGATTTTCATCTATTAAAGTGATTTGACAGCAGTTTGAACGACATAGCGTCCAAGCCCCGTAAGACGGACAATCTGTCGCTCACTAAAGCCGTCCTCATACAGCCTTCGAACAGCCTCGGCACGTTCAAATGGACCGGGAATCCCTATAACATCATGGGGATCCATGCCGTTCAGAACTCCCCTAGCCTTGCGCTCCTGCTCAAATACCGTCATCGAACGACCCGTATTCAATACATAGGTATCCTTGCGGCCCGATTTGCTAAAGGATTCAAAATTTCCCTGTCCACCGATTAGACTAAATAGGATGCTTCGGTCCAGATGGCCGCCTTCACCAAGGTAGGCTTGATAGCTGCTCCATTGGTAGCATTCCGGACGGCAACCAAGCTCAATCGGATTATCGTGAATATAGCGAATTGCTTGCATAAAATAGTCGTTAGACTCGATTGGCTTACTTTTATAGCGATCCTGAAATACAGGGCCACAGCGTCCGGTCACCCTGTTGAAAAACTGACCATAGAGGGTTCCTATGTAATGGATAATCTCCCACATATGGTCCTCGTGATCAGAAAGCAGCATATGCACGTGGTTGTCCATGAGGCACCAGGCACATAACGATGCCTTGTACTGCGTGCATGCTTCGCCTGCTACGGACATGAAAAACCTGCGCTGATAATCCTCTTCGAATAGATACTGCTTGCCACAGCCTCTCATCATCACGTGGTAATAGCCATAGGGGGACTTAACTCTGGCCTGCCTTGTCATTGCTGGACCTCACAATCCGCAAGCATGTTTGCATCAAACTCTACCCAGATAGGCATTAATACAAGGTTGGCAACGAAAGAAAACTAGCCAGCGGCAAACCCTCACAGGCAAACGGAAAGTCAAGCTTTAGAGGAAAAGTATTTCTACCATTTCTACCCCGTCCCCAAATGGCAGAAAAAGGGGGTTGCCCGAATATGGACAACCCCCTTGCTAGAAAACGGTATTTGTTTTCTCTTAGGCCTCGGTGGCGAGCACGCGACCCGTCATCTCGGCGGAAGGCTCAATACCAGCCATGGTGAGCATGGTCGGAGCGATATCGGAAAGACGACCGTCCTCGATACCGGTGAGCTGCGCCTTCTCATCAACGATGATGAACGGCACACGGTTGGTGGTGTGAGCCGTAAACGGATGCTTAGAACCGTCGGAAGCAACGTCAAACATGTGATCAGCGTTGCCGTGGTCGGCGGTAATCAGCGCAAAGCCGCCCTTGGCGAGAATCGCCGGGACAACCTTGGACAGGGCATCGTCAACAGCCTCAACGGCCTTAACGGCGGCGTCGAAGACACCGGTGTGACCAACCATGTCGCAGTTCGCGAAGTTCACGATGTAGAAATCAGCGCGATCCTCGTTGATGGCGGCGACAAGCTTCTCGGTAACCTCGGGAGCGCTCATCTCAGGCTGCAAATCGTAGGTAGCAACCTTGGGGGAAGCGACGAGCACGCGCTCCTCGCCCTCCTTGGGTTCCTCGATGCCGCCGTTGAGGAAGAACGTCACGTGGGCGTACTTCTCGGTCTCGGCGGTGTGCAGCTGCTTCAGGCCATTGGCGGCGATAACGTCGGCCAGGACGTTCTCGGGGAACGTCTTGGGGAAGGCGACCTCAACGTCAAACGTCGGATCGTACTCGGTCATCGTCACAAAGTGCGAAAGCTTGATCTGCTCGCGCTCAAAGCCGTCAAACTCCTTGTCCGTGAACACGCGGGTCATCTGACGGGCGCGGTCGGGACGGAAGTTGAAGAAGATGGCCGCGTCGCCCTCGTGGATGCCCTCGTTGTGGGCAGCGAAGGGCTCGACGAACTCGTCGCCGCGCGGGTCCTTCTCGTAGTAGGCCTTGATGCCGGCAACGGGGTCTGTATCGGCATCGGACGCGTTGACCATGACGTCGTAGGCGCGCTGGATGCGCTCCCAACGATTATCGCGGTCCATGGCCCAATAACGGCCCGAGACGGTGGCAACGCGAGCGTCGCAACCGGTCTCCTCGGAGATCTTGGCCAGGAAGGCGCAGAACTCACTCATGTAGCCAGCGCCGGACTGCGGGTCAACGTCGCGGCCATCCATGAAGGCGTGGACGCGAACGGTCTTGACACCGTGCTCGGCAGCCATCTTGACCAGAGCCTCGACGTGGTTCATGTGAGAATGAACACCGCCAGGGCTCATAAGGCCCATGAGGTGGAGAGTCTTGCCGTCAGCCTTGACGTCGTCCATAGCCTTGACGAAGACCTCGTTCTTGGCGATGGAGCCGTCCTTGATGGCGTTGTTGATGCGCGAAAGCTCCTGGAACACAATGCGGCCGGCACCGATGTTGAGGTGACCCACCTCGGAGTTGCCCATCTGGCCATCGGGAAGACCCACGTCCTCGCCCGAAGCGCCGAGCGTGGTGTGGGGGTACTTCTCGTACAGGCCATCGAGGAAGGGCGTCTTGGCAGCGGCGACGGCGTTCTCGCCATCGGCCGGAGCCAGGCCGCAGCCGTCCATAATGATCAGGAGTGCGGGAAGATGACGCTGTGCCATATGTCCTACTCGCCTGCCTTGACGACCATAGAGGCGAAGTCGGCAGCCTTGAGCGAAGCGCCGCCCACGAGGGCGCCGTCAACGTCGGGCTTGGCGACGAGCTCGGCAATGTTGCCGGGCTTGGCAGAGCCACCATAGAGAACGCGGATGCCGTTGGCGAGCTCCTCGCCGAACATCTCCTTGAGGGTCTCACGGATAGCGCCGCAGACCTCCTGAGCGTCCTCGGCGGTAGCGGTCTTGCCGGTGCCGATGGCCCAGATGGGCTCGTAGGCGACGACGACCTGCTTGGGGCAGGTGATCTCAAGACCAGCAAGGCCAGCCTTGACCTGGTTCACGACGTGCTCGACATAGGTGCCAGCCTCGCGGACCTCGAGGGACTCGCCGCAGCAGAAGACGGGAACAAGACCGGCGGCAACGAGAGCCTTGGCCTTCTTGTTCTGGTCCTCGTCGGTCTCGTGGAAGTAGTCACGACGCTCGGAGTGGCCGATGATGCAGTAGGTGCAGCCAGCGGACTTGAGCATGTCACAAGAGGACTCACCGGTGAAGGCACCCTTGGCCTCCCAGTACACGTTCTGTGCACCGAGGGCGATGGGGGCAGCCTGAATGCGGTCATGAACCGTGGTGATGTCGATGGTCGGAGGGCAGACGAGCACCTCGACGCCAGCCGGAACCTCGGGCAGAGCCTGAGCCAGCTCGTCGGCGAGCTTGGCGGCCTCGGCGACGTCGTTGTTCATCTTCCAGTTACCAGCGATAAGAAGGGTGCGATTAGGCATCGAGAAGCGCCTCCACTCCGGGCAGGGCCTTACCCTCGACGAGCTCCATGGAAGCGCCACCACCGGTGGAGATCCAGCTCATCTTGTCGGCCAGGTTGAACTTGTTGACAGCTGCGACAGAGTCCCCACCGCCGATGATCGAGGTGCAGTCGGCCTCGGCAACAGCCTCGGCGATAGCCTGGGTGCCGTGAGCGAAGTTGTCGAACTCGAAGACGCCCATGGGGCCGTTCCAGAACACGGTCTTGGCGCCCTTGACGGCCTCGGCGTAGAGCTCCTCGGTCTTAGGACCGATGTCCATACCCTCACGATCGTCGGGGATAGCGTCGGAAGCGACAACCTCGGGAACAGCGTCCTCGCCAAAGTGATCGGCAACGCGGTTGTCGATGGGGAGCAGGATCTTGACGCCCTTCTCCTCGGCCTTCTTGAGCATCTCGCCGGCGCGCTCGACCCAGTCCTCTTCCTTGAGGGACTGACCGACGGAAAGGCCCTGAGCCAGGAAGAAGGTGTAGGCCATGCCGCCACCGATAATCAGGGTGTCAGCGGAGTCGATAAGGTGATCGAGAACGCCGATCTTGGAGGAAACCTTGGAACCGCCGACGATAGCGACGAAGGGGCGCTCGGGCTCGGCGAAGATACCGGTCAGCGTGTCGACCTCCTTCTCAAGCAGGAAGCCGGCGACTGCGGGCAGGTAAGCGGCGGGGCCCACGACGGAACCCTGGGCACGGTGAGCGGTGCCGAAGGCATCGAGAACGAAGACGTCACCATAGGAAGCGAGCTTCTTGGCGATCTCGGGGTCGTTCTTCTTCTCACGTTTGTCGAAACGGACGTTCTCGAGAACGAGGACCTTACCCGGCTCGACGGCGGCGACAGCCTCAGCAGCCTTCTCGCCGTAGGTGTCGGCGACAAAGGCAACGTCGAGACCAGAGAGCTCAGCGAGCTTCTTGGCGACAGGCTCAAGGGAGAGCTCAGGCTGGAAGCCGGTACCCTCGGGGCGGCCGAGGTGGCTCATGAGGATGACGCGAGCGTTGTGCTCAACGAGGTAGTTGATGGTGGGCAGGGCAGCCTTGATACGGGTGGTGTCGCCAACGACGCCATCCTTGATAGGCACGTTGAAGTCAACGCGGACGAGAACGCGCTTGCCGTCGACATCGATGTCGCGGACGGTCTTCTTGGTAAAGGCCATGTTTGCTTCTACCTTTCGTACGTGTCTGCCTCCCATTACGGCAGACGATTTCCTATAAAAAGGGCGCGACCCTAGGGTGTAAGCCCTATGAGGCCGCGCCCTTCTTTAGACGCTCAACGAGCTATTCGCTAAAAGCTAAATTAAGCAACGAACTTCTCGAAGTACTTGATGGTGCGGACCATCTGAGAGGTGTAGGAGTTCTCGTTGTCGTACCAAGAGGTGACCTGAACGAGGGTCTGGCCGTTGCCGAGGTCAGAGCACATGGTCTGAGTGGCGTCGAAGATGGAGCCGTGGGTCTCGCCGACGATGTCGCGGGAGACGATCTGGTCCTCGTTGTAGGCGAAGGTCTCGGGGATGGTCTCGGCGTAGGCCTTCATGGCAGCGTTGACCTCGTCGACGGTGACCTTCTTGTCAACGACGGCGTAGAGGTTGGTGAGGGAGCCGGTGGGCGTGGGAACGCGCTGGGCGGCGCCGATGAGCTTGCCGTTGAGCTCGGGGAGAACCAGGCCGATGGCCTTGGCGGCACCCGTGGAGTTCGGGACGATGTTCTCGGAGCAGGCGCGGGAGCGACGCTTGTTGCCCTTGCGCTGCGGGCCGTCGAGCGGCATCTGGTCGCCGGTGAAGGCGTGGATGGTGGTCATGATGCCGGACACGATGGGAGCGAAGTCGTTGAGACCCTTGGCCATCGGGGCAAGGCAGTTGGTGGTGCAGGAAGCAGCGGAGATGATGTTGTCCTCAGCGGTCAGCGTCTCATGGTTGACGTTGTACACGATGGTGGGCAGATCGCTGCCGGCCGGAGCGGAGATGACGACCTTCTTGGCGCCAGCGTTGATGTGGGCCTGAGCCTTAGCCTTGCTGGTGTAGAAGCCGGTGCACTCGAGAACGACGTCGACGTCGAGGTCGCCCCAAGGCAGGTTGTTGGCGTCGGCCTCCTTGTAGATCTTGATCTCCTTGCCGTCAACGGTGATGGAATCCTCGCCAGCAACGACCTCGTGATCGCGAGCGTAGTTGCCCTGCGTGGAGTCGTACTTCAGCAGGTAAGCGAGCATATCGGGAGAGGTGAGGTCGTTGATAGCGACGATCTCGGAGCCCTCATGACCGAACATCTGACGGAAAGCCAGACGACCGATGCGACCGAAGCCGTTAATAGCAACCTTTACTGCCATTGTGTCTCCTTTCGTAAGGCCCCCGCGAGCTACAGCGCCCGCCGTTGAGGCCCACAAACTAACCACTCGCCTAATATACCTTTTTTTTGACTTGAATTTCACGAGAATGCTCGAAATTGAAAATCAAATTTACGTTAAAACGTTTTAAAGAATAAAATAGCAGCTAAATCCGTATATAAGTCGATACTTCAAACTACTTGTTTGCTTCAATGAGCTTTTCAAGCCTCAAAACGCGATGGTACAGGGCAGACTTCGACAAGGGAGGGTCAGCCATCTCGCCCAGATCGCGCAGCGACAGATCGGGATAGCGCTCGCGCAGGTCGCAAAAGACTGCCAAGGCGTCCGGAAGCGTGTCGCGCAAACCCCGCTGTTCGAGCTCATCGATCAACGCAAGCTGATGCTGGGCGGCACCCGCACTTCTGGTCTGATTGGCCAGTTCGGCATTCACGCGACGGTTTACGTCGTTCTTAACCAATTTGACCGCGCGCGCTTCCTCGATCTCGGCAACGCTGCGCTTGGCGCCAATCAGCTTTAGGAGCTGCTCGATCTCCTCGACGCTCTTAATGTAGACAGCAAAGGATCCGCGCCGCGCGTTAACGCGCGCATGGACCCCAATCTGCTCCAATAGATCGCAAAGTCCCCGGGCATACTGCTCGCCCTGCACCGCGATCTCCAAATGAAAGTCGCCGCGGGGATCGGCCACGAAACCGCCGGCGATGAGCGCGCCGCGGATGTAGGCAAGCCTGCAGCAGGGACGGGCAACGATGTGCCGGGGAACACCGGCGACGAGCCCTCCCCTGCGGTCGAGAATGCCCAGCAGCACCAGAGCCTTGTCCAGGTCGGGTTGATCGGGCAGGGTAATGAGATAGTTACGGACCTTATGCAAGACCGATTTACGAACGGTGAATTCCGTTTTGAGCTTAAGGATGCGATGCGTCAGCGTGATCATCGTGCGCGCGACGGCACCCGTCTCGGTCGCGACCGTCAAACGATACCGCCCGGAGCCGGTAAGCGAGAGCGTACCGCTCACGCGCGTGAGGGCGGCAAGCGTCGACAAATCGCAGTATTCACATTCGGGTTCGCAGCGCGCGAGCTCGTCACGCACCTCGGCGGTAAACGACATGCAGGCCTATGCTTTCGTGTTGGCGCGCGACAGGTCGCGATGGGAAATGCTCACATGATATTGGGCACCTTCTAAATAACGTGCCGTGGCCTCGGCGATGGCAACGCTGCGGTGTTGACCGCCCGTGCAGCCGATGGCAATAGAAAGCTGTGGCTTGCCCTCCGCGATATAGCCGGGCATGACCGTATCGAGCAGCTGCGTCCAGGCCTTCCAGAACTCCTGGGTCTTGGGATGGTCCAGAACAAAGTCGGAGACTTTCTTATCGAGACCGGTCATGGTGCGCATCTCGGGATCGTAGAACGGATTGGGCAGGAAGCGGACGTCGATCATAATGTCCGCCTCGACGGGCATGCCGTGCTTAAAGCCAAACGAGAACACGTGAACGTCCATGAGCTGCTGGTCGGACAGCTCGGAGAACGCCATGCGCAATTTGTTGCGCAGGGCAGAGGTGCGCAGGCGGCTCGTGTCGATGATCATATCGGCTCGATCGCGCACGCCCTGCAGCTGCAGGCGCTCGCGCTGAATCGCATCGGCCGTAGTCTCCCCCGGCTTGGCAATGGGGTGGCGGCGGCGGTTTTCGCTATAACGACGGATCAGCACCTCGTCAGAGGCCTCGAGAAACACGATGTCACAGCTCATCTCGCGCTCCTCGAGTGCGGCAACGGCATCGAGCAGCTCATCGAACAAGCCCTGGCTGCGCAGGTCGCAGGTGACGGCAAGATGCCTGCCCACGCCCGTATTGATGCCGACGAGTTCGGCAAGCTGGGCGATCAGACGCGGAGGCAAGTTGTCGATGCAAAAGTAGCCCATGTCCTCGAACACATGCATGGCCTGCGTTCGGCCCGATCCGGACATTCCGGTGATGATGACGATATCGGGGATGCGCTCCGAGCGCTCCGCCGCATCCATGGCATCTCCCTTTTGCATGTGTGCCTCCTAAAACAAGCGCGGGACCCGGCCAGCGGATCCCGCGCGATCAATTGCCTTTATTGAGTATACCGCCCCAAGCGGATACGAGGCCTGTCTTACGCCTCAAGCGCAGCCTTGAACCAACTTGTAATACTCGTGGGGTGCGTGATGGCGGTGCCGACGACAACGGCCCAGGCGCCCGCATCAATCGCGGCGCGGGCCTCCTCGGGCGTGTGCACGCGGCCCTCGCAGATGATGGGAAGACCGGGGAATTCCTCGGTCGCCTGACGCAGAAGCGGCAGATCGGGGCCATCGGCCATGGTGCAGTCGATAGCGGCAACACCATGAGAAAGCGTGGTGGACACCAGGTCGAAGCCCATGTCGACAGCACGACGAATATCCTCGATGGTGGCACAGTCGGCCATCAGGAGCACGCCCTCCTCGTGCAGCGGACGGAAGGTGTCCTCGACGGTCTTGCCATCGGGACGCGGGCGATCGGTGGCGTCAATCGCCACGATATCGGCACCGGCGGCAACGCAGGCGCGAGCGTGGCGCAGCGTCGGCGTGATGTAGACGCCCTCGTGCCCATCCTTCCACAAGCCGATGACGGGGACCTCACAGCGGCCCTTAATGGCGGCGATGTCGGCAAGGCCCTGGCAGCGAATGGCGGCGGCGCCGCCGAGCTCGCAAGCGCGAGACATTTGAGCCATGGTCTCGGGCGTGCGAAGCGGCTCGCCCATATACGCCTGAACGCTCACGACGAGCTTGCCCTTCAGGGATTGAATCAAAGGATCGACGGTCATGTTCGACTCAACCTTTCTCAAAACAGCCTTCTGAGACACCGCACCTTGACGTTCAAACCGTCGCTCGCGTACCGAAGTACGCTTCGCTCCTCTTTCACGTCAATCTGCGGCACCTCAGAAGGCGCACTTGGTAGTTATGTTTACTTCAACGATGCAAGAAGATGCTCAGCGGCACCGATAAGCGGCGCGTCGCCCTCCAGAGAGCCGATGAGAATCGGCGTGTCCTGAAGCGGGTCGAGCGCCTGGCTGGCATAGCCCTCGTGCACCGAGTCCTTCCACGTCTGCGAGCGCCAATCGGGACCCTGGTGAATCACACCTCCCGAAAGCACGATGACCTCGGGATCCAAGATGTTGGCAAGCGAGCCCAAGCTGGCGCCCAGCGCAAAGCCGGCGTCATGGATAACCTCGGTCGCCTTTGCGTCGCCCGCGCGGCACAGGTCGTTCACATCGCGACCGACCGAAGGACGGCTGGGGTCAACTCGACCGAAGCGCTCGTCGTACATACGGCCAATCGAGGTGCCCGAGGCTACCGACTCAAGATGACCAGAACGACCACAAGCACAGGGAATGCCGGCTGCAGCCGAGCACTCGATATGGCCCATATGGCCGGCAGCGCCATGGAAGCCTTGCATCACGCGGCCGTTCTCGACATATGCGCCGCCGATGCCCGTACCGATGCCCAGACACAAGACGGAGAACTTGCCCTTACCGACGCCCCAGTGGGCCTCGCCCAGAGCATGAGCCTGCACGTCGCCCACAACGGCAACGGGAAGACCAAGGTCCTCGCGCAGACGCGGCCCCAACTGAACGCCGGACCAGCCAGGCATAATCTCGTTGGCATACGCGATAGCGCCCGTCTTGGGATCGACTACGCCTGCGGCACCGATACCGACACCGAGGACCTCGACATCGGGATTCGACTCGAGAGCGGCCTTGATGGACGCCTCGATACGCTGGAAGACGGCCTCGCCGCCCTCCTGGGCCTCGGTAGGAACCTCGGCCTCAAAAACGGGATGGGGCACGCTGCCATCAGCCGGATACTCCATAATGGCAGTCGCGATCTTAGTGCCGCCGATATCGACGGAGCAGACGTACTTGTTCTCCATGTCGCTCTCCTTCGGAGACAAAAAACAACTACAGGAAATGAAGGCGGTATTATCGCCGCAACTTGGTAAAGGTATCCCAGGTGCCCGAGGTTGGGGTGAAAGTGGTCGGGCGTTGACCTAGTGGGTCACGCCCGACCACTTTCACCCCAAGATCGGGTGCCTGGGGAAGCTTTACAGGAGACCGTTGTCCTGGAGGACCTTCCTAATCGCCTCGACGTTCTCGCCGGTCATGGCCTTCACCGGGCGCGGCATGGTCGGGCTGTCGAAGATGCCCATGAGGTTCATAGCGGTCTTGAAGGCGCCGACGCCACCGGCATAGCCCTGGACGCCCGAGGTGACATCCCAGATGTGCGAAATCTCATTGAGGCGATCCTGCTCGGCCTTGACGGTAGCCCAGTCACCGGCCTGAGCGGCCTTCCACTGGCGCACGTAGCCCTCGGGCTCAACGTTGGCGAGACCCGGGACAGAGCCGTCGGCGCCACCGAGATAGGCACCGTCGACGACGACCTCGTGACCGGTGAGGATGCTCATCGGATGGCCGTTCTTCTCGTTCTCCTGAACGAGGTAGCGGAACGAGATGTCATCACCCGAGGAATCCTTGACGCCGGCCAGGACGCCCTCGGCGCCGAGCTTGGCAAGGAGCTTCCAGGGGAGCTTGGTGTGGACACACACGGGGATGTCGTAGGCGAAGATGGGCAGGTCGAGTTCCTCGTGAAGGATGCGGAAGTGCTCCTCGACCTCGGTCATGCCCTGCAGGGCATAGAACGGGCAGGTGGCGACGAGCGCATCGGCGCCCAGCTCCTGAGCGACCTTACCGTGCTCGATCATGCGCTCGGTCTCGGTGTCGATGATGCCGACCAGAACGGGCACGCGGTGGTCGACGATGCGTACTGCCTCGGCGACGATCTGACGGCGACGCTCGTCGGTGGAGAAGACGACCTCGCCCGAAGAGCCCAAGAAGAACAAGCCATCGACGCCGGCATCGATCATGCGGTTGATGCTGCGCTCAAAGGAGGCAACATCGAGCTGGTGGTCTTCGGTATCGGGAACAACGACGGGAGGGATAACGCCGGTGAATTTCTGAGTTGCCACAAGAATCTCCTTAGTTGTCTGGCGGGCAGCCCTATGCCGCCCACTCTTGTTGGCAGTGTCCAGGCCGTCTAGGCCAAAGAACACGGGTAGAACGTTTGGTTAAAGAAGTCGACGACTTCGTTTTCGAACGCATTGATGCGCTCGTGAGCGTATTTGGCATAGATGATATGCCTCCGGTCACACTCAAGACCGTTGAATACGGCAAACTGATCCTTGGGATCGCTCACGGTATCCATAAGCGATGTGCCCATGAGCACCGATCCGCGCACCCGAGACGACAGCGCCTCGAGGCCGTCAGGAAGCGGATTGGCAACCGCCGTGCAGGCGAGGCCCCGCTCGTCCAGAGCAGAAACCGCCAGCGCGACTCCGCCGCCAAGACCCTCACCCCATGCAAAGATGCGGTCGGGGTCCATGCCATCAAGATTGCGCGCCACCTTCGCCAGCGCGCAACCCCAACGGACGCGCTCGACAAAAGCGGGCGAAGAAATCCCCCTCTGCAGGTCGTCCACACCAGCAACATCGTCATCCAGTGCAAGCACGGCATACCCCATGGCGGCAAATCTCGTCATGTGATGCCAGCCGCGCACAGGCCGATCGATGTCGTGGAACATCAGGCACAGCGGCACGCGCTCAGATACTCGGGCACGACCGACAGGCTCGATCAAACGAGCGTGAATCGCATCGTCACCGAGCTCAAAGGAGACCTCCGAGTAACGGGCGCAGGGATTAACAAAGTCAATCGCCGTAATGGCCGGACCTTGAATCTCAAGATTCGAAGCGCATGTCTCTAAATCGGAAACATCTGCTTGGACATCACCGCGCCAGTCCCGATATTCTGCGAGCCTTGACGAAACCGTCCCAGCAATTCCCGCAAGCTCGGGGACAATCAGCTCATCGATATTGCTCTCGCACTTAGACATGAGCCTCCCCTCCCTTACAGAAAAACGGAATGATCAGATCGTCAAAATCCTGAATCTCCTCGTGGCCAAAGCCTTCAAAGAACTCATGACGCTTTTCACAGGTCAGGTTGTTGTAGACCGCAAACTGCGTCGCCGGAGGACAGACGATATCGGCTGTGCCCGTGCCAAACAGCACGGGGCATTTGACCATAGGGGCAAAGTTCTTGGAATCGAAGTACGCCAGCTTGGCATAGGCTTCGTCAATACGAGTCGAGTCCTCGTCAAACCAGCGAGACCAATAGCGCAGGCCCTCGTAGGCAATGTCGTCGGCATCCAAATCCCAGACCAGACGGAAATCCGACAGGAAGGGATAGAGGATGGCGGCGCGATTGATAAGCTCGCTGTTAAGCGCACAGGTCGCAATGCCCAAACCGCCGCCCTGCGACGCGCCGTTCACAAACACACGGGAAAGATCGATGCCCTCGAGCTCGCGAACGATGCGGCACAGGATGCGAATATCTTGGTGCAGGCGGACATAGTAGAGATTGGCCGGGTCGCCGTCGATACCGGCAACGATATGCCCGGCAACCGTCGTGCCTTCAAATCCACCAATATCCTCGGAGGGACCTCCTTGGCCGGGGCAGTCGAGGGCGATGAGTGCCATGCCCATGCCCGCAAACGACGCCTGCTCAAACCAGCTGCGGCTTGCACCCGGATACCCATGAAACTGAAGCACCAATGGCACGGGCTCGTCCGAGACGGGTTTAAGGTACTTGGCATGCAGGCGAGCGCCACACATGCCGGTATACCAGAGGTCGAAAAGCTGGCAGGTCGCGGCATCGGTGACCGATGCCGTCTCGATCGCATAGTCAAGCCCGACGGCGTCGGCCTCGGCCATGCGATCCTTCCAAAAGAGATCGAAATCTGATGGACGGGGCATGGCGCCTCGATATTCACCAAATTGATGTTGTAGCTCCTGAGCACTTGGCATGGCTCGTGAACCCAACCTTTCGAAATCGCAACGGAGGTGCGCCCGGCAAGGGAACCGGGCGCACGGGAGGGAAAGCGAGGCTACTCGCCGAGCTTGGGGTGCAGCAGCGACGGCGCAGCGCCGAGCAGCATCTTGGTGTAGGGGTCCTGGGGGTGCTGGAAGACCTGCTTGGCCTCGCCCTGCTCGACGATCCTGCCGCCATTCATAACGATGATGTCGTCAGAGATATAGCGGACCGTCTGGATGTCATGGCTGATGAACACCATGGCCAGGCCGAGCTCCTTCTTAAGGTCGGTCAGCAGGTTCAGAATCTGCGCGCGGACCGAAACGTCCAGAGCCGAGGTGGGCTCGTCGGCGATGATGGCATCGGGGTTCAGCGACAGGGCACGGGCAATTGCGACGCGCTGGCGCTGGCCGCCCGAAAGCTGGCCGGGAAGAACCTCGGCAGCGGAGCTGGGCAGACCGGTGAGCTCCAAGAGTTCCTTGACGCGCTTCTCCTGCTCGGCCTCGGTACCCAGGTTGTGGACGCGCATGGGGTCGAGCAGCTGCTCGCGAACGACCATGCGGGGGTTGAGCGCCGTGGCCGGGTTCTGGAACACGACCGAGATGACGCGACCCATGTGGCGACGGTCCTCGGCGGTACGTTTGGTAACGTCCTTGCCCTTAAAGTAGACCTTGCCGCTCGTGGGGGCCTGCAGGCCGCACATGACGTTGGCGGTGGTGGACTTACCGCAACCGGACTCGCCGACGATGCCGATCGTCTGACCGGGCATGAGCTTAATCGTTACACCCTGGACGGCGTGAACCAGGTTGGGGTGGAGAATCGAGCCGGTACGGGTCCTAAAGGTGACGTGGACGTCATCAAGGAAGATGATCGGCTCGACGCCGTTGACTGCGGTCTCGCTCATCTACATCACCTCCGCGTGAGGGGTCAAACCATTTGCCTTGAGCACCTCGTCGGGGAGCTCGGAATAGAAGTGCTCGGTGCCGGGCACGCGCTTGAAGACCGGACGGGTGTCCAGGCCGATGCGCGGATGGCTCGAGCGGGGCGCGAAGCGATCGCCCTTGGGGAAATCGCGCGGGCTCGGAACGGCGCCGGGCACCTGGTGCAGACGGCCCGAACCGCTCTCGATGGACAGAACGGAGCCCAGAAGGCCGCGGGTGTACTCGTGGATCGGGTTGGTGAGCAGTTCCTTGGTGGGCGCCTGTTCGATAACCTGACCGGCGTACATAACCGTGATGTTATGGGCGACCTCGGCGACCAGCGCCAGGTCGTGCGAAACGAAGATCATGGCAAAGCCGAGCTTGGCCTGAAGATCGTTGAGCAGCTTGATGACCTGCTTCTGAACGGTAACGTCCAGAGCGGTCGTGGGCTCGTCGCAGATGACCAGCTTGGGGTCGCGGGTAAGGGCCATAGCGATCAGGACACGCTGACGCTGGCCGCCGGAAAGCTCGTGCGGATAGCTCTCGAGCGTGCGTTTGGGATCGAGGCCGACGAGCTCCAGGAGCTCCTCGGCGCTACGGGTTCCGCCGCGCTTGGTGAGCTGCTTCATCTGGGCAGAGATGAGCATGGAGGGGTTGAGCGAGGACAGGGCGTCCTGATAGACCATAGCGATATCGGTACCGCGCAGGCCGAACCACTCCTTCTTGCTCATCTTGAGCAGGTCACGGCCCTCCCAGAGGACCTCGCCGGAAAGGTGCTCGTCATCGTCGGTCAGGCCCATGATGGCCAGCGTGGTGATGGACTTACCGCAACCGGACTCGCCCACCAGGCCCATGGTCTGACCAGGACGGACGTCAAAGTTGACATGGTCGACAACGTTGATATCACCGTGATGCTCAAACTGAATACAGAAGTCACGGACCGAGAGAATCGGTTCGACAGACTCGTCGGGCACATGGCGATCGTCACGCTTGAGCTCGACATCGCGCAGGGCGCCAAGGCGAGCGGAGAGGGACTGGGCCTGCTCCTTGTAGGCGCGAACGGGGTCGGAGACCAGCAGGTCGGCCTCGCGACGCTTGGAGGAATCGGTCGGATCCAGGGCGGCGGAGGGGGCAGCGGCCATAGCGTCGGTAATGCCCTCGGAGAGGATGTTGAGCGCCAGGCAGGTAATCATGATGGCCAGGCCCGGGAACAGCGCCTGCCACCAACGGCCAGCGAGCACGCCGCCGCGGGCGTCGGCGAGGATGTTGCCCCAGGTAGCGGTGGGCTCCTGGATACCAGCGCCGATGAAGGTCAGCGAGGCCTCGAAGATGATGGCGTCGGCGACCAGGGTAACGGTGAAGACCATGATCGGGGCGATGCAGTTACGCAGAACATGCTTGATCAAAATCCACGGAGCCTTGGCGCCGGAAACGATGACCGCACGAACATAGTCCTCGCCGTACTCGGACACGATGTTGGCGCGCACGATACGGGCAATCTGCGGAGTGTACATAAAGCCAATGGCGAAGATGATCGACGGCACGGAGTTGCCCAGGATGGAGACGAAGACGGCCGCGAGGGCGATGCCCGGGATGGACATGATGATGTCCAAGATACGCATGATCGTCTCGGAGACGGCCTTGCGCGAAACCGCTGCAAGGGCGCCCACGACCGAGCCGCAGACCAGAGCCATGGCAGTGGCGCCAAAGCCGATAATCAGCGAGTAACGACCACCGTAGAGCATACGCGACAGAATGTCGCGACCCTTATCGTCGGTACCGAAGATAAATCCGTTGCCGGGAGCCTGGCGAGCCGTAAAGATCTCGACCGGGCTATAGGGGGCAAGAAGGGGCGCCAGAATCGCAGTCAGGGCGACCAGCACCAGCACGACGGCGGCAATCTTAGAAGACAGCGTCATCTTCTTCCAGCCACCGAGCTTGAGCCCCTTGGAGGCAGCCTTCTCGAGCTGCTCGGTTTGCTTCTCTCGAATCTTTACCATAATCTACACCGTCCTGATGCGCGGGTTGATGAGCAGGTAGAGCATGTCAACCACGATGTTGATGATGATGAAGGCGAGAGCAACGACGATGACGACGCCCTGAACCAGGTTCGCCTCGTTGCCCTGAACGCCCTGCAGAATCGCGGTGCCCATGCCGGGGAGGTTGAAGATAACCTCGATGACGACAGCGCCGCCCATGAGGTAACCGATCTTAAGACCGAGGGTGGTGACCGGGGTGATCAGCGCATTGCGAAGAACGTTGATGCCGACGACGACCTTCTCGGGAACGCCGGCGCCGCGAGCCATACGGACATAATCCTTGTCGAGCTCCTCGACCATGGCGGTACGCACGATACGAGTCATCTGGCCCGTCAGCGGAAATGCCAAGGCGATGGCGGGCATGATCATACGTCCCAGATAGCCAACCGGATTCGTGGTGAAGTGAGGCAGAGCACCCGATGCCGGGAGCACCTTAAGGTAGGAAGAGAACAGCAGGATCAACAGAACGGCAAGCCAGAACGACGGGGTTGCCAAGCCGGCGATGGAAAAGACGCGGATCACTTGGTCCGGCCATTTGTCGCGATACAGTGCCGCGATGACGCCGAGCAAAAACGAAACGACCGCACCGATGGCAAGACCGATGAAGGTCAGCTGCATCGTGACGGGCAGGGCCGTGGAGATGCGCTTGGCAACGGAGTTGCGAGCAGCACCATAGGTGCCCATGTCGCCATGGATCAAATCGCCCATATAGCGCACGTAGCGCACGGGCCAGGGGTCGTCCAGACCATACTTCTCATGGTACTCGGCAACCGCCTCGGGCGAGGCACCGTCACCCAACGCCGTGTAGGCGGGGTCGGTCTTGGAGAACGACATAAGGAAGAACACCAGGACGGTGACGCCCAATGCCATAATCGGCAGCGCCACAAGACGCCTTCCAATCAAACGTAGCAAGTTGTTCACGTTCTCTCCCCTTTCTTTTGTCGGTAGGACCAACTGGTATATGAGTACGGATACTCATTACAAGACCCGAGCGACATCGTTGCCGCCCGGGTCTTTGTTTCAACTATGAGGATACGATCCCAACGACCGACATCCTGCATACAGACTCAAGCGAGTCTTACGCCTTGACGGTCGCAACGCCCCTGAAGGACATGCTCGTCGTGCCGATGCCCTTGAAGCCATCGAGGGCCTCGCCGTTGGGCGCAGTGGACGGATCGTCCCAGGAAGCGGAGACGGTCTTGACGTGGACAACGGGGTACAGAACGGCGTTGTCGGCAATGATGTCGAAGCACTCGTTCCACTTCTTCTGCTGCTCGTCGCCCTCGGCGGCAAGAGCCTCGTCCATGAGACCGTGGAGCTTCTGCCACTCAGCGGACTCCTTCCACGGGCAACGGGTCTGCATCCAGACGTTGTCGCCGTACCACCAGTTGAGCAGCAGGTCGGGATCAGCGCCGAAGCAGGAAGGATCGCCAGGGGCAAGGAGGATATCGTAGGCCTCGCCGCCGTCAATGGCAGCGTAGGTAGCCGGCGAGGTATCGGTCTGGATGGTCACATCGAAGCCGAGAGCGTCGAGGTCGTTCTTGACCTGGGCGGCCATGCCCTTAATCTGCTCGTTGTCGGTGGTGCGCAGGGTGATGGCACCCGGGGTGATGCCAGACTCCTCGATGAGCTTCTTAGCCTTCTTGGCGTCGGTCTTGTACACCGTGGAAGCCTCATGATAGTTGGTGAAGCTCTTGGGCAGGTAGCAGCTGGCAGCGGTGGCAAGGCCGGCGAAGGTGTTGCTGACCATCTTCTCGGTGTCGAGCGCATACATGACGGCCTGACGGACCTTGACGTTGTTCCAAGGCTCCTTGGCGACGTTGAACATGATGAAGCGGGTGCCGAAACCCTGAACGTTATCGATCTTGCAGCCGGCGCTCTCGAGCTGGTCGACGGCGTCAGCGGTAACGAGCTCCATAACGAGCGTGGAGCCCTCCTGCTGAGCGGTAACGCGAGCGGTGGGGTCGGTCAGGATGCTGTACTGGATCTTCTTATCCTCGGCAGCATACTCACCGTTGTACTCGGGGTTGGGAACCAGAGTGATCTCGGTATCGGAGATAGAGTCGTACATCCAGGGGCCGGAACCGATCGGCTGCTTGGCGCGATCCTCCTCGGTCTGGGTGGCCGGGGTAACGCGGACGATGGCCAGACGATCCTTGAGCAGGGAGAAGTTGGGGACCTTGGTCTTGACCGTCACGGTGCTGGCGTCCTTGGCCTCGATGGACTCGAAGGGCTGGAAGAACGGAGCATAGGTAGCGGAAGCGGCGCAAGCGGTGTAGGAGGCAACGACATCGTCAGCGGTGACCTCGGTGCCATCGGAGAACTTGGCACCCTTACGGATGGTGACCTCGAAAGTGGTGTCGTCCACAGACTTGGGATCGTCGGTGGCGAGCTCGTTGAAGGTGCTGTAGTCGTGGTAATCGATGCCGTAGAGGCCCTCGACGACGTGCCAGTTAGCACCCAGGCCCACAGCGGAGCCGGTGCTGGCGGGATCGAAGCTGGACGGAGCGTAAGCGGAACCAGCGGTGATCACGCCGCCGCCACGGTTGGCGGAATCGGTGGAACCGGAAGCGGAACCCTCGTCGCTAGAGCTGCCACCGCAGCCGGTGAGACCAAGCCCTGCGACAGCAGCGACGCTGCCGGTGAGGCCGAGGAACGAACGCCTGGACATACCCTTGTTGATGATGGCCATGTCTTCTCCTATCAATAGAGAATCTTACTCGGGAGCACCTAGACTTGCCCCCGCGCAACTTGCGGACGATATATACCTTACCTACCGACGAACCCAACTGAGGTGCCGCGCTCGGCGACCGATACATACATACGCTTGAACGGTATTTACTACCGTTCACCGAATTCGTTGACAAACGATTCGCCAGACAGTATGTATCGGCGAGGTGAGATATCAGTCTTCGTCAACCCGCAGGATAGCAGGGTTTTCGCTTGGGTTAGTCAAACGTTTTAGCGTTAATAAAACCCGAAACCAGCGGGCAATCATGGCGAAATTAATGGTTGAAAATCGCGCAATCATGTATATCAGTTGTTTAGGCTCGTGTTTAGCTATCGGAATGGCCAGCCGCCGCCTCGGCGCGCTCGGCATTCCATGCAACGAGCGCCTCGTGGACCGCCTTGGCAACATCGGCAGGTATGCCGCGAACTTCCGCGATCTCTTGCTCGCTCGCCGCGCGCAAACGCTTCATCGAGCCAAAATGGCGCATAAGGGCACGTTTTCTGGTGGGTCCCACGCCTGGAACGTCATCGAGTACCGAAACCGTCATGGCCTTGTCGCGCAATTCGCGATGGAACGTGATGGCAAAACGGTGCGATTCATCGCGCACCTGTTTAATTAGATAGAGCGACGCGGACCCGGTCGGCAGCACGACGGGAGTCTCGTCCCAAGGCACGAAAACCTCCTCATCGGCCTTTGCCAAGCCACAAACTGGTATATCGAGCCCAAGAGCCTCAAGTTGCTTGATCGCAGCGGTCAATTGCGGCTTACCGCCATCGACAACGAGCAAATCGGGGCGCGAGCCAAAGCGCTCGTCAGCCATGCGCTCGGGAGCATAGCGTCGTCCCAAAACCTCGGACATCGACACGAAGTCGTTTGCCTCGTCCAATTCGGCCTGAATTTTAAAACGACGGTACTGGCTCTTGTCGGCGCGTCCGTTGGTAAATACCACCATCGAAGCGACCGTAAAGGTGCCATGCAGTGTAGAGATATCGAAGCACTCGATACGCAACGGCGGCGATGGCAGCGCCAACGCACTTTCGAGCTCCAAGAGTGCCCGATTGGTGCGGTCGTCAGCGTACCCCGTTCGCATCATGTAGCGCATGAGGGCATGGCGCGCATTTTTGGATGCCATATCGAGCAGACGATGCTTTTCGCCACGCTGCGGCCTATGGAGATGGCAGGAACGCTCACGCTTGCCCGCAAGCCACTCCCCCAGCGTCTCCGCATCCTCAAGCTCGACAGAGAGGTTTATCTCAGCTGGAATATCAGCCGTCTCGTCGTAATAGCGCTTAAGAAAGCCCGACTGGAGCTCTTCCTCGTCAACATCAAGACCCTTGTCAAGAATGAACTCGCAGGTGCGAACTGTTCGGCCCTCGCGAACGACGAAGACGCAAGCGGCGGAGATGGTCTCCTCGCGATAGAAACCGATAACATCGATATCGACACTGGAGGGAAAAACGACTTGCTGACGGTCGTCCAGACCCCTGATGACCTCCAAACGACGTTTGACGCGGGCGGCGCGCTCAAAATCGAGCGCCTCGGCGGCCTCCGTCATCTCGGATGTCAGCTCGTCGACGACGTCCTTGCGATGGCCCGACAAAAAACGTTCGACACGTTTGACGTTCTTGGCATAGTCTGCCGGGGAAATCGCGCCGACACACGCACCCGGGCCGCGCCCGACATGATAGTCGAAGCAGGGGCGCCCGTTTTGCGCGCAAATCATATTGACGATGTCTTCCTCGCCCTTGTGGGACTCGACGATACGGCGACAACGACGCCACTCCGCACAGGATGCGGAGCAGATGGGGATAACCTTGCGCAGCGTATCTATCGTCTCACGTGCGGCGCGGCTATCGGTATAAGGTCCAAAATAGCGCGTTCCCGGCTTATGACGCTCACGCGTGTATTTGATAGCGGGATACAGGTCGCCCTTTGTAATGGCGATAAAGGGGTAGCTCTTGTCATCCTTGAGGTCGACGTTAAAGTACGGATGGTACTGACCAATCAAATTGCGCTCGAGCACCAACGCCTCGTGCTCGGTCTCCACCACGATATAGTCAAAGCTCGCCACCAACTGCATCATCAGCGGGATCTTCTGGCGCTCGTCCTGCAGCGTCACGTACTGACGCATACGGGCGCGCAGGTTTTTCGCCTTGCCCACGTAGATGACATCGCCCTTGGCGTCTTTCCAAAGGTAGCAGCCGGGCTGCGTGGGAACGCGCGAAACCTGCTCGGCAAGCGTTGGAATGTTGTCGTGACCGGCCACGCGCACCTACTTGCGACGAATCAGCGCCGAGACCTCGGGCATCTTAAGGACGACGGCAAGGCCAAAGGTAACAGCAAGCGAGACGACACCCGCAACGCAAACGTAGCCAAGAGTAATCAGAATCGAGCCGCCAAGTGCCCCGACAAAGTGCTCAAGCGCCCACATGACGCCGGCGCCTGCGGCAGCACCCAGGCCACCGAGCAAAAGGCCAAAGAAACCGCCATGCAGGATAGATTTAACCTGAAGACCACGCAGGCGACGACGCAGCCACCACAGCGAACAACCGACCAAGATCACGTAGTCGACGACATACGAAAGTGCGATTGCCGGCATACCGAAGCCCAGTACAACGCCAAACAGCAGAACTGAGCCGGCCTGGCCGATGGCAGAATACAGGCAATAGCGGCTATAGGGCTTCATGTCGAGCAAGGCAGAGAAGCTCTTCTGCATCAACACGACCACGCCGTAGAGCGGCAGCGAGAACGCCAGGTAGACAAGGAACTCGGACACCAGCGCCACGCCGGACTCATCAAACTTGCCGGCACAGTAAATCATGTTGAGCGGACGCGCGGAGACAATCAGGTACAGCGCGAACGGAATCAGGAAGAACAGCATCTGGGCGACGCCACGCGAAATGCCCGTGCGAACGCTGTCGTAATCCTTCTCCTGTGCATCGTGAGAGAGCTCGGTATAGAGCGCCGTCGAAAGCGAGGCGGCAATCAGCGCGTAGGGCAGCGTGTACCACAGGCGCGCATAGGCGATGACGGAAGGACCAGTCTCGGGCTGGACCACCAGCGCGGCAGCGTTGGTGATAGAAGTCGAGACAAACATGCACACCGTGGCGAGCAGCGTCGGGATACCGAGCGCAATCGTCTGGCGCAGTGCGGGGTCCTTAAAGTCGATATGGATATGGGGATGCACGCCGTGCTTGCCAAGCGCGGGGATCTGACATGCCATCTGAACAAAAACACCGAGGGTCGTACCGGCCGCAATCAAGATGATGCCGGCACGTTCGCCAAACTGTGCGGACACGGGCGCAAAGCCCATAAAGCTCGCAATGACGATCACATTGTTGAGGACCGGGGCAAACGTCGACCAGAAGTAGTCGCGGTGTGCGTTGAGGACGCCCGAAAACACCGAGCCCAAACCATAAAACAGAATCTGGATGGCAAAGAAACGGAACATGAACGCAGCGGTATCCATGCTGCCGCCGTCACCCGAAAGGAACGATTGCGTCCAGATAAAGCCCGGGGCGAACACGGTCCCCAGCAACGAAATGCCACCCAGCACCAATAGCAGAATACCGAGCAGGTTGCCCACATACTCGTTAGAGGCCTCGCGACCCTGCTCACGCCTCACGCCCATGTACACGGGCAAAAACGCCGTCACGAGCATGCCGCCCATCACGAGTTCGTAGAGCATATTGGGCAGGTTGTTGGCGACCTGATAGGAAGACGAGAGCAGCGACATGCCGATAGCGGCCGCCATTGCCCACGTGCGGATAAAACCGGTGACGCGAGACACGATGGTCAGGATGGTCATAAGCCCGGCGGAACGACCAACCGTGGAGTAGTCCGACGAGCCCATGTCGTCAGTGTCATCTCGCGACGAAGAAGCTTCGGATGAGGGTGTCTGAGGCGCAGATTCTTCTGCAAAATGAGCTCCGCGCTTCAATTCTTCCTGCGGCATCGCTCAGTCCTCTCTCGTAATCGCGGCAACCGTCGCCCCGCAAAATGCAATTAAATCATCGGGTGCAAGCTCGAGCTGATAACCACGCTTGCCTCCCGAAATAAAAATGGTATCCCAAAGGACACATGTCTCATCAATGAGCGTCCGGTAGCGTTTTTTCATACCGACCGGACTGCAGCCGCCGCGAACGTAGCCAGTCGCCGCAAGCAAATCCTTCACATGCATCATGGCCAAGGACTTCTCCCCCGCGGCACGCGCGGCGGACTTTAGATCGAGCTCGTCGGCAACAGGGATGCAGCACACGACGTGGTCGTTGGACGGCGTCACGCAGACCAAGGTCTTAAATCCTTGACCGGGCTCCTCGCCAAGCTGCTCCGAAATCGCGACCCCCAGGCCCGCCGACTCATCACCATCGTCTTCGTACGTATGTAGAACATAGGAAATGCCGGCGCTTTCCAGCTCGCGCATCGCATTGGTTTTTGGCGTCTTTACAGCCTTTGCCATGGCATATCCTTTCCCTCGCATTCGGACGCAGGGATTAAGTATATGTCCAATTCGGCTGCATACGTCACTTCGACACAGCAAGCGCCATCGAATCACAAGGAGTCGATGGCGCCCATAAACTGAATCGCCTATTTATTGAGCATCAAGTTGAGCCTGACGCTCCCGGTCACGCCTGAGCAACGGCGCCAAAAACTTGCCCGTATAACTCTGCGGACAGTCCGCAACCTGCTCCGGTGTGCCCGAAACCACGACGGTTCCGCCGCCGTTACCGCCCTCGGGGCCCATATCGATCAGGCGGTCGGCAACCTTGATGACATCAAGGTTGTGTTCAATCACCAGCACTGTGTTGCCCGCATCGACCAAGCGCTGCAGCACATCGAGCAGCTGGCGGACGTCCTCAAAATGAAGGCCGGTCGTCGGCTCGTCCAAAATATAGAATGTCTTGCCCGTTTGGCGTCGATGAAGCTCCTTGGCGAGCTTCACACGCTGCGCCTCGCCGCCCGAGAGCGTCGTGGCGGGCTGGCCCAGGCTCACGTAGCCCAAGCCCACATCGTACAGCGTCTGGAGCTTGCGCTTAATTTGCGGGATATTCCCAAAGAAGGCCAGCGCCTCGGTGACGCTCATGTCGAGCACGTCAGAGATGGTCTTACCACGGTAGGTGACCTCAAGCGTCTCGCGGTTATAGCGTTTGCCGCCGCAGACCTCACAGGGGACATAGATATCGGGAAGGAAGTGCATCTCGATCTTAATTTGTCCGTCGCCCTTGCATGCTTCGCAGCGACCGCCGCTCACGTTAAAGGAGAAACGTCCCGGCGAGTAGCCACGCGCCTTCGACTCCGGCGTACTCGCAAACAGCGCGCGAAGATCATCCCACAGGCCAATGTACGTAGCAGGGTTGGAACGCGGCGTGCGGCCAATCGGCGACTGGTCGATGTCGATCACCTTATCGATGCACTCGATACCCTCGAGCTTTTTGTACGGGCCCACAGGACGCGTCGAACGGTGAATGGCATTCGTAAGCGCAGGCGCAATGGTGTCGGTAACCAGGGAGCTCTTGCCCGATCCCGACACGCCGGTAACAACCGTAAGCGTACCAAACTCGATCTTGGCGGTAACGTTTTTGAGGTTGTTGGCGCGGGCGCCCGTGATCTTAAGGCAGCCGCGACCGGGCTTGCGGCGTTCATCGGGAACCCGAATCATTCGCTTGCCGGTCAGGTAGGCACCCGTCATCGAATCGGGGCACGCCATGATATCGGCAGGCGTTCCCGCGGCGACCACGTGTCCGCCGTTCACGCCCGCGCCGGGGCCCATGTCGATCACATAGTCGGCAGCACGAATCGTATCCTCATCATGCTCGACGACGATGACGGTATTGCCGATATCGCGTAGGCGCTCAAGCGTCTTGATCAGGCGCTCGTTATCGCGCTGATGGAGGCCGATCGACGGCTCGTCCAAAATGTACAGGACACCCATGAGGCCGGCGCCGATCTGCGTTGCCAGGCGAATGCGCTGGGCCTCGCCTCCGGAAAGCGTCGCCGAGGCACGGTCGAGGGTCAGATAGTCGAGTCCGACATCGACCAGAAAGCGCAGGCGCTCCAGGATTTCCTTAACGATGCGTCCGCCGATAAATTGTTGGCGCTCGGTAAGCTCCAAGCCCTCAAAAAACTCGAGCGACTCGCGGCACGATAGGCAGCAGACCTCGTAAATGGACTTACCGCCTACGGTAACGGCGAGCATCTCGGGGCGCAGACGAGCACCATGGCAACTCGAGCACGGCTCCTCGCGGATGTACTTCTCCAAGCGCGCCTTGGTGTTCTCATTCGTCGTCTCGGTATAGCGCTCGTACAGGATATTGCGCACGCCCGAGAACTTGGTGTCCCACTGGCTGCGGCGCCCATCGAGCTTTTGATAGTCGACCGAAATCTTCTGGTCGCCCATGCCGTCTAAAAACGCGCGACGCACCCGCGGAGGCAGATCCTCCCACGGCGTATCGATGCTCACCTTAAAGTGTTTGCAGACCGCAGCGAAAATTTGCGGATAGTAGTTAGAGTTGCCAAACAGGCTGCCAAAAACCCCGTCGGCGATCGACTTCGAGGGGTCTTCGATTAGGGCCTCGGCATCGACCGTCTTCTTAAAGCCCAGGCCATCGCACTCTGGGCACGCGCCATAGGGCGCGTTGAACGAGAAATCACGCGGCTGCAGGTCATCGATGGAATGCCCATGCTCCGGGCACGCTAACGCCAGCGAATACTCCAGCAACTCGCCTTCGGTCCCCTCGGGAGCGTCGCGGTCGGGCAGCAAGTATACGTTCACATTGCCGTGCGCCAGCGCAGTCGCCTGTTCAACGGACTCGGCAATACGGCCCAGCGAGTTCTCGCGAATCACGATGCGGTCGACCACGACCTCGATATCGTGCTTGAATTTCTTATCCAAATCGATAGAGTCATCAAGCGAGCGAACCTCGCCGTCGACACGCACGCGGCTAAAGCCCTCGGCGCGAAGGTCCTCAAACAGTTTGGTGTACTCGCCTTTTCGCCCGCGCACCACCGGTGCCAGCACAAACGCGCGGCGGCCCTCCCCCGCCGCCAAGACCTTGTCGGCAACCTGGTCGGTCGTCTGGCGCTCAATGACGCGGCCGCAATCGGGACAGTGCGGGGTGCCCACACGGGCGAACAGCAGTCGCAGGTAGTCATAAATCTCGGTTACGGTGCCCACCGTCGAGCGCGGGTTCTTGGATGTCGTCTTTTGATCAATTGAGACAGCCGGCGACAGACCGTCAATCGAATCCAGGTCGGGCTTGTCCATCTGGCCCAAGAACTGGCGCGCATAGCTCGAAAGACTCTCGACGTATCGACGCTGGCCCTCGGCATAGATAGTGTCGAATGCCAGCGAACTCTTGCCCGAGCCAGAAAGACCGGTAATGACCACGAGTTGGTCACGCGGAATGGAAACATCGATATCACGGAGGTTGTGCTCACGAGCGCCGCGAATAACGATAGAAGAATCAGACATGGAAGCTCCTTGCCTCCTATTGCATCGAATCATACTGCCGATGAGTTTAGCGCACTCGACGCGCACAGATGTTCGTAATACAAGATTCGCAGACCTTTTGCGTTGTCTGACGCCGCAGACTGCACGCTCGGTCCGTACCTTCGAATACCGTCGATCGCCTACCAAGCATCATGAATGACTCCCGCTCGCAAACGAGGGTACAATGACGCTCGTGTCACATCGCGGGGCCCCGGCCCCAGCATATACAAAGGAGTCATACATGGGTTGCGAACACGCACAGGCCGCCGGCGGACAAACGTCGCCGTCGCAATTTGAGGAGAACACGCTGTCCGAGGTCAAACGCGTCATCGCCGTGCTTTCCGGCAAGGGCGGTGTCGGCAAGTCATTTGTCACCGGTGCCATCGCCACCGAGCTTGCCCGTCACGGCCACAAGGTCGGCGTCCTCGATGCCGACATCACCGGTCCCTCTATCCCCAAGATGTTCGGTATGAGTGGACGCCACGTCCATGCCCTTGGCAACCTTATGCTGCCCGAAATCTCCGAGCACGGCGTCAAGGTCATGAGCTCCAACCTGCTGCTCCAAAACGAGACCGACCCCGTCCTTTGGCGCGGTCCGGTCATCGCAGGCGCCATTAGGCAGTTCTGGAGCGAGACCTCGTGGGGCCCCATCGACTACCTACTGGTCGACATGCCTCCGGGAACAGGCGACGTCGCGCTCACCGTCTTCCAGTCGCTGCCGGTCGACGGCATCGTCATCGTCACGAGCCCGCAGGATCTGGTCTCGATGATCGTCGCCAAGGCGGTCAACATGGCCGAGAAGATGAACGTCCCCATTCTGGGCATTGTCGAGAACATGAGCTATATTGAGTGCCCCGACTGCGGCAAGAAGATCGAGGTCTTTGGCAAGAGCAAGCTCCCCGAGGTCGCAGAGCGCTATAACCTCGACATCTTGGGCCAGCTTCCCATTAATCCGGCACTCGCCGAGGCCTGCGATAAGGGCGAGGTCGAGACCGCGCTGCCCGATGGCATGTTGCCCAAGGCAGTCTCTGCCGTCGAGGCTATTACCCCGCACGAGACCGACGAGGCCTAAGTGAACGCGAGCGCCCTCTATGACGTCTTGGTAATCGGCGGCGGGGCTTCAGGCCTCGCCGCCGCCATTACGGCCGCACGCGCTGGCAAAAGCGTCTGCATCGTTGAGCGCGATGTCGCCTGCGGCCTCAAGCTCCTTGCGACCGGTAACGGCCGCTGCAACCTCTCCAACGAATCGATTGATCCTCAGCGGTATAACCACCCCGCATTCGTCGAATCCGTCATGGGCCCCCAGCCCGAACAAGAGCTTATGGGGTTCTTCTCCTCGCTGGGTATCATGACAACCTCCGAGAAAGGCCGGCTGTACCCGCGCTCCCTTCGCGCAGAATCGGTGCGCGACGCGCTTCTCAACGTTTGCGACCGCCTAGGTATCACCTTAATCTGCGGAGCCAACGTTGCCTCGGCGCACAAAGCTTCCGAAGGCTGGACACTCCAAATAGACCGTCCAGCGCGGGCACTCAAGGCAAAAAAGCACGACGACCGAAAATCGGAGCTCCGCTCGCTTCGGAAGGCACTCGCCGATGTCCCTCGCAAGAACGAGGCCCTGCAGGCACATGCCGTAATTATCGCCACGGGCGGCAACCCCACCGGTATCGCCGATACGTTTAGCCTCCCCCTCACTTCGCTGCGCCCCATCCTCTGCCCCGTATCGGCAACGGTCGTTGGCGATCGGGCGGCACTCAAGACGTTGGATGGCCTGCGCGTCCGTGCCCGCTTGACGCTCGCCCACAATCATAATGAGCTCTGGCACGAAGACGGTGAAGTGCTGTTTCGAACCTTCGGTATCTCGGGCGTCGCTGTCTTCAACCTCTCTCGTCGTATCCAGCACGGCGATACGATCCTGCTCGACGTTTTCCCCGACCTCTCCAAAGACGAGTTGCTCGATATGCTCAACCGGCGCGTTGAGCTGCTCGGCGGCTTTTCGCCCCGCGATCCCCGTTGGCTCGACGGCATGCTCGCCCCGCAACTCTCCCGCGTCGTCTGCACAGCGTTCGAGCAGTGCCATCCAGGCTCCAACGATGTCATCCACCTGGTCTCGATCCTCAAACACTTTAAGTTGCTCGTCGAGGGAACAGCCGAGGAGCGCTCAGCGCAGGTCACGCGTGGTGGCATATCTGTCGAGAGCATCTCAACACCCAGCCTACGCGCGCGCAGCGTTGTCGACGCCCCGCTTTACGTCTGCGGTGAAGCGCTCGACATCGACGCCGATTGCGGAGGCTTTAACCTTGCGTGGGCCTGGATCTCGGGCATTCGCGCTGCAAGCAGCCTGTAGCCGCGCAGTCTATAATCAAAAACGCATTCGGGCCGTCTGGGATACCGGACGGCCTCTTTCTTGCCTCTAAGGAGACCTCGATGATTGAAATCACCCAAGTCAACGCGTCGCTCGATGAAGCCGGCGATGAAAATGCCTGTCTCATTGTTGGCAAGCGAGTCGCCAAGCGCATCCTACGTTGCAAGGACTCCGAGATCAAGTCCATCGAGCTCCACCGCAAGTCAATCGACGCTCGCAAAAAACGAGACGTCCATTTTATCCTGAGCTTTCGTGTTGAGCTGACTAGTCCCCACCTCGAGCGAGAAGCGGTCGACAGCGTTGCCGAGCGTGACCGCTCGCGCGTACGCGCGATAGAAGACGATGAGCTTTCATTCCCCTCCCCCGCCTCCGACGCACCTCAAGAACGCCCTGTCGTTGTCGGCGCCGGATGCGCCGGCCTTTTCGCTGCGCTTACGCTCGCCGAAGCAGGTCTTAAGCCCTTGCTCATCGAGCGCGGCGACCCGGCATTTCGCCGCTCGCGGGCGATCGACCTCTTTCTAAAGGAGCGCATCCTCGACCCCGAGAGCAATATCCAGTTTGGTCTGGGCGGCGCGGGGACCTTCTCGGACGGCAAGCTCAATACGGGAACAAAAAATCCCGCCCATCGCCTTATCCTCGAAACCTTCGTCGAGGCGGGTGCGCCCCGCGATATTCTGTGGGATGCCAAGCCGCACATTGGCTCCGACATCCTTCCCACGGTTGTCACCGCTATATCCCAGCGCATCGAGCAGCTCGGAGGTGTCGTCCGCTATCGAACGAAGCTCGTCGACATTCGCATCGACGCGTCTGGCGCCATCACCGGTATTGATGTCCAATCGTCCCAAGACGCCGCTTGCGAGCCAATCGAGACAAAGCACCTCATCCTCGCCTGCGGGCATTCTGCTCGCGATATTTTTGAGCTCCTTAAGGGCCACAACGTGGCCCTCGCACAAAAGACCTTTGCCATGGGCGTTCGCATCGAGCATCCGCAGCGCGACATCGACCGAGTCCAATACGGAGCCTCGGCGGGACATCCTGCCCTCGGAGCAGCCCCTTACAAGCTCGTCGCCCATCTTCCCAACGGCCGCAGCGTGTTCTCGTTTTGCATGTGCCCCGGCGGGCAGGTTGTCGCCGCCTCTTCCGAGCAGGGCCACCTGTGCGTCAACGGCGCCAGTCTCAATGCCCGCGACGGACGCAATGCAAATGCCGCCCTGCTCGTTAACGTCACGCCAGAGGACCTTCCCAACGATGACCCGCTCGCCGGCATCGAGCTCCAGCGCGCCTGCGAGGCGGCCGCCTACCGCCTGGGCGGTTCCAACTGGAACGCACCGGCACAGCTCGTCGGAGATTTCCTCGCAGGACGCGCCAGCAAGGCGCCCGGAAAGGTAAAGCCCACCTATCCGCTCGGTGTGACCTGGACGGCAATTGACGAAGCCCTGCCGCAGCATATCGTCGAGTCGCTCCGCCTGGGACTTCCCCTACTCGGAAAAAAGCTACGAGGCTACGACCGCCCCGACGCCGTTCTTACCGGCGTGGAGACTCGTTCGAGCTCACCGGTCACTGTCACCCGAGACCGAACGTGCCATGCCGTGTCGACCCCGGGCCTCTATCCTTGTGGTGAGGGAGCTGGATATGCCGGCGGCATCATGAGCGCCGCCACCGACGGCATTCGTTGTGCCGAAGCCCTGATCGCAGACCTCTAACGCACGAATTCCAGCGCGCAAAAGACGCATGCCCCGAGCTCCGCAGGGAACTCGGGGCATGTTCGCTATTTCTTAAACCGTGCACCCTGGCGTTTTCTGCCCGATGCGAACGTGGAACCCTTGCGGGCCTGCGAACGTAAGCGCTCAATCGTCTCGTCCTCAGACGCACCCTCGAGCATCGCCCGAATCTGAACGACGGCATCGCGCAGGCGCGCCGCCTCCTCAAAGTCCATGGCGGCAGAAGCGTTACGCATATCCTCTTCCATGGTTTCGACGATCCGCACAAGCTCGTCATGCGGCAGTTCTTCCAACTGCTCCGCAAGTGTCTGCTCGGGCGCCACCGTTTCCGGCACGCCACCCTCGCCCGACTCATCGGGCGTATAGAATGCGCCATGGCCAAGAGAGTCGCCCTTCGAGCGCCCCTTGGAACCCACGGTTTTTTCGGCCTCGGCAATAAAACTTGAGATGTCGTTGATGGCCTTGCGCACTGTCTTGGGCACAATGCCATGCTCTTCGTTATATGCCATCTGAATCTCGCGACGGC
>CAUDNY010000005.1 GCA_958450865.1 uncultured Collinsella sp. | reverse complement strand
TGGTGAAGCTTTCCGAGCAGCCCTACAAGCGCACGATCCCCGGCGTGCAGCGCGTACGACGCTATTACGACGGCTTTGGCGGCCCGGTTTGCGACATGATTTATGACGAGGACCATCTGGCAGGGGAGGGCGCCGCGCGCGGCAATACCCTTGTGGCCGTGAACGATGCCGCCCTGGTGACCGACGTGTCCGAACTTGAGTATCGCGAGCTGCTGGTGCCGATCGTGCGCGATGGCAGTGCGGTGGCTCCGCGTGAGAGCATCCAGGACGCGCGCGAGCGCTGTGCTTGGGCGCTCGACCATCTGGACGCAGCTTTCAAGCGCTTCCTGTACCCGCAGACCTATGTGGTGGGTATGGAGCAGGGCCTGGCTCAGGTGCGCGACGAGCTCGTGCGCAAGAACATGGCCGCGGCCTCTGCCTTTCCCTGGGCTCACTAATTCCTTGGGCGGTAGGGGCGAGTCACGCTTCCCTGGCCGCCGGCTCGGCCGTTCGCTGAACAGTTGATTGGTTTGACGTATGACGACTTCTTATAAAACGATGGTGGTAAAGATCGGTTCGTCCACGGTGGTGGGCGCCGACGGCAAGGTCAACCGCGCCTTTATCGGCGGGCTTGCCGACCAGGCCGCAGCGCTGTGCGAGCTCGGCTGGCGCCTGGTCGTGGTGAGCTCGGGCGCCATTGCCTGCGGCTATCCCGTGCTGGGCTTCGACCGTAAGCCGGTCGGCGACCTGCCGAGCCTGCAGGCCTGCGCCTCGGCTGGTCAGTGCATCATCTCGTCGGTCTATGACGAGGAGTTCCATGCGCGCGACCTGCTCACCTCGCTCGTGCTGCTCACGCGCCACGACACGGCGCGCCGCACGTCCTACCTGCACGCGCGCGACGCCCTGCTGCGCCTTGTGGAGCTGGGTGTGGTGCCGGTCGTCAACGAGAACGATACCGTCACCGTCGATGAGATCAAGTTTGGCGACAACGACACGCTGGCGGCGCTTGTGAGCTGCCTGGTTTCTGCCGATCTGTGCGTGACGCTCTCGGACATCGATGGCCTCTACACCGCCAATCCGCATGAGGATCCGACGGCCGAGTTTATCCCGGTCGTGCATAAGATCGATGCCAAGATTATCGCCTCGGCGGGCGATTCTTCCACATCGGTGGGTACGGGCGGCATGATCACCAAGATTCGCGCGAGCCGCATTCTCATGACGGCGGGCATTCAAAGCGTGATTTGCTCGGGCGAGGAGCCCGATGCGCTCGTGCGTCTGGCCCGCGGCGAGAGCGTGGGTACGCTGTTCGATCCGCCGGCGGAGCGCCTGGACATTGCGCCGCGCAAGTTGTGGATTGCACTGGGCGACAAGGCGCACGGCTCGGTGACGGTCGATGACGGCGCCGCGAAGGCGCTGGTCAGCCGCGGATCGTCGCTGCTCGCGGTAGGTATTCGCGAGGTCGATGGCCGGTTTGCCGAGGGCGATGTGCTCGACGTGTGCGACCCGAGCGGCATGGTTGTCGCCCGCGGTATCGCCGAGGCCGATTCGGACGTGCTGGAGCTTGCCGCCGGCCGCCGCCAGGACCAGATTGCCAGCAGCCGCCTGCTCGCAGACCTGGCCGAGAAGCCCGCGATCCATAGGGACAACTTGATAGTGTTTGCATAAAGAGAGGCAGCGCTGCGGCTCGTTTTGCCAGCAGTGCTGCCTCTCCTTTTCCGGCACTTGGGGACGTTCCTATTGTACCGGCAGGTGGGGACACTCCTTTGCTAGAAGATTCGGCGCAGGTCTCCGCGGTTGAGGGCCTCGTCGAAGAGGTGCTTGAATACCACACTGCCGTGCAGGCCGTCGTGCTCGAACTCGTTGGTTACCCAGGCGTGCGAGTTGCCCACGCGGCTGAGCGTATCGAGCTGCATGCCCGAGTCCACGTACATGTCGTCGAAATACACCGCGGCCTGCAGGGGCACCTCGTTGCACGCCAGGCGCTGCTGGTCGTAGATCTTGTCCCAGCTTGTGTCTTCCATAAGCAGATCCATCGCCGGCTTGAAGGGCTTAAGTTCAGGCATCTGCTCAAACATCCACGGGAACATGGCCTCGCCGGTAAACATGAGCGGTCGCGTGAGCGTGTCGAACCCGGCACGATGGGCCTTCTCTTCTGCCGCGGCCCAGCGAATGGGCATGGTGTCGCCGTCGGCGTAGATGAACTCCTGAAGCGTCCAGTACAGCGGATTCGTGCGCGTGTTGGTGCGCTCGAAGGCGCGCATCAAAAAGCTGTCAGATACCGAGGCGCCGCAGGCCAGCGTGCCGTCGCCGTCAACAAAAGCATGATCGATAATCCAATGCATGCGCTCAAAGCTCGGCTTCATGCCAAAGTCGCTGCCCATGAGCTGTAGGCGCTCGACCGTCATCGGCGAGCCGTCGGGTAGCACGGGCTTTTGCTCCTCGAGGGCATCTGCCAGGGCCGCCACGCGCTCGACGTCGGCGGGGTAGCGGTTGTAATACTGCTGCGTCTTGGCAGCCATGCGCGGGAAGGTGTGCGCGTAGACCTCGCTTGCGCTCGCCGGTACGTGGGGGATGCCGCCGCAGGTAAAGCTTGCCGCCACGCCCTCGGGGAAGAGCGACAGGTAGCTCAGCGTCAAAAAGCCGCCGTAGCTTTGGCCGAGCGTGACCCACGGCTTGCCGCCAAAGCCCACCAGGCGCAGGTACTCAAAATCGCGCACGATGGAGCTGGCGAGGTGACGCTTGAGGAAGTCCGCCTGCGAGCGTGCTGTATCGGCGCCGGCGGCCGTTGCGCGATCACCCAGTGCCTTGATCGTGCGTCCGTCCACGCAGCTACTGCGTCCGGTGCCGCGCTGGTCGGGCAGGACGACGCGGAAGTGCTTGACGGCCTCCTCGATCCAGCCGTCGCTTGTGGGTGACAGCGGACGCGGGCTCTCGCCGCCGGGGCCGCCCTGCAAAAACAGGAGCAGCGGTAGATCGTCGTTGATGCGGTCGGGCGCGCAAACCACGCGGTAGAAGAGCTTGATGCTTTCGGGCGCACCTGCGATGGGCGCCGGCATGGCGCCGCGGCGCATGGTGCTGCCGACGGCCAGGAGCATCGGCTCCAGGCCGCGCCAGTCGAGGGGGACATCGATGCTGTGGTCCTCGACATACAGGCCGGGGACGTGGTACGAAGTGATGAGCGCCATGTGATGCTTCCGTTCGTTGCGGTGTTTCGGGTTGACCAATTCTACCGCCGCAGGTGAGGTCATGCGCAAATCGGCTACCATGGTTGCAAACTTCTAGGAGAAAGGGCCGCCCATGTCGGTCGATATAGCCACGTATGTCCACGATCTTGCCGTTGCCGCCAAGGCAGCGTCGGCCTCGCTTGCCACGGCGAGCGACGAGCAGCGCCAGGAGGCCGTGCGCGCCATGGCCGCAGCGCTGCGCAACGGTGTCGACTCCATCGTCGCCGCCAACGAGCTCGATATGTCCGCCGCGCGCGATGCGGGGACCTCGGCGGGGCTCCTCGACCGTCTGCTGCTGACGCCCGAGCGCGTTGAGGGTATGGCCGCCGGCCTGGAGAAGCTCGCCGAGCTGCCCGATCCTGTCGGCCGCGTGCTCGACCACCGCGTGCTCGCAAGCGGCGTGGACCTCACCCGCGTGAGCGTGCCGTTGGGCCTGGTCGCCATGGTGTACGAGGCGCGCCCCAACGTGACGGCCGACGCCGCGGGCATCTGCATCCGCACCGGCAACGCCTGCATTCTGCGCGGCGGCTCGCTGGCCTATCACTCGTGTGCCATGATTGCCGAACTGCTGGCCGATGCGCTCGAGGCCAAGGGCTTCCCGCGCGAGGCCGTGTCGATGATCGAGTCCACCGACCGCGAGGCCACTGGCGAGCTCATGAAGCTCCGCGGTATTGTCGACGTACTCATTCCGCGCGGCGGTGCAGGCCTGATCCAGCGCTGCGTGCGCGAGTCGCTTGTGCCGGTGATCGAGACGGGCACGGGCAACTGTCATATCTACGTGCATGAGTCCGCCGACTTTGATAAGGCGCTCAACATTATCGTTAATGCCAAGACCCAGCGTGTAGGCGTGTGCAATGCCGCCGAGTCGCTGCTGGTCGACCATGCTGTGGCCAATGTGTTTTTGCCTGCGGTCGTTGCCGTGCTGCACGACCACGGCGTGCTCATTCACGGCGACGAGGCCACGTGCGCCGCATGCGCCGACGCCGGGCTTGCCGAGGGCGATGACTACGTTGCCGCGACTGAGGAGGACTGGGGTCGCGAGTATCTGGCGCTCGAGATGAGCGTGAAGGTCGTGGCGAACGAGGACGAGGCCATCGCGCACATCAACCGCTACGGCACGATGCACTCCGAGGCCATCGTTGCAGAGGACACGGATGCTTGCGAGCGCTTCCTGGACGAGGTCGATGCCTCGGCCGTGTATGCCAACGCCAGCACGCGCTTTACCGACGGCGGCGAGTTTGGCCTGGGCGCCGAGATTGGCATCTCGACCCAAAAGCTCCACGCCCGCGGCCCCTTTGCCGCCGAGGCCCTCACCACCTACAAATACAAGCTCCGAGGCACCGGCCAGGTCCGCCCCTAACGCCCGCGCAAACAAAAACCACCACAAAGGTGCCTGTCCCCTTTGTGGTGGTTTTGGAATTAAGCCTGAAAGGTGTCGCGGTCGGGGGCGAAGGACTGCATGGCCGCGATGGTACGGTCGAAGAGCTCGGGGAGCTCCCAGCCCAGCATCTCGGCACCCTGCGTAATCACGTCGCGCGAGCAGCCGGCGGCAAAGCGCTTGTCCTTGAACTTCTTCTTGAGCGACTTGGTCGTAAAGTCCATGACGCTCTTACTCGGACGCATGATGACGGCAGCACCGATCAAGCCGGTGAGCTCGTCGCAGGCAAACAGGATCTTTTCCATCTGCAGCTCGGGCTTGGGCAGCGAGGTGTTGAAGTCCGACGTGTGCGTCTGAATGGCGCGAATGAGATCGGGAGAGGCGCCCTCGCCTTCAAGGATCTCGGCCGCATAGATGGTGTGGTTCATGGGGTCGTCCTCATGCTCCTCCCAATCTAGGTCGTGCAGCAGACCGACGATGCCCCAAAACTCCTCGTTCTCGGGGTCGAACTCGCGCGCAAAGTAGCGCATGGTGCCCTCGACCGTTTCGCCGTGGGTGATGTGGAACGGGTCCTTATTGTGCTCGTTGAGCAATTCGAACGCACGGTCGCGGGTGATTCCGGCGGAAAGTGGCTCTGCCATAAAAGACTCCTTGTGCTCGCAGGTATCGCTAAGAATGAATACTACTAGAACGACTAGAACGAAAAAACCACCACAAAGGTGCCTGTCCCCTTTGTGGTGGTTTTTGGCGCGGATGGGTTAGTTGAGGGCGGCTTGGGCTAGGCGGGCTTCGGCGGCCTCCTCGGTGACGCCCAATGCCACGGCGAACTCCTCGATGGAGCGGCGCTTGGCTTCCTTGAGTACACGCATATAGTAAGAGCTGGGCTTTTTATCGGCTTCCTCGGCCTGGCGAATGCGGTGCATCATGGTCTTTGCCACGCGGACCGTCTCGGGTGCGCCCAGCTTGAGCTGCTGCTTAAAGTGTGTCTCTTCAAGCGAGCTGTTGCGCTCGGTAAAGGTGTCGCACTCCAGCTCGTCATAGTGGCTCAGCAGATGCTCGGCATCTTGCTGAGAGATGGCGGCATGTAGACGGTCGGCCTGCGCCACGGGGTACATAAGGATCGTCTGCGCATGCCCCTGCTTGGCCTCGAGCAACAACATGGGCTGCGGCGTGTCGTCCCTAAAACCGACGACGGTGCAGACTCCCTGACCCGGATGAATGACGTGTTGACCGATTGAGAACATGCTACCTCCAACTTATACGAATTTACGTATGTCTAGAATAACACGCTGACGTGCGCAAATCCTCGCTTTATGCAGGAAAAGCACACAACTCTGATAGGTAAGAGTATTCGATAAAAGACACAGCTCATTCACACCTTTATGCATTTTCAACGCGTGCATAATCTGCAGGCAGACCGGCATCTTTGAGTGAGTCCATGCAAGCTGTAGTCAATTTTGTGCATATGCAATTTCGATTGGCTTTACCCTGCGACAGTGCCCGTCGCTTGTGATAGAGTGCTACAAACTCTGGCTTTTGCCCTACGAGTGACCAAGAGCTCGGGGGCTTTAACACAAGGAGGATCTATGCCCGAGAAGATTGAAGAGCTGGTACGCGCTGCGCTTGCTGCGGCCCAGGAGGCCGGCGACCTTTCCGCATTTGAACTTGACGATTGCGCTATCGAGCGACCGGCTGACACTTCTCATGGCGAGTGGACCTCCACCATGGCCCTGAAGTCCGCCAAGCTGGCCCACTGCGCCCCGCGCAAGATCGCCGAGGCCATCGTTGCCCATATGCCCGAGGATCCCGCGATCGAGAAGGTTGAGATCGCAGGCCCCGGTTTCATCAACTTCTACCTCTCCGTTGCCGTCAAGAATGCCATCTTTGGCGAGGCTCGCGAGAAGGGCATGGACTTCGCTAAGTCCAACGTCGGTGGTGGCCTGAAGACCCAGGTCGAATTCGTTTCCGCCAACCCCGTCGGCCCCATGCACATTGGTCACGGCCGCTGGGCCGCTCTGGGCGACTCCCTTTGCCGCGTCATGGACCACGCCGGTTATGAGATCCAGCGTGAGTTCTACATCAATGACCACGGCTCTCAGATGAACACCTTCGGCAACTCCATCAGCACGCGCTATATGCAGCTTGCCGACATCATCGCCAAGCAGGGCGTTGATATCGACGAGGCTCACAAGCTGCTGATCGCCGACCGCGACGCCTTTGTTGCCGACGAGAACGACGAGCACCCCGAGACCCATCCGTATCAGGACAACTTTGCCGAGACCTTGGGCAAGGACTCTTACGGCGGCGACTACATCATCGACGAGGCCGCCGAGTTCTGGCGCACCGACGGCGACAAGTGGGTCGACGCCGATCCGCAGGAGCGCATGGAGAGCTTCCGCGAGCGCGGCTATGTAAAGATGGTCGATAACATGCGCGACCTCTGCCACGCCGTCAACTGCGACTTCGACCGTTGGTACTCCGAGCGCTCGCTGTACGTGAAGGACACCGAGGGCGAGACCGCCGGTACCTCTGCCGTCGACCGCGCTTTTGAGAAGCTCGACAAGATGGGCTACCTCTACACCAAGGACGGCGCCCTGTGGTTCCGCTCCACCGATCTGGGCGACGACAAGGACCGCGTCCTGATCAAGTCCGACGGCGAGTACACCTACTTCGCCTCCGACGTCGCCTATCACTGGGATAAGTTCCAGCGCGTCGATCACGTCATCGACATCTGGGGTGCCGACCACCACGGTTACATCGAGCGCGTCCGCTGCGTCTGCGACGCTCTGGGTTACCCCGGCAAGTTCGAGGTTCTACTGGGCCAGCTCGTCAACCTGCTGCGTAACGGTAAGCCCGTCCGTATGTCCAAGCGCAAGGGCACCATGGTGACCCTGCAGGAGCTCGTCGACGAGGTCGGCTCTGACGCCGCCCGCTACACGCTCATCTCCAAGAGCTCCAACCAGATGGTCGACTTCGATATCGAGGCCGTCAAGAAGCGCGACAACTCCAACCCGGTCTATTACGTGCAGTATGCCCACGCCCGCGTATGCTCCATCCTGCGCCGTGCCGCCGACGTTACGCCCGAGCAGGCCGACGAGATGGGCATGAAGGCCGTTGCCGCCAAGGCCATCGGTGAGAACGTCGATTACTCGCTGCTGACCGACCCGACCGAGCTCGCCCTTTCGCGCAAGCTCAATGAGCTTACCGACCTGATCGCCAGCTGCGCTCGCGATCGCGCCCCGTTCCGTCTGACGCACTTTGCCGAGGAGCTCGCCGGTGACTTCCACAGCTTCTACGCTGCCTGCCAGGTTCTGCCGAGCGAGGGCCGTCCCGTCGACCCCGAACTTTCGCGTGCCCGTCTGGCCGCTTGCGATGCCGTCCGCGTGACGCTCGCCCTGGTGCTCACCCTCGTTGGCGTTTCCGCGCCCGAGCAGATGTAACCTGCGGGTCATTTGACCGTGTAGGTTTGGTTTAACTGAGCCCTATAAGCCCGATCTCCCACGGAGGTCGGGCTTTTTTCGCAAACGCCGACGTATTGACGAATTTGGAGCTGCTAGAAATACGAAACTATGCCGGTTTACTACGATGAATTGAGGAATTCTAACCACGCCGGCTTTTTGCTAAAAAGTGCAAGGCATCTACCTGCGGTTTTAGTTCAACAAGTTTCGGAGTGGTCGCGGTTGAGCGATTCATCGTAGTAAACCGCCATAGTTTTGGCGGAGGCAGTCAGATTTGTGGGTGGCAAACAAAGAGTGTCCCTTTTGACTAGTCGTTTAAGAACGTCCCCAATGACTAAGTTGCAGGTGGCGGCGGTTGTGTTACACTAACGCTGCGTAGTTGACGCAATCATCTCGATACAGATCAATGATGTCCGTCGTTTTGAACGGAACTAGACTGTTTAGCCGCCCTGAAGGTTTATGCAGGGAGCATGTGATCACAGGGCTTGAAAAGAAAGTTGAGCAAACACTGTGTCTGATCAACAGCAAGAAAACGAAATAACGACGACGCAGGCCGCTCCCGCTGCACCGGTTGCGTCGGACCAGGCCGCGGCGTCCGCGCATGCCTCGGCTCCTGAGACGCCTAAGGCTGCTTCGACGTCTATGCCTGTAGCGGCTGAGAAGGCCGTGCCTGCAACTGGTGAGGAGGCTGCTCCGGCAAAGCCCAAGCGTACGCGCCGCACGACCAAGCCTGCCGCTGACGGCGAGGAGGTCACCAAGCCCAAGCGCCGTACCACGCGCACGACGCGCGCCAAGCGCACCGTTGCAGCTGACTCCTCGGCGCCGATTTCCGATGAGGTCGCGCAGGCACGTGCGTTGGCGCAGATTAGCGAGGCTCAGGTGGTGCGCGCCCGCCGTCGTGCTGCCGAGCGCGAGGCCGCGGCTCTGACCGAGCTCGCAGCTCCGTCTGTGCCCGAGACGCCTGCCGCCGACCTGCCGACCGAGAAGCCGGCACCGCGCACACGCCGCCGCACGGCTGCTAAGGCCGAGCAGGTTGCGGAACAGGTAGCCCCCGAGCTCACTGAGGCTTCGGTCCGTTCCGCGGCAGGGGAGGGCACATCGCCTGTTGAGCCCGCTGCGCCTGTCGAGGCCAACGAAGTTCCCGTTGTCGATCCGGCTTTGCGCCCGCACCGTCGCGGTCGCAAGCCCAAGGCCTTTGTCGAGGCCGAGAAGGCCGCAGCCGCAGCCGCCGCCGCTCGGGATGCTGCGGCGACCGCCAAGTCGTCAACTGCTGCCGATGCACCCGTCCAGGATGCTACGACTTCCGAGACCGTTTCTGCCGATGCCGAGCCCGCCGACGTCCGTCCCGGTCGCAGCCGTCGCACTGCTGCTAAGCGCACGTCCAAGGCTAAGGCTGCCAAGAAGGGTGCGTCCGAGGATTCCGCCGAGACGACCGCCGATGCATCGACTGATGCCGTCGAGCCCCAGGACGTCGAACAGCCTGCATCCGAGAAGCCCAAGCGCGGTCGCAAGAAGTCCGTTAAGGCCAAGGCCGCCGAGCAGCAGGCTGATGTCGAAGCGCAGGTTGATTCTGGCGCCGAGGCCAATGACGGCGCCGCGGCCAATGTTGACACCGCCGCAACCGATGGTGCCGCCCACGCCGAGGGCGAAGACGGCGCTCGCCCCAACCGTCGCCAGCACAAGCGCAACGAGGAGCGCAACGAGCGCAAGGACGAGCGCAACAACGACCGTCGCAACCGCCAGCGCGATCGCAAGCAACGCAACAAGGAGCGTAATGCCGCTCCCACCGAGCCCACGCTTTCGCGCGAGGAACTTGCGGCCATGAAGGTCGCCGAGCTGCGCGAAAAGGCCAAGGAGTTCGAGATCGAGACGACCGGCAAGAAGAAAGCCGAGCTCGTCGAGGAGATCTACGTCACCGCCGCGAAGGCCGAGGGCTTCCGCGATATCAAGGGCATTCTGCAGATTCGCCCGGACAGCTCCGGCATCATCCACGCCCATGGCTACATGAAGTCCAACGACGACGCCTTCGTGCCCGCCTACCTCATCCGCTCCGCGCGCCTGCGCACGGGCGACGTCATCGAGGGCTCGCTGCGTCCTTCGCGCGGCGGCGACAAGCGCGCCGGCCTCGCCAAAATCACGACCGTCAACGGTCTGGACCCCGAGCAGATTCGCAACCGTCCCAAGTTCGGCGACCTCACCCCGGTCTATCCCAACGAGCCGCTGCGCATGGAGCACGGCAAGGACTCCATTACCGGCCGTGCCATCGACATCGTGTCGCCGATCGGCAAGGGTCAGCGTGGCCTGATCGTGTCCCCGCCTAAGGCCGGCAAGACCACGATCCTTAAGAAGATTTGCCAGTCTATCTCGATTAACAACCCCGAGGTGCACCTCATCTGTCTGCTCGTCGACGAGCGCCCCGAAGAGGTCACCGATATGCAGCGTTCCATCAAGGGCGAGGTTGTGGCGTCGACCTTCGATATGCCCGCCGACAACCACACTCGCGTGGCAGAGCTCGTCATCGAGCGCGCCAAGCGCATCGTGGAGCTGGGCGGCGATGTTGTGGTGGTGCTCGACTCCATCACGCGCCTCGCCCGCGCCTACAACTTGGCGGCGCCCGCCTCGGGCCGCATCCTTTCGGGCGGCGTCGATTCGGCGGCACTATATCCGCCCAAGCGCTTCCTGGGTGCAGCCCGCAATATCGAGAACGGTGGCTCGCTTACCATCCTGGCCTCTGCCCTCATCGACACCGGTTCCAAGATGGACGAGGTCATTTTTGAGGAGTTCAAGGGCACCGGCAACATGGAGCTTAAGCTCGACCGCGACCTGGCCGACCGCCGCATCTTCCCGGCTATCGACCCCGTTGCCTCCGGTACGCGTAACGAGGACCTGTTGGTCGACGAGCAGATGCGTCCGTTTGTCTTTGGTCTGCGTCGCATTCTTGCCGGCATGAACAACACCGAGCGTGCAGCCGCGTCGTTTATCAAGGGTCTTAAGGGCACCAACACCAACCAGGAGTTCCTGGTGCGTTCGGCCAAAAAGCACAGCGACTACGAGCAGACGTTTTAGGTTGTCATCCACGCGCAGCGATAGTCATCAATGCGATAAAGGGTCGGGGCTTTGAGCCTCGGCCCTTTTCCATGGCGCCGCTCCGCGCTTATTTTTGACCATAAGACCGACGAGCAGCAGGTTTCCCGTTTCAATCCGATATCGTCGCTTGCAATCGGCAGGGCGGTTTCGCATAATAGCTTTTAAGCTTCGCGACGGAAAACGCAGATGAAACGAACCATATACCGTTGCTTTGGGGCATAGCCCCGCTTCATCTTCTCTCGCGCAGCCAACTGAATGATGCGATTTGGGTGCTGGAAGATGGGGAGAGCTCATGGCTTCTTCTGATGCAACACAACGAGCAGTCCTTGCCGGACTTTCGTGCGGGATCGGCCTTGCCGCTCCCGTGGCTATGTATGCCGCGACGCTGCCGTTTTCGTCGGTGAACGAGACGGTCGTGGCGGGTGCGGTTCCCTTCGCCGTGGGCGCGGTGGCGGGCGTGGGTATCTATGCCGCCTCGCTGGGTATCTCCGAGTACCGTGCGCAGCGTGAAGAGCGTCTGTTCCAGCCCGATGCCATGGGCGGTGCCGCCAATCTCAATCAGCATCAAAGCGAGTTCAAGACCGCCTCGATTCCAGCTCAGCAGCAGGATGCTACTCCTTACGCTGCGGCTTCTGCTTCTCAGGCTCAGTCGGAGCAGTCTACCTCGGCATTCCTTTCCGGCCTGACCGGTGCGTTCCAGCGCCGTCATGCCGACGATGGTGTTCCTACCATCGCTCGAGCCGCAGATGCCATGGACGAGGCCGAGGCTTGGTCCATGATCGACAGCATGCTCGACGACGATTCGCCGGTTAGCTGCGACCCTGCGCGCTCGCGCGACGTCTATCAAGTCGCCATCGACGAGCTCACCAACGGCGGGCAGACCGGCTCCTTCAATCGCGACGACATCGCCGCCGCGGCGCGTGCCGTGTCGGGCTCCCAGGCCGCCCCTGCGGGCAGCACGGCGGCTTTCGTGGCACTCGTTGCCAACGCGGCAGCCAATAACGCCTACAGCGCTACCTCGGCGGACGCGAACGCTTCTGCCGATAATTCGTACGTTGATGAAGCCATGACCGCGGACGAGGAGGCCGTTGCCGCCCGCCGTGCCGCCGAAAGCTCGCTTTGGGGCGCTCCTGCCCAGCAGCAGGCGGCTGAGGCTGCGCCGTACAACGCAAACCTCGCCAGCATGCCTATCATTTCCGGTGCCGCGGACATCGATCTCGATGACCTCGATGAGCCTGCAGCCATCACCGCATCGATTGATGCCCAAGATCGCATCGACACCGGCGACCTTCCGGATGCCTCGCTTGAGGTTGATGTCCCCATGGCCGATTACTCGGGCCACGAGGACATGTGGGCCGCCGCCACCGCGATTCTGGATGAGATTGACGAGCCCGCTTCTGTTGCAGCTCCCGCTCCCGCTCCCGTCGCTGCCCCTCAGCCTGCCGCCCCCGCCTATGTCGGCCGTCACAGCGCTGTGTTCCCTGAGGATACTGCCCGCATCTCGCGCGAGAGCATCGAGCGAGCCGAGGCTATTGCCGCCGGCATTATGGAAAATCGTCGTCACGAGCGCGTCAATCAGATCCTCGAGGAAGAGATCGAGCGCCTGCAGTCCTCTACCGCCAAGCGTACGGGCCGTGCCTATCTGAGCGTTATCGAGGGCGGTACCGCCAGCTTCGCGCCGCTCCGCGCGGAGGCATAACTTCTGCATGGTTAAGATCAATCGAAAATGGGCGGTCGTGACCTGCCTGATGGCGCTCTTGATCTGGGGCAATTCGCTGGTTCCCGGCTCGGGGTCGGGCTCGCTGAGCCTAACGGTCATGGAAGCTATCCGCGGTTTCCTGCACGGCGTGGGACTTCCATATGCATGGGTGACCAACTTTGTTGTTCGCAAGTGCGCGCATTTTACCGAGTATATGGTGCTCGGCATCCTGGCAACGCATGCCTTTGATTATGAGGGGCGGCGCACCTTTGACGTGCTGCTGCCCACGGCGGTGTTCCTGCTGTTGATTCCCTCGATCGACGAGACGATTCAGCTCTTTGTGCCGGGACGCGCCGGCATGATCACCGATGTGATGATTGACTGCTGTGGAGCGGCAACGGGTGTTGTGCTCCGATATCTCTTACGGTCGCTGATGTGCGCCAAAAAAGCCGCCTAGGACGTATTGTTTGGTCCTAGGCGACCTTTTTTATTTGAGGGCTTATATGAGGCGTGATGGCGTTGTTCCGTAGGTCGGATTTGCCGTGCGCGCCACGCCCTGCGGGTGCGTCTGTTACTGAAGCGCCTGTGCGCCCAGGGCCAAGCAGCCCATAATGCCCTGTTTGCCCTCGAGGCTGTTGTTGACGATATAGCTATCGATGTCGGCCATCTCGGGCGTGACGATGTAGCCGTTGAGCATCTCGGCGCACTTCTTGCGCGCGAGCGGCACGATGGGGGTGTGGTCGGCCACGCCGCCACCGATGACGATCTTCTGCGGTGCGTAGCACAGGATGTAGGTCATGAGCGCCTGCGCCAGATAGCCGGCAAGAAGGTCCATGGCCTCCGGGTCATCGGCCATCTCTCCGGCGCTCTTGCCACCCCAGCGCTTTTTGACGCCGGGACCGGCGATGAGGCCCTCGAGGCAGTTGTCGTGGAAGGGGCAGCCGCTGTGCTCGCCAATGGTGTCGCGCGGGTCGCGCGTGACCAGGATGTGGCCGGCCTCGGGATGCATCATGCCGTGCACGAGCTTACCGCCCGAGAGCACGCCGGCGCCCACGCCGGTACCGATGGTCAGATACACCACGTCAGTGAGGCCCTGGGCGCAACAAAAGGTGACCTCGCCCAGGCAGGCGACGTTGACGTCGGTGTCGTAGCCGCAGGGAATATTGAGCTCGTTTTGGATGGTGCCCAGCAGGTCAAAGTAGTGCCATGCCGTTTTGGGCGTCTCCAGGATCTTGCCGTATTGGGGCGAGGCAGGGTTGACTGCGGTGGGGCCAAAGGCGCCGATGCCCAGCGCGGCGATGCCCTTGTCGGCAAACCATGCGTTGACGGCCTCAACGGTCTCCTGCGGGGTCGTGGTCGCAATCTGCTCGCGTTCCAGGACCGTGCCGTCTGCATAGCCCGTGGCGCAGACCATCTTGGTGCCGCCGGCCTCGAGCGCTCCGATAAGCTGCTGCTCTGCCATAGTATTCCTCTCTGGGACGAGTTGCTCCGTGACTAAAGTATAGCGCTCTAAACCATTTAAGAAAGCGCTATAAAAAGAGGCCTCGCAACGCGGCGGGCGGTGCGAGGTTTCTTTGGTACTTTTAGTTGTTGGGCCGTCCTTACCCGCGCGGCTTGATTTTATCTCGCAGGGACTTGAGGTTCTCGAGCGCCGCGTTGAGCGTCTCGTCACGCTTGGCAAAGTGGAAACGGATCAGGTGGTTGACGGGCTCGCGAAAGAAACTTGAGCCCGGCACGGCGCCCACGCCAACCTTGGAGGCGAGATCCTCGCAGAAGTCGAGGTCGCTGTCGTAGCCAAACTCAGAGATGTCCATCATGACGTAGTAGGCGCCCTGCGGCACGTTATGCTTAAGACCGATGCTGTCGAGCCCCTGGCAGAACAGGTCGCGCTTAGCTGTGTAGAGGTCGAGGACCTCATCGTAATAGCTGTCGTCGAAGTTGAGGGCGGTGACGACGGCCTCCTGCAGGGGAGCGGCGGCGCCCACCGTGAGGAAGTCGTGGACCTTCTTGATGCGCTCGGTAATCTCGGCCGGGGCGATGGTGTAGCCCAGGCGCCAACCGGTGATGGAGTAGGTCTTGGACAGCGAGCTGCAGCTGATGGTGCGCTCGAACATGCCGGGCAGCGTGGCCATATAGACATGCTCGTGGGGCGCATAGACGATGTGCTCGTAAACTTCGTCGGTGATGCAGTACGCGTCGTACTTTTTGCAGAGGTCGGCGATAAAGGTGAGCTCCTCGCGCGTAAAGACCTTGCCGCAGGGGTTGGAAGGGTTGCACAGGACGATGGCCTTGGGGTCGTTGTCGCGGAAGGCCGCCTCGAGGACCTCGCGATCGAAGTCGAACGTGGGCGGGTTGAGCGGCACGTAGATGGGCTCGGCACCCGAAAGGATCGTGTCGGCGCCGTAGTTCTCGTAGAACGGCGAGAAGATGACGACCTTGTCTCCGGGGTTCGTAACCGTCATCATGGCGGCCATCATGGCCTCGGTGGAGCCGCATGTGACTACGATGTTCTCGTTGGGGTTCACCGGCATGCCCATAAAATGCTCCTGCTTGGCGGCAAGTGCCTCACGCATGGCCTGGGAGCCCCAGGTGATGGAGTACTGGTGGTAAAGCGGCTTGGGGTCGGTGGCGATGGTGCTGAGGCTATCGAGCAGCTGCGCCGGGGGATCGAAGTCGGGGAAGCCCTGCGACAGGTTGACGGCGCCATACTTGTTGGAGATGCGCGTCATGCGGCGGATGACCGAATCGGTAAACGTTGCCGTGCGGTTGGAGAGTTCTTTCATGCCGGTCCTTTCGAGCATTTGCAGTGGGGCAAGTTTACTCCTATGAAACCGGTGGGAATTGCTCGAAACGCGCTTGAAAAACTCTTTTCAAAATTCTTGAAAATTGGGGCTTGCATCGCGTGGCGTTCCTTGCAATAATAGTCGAGCGCGAAGCGCACAGGACACGGTGGGTGTAGCTCAGTTGGCTAGAGCGACGGGTTGTGGTCCCGTAGGTCGAGGGTTCGAGTCCCTTTACCCACCCCAGTTCTTGCTTCGTGTTGATATCGGGTCGTTAGCTCAGTTGGTAGAGCAGGGGACTCTTAATCCCAAGGTCCAGGGTTCGACCCCCTGACGGCCCACCACACGATATCTCCTCTAAAGTCCGCCATAACGGACTTTAGCTTTGGGTCGTTAGCTCAGTTGGTAGAGCAGGGGACTCTTAATCCCAAGGTCCAGGGTTCGACCCCCTGACGGCCCACCAAAGCATGTTTAGACGGTCAACGAATGTTGGCCGTCTTTTTTTTGTTAACAGTACATGGGGTCGAACCCGTAAGGGCGCGGAGCTGAGGAAATGCGCGAGCATTTGCCAGCGCAGCGCGCAAGGCGCGAAGCGCCGCAGCGGCCGCCTGCGCAGCAGGCTGACCCCCTGACGGCCCACCCAAAAGCATGTTAAGACGGTCAGCTAAAGTTGGCCGTCTTTTTTGTTGACCTCACATGGGGTCGAACCCGAAAGGGCGCGGAGCTGAGCTATCTGCACCGTTATTCCCTTAGGGAAAACACGGCTAAAGCCCCGTAAGCGTGTTCTCCTTGGGGAATCATGCTTACGGGGCTCGATGCATGTTGAGAAATTGTGATCAAACTCTAAGTGAGAATCGAATTAGTCCGCTCGATAGTGCGATCCGAGACTTTCGGTCCGTGCGCGCATGGCTTTGACCATTTCCTGTGCTAGTTGAATCTGCGATTGCAGGCGGGCAAGGGCTGCGACTTCGCTATCCTGCGCTTTCTGTGTGCCCAAGGTCGTTGCTTCCGTCTTCAAGCCTTCAAGCTCGTGTAGTGCCTCGGATAGGCCCGTCTCGGTACGGTTGATCATGCAATAGGTGCTCATCGTGTGCTTAAGGCTGTGTGTCAGGCGTTCGGCATCTGTTGTGGCAATGCCGTACTGGGGGAGGGCGATATCCGCCTTCAGGGCTGCCTCAGGTGCATTCTGTGCTGCCTGGGCTGCCGATGCGCCCGCGATGCGCCCGAATACGATGCCGTTGGCACTCGACAAGCCGCCAATGCGGTCGGCGCCGTGCATGCCGCCTGTTGCCTCGCCACAGGCGTAGAGGCCCTCAACGCCCGTATATGCGGTCTTGTCGATCTTGATACCGCCGTTAGCGGCGTGGGCATACATCGCCACGCGCATCTTGTCGGTCGGCGCGATGCCGTGCTCGTCTTGCAGCCAGGTGGCAAAGGTCTGCACAAACTCTGGGACATTCTCGCGGGGGAAGTCGTAGTGGAGCGCTAGGCCTTCGGCGCCTGCTTGATCGATGGCAAGATCGATAACGCGGGAGGCCAAGCGTGACGTGAAAGGACCATATCCAGAGCGCTGCTCGAGCAGGTCGTCCAGCTTGTCGTCGGCAATATCTGCCGGCTGGTCTGCATGCACGTAGCGCCAGGTTTTTTCGTTGAAGACTAGGTTGCGCTTGGGCTCGATGAAGCCGGGCATCATCTGCATGAACTCTATATTAGTAAGCGATGCGCCGTGCGCCAGTGCGATGGCCTGCGAGGAGCTGAGCACATCAGCCGACGTAAGGCTGCGCTCGAACAGGCCGCCTGTGCCACCGGCTGCGATGATCGTGGCCTTGGCAGCAAAGGGCACGATTCGATTTTCGGTAAGGTCGTAGAGCACGGTTCCGGTTATTCTGCCGTTCGTGTCTTCAACAAGGTCGATAAGCTCATGGCGGGGGAGCAGGCGAATACCGAGCGACTCGATCCGGGTCGTCAGAGCGTCCTCAAGGGGCTTGCGGGTGAGGCCGCGCCACATGCGCGTCTTGTGGTCAAAGCAGGGGATAAACTGCTTTTGTTGAGCGCTCTCGGCACTTTGCGGACGCTGGAGCTCAACACCTAGATCCTGCTCGAGCCATTGGATGGCTTGAGGAATACCGTGGACGAACGTCTGGACGAGCTCGGGGTCGGCGACACCGCCGCCGACGGTCTGGATGGTGTCGATGAGGTCTTGTTCGTCGTCTTCGTTAACGGGTCCGATAAGCCCTAAGCCCCAGGTTCCGGGGAAGAAGCTCGATCCACTCATAGTCTTGCCGGCGCTTGCCACAGTGACGGTTGCACCCGTGCGTGCCGCTTCGATGGCGGCGCAAAGGCCCGCAATGCCAGATCCAATTACCAGTACATCAGTCGATTCCATCGGATTCCTTTCTCGTCCGGCGCATTGTCGCACGGGTGATCGGCAATGGGGCCGCAAAGACTCGGCAAATCGGCAAAGGGCACATATGGCAGGTGGGCGTCATGGACGCTCTGGCGTTCCATCTCATCACATCTCGTATTTCGCCCCAACTGATATATCGGCATTAGCTACCCTGCGGCAGCGCAAACAAAAAGAGCCGCCACCTCGAAAGGTAGCGGCTCCAAAGCTCAACTATTTGAGCATCGCGCGGGCGCGATTAGGCCTTGAGGGCCTCCTCGACGGCGACAGCGCAGGCGACGGTGGCACCGACCATGGGGTTGTTGCCCATGCCGATGAGACCCATCATGTCAACGTGCGCAGGCACGGAGGAAGAACCGGCGAACTGGGCGTCGGAGTGCATACGGCCCATGGTGTCGGTCATGCCGTAAGAGGCAGGGCCGGCGCCCATGTTGTCCGGGTGCAGGGTACGGCCAGTGCCGCCACCAGAAGCGACGGAGAAGTACTTCTTGCCAGCCTCGATGCGCTCCTTCTTGTAGGTGCCAGCGACGGGGTGCTGGAAGCGCGTGGGGTTGGTGGAGTTACCGGTGATCGAGATGTCGACGTTCTCGTGCCACATGATGGCAACGCCCTCGCGGACGTCGTCGGAGCCGTAGCAGTTAACGGCAGCGCGGGGACCATCGGAGTAGGGGATGGTCTCGACGACCTTGAGCTCGCCCGTGTAGTAGTCGAACTGGGTCTTCACATAGGTGAAGCCGTTGATGCGGGCGATGATCTGGGCGGCGTCCTTGCCCAGACCGTTGAGGATAACGCGCAGCGGCTTCTTGCGAGCCTTGTTGGCGTTCAGAGCCAGGCCGATAGCGCCCTCAGCGGCAGCGAAGGACTCGTGGCCGGCCAGGAAGGCGAAGCACTCGGTGTCGTCGGAGAGCAGCATAGCGCCCAGGTTGCCGTGGCCCAGACCGACCTTGCGGTCCTCGGCGACGGAGCCGGGAACGGTGAAGGCCTGGATGCCCTCGCCGATGATGGCGGCAGCCTCAGAAGCGGTCTTGGCGCCACGCTTGACAGCGAGAGCGCAACCGAGGGTGTAGGCCCACTCGGCGTTCTGGAAGGCGATGGACTGGGTGTTGTTGACGATCTCACGCGGGTTGAAGCCCTTGTCGGTGCAGATCTGCAGAGCTTCCTCGAGGGAGGCGATGTCGTTGTCGGCGAGGCACTTGTTGATCTTGTCAGCGCGGCGCTCGTAACCTTCGAACGTAACAGTCATAGTTATTTCCCTCCCTTTCTACTCGTGAACCGGGAACACGCTGGCGACGGAGTGAGTCTCCTCGTCGGTGCGCGGGTCGATGTACTTGGCAGCGTTCTCCCACTGACCATAGTGGCCCATAGCGCCAGCGATGGCCTCCTCGGGGGTCTTGCCGGCCTTGACGGCGTCGGTGAACTTGCCGAGGTTCAGGAACTCGAACGCGATGATCTCGTTCTTGTCGTTGAGAGCCATGCGGGTGACGTAGCCCTGAGCGAGCTCGAGGTAACGAGCGCCCTTGGCCTTGGTGCCGAACATGGTGCCGACCTGAGAGCGAAGGCCCTTGCCGAGGTCGTCGAGGGAGGCGCCCACGGGCAGGCCGCCCTCGGAGAATGCGGTCTGGCTGCGGCCGTAAACGATCTGCAGGAAGATCTCGCGCATAGCAACGTTGATGGCGTCGCAGACGAGGTCGGTGTTGAGGGCCTCGAGGATGGTCTTACCGGGAAGGATCTCGGAAGCCATGGCGGCAGAGTGGGTCATGCCCGAGCAACCGATGGTCTCAACGAGGGCCTCCTCGATGATGCCGTCCTTGACGTTCAGCGTGAGCTTGCAGGCGCCCTGCTGAGGTGCGCACCAACCCACACCGTGCGTAAGACCGGAGATGTCGGAAATCTCCTTAGCCTGGACCCACTTGCCCTCCTCGGGGATGGGTGCGGGGCCGTGGTATGCACCCTTGGCAACGGGGCACATGTTCTCCACTTCCTGTGAGTACTGCATGCCTCTCCTCTCTATCGTGTTGGCGTCCCGTCTGGGGGTCGTGGCTGGCGATTGCCGGGCGACCCTTCGAAAGGGACATGACATGCAGCCCCTATAATACCGCGAAATGCACGGAATATTCGGCGAACGGCTCAGTTTTCGTAGCGAGAAGTCCGGAAGTTTTAATTGAAACGGTTTAACTATATGTTCTGTGGTCGCGAACTTCCGTAGAGGGGGTTCGTCTTGGGCAAGCTTTTGGTCAGCTCTTGTATGCGTTGCGGGGTCTGACCTTTTGCAACGGTGCCGTTCGCCGCCCGTTTACCGCCTTTGGCCGCGCGAGTGTATTGTTTTGCGTGAATGTTTTGATGGCACGCTTCAATCGTGCTGTATTGGATGGCAATCAGATCCCGGCGAAGGGAGCGCCATGCAGCGCGTTTGGAGAACGGTTACCGGCTTTTACCATGTCTGTGCCCGCGGTGTGGGCAAGCAACTCATCTTTGAGGGCGATGAAGACCGGTGGGAGTTTTTGGAGCTGATGCGCGAGTGCTGCCGCGAGGCGGGCGTGACGGTTATCGCCTGGTGCCTTATGGGCAATCACGTGCATTTGGTGCTTGCAGATTACGAGGACGCGATGAGCGCGGCGATGCACCGGCTGCTTTTGACGTACGCGCGGCGGTTCAATAAACGCACGGGGCGCACGGGCCATCTGTTCCAGAACCGTTTTGACCGGCGCTCGCTCGATACCGACCGTTATCTAATGGCTGCCATTCGCTATGTTCACGCTAATCCGCAGGAGGCGGGTATCGCCCTGATCGAGCGTTATCCCTGGAGCAGCTTTTCCGAGTATCTTCGAGCGTATGACAACGATATGACGAGGGGATTTTCGGACCCTTCTTGTGTTCTCGAGCTCTTTGAGTCTGCCAAGGGGTTTCTGGATTATTCTCTGTCGATGCCCGATGGTTCCGATCCGGTGATTCACGATATGGATGAGACGGAGTGGGAGCGGCGTGCGTTTGCCGACAAGATGGCGAAGCGCCTGGGTGTGCCGCTCAACGAACTCAAGACCGTAGCACCCTCACGGCGAGACGGAATCATTTTCGCCCTGCACGATGGCGGCTACACGGTGCGCGAGATCGAACGGTATACGGGAATCAGCAAAAGTACCGTCTCTCGCATCGTGCGCGCTTATGCGCGGGTGAAGGCTCAGGCTGAGGGCTCGGAATAGAAAATGGCCGAACCACTCTTGTCAAGCGATTCGGCCAACAAAATTCTTAAGATTTGGGACAAATACTACTGATTATTTTGTCCCGTGAGCATGCCGTCGAGGGTGCGCCAGGCGAGCTCGGCGCATTTGACGCGGGCGGGCATGTGCGAGATGTCCTGGAGCTGGGCGGCTTCGTCTAGGTCTTCCAGGTCTTCCTCGGAGAGCTGCTCGCCGCGGATCATGGCGAGGAAGAGCTCCGCCAGGCGGCGAGCCTCCTCGATCGTCTCACCGGTGATGAGGTCGGCCATGATGTCGGCGCTTGCCTGGCTGATGGCGCAGCCGTGGCCGGTAAAGGAGGCCTCCTCGATCACGTTGTTCTCGACACGTAGCTGCAAGGTGAGCTCGTCGCCGCAGCTGGGGTTGATGCCGTCGTGCTCGTGCGTGGGAGCTTCCATCTCGTACTTATAGTCGGGGTGCGAGTTGTGCTCCATAAATGTGGTGGAGGTGTACAGATTACCCATTGAACGTGCTCCAAACGTGATGCAGGCCGGCGATGAACTTGTCGATGTCGGCCTTGTCGTTGTAGAAGGCGACGCTGGCGCGGCAGCAGGCAAGGTTCTCGACGCCCAGCCAGGTGAGCAGCGGCTGCGCGCAGTGGTGACCGGCGCGGATGCAGACGCCGTCCATGTCCATGATGCTCGCGACGTCGTGCGGGTGGATACCCTTGACGTTAAAGCTCACGACGCCGTGGTGGTTGTCCCAATAGATCGAGCCGATGATCTGGACAAAGTCGAGCTGCATGAGTTCGCCCATCAGGTAGTGGACGAGTGCCTGCTCGCGTGCTTGGATGTTCTCGTAACCCACGGTGTTAACCAGGTAGTCGAGTGCCGCACCCGTGGCGAAGATGCCGGCGGCGTCCTGCGTGCCGGCCTCGAACTTCTCGGGGACGGGCGCCCAGACGGCGTCCTGCTCGGTGACCGAATCGATCATCTCGCCGCCGGTAAGCATGGGCGGCATGGCGTTGAGCAGGTCCATCTTGCCCCACAGCACGCCGATGCCCATGGGGCCCATGGCCTTGTGCGCACTAAAGGCAAAGAAGTCGGCGCCCAGGTCGGCCACATCGACCGGCATGTGCGGCAGCGACTGCGCGCCGTCGACGACCAGGTAGCCGCCGTACTTGTGCACGAGTTTGCCGAGGTTCTTGACCGGGTTCTCGACGCCCAGCACGTTGGAGACCTGTCCCACGGCCAGGATCTTGGTCTTGGGACCCACCTTGGCAAGAACCTCCTCGGTCGTGAGCTGGCCGGTCTTGGTGGGATACAGGTAGACGAGCTTGGCGCCGGTCTCGCGGCAGACCTGCTGCCACGGAATCAGGTTGGAGTGGTGCTCCATGATAGTGATGACGACCTCGTCGCCCGGTTCGAGCACTGTGGGCGCAAAGCTCTTGGCGACCAGGTTAAGCGACTCGCTCGTGTTGCGGGTGAAGACGACCTCGTTGGCCTGGGCGGCGCCGATGAGGTCAGCGATCTGCTGGCGGACCTTCGCGATGGCGTCGGTGGCCTCGACGGACAGCGAGTACAGGCCGCGCAGGGGGTTGGCGTTCATGCGCTGATAGAAGTCGCGCTCGGCGTCGAGCACACAGGCAGGGCGCTGCGCGGTGGCGGCGCTATCGAGGAAGGCGATCTCGGGGTGCTGCTGGAACAGCGGGAACTGCGCCTTGTAGGGATTGGTCTCGATGTCCACGGTGGGCCAGCCGCGCGAAGCCTCGTCGCTGGCGTCGAGCTCCATGGGCTCGGGGGCAGTACAGGTGTCGCATTTAACGTGCTCGGTGTCGATCATGCGAGCTCCTCCTCAAAGTTATCGATCAGGTTGTTGCCCAGGCGGACAACGGCGGCGCGGGTGCGCTCATCGGTGGCGGAAATCGCGGCGTCCTCCAGCTTGGCGCGGATGAACAGGTCCTCGGCGGCGCTTTGGTCTAGGCCGCGGCAGGCGAGATAGAACAGCTGCTCGTCGCGGACGTGGCCGATGGTGGCACCGTGGTTGCCGGCGACGTCGTCCTCGTCGCACAGGATGACGGGGACGGTCTTGTTGTCGACGCCCTTGTTGGCCAGCAGCACGGTTTCGCGCTCGGTGCCGGTTGCGCCCTTGCAGCCGTGCACGAGGTCGATGGTGCCGCGGTAGACCTTCTTGGACGTGCCGGTCAGCACGCCGTTGGCGTCGATCTCGCACTCGGTCTTGCGACCGCGGTGGCGCAGCTCGTAGTTAAAGTCGCGCACCTGCTCGCGGGCGCCCAGGTAATCGGTATCGATGGTCACCTTGGCAGTGTCGCCCAGCAGGTCGCCGGCAAGGCCGGTGGCGCTGGCGCCGGCACCCAGGACGGTGTGCTGCACGTTGACGCGCGCGCCCTCGTCCAGGAACAGGCCGGTGTCGTCGAGTGCGATCCAGCTGTCGTCGAGTGTCTGCGTGCAGGTCACGTTGACGGTGGCGTACTCGTGGGCGCAGACGCGCAGCGCGGAGCCCACGACACCCTCGCCAGCAACGGGGGAGTCCAGGGCGATCTGCAGGTCGAGCGTTGCCTGCGGGCGGGCGACGACGTCGATGGCGGCGATGGCCGCGGCGGCATCGATACCGCTCACGCGCACGGTAACCGTGGCGTGCTTGTATGCGGGCACATCGATGACGATGCGCTTGGTGGCGTGCTCGGTCAGATGCGCATAGGCAGCCTCGCCCATGCCGGTCTCGAAGGCCTCGGCGGGGGAGAGCTCCTCCTCGAGCTTGATGGCGCCGGCCTGGTAGACGGAGGTGGCGGGCACGTCGAGCTCGGTCTCGGGCGTGATGCGGGCGCGGTCGGCGGCATCACCGGGGGCGGAGGCACGGCGCTCGGGGAAGCGCTCGGCCATGGCGTCCATGGCGGTCTCGAAGGCGTCGGCCGCGCCGGAGAACTGCTCGTCCAGCCCCTCGACCTCGACGGCCTCGGCAGGAGCGGCGGCAAGCTCGTTCGAAAGCTGAAGCTTGGTCTGGTTCATGCGCAGCCAGCCCCAGGTGGCAGCAGGCATCGCATTAACCTGCTCGAGTGTGGTAGCAGCGGTGTTCGTGGTCTGTTTCATTATCCGATCGCTCCTTCCATCTCGAGCTTGATCAGGTTGTTCATCTCGACGGCATACTCCAGCGGCAGCTCCTTGGAGACCGGGTTGGCAAAGCCGTTGACAATCATGGTGCGGGCCTCTTCCTCCGAGATGCCGCGGCTCATCAGGTAGAACACCTTGTCGTCGCCGATGCGGCCGATGGTAGCCTCGTGGCCGATGTCGACGTTCTTGGCGCGGATGTCCATGGCCGGAATAGTGTCGGAGCGGCTCTGGTCGTCGAGCATCAGCGACTGGCAGCTCACGGTTGCCTTGGAACCCTCGGCCTTGGGCGTGGCCACGATGGAGCTGCGGAAGGTCTGGATGCCGCCGCTCTTGGAGATGCCCTTGGTCTCGACGGTTGCCGAGGTATCGGGCGCGTTGAGCACGACCTTGCAGCCGGTGTCGAGGTTCTGACCGGCGCCGGCAAAGGTGATGCCGGTAAAGCTCGAGCGGGCGCGGCGGCCGTTGAGCACGCTCATTGGGTAGAGGTAGCCCACGTGGCTGCCGAAGGAGCCACTGATCCACTCGATGTCGCCATCCTCGTCCACGCGCGCACGCTTGGTGTTGAGGTTGTACATGTTTTTGGACCAGTTCTCGATGGTCGAGTAGCGCAGGTGCGCACGCTTGCCCACAAAGAGCTCGACGGCGCCGGCGTGGAGGTTGGCAACGTTGTACTTGGGCGCGGAGCAACCCTCGATGAAGTGCAGATCGGCATCGTCCTCGACAATGATGAGCGTGTGCTCAAATTGGCCGGCGCCCTTGGCGTTGAGGCGGAAGTAGCTCTGCAGCGGGAAGTCCAACTTGGTGCCCTTGGGTACGTAGACAAACGAGCCACCCGACCACACGGCGCCGTGCAGGGCCGCAAACTTGTGGTCGGTGGGCGGGATGAGCGTCATAAACTTCTCGTGGATGAGCGGCTCCCACTGCGGGTCGTGCAGGGCCTCCTCGATGCCGGAGTAGACGATGCCCATCTTGGACGCCGTGTCCTGCATGTTGTGGTAGACGAGCTCGGAGTCGTACTGCGCGCCGACGCCTGCCAGGTAGCTGCGCTCGGCGTCGGGGATGCCCAAGCGCTCAAAGGTGTTCTTGATGTCGTCGGGCACCGACTCCCAGTCGTGCTTTTGGTCGGTGTTGGGCTTGACGTAGGTGACGATGTTGTCCATGTCCAGGCCCTCGATGGAGGGGCCCCACGTCGGATCCGGGAAGCGGTTGAAGATCTCGAGGGACTTGAGGCGCAGGTCGAGCATCCACTGCGGCTCGTCCTTCTTGGCGCTGATCTCGCGCACGATGTCGGGCGTGATGCCGGCGTCGAGGCGCTCGAATCCCTCCTCGCCATAGGTGAAGTCGTAGAGGCTGCGGTCGATGTCCGCGACCTCGGTGCGGTTCTTGGTCATTGCGTCGCCCCTTTACGCCTGCTGCTCGGCAGCGGCGGCCTCGGCCTGGGCGCGCTGCTCGGCGGCCTCGCGCTCGAAGGTCTCAAAGCCGTTCTTGTCGATCCAGGGGATAAGCGAGGCGTCGTCCTCACGCACGATATGGCCCTTGACCATAACGTGGACGCGGTCGACATCCAGGTGCTCCAGGATGCGCGTATTGTGCGTGATGATGAGCATGGAGCCGTCGCAGCTCTTGCGGTAGGCGTCCATGCCATGGCTGACGGTGGACAGGGCGTCGACGTCCAGGCCCGAGTCAGTCTCGTCCAGGATGGCGAGCTTGGGCTGCAGCAGCAGAAGCTGGAGCATCTCGACCTTCTTTTTCTCGCCGCCCGAGAAGCCCACGCCCAGCTCGCGGTTGAGGTAGGCAGTGTCCATGTTAAGCTCGGCCGCGAGCTCCTTGACGCGACGGCGGAACTCCTTGCCCTTCATCTCCAGGCCGGGACGGCCGGCGATGCTGGCGCGCAAAAAGCTCGACAGCGGCACGCCCGGGATCTCGACCGGGGCCTGGAAGCTCAGGAACAGGCCGGCGCGCGAACGCTTGTCGGTGGTGAGCTCGGTGATGTCCTGGCCGTCAAAGACGATGCGGCCGTTGTTGACGGTGTAGACGGGGTCGCCCATGACCAGATGACCGAGGGTGGACTTGCCGGCGCCGTTGGGTCCCATCAGCACGTGGGTCTCGCCGGCGGCGACGTTGAGGTTGACGTTGTGGAGGATGGTCTTTTCGTCCACGGAGGCGGTCAGACCTTCGATGGAAAGCAGCGGATTTGCGCTCATGCTGTCCCTCTCTGTATATGGTGTACTCATAGGTGTACTAAACCCTAGGAATCTTCTCGGAATAAAGTTACTATGGGTTCGGCGTTAGTCAAGGGAAAACCCGACTAATCCACTCGACTTTTTAGATGTGGGACAAAATAATCAGGTTTGTTTGCCCCGCGTGCATAAGATTTGGGACAAACGCTCCTGGGTTTTTGTCCCAGGAACAACGGGAGGGTAGGTATGCTCATTTCTTCTAAGGGCCGCTATGCCCTCCGACTGATGATCTATATCGCAGCGCTTGGCGACACCGAGGGCAAGATTGCCCTGCGCGAGGTCGCCGACCGCGAGCATATCTCGCAAAAGTATTTGGAGCAGCTGGTTCGTCCGCTTATGAAGGCGGGCCTGCTTAAGAGCGTACGCGGTAAGGGCGGCGGCTACATGATGGCCAAGGACCCCTCCGAGGTGCGTGCCGGCGACATCCTGCGCGCCGTCGAGGGCAGCACGGCTCCGGTGGCGTGCGATGGCATCGACAACAGCTGCGCCCGCAGTGATCTTTGCTCGACCGTCAAATTCTGGCGCGGTCTGGACGAGGTCATTGAGAACTATGTCGACGGCGTAACGCTGGCCGACTTGGCCGCCGTGCCTGAAATCAATTTCGACATTAAGCTGTAGGTTGAGCGCAATTCCTTAAGATTTCGCGGAGGGTTGTTGCCGTTTACCGAGGGGTTGTTGTGTAACAACGGGCGAGCTGCAATACTTATTTCTATCTTTGCAAACTGCACTTTAACTACACCAATGCAGGGAGGATCTTATGCAGCCCAAGCATTCTGCGATTGTCGCGGGCCTGACGTTGGCGCTTTCGTTTGGCGCCGTTACCGCACCCGCACCCGCTGCCGCCGAGGAGCCCACACCGGGCGTTGCCTCGGATGCGACCGATATCGATAAGGGTCTCTATACCCAGCAGTCCTTCTCGGGCGTGCTGAGGTCGGTCCAGGGCGTTTCGTTTGTTAACGTGACCCCCGAGATGAAGTACTTTACCAAGTACGAGAGCCATGGCAACTATAACCAGGGCTTTTCGTATGGCGACGGCTATAACGCGCTGGGTTATTACCAGTTCGACCGTCGATGGTCGCTCATTCCGTTTATGAAGCAGGCCTACAACTACAACCCCGAAAAATACAGCATGCTCAAGGATGCGATTGATCGCGGCAGCGAGATTTCCAACACGAGCAATGCCATGTACGAGAATGGCCAGCTCACCGAGTTGGGCCGTATTGCGCAGGAGGCCTTCCAGGGCGCTTATAACACCGACCCTGCTGAGTTTTCGGCTCTGCAGGATGCGTATGCGTACAACTCGTACTATGCGGTGACCGAGGCGTGGCTCAAGAGCGGCTTGGGTATTGATATTTCGGGCCGTGCCGATTGCGTTAAGGGCATGGTGTGGAGCATCACCAACATGTGCGGCACCGGTGGCTGCAGGGACTTCTTCCGTTGGGCGAATCTCTCCAACGATATGTCCGACCGCGAGTTTGTGACGGCGCTTTCCAACAGTGTGGTCAATAACGTGGCGACCAAGTATTCGAGCCAGCCCCAGTATCATGAGGGCTGGAAGAACCGCTACCGCAACGAGCTGAAGGACTGCTTGGTTTATATCGCCGAGGACGAGGCCGCTGCCGCTGCAACGCCCGTGCAGCCCGAGCCCACGCCGGCGCCCTCGCCGACACCTGATTCGAATGACGACTCGAGTGACGATGTCAATGATGGCAGGATGGATGCGCCCTCGACCGATGCTGACGGTGATGGCTCTGCTGGTGGCACTACCAACAACGGCTCTACCTCGAACGGCTCCGATTCAAACGGCTCTGCTGCGGGCGATTCGTCTTCAAGCTCTGCCGGCAATACGGACGGCGCCGCATCTGGTTCGACCGACGCTGGTTCCTCTGACTCTTCCACTGGCTCGAGCGATTCGTCCGTTGGCACCGGCTCTAACAACGGCTCCGGCTCTGACGCAACCCCTGATTCTGATGCTTCCAAGGACGACTCGAATAAGGCGCCGGACGCTCCCGTTGCTTCGCCGGACAAGAAGCCTTCTTTCTCCGTGCAACTTGGTTCTACGCTGGGCTCTTCGCTGATGGCTGGCGTCAATAACGGCTCGACCCAGAACAAGGACAACTCTGATCAGGTTTCCGCGGAAAAGACCGAAGCCGCAAAGGGCGACTCCAAGGACGAGGCTTCCGAGAAGACCGAATCCGATAAGGGTTCTAGCTCTGAGGAGAAGAGCGACAAGTCCGAACAGAAGAAGGGCGAGGATAAGAACTCTGAATCTGAGGAGAAGGACAAGAGCAAGGCCGGGGGCGAAAAGAAACAGTCCGAAGACGACGACAAGAGCGGTGCTGACAACCAGGTCCAGGAGCAGAATGACTCCAAAATGGTGACCACCACGACCACGACGACTACAACTACCAAGTCATCTGGCGGCAATATGCCCAAGACGGGCGATCTGATTGTGATGGCGAGCCTTGCCAGTGCAAGCTTGGCCACGCTGGGCGCCACGTCTATTGTGAGTGGCAAGCATAAACTCGATCAGCAGAACAAGGCTTCAGGGGAGGACGGCTCGGAGGAGTAATCTTCCAGATCGTTTTCTATAAGAGTTTGGGACGGGGTCCGGTGCGGCGGCATCGGGCCCCGTTTTTGTTGTGCAACGATTTGTTATGCCCCCTCGGGGGTCTGTTGCTACCGTTGCCCGAAACGTTTGCATGTCGATATTGTTGCGCTCTACCCGCTCGCTACAATGGGCATCGTGCTGCGTTAGAAGGAGAGTTTACGGTGTCTGAACAGGAGAATTATGGTGTTGCTCATGCTTTTGGCGCACGGTTGCTCAATCATGCGGATAACGCAGCTCTGCCGGTTGATGTACACGACTTTTCCGATGCAATCAATCGGTGTTTACTCGTCGATAAGACTATGTTTATTGCCGATATATTGGACGGCGAAGCGCCTGTTGCGCTTTGTTGTCGGCCCAAGGGTTTTGGCAAGAGCATGAACCTATCGATGCTCAAATGCTATTTGGAACGACCTGATCACCGGCGGCCAGATCGAAGCCCGTTCGTCGGCACCCAGATTTGGCAGGCGGGCGGCGGTCGCTATCGTGATGAGCACGCGTGTTATCCGGTCATCACGCTTGACTTTTCAACTGCCGCTGTGAGGTGTGACGCCGATGCTGCGGCGGCTATTCGCAGCGCTGTTGCACACGAGTGCGCCCGATTGCTGCCGCTGCTTGCCGCGCCTGATCTGTCAAGACGTGAGGTTCGTCTTATCGAGAGGGCGGCGCGTGGGGTGGCCAGCGATAATGAGACCGATGCGGCGCTTTGCGTGCTCATTAAACTGCTCCAGACAGCTTTCGATGAGCAGGTTGTTCTTCTGATAGACGACTACGATGCGGTATGTCCAAAACGTTTGGACGCTAAGGACGACGGTAGCGTGGATTCTCTAGAGCCGCTCAGCCGAATGTTGTTCGACACCATTGCCGACGCCGGCGACTCGCTGCGATTGACGTGTCTGATGGGCGAGCGCCCCGGTCCTGCCGAGCTTGCGTTGTCCCAGCGTGGGGTTTCCTATCGATCGGCGACGCCACTGTCGAGTTGGTGTGATCGATGGTTCGGTTTTTCGGACGACGAAGTCCAGGTGCTGTTGGATTGCATCGGTCGCAACGGCTGTCTGGATGACGCGCGTGAGTGGCTCGAGGGCTACCTGTTTGGTGGCTTTTATTGCTCGATCCCGGAGCGTGTGGTGGACTACGTGCATCGCGGTTGCGTCGCGCCCGTTCGGGCAGATCTGTATGGTTACGCCGACCGTCTGAGCGCATGCGTCGGCGACTGGAATCTCATTCGCCTGTCCGCATTGTTCGATTTGGTTGAGCCGCATGGGATTATTGAGGCGCCAGTGCATATGCATGCCGAGGAGGCCGATGCCGCCAAGCTCGAAGATATCTGGACTGCGCTGTATCTGTCTGGATTCCTTACGACGGATATGACGGGGCATTCGGAGGACGGCGCGTGCCTTCGTTCCCTGCGTCTGCCTAATGACGAAGTGCGTCAGGCGCTCCGTCTTGTAATTCTGGAATGGTTTGAGTGCGCCGTTGAGGACGTTGGAGTTATCGACTCGTTCCATGACGGGCTGTGTCGAGGAGACGAGGACACTGTAAAGCAAGCTTTGAGCTGTGCTATCGGCGATCTGGGCATCGATGTGGGCCAATCAGATATGCCGACAGCCTATCATCTGGCGCTTCAGGGGCTCTGCTTTGGACTGCCCGGCTATTGCAATCCCAGCTCCAAGCGAAGTGGCGTCTCGGATCGCTGGGATATCCAGGTGATTCCCACCGGTCGGGTGTTTGACGTGGCCGACACGCTCGGCATGCTCGATGAGCGACCGCTGATAACGATCAACATGATGTACGACCCTGGCGTCGATGCCCTGGGCCTGGAACTGTTGGCGGTTCAGGCGCTGCTCGACATAGAACGCGACGGCATCGATGATATCCGCGTGCCGCGTCCCGCCGTCGGGCGCATGCGTTGGGGCTTTGGTTTTGACGGTCAGCGTGTGTCCGTGGTGTGCCAACGACTGTAGCGGCGGGCGAAAGCCCTTTTACTGCTCGGCGCCCTTCATGGGAGGCATGGGCTTCCAGTTGGGATCCTTGACGATCTTGCGGGCGTCCTTCATGCCACGGCGCAGCGCCGGAATACCGGTCTTAAAGCATTTGTCGACTGCTGCCAGACGAATGAACTCCTTGCAGAAGGTCGCGGCATTGCCCAGACGGAACAGCACAGGGTGGTAGTCGCCGTAGATCTGCATGTAGCGTGCCAGATAACCGCGGTTGCGCATGATGTAGTAGCGGTTGGTGTCGCTCGTGGAGTTGAGCTGGCGCTTGCCGGCGATATCCCAGTTAGAGACGGCGCGGGCGCGCTTGAGCACCACGTCGGCGACCACGGCGGCGGGGAAGTGTTGACTGGCCACGTAGCCGTAGCAGGCATCGTCGCCGTAGATAAAGAAGCGCGCGTCGGGCAGGCCAATCTTGTCGACCACGCGGCGCGAGAACATGCCGCCCTCAAAGCACAGTTGGTTCATGGTGCGGTAGCCCTCGGGACCCAGATCCCACTTGGCGACAGGGTTGGGGATGCCGAGCGAAAGGATGAGTTGGTACTGCCAAAAGAAGGCGCCGCCGTCAAAGTCCAGGCGCGAACCCTGGATAACATCGTAGCGGTCGGTCCACTTGGCCAGGCGCTCGATGCCTTCGGGGATGACGAGCACGTCGTCGTCCATCACCCAGAACCACTGGGCCCCCAGATCGTATGCGCATTTAGTGCCAGCGGAGAAGCCGCCCGCACCGCCGCCGTTTTCGAGCTGCGGGGCGTAGATGACACGGTCGGTGCCGCCCTGCGCGTCGGGCTGCACGGCGTCGATGCCCCACAGGTTGGCCAGGCGCTCGTTGAATGCAGTGCACATGGCCTCGGTCTCGCGCGAATTCTCGTTATCGACAATCACGATGCGCCAGGGCGTTGCCGTGAGCTCGGTCATGGAGTCGAACAAGTTGGCCAGGAGTTCCTGGCGCTTGTAGGTAACGACAACGATGGCGAGCTTATCGATGGGAGCGGGAAGGGTTGAAGGCATGGGGCAATATATCCTTTCACGCGCGGCGCGCGAGCGCTGCGCGGAAGCTATCGAATACGTCCTTGGGACTGTCCTATTGTAAAGGCTCACCGCACCTTGTCGGCAAGCTTTGAATAAAACGCAGGAACCTGCCACGGCTGCAGCGGCTTTAGCGTCTGACGGCAGCGTGTCTATTGTCGCTTGAGCTTGCGAACGATAAGGCTTCTAGCTGCATCGATGATGAGGAGCGCCAGAGCAAAGACGATGCTAATGACGGTACCCGTGATGATATATATAGCTGCCGGGCTGTTTTGGCTGACCAGTATGTTTGCGAGCAACGTATTGAAGACGGGACGCCACAGGCTGCTGGTGAGCGACTGCATCACATAGAAACCGAGCGTGGCGGTCGATAAGGTGACGATGATGCCTGCAGTCCGCGGATTGCCTGAGGCACTGCGTCGGGTTGCCGCAAAGAGCAAGGAGGCGGCAGCGAGGGCAAACGAGATCAGCGAGGTCGATTTGTAGGAGAGGACTGCCATCGCCGTGAGGTTGCCGGTGAAGGAGAGTGCTCCTACCAGGATGGTGGCGAGCACCAAAACCGCTGCGAGCGACCGCGTGCCTAAGGCCCCCGCCTTGTCCGAATCCATGGTTTCGGTAACGTCGCGGAGCAGCCCGCCGATCAAAAACGCGATTACGTACGTGGCAGCGCTCATGAGCTTCTGGAGCCAAGAAAACTCGCCGGCGCTTGTCGCACTCATGGCGGCTAAATACCCGTTAACAATAAATGCGAGGATGCCAACGACGATGACCGTCGTCGTGTAGCTCTTCTGGAAGAGTCGACTCTTAGCCAGTCCAAACCATGGCGCCATGAAGACCGTGACGGCATAGACCCAGATAAACTCAAGGCCTAGCGTGTACCAGTAGTGCGTGCTGAGGGCAACATCGGGAATGGGGGAGACGACCGTGGACCACGCGAGCGCCACGAGGCAATAAAACGCAGTGGGCATAATGACCTTGCCTTGTCGCCGCGCCGTTCGCTGCGTTTGCGACTTCCACGTTGCCCCACCGTCCCAAGCACGCGCGGCCGAAGCGATGAGAAAATAGCCCGAGATCATAAAGAAGACCTCGTTGGCCCAGCAGCCCAGCAAGTTAATAAAACCGAGCACGCCGGAATAGGGGAAGGTGGCAAGCGGCGCGTATTCCGGCAAGCCGACGCAGGTGGCTTGGAAGGTCCACTGAAAGGTGTGGAACACCGCGATACCGGCGACCGCGATTAAGCGCAGCGCTTCGATGGATATATTGCGTGCGGCTTTGGGCTGCATGACGTCCTTTCTTATCGGTTTGCCTCTGCGAGCTCCATAGATTATATAAACGCCCGCTGGCGCGCTGACCCTTTGATACCATGAAACGACAGGTATTTCCTAAGGAGCACATTTGTCTACTAACGCCTCTGGCAGCCCTGTTCTATCGCTGCTTATTCCCATTTACAATGTTCAACGCTACCTGCGCGAGTGTCTCGATTCCGCCCTGGCGCAGACGCTCAAGGATATTGAGATCATCTGCATTAACGACGGGTCGACCGACAACTCGCCGGCGATTATCCGCGAGTATATGGAGCGCGATGGGCGCGTCAAGATGATCGACAAGGCCAACAGCGGCTACGGCGACTCGATGAACCACGGTCTGGAGATGGCGCGTGGCAAGTACGTTGGCATCTTGGAGTCCGATGACTTTATGGCGCCCGACGCACTCGAAAAGCTTGTCTCGGCCGCCGATAGCAATAATGCCGACTTTGCGAAGGCGAACTTTGATTTCTACTGGTCTAAGCCCGAGGAACGCCGTTCGCTGCACGAGATGTTTAGACCTCAGGATTGTGGCAAGCCAGTGCACCCGAGCGATACGACGCAGTTCTTTAAGCAAAAGCCGTCGATTTGGTCGGCCGTGTACCGTCGCGATTTTCTTGAGCGCAACGGCATTAAGTTCCTGCCGACTCCGGGGGCATCCTTTCAGGACACGTCATTCGCCTTTAAGGTGATCGCGTGCGCCGATAAGGCTGTTTACCTGCATGATGCCGTGTTGTCGTATCGCCAGGACAACGAGAATTCCTCGGTCAATTCTTCGGCTAAGGTCTTTTGCGTCAATACCGAGTATGCCGAGATTGAGCGTTGGATTCGAGAGGATTATGCCCGCGACCACGCAAGTGATGACGTCGCGCGCATGCTCAAGTTCAATCAACTCATTAAGTACGATTCGTACATGTGGAACTATGTGCGCCTAGCGCCTAAGTTCTATAAGGAGTTCCTGGTGCAGATGGCTAAGGAATTTCAGGCGGCCTTGGACGCGGGGGAGTTTTCGCTTGACGACCTCAAGCCGTGGAAGCGCGCGAATCTCGCTGCCATTCTCAAAGATCCTGAGGGCTGGGTTGACGAGCATCCGAGTTTTGCGACGGATGGTGCCTTGGGGCGCGCTAAGTATTACGCCTCGGTTGGAGGCCCTGGCGTGGTCGCCGCCTTCCTCATCGAATCGCTGAGGGGGTAGGTCGGCATGGGAGAGGTCTCGTGTCCTAAAGCTACCATTGTCGTCCCCGTTTATAACTCTGCGCGCTCCATTCAGCGATGCCTCGATTCGCTGCTGGCCCAGTCCGAGCGCTCGATTCAGGTTGTCTGCGTCAACGACGGTTCGACTGATGATTCGTTGAACGTGTTACGCCAGATCGCGCAGGCCGACGATCGCGTGCTGGTGATTGACCAGGAAAACGCGGGCGTCTCGTGTGCTCGAAATGCCGGTATCGATGCCGCCGAGGGCGAGACCGTCTTTTTTGTGGACGCCGACGATTACATCGATGCGCAGACGGTCGAGCGCGTGCTGCATGCCATGGAGTCTGCAGATGCCGAGGCCGCCGTTTTTGGCGGCGTCTGTGAGCCAGCCGATGCTGCCCCTAAACGCGTCCAGCAACTCATGAGCCCCAAAGCCGGTACCTTCGGCGCCCGTGATCCCCAACTGCTGTTCCATTCAAATGCGCAGCCCTATGCCTGCCGTGCGGCTTTTTCGCGCGAGCTGCTCAATCACGAAGGCATTCGCTTCGCCCCCGGTTTGGCTTTGGGCGAGGACGTCGTCTTCCAATTTGCGGCTTATGCGCTTGCCCGCAAGACCGTCGTCATGCCGGACAAGTTCTACCACTACGTGATGGAGAGCGAATCGGCGACGCACGAGTTCAACAGTGCCGGGGCTCGCGCCAAAAAGCTTAACGCCCACATGAGGATGCTCGAGGAGGTCTTGGAGGACTGGGCGGCCTACGGTCTTTTGGACCTGTGTCCCGGTGAGCTGATAACTTGGTTTTTGGACCTCATTGTGTTCGACCTGGCGCGCTTGGATGCCGATGACTTCCATCGCGTGGCGGCTCGCGTCAACTTGGACCTCACGACGTTTTTGGGAACGGAGTGGGCGGATATGCCTGCTAAGGGCGCCGTTCGCCGTGTTGCCTTCAAGCTCGTTGCGGCGGCCTCGAGCGTTTCGATGGCAGACGCCACGCTGTTCTATCTTTCGACTCGCGGTCTCAAAGCCTGTCTGGAGCGCTTTCTCTAATTCCAAGCGCTGCAGCCCGCCGCAACTCGGCTGCTAAAATAACCCTGTTACACGCTATTCAACAGGAGGTTCTCTTGCAGAACTCTGATACCCCTAAAGTTTCGCTGCTTGTCCCCATTTGCAATGTTGAGCGCTACCTGCGCGAGTGCCTCGATTCCGCCGTGGCGCAGACGCTCAAGGACATCGAGATCATCTGTATCAACGACGGCTCCACCGATAGCTCGCCGGATATCATCCGCGAGTACATGGAGCGCGACTCCCGCGTCAAGATGATCGACAAGGCCAACAGCGGCTACGGCGACTCGATGAACCGCGGCCTGGAGATGGCGCGCGGTGAGTACGTGGGTATTCTTGAGTCCGATGACTTTATGTTTGAGGATTCACTTCAAAAGCTGGTCGCCAAGGCCGATACCGAGCATGCCGATGTGGTAAAGGGCGACTTTTACCTGTATTGGTCCACGCCCAGCGAGCGCCGTGAGCTGTTTGGGATCATCGACGAGCATATGACGGGCGCCGCGTATCGCCCCGTCGATCGCCCAGGCATCTTCTACCGCAAACCTTCCATTTGGTCGGCTATCTATCGGCGCGAGTTCCTCAACGACAATCAGATTCGGTTCCTTCCCACGCCGGGTGCCTCGTATCAGGACGCAGGCTTTAACTTTAAGGTTTGGGCTTGCGCCGAGCGTGCCGCGTTTATTGCGGACCCCATTTTGTGCTATCGCCAAGATAACGAGAAGAGCTCCGTTAATTCGCCCAACAAGGTGTTTTGCGTTTGCGACGAATATGCCGAGATGCAGCGTTTTTTGGACGAGCGTCCCGAGCTTAAGGCTCAGCTTCAGGGTATTTTAATGCGCATGAAGGTCGATACGTACCGTTGGAATGATGAGCGTCTGGTCGATGAGCTGCGTGAGCAGTTTTGGAAGAAGGCTTCACCCGAGCTGAAGGCCGATTGGGATGCCGGTCGCTTTGACCTGTCGCTGTTCGATCCGCGTGGCGAGACCGACTTGCGCCTGATGGTCAAGTCGCCCCGCGCCTATATCGATTCGCGCTTTGACTTTAAGAAGCCGGGCAAGCTCAATACGTTTAAGCATTACTTTAAGATTGGCGGCCTGCCGCTGGTCTGGCGCGTGCTGACGTATCAGCGCATCTACGGCGACAACCCGCACCCTGATGACGTTCCGGCCGCACAGTAGGAGCGAGTGACTATGGCTACCCCCAAGATTTCCGTTGTCGTTCCCATCTATAAAGTGGAGGAGTGCCTGGCCTGGTGCCTGGACTCCCTGCTTGCGCAGGACATGCCCGATTGGGAAGGCGTGCTGGTCAACGATGGTTCGCCGGACGGCTCGCGCGACATCGCTGTTGCCTACTGCGAAAAGGACGCACGTTTTACGCTGGTCGATAAGGAGAACGGCGGCCTGTCGAGCGCGCGCAATGCGGGCATCGCTGCGTCCACGGCGCCCATCGTTGCGTTCTTGGATTCCGACGACCGCTTTACGCCCGATGCGTGCCGCGTGATCGTCGATGCCTTTGGGCACGAGGACTGTGACGTTTTGACCTTTGGTGCGAACCCGTATCCGCTGGAGGCGGGGTATCCGTGGCTTAATTATGTGTTGAGCCCGCGCGATGTTTCGTTTGAGGGCTATAGCTCTGACCTGCTGTTTAAAGAGGCGTCTCGCCCCTTTGCATGGCGCACCGCCTGCAAGCGCGAGTTTTTGCTCAATAACGGGATTGTGTTCGATGAAACCGTCAAGTATGGCGAGGACCAGGTCTTTGACTTTGCCGTGTACGGTCGTTCGCACAAGACCACGCTTATCTCGAACAAGCTGTACGACTATCGCGTGGCGCGCAAGGGCTCGCTCATGGATACCATGCGCTACGACGACGAGACACGTCTGCTGGAGCACGTGAAGATTTACTCCGCGGTGCTGGCTGACTGGCAGCGCGACGGTCTCGATGCTCGGCATGCCGAGGACCTGGCGTACTTCCTGTGCGATCTGGTGCTGTATGATGCGCTCAGGTTGCTTGGCGTGAATTGCGGCAAGGTGTTCGCTGCCGTCGCCGCGGCCCTTGCCGGTTCTGCTGTGGGCAGTGACGCTTCGCTCGAACAATGTGCTCCCTCTGTTGCTACCATGGTGCGTGCAGCCCTTGCCAGCGACGCTCCTAGCGCCCGTGCGTGCAAAAAGCTCATGTTCGATTACGACGTCTTGAGGTTTGGGCGCCTGGGCGCGTGCAAGCGCATGGCCGCGAATGCCTTGGGAAAGCGAGAAGTGTAGATGAGTATTAAGCGTTTGGCGCTTTGCCGCAGCCAGGGTCGCCTGTTTGTTCTGCTTCGTTTTGCCGGCATGGATGTCGCGGAGATTATTGAGCGCGAGGGCTCCCAGGCTTTTGCCCACGCGACGACCAATGGTGCCAGCGTGCCGTCGTTGGCGCTGCCGGTCGATCATGGGCGTGTGCTGGCACTTTGTCCCTCGGTTGCTGGCTACGAACGCGAGCTTGCCGTCTTGGTGCTGCCGTTTTTGGATGGCTCGTCGATTGACATTGACTTTGCATCCGGCGGCCAAAAGCTCGGATCCATTCGCCTCGATAGCCGTAAGGCTAAGCTGGAATCCAAGATTAACTACAAGGCTAAGCCTGCGTCGTGTGCGCTTATCCGCGACGCACAGCGCGGCGAGCGCTGCGGTCGCTACGAGATTGATGCCGTCCGCTATCTTCCGGCCGATTCGGGCGCCGTGTGGCGCTATGAGGTCACATGGGCGGGAGGCCCCCAGTGCGCGCCCCAGCTTCAGATGCTCGATACGCATATGAATGCCATCGATGCCACGGTGCATGTGTTTGAGTCGCAGGTCGACGTGCCGCAGCAGAACGGATGCTGCGTCAATAAAACGTATCTGAGCGTGGAGATGCCCGAGGACATTCGTGATTTTGTCGCGATTGCAACTGATCCCGTGGGCCAGATCCAGAGCGGTTTTTGCGCCATGGATGGCCGCCTGTACAACGGTATGGTCGACGACAACTGGAACCGCATGAAGGATGCGCGCGCGGATGATGCGGCCTATCGCCGTTGGTTTGAGCAGCATCGTGCAAAGCCGGGCGACTTGGCGTGCCAGCGCGTCGCCGCGGCAGCATTCGCCTACAGGCCTCTCGTGAGCATTGTGGTGCCGTGCTATAAGACCGATCGGGTCTACCTGCGTGAGTTGCTGGATTCGGTGTTTGCGCAGAGCTATGACAACTGGGAATTGCTGCTGATGGACGCCTCGCCCGAATGGGATGCGGTGGCCAATCTTGCGGCCGCCGCTCACGACGAGCGCGTCCGTCGCATCGAGCTGCCCGGTAACGGCGGCATCGTGGTCAACACCAACGCAGGTATTCAGCAAGCGACGGGCGACTACATCGCATTCTTAGACCACGACGACATCCTGGAACCGGACGCGCTGTTCCGCTATGTTGCCGCTCTGAACAAGGGCGCCAAGGACGAGCGCCCTCAGGTCCTGTTTTGCGACGAAGACATGTTCCAGAAAACGGGGGAGTGGGGTCAGCCGGTCTTTAAGACCGGGCTTAACGTCGACCTGCTCTATAGCCATAACTGCGTGACGCATTTCCTGATGGTGGAGAAGGCGCTTATTGATCACATTGGCATGTCCCCAGAAGACGTTGCGGGTGCCCAGGATTACGACCTGACGCTTCGCTGTCTTGCGTCGGGCGCGCGGTTTGAGCATGTTGCGCATGTGCTGTATCACTGGCGTGTGCATCCCGGTTCAACTGCCGACGGCTCTGCCGATAGCAAGCCGTATGCTATTGAAGCCGGCCGCCTTGCGCTGCAGCGCCACTTTGACTCGTTGAATGTATGCGGAACAGTCGAGGAGACCGAGACACCGTTTGTCTACCGCATGCGCTATGCACTGCCGGAGCCTGCGCCGCTGGTGAGCGTTGTGATTCCCACCAAGGATCACATTGAGACGCTCGACGCCTGTGTGATGTCGATCGCCCAGAAGGCAACGTATGCCAACTACGAGATCGTCTTGGTGGAGAATAACAGCGAAGCCCCGGAGACGTTTGCGTATTACGAAACCCTGCCGGAACGCGTGACCGCAGCATCCGAAGGCAAGGGCATCGCGCGCGTTGTGTACTGGCCGGGCGAGTTCAATTACTCCCAGATCATTAACTTTGGCGTGGAGCATGCCAAGGGCGATTACCTGCTGCTGCTCAACAACGATACCGAGGTCATAAGCCCCGACTTTATCGAAGAGATGATGAGGTATCTGCAGCGTCCCGATGCGGGCGTGGTGGGCGCCAAACTCTACTTTGCCGATCATCTGGTACAACATGCCGGCATTTTGGTTGGCGTGCGTGGCGCACTTGCCCATGCCAACCAGGACTTCTCGGCAAAGCGCGAGGGCTATCTTGCCCGCGCTGTGCGCCCGGGCAACTTTAGCGCCGTGACGGGCGCCTGTCAGATGGTCCGACGCGACGTATTTGAGCAGGTCGGAGGCTATAACGAGGAATTCGCCGTCGGTTTTAACGACGCAGACTTTTGCCTACGCGTGTGGGAGACGGGCTACCGCACCATCTTTACGCCCTATGCCGAGCTGTACCACTACGAGTTCACCTCGCGCGGCAGGGAAGAGGCCAACGAGGAAAAGCTGCGTCGCTGGAAACGCGAACAGGCGCTGTTCATGCAGCGCTGGCCGGAGTTCTTCCTCGATGGCGATCCGTGGTTGGGGCCGAACTTATCCGATGAGAGTGAGTATTTCTCGGTCTAAGGCAATGGTTTTTAGGAAGTCCTTAACTTTCTTTTGCTATGAGCTTGGAAGAAAGCAATGGTGGACTACTAATTAAGACAAATTACGAAAGCTCGATACTTCCACGATAAGTTTATACAGGCTTATATAACTCGATATTATCGGATATAGTCTGCGATAATTATTTAAACGATGATTGGCTGTTAATCGATTCCCTAGAAAGGCAAACAAGTGAGCGCCACAGCATTCCATAATCCGTTTCGTCCCACTGCCGGCGCTGAGCCTCCGCGCATAATTGGCCGTGACGATATCGCTCTTGAGTTTACCGAGAGCTTGAATGCGGGAATTGGTGCACCTGCGAGGCTCATGCGCATTGCTGGACCGAGGGGCTCCGGAAAAACTGTTTTGCTCTGCGATCTTAGGGATCGTGCTCGAGAGCTTGGATGGAAGACCGCTATTGTCTCTGCTGGCCCTAACTTATTGCTGGACTTGTGGGATCAGGTTGCTGATTCTTCCCTTGCGGCCAATGCTTCGGTCGGCGTAAACGCCGGCTTTGTTTCCGCGAAAGTTGACGTTGCGCCCAAAGAGCCGAGCCTTAGAAAGTTACTGAGTTCGGCAGCGAAGTCATCCAAGGGTCTTTTTATTGCCATCGATGAAGTTCAGGACGCTCCGATTGACGATATGCGTGCCATTGCGTCTACGGTTCAGCTTTTGATAGGGGAAAAAGTAGATATCGCACTTGCCTTTGCCGGGTTACCCGCCGGTGTTATGGATCTTATTAACGGCAAGGCGCTTACGTTCTTGCGTCGTGCCCTCCCCGAAGATCTGGCGCCTATCAACCAGGTGGAGGTAGCGCTCTCTATGGGCGATAGCTTTGTCGCGACTGGCTTGACCATAGAGGACAATCTCCTGTCGAGAGCCGCTAAGGCCACTAAGGGCTATGCCTATCTGGTGCAACTGGTCGGTTATTCCATTTGGCAGCGCGCCAACTTGCATCGTGCCAAAAGTGCCATTGTGAGCGAGCGCGACGTCACTGAAGGCATTGCGCTGGCAGAGGCCCGTTTTCACGATGTTGTTCACGAGCCCGCGATTTCTGGACTGGGGCTCAACGATATCAATTACCTTTTGGCCATGTGCGAGGATAAACAACAGTCCAAATCATCCGAGATTGCTAAGCGCATGGGTAAAAAGACCAATGAGGTCAGCTCCATTAGGGCAAAATTGCTACAAAGAGAGGTTATTCAGGCACCACAGAGGGGCTACGTGCAGTTTGCCGTGCCGGACCTAGATATCTATCTGCGAGAGAACGCCGAGGAGATTCTCGAACGGTTCTAGGTCGAGGTATTATTAGGTTTTGATTTTTACTTGGGAGCATTATGGTAAAAATGCGAGATTCCCGTATCGAATTACTTCGCATTGTCCTTATGTGGACGGTAATGGCTCAGCATTTTGTTGTTCACAACGCTGATTCTGTTTCCGTATTTCCTGATTCGTTTACTAGGTTTTTCTACAATATCTTTTTCTATCCAATTGGAAGAACTGCGGTCGGCTGCTTTGTTGCCATAACAATCTGGTTTGTTGCGGGGAAAGTCGAATACTCCATAAACAAGGCTGTTAAACAGATAGCTTCAATCGAAGGCACGGTTCTCTTTTATAGTATTGCGCTGGGCTTTTTCTTCATGCTTCGCGGCGATATTCAAGTAAGTCCAACCAATTTGATAGATATTTTTGCACCAACTCTTACTGGTTCTAGTTGGTGGTTTGTAACCGTCTATGCTTGGCTTGTATTTTTGCTGCCCTTTATACTTCCGGCTTTGCATGCGTTGGGCCAGAAACTACATCTGTATCTAGGAGTTTTTCTGGTCTCTGTCTTTGGATTCCTGCGTTATGTGCCGCTCTTTTGGATTCCCATCGACGGGCTACTAGTAGATTTTATTATAATTTGCGTTGTTGTTTGCTATATTCGCTGGTATGTAGACTTGTCAATAGTGGATATGCGGCTCCTGGTTGCTTGCTGCATTGCTTCCTTTGTGGGAGTTGCAATCTCGTTTTACGGTCAATTCCATTTTGATGGCTTGCTGGGCTCGACCTTTGCGAATTTGTATAGCGGTTTTTTCGGTTCACCGGCGTCTATTTTTTCGTTAGCTATAGCAGTTTCGGTCTTGTTGGTCGATTTAAAGATGCCGCATTTTTCCTCCCGTTTCATTAACGCTGTAGCGAGGCTTTGTTTTGCTACTTATCTTATTTCTGACTATGCGCCTATCCGAAGTTGGCTTTGGAGCTCGCTGTTTCCCTTTACGCGTGTCGGCGTTGGACTGGGATTATTGCAGGTGCTTCTGGTTCCAACGGCTGTGTTTGCGATTTGCTTGATGCTGGAGGGTCTCAGGAGGCTCTTGGTTAGTTTCATCATGCGTTTTATCGGCCCTTTCGATTTGTTAAATAAAGCTTCGAACTAAATTTAGGCTCTTGCCATTTTCTACCGCATGCGTGATTTGCCGACGATCCCTCTACGCTGGTGGTGGAACGATTGGGATTCTGAACTAGTGTTCTCTGGTTGTTGCGGGTTGGTCGATAACCATCTAGTAAAGCGAGTCGTGGGCACGCAGGGCCTGTTATAGACATAGTATCGCCCACGGTTGTTGCAACTAAGACGACTATCATCGAGGCTGCTGTTAAGAAGCCGATCGAGCCGAAGGCTGACGTGGTAACCGTTGCGAAGTTTTCTGAGACCCTCGATGATGGCTCGGTTGGCATGTTTCTGGTGCTGGTGTTGTTGGAGGCGCTATTAATTGCTGTAGAGGCTTCGGTTTAAATCAAGGAATCGAACCGGTTTCCACATCAATAGAATGCGCTGGCCGCATATGACGTATCGATATGGGCATGGTATTGCGTTTTTTAATTTGCGGCCACAAAGATGCCTTTTGCAAAGCGCGAGGGCTATCTTGCCCGCGCCGTGCGCCCCGGCAACTTCAGCGCCGTAACGGGCGCCTGCCAGATGGTCCGTCGCGATGTATTTGAGCAGGTCGGAGGCTACAACGAGGAATTCGCCGTCGGCTTTAACGACGCGGACTTTTGCCTGCGCGTATGGGAGGCGGGCTACCGTACCATCTTTACGCCCTATGCCGAGCTGTACCACTACGAGTTCACCTCGCGCGGCAGGGAAGAGGCCAACGAGGAAAAGCTGCGCCGCTGGAAGCGCGAACAGGCCCTGTTCATGCAGCGCTGGCCGGAGTTCTTCTTCAACGGCGACCCCTGGCTCGGGCCAAACCTATCTGCCGAGAACGAGTACTTCTCGCTTTAGCGCGAAGTGATGCCAAGATTCGGCAAAGTATCCTCAAGAGCCGCAAGGGCGGTGGGGTTCAAATACTCCTCGTTCAAGCGGCTCTTGTCATATCGAAAACGTGTGCCTCGTGAGCATTCGACGAGTTCCGCAGTAAAGAATTTCTCCCAGCTAAAAAACTCTAAGCTTTCGATATGTTCAGCGGGATTAAGTAGCATCTCCTTAATGTGTTTGCTGTTGAATAATCCCGACTTCAACACGAGCCATTCGAACGATTCCGGCAGGAATAGCTTGATGTTCTTTCGGCGCTGTAGTGCAGTTGCTTCTGCAATTTCTGGTCCAAAGGCGGCGCCGTCGGCAATCACGAGGATATCGTTTTCTGGTGCGTCCGTAATGCAATTGCAGATATTTGATTTTCCACCCGCGCTGATGCACCTAATACTGCTCTTTTTGCATAGCAAACTGAAGAATTCGTAGCCCGAATTTGTGTCCTCGACGATGACAAGCTCGGGCCTCTCGCCTTTAAATTCAGTATCACCGTAAATACGATATGTAGAAGTGTAGACACGAGAGTAAACGGGATACTTCGTTGTGGTTCGGTTGGTGTTCTTAAGACCGTAGACTTCATCAACGCTATAAGGCAGTTGGCGCAGTGACTCTCTGGCGACGATTACGTAGTAGTTTGAGCTACGTTTTGCTTCATGGGCAAATTCTCTTGATCGAACAAAAGTATTACCCTCATCAATAAAAACAATGCTGCTGGAAATCTCTTGGAGGTCTCTGCGCCAATTTTTTCCAGCTATTGTCTTACAGGGAACTTTGCAACTTACTGTTACGCCGCTTTGTGGCCCTAATTCTTCGTGAGCAGCCACCATATCGAGCAACGTCGTTTTGCCCGTGGCACTGTTGCCTTGAATGATGGTCAAGTTTCTATTGATGGTCAGTTTAAACTGAACGCGGTTGTTCTGAATAACTACCTTGTATGATCCGCGCATCAGGAGTTCTCCCTTAGGCATTTTCCAGCTATGGGAACAAGGTCAAACATCGTGTGGACCACGTCGCCCGTGTTGGCAACGGTCACCGTAAATTTACCGTTTCCAAAATCCAATATATGGTAGAGATTGATTGTTAAGTCCTTTTGCGCGGCGATTCGCAGAATCCAATAAGCGCAATTGTCACCACAGTTTGAGGCGTTATATACGTTTTGCGGCATGAAGTACATAAGCAGCAGTGTTTTGGTGCCGCTCGAGAGCTTCTCAGGAGGGATGATGCCGAGGATTTTAGTGTCGATTGCATTGGGGCCTACCACGGTGCCCTTATCGATTGATTTAATGATCCTTTGAGCAAAGGCGTCTTGAAACCACTGGGGCGAATATACGTTATCGAAGTAAACCGACGTATTGTAAATAACGTTTTCCATATCACCATAGTGAATTGTTAACACGTTGGTCCCTTCGGGTCGCTGGTTTGGTGTTCGGTGAAATTGATTATATCGCAGCATACGAGACGGGCATTATTGGCCTGTTGTGTATGTGATTAATGCCCATGGCGTGTTTTATCGGAAGTGTTTAGATCGATTGTCTTGTACTTGAGTTGCTTTAAAAGTCTGCGTTCTAGATAATACTTTTTGAGCGTTGCTCCGTGTGGCGGCACGTAAAAGTTGCACTGTGCTTGGGCAGGTAAAAGTCCAAGACGATTAGATATCCGAGAGGATATCGAGCCCGCGCCGGGGACTTTAATTCCGGCGGCAATTAGGTTTCCGAAAGGATGCCGTGGCTGACAGCCAGCAGAAAACCGCTCTACACACTCCTTCCGCGTGCCGCCTGCTCAAACGATTTGCGCCGAAAAGGATATCCGGTTTGTGCCATAAGACGTTGCTGTCGACAATGCACGGGACGGCAAGGACGTGGCGGCTCTCATCAAATTGCAGTCACAAAGATACCTTTTATCGATTTCCTGTTGAAAAACTAAATTGATAGTCTGAGAATAACTTAAGAGAGCCTTAAATCTCGGAGAAAGGATGTCGTATGAATAACCTTCGAGAAAGATGGCGCGGACTAACAGCGCTGGGAGTTGCTGTATTTGCCGCCGCCTGCATGACGGTTGCCCCGGCGCCCTCATTTGCTGATATTGATTCTCTCGTTGGTCTTCAATATATTGATCATAGCGAGTCTCGCAATTTGACAGGTTTCTCTGTTTCTCGTCCTGCTGGAACGTATTATTTCGACAACGATGGCTCGATGCAGACCGGACTCGTTCGGTGCGAGGACGGCAACCTTCGCTATTTCGATCCCGATACTGGCGCCATGGTCACGAACCAGTGGCATAACGATTACGAAGCTGTTTGGTACTATTTTGGCGCTGACGGGACCGCAGTTTCGGGCTGGCAGTCTATCGGTGGGGACAAGTACTACTTCTACCCCGAAAGCCATGATATGGCATACGGCCGAGTTCAAATTGACGGCAAGAACTACTTCCTGAACACCCCTGGCGCCAACGCCGATGGCCGCATGCAGCATGGCGGCTGGATCTATGACTCCATCTATGGAAAGTGGCTCTATGCGACTTCCAACGGCGAGTTGTTGACCGGTTGGCAAAATATCGGCGGAACTTGGTACTATTTCAACGAGTACGGTGTTATGTTGACCGGATGGATCGACGATTCGGGGACGTGGTATTAAGCTAACGTCTCTGGCGCGATGGTCACCGGGTGGCTCAACGTCGGCGGTACGTGGTACTACCTCGACGGCTCGGGTGCCATGGCCGCTAACGGCTGGCGCTGCTTGGGTGGCTCCTGGTATTGGTTCGGCGACTCCGGCGCAATGTCGACTGGCTGGTTCTTGGCAGGAGGCTCTTGGTATTATGCGAGTGGTTCGGGCGCCATGGCAACCGGTTGGCTCGGCAATGGCGGCACGTGGTATTGGCTCGGAAGTTCGGGCGCTATGGCCTCTAACTCTTGGGTCAACCTTGGTGGAGTTTGGTACTGGTTTGACCATTCCGGCGCGATGGCCACCGGCTGGCGTCAGATCGGCGGCGCCTGGTACTACTTTAGCGGTTCTGGCGCTATGGCCCACGATGCCTGGGTTGGCGACTACTATCTCCAGTCCTCCGGTGCTATGGCTACGAACACCCGGGTTGGCTCCTACTATGTCGGCGAGGACGGCAAGTGGATTCCGGGCTACGGTCTAGTTTGGTATAAGAACGGTAGCGAGGTCTACCATACGCATAAGTGCCGCACTGTAGGCAAGGACGCAAAGGGCTTTTCTCAGATGTCTATTCAGGAGGCTCAAAAGCGCGGTGCTTCTCGCGAGTGCAAGAACTGCCAGCAAATTGGTTAGTACATTGCTGAACTAGTTTGATTGAGGCCCCGTTGCCCTAAGGCGACGGGGCCGCTGTGTGATTGGATTCCGTGCTGTTATGAAGAAATGCTCATTTGGGGTACTGGCCGTTTTGGGCCTTGCTTCTTTGGGGTTCCTGTTGGGTTCGCCCTTGCCGTCGTTTGGCTTTGATGCTAGTAGCTCTGTTGACGACTCATCATCCGCCCTGGTTGGGACCCATGTCGACTCAAGTGTCTCAAATGCTGGTGTTCAGGACGAGTCGACTTCAATAGTTGAGGCGGACGCTCAGGTAGATAAAGGGGCTTCTTCTGAGGCTTCGGACCAAGTTACTTGGCATCAGGGATGGATATCACCCGAAGAAGGGGCTGGTTTTTGGCGCTGGGGCTTGTCTGATGGAACAATTGCGGCTTCTTCTTGGAAATATATAAGCGGTAGCTGGTACTGGTTCGACGACGAAGGTCGAATGGCTCAGGATGGATTGGTCCAGGTCGGGGGTGCGACTTATGGATTCTCCCCTTCGGGCGCAATGCGTGTCGGCTGGTACCTAGATACTACGGGCTCCACTTCTGCTTGGCGTTATTTCTCCGGTTCTGGCGCCATGGTAAAAGGCTGGCTTTTAGACGGCAGCAACTGGTATTGGCTGGATGATGAGGGCAAGATGGTCCACGATACAATGCTGCAGATCGGGGGAGCCACGTATGGATTCTCCTCTTCTGGCGCAATGCTTATCGGATGGCATCTTGATGCTTCCGTCTGGCATTATTTCTCCGGCTCTGGCGCCCTGGTAAAGGGTTGGCTCTCGGATGGGGGCCGTTGGTACTGGCTTGATCCTGCGGACGGTTCTATGGCCACCGGGCTGAATGCATGCAATGGAACCCCTTATATTTTTAACGGATCGGGGGCCATGCTCTCCTCTCGGTGGGCATTTGCTGACAACAACTGGTATTACGCTGACTCCAACGGCTTGCTACATGGAGGCTGGTTACTTCTAGGGAATTCTTGGTATTACCTGGATCCAGGAAGCCATATTATGCTTACGGGCTTTGTGCAAGTGGATGCATCCTCCTACTTCCTTACTAGTTCAGGTGCCATGGCAACAGGATGGGCACTTGCTGATGGTGCTTGGTATTACGCCGCATCAAACGGAGCTATTCAACGTGGGCGATGGATAAAGTCCGGAAGCGCCTGGTATTACCTTGATGATGCATCCGGCGCAATGCGTACTGGTGAATATACGGTAGGCGACACACGCTATTATTCTAATGATTCCGGTGCGATGGCATCTTCGCGCTGGATCAACTTGAGTGACGGTGTGTCATGGGCGAATTCGTCTGGAGCACTGAGCGACCCGTTGCCTACTTCATCTGATGGATCTCCCGTAATCGCCGATCGTGCCGACTTGTCTTCATTGCCAGGTACAATTCATATTGGAGACGCAGTTTTCTATGCGGACGCAAACGGTGTCGTTAATGTGGCATCTGGTTGGATTATGTCGAATGACGCTTCTGACGAAAACGGCAATAACTGGTACTACGCATCTTCCAATGGTGTCCTTAAGTCTGGTTGGCAATATGTCAACGGTGCGTGGTATTGGATGGACCCTTCCACATTCAAGATGAAAACTGGATGGCTTAATGAGGGCGGTACGTGGTACTGGCTCCAGCCTTCGGGTGCCATGTTTGCTAATGGGTGGCTGAAAATCGATGGCGTTGACTACTACTTCAATGCAAGCGGTGCATGGTTGAATACGTCTGGTTCTGTTTTGGGGGTCAATAGGTCCAGCCTGGTCAATTGGCTTATGAGTCACGAAAACGACGGCTATTACTGTGGAACACGGTACGATACACGCGTTAGCCAGGAAACATGCATGTATCCAAAGGGGGATCCCCGTTGGGATGGTTATACGGGTATGAACTGCGGTGGATTTGTATCGCATGCATATATGAAAGCGGGCGGTAATTTAGCTCCCATTGCCGCCGAGCAGAGCCATTCCCCTTGGAGTGGGGGTCCCGGAAGGGGCGGCTGCGTAAACGCGTATCGTTGGTACGGCTACGCTATCGATACGTGTGCGAATGTGACTTATTTCAGCTCTATTGATGAGCTGTTACGTAGTGGTTTGGCTCGTAAGGGGGACATTGTATTCTTCAATCCTTACAATCCATATGCGGATGATAGCCACATTGGCTTTTTCTGGGGTAATTCGCCGAGCGAAAATTTGTTCTGGCATAGCGATGGCTATGGAAATCGCATTTCCGGTTTGACCGCGTTGGGCCCATCGAAAGTAATATTGATTCGTTAGAATGCTGGGTAGTAAGGGGTCTCTCTGAGGCCCCTTCTTTTTCGATATTTGGTATCAGAGCTAATTCGATGCCGTTATTCTTTGGGGAGGTAGAGTTGGGATATTGAGCCCTAGGTTTCAACCCTGCTGTTAAGCAGTTGTTTACAGTGCAGTATCGCGTGCATTTTATTTTCGTTCTAGATTGCGTCTTGTCCCGTTGGATGTTCGGAAATCTTTCATAGCCATGCTGTAAGCTAGACGCAATCAAGAGCGAATGACGAGGTTTACATGAACAAACATCTTAAGTTGTTGTCGGCATCGTTGGTGCTGATGGCCCTTGCGTCCATATCTGTGTTTGTATTCCCTGCGAATGCGGAGGCTGCACAGGCTCTGGTTGAGAATTCTTGGCGTTATGAGGATGGGCAATTAGTCGCAGAGGAAGATTCTTCAGAAGAAGATGAAATAGCCTTATTGTCCATGGACACCCTTCCCGATGGGGTTACGGCGCAGGGCATTGACGTCAGCGAGCACCAAGGGCGTATTGACTGGGATGCTGTGAAGGCTTCTGGTATCGATTTCGCTATTCTGCGTATTGGGTTTGGCGCTCCATCTTGGGGCGGTCGTGTTGATTATCAGTTCAGCCGAAATATTTCTGAGTGCGAGCGTCTTGGAATTCCTTACGGTATCTATATTTATTCGTACGCTCGGGATGATCAGCAAGCAGCTGACGAGGCATCAATGGTGATTGACTGCCTTTCTGGACATAATCCAAGATTGCCGGTGTATTACGATCTTGAGGATAAGTCGATTATTGCAGATGGCCGACAATCCGGAATTGCATCGAGAGCACGGATCTTTTGTAATAGGATTTCTGCTGCTGGATATAATCCAGGCATTTATGCAAATCTGTATTGGTTTAACAATATCCTGACCGACTCTGTGTTTAAGAGCGGCTCTTGGGATCATTGGATCGCTCAATATAACTCAAAATGCCACTATACCGGCAATTACAGCTTTTGGCAGTATACGAGTAGTGGAAAAGTTTCTGGTATTAGTGGAAACGTTGATATGAATTACGCGTATATTGATGTTTCTCTTTACCACTGGCAGTTAAAAGAGGGCACTTGGTATTACGCAACCTCTAGCGGCAAAGCGTACATCGGATGGTTGCATCAGGGTGGCGCCTGGTACTGGCTCGACCCCGACGCGGGCGGCGCCATGGTGACGGGCCTACACGAGTGCAACGGCTCCCTGTACTGGTTTAATTCGTCCGGCGCCATGGCGACCGGGTGGGTCCTCGACGGCGGGACCTGGTACTACGCGACGGGATCCGGCGCGCTGGCGCGCGGCCCCGTATCCGTCGGCGGCGTGCCCTACTGCTTCGATGCCCGTACGGGGGCCATGCTGACGGGCTACCAGACTGATGTGCAGGGCGTCCGCCGCTACTTCGGCAGCTGCGGTCCCCTTAACGGCTGGGGCCTCGTCGACGGCTCCTGGTACTGGTTCGCTGACGGCATCGCCTCGACCGGCTGGCTTAACGCCGGAGGCTCCTGGTACTGGCTCGATCCCGAGGCGGGCGGCGCCATGGTGACGGGCCTTCACGCATGCAGCGGCTCCGCGTATTGGTTCAGCTCCTCCGGCGCGATGGCTACCGGCTGGGTCCTCGACGGCGGTGCCTGGTACTATGCCACGGGCTCCGGCGCCCTCGCCTCCGGTTGGCTTAACCTAGGCGGCGTCTGGTACTGGCTCGACCCCTCGACGCACGCTATGGCCACGGGCCTGCACGGGTGCAACGGCTCCGCGTACTGGTTCAACGGCTCAGGCGCCATGGCGACAGGCTGGATCTTCGACGGCGGCATCTGGTACTACGCGACTGGCTCCGGCGCCTTCGCCTCAGGATGGGCCTACATTGGCGGTGCGTGGTACTGGCTGGATCCATCGACACACGCGATGGTCACTGGCACTCAACAAATCGACGGGTCACAGTATTCTTTTTCCAGTAGCGGCGTTTGGCTCGGCTAACAGCCCTTCTTTAATTGCTTTTTTCTAATTACATATTGCGCGAGCCAATCCATTTGTAAACTATGTCTATGTACGATTGGTACTTTCTGGGGGCCGCGCATGGTAAGAAATAAGACGACAATATTAACTCTATTTGTTCTATCTGCGATATTGCTCGTTGGTCCAAGTGTGGCTGATGCCGAGAATGAGGTTTCTGTAGGCTCTTCCGAGCCTTCTATTTCCGAACAGCAAGCCTTCTCTTCGGCCGCCATTTCATCCGATTCGATCGATGGTGTCGCTGCTCAAGGATCCATTAAATGGAAGCAGGGCTGGAATTCGGTTGACGGTAAGTGGTTTTACGCGGATTCGACCAATCCTGTTGTATTGCGTTCCGGCTGGCTTCACACCGGAGGTTCCTGGTACTGGCTCGATCCCGAGGCGGGCGGCGCTATGGTGACGGGCCTCCACGCATGCGACGGCTCTGCCTACTGGTTCTGCTCCTCCGGTGCGATGGCGACCGGCTGGGTGCTCGACGGGGACACCTGGTACTACGCGACCGGCTCCGGCGCCCTCGCCTCCGGTTGGCTCAACCTAAGCGGCGCCTGGTACTGGCTCGACCCCGACGCGGGCGGCGCCATGGTGACGGGCCTACACGAGTGCAACGGCTCCCTGTACTGGTTTAATTCGTCCGGCGCCATGGCGACCGGGTGGGTCCTCGACGGCGGGACCTGGTACTACGCGACGGGATCCGGCGCGCTGGCGCGCGGCCCCGTATCCGTCGGCGGCGTGCCCTACTGCTTCGATGCCCGTACGGGGGCCATGCTGACGGGCTACCAGACTGATGTGCAGGGCGTCCGCCGCTACTTCGGCAGCTGCGGTCCCCTTAACGGCTGGGGCCTCGTCGACGGCTCCTGGTACTGGTTTGCGAACGGCATCGCCTCGACCGGCTGGCTTTACACCGGCGGTTCCTGGTACTGGCTCGATCCCGAGGCGGGCGGCGCCATGGCGACGGGCCTTCACGCATGCAACGGCTCAGCGTACTGGTTCAACGCCTCCGGCGCGATGGCGACCGGATGGGTGCTCGACGGCGGTGCCTGGTACTACGCGACGGGCTCAGGCGCGCTGGCCTCCGGCTGGCTCAACCTAAACGGTACGTGGTACTGGCTCGACCCCTCGACGCACGCCATGGCGACGGGCGTTCAAACTATCGGATCATGTGAATACATATTTAATAGATCTGGCAAGATGATGGCTAATTGCTGGTCAAACGGTGATGGGTCTTGGATGTATCATTCTTCATCCAGCGGTGCAATTGACCTTAAAGGCATCATGACCGATTTGGGAATCCAGCTGATTGACGATGACGGGAATGTTAAAACGGGCTGGATTGAGAGTCAGGGTTCTCGATATTATTGTTCTGCTAATGGGGTAATTCTGACTGGGTGGCAGCAAATAGCTGGGTCTTGGTATTACTTTAACTCGGATGGTCGAATGACGACCGGCTGGTTTAACGATGGCGGTAATTGGTTCTGGCTAGATTCCGCTTCTGGCGCAATGAAAACGGGATGGCTTTCCCTTGGGGGCACATGGTATTACCTTGATGCTGCGCGTGGGGGAGTAATGTTGAGTAACGGCTGGTATTGGATCGGCTCTACTGACTATAAGTTCAATTCATCCGGCGCAATGGTTGGCGCTTGGGTTGATGTCCCTTGCTATTCGCAGTACCCGGAACTCCCTACTGGCTGTGAGTCGGTTGCCCTTACAAACTTGCTTAACTACTATGGTTTCCGTTTGGGAAAGACGATTATTGCGGATTACTATTTGCCCAAGGGAAGCGGTGGTAACTTTGTTACCGCCTTTGATGGCAACCCAAGGCGTAGCAGCGGGGGTCTCATGGGATGTGTTGCTCCTGCGATTACTATTGCCGGTAATAACTTTCTGCGCGCTGCTGGAAGTGGCAAGCAGGCAAAAGACGTCTCTTTCTCGTCAATTTCTTCCATTAAGAATAGGCTGACCTGTGGACAGCCAGTTGAGATGTGGAACACCGAGTGGGGAAGCTGGCCAGGAGGGCGTTATGCTACGCGTTGGTACAACGGGCATTCCTATGGCCTGTGGGGCGGTAATCATGCCGTAGTCCTTAAGGGCTATGATGATGAGCAGGGTATCGTCTATCTTTCGGATTCGATAAACGGCAACGTTACGCGAAATGCTCAGATATTCTTCGGTACATGGCAACAGATGGATAGTCAGGCCGTGGTAATTGAGTAACTTTGATGCTAAAAAGGGGAGGACTCAATGAGTCCTCCCCTTCGCTTAATTTCTGCTATCAAGTCTTATGCAGTTCGCTTGCGACCAAACAGCTCATCCCAATTACTGGCTGCCAATACGGTTCCGCAAACAATTACAATGCAGCAGATTACAGACGCCATGTCGGGAATTGTGCCAAGCAAAATGAGGCCAAAGACTACCGACCATGCCGAATAGGAGATGTTCAGAGCCATTGCGCGTGCCGCTCCAATAGCGGCAATGCCCTTGTAATAGAACAGATAAGAAGCCGTTCCTGCGAGTCCGGCCAGTGCAATGATCAGCGTCGGCATGCTCGGGATGGCTCCTATCGTAAAGTGCCATGCGCCGAAGAGGGGGAGAACAAGTACCCCATAAACAAGCGCGCTTGCAGTTTCGCGAATCTGCAAAGCGGTTTCATCGTCAACGGCGTCATCCTTCATTCCCCATGCGCACAGCACAGCCTCAGATCCCCATCCAATAACGGCGAGTACGGCTCCGAGCAATCCGAGGGGGGCATTTGCAATTTCGCTCGATCCGGCCGATAGATAGCCCATCGTCATCACGCCACAAAGGGCGACAAGAAGGGATAATATTTGGCCCTTGCTCATTTTTTCCTTCAGCAGCAGGAATGACAGGAATGCTCCGACTGCGGGGTAAAAGGCGGAGATAATTGCCGTGTAGGCGGCCCCGATATTGTTGATCGCCAATACGTAGCCTGTCATTCCGATGGGTCCTCCGAGCAGCGCTCCGGCGATGACTACCTTTCCTGAACGAGTCTTTAGAGCGGCGAGCGTATCCTTTAGTCTGCCTCGAACGCCCATATAGCCAAAGAGCCAGATTGCACAGAAGGCATCATGTAGAAAAGAACCTGCGATAGAGGCGCAAGCGAGCGCCTCCGCCGTTCCGACGTAGGGCGCGAGTGCCAAGCCGATTCCAAGAATTACCGTATCGAGGCCCCAGAGGAGGCCGCTAAAAAAGCCGAATTGCATCGTTACTCACCTTTCCGATAGATTTCCAGCGCCTTTTTGAGGTATTTGGCACCGTAGTTGAAGTAGATATAGAGCCATTCGCCCACAAAATCACCCTCGGCTTCTTTAAGAAGAGCCCAGAGATACCAGCACCACCCTGCGAGGGCAATGTGCGCATAGTTATGCGCAACTTCGCCATTCGTTGCTTTGCGACCAAAATAAGCGTCAAGTGCGCGGTCGACTTCATCTTCGGAAAGCTCGCAGCAGACACTACACGTTCCAAAATCATTCGCGTAGTCGCTCATGCCGGCATATTCCCAGTCAATGAGATAGTACTTATCGTTTTCATCGATAAGGAAATTGAGATAAAAGAAGTCATTGTGGCAAAGGCATTTTGGCGCGTTGTCGGCCTGAACAAATCGCTCCAGCTCATCGATTTCGGTCGCCATTTCTTTAAACCCCGGAATGTCGATGGGTCCTTTCTCTAGGAGAAGCGATTCATAACGCTTTGCCTCAAGATAAAAGTCGAACTCAGTTTCGACATTAGCGCCGCTCTCGTGAAGTGAACGACACATCTGCATCATGCGGTTCATTTGGGCGGCGTCATGCGGATCAGGCTGCTTTGCGTTGGGAACAAACTTTGAAATTTTCCAACCACGTTTGGGGTCTTCATAGATGAACGTGTCGTCAAGCCCAAGTTCTTTGGCCTTTTTAAGTGCGGCAACTTCGCCATTTCTATTAATAAGCAGCTCGGTCCCGACTCCCGGATGACGGTAGACGTACTCTCCCTTGTTAGTTCTAAAGTGACACGATAGATTCGTGAGGCCTTGCTTAAGAGGGTAGACGTCGTGAATCTCTGATTTGGAGCAGCCGAGCACCTGTTCGATGTTATCGAAAATGTCTGAGTCAACATTTTCGATAAAGTGCGGGTCGAAAACACGAAGCTCATCAAGAGAGTCAAATTCGTTGATTTCACCCTCAGGATACTTCTTGATTACCATATCGAGTTCCTTGATGTGCTCGATATACAGATCTTCCCAGAGCTTGTCCGCCGTTTCCGGCTTGTTATATTCCGCTTCAAGTATTTGTTTAAATGCAAGTGAGAAAGCTCGGTCGAAGTAAACATGGCCGAGCATATACCATGCGTTAGAACCACCGATTGTAACATTGGTGATTCTATCCATTGCACCCGTTTGAATGCACCATTCTTTGGTGGCGCCTTCAGCGTATTGAGCAGAATAAAATGCTTTCCAAACGTATGCCTCAAACGGATTGTTGAGAAGGTAATCATCGCTTGAGCAAATGTAGGTGTTGCCAAGACGCTCTTTTACGCACATAAGCGATGCGTGGTTATTCTTGGATGCGTATTCGTTGTTAACGACAATCGAAACGCCGAACTTGCTTTCAAGATAGAAGAAATACTCTTTTTTATAGCCGACAACGACGGTGATATTGCTGATACCCGCGTCTTGCAGCTGCCTAATCTGACGCTCAACGAGAATCTCACCACGTACTTTTAAAAGGCCTTTGGGCTTTTCATACGAAATAGGAGCAAAGCGGCTCGAAAGCCCAGCAGCCAATATCACTGCATTTTCAACTTTATAAGGGTGAAGTGCTTCATACCCGCTGTCGGTCAAACTGTCAGATTCGAGAAGACCCTCACTAGTGAGCTCCTTATTCGCTGCGTTTACAGAGCCAAGTGAAAGCCCAGTGTGCTCGGCAACTTCTCGCTGGCTGGCATAAGGGTGCTTTAAATATTCGTATAGAACCGTAAAGTTGCGCTTGCTCAGTTCCACTGTAGGCCTCCGATTAAAGTGTTCATTACTTGGTATAAGAATAGATTGATTGAACGCAATGTTCAATCAAATAAGGTTACCTACATAGACTGAACAGAAAGTAGTGAAAATCAATCACGTAATGTGGATTAAAATAAACAACTGAGATATCTGGGAGGGTTGATTATGTATCGATTCGAAAAGAAGGCTGCACTTGTTTGCGCCACTGCGTCATTAATCGTTGCTTGCTGCTTGTCTGTGACTGTCAATGTGGCGTTTGCGCAGGACTCCGGCGAAGCTCAGAGTATTGAGTCAAAAGTGGATTTACCCTCCGGGATTTCCGATAATCTGCCACTGGATAGCCCTTCCGTCATTAATGATGGGTGGCAACGTGACGAGTCGTCTGGAGTTTGGTATTACGGAAAAAACGGTAAACACCAAACCGGCTGGCTGCAAAGCGGAGGCTATTGGTATTGGCTTGACCCTGCCAATGATGGTGCAATGCAGACTGGCTATTTTAATGTGACCGATGCTGGCGGATCGATTTCTTCGTTTTATGCGAACGACGGTAATGCCACAACGCCTTATGGCTCGCTATGTCAGAACTGCTGGCTGCGTAACTCGGGTGGAAATTGGTTTTACGCCAATGCTGGAGGCGATTTAGCTGCTGGTTGGTTTTACCAAAACAGCACATGGTATTACTTGGATCCTGTTTCGCATGTTATGCAGGTTGGTTTTGTCAACCTCGGGAGCGGGAAATACTATTTAGATGCTTCTGGCGCTATGAAAACCGGCTGGATTCTCCAGGACGGGAATTGGTACTGGGCATATCCATCGGGCGCACTTGCTTCGTCATGGCAGACGATAGGTGGGACTCGCTATTATTTTGACTCTCAGACGCTGGCTATGTTCAAAGGTCGTCACGAGATCGATGGAAGTACCTACATTTTTGGCGACTATGGCCTCGTAAATGGATGGTTCAAAGATGGAGTAGATTGGTATTACTGCTCTAATGGTATTGCGGTCACTGGCTGGCAACTCGTTAACGGAACCTGGTATTATCTCGATCCGGCTTCCGACGGCAAAATGTCTGTTGGGTATTTAGACCTTGGCAATGCAGCATATTATTTGAATTCGAATGGGGCTATGGCTATTGGTTGGGCTCAGTCCGAGGACGGCTGGTATTTTGCCTCTGAATCTGGCGCGCTTATTTCTGGCTGGTATAAAGAGGGCGTGAGTTGGTATTACCTGGACCCTGCTAGCCATCTCATGAAAACGGGCTTATTTGAGGTGGGCGGCAACGATTGTTTCGCAAACCTGAGCGGTAGACTTGTGGTGTCAAGCTGGATTACCGTTAAAGACGGCGTAGAAAGATATGCCGATGGCAATGGATATCTTTGCAAAGATGTGATCCGCGAAAACGGTACTATCCTAAAAACAGCTGGAGCTGATGGCTGGCAGGTTGCGTCCGGTTGGGTTAATGTTGCAAATCAAAGGTTTTATGCTGAGCCCGGAACGGGCGTCATTCATCGTGGATGGCTGCAGATTGATGGCGATTGGTATTGGCTTGATGCCGATTCTGGTGCGATGAAAACTGGATGGGTTTTTACTGACGGTGCATGGTATTACCTAAACGACGACGGAAAAATGGCAACTGGTTGGAAATGCCTCAATGGAACATGGTATTACCTTGACTCCAACGGCAGCATGCATGTTGGCTGGCTTAAAGATTCGGGTAAGTGGTATTGGCTAGACGGCAGCGGTGCTATGGCAACAGGCGCAAGAACCATCGATGGCGTGCGTCGAATTTTCTGGAGCGATGGCCAGTGCGACAAGGTTGGCTGGCAAAATCCTCCGCAGTATCCCCAGGTCAGCTCTTGGACTGTTCAGTTGCCTAGCTACTGCACTGGCTACTTTACCTATGTGACTCCTTCTCGCATTTCTGTCGAAGCGACGCGGGAAGATTGCGTGAATGCCTTTATTCAGCGTGCTTACGAATATATCGGTACGCAATATATTGAGCCTTGGTCTACCGCTCCCGGCGGGGCTGTTGATTGCTCTGGTTTTGTCTTGCAATGTCTTTATGCTACTGGCATGGATATGGGTGTTTACAACCCTTATAACCATCGCTGGGATCCAAGCCAAACCTACAATTCGATGAATTGGTATCGAAGCAACATCTTTATGCCCGTGAGCACCAGCTCGATTCAGCGTGGCGATGTGATTTATTATCGCGGGCATATCGCAATCGCACTTGGCGGCGGTATGATGATTGACTCCTGGCCTCATCAGGGTGTCGGTATTCATCCCGTCAGCGCTAGGGGAAATGTGATCGGCGCAGCCCGTCCGTTTATCTAATTGATTCCTTGTAAGACAGTCGGTACCGGTTGGGGGCCTGAAATGAATGCTCGGATTGATCATCGAATTTGCTGGCGAGCAATCGGCTTGGTGCTACTATCCGCCTCGCTCTCGGTTTTCGCCCCCGCGTTTTCTTGCACTGCTTATGCCGTGGAAGAGGGGGCGAATAACGATATCGTAGAGCGCGACTCGACGGAAGGGTCGGGTGCTTTTGTCGGCGGCGGTCTCGCTCAAGATTCCAACGATTATGCTGGCAAAACAGCGGAAGATTCGAATCCACAGGTTGTCGAAAGCCAAGACTCGTCGACGACGGAAAAACTATCTGGATGGCAATGGGACGGTTTGTCCTGGTATTACTATCTTGACGACTGCCGTTTGACCGGAATGCAGAATGTTGACGGCTCGTTGTTTTATTTGGACCCCGCTCGTGACGGCGCGATGAGTTGCGGCTGGATTTTTACTGACAATAAGTGGTATTACGCGAGTCCATCAGGCGCTTTGGCAAATGGTTGGCAGCTTATCGGAGGCCAATGGTACTGGTTTGACTCCCTTGACGGCTGTTCCATGGTTACTGGGCGACGTGTTATCGATGGGCATCCTTATCTTCTTGGAACCTATGGACTGATTAATGGATGGTGTCTTGATAACGGTTTATGGTATTGGGGTAGCAATGGTGAAGTCTTAACCGGTTGGCTTCAAACTGGCAATAACTGGTATTGGCTTGATCCCGCCAATGATGGTGCTATGTCTAGGGGAATCGTTTCCGTTGGCTCATCACGTTATTATTTATCGGATTCCGGTGCAATGGCTGTTGGTTGGGCGTTTGATGGTACGGACTGGTATTACGCAGACGGTTCCGGCGCACTTGCGTCGGGCTGGCGTTCGGTGAACGGCGCTTGGTATTGGCTCGATATCGCAAATGACAATAGAATGGTTACCGGCTTTTTTTCCATCGGATCGAATCGGTATCATTTTTCTTCAACGGGAGCGCTGTCACTCGGCTGGTTTATGAGCGATGGAGACTGGTATTACGCTGAGCCTTCTCATGCATCGGGTATTGTAAAGACGGGTTGGCTGAAGGACGGTAGCCAATACTATTATCTTGATCCTGCCGTCGACGGCAAAATGCTGCTCGGGCATTTTTCTGTAAATGGGAAAAGCTATTATGCAAAAGGCTCAGGCGCTGTTGCTTGTCGTGAATGGGTAGATGTCCAGGACTCGGTTCAGGATGGTCCGTCTAAGGCTTTTGCTGGTTCTGACTGCTCGTTGTGCGGAACATTGCGCAATGGGAAGTTATTTACTTCAAACGGCGATGGCGAATTGGTCGAAGCGCGCGGTTTCGTGACGCTTGGTGGCTGCATTTTCTATGCTGATCCGACTAATGGCTCCTTGAGCGTCGGCTGGCAGAACGTTAACGGAAAATGGTACTTCTTTGATGAGACCGCTGGCTATGCACGATCTGGCTGGCTGAGTAAGGATGGCTCCTGGTTCTATTTAGATCCATCCACTTACGTTATGAAAACCGGTTGGGTTGCCGTTAACGGATATTGGTATTACTTGAATTCGTCTGGTTATATGCAGACAGGATGGCTCAATTTGGGCGGCACCTGGTATTGGCTTGATGCTAGTGGGGCTATGGCTACTGGCTGGCGCGTTGTGGACGGATCCTGGAATTACTTCATGGCTAACGGCGCGTGGGTGTCAGACTATATGGACGCTAAAGCTCAAAGTTATTCAAGCAATACAAATTGGCTGATACTTGTCGATACGTCGCGTTGTATCACGAGCATCTACACTGGGTCATGGAATAATTGGTCCTTAAACCGTCGATATGTATGTTCGACGGGAAAAGCCAGTACGCCAACTGTGATAGGGGAGTACCAAGTCTACGGAAAGGGATACTCCTTTGGGCATGGATATACTTGCTATTACTACACACAGTTCTACGGTGATTATCTATTCCATTCTTCGCCCTACTACGTCAACAGTAACCAGGTGATGGATCCCACGATGGGCGTTCCATCCTCTGCAGGATGTGTACGCCTTGAGATCCAGAACGCAAAATGGATTTACGATAACATTCCTTATGGAACAAAGGTTGTTACCTATTGATATTGGACAAGTGTCTTTAAAGGTGGGAGAAAGACACTGATTCTTAAGGGACTCTTTTCCAATTGAGGTGCTTTGATTTGGCAAGCGGTTTCATGAGAAGGCGGTCATAAACTGTATGCACTTCCGGTGCGCGGGATTTTAATTCTCTACGAGCTTCCTTTTCAGATTATTTTGAAAAGCCAACCATCTCGCTCCCTCTAGGGGGGCGAGATGTCGGTGTTGGTGTTAAAAATTACGGGAGCACCATTCAATTTGCCGCCATGTATTATCTAAAGGCCGAGCCTTCTCCTGTCTTTTTTGAGCGTAATAAACAACACCTTAAATCTCTAATGATTGCTTTGCTAATCTTGAAAACATGACTTTGGGAGGATTTTTGGAAATAGAAAAGGGAAATGGTACAGGCGTATGCGTACTTCTTTCAGCATATAAACCTGATCTTAAGTTTTTCGCCGCTCAACTTGATTCGATTGATGAACAAACGTTTCCGGTTACGCTTTTGGTCAGAAATGACTGCCCCGAATCGGCCTCTTTAGAGGGGTTTATCCAAGAGCATATAAAGAAAAACGCGTATCGTTATTATCATGGCGATAAAAATCTCGGTTATGTCAAATCGTTCGAGGCACTACTCTCTTTGGCGGAAGGGGATTACGTAGTATTTTGCGATCAAGATGATATTTGGGAGCCTAACAGAGTTCAAGTTTCGCTCAACCATATGCTAGAAGAAGGCTCAATTCTTGATGTTTGCGATAGATCGGTAATCGACGAAAACGGAAACATGCTGGTAGAGAGCTACAGAAAAGCTCATCCAAATTCGCCTGAAGTAAATTGGTGCTCCGGAGAGGATATTACTATTCAGGCTGCAAGTGTATGCTACGGCATTGGTATGGCTCTCATGCTAGATGCGAGTGCTGCTAAGTCGATGATTCCCTTTCCGGAATCCACTGCACATGATTTGTGGTTGACATTGGGCTGCAGCGAACTGGGGAAGTGCAGTTTTACAACGACTCCCTTGGTTAAGTATCGTCGACATGGCGGGAATGAAACTGGATTCCTTGCGGGTGTTGCTTCAAAAGATGATTGGTATTTAACAAGAGTTAAAAACAGGGTTGATACAGCTAAGCAATTTGCCGAAAGATTTCCTGATTCACCGCACCTAAAGGAAATAATGGGGTTCGCCGATGCAAGAGAGCGACGCTCCATAATTGGCTTGCTTAAATATCGACGAGCTTGCCCGTCCATTGCTAAAGCTGAAATCATTATGCGACTTGTACCGAATTGGCTGTTTCTTTTGATTTTAAACATGATTAAAGAAGCAAAATAGCTTCGTATCCGAATCGCGACTTGTTCAGAAGGGCGCTTATATTTGTGGAAGCCACAGAGAAGACTCTTTCGATTAAACACAATATGTTCTGGAATACCGTTGGCTCGTTGACGAATTTAGGCTGTCAATGGCTAATCACTATATTGGTCGTTCGACTGTCTGATGGATATAGTGCTGCTGGAATTTATTCCCTTGCTATGTCTATTTTCAACATGTTTTCTCAATTGGCCCAATACAGGATGTACACGGTACAAATTGCAGATGTTGAAAGGAAAAACTCTGCTGGTGAATACCTGACTTTTCGTTTCTTTACTACGTTTATGGCGTTTGCAATGTTGGCCGTCTATTCCATTGCGACGTGTCGTATTGATACGGTGCCTGCTGTTCTTTTGTATGCTCTCTATAAAACCGCCGGCTTAGTTATTGATGTCATGCATGCCAATGATCAGGTTGGCCATAGGATGGACTATATTGGGAAATCCCTCATAATGCAGGGCATTGGTTCTCTCCTTTCGTTCATTGTTGTCTTTGGGCTGTTAAATAGCCTCGAAGGTGCATTGTTGCTAATGACGGTAGTGACTATAGGTATCGGTGTTATTTACGATTATCCGAGATCAAATCGAATCTCTGCAATCAAGCTTGGAATTACCCAAGCGAAGGTCAGAGCTTTCCTATGTGGCTGTTTGCCCATCGTTCTGGGCGGCATTGCTGCTTCTGCGGCGCCGAATATTCCAAGGCAGTATTTATCTTATACATTCGGAGATTCTGCTCTAGGCATTTATGCATCAGTTGCTGCTCCCGTGGCAATTATCCAAATGGGTGCGACGTATATCTATAATCCTTTATTAGGTTATTTAGTAGAGCGTTACTATTCTAAGGAAAAGTCCTTTTTTACGCTTATAGGTAAAATACTTGCCGGTATTTTATTTGTCGGCGTCATATCAGCAGTTGCCCTTTTCTTTTTCGGCAAATTATTGCTGTCTTTGTTTTATGGCGCTGGAATAGCCAAACATTCTGATCTCCTTCAGCCTATGTTGGCTTGTGCCTTTTTGACTGGCATTGCTTGGTTTGTCAACGATTTGCTGGTTTCTCTTGATAATTACCGAGGGGTATTTGTTGGCAGCATATTGTCCTTAATCAGTGCTGTTGCTGTCATGGCTCCCGCGCAAGTGTTGTTTGGCTTAAATGGCCCTACTGTAACGGCGCTTATATCCAATGCTATTTGCCTTATTTATCAGTCTTTTGTTTTGGGGAAACAGACGCAAGAATGGTTTGGGGAAAAGAGATAGGCCGATGATGTCTAAAGCTCACGCGCTATTAAAGCTTCAAAACACTGAATTGGATATCCTTCAGGTTGTCGCTGCATTCTGCTCTAAGCACGGCATCAGGTGGTGGCTTGATGGCGGAACATGTTTAGGAGCAATGCGTCATAGGGGGTTTATCCCTTGGGATGATGATATAGATATCGGAATGATGCGTTCAGACTATGACCGCTTTTGCTCTTTAGCCGAGGATGGTTTACCGGAAGGATATTCGCTCCATACATCGCGGAATACTATTGGCTATGCTGCGATGTTTGCTAAGGTGTATCGCGATGGAACTCGCTTCGAGAATCAGGAGGCTCGAGAGGCTTCCAGTTCGATGGGCATTTTTGTCGACATCTTTCCATATGACCAGCTCTATACAGATAAACGCCTTCGTGCAAAACAAGTCCGAACTGCATCAATTGCACAGAAAAGAGCTTATTTATATCACTCTTCTTCCATTGTTGTCCCTCATAAAGGGTTCCTTGGACAACTCGAGCAAATTGGTTGTTCTGCTATACACGTAGTGGAACGACTGGTTTCTCGAGGCGCATGCTCTTACCAGGATTTGTTCGACTCCTGTATTGCCGACTCAAATACGGGTGAGGTCTCTGATTATTGTCTGACGTTAAGCTGGCCGAATATGGCGCCAGTGCCTATTTCAGAGATTTTCCCTCTGAGCAGTGCGGTTTTCGAAGGCAGTGAATTCCCCGTTCCTCGTATGACGGATAAATATCTTACAACGATGTATGGCGAATGGAAGAAAATTCCGGAGCCGGAAAATCGACATACCCATCTTCCTCTTCTGCTTGACTTTGGGGATGGTGAAGTCTGGACTGCGCAGAATTAAGGATATGAAATCTTTACCAGATGAGGTTATGTAATGAGTTCTTCTATTTGTATTTTCACCCACCATTATCACCCGCAACTTAGCGGAATTGGTAATTTTGTCGATGGTCTCGCTCATGCCCTAGCTGCCCGCGGCGACAGGGTGGTTATCGTTACTAATGATTCAATGCGCGTAGGAGCTGGTCATTCAGTCGAAAACGGTCTCGAGATAATTCGGCTTCCATGTATTTCATTGCTTGATGGAAGGCTTCCTCTTCCCAAAAAAACCAGCGATTATTACCGGCTCCTGCAAAGCCTTGATGATTATGAGTGGGACGGCGTACTTATAAACACGAGACTTTTTCCTCTCTCAATCGAAGGGCTGAAGTTTGCCGCGAATCATAACATCAAGGCCGTCGTTCTCGACCACGGTTCAGCGTATCTTTCTTTCAATCAGCCGTTCCTTGATTTTTTTGTGCGCCGATATGAGGATTGGATTACGGATCGTGTAAAGTCGTTTAAACCTGATTTCTATGGGATTTCATCTAAAAGCGTTGAATGGCTCCAACACTTTAATGTCGCTGCAAAGGGCGTAATATCAAACTCAATCAATGCCTCATTCTATAGGAGTATTTCTTCGGGGAGAGATTTTCGATCTGAATTAGGTATCCCTCAGTCATCCTTGGTTGTAGCTTTTGTCGGGCGGCTTATTCCTGAAAAGGGAATTAATTCAATTATTGAGGCGGCTCGCGCAAAAGATATTACCAAGCGTGATATTTGCTTTGTTCTCGCAGGGGATGGTCCGCTTGCTAATGAGGTCAAGGAAGCCTGTTCGTCTGACCTGTTTTGGCTTGGGAGATGTAACACAGAGGACATTTCCTCCTTACTTCAGCAAGCAGATGTGCTTTGTCTTCCAACTCGTTCCGAAGGCTTTTCAACGGTACTTCTTGAGGCTTCAGCCTGCGGAACGCCTGCTGTTGTAACAGATGTGGGAGGCGCGCGCGAGCTTATTCCAGATGATAGCTACGGCACGATAATTCAGTCCATGTCATCTGATGAGGTGGTTTTAGCATTATGCAGGCTATTTGATGATCGAAGGCTTCTTTCCCTTCAGTCTCGAAACTCTAGGGCTCTTGTTGAAAATCGATATAGCTGGGACGCCACTGCTATAGATGTCGAGAAGGCGTTTTGTATTCGCTAAGTGATACTTGGCTGGCTTTTACTTAGCTTTTGAGTGAAGTTGGATCTAAGACCCGAATTTGTTATTGTCGTCTTACCCTATTCGATTTTGTCTTTAGTTGGAGATGCACGTTTTGAATAATCCTGCAATTAAGAAAAGCGAGTACGCGCTTGCCATCTTTGGGCTGGGACTTCTTTTGTTAGCTGTCGCGACATCGTTGCACTATAAGAATTTAAATCTTTTCATTCTTGAACTCTTTTGCGATGTCGTTGCTGTTGCGTGCTTATATTTGCAACCGAAATCACAGTCGAGCGGTGGCGCTATTCGTCAGATAACCGTCCTCGTCGCGTCCAGCATCCTCAGCAGCTTTCTGCTAGTTTTCATCATATTGGCTGGCGCGAAGACGTTTGGCCCCTTCGATCTTGGTGCATGGAATATCGCAGGTCTTGTTATATGCTTTCATTTAGTTTTAGCGTTCCAGGGCATTGAGCTTTGCTATGGCCTGGTGAAGAGCTTCGTAACCTCGGTTAAGAAAACTGATGCTAAGAAGTGTTTCTTTTTTTTGGCGGTTTTTGTTGGCTTTGCTGTTTTAATCGCTTTTATTGGCATTCCGCTCGAAAAGTCAAAGACGGTGTTGTTCGCGTCTGCTTTGCCCATTACGGTTTTGATCGGGTTGATTGCTATTAATGGGGGCATTTCTTATCTGAAGCCCGAACTGTTCGCTTTCGCATGCATTGTCTCAATTGGTCTATCCGTAATTATTTGCTTCCCTGTTACAAATTATCTGACATGGGATGATGAGGTCCACTATGGAAATGCAAACAGTTTTTCCTACCTCACAAATGCTGAAATAACAAATTCTGACCGAATGATAGTCGAGCAGTTTTATATGGGGGATGGCTTTAGTTTGGATGCATCTTTGGGTAAGTATCCAATAGATGAAACAAGAGAGTTTAACCGTGGCTCTGTTGAACAATTAGTCAGAGAGACTGATAAAAATGATATAGCTGAAGGTATCGATCGTTTTAATTCTTTTGATAGTGTGGCTCTTTCTAAAATCGCTTACATTCCTTCATCTATCGGCCTTTGTTTGGGTCGCTTGCTTCATCTCCCATTTTCTATCAAATTTGCATTGGGAAAAATATTCAATTTACTTGCGTATGCAGTTATCTGTGGAATCGCAATTCGTATAGCCCCTTGCAGAAAATGTCTTTTCACTTGTATTGCGTTGTTCCCGTCTGCTGTGTTAATGGCAGCCAGTTACTCGTATGATCCCTGTGTGATATCGTTCAGTTTGCTAGGAACAGCTCTTTTGTTGAAGATGCTTGTTTCTGAAGAGGATATTTCTGCAAAAACGTTCTTCGGATTTCTACTATCTTTTGCAGTCGGATTTGCAGCTAAAGCGATTTATTTTCCATTATTCGGACTTGCGCTTTTAATTCCTGCAAATAAATATACTTCGAGCAAGCAAAGACGTATCTTGATTGGAACCGCGATATTCGTTTGCGCCATAATGATTTTATCTTTCTTGACGCCATACTTCTCTTCTGTCGTAAATAACATTTCTGATGCGCGTGGTGGCACCGAAGTCTCTACGGCTGGTCAAACGACGGGAGTGCTTGCAAATCCGGTTGGAACTATAGCTGTAATCTCGAATTTCGTTTTTGGATCGATGCTGACCCCGGCGTTTCTCAATTCAATATCAACGAATATGGCCTATCTTGGGGACGTCTCCAATCTGTTCCCATGGCTTTCATATCTCCCCATCATGTTGTTTGAAGCTATTTGCATTATTGATAATGAAAAAGTTACTAAAATTAAGCTTAGCCGTTGCGGAATTGTTTGGTCTCTATTCTTGGTTCTTGCTACTTGCTACCTAGTTGCTTTGGCTCTATACATCGCTTTTACAGGAGTCGGAAGCCAGACAGTTGCGGGTGTTCAGGCGCGATATCTCATACCTTTGATAATACCTTTTGCCTGTCTATTGCTCAGGTTCCCTATTTACTGCGATGAGGAGGTGAAGGCTAAATTTACAGCCTTTATGCTCGGGGCTCCATTTGCGCTGCTGTATTTTGTGATGTTCGAGCTTCTGTATATCCGTTTTTTCTAAATTAGCGATATAGGTCATGGTTATAGTAGGAGTGGGCAATTAGTTGGATTCGATTGGATCGAATGGGACGGCGTTGAGGGTTCGCTCAGGACATGCGCCCCGTATTTGAGGCAGAACTGCAAGGGGTCCTTTTCCTGCGGTGATGGATGGGGACTCCATGTGTGCCCTAGTTGAGCAAGCTAAATATCTAAGCTTGAGATGTAACTTCCTAATGGTTAGACAGGATACAGTAAACTTAAGTCTGAGTTAAGCTATGCGTTGGACTGTAAGAGTCGCAAATTCTTTGGGCGTCGCTAAAAGCCAACTGTTTTTGGAATGGATGAATCTCGATTGTCTTTTACTTCAACGACATGTTCAAAAGGACATCTGCGTGTTCTCGTAATAATTCCTGCCTATAACGAACAGGAGTGCATTCTCAATACCGTTGCAGCTATAAAAGCTGCGGGTTATGACTATGTCGTAATCAACGACGGCTCACAAGATACAACGCTTGAGCTTTGTCGAGAGCATGGTATCAACATATTGGATCTGCCGCAGAACCTTGGTATCGGTGGAGCGGTCCAAGCGGGCCATAAATATGCCCAGAGATTTGGCTATGATATCGACATTCAGGTTGACGGCGATGGCCAACATGATCCTTCTTATATTCCTGAGCTTGTAAAGCTGATTGAGAGCGGTGCGAGTTTGGCGATAGGCTCTCGATTTCTGGTTGAGACTGATGGTTTTCAATCAACTTTTATGCGTCGTGTTGGAATCAGGTGGCTTTCATTTTTGCTCGAGTTGCTTACGGGTAAGGTGGTCACCGATCCCACTTCTGGCTTTAGGGCCTGCAATAAAGATGCTATCGACCTGTTCTGCAAGAGTTATCCTGATGACTACCCGGAGCCAGAGTCGATTGCTTTGGCTATGAAGCTTGGTCTTCCCGTTATGGAAGCGCCTGTAAAGATGAATGAGCGCCAAGGTGGACGTTCATCTATCGGGGGCTTCTCTTCCGTCTACTATATGGTCAAGGTTACGTTAGCCATTGTCCTTGTGTGCTGGGTTCATAGGGGAGACAAATAATGAATCTTATTTTGAGGATTGGTGCGGCCCTCTTTTTCGGCGGATTCCTCGTCTATGTTTTACGTCTCGTGTCCAACGGAAAGATGCTTCTTAAGTACTCTTTGCTGTGGATTTTGATGTGTATGGCGGCCTTGATCTGTGATTTATGTCCTCAGATTATTTATAGTTGCTCAACAGCTATTGGGTTTGTCAACCCGGCCAATTTCCTTTTTTTGGGTGCAATCGTGCTGTTGCTTGCAATCTCTCTGTCTCTTAGCGTTGCCGCGAGTCGTCATGTTTTGGCGATCAAAAACCTTACTCATAGGATTGCCCTGCTCGAAAAAGAGCTTGAGAAAAGGTCTGATCATGAATGAGCTCAATACATGGTTTGATTCAGTTCCTTCGGCTATCCCTCATTAGGGCTCCAAAGTTTGTGCACCATTGATCGCGCTCGACTGCTGGTTGTGGATTGTCTAACAAATAGACAATCCCTATGTTGAGTGTCTTATCGTTTTATCTGGTGCAACGTATCAAGCGAGTTGTCTTGCATATTAATTAATTTGGGAACTGCATCTCTGGGTCGACTGCATCTGGATATTCAAAGGTTAATTTGATTTGGCGAGAAGAGAAAAATGATGAAAAATCGACATCTGAGTTTAATCAGCGTGGTTTGTCTAACATCTATTTGTTTCATCTCTCTTTTATGGCCCGCAATCGCATTTTCATTAACTGAAGATTGCGTGGCTGAAGGCACTGATGGCTCTTTGGTTCAATCGGGTCAGGAAGCATTTGGGACATCAGGTAGCGATCGTTTGACTTTGGATTCCGATAATTTCAAAGCATCTATCGATTCGTCGATATATGAATATACTGGCGATGTGATTACTCCTGATGTCTCTGTTTTGACTGCCAGCGGTTCTGTGCTAGCAAGCGGAATCGATTATGAAGTCACGTATTCAGATAATGTTGCCCCTGGCTGCGCCACTATAAGAGTGAATGGGCTAGGGAATTACGCCGGCGTTACCTCTCAACTGTCGTTCCAGATCGTTCGTTCCTCTGATAATAACATCGCTCTTCCTGGTTCTTGGGCCTACCAAAACGGTAAATGGTGGTGGAGATATGAGGCTGGTGGTTGGCCGTCAAACTGTTTTCTGTCCATTAGAAGGGCGGAGTATTATTTTGATTCCGAAGGTTATGCAGCTACTGGCTGGAAATACTTGAACGATGGCTGGCATTTATTTTCTAACTCCTGTGCACATTTGAAGGGATGGGCTGCCACCGGTGGGCGCTGGTTCTACCTTGACGAGACATCGGGTTCAATGAAGACCGGCTGGGTTTTAATTGATGATAGCTGGTACTATTTGGATAGTTCGGGCGCTATGCAGACCGGGTGGTTACTCCTTGGCAATACTTGGTACTGGCTTGAGCCTTCTGGATTAATGGCTACGGGCTTTAGGCTTGTTAACGGCTCTTTTTATCATTTTTCCGAATCCGGTTCTATGAGCTCCGGTTGGTTTATTAACGATGGGGCATGGTATTGCTCCAACGCATCGGGAGAGATTCGTACCGGGTGGTTTTACAATGGTTCTAGCTGGTATTTGCTAGACCCCAATAATAATGGCGCCATGCTGGAAGGATTTCAAACTGTAAATGGCTCCATTTATTATTTGGATCCGGATAGCGGCGGTGCATTAAAGTGCAACACTTGGGTCTTCTCACAAGATGAAAACGTATATTATGCGTGCAGCAGTGGTGCGATTGTGCTTTCGGGCGTCAAGGACGGCGCGGGCGGAATTAAGCTCAGGGATCCCGAGGGAAAGCCTGTCGCTGGCTGGTATTGGTCCTCAGCTGCACAGGTGTGGTTTTACACAGACTCAGATGGGGTTCTGCAGCGCGGTTGGCGATTCATTGACGGTAGGTGGTATCACCTCGACAACGAATCCGGAGCCATGAATACTGGCTGGTTCCTCGATGATGATGGAACGTGGTACTACCTTATGTCTTCTGGACAAATGGTAAATGGCTGGAACAGAATTGGAGACTCCGAGTATTTCTTTAATGCCTCAGGTGCTTGGGTGGAGCCTGAGCACTCCGCGCGCGCCTCCTTGCAGTCCCAGATCGTTAATCGTTGCCATAGCGTTCCTTCTCCTGGGGCGGGACTGTGCTCGGAGTGGGTTAGCCATGTGTTTTACCCCGTGCTGGGGTCATATCCCAACGGCGACGCATGCGACATGTTCTGGAATTGGTGTTACAGCCGAGATATATCTCAGCTTAAAGTTGGAATGATCGTTGCGGTCCCTACGCATACTCATACAAGTGCTGGTGCCCGCTGGGGCCATATTGCTATTTATATCGGAAACGGTATGGTTATGGATAACATCGGTTACATCAGGACAACATCACTTGCTTGGTGGCTGAACTACTACCACACTACCGCTATACCACAGTGGGGCTGGGTTTTAAATACGCCTTTGGAATGATGCGGATTCTGGCCAGCATGCGGAATCAACGCCTGCTTGTGTATCGAATCACAAACGCTTCTTAACTGTATATCATGTATGGAATGCAATTATTCATAGTAAGGGAATCGAGGGTTGACCCTCGATTCCCTTATCTATTAGTCGCATTTTAATAAGGCTAAAATTAGAAAGCGCAGAATTAAGCTAACACTTTATAAATGATAGTAGCGATTTCCGGGTTCTCCCACGCTGAAATTTGGGTTAATGTACGGATCGCCTTCGACATAGTATTTTGCCCAGCGATAATTCATGTATGCGACTTCTTTGTGGAACCGAATCTGCTTTTCCGTATTGTTTTCAACGCCTCTAGAAATCGACTCGTAGTGATAGAGCTCGACTTCGGGCGTGTATACGATCAGGTCGTTAATCTCGCGTAGCTTTAAGCAAAAGTCAACATCATTAAATGCAACTTGAAGCTCTTCGGTGAAACCTCCGACTTTCTCATATTCGCTACGCTTGGTCATTATGCAAGCTGCAGTGACAGCGCTGAAGTCTTGTTGCGCATCGTTGAGTGCAAAGTAGCCCCAATTATTCCTTGGCATGCTCTGGCAAAGATGTCCCGCCACGCCGCCAGTGACGCATAGGCCCGCGTGCTGAATGGTGTTGTCGGGATAGTAGAGTTTTGCACCGACTGCGCCAACATCCTCACGTGCGCAGATGCCAAGCATGGTCTCGATCCAATTGGGCGTAATTACCTCAGTATCGTTATTCAATAGCAAGAGATAGTCGCCCTTGGCGTGAGCAACGCCAAAGTTCATGAGCTTGGAGAAATTGAATTCGTGTTCCCAAGTTACAAGACGAACGATGTCAGGATATTTTGCTTGCAACTTATCGTAATAATCGAACGTCACCTTTTCTGTGCTGTTGTTTTCGATTATGACGAGCTCGTAATTGTCGTACGTTGATTTCTCAACAATTGATGTAATGCAGTTGTTCAGAATGTCGGCGTGGTCTTTAGTCGGGATGATAATTGACACGAGTGGGTGGGAATCTGGCACAGCGTAGGTTACTTTATATGTAAAGGGACGACGCGCTTGTTCGACCTTCGCATTGAGCCCAAGCCTGTCCAAATGACTCTGGACCGCTTTGATACCTGCGATAGTGGCATACGGCTTGCTATCGGCATTTGCTGCGGTGGAGGTCTCGCTTAGGCGCCAGTGGTATAGAACCTTCGCAACATGATGAACTTTCCTTGCCTTTTCCACGGCGCGGAGAGTCAGATTATGATCCTGTGCTCCATCGAACTCTTTTGTGTTCGGCTCTAGAGTGTCTAGCAGGGACTTACGGATGGTAAGCATGTGGCAGATATAGTTATTGTTTCTGAGCAGATCGATATTGAAATCCGGCTTAAAGAACGGCTGCGCTAACTTTCCATCGGGCATGAGTTTATCTTCATCACAATAAAGAAGATCGACGTCATTATTGTTTTCAATTGCCTCGGCATATGAGAACAACAAGTCCGGTTCAAGAATGTCGTCATGGTCAAAGAAGCTAACGAAATCGCCCGAAGCTACGGCAACGCCTGCGTTTGTGTTTTCGGAAATACCCTTATTTTCGGTAAGATTAATTGACTTAATTCTGTTGTCGCGGGCTGTTTCCTGCTCAACGCGAGCCTTTAGTTCCTGATTGTCAGGGCTTGCATTAACTAGGAGGAGCTCCCAGTTTGCATAAGACTGGTTTTTTACGGATTCGACCATATCGTTAAAAAACGAAATGGGCGTGTTGTAAAGAGGGACAATGATGCTGAATTTCGGAGCGCTATTGAAGACGATTTTTCTCTGCTTCTCCAGTGCGCCAATGGTTGCCTTATGCTCTGTAAACCATTCGGGGTATTCAGGGTCAAACTGCGCATGGGTAAAGAGGAAGTTGGTCTCCTCAAGAAGCAAGCCTAATTTATCAGGCGTTAAGCAGTCAAATGCACTGAATGATGGGTGATTTTGATCGTCAATAATAAAATAGTAACGATCAAACGCCTTTGGCATGCGGATCGAGAGCTGCGTTTCAAGTTGCTTTTTCTCGGATGTAAATCCAACGCTCGTTACATTTGAACCGAAATTGACTATGCTCAGCCCAACCTCATTGAGGAACCGGTCGAGGCAGCGAAGTTTGATTTGCGAGTCATTGCGGTACGGTGTTCTAACCGTGCACCTCAGGATATACTCGTTTGAATCTTCGATGCACTGCCAAAAATCAATCGTCGCCATCTCAAACTCTGAAACGTCATCGTAATTTCGGAGTTTGCTGCACATGTCAGGTTTAATTTTGTAGTTAAGACGCGACTCCCATTTGATGTTCTTGCAATTGAGCGAAAGGGAGTCGCTGCTCAGGTTGCAACCGTCTTTGCCGATTTCGTTAAACTCAATTTTAATGGCTCGGGTATCGGGGTCGGGGATTACAAGAACGTATGAGTTCGATTCGCCGTTATTGTCCTTGAATTTTAGAAGAGACAAAGGTAAGCGGCGGTCGTCATCCGTTGCCGCTTGAGCTTTTATGCTGGAGCCTTCATGGATGCCTTCTATTTTAAGTTGCTGGTAGATTTTCCAGTTTCCTCTGCATACTCCGGTTGTTTCGACTCGCATTGTTTGCCTTTCGTTTGTTGGACACTGCTCATTGTACTTATTCACTTCATGTCTCGCTATAAATGCAGAGAGGAGTTCCGTGATTTCTGGCATTCTTAGATGTGTCGCTATGAGTTCGTCAGACGCTCCGTTCCGCTGTGTTAACATCGAAGAGGACATCTACGTACATCACGCTTTCTGTCGCTGTTGAGGTTCAGGTTATGGTCCTCGCGGCGCTCTGCTTCCTAGTCGTTGCTCATTTCGGGTCCATTGACTTCAAGGGGGTTATTATGAAAGTTGTCTTGTTTGTTGGAGGGGCTGCAAGGGTCCTAGGCGGGGGCTGCGCCCAACGAACGGATTGACGTGACGTGCGAGGTGTGTCCTAGGCCCGGGGGTTCGAATCCCCCGGCCCCCTCCGTAAAGAAAGAGCCGCCATCTGGGCGACTCTTATCTCCTGGGGTGACCAATTTGGCTGCCGTCTGTCCATGGGCAGCGCGGACAGGTAGCCGGTCGGCTCGTCGAGCAGCGGGTACTCGAGTTGCCCGCCGTGGCCACCGAGCATCCGCCCGTAGTTCCCGAGCACCGCGTCCCCCTGCGCCCATCGGAAGTGCAGCCCGTTGGCGTGGGCGAGCCCGTGGCAGTACGGGCGCCCGTCGGCTTCGGCCAGGTGGTTGCCGAGGCCGCACGGCGTGATCGTCGGCTGCACGCTTGGCTGTCTCCATCCTTCTTTTGTGCAGCTCTACAGCCTGCGTGCCCTCTCGCGTATACTTGAACCAACTGTGTATTCCCAATTCTGGAGGTCCAACCTATGAAGGGAATTATCCTCGCGGGCGGCTCGGGCACGCGCCTGTACCCGCTCACGCTCGTCACCAGCAAGCAGCTGCTGCCGGTCTACGACAAGCCCATGATCTACTACCCGCTGTCCACCCTCATGCTGGCGGGCATCAAGGACATCCTGGTCATCTCCACGCCGACAGACCTGCCCAACTTCCAGCGCCTGCTGGGCGACGGCTCCCGCTTCGGCGTGAACCTCTCCTACGCCGAGCAGCCCTCACCGGACGGCCTCGCGCAGGCCTTCACCATCGGCGAGGACTTCATCGGCGGCGAGCCCTGCGCCCTCGTGCTCGGCGACAACATCTTCTACGGCAACGGCCTGTCGCGCCACCTGACGCGCGCCGTCCAGAACGCCGAGTCGGGCCGCGCCACGGTCTTCGGCTACCACGTGGACGATCCCGAGCGCTTCGGCGTCGTGGAGTTCGACGCGCAGGGCAGGGCCGTCTCCATCGAGGAGAAGCCCGAGAGCCCCAAGAGCTCCTACGCCGTCACCGGCCTGTACTTCTACCCGGGCGACGTGGCCGCCAAGGCGCATAGGGTGGAGCCGTCGGCCCGCGGCGAGCTCGAGATCACCACGCTCAACCAGATGTACCTGGAGGAGGGGACGCTGTCCGTGGTCACCCTCGGCCGCGGCTACGCGTGGCTGGACACCGGCACCATGGAGAGCCTGCACGAGGCGGCGGAGTTCGTCCGCGCCGTGGAGCACTCCCAGGACCTGCCCGTGTCCGTGCCCGAGGAGATCGCCTGGGAGAACGGCTGGATCACGACCGCCGAGCTGGAGGAAGCCGCCAAGGCCTACGGCAAGTCGGTCTACGGGCAGCACCTGAAGAAGGTCGCCGCCGGCGAGATCGTCAACAGCCCGCGCGAGTACTAGCGCCAGCTTGTTTTCTTTTAGGGGTCACCGTTTATCTGGTGGCCCCTTTCGTTATGATTACGTTGACCATAAAGATAATATGATTGGGAGTGGATGTGTTAAGCGTCTACTTTGGCGATATGCCAGAAGCGATTTACAACACAGCGACATATTTCAAAAACTCTTACAGGTCTACTTGGATTACGGATCCCTATGCAGTCTCGATAATTAAAGATGTCGATCGATCGGATGTTGTCTCCGAAAACGTCATCGAAAGCCCCGTGCTTGGATCCATCTCCCCACTCCAGCTTTCTGGTGGCGTGAAAACGCTGCTGCTTATGAGATTTGATCGTAAGCATATTTTTAACGCCTCTACCTGTGGTGACAACTGTGCCAAGTGGATTCTTGACATGGCGAAAGACCGCAAGCTCGTTGTGAATCTCTATCATGTGATGGACTTTGGTCGCGAGGATTTTAAAATTAAAGTCGTGAATAGCGGCCGAATCGTTCACAACATGGCCGAATTGATTCACGAGTCGATTCCGTATCTGTAGGTACTGCTTATGAACGGTTCGCATCTCGTTAAGATTTCCCGCCGCAGGGGAACTAAGTACACATTTACCATCAAGCGGAACATCACTATTGTGCGTGGCGATAGCGGCACGGGTAAGACGACACTGTTTGACATGGTCGCAGACTACATGCGAACGGGCGAGCAGTCGGGTGTCTCCTTGCAATGCGATTGTCCCTGTGTCGCCCTGACCGATTATGATTGGCGAAACCAGCTTTCGTCCGTTCATGACTCGATTGTATTTGTCGATGAGGGCTTAAAAGAGATCCATTCTGATGAGTTTGCCCATCATGTGCTGTATTCCTCGAATTATTTCGTGCTGATCTCAAGGGCTGATTTCCCCAATCTTCCGTATAGCGTGGATGAGATTTACAAGATTAAGACGAGCGGAAAATACCATTCTTTCGTCCCTGTTTATCAAGATCGCGGAAATCATCGTTATGCTATTTCCCGATCGGCGCCAAAACAGGACTTTTCTATCCTTCTATGCGAGGACAGTAAGTCTGGTTTCCAGTTCTTTGAACGGCATTTCGCTGATAGTGAGCTTACCTGTGCTTCGGCCATGACGAACAGCGCGATTTTGGGCTGGTTGGATCAGCATTTCGACGATCGCGTGTTTGTTGTCGCGGACGGAGCGGCATTTGGGTGCTATGCGGACCGCGTCCTTAAGCTGCAAGACATTCACCGCGATACTGTTACGGTTTGTCTTCCCGAATCATTCGAGTGGCTTCTACTGAGCTCCGGCGTTATTTCTGGGCTTGATGCTAAGGCGGTGCTGGAGTCTCCGGAAGAGCACATTGACAGTAAAGAGTTTAAAAGCTGGGAGGATTTCTTCTATAAGTACTTACGTGAAATAACTGGGGATTCGGTTTTTCACTACGACAAAGACTGCATTCCGGAGGCGTTTTGTACAGGAGGTAATTCTGCGATGGTTATGGCTCTTATCGCATGCCGAAATGTCCGATAGTTTTGTTGAATAGTGTCGCGGCGTCACTTCCTGCGGCATACTAAAGAAGCTGTACTTGCTTCAGATTGGATTTTCATGTCTGAGATTTTTGAACCCCACAACATCATCGTCACGGGCGGCTGCGGCTTCATCGGCAGCAACTTCGTGCACTACGTGGTCAACAACCACCCCGGGGTGCACGTCACCGTCCTGGACAAGCTGACCTACGCCGGCAACCCCGAGAACATCGCGGGCCTGCCGTCGGACCGCGTGGAGCTCGTCGTCGGCGACATCTGCGACGCCGGGCTGCTGGACAGGCTGGTACCGGGCCACGACGCCATCGTGCACTACGCCGCCGAGAGCCACAACGACAACTCCATCGCCGACCCGGAGCCCTTCCTGCGCACCAACGTGGAGGGCACCTTCCGCCTGCTGGAGGCCGTGAGGAAATACGGAATCCGCTACCACCACGTCTCCACCGACGAGGTCTACGGCGACCTCGCGCTCGACGACCCGGCCAAGTTCACCGAGGAGACGCCCTATAAGCCCTCCTCCCCGTACAGCTCGACCAAGGCCAGCTCCGACATGCTCGTCCGCGCCTGGACCCGCACCTACGGCCTTCGCGCCACGATCTCCAACTGCTCCAACAACTACGGCCCCTACCAGCACGTGGAGAAGTTCATCCCCAGGCAGATCACGAACATCGTCGACGGCGTCCGCCCCAAGCTCTACGGGAGGGGCGAGAACGTCCGCGACTGGATCCACACCGAGGACCACAGCTCCGCGGTGTGGGACATCCTCACCAAGGGCCGCATGGGGGAGACCTACCTCATCGGCGCCGACGGCGAGAAGAACAACATCACCGTGCTGCGCATGATCCTGGAGGCCATGGGCCGCGACCCCGAGGACTTCGACTGGGTCGCCGACCGCCCCGGCCACGACCGCCGCTACGCCATCGACAGCACGAAGCTCCAGCGCGAGCTGGGCTGGAGGCCGGCCCACACCGACTTCGCCGAGGGGCTCAGGCAGACAATCGACTGGTACGTCGCCAACGAGGCCTGGTGGCGCCCGGCCAAGGAGGCCACCGAGGCGCGCTACCGCGCCCAGGGGCAGTAGGCCGAACCCCGGCGAACCGCACCGCGGGGCGCCCGCACGGGGCCGCAGGGCATGGGGATGATCCTGCGTCCCCGCGCGGGCGCCCCTGGTTATCCAACCTCTTCGATAGGAGCTTTTCCCACATGGCAGACATCGCATTCGAGAAGGACCTCTCCGTCGCCGAGACCGGCATCGGGGGCCTGAAGGTCGTCGACCTCGCCGTCCACGGCGACTCGCGCGGCTGGTTCAAGGAGAACTGGCAGCGCGCCAAGATGACCGCCCTGGGCATCCCGGACCTCCGCGTCGTCCAGAACAACATCTCCTACAACGACAGCCGCGGCGTCACCCGCGGCATCCACGCCGAGCCCTGGGACAAGTTCATCTCCGTCGCGCGCGGCTCGGTCTTCGGCGCCTGGGTGGACCTGCGCGAGGGAAGCGAGACCTTCGGCAAGGTGTTCACCTGCACCCTGGACCCGTCCAAGGCCATCTACGTCCCGCGCGGCGTGGGCAACTCCTTCCAGGCCCTGGAGGACGGCACCGCCTACACCTACCTGGTGGACGCCCACTGGTCCCTCGAGCTGAAGAGGACCTACACCTTCGTGAACCTCGCCGACCCCGAGCTCGACATCGAGTGGCCGATCCCTCTCGACCAAGCCGTCGTATCCGAGGCCGACCTCAACCACCCGATGCTGAAGGACGTCGTCCCCATGGCGCCGAAGCGCACCCTCGTCACCGGCTGCGACGGCCAGCTGGGCCATGCGGTGCGAAAGCTGGCCGAGGAGCGCGGCGTCGCCAAGGACTTCGACTTCTGCGACATCGACACCTTCGACATGTCCGACCCGGACGCCTACTCCAAGTACGACTGGTCGCTCTACGGCACCGTCATCAACTGCGGCGCCTACACGGCCGTGGATAAAGCCGAGACCCCCGAGGGCCGCGTGACCGCCTGGAAGGCCAACGCGACGGGGCCCGCGCTCCTCGCCCGCACCTGCGCCGGGCACGGGATCACGCTCGTGCACGTGTCCTCCGACTACGTCTTCGACGGCACCTCCGAGGTCCATGACGAGGACGAGCCCCTCAGCCCGCTGTCCGTCTACGGCCAGACCAAGGCCGCCGGCGACATCGCCGTGGCGGGGTGCCCGCGCCACTACATCATGCGCAGCTCCTGGGTCATCGGCGAGGGACACAACTTCGTCAAGACCATGAAGGCGCTGTCCGACCGCGTGGCCGACCCCGAGGACAAGCTCACACAGGTCACCGTGGTCGACGACCAACTGGGCCGCCTGACCTTCACGCGCGACATGGCCGAGGCCATCTTCCACGTGCTGGGGACGCACGCCCCCTACGGCACCTACGACTGCACGGGCTCCGGCGCCGTCAAGTCTTGGGCCGACATCGCCCGCGCCGTCTTCGAGGCCGCGAACGGCAACAGTGCGAAGGTCGTGCCGGTCAGCACCGCCGACTACTACGCCGAGGCCTCCGGCCCCATCGCCCCGCGCCCGGTCCACTCCGCGCTCGACCTGTCTAGGCTCGAGTCGGTCGGGTTCCACATGCCCGACTGGGAGGAAGAGCTGGGGGAGTACCTCAAGACGCTCTAGTCGCCGCTATTGAATTGACGAGAGTAAAAGCCGCCGTTCTTTAACGGCGGCTTTTCTTGTTGGTGGCTATCTGCGCAGTGGTGCCAATAGTATTTTGCGGAAGATCTACCTCTCGCTTGGCATGGAAGTAGGGTGGCCGGGCTGGTCGTCGTAGGCGTATTTGCTGTACACGTTGACCTCCCACTGCTTTTTTTCGACCTTTGCTACAGAATCTAGGATGAAGCCGGTCGCAAGGCTCAGGCCGCACAGGAACATAAACGAGGCGGCGAGCATAGCGGTGGGGAAGCGCGGGACGAGGCCGGTCTGGAAATATTCGACAACGATGGGCATGCCCAGGGCGAGGCCGAATACCGCGAACAGAAGCGCAACGAGGCTGAAGAACTTCAGCGGGCGGTAGTCCTTGAACAGCGTGCCGATCATCGCAACGACTTTAATGCCGTCGCTCACGGTGTTGAGTTTGGACTCGGAACCCTCGGGACGGTCGCGGTACTCGATGGGCACATCTTTGATGCGCCAGCGGTGGTCGACGGCGTGGATCGAGAGCTCGGTTTCGATCTGAAAGCCCTCGGAAAGCACTGGGAAGGTTTTAACGAACGGGCGGCTCATGGCGCGGTAGCCTGTCATGACGTCATCGAAGCTGTAGCCATAGATCCACTTGATCATGGCGCGGACCAGATTATTGCCAAAGCCGTGGAAGGCACGCTTGTTCTCCTCGGCGTAGGTGCCGTTGGAAAGGCGATCGCCTACGGTCATGTCGGCCGTGCCGTTAAGGATGGGCTCGCAGAGGGCCTTGGCCGCCTCGGCGGGGTAGGTGTCGTCTCCGTCGACCATCAGGTAGCAATCGGCGTCGATATCGCGAAACATCTGGCGGCACACGTTGCCCTTTCCCTGACGGGGCTCAAAGCGGACTGTGGCGCCGTGCTCGGTGGCAATGCGTGAGGTATCGTCCGACGAGTTGTTGTCATAGACATAGACCGTCGCCTGCGGAAGCTCGCGGTGAAAGTCGTCGATGACTTTGCCGATCGTGAGCGCTTCGTTGTAGCAAGGGATGATGACGGCGATGGATTCAGAATTCACTTAATGCTCCTTATACATTCAATCCTAGAAAGTATAGCCGTTTGGGCCTGGCATCCTAAGATGTGGGTTAGTTCTCCAGTTTTGTTGCGCGAATCGTTTGCATGGCCGTCGGGTCTATACTGTTCGTTTGTCAACGATTACGAGTAAAGGAGTTGCATCCGTGTCGGATCAGACAAAGCAACAAGAAACTCGCAGTCTGCCTGCGACGTTTGCTAAGAACGAATTTGAGAAGGACGCGTTTATCCTTCGTCAGCTGGTTACCAAGGATTTTAAGATCAAGTATCGCCGTAGCGTTCTGGGCGTCGCATGGTCGGTGCTCAACCCGCTGCTGATGATGATCGTCATGGCCATCGTGTTCTCGACGATTTTTGGCCAGGGCCGCAATGGCTCAATGACGCCCGAGATGTACCCGCTGTACTTGATCGTGGGTAACATCACCTTTGCCGTCATGTCTGAGTCTACTAACCAGGCCCTGACGTCGATCGTGGGCGCTGCCCCTCTGCTCAAGAAGGTTAAGGTGCACCGCTGGGTTTTCCCGGTGCAGAAGGTGCTCTTCTCGCTGGTCAACTTTGCCTTCTCGCTGGTCGCCGTCGCCATCGTCATGCTGTGGTTCCGCGTTATGCCTTCTTGGCACCTGATTCTGTTGCCGGTTTGCCTGCTGCTGCTTATGTGCTTCTGCATGGGCCTGGGCATGATGCTCTCTGCCCTTACGGTCTTCTTCCGCGACGTTATGCATCTGTGGAGCGTCGTCATTACGGCGTGGACTTACATTACGCCCATCTTCTGGACGACTGACTATATTGCGCAAATGCCGCATCTCGTGCGTATCTTGATGTATGCGAACCCCATGTTCAACTACCTGCAGTTTATGCGCGATATCTTCCTGTTCCAGACTACGCCCTCGCTTATGACGTTTGGTATGTGCGTCGCTTGGGCGGTTCTTGCGCTTATTATTGGCTATACCGTGTTCCATAAGTCCGAGCGCAAATTTATCCTCTACATCTAAGGAGTGCTGTGATGACTGAATCTGTTGTTGATTACAGCGAGCAGCCTCTGGCTGTCGAGGTCGACGACGTCACCATGATCTTTAACATGGCGTCCGAGTCGCTGACCAACCTCAAGGAGTACTTCATTAAGCTTGCCAAGCACGAGCTGTTCTTTGAGGAGTTTAGGGCGCTTAAGCACATCTCGTTTGATATTCATCGCGGCGAGGTTGTGGGTCTGGTCGGCACCAATGGCTCCGGCAAGTCTACGATGCTCAAGATTATCGCTGGCGTTCTTGAGCCTAGCGAGGGCAGCGTTAAGGTGCACGGTAACATCGCGCCGCTGATTGAGCTCGGCGCCGGCTTTGACCCCGAGCTGACCGCCCGCGAGAACATCTATCTGAACGGCGCCCTGCTCGGCTATACCAAGGAGTTCATCGACGCCAACTTTGACGGCATTATCGAGTTCGCTGAGCTGCAGAACTTTGTCGATATGCCGCTTAAGAACTTCTCTTCGGGCATGGTGGCGCGTATCGCCTTTGCAATCGCGACGATTACCGAGCCCGATATTCTGATCGTTGACGAGACGCTGTCCGTCGGTGATGTGTTCTTCCAGCAAAAGTGTGAGGCCCGCATCCAGCACTTTATCCAGAGCGGTGACGTGACAGTTCTGTTCGTTTCGCACTCCATGGAGCAGGTTGAGCGCATCTGCCAGCGTGCCGTTTGGATTGAGAAGGGTGACCTTCGCATGGACGGCCCGGTCGATGAGGTCTGCAAGGCGTACCGCGAGCAGTTCAACTAGGTTATAATTACTTGCGCCTGACAGGCTTGTGCTTGCTTGGGCGTGCGGTTATTTGCTCCATTAGCTCAGTTGGATAGAGCAGGGGACTTCTAATCCCAAGGTCGACGGTTCGAATCCGCCATGGAGCACCATCGTTTATTAAGCCCAGACCGCTTGGTGGTCTGGGCTTTTTTCATCTTGTGTGTTGCTGGAGCCGAGCGCGAGCAAGCCGCTGCTGTTTGTTGGGGTTGGCATTTTACTTTTCGAGATGCTCTTTCAGCAGCTCCAACGCGTGGGCGTAGCCCTTCAGGCCCTCTCCGGTGATGGTGGCGAAGCAGGCCAGACGGGCGTAGCTCACCTGGCGGAAGTCTTCGCGGGTCTCGACTGCGCTAATGTGGACCTCCACAGCCGGGATGGCGACGGCTTTGAGCGCGTCCAGGATGGCCACGCTTGTGTGCGTGTAGGCGGCCGGGTTGATGACGATGCCGTCGACCTTTCCGTAAGCCTCCTGGATCTTGTCGACGATGCTGCCCTCGTGGTTAGACTGGAAGACCTCGACCTCGTCGAAGCCCTGTGCGGCACCCGCTTCCTGGCAGATCTGCACTAAGCGATCGTAGTTGTCGCTGCCGTAGATGCCTGGCTCGCGAATGCCGAGCATGTTGAGGTTGGGGCCGTTAATGACGAGTGCTTTCATGGTTGCTTCCTTTGCAGTTGAAAAACCACCACAAAGGTGCCTGCCCCCTTTGTGGTGGTTTTGGTTAGAGAGCGGGTGGGAGGGTGTCGAGGAGGGCATGGACGGTGTTGGCGGCGCAGTCGCGTGAGTCGATGATGTAGTCGGCCCAGGCGCGGTAGCGCGGCATACGCTGCTCGGCCAGCTTGTCGATGCCGTCGCGCGCGGTGATGGGGCGGCCCTTGTGGGCGAGCTCGTCGAGCTTGCGGTTGAGCATCACGATCTGGCTGTTCTGGTGCAGCAGCGGGTAGTTCTCGTCGCGCGTAACCACGCCGCCGCCGGTGGAGAGCACCAAGCCGCTGCGCTTGGAGATGTCGGCCAGCGCTGCCGTCTCCTGCTCGCGGAAGGCCGCCTCGCCGCACTTGATGATAAAGTCGGCGCAGGGCATGCCCAGGCGCTCCTCGAGGGCGCGATCGAGATCGATGTGCTCGCGGCCCGTGAGCTGGGCGATCTGCTCGCCCACGCGGGTCTTGCCCGAGCCCGGCATGCCGATCAGCGCGATGTTCTGTTCGCGGCGTGACAGGCGCTCCGTTACGTCTAAGATGCGCTTGCGCGGGGTGACTTGGCCGGTATAGCGCTCGACGGCCTGCGCCGCTTGGGCCACGAGCATCAGCAGGCCGCCGATGCAAGGGATACCGCGGCGCTCGGCCTCGAGCATCAGGCCCGTGCGGGCGGGGTTGTAGACAATGTCGATGACGCCCTCGAGCGCATCGAGGCCTTCGAGCGTGCAAGGCGCGTCGGGGCAATGGGGGAACATGCCGGCGGGCGTGCAGTTGACGAGTAGGGAGGCGTCGGACTGCTGCGCGATATTGTCGTAGTTGACCTCGCTCGTGCGACCCACGGGTACGACGATGGCGCCCATGTCTCCCAGCACCATACTTGCCGTGGTGCCGGCGCCGCCGGTGGCACCGAGCACGAGGGCCTTCTTGCCGGCAACCTCAACGCCCAACTCCTCGACCAGGCACTGGAAACCGAAGTAGTCAGTATTATCGCCGTGCAGGCGGCCGTCGGGCAGGCGCGTGATGGTGTTGACGTTGCCCATGCGCTCGGCGAGCGGGCTCAGCTCGTCCAGGTATTCCATGACGGCGCGCTTGTAGGGGATGGTCACGTTGGTGCCCTCCCATTCGTCGCCCGTCATAAAAGCCTCAAGATCCTCGGGCTCGCGCTCAAAACGCACGTACTCAAGCCCCGCCAGCTCTTTGTAGATGGTCGGGGTGTAGCTGTGGCCCAGCACGCGGCCCAGCACACCGTAGGGGCGGGTTGCGGCGGTATCGGTCATCTAGAGCACCTCCGTGTAGCTGCCAAAGTAGGTGAAGCTCTCACACACGTCGTCGATGGAATCGAGCAGGTCGTCGAGGGCCTTGCTGCCAAAAGGGCAGTCCAGATCAAAGTAGAACATAAACTCAAAGTCGCGGCCGGGGATGGGGCGGCTCTCGAGCTTGATGAGGTTGATGTTGAGTGCGTAGAAGCGCTCGAGCACGCGATAGAGGGCGCCCGGCTCGTTGGCCGTGGTGATCATGAGCGAGGTGCGATTAGCGCCGGGGTAGACGCGCGGCTCGCGGCTGATGACGACAAAGCGCGTGTAGTTGTTGTCCGAGTCTTGGATGTTGGGCTCCAGCACCTCGAGGCCATACAGCGTGGCACAGCTGCGCGAGGCGATGGCGGCGACGTCGGTGCGTTCGGAATTTGCCACCATCTCGGCCGACATAGCCGTGTTGGGGTACTTGGTGGCGTGAAGGTCGTGGGACTCGATAAAGCCGGCACACTGGGCAATAGCTTGGCCGTGGCTGTAGACCTCGCGCACGTCGGCGAGCTTGGTGCCGGGCTTGACGAGCAAGTTGTGGTCGATCTTGAGGCGAAGCGAGCGCACGATGTGGAAGTCGAACTGGGCGAGCAGGTCGTAGACGGCGTTGACCGAGCCGGCGGTGGAGTTCTCGATGGGCAGCACGCCAAACTCGCAGAAGCCGTCGCGCACAGCGCGCATAACGCCTTCGAAGGTCTCGAAAAACGCGATGTCGGGCACGTCGAAGAGCTTGCACGCGGCGATCTGGCTATAGGCACCTTCCACGCCCTGGCAGGCGACGCTGGCAGTCTGGGGGAAGGGCGTGTCGAAGGCTACGGCCGTGGCGTGGGCCTTTTGCGAGACGGTGATGCCCTTGAGCTCGTTGATGTAACGCTGCTGTTCGGCCTTGCTCATACTCATGAGGAGACGGAACAGGGTGATGGTCTGCGCCTCGTAGCGCTCGGGCGCGCGACTGGCGAGGTTGTTGAGTTTGGAGCGCTCGCGAGCGGGGTCAAAGACGGCCTTGCCCATCTCGATCTTTGATTTGGCGACCTCGGTGGCAATATCCATGCGCTCGACAAAGCTGTTGAGGAGCGTGGTGTCGATGCCATCGATGGCCTGGCGGATGTCAGCAAGGTCCATGGAGGCCCCTTTCACGTAACGGCTGAGTTGGCAGGCAACCCAGGTGAGTCGGGTTAGAGCTGGGCGGCGTCCTCGAGGAGGGCGTCCCAGATGGCGAGTGCCGCGGCTGCTTCGGCAACGGGGACGGCTCGGGGGACGATGCAGGGATCGTGACGGCCGTGGACCGAGAGCTCGGCATTTTCCATGGCGTCCATGTCTACGGTCTGCTGCTCGCGGCCAATTGAGGGCGTCGGCTTTACGGCCATGCGCCACATGACGGGCGCGCCGGTCGAAATACCGCCCAGGATGCCGCCGGCGTTATTGGACTCGACCTCGATCTCGCCGGTCTCGGCATCGATGCGATACGGATCGTTGTTCTCGCTGCCGCGCATGGCGGCCACGGCAAAGCCCATGCCAAACTCCACGCCCTTTACGGCGGGAATGCCAAACGCGATTTGCGCGATACGGTTCTCGATGCCGTCGAACATGGGGTCGCCGATGCCCGCGGGAAGCCCGTAGATTCCGCACTCCACGATGCCGCCGATGCTGTCGAGTTCGTCGCGCGCGGCTAGGATCTCCTCGCGCATTCGGCCGGCTGCGGCGGCGTCAATGCAGGGCAGGTCGTTCGTAAGGATCGCCTTGCGGTCGGCCTTGCGATAGACCATATCGTCCATCGGCAGGTCGGAGATGCCGCCGATCTGCGCGACGTGCGCCATGACCTGAATGCCGCGGGCCTCGAGTGCCTGCAGCGCGATCCCGCCGGCGATGCACAAGGGTGCCGTTAGGCGGCCGGAAAAATGCCCGCCACCAGCGACATCGTGCATGTTGTGATACTTCACGCGCGCAGGGAAGTCCGCATGTCCGGGGCGGGGCTTGCGGCGCAGCTCGGAGTAATCCTTGGAGCGCGTGTTCGTGTTCTCGATAATCGCTGCGATGGGTGCGCCGGTGGTGTGTCCATCGACCACACCGGCGATGATGTGCGCGGCGTCAGCCTCGCGGCGTTTGGTCGCGGTCTCGTCGCGACCGGGGGCGCGACGGTCGAGGAAGGCCTGCAGCTGCTCCTGGTCCACGGCGATGCCCGCCGGGATGCCATCGAGCGAGCAGCCGATAGCGGGGGAGTGCGATTGGCCGAAGATGCTTAAGTGCAAGACGTTGCCAAAGGTCGAGGACATGCTATTCCTCCTCGAGTGTGACCTTGCCGCCCAGCAGGCGGTAGTGGTCGAAGAAATCGGGATAGGACTTGTTGACGGCCTCGGCGCCGTGGATCACGACCTCGCCGGTGGCACGGCTCGCGGCGATGGCGGCCATCATGGCGATGCGATGGTCGTTGTGCGAATCGACCTCGCCGCCGGTAAAGGCATCGACACCCTTGATGATGAGGTCGTCGCCGGCAATACGCACCTGCGCGCCCAGCGCGGTGAGCTCGCGGGTGGTGGTGACCAGGCGGTCGGATTCCTTGATGCGCAGACGGGCGCAATCGCGGATAAAGGTGCGGCCCTGTGCCAGCGAGGCCACGGCCGAGATAACGGGCACCAGGTCGGGGATGTCGTGGGCGCTCATCTCAAAGCCGGCGAGCTTGTCGGACTGCACGGTGGCGGCGTTGGTGGAGCGCACGATGCGGGCGCCAAAGCGCGAAAGCGCGGCAAGCACGTTGCGGTCGCCCTGCGCAGAGCTCAGCGACACGCCCTCCACGGTGATGGGGTCGGTGCCGATGGCGCCAGCACACAACCAAAAGGCGGCGTTGGACCAGTCGCCCTCGACGGCCACGCTGCCGGGTGTGCGGTACGAGCCACTGCTCACGCGGAAGTTTGTGACCTCGGGCTGACCGTCCTTGGCGGGAATGCGCTCGACGTTGACCTCGACGCCGAAGGCCTTCATGGCCTGGATCGTCAGGTTGATGTAGGGGCGACTCTCAATGAGGCCGGTCACCTGCACGCAGGAGGGCTGGGCGAGCAGCGGGGCTGCCAGCAGCAGGCCCGAGATATACTGCGAGCTCACGTTGCCCGGCAGCACAAAGGTACCCGGGCGCATGCGTCCGCTCGTCTTGAGCGGAAAACCGCCCAGACCCTGTAGGTCGCAGCCGGCGGCGATGATCTCGTCCGAGAGCGGGGACAGCGGGCGGGCGCCCAAGCGTCCCCGACCCACAAACGTGGCCTCTGCGCCCAGCGCGCAGGCGACGGGCAACATAAAGCGGAGCGTGGAGCCGCTTTCGCCGCAGTCGAGCGTGCCGCCGGCAAGGGCCTTGAGCAGGCCAAACTCTACGCTCTTCATGGTAGGGTGGACCTGGAAGCCGTCCTCGACGGTCTCGATGCGGGCGCCGAGCGCTGTGAGGCAACGCACCGTAGCCTCGATGTCGGCGCAGGTGGTGTTGCAGGTGACGTGTGTCTCGCCGTTGGCAAGCGCAGCGCAGATGATCAGGCGATGCGCCATCGACTTGGACGCGATGGCGGGAACGGTGCCCTTAAGCGGGGACGGGGTGATGCGGGCTAGCATGCGGATGCGTCTCCCTTCTGGCCGAGGCCTTCGGCAATGAGTTCGTGGAAAGTGGAAAGCGGCGTGCGGTCGATGCTGCAGCGGCCAATGCCGTGCGGAATTACCAGGTCGATGGTGTCGCCCGCGCGCTTCTTGTCGTGGAGCGTCTCGGCAAAGACGGCATCGACATCGAGGCCGCAGCGGGTCTTGAGGCCATGGCGGGCGCAGAGCTCCTCAATACGACCGGGCAGTGCGGCATCGCAGACGCCGTGCAAGGCCGCGGCGCGCGTGATGATGCCCATGCCGATCGACACACAGTTGCCGTGTCCGAGCTCAAAGTGCTCGCAGGCCTCGACGGCATGTCCGGCGCTGTGTCCAAAGTTGAGCAGCTTTCGCTGGTTGGTCTCGCGCTCGTCGGCAACGACCACGGCGCGCTTGATGTCGATATTGCGGGCGATGATGAGCGCCACGCGGGCCACGTCCTGGTTAAGCAACTCCAGCGTGAGCGGGGTCTTCTCGAGCTCATCGAAGAGCTCCGGATCGGCAATCACGGCGTGCTTGACGACCTCGCCGCAGCCGTCGGCGAACTGCTCGGGTGTGAGGGTGGCAAGGCATCCCACGTCGGCGATAACCACGCTCGGTTGCCAAAAGGCACCGGCGAGATTTTTGCCGGCAGCCAGGTCGATGGCCGTCTTGCCGCCCACCGACGAGTCCACCATGGCGAGCAGGCTCGTGGGGATCTGCACAAACTTGCAGCCGCGCATGTAGGTGGCGGCCACAAAGCCCGCCACGTCGCCCACGACACCGCCGCCGAGTGCCACGATCACGTCGGAGCGTGAAAGCTCGTGCTCGGCCACAAACTCCAAAATGGCGACATAGGTCTCGGCGCGCTTATGGGCTTCGCCGGCCTCGAAGGTGCAGATGCTCACCTCGTAGCCTGACGCCTCCAGGCTCTGCTTAACGGGCATCTGGTAGAGCGGGCCCACGTTGGTGTCCGTCACGATGACGGCCTTGGTGCCGCCGGCAGTGGCGCGCACGAGCGGTCCCGCCTGCTCCAGCAAAAACGTGCCAACATGCACCTGGTAGGGGCGTGCGGTGTCGATATCGATGGTAATCGCCATAAGCTTCGGTCCTTTCGACCTGGCGTGATAGGTGGTCTAGTGGGAGGCCTCGTCGTCGAGTGCACGCTTAATGCGGTCGCCCTCGGCAAGAAGATTCTCCAGATAGCGCTGGTCGCGGTCCTTGAGCGCACGGCTGTAGGCGCCAAGCGACTCGATCAGGTGGTCGATTTCGAAGGCGAGCGCGTCGGCGTCGTCAATCATGAGCTCGGACCACATTTGCGGGTTGAGGTGCGCCACGCGGGTGAGATCGCGGTAGCTACCGGCCGAAAAGCCGTGGTGGACCTGGGCAGTGGGGCTTTTGACGTAGGCGTTGGATACCACGTGTGCAAGCTGGCTCGTGAAGGCGATGACGCGGTCGTGCTCGGCGGCGTTCGTTACGCTGAACTTGCCAAAGCCCAAGGGGCGCACCATCTCGCGCACCTGGCCCAAGAGCTCCAGCTTAAGGGCATCGTCTACCGCGGGCGGAACGAGCACCAGGGGAGCGCCCTGGAACAGGTCGGCGCGGGAGTGCGCGTAGCCCGAGAACTGGGTGCCCGCCATGGGGTGCGCACCCACAAAGTAAAAGCCGTGCTCGCGGGCAAGCTCAAAGGCGCGCTCGCACACGATGCCTTTGACGCCCACCGTGTCGATCACCACGGGGCCCATGATGGCCTCGGTGTCGGTGGCGTCGGCGAGTGCCTGGGCATGCGCCTCGAGCCACTCGATGCAGGCCTCGGGGTAGCAAGCCAGGACGATGATGTCGCATTCGGCGAGTGTCTTGTCGTTGAGCTCTCCGGCGACAGTGCCCATGCTGGCGGCCGTCATGACATCGTCATCGGGGTCCCAGGCCAGCACGCGGACGCCCGCCTGCGCATAGCCGCGGGCAAAGCTGCCGCCAATGAGGCCAAGGCCGACGATGCCGGCGCACTTGGGGCCGCCCTGGTTAACGCGTGCGTTTCTCACCTTACCCATGGGCTACTCCATGGTCTCTTGGCAGACGACCTCGCGGATGGCGCGGATGCGGCGCATGGTGTCGTCGAACTGGTCGGGGGTGAGGGCCTGAGCGCCGTCGGACCATGCGCGGCTGGGCTCGTCGTGGACCTCGATCTCCAGGCCGTTGGCACCGCAGGCGGTCGCGGCGAGCGCCATGGGCTCAACGTAGCGGGTGTAGCCGGTGGCGTGGCTGGGGTCGGCGACGACGGGCAGGTGCGACAGGTGGTGCAGCACCGGCACGGCGTTGAGGTCGAAGGTGTTGCGGGTGCGGGTCTCGAAGGTGCGGATGCCGCGCTCGCACAGGATGACGTTGTCGTTGCCCTCGCTCATGATGTACTCGGCGGCCATGAGCAGCTCATCGATCGTGCCGGACATGCCGCGCTTAAGCAAGATCGGAGTCTTGGTCTTGCCGACCTCTTTGAGCAGGGGGAAGTTCTGGGCGTTGCGGGCGCCGATCTGCATGACGTCGATCTTCTTGTCCAGGAAGACCTGCACGTCGCGCGGATCCATGATCTCGGTGACGATCGGCATGTCGAGCTCGGCGGACGCCTCGTACAGCAGGTCGAGGCCGGCGGGGCCCATGCCCTGGTAGGCGTACGGGGAGGTGCGGGGCTTGTAGGCGCCACCGCGCAGCATCGTGGCGCCGGCGGCCTTCACGCGGCGTGCGATGCGGATGAGGTTCTCGCCCTCGACGGAGCACGGGCCGGCGATGACCTGGAACTGATCGCCGCCGATCTTGACGCCGTGGCCGCAGTCGATGACGGAGTCCTCGGGGTGGAACTTGCGATTGGCGCGCTTGAACGGCTCGGAGACGCGCTGCACGCGCTCGACGACGTCCATGGACTCGAGCAGGAACGGGTCGATCTTGGTCGTATCGCCCACCAGGCCGATGATCGTCTCGTTCTCGCCGCGCGAGACGTCGGTCTTCAGGCCCTTTTTTTCAATCCAGCTGACGATATGGCTGACGGCCTCGTCGCTGGCGCTCTGCTTTAAAATTGCAATCATGGTGTGCCTCTCACTTCGATGGATAACCCTTGCAAAAACGGCCCGCATCGCGAGCCGTGTATATATGGTGCATGAGAGTTTATACTATCTGACTCGCTTTTGCCTTCTAAAGTGGGCCGTTGGGCCGCGTCTTCCTCGGAATTGCAAAGCTTTTTCTTTTATTTTGATAGCCCGTGGTGCACTTGGGTATAATGCCAAACGTTGGCCCTATTAGCTCAGGGGATTAGAGCGTCTGCCTCCGGAGCAGAAGGCCGTTGGTTCGAATCCAACATGGGGCACCATCGAACGTAAGACCGTCCGAACCTCGCATGGTCCGGGCGGTTTTTCTTATACCGACGCGACGTGATGGGACGTGGTATGGCAGCAACGGATATCGAGCGCGGACTCTCGACCGCCGAGGTCGAGGAGCGCATCGCCGCCGGTAAGATCAACCGCAACATGGAGCTCAAGACCAAGTCGGTCAAGGAGCTCATCATCGAGAACCTCTGCACGCTGTTCAATTTGATCAACGTGATCTTGGCGTTCCTGGTCATTTTGACCGGTTCGTTTAAGAATCTGACGTTCCTGTTCGTGGTGTTTCTCAATACCGCTATTGGCGTCATCCAGTCCATGCGTTCCAAGAAGATGGTCGATAAGCTCACGCTGCTGACCTCCAAGAAGGCCATCGCGGTGCGCGACGGCGCCGAGGTGGAGCTCGACTTGGACCAGATCGTGCTCGACGACATCATTCGCCTGGGGCGCGGCGACCAGATTCCCGCTGACGCCGTGGTGGTTTCGGGCGAGGCGCTCGTGAACGAGAGCCTGCTGACGGGCGAGAGCGACCTTATCAAGAAACAGCCAGGTTCCGAGCTCATGAGCGGCAGCTTTATCGACTCGGGCCTGCTGCGCGCCCGCGTGATCCATGTCGGCGCCGACAACTACGTGGCCAAAATTAATAACGAGGCCAAGTACGTCAAAAAGGTCAATTCCGAGATCATGAACGCGCTTAACGCCATCGTGCGCTTTGCGAGCATCATCATGATCCCGCTCGGTTTGGCGTTGTTTGCCTCGAGTGTGAGCGAGCTGTGGGATGCCGCGGGAACCCCGGGCGATAGCGCGCTTTCGTGGTGCTTCTCCGAGCTGTTGGCTGGTCATGTACCTTCGTCGGCGCTGCTGTCCACGGTGGGTGCCCTGCTGGGCATGATCCCGCAAGGCCTGGTGCTGCTGACCTCGTCGGTGCTCGCCATCGCCACGGTGCGCCTGGCCCGCCGCAAGGTGCTGGCACAGCAGCTCTACTGCATCGAGACGCTCGCTCGCGTCGACGTGCTGTGCCTGGACAAGACGGGCACCATCACGTCGGGCCGCATGGAGGTCGAGGGCACGTATCCGCTGCCGGTTGAGGGCGTGAGCCTAGGCGCCGGCTCGGACGAGGCGGCTGTTCCAGTCGATTCCACGGTGCTCGATTTTGCGCTGGCTAACGTCGCGCGTGCGACTTCGGCCGATGCCAACGAGACCTGCCAAGCGCTGCTCAACTATTACGCCGATCGCCCGGTCGAGGTGTCTGAGCCGCTGTCGGTCATTCCGTTCTCGTCGTCTAAAAAATGGAGTGGCGCTTCGTTTGCGCAGGGCTCCTACGTAATGGGCGCCGCGCAGTTTGTGCTCTCTGATCGTGTGTTTTCTCAGGTCGAGAACCGTGTCGCCGAGCTTGCCGATACCTGCCGCGTGCTCGTGGTGGCGCGCGTGGACGGCTTTACGCCCGATGGCGATATGGTGGGCGAGGCCGAGCCCGTGGGCTTTGTGACCATCCGTGACGAGATTCGTACCTCAGCGGCCGAGACCATCGGCTACTTTAACGAGCAGGGCGTGACCCTCAACGTGATCAGTGGCGACGACCCGCGTACGGTGTCGTCGATCGCGCGCGTGGTGGGCGTGCCGGGGGCGGACGCTTATGTGGACGCCACGACGCTCGACACGCCGACCAAGCTCGATGCCGCAGTGGACCGCTACCATGTCTTTGGTCGTGTGACCCCGCAGCAGAAGCGCGAGCTCGTGCAGGCGCTCAAGCGCCGCGAGCACACCGTGGCCATGACGGGCGACGGCGTCAACGACGTGCTGGCGCTCAAGGAGGCCGACTGCTCCGTCGCCATGGCGGCCGGCTCCGATGCCGCGCGTAACGTGGCCGAGATCGTACTCGTTGACAACGACTTTGCCTCGATGCCCGCCGTGGTGGCCGAGGGCCGTCGCTCCATCAACAACCTGCAGCGTTCGGCCTCGCTGTTCCTGACCAAGACGCTGTTCTCGATGGGCCTGGCGGCGCTGTGCATCGCGCTGCCGCCGTACCCCTTCGAGCCCATCCAGATGACGCTCATTAACTTCTTCTGCATCGGCGCGCCGGGCTTTGTGTTGGGCCTGGAGCCCAACAATGCTCGCGTGAAGGGGTCGTTCCTGACAAACGTGCTCAAGCGGGCACTGCCGGCGTCGATTGCGGTCATTTTGGCTGCGGCGCTCGATATCTTTGTGGCGCGCGTGTTTGGCTTTAGCCAGCTCACGCTGTCTACGATGTGCCTGCTTACGTCGTGCGCGGCGAGCGTCAGCCTGATCTGGCGCATCTCGCAGCCTCTCACGCCCTTACGAGTGGTGCTCTTTGTGTTTGTAGTCGCCGGCATCCTGGTGGGCGTTATCGGATTCCCGGAGCTGCTGTCTATTGCCAACCTGTCGATGGGCCAGATGGTTATCTTGGCTGTCATCGTGGTCTTTACCTGCTCGGTGTTCTTTAAGCTCGCCACGATGATGGATTCGCTCAAGCCGCGTCGTCGTCATGCCGCAACTGGTTTTGGCCGCGGTGTGCGCGTCCGCCTGGGTCGCGGTGGCGGCAAGGTGAGCTCGACGGGTTCGACGGCCGAGCGTTTTGCCAAGCGCGTCGCCGCCGACATGGCGCAGCGCCGCGAAGCTCGCACCGCTCGCGAGGCCGAGGCCCGCGCACTCGAGGGCGTGGCCCAGGCCCAACCCAAGAAAAAGAGGAGTGCCGGAGCCAAACGCTCTCGCGTGACCAAGTCCGCCCAAGGCATCAAAGTCTCGATGCCAAGCAAAAAGAAGAAGTAGCTACGCGCCCTGGCGATGTTGAATTGGTGCCTTGTTCCTGTGGGGCCGTGGCGATGTTATGCTCTAACCTCGATTGTTTGAATTGCTTCGAAAAGAGGATGCCGTGATCTGCCCGCATTGCCTTAAGACTATCGAGGACGGCGCCTCGTTCTGCCCCTACTGCAACGCCTATGTGGGTCCGGGCGATGGTCCCGAGCACACCGAGTTCGTGTTCTGTGAGGGCTGCGGTGCCCGTCTTTCTCCGCATGACCGTACGTGCCCCAAATGCGGACGCCCGGCTCCGGGTATCCTCTCCGAGGACGCGGCCGCATCCGACTTGGCTGCGGGCCGCACGGCGGGTTTTCCGCGCCTAACGCAAGAGCAGATCGATACCGAGGTGCCGCATGCGCCGGCCTCTGCCGCTGCGGTGCTTTCGGACGCCGCCGATCCTAACGAGACCTGCGTGCTGCCGGCTTTCGATAAGGATTTCGGTATCCCCAAGGTCGATATTCCCACGCCGGTTTCCCTGCACGACGATGCTCAAAAACCCAAGCGCAAGGTGCACCCCGACGAGGACGCCTATCACAAGCACAAGCGTCATATCCCCAAGCCGCTCATCGTCATCGCGGTCCTTGCCGTCCTTTGCGGCGGTGCCTATTGGTTCGTGACGACCGATCCCATGGGTGTTATGCCCGGCTTCTATGACCAGTTTGGCCAGGCTGCGCAGACGACCTTCCCTACGCGCCAAAAGGGCGAGGCGACTGAGGACGATACCAAGCAGGACGATTCTGCCGAGGTGGTCCAGGAAGAAACCGTGCTCACCGATGATCAGCTCTATGCCAGGCTCGACGGTCTGTATCAGACCATCGTGTCCTACGGTGACGAGGACCAGATCGGCGAGGTCATCGATTCCTTTAACAACGGCTATCTCCGAACGCCGCTGTCCACCCGTCAGGAGCTGTCGCAGAGTGCCTACGCCCTGCGCGACCAGATTAAAAAGACGCAAGATGAGCTCAACAACCTTAAGTATCAGGACGATACGGTCTATGCGGATGACATCGCCCACTTAAAGCAGCTTGCCGAGTGGATGTATGAGCGTGTCGACGTGATCTGTCAGAGTTGGGACATCTCGCTGGCCATTCCCGATGGCGAGTCGATGAGTTCCCACCAAAGCGAGATCCTGGCTCCCATCGCGCAGGGCGGCAACAGCGCGCTGAACCAGTACGACGCCAATGTGGGTTCCTGGAAGCCGCAGCAGCGTTCCTAAAATTAGTTCGCCATAGTCGGCATAACCTACGTGCGCAATTGATGTAAGCGCATGCTTATTGCTACAATTCGTACAAATATGCTTTAAACGCACGAGGAAGGAACCACATGTTTGGTTTTAAGAAAGAGCTCTACACGCCCGAGTATCAGCTTGCCGGCGACGAGTGCGCCGTAATCGAGACGTCGAAGGGTACCATCAAGGTCAAGTTTGACGGCGAGGGCGCTCCCATTCATGTCGCGAACTTCTGCGAGCTTTCCACGATGGGTTTCTACGATGGCCTTAAGTTCCATCGCTATGTTCCCGGCTTCGTCATTCAGGGCGGCGACCCCAATACCCGCGATATGTCCGGCGCCGACGTCGCTGCCGGTCTTGAGGGCCCCGACGGCATGCCCGGTACCGGTGGCCCCGGCTACTGCATCAAGGGCGAGTTTGCCACCAATCCGCGCAACAGCCATGTCGATGGCGCCCTTGCCATGGCACGCTCCATGGACCCCGATTCCGCGGGTTCGCAGTTCTACTTCTGCCTGGGCGCCCAGCATAACCTCGATTCCGGTTACACCGTCTTTGGTACCACGGTCGAGGGTCTCGATGTGATTTCGCAGCTGCGTGCCGGCGACGAGATCGTCCATGTCGAGATCGTTCACGAGTAAAGGGGATTTCCTTGAATAGCCAGCTGATCCAACAGGGCCGCGCCGCTTACCGCGCGGGTGATTTTTCCGCTGCAGCCCAGATGCTTGGGGCGGCAAAGACTCCCGATGAGATTATGGGCGAGGCCGATCACCTTCGTGGTAACGCCTTGATGCACCTGGGCATGTATGCCGAGGCCGCCGAGGCCTACGCCGCCGCCCTCAACGACGGCACCTATGGCAAGCGCGGCGCGCTGCTCACCAACCGCGGCAAGGCGCTCGCCGCCGTGGGCGACTACACGACGGCCGCTCAGGCGTTCTCTGCTGCTACGCAGGACGCTTCTTATGCCACGCCGTTCAAGGCCTATCTGGGCCTGGGTAACGCGCTGTTCCAGTCGGGCGACTATGCCAACGCGGGTACTGCCTTCCGTCAGGCTGCCATCGATGGCGCCAATCCGGCTCCTGCCGCCGCGCTCGGCGAGCTCGGTCGTTGCTTCATCAAGCTCGGCCGTCCGGCGGATGCCGTGGAGACCTACCGCACGGCTATCGACTTTGCCGGCCCCCGCGACGACACGCGTGCGCTCAACGCCGGCATGGGTCAGGCGCTTTCTGCCGCCGGCCGTCCCTCCGACGCACTCGACGCCTTTAACGCCGCTACTGCCGATGGCATCTACCAGCTTACCTCCGAGCAGGCCGATGAGCTTGCCCGCGTGCACGATTCGCTTGCCGCGCTGTCTGCCCAGACGGCTATGGCCACGGCTCCGGCGCCCGCGATGGACGCTCCTGCCGTCGATCCGCTCGATCCTACGGGCGCGACCGGTCAGTTTATGCCCGATCCCTCGGACACCGGCTTCTTTACGCTGTCCGAGTCCGAGATGGTCCAGCAGGACCGTCAGGATCGTAAGCAGGCCAAGGTACGTCGTCGCCATCGCCACACGGGTCTCAAAGTCTTCATCGTGCTGCTTCTGCTCATTTTGATCGCCGCGGGCGGTCTGGGCTTTGCCTACACGCGCGGCTTTGGCTTCCCGTCTCAGGAGTCTGTCGTTACCGATCTGTTCCAGGCTGCCGGCGACGGTGACACCGCAAAGGCCGAGTCTTGCCTGGCATCGAGCCTGTCCGAGGACGCTAAGTCGATGATCATCTCCTCGATTCCGCAGGGTGCCACCGTGTCCGTCGAGGGCATGGATCAGTCCATGACCGAGACGACCGCTAAGGTGAAGGCATCGCTGTCCAAGGGCGGCGAGCAGGAGTACACCGTCAAATTCGTGCGCTCCGACAACCATATCGGCTGGGCCGTTTCCTCGCTCGATATGGATTTCTCGGCTGCTGACAACCAGTAGTGACCTTATGGGATTTAGCTTTGCCCGGCGCTTCACCGCAAGTGAGGTGCCGGGCTTGCGCTAGTATGATGAGCTAGTAGTTTTCCAGCAATCATCCAACACATCAGGAGTTGCGTTGTTTTCTTTGATGGATATGTTCTTCGGTAGCTATGCGGGCGATCTTGCCATCGACCTCGGCACCGCAAATACGCTTGTCTCCGTGCGCGGCAAGGGCATCGTCATTCGCGAGCCCTCTGTTGTCGCCATCGACAAGAACGACGAGCGCATCCTGGCGGTCGGTATCGAGGCAAAGCGCATGCTCGGCCGTACGCCCGGCAACATCGTGGCCGTTCGTCCCCTGAAGGACGGCGTCATCGCCGACTTCGATGTTACCGAGGCCATGCTTCGCTACTTTATCGATAAGGCGTCCGAGAAGCGCTATCCGTGGACCCCGCGTCCGCGCGTTGTCGTCTGCGTTCCCTCCGGCGTCACGTCGGTCGAGAAGCGTGCTGTCTTTGAGGCCACGATCCAGGCTGGCGCTCGCCAGGCCTATCTGATCGAGGAGCCCATGGCTGCCGCTATCGGCGCCGACCTGCCCGTCGAGGAGCCCACCGGCTCCATGGTCATCGACATCGGTGGCGGTACCACCGAGGTTGCCGTTATCGCTATGGGCGGCATCGTCGTCTCGCAGTCCATCCGTATTGCAGGCGACGAGTTCGATCAGGCCATCCTCACGCACGTTCGTGATGCCTACAACCTTGCCATCGGCGAGCGTACGGCAGAGGACATCAAGATCAAGGTCGGCTCCGCTGTGCCGCTCAAGGACGAGCTCGACGTCGAGGTCAACGGTCGCGACGTGATCACCGGTCTGCCCAAGACCGTGCGCATCGAGAGCGAGGAGATTCGTCGCGCGCTCAACAAGCCGCTCGACGAGATGGCCAAGGCCGTCAAGGACGCCCTCGATGCCACGCCGCCCGATCTTGCCTCTGACCTTATGTACTACGGCATATTGCTGACCGGTGGCGGCGCGCTGCTGCGCGGTCTTGACGTGCGCCTGCGCGATGAGACCGGCGTTTCGGTCAACGTCAGCCCCACGGCGCTCGATAACGTCGTTAACGGCTGTGCTCGCGTGCTCGAGGCCAATGCGTTTGATGGCGGCTTCGTCCAGACCAATGCTTAATTTCCAAAAGGTGGATTCCATTTGGCACGATCTTCGGGTTTCTCCACAAATCTGAATACCAAGCGACAATCAACGGGTATGCGCCCGTTGATTGTTTTCAGCCTGATTTCGGTGTTGCTGCTCACGTTTTATATTCGTGAGGGCGAGACGGGGCCGATTCATGCCGTTCGTTCGGGCGTGACGACGATTACCTCGCCGGTGCGTTTTCTGGGCTCGGCTGTGGCGGCTCCCTTCAATGCGATCGGTAACGTGTTCTCTAACCTTACGGCGTCACAGGACACGCTTGACGAGCTTAAGAAGCAAAACGAGGAACTGACCTCTAAGGTCGCCGAGCTCTCCGAGGCTCAAAAGACCGCCGAGCGGCTGGAGGGTCTGGTCGGTCTGCAGTCGACCTACAACCTCAAGTCCACTGCAGCTCGTATCGTCGGCGCTTCGGGCGATGCCTGGACCTCGACCGTTACCATCGATAAGGGTTCTGCCGACGGGCTTACCATCAACATGCCCGTGACGAGTTCTGCCGGTGTCATAGGCCAGATTATCGAGGTCTCGGCCAAGACGTCCACTGTGCGCCTGATTGGCGATGAGAACTCGGGTGTGTCCGCCATGGTACAGGACACGCGCGCCCAGGGCATGCTGCAGGGTCAGGCTGACGGCACGCTGCGTCTTGAGTATGTGAGCGTCGACTCCGACGTTAAAGTCGGCGACATCATCGTGACCTCGGGCATCGGCGGTGTGTTCCCCAAGGGTCTACCGCTCGGCACCGTCTCGTCGGTTGAGAAATCGGCAAACGACGTGTACTACACCATTGTGGTGCGCGCTCAGACCACGGCCGAGAACAACGAGGAAGTGCTGGTCATTACCTCGCTGACCGACGAACAGTCGGCCTCGGATGAGGACGTGAGCACGGCCAACAGCACGCCGCAGGGAACGTCGCGCGATGCTGCAACCAAGACGAAGGACGAGAGCTCGGATGACAGTTCCGACACGTCCGAGACGACCGATTCCGGCTCGAACGAATAGGGGGCATGTCCATGGATCTACACGAGCAGGGGATGAGCTCCCGCACGTTTGTAATCGCCGCCATCGTATGCGTGCTGCTGCAGGCAGGCCTGGCACCGCAGATCTCCATTGCGGGCGGTCGCGTCAACTTCATGATTATCCTGGTGTGCCTAAGCGTGTTCTCGGGCGACCCGACCCGTGCCGTCGTGTGCGGTTTTTGCAGCGGCTTGTTTTATGACCTGTCCGCTGCCGTGCCGGTGGGCGTTATGTCGCTCCTGCTGACCGTGGGTTCTTTTGCCCTGGTGCACAGCGCCGTCGGTCAGACGGGCGGTACCCCGAGTGCGCGCGGCGTCACTGTGGGCGCCTTCGCGCTCGTCATTAATGTTATCTACAGCATCATCTTGCTGTTTATGGGTTTGGAGACGAGCTTTGTCGTGGCGATCTTCGGCCATGCGCTGCCGTCTTCGGTCCTGACGGGTCTGGTTGCCATTCCGTTTTTGATGTCCGGCGTCGTGCCGCAGTCCGGTTATGGATTCTCCGCACGTGGCGGACGCCAGACGGGTATGCGCTTTAAGCCCAAGACCCGTAAGCTCAAATAGGGGAGGCCTGTAGATGTCTTCCCAGATGACGGTTATTATCGCCGGTATCGTGCTGGTTGTGGCCATCGTGGTCGCGCTGGTCATCATGCGTCGCGGCGATTCCCGTTTTACCTACGATACGCAGCATGGAACGGCCCCGCGCGCCACCGAGGGCGAGGGCAATACCGCGGCGACCGCCTTTAAGGGCCGTTTTTCCATCCTCACCACGGGCGTGGGCGCGATGTTTGCGGCGCTTGCCGTCAAGCTGTGGGGCATGCAGATGGTCTCGTCGGACTATTACGAGAAGCAGGCCAATAGCAATCAGACTCGCACTGTTACCACTCCTGCTGTGCGCGGCCGCATCCTCGACCGCAATGGCGTGGCACTTGTCCAGAACCGTCCCTCACTTGCTGTCGTGGCCTACCGCGACCTTGCCGAGGATGAGGTTCTGGTTCGCCATCTTGCCAACGTGCTTGGAATGCCTTACGTGGCGGTCCTTCGCAATATTCAGGACAATACAGAGGGCGCCCAGAGCCTGCATACCATCGCGACGGACGTCCGTCGCTCCACGGTTGCCTATATTCAGGAACATGCCGGCGAGTTCCCGGGAGTCAAGATTGCCGAGCGTACCGAGCGCCAGTATCCATATGGCGAGACGGCATGCCATATATTGGGCTATACCGGCACCATTACCTCCGAGCAGCTCGAGGCCCAGAATAAGAAAACTTCTGGCGATGATGATGCTTCTGCTGGCCGGATTACGTACCAGTCGGGCGATATCGTGGGGCAGGCGGGCGTTGAGAGCTACTACGAAAACCTGCTGCAGGGTATTCGTGGCGAGCAGACCGTCAAGGTCGATGCCTCGGGCAATGTTACCGGTCAGGCCGGCGCCGTGCCCGCTAAGGCCGGCTCCGACATTAAGCTCACGCTCGACCTTAAGATCCAACAGGCCTGCGAGACGGCGCTGGCGAGCGCTATCGAGCTTGCCAAGACCACTGGCTACAGCAATGCCGGCAACGGCGCTGTAGTGTGTCTCGATCCCAACAATGGCGAGATCCTGGGCATGGCGAGCCAGCCCAAGTTCGATCCTTCCGTCTTTATCGGCGGCGTCTCAAATGACGTGTGGACCGAGCTCAATGATGACAAGGGTTCGCACCCGCTGCTCAACCGCGCCATTAGCGGACAGTACATGTCGGCCTCGACCATCAAGCCGCTTTCGGCACTGGCCGGTCTTGAGTTTGGAACCTACACTTCAACACAGACAACCAACTGCACGGGCTATTGGACGGGCTTGGGCAAGGCTTGGGGCAAGCGCTGCTGGTTGACGTCTGGCCACGGCACCATGACGCTGCAGTCGGGTATCGCCAACTCGTGCGACCCCGTCTTCTACGACATGGGCAAGGCGTTCTTTTATGACGAGCAACATTCCGAGGGGCTGCAGGAGGTCTTTCGTCGCTGGGGCCTAGGCAAGACCTGCGGTATCGATCTGCCGAGTGAGGGCGCGGGCCGTATTCCCGATGCCGAGTGGAAAGAGTCGTACTTCACCGACGCCTCCGCCGAGGACCGCAAGTGGAATGCCGGCGATATGACCAACATTGCCATCGGCCAGGGCGACATCCTGGTGACGCCCCTGCAGATGGCGTGCGCCTATATGGGTCTTGCCAACGGCGGAAAACAGTACGTGCCTCACGTGTTTTTGTCTGCCGTATCGCGCGATGGCGACGGCGATGCCTATAAGTACAACGGCAAGGGCAAGAAGAAGCGCCTGGAGGCCAAGATCAACAGCGATTCGGATTTGACTCTTGTGCGCAACGGCATGCACGACGTGATTTACACGGCATCGACGTCCCTGGCGGCGCACTTTGGCACCCTGACGCCGCAGGTATACGGCAAGTCGGGCACGGGCGAGAAAAGCGGCGAGGACGAATACGCTTGGTTCTGCGCCTATGCACCGGCCGATGATCCCAAGTATGTCATCGCTACTGTCCTGGAGCAGGGCGGCGGTGGCTCAGATACCGCGATGCATGTCGTGCGCGACGTGCTCGGCGTGATTTATGACGAGCCCGATACCTCTTCGGCCTCGGGCGATTCTTCGGTTCGATAGGAGGTTGCGATGGATTTTTCTCCGGCGGATCTGTTCCGTTCAACCAAGACCGGCTCTCGCAGCAGCCTGGACCGTGTCAACAAGCAACTTTCGGCCTCGCGCGGCACGTTTCGCCAAAAGGTGCATATCGGTGTGCTCGTGGCTACTGTGGCGCTCGTCGCCTACGGTGCCATCATTATCTGGTCGGCTTCGCAGTTTAAGGCTGATGCTTCGTTCTCACGCCATCTGCTGGGAATTGGCATCGGCACGGTGCTGGCGGTGCTGGTCTGGCGTTCCGACCTGCGCGGTATTTCCAATTTCTCGACGGCGTTGCTCGTCATCGACCTGATCGTGATCCTCTCGCCCAAGATTCCGGGTCTGTCCTATACGGGCGGTCTGGGCATGACGGGCTGGATCAAGATTCCCGGTATCGGCTTGACATTCCAGCCGGTTGAGCTTGCCAAGCTCATCACCATCTTCTTTATTGCTACGCTTGGATCGCAGTATAACGGCCGCATCGATACCGTTCGCGACTACGTCAAGCTCTGCGGCATGCTATCCATTCCGTTTTTGGCCGTCGTTGCCATGGGCGACCTGGGCTCGGGCTTGGTCGTGCTGGTTTCGGGCGCCATCGTCATCTGCATGAGCGGTGCACGCCGCGAATGGGTGCTCTCGACCCTGGCCCTGCTCGTGGGCCTGGTGGCCCTCGTCCTGGCGCTCGATTCGGTCTTTGATTCGTTGCTCGGCCACGATGTGCTCATCAAGCAGTATCAGATGAACCGCCTGACGGTCTTTATCGACCCCGATAATGCCGATTCGGACGATGCCTACAACCTGCAGCAGTCGCTTATCGCCGTTGGCTCGGGCGGCTTCTTTGGTAAGGGCTTGGGCCATGCGACGCAGTCGGCCGGCGGCTTTCTGCCTGAGTTCCACACCGACTTCGTCTTCGCCTTCCTGTCCGAGACCTTTGGCTTTTGCGGTTCCTTTTTGCTTCTGTGCCTCTACGTGCTGCTGATCTTTTCGACGATTCGCGTCGCCTTTAAGTGTGAGTCGCTGTTCTTGCGTCTTTCGTGTGTGGGCATCGTTGGCATGTGGGCGTTCCAGACCTTCGAAAACATCGGCATGTGCATCGGCATGATGCCGATTACCGGTATTCCGCTACCGTTTATTAGCTTCGGTTCGTCTTCGATGATGATTCAGCTGCTGACGGTGGGTATCGTACAATCCATATGGCGGCATCGTTCGGGCGCCGCGTAACCGCTGGAGGGGTTTGCTATGAAAATTCCCGTAGATAAGCTGACCCGCGCTTTTAAGATGGGCGCGTCCGTTAAGAAGGATTCCGATACGCCGGTGCGCGTCTCGGTCTATCTGGATTCGTCCGCCTCGCGCTTTCTGGCCGAGACGGTGCGTGACGCCTTTGTGCCGCAGACGACCTCGGGCATTGTGCGCGTCGAGCGTCTAGGGGAGGAGCGAATTGCTCCAAAGACCGATACCGATGTGGTGCTGGTGCTCTCGTGCGGCTCCGACCGCTTGGAGAGTGCCGTGCAGGAGCTCGTGATCGCCGGCGCGCCCGTGTGCGTGCTTGCCGAGTCTGCTGTGGAGGTGCCGTTTATCGAGGAGTCCACGCCCATGCTCGGCGTGGTAGCGGCAACAGATAAAACGTATCTGCTCGAGACGCTTGCCCGCTGGATTCTCGATCGCACCGACAAGGAAACTGCTTTTGCGGCGAACTTTGCCTTCATGCGCATCGCGGCGGCCAATCGTATCATCACCTCGTGCGCGCTCACCAATATGGCGACCGGTGCGCTGGTGTTTTTGCCGGGCGCCGATTATCCCGTTATGGCGCTGGCGCAGGTGGGCATGCTCTTTGAGCTCGCTGCCGTCTTTGGACGCGGCATTAAGCCTGAGCGCGGCTACGAGGTCGCGGGCGTGCTTGCTGGCGGCCTTGTGATCCGCGCGGTCACCCGTGCGCTTGTCAAGCAGACGCCACATATTGGGTTTGCCGTCAAGGCGCTTACTGCTGCCGCGGGCACCTATGGCATGGGCCGTGCGCTCGTTTCGCTCTACGAGCGCGATGTCGACTACAGCCGTGCCAACGAGGTAGTCACTGCCACGTTCTCCCGCGTTCGCGATCTGGTGACCACGGTCGCGGGCGCTACCCGTCCTATGGCGTCCTACGAGGACGCATCCGATCTCGCTGCTTAGGGGTTTTCCGTTGCGCGTTCCGTATCAAGACTGCTTTCATTTAATTGAGCCGCTGCTCGCCAAGGTCGAGAAGCCGAGTCGCTATATCGATCACGAGTGGGGCACGCTTTCCAAGGCCGATGCCGATTATCGTTGCTGCCTGATTTATCCGGATGTATACGAGGTCGGTCTGCCCAACCAGGGTATCGCCATCCTCTACAACATCCTTAACCAGGCCGAGGGCATCTCCTGCGAGCGTGGCTATGTGCCGTGGCCCGATATGGGTGACGCCATGCGCGAGGCGGGTATTCCGCTTCTGTCGCTCGAAGGTGCTGCCCCCGTCGCATCGTTTGATATCGTCGGCCTGCATGTGCCGCACGAGATGGCGGTGACGAACTTCCTCGAGGCTCTCGACCTCGCTGGCATTCCGCTGTTAGCGGCCGAACGAGGCGAAGACGACCCCATCATCATCGCCGGCGGTCCCTCGGTGTACAACCCCGAGCCGTATGCGGCCTTCTTCGATGCCATCCTCATCGGCGAGGGTGAGGAATCGCTGCTCGAGACCTGCCAGCTGCATCGCCGCCTGCGTGACGAAGGAGTCCCGCGCGCGCAGATTGTTGAGCAGCTTGCATCCATTGCCGGCAACTACGTGCCGTCGCTCTATGAGGTTCGTCACGACGAGCCCTGCTCGCCGCATGGCTACACCGTGCCGCGTGAGGGCAAGGATGCGCCGACCGTGGTCTACAAGCGCGTCGTCGAGGATTTCGGCGCCACGAATCCGCTGTCGCAGTCGTGCGTACCCTATGCGCAGCTGGTCCACGACCGCCTGTCTATCGAGATTCTGCGCGGCTGCGCTCGCGGCTGTCGTTTTTGCCAGGCCGGCATGACGTATCGCCCGGTGCGCGAGCGCTCGGCCGACCAGATCGTCTCGTCGGTGATTCAGGGTCTGGAAAAGACCGGCTATGACGAGGTGTCGCTGACCTCGCTCTCCACGACCGACCACTCCTGCATTCGCGACGTTCTCGGCAGGCTCAACCGTCGCCTGGAGGATACGGGTATTCGCGTGTCTATTCCGTCGCAGCGCCTGGATTCGTTTGGCGTGGATATGGCCGAGTCGGTCGCCGGCGAAAAGAAGGGCGGCCTGACGTTCGCGCCCGAGGCCGGCAGCCAGCGCATGCGCGACATCATTAACAAGAACGTGACCGAGGAGGACCTGGACCGTGCGGCCAAGGCGGCCTTCGAGGCCGGCTGGAACCGCATGAAGCTCTACTTCATGATGGGTCTTCCCGGCGAGCGCGACGAGGACATCGTGGCCATCGCCAATCTGGCCGATCACGTGCTGGAGCTCGGTCGTTCCGTGGTGCCCAAGGCTCGTCGCGGCTCGATCTCGGTGTCCATCTCGGTTTCGGTCTTTATCCCCAAGGCTGCCACGCCGTTCCAGTGGTGCCCGCAGCTCGACTACGACGACGTCAAGCGTCGCCAGAAGCTGCTTATCACGAGCGTTCGCAACCGTGCCGTCCGCGTGCATTACCACGATGCCGAGACCTCGCTCATCGAGGCCGCGCTTTCCCGCGCCGGTCGTGACATGACGCCCGTCATCATCGATGCTTGGCGCTCGGGGTCTCGCTTTGACGCCTGGGTAGAGCATTTCTCGCTCGATAATTGGAAGGAAGCTGCTGCCAAAAACGGCATCGATCTCAATGAGCTCGTGCACCTTCCCTACGAGTTGGACTGGCGCCTGCCGTGGGAGCACGTGAGCCCCGGCTGCACGCGCGGCTTCCTCGAGCGCGAGTACCGTCGCTCGCTCGAGGGCGTCACGACTCCCGACTGCACCCGCACGTCGTGCACCGGCTGCGGAATCTGCCCCACGCTCCACGCCAAGAATGTATTGATGGGTGATCGCGCATGAGTGAGCGCCTGACCGACAACCCCACGCTCTTTAGACTTCGTGTTCGCTATGGCAAGCGCGATCGCCTTAAGTACCTGGGCCATCTCGAAGTGATCCATACCATTGAGCGCATTGTGCGCCGTGCGGGACTTCCCTATGCCGTCACGCAGGGCTTTTCTCCGCACATGCGCGTGGGCTTCTCTTCGGCGCTACCGGTGGGTACGTCGTCGACCTGCGAGTGGTATGACCTGTTTATGACCGAGTTCGTGGCGCTCGACGAGGCGTTTGGGCGCCTGGCTGCGGCGTCTCCGGCCGATCTGGCACCCATCGAGGCGGCGTACATCGACGTGCGCACGCCGGCGTTGACGGCGCAGCTCACGCGCCTGTCGTATCGCATCGACCTGCACTTGGATCCCGAGGCGCCCGCAAGCGCCGACGAGGTGCGTCGTGCGATCGACACGTTGCGCGCGGACCATGGCATCGACTACGCGCGCGGCAAAAAGAGCAAGCGCTTGGATTTGAATCACACGCTCGTGGGCTATGAGCTCACGGCGGGGGAGCGCCCGGACCATTTAGTGCTCATGCTCGACACCCATGCCGATAACGAGGGCTCCATGCGTCCGGAAATTTTACTTTCCGCTGCTGATGTTTTGTTGCAGGGCTTGACCCCGGGCGTGGATGCACCTATTGTTTCCACCGGTATGCAAGACCTCGTGACCATCTGCTCCTACGATGTCGAGCGTCAGAATCAAGCATGCGAGGACGACGAGGGCCGACTCGTCAGCCCCATACCTGTGCGAACTTGTGGATTTGCTCCACATACTCGTTGACGGGGGTATTTTCGCCTGCTACTATATTCGGCTGTTGCACTAACTGATGCATGAAGGGCAAGTAAACATGTACGCAATCGTTAACACGGGCGGCAAGCAGTACAAGGTCGCCACCGACGATGTCATCACCGTCGAGAAGATCGAGGGCAATGAGGGCGACAAGGTCACCCTGCCGGTTATCTTCCTCAACGATGGTAAGAAGATCGTCACTGATCCCGACAAGCTGGCCAAGGCCAAGGTTACCGCTCAGATCGTTGAGCAGTTCAAGGGCGAGAAGCAGCTGGTCTTCAAGTTCCACAAGCGTAAGCGTTATCGTCGTCTGAAGGGTCACCGTCAGCAGCTCACCAAGCTGAAGATCGTGAAGGTCCAGGCTACGTCCCGCGCCAAGAAGGCTGTCAAGGCAGAGGCCGAGGCTGTTGCCGAGGCTCCTGTCGCCGAGTAGATTACACTCGTAACGAAAGAGTAGGTATACACAATGGCACACAAAAAAGGACTCGGTTCCTCCCGTAATGGCCGTGACTCCCGCGGTCAGCGCCTTGGCACGAAGCGCTATGCCGGCCAGACGGTAACCACGGGCACGATTCTCGTCCGTCAGCACGGCACGCACATCCACCCGGGTGAGAACGTTGGCCGTGGCAAGGACGACACGCTGTTCGCGCTGGTCGACGGTACCGTTGAGTTCCACAAGGGTATCAAGCACAGGGTCAGCGTACGCCCGCTCGCGAACGCGTAATTCACCCTTCATAGAGCACATATGTGGGAGGCACTTGAGTTTTAGGATTCAAGGGTCTCCCTCTTTTTTGTAGGAGGCGATTCTGTTGTCACAGTTCACCGATATCAGCCGCATTAACGTTTGCGGCGGCGACGGCGGAGCCGGATGCATGTCGTTTAGGCGCGAGGCATTTGTCCCCAAGGGCGGCCCCGATGGCGGCGACGGCGGTCGTGGCGGCAATGTCGTCATCCAGGCCGATGCTCAGCTGTCTTCGCTGATCGATTACCGCTTTAAGCATCACTTCCGCGCCGAGCGTGGCACGCACGGGCAGGGTGCCCGTCGTAACGGTAAGAGCGGCGAGGACCTGATTCTCAAGGTCCCTATGGGTACCGTGGTGCGCGAGCTCGACCCCGAGACGCAGACCCCGATGTTCGAGATTGCCGATCTGGTGCACGACGGCGAGCGCGTCGTCGTGGCGCCCGGCGGTGCCGGCGGTCTGGGCAACACGCACTTTGTGACGTCGGTGCGCCGCGCTCCGGCCTTTGCCCAGCTAGGCGAGCCGGCCGAGGAGCACTGGATTGAGCTCGAGATGAAACTTATGGCCGATGCCGCGCTCGTGGGCTTTCCCTCGGTGGGTAAGTCATCGCTCATTGCGCGCATGAGTGCCGCCCGCCCCAAGATTGCCGACTACCCGTTTACCACGCTCGTGCCGAACCTCGGCATGGTGCGTGCCGGCGAATATTCTTACGTCGTTGCCGACGTCCCCGGTCTTATCGAGGGCGCGAGCGAGGGCAAGGGCCTGGGTCATCAGTTCCTGCGCCACATTGAGCGTACGGCCCTGATCATGCACGTCGTCGACATGACGGGTGGTTTTGAGGATCGCGATCCGGTCGAGGATTATCGAATCATCAACCGCGAGCTCGAGCAGTATGGTGCCGAGCTTTCGGAGCGTCCGCAGATCGTCGTCGCCAACAAGTGCGATGCGCCGGGTACGGCCGACAAGATTGCCGACCTTAAGCGCGCAGCGCTCGACGATGGACATATGTTCTTTGCCGTGTCTGCCGTGACGGGCGCCGGTCTCAATACGTTGATGCTTGCCGTAGGTGAGCAGGTGGCCAAGCTCCGCGCCGAGCTGGCGGTCTCCGATGAACCGGTCGACCTGCGCGACGATGAGTGGGAGCGCCGCCGCCTGCAGCGTGAGAAGCGTTTCCGCATTGTCCAGGAAGAGCCCGGTGCCTTCCGCGTGGTCGGTCGTGCCATCGAGCGCATGGTCATCCAGACCGACTGGGAAAACGAAGAAGCCGTTATTTACCTGCAGCATAAGTTTGCGCGTATGGGTGTTGACGACGCGCTCGAGAAGGCCGGTTGCCGTGCGGGCGACGAGGTCCGCATTTGCCAGCGCGCCTTTGACTTTGAGGGCGCTGAGGACTTCTCGGAGTACGAGGAGCTCGAGGATGCTGGCGAGGACGTTGCCGTTGAAGTCATTGACGTGGCCGATGCTGCGGATGAAGGCGTCGAGGTTGTCGATGCGGCGGATGCCGCGGGCGATGCCGAGACCTCGGAGGGCGAGTAAGCCATGTCGCTGCGCGGTGGAATCGGTCTGCCCGAGCTTCCTCTAGAGGACGGGCAGGAGTTTAGGCTCGGCATTATGGGTGGCACCTTTGATCCCATCCATTACGGGCACCTGGTGACCGCCGAGCAGGCGCGTGAGTCGCTCGACTTGGACGCTGTGCTCTTTATGCCGGCGGGCTCTCCCGCCTTTAAGCTTGACAAGCCGGTGACGCCTGCCGAGGACCGTTATGCCATGACGGTCCTCGCCACCGCCGCGAACCCGGCCTTTTTGGCGAGTCGGTTCGAGATCGACCGTCCGGGCGTAACCTACACGGCCGATACGCTTCATGCCCTTCGCGACTTTTATCCGCCGCAGGTAAAGCTCTACTTTATTACGGGCGCCGACGCGATTATCGATATCGTGACCTGGCATGATGCCGAACGAATCGCTGAGCTTGCTACCTTTATTGCGGCGACACGACCGGGCTTTGATATCGATACGGCGCGTGCCCGAATCAAAGAGTCGGGGCTGCCGTTCGACGTGCGCTATATTCAGATTCCGGCGCTGGCGATCAGCTCGACGAACATCCGTAAGCGAGTCGCCCGCGGCATGAGCGTGCGCTATCTTACGAGCGAGTCTGTGCTCGGCTACATTCGCAAGCGCGGTTTGTATGTCGATCTGGGCCAAGAAGATTTTGAGTGATGGGGGACTACGTTGTCGGTAGAGGATCAGTTTGAGGGCGATGAGCGCGCGCTGCTCAAGCGCATTCAAGAGCTGCTCGATGTTCGCATGAAGGATAAGCGCAAGCGCTATGTGCATTCGCTGGGTGTTGCCGAGACCGCACTTCATCTGGCCGAGGTCTACGGCGTTGACCGCTTTGATGCCGCTGCCGCCGGCCTGATCCATGACTGGGACAAAGTGCTCTCCGACGACGAGCTGGTCACGCGCGCTCTGCATTACGGCATTAAGATTGCCGGCTCTCCGTCTGCCGCGATGCCGCTTTTACACGGCCCAGTTGCCGCCTATGAGCTTCCGCAGCTTTTTCCCGAGCTGTCGCCGGCCGTTTTCCAGGCTGTCGACCGTCACACCGTGGGCGCTTGCGACATGACGCCGCTCGATATGGTGGTTTTTGTGGCAGATGCCATCGAGCCCAACCGTCACGGCGACTATGCCCATGCGCTGCGCAAGATGGTGGGGAAGTCCTCGCTCGACGAGTTGTTCTTCTCCTGTTTTGCGCAGGGTCTGGTCTATGTGATCCAGTCCGGGCGTTATCTTTATCCCACGGCTATTTCGATTTACAACCATTACGCCCAGCTGCGCTAGCTCGGGCTGTCTAGAAAGAGGTATTCCATGGCCGACGAGACCATGACCGACGAGCAGATTCTTGAAGGTGTGGAGCACAAGAGCTTCGTTGCCACGTCCGACCGCACTGCCGCCTCGCTGTCCGCGAGCGGTGTCGCCGCCGAGGATGTCGCCCGCGCCGCCGCGCAGGCCGCCTACGACAAGAAGGGCGAGGACGTGCAGGTGCTCGACCTGACCGAGCTTTCCGATGTGTGCGACTACTTTGTGCTTGCCACCGGTACCAACAACCGCCAGGTCGATTCTATCGTTGACGAGATCGAGGAGAAGGTCGCCGAGGCTTGCGGCGAGCATCCGTTCTCCATCGAGGGCCGCGAGCAGAAGACCTGGATGCTCATGGACTACGGTTCGGTTGTCGTCCACGTCTTCACTCCTGAAGCCCGCGACTTCTACCGCCTCGAGAAGCTCTGGGGAGACGCCCCCCAGCTTCCCCTCGACCTCCTCTAGTAGCTCATTTGAGACGGGGTTTAGCTACCCTCACGCATATCGCCGGGCAGGTGCGGTTTTCCGCACCTGCCCGGCTTTCTTTTTGCCCAAAGGCGGTTAATCGTTGAAGCGGGATTGGCGGCCGAAGGAAAGGGCGGTGTCGCCGAATTTGTCTCGGACGGCGTCGATGGCGACGGAGAGGTCGCGGCGGTCGCTGGATTGGGCTCCGCGGTCATCGATCTCGCAGAACAGGTCAGTCTGGATGCCGCCTTGGTGGTCGAAGTCGCTCATGCCGATGCCCGCTAAGCGAACATGCATACCATCCTGCCAGATGTTGTCGAGCAGTTCGAGTGCAACCGCCACGAAGATGTTCTCATCGTCGGTCGGATGAGGCAGCCGGCGCTGTGCCGTACGCCCGCTGCCATACGAATACTTAAGCTTGAGCGTTACCGTGGCACCCGTCAGCCCCTGACGGCGCAGGCGGCGTCCCACTGACTCTCCCAACAGCGCAATCGCCGCCTCAATATCCCCACGCTCAGTTAAATCTTTAGCAAAGGTGCGTTCATTGCTGACCGACTTGACCTCGCGCTCTTCATCGAGGCTCGTGACTTCGGAGATTTCGAGTCCCAGCGCACGCTGGCGCATGCGTTCGCCGTTGACGCCAAAAATAGAGGCCAAGGTGGATTCCGGTGCACGTGATAGCTCGCCGAGGGTGTAGATGCGCATGCGGCGCAGTCGCTCCTCGGCCGAGCGCCCGATGCCGCTCATGGCAGATACCGGCAGCGCGGCCAAAAAGCGCTGCTCGGTTCCGGGGCGCACGATGGTCAGCCCAAACGGCTTATCCCGCTCGCTTGCGATCTTTGCGACCGTCTTGTTGCAGCCCACGCCGATGGAGCAGGTCACTCCCAGCCCTGCCACGCGGTCGCTTATACGCCGCGCAACCAGCAGCGGGTCTTCGGGCGCAAAGCGACCCGGTGTGATATCGATAAAGGCTTCGTCGATGGATACGCGCTCAACACGCGGGGTCTCGTCGGCGAGGATCGCCATGACCTGCGCGCTCACCTCGCGGTAGCGGTCAAAGTGCCCGTGTGTCCAAATGGCTTGCGGGCACAAGCGCCGCGCCTCGGCCGAGGGCATGGCAGAGTGCACGCCAAAGCGACGCGCCTCATACGAACACGTGGACACGACGCCACGCGAATCGGCGTCTCCGCCCACGATGAGCGGCTTTCCGCGCCATTCGGGATGATCGAGCATTTCCACGCTCGCAAAAAACGCATCGAGGTCCATCAGGCCCACCGCCGGACCCGTCCAGGGAGGCGGCGTGACGCCCATGGCATCCTCATAACCGTATGTATGTTCGCGTCTTTCCATGTCATGAGTATACCGCGCAGCTCATGTGGGGTGCGTGTATGTGCTTGCAAATCCCGAATTCTTGTCTAAGATATGGATTTGCCCTCGACTACACCGAAGAAGTTGGTCTCACGGACTTCACCTGCCCGCGTCGATGGCGTATTATGTTCAACTGTTTGTTTGTAGTTGCAGCCTAAAGCTGCTTGGTTGGAGGAGTTTCCTTTGGCAGTCAAGATTCGCCTTGCTCGTCACGGCGCTAAGAAGCGTCCGTACTACCGTGTCGTCGTCGCCGATTCCCGCGCCCCGCGTGACGGTCGTATCATCGAGGAGGTTGGCCGCTACAACCCGATGACCGCCCCCAAGACCATCAACCTCGACCTCGAGAAGATCGCCGACTGGCAGTCCAAGGGCGCTCAGCTCACCGACGCCGTCGCCGCTCTGGTCAAGGCCGCCAACGAGGGCGAGAAGACCGAGACCGTCGTCAAGAAGTCCAAGAAGCAGCTCGCCAAAGAGGCCGAGGCCGCTAAGGCTGCCGCTGAGGCCGCTGAGGGCGCCGAGGAGTAAATCGTGCCTGAGGTTGACGCTGCACAGCTCGAGGGTGAGGCAATGCTCTCAGATCGCATCGCCGATCTCGTCGAATATCTCGTTGTTCAGATCGTCGACGACCCGGATTCCGTGAGCCTTGAGGTCATCGATGGTGACGACGCCTCTACGATTGAGGTTTCGGTCGCCGAGGATGACGTCGCTAAGGTCATCGGCCGTCGTGGCCGTACCATCAAGGCCATTCGCACGCTCGCCCGTGCACTGGCCGCTCGCCTCGACACTGCTGTCGAGGTAGAGGTTCTGGGCTAGGACCTTGAGGTCCCAGTACAAAAACATCGCCCGTGTGGTCAAGCCGCACGGAAGGAAGGGGGAGGTCCTCGCGCAGCCGCTGCGGGGGCTTCCTTCTGTATTGAAGCCGGGTATGCGCGTCGCCTTGACGCCGCCGGCGCTCAAGCGCGACCGTTTTTGCACGGTCGTATCCGTCACCGATACGGGCGATGGCTATCTGGTCTCGTTTGAGGGCATTGACGATTTGACGGCCGCCGAGGGCATCACCGGATGCTACGTGCTAGCAAATCGTGACGACTTCGAGCTCGATTCGCTCGACGCCGCCTATACCGACCTCATGGGTCGCGAGGTGGTCGATGAGCGCTTTGGCTCGCTCGGCACGATTGTCGAGATCATGTCGACGCCCGCCAACGATGTTTGGGTTGTCGAGGGCGATCGGTACGGCGAGGTGCTGATTCCCGTGATCGAGCAGGTTGTGCTCGATCTTCCCGACACAGGAACAATTTCCGTCCACGTTATGGACGGCTTGATCGATATGGATAAGTAGGGAGGACAGCATGCTGATTGAGACCCTTTCGGTCTTTCCCGAGATGTTTGAGCCCGTCATGTCCACGTCGATCTTGGGCCGCGCCCGCAAGGCCGGCCTTTTTGATTTTAAGGCGTATAACCTGCGCGACTGGACGCACGACCGCCATCGCACCGTCGATGACGAGCCGTATGGCGGCGGGCAGGGCATGCTCATGAAGGTCGAGCCCATTGCCGAGGCAATCGAGGCCATCAGCTCCGAGGGTCCCAAGCCCACCGTGGTGTTCTTCACCCCCTGCGGCGAGCCCTTTACGCAGCATGTGGCCGAGCGCCTGCTCAAAAGCGAGCGCCTGCTGTTTGTGTGCAGCCGTTACGAGGGCGTCGACGAGCGCGCCTATGCGTATGCCGACGAGCGCCTGTCGATCGGCGACTACGTGCTCACGGGCGGCGAGCTGCCCGCTATGGTCGTAGCCGACGCCGTCGTACGGCTCATTCCCGGAGCCTTGGGCGACGAGATGAGCAACGTGGACGAGTCCTTCTCGACCGCTGAGGACGGTGGCCTGCTCGAGTACGCGCAGTACACCCGCCCCGCCGAGTTCAATGGCGAGGGCGTGCCTCCGGTGCTCGTAAGCGGCGACCACGCCAAGGTCGATGCCTGGCGTCGCAAAAACGCCATCGAGCGTACCTGTCGCTGGCGTCCCGATCTTATCGAGACGGCACGTCTTACGCCCAAGGAGCGCGCGTACGCGCAGGAGATCCTGGACGCTTCGTTTTCGCAGAGCGAGGAGTGAGAATGGTTCCATCGCAGCATTCCGTGCTAAAGGGTGCATTTGAGTGGGTGGTGGTTGTCGCAATCGCACTGGTCGCCACCTTCTTGATTCGCTCGTTTGTGGTCGAACCCTTTGTGGTGCCTACCGGTTCCATGGAGTCCACGATCGAGATCGGAGACCAGATTCTGGCGCAGAAGGTGACGCTCGAACTCGGACAGCCCGTCAAGCAAGGCGATATCGTGGTGTTCCACAACCCCGATGCCACGTCCGAGCATGACGTGCTGGTAAAGCGCGTCATCGCCACGGCCGGCCAGACGGTCGACCTGCAGGACGGCAAGGTCGTCGTCGATGGCCAGGCGCTCGACGAGGACTATACGACTGGCATGAGCTGGCCGCTTTCCGTCCAGGCGCCCGCTGCTCAGGTGAGCTATCCCTACACCGTCCCTGACGACTGTGTGTGGGTGATGGGCGACAACCGCGAGAACTCTGCTGACTCCCGCTATTTTGGCCCCGTCGACCGCTCCGACTTGATCGCCGTGGCGCTTGTGCGCTACTGGCCGCTCAACCGTATCGGCGCTATCGACTAAAAAACGCTATAGTACAGTACCTAACCGTGTAATCGTTTCGACGAGGGGATATTAGAGGCATGAACGCTTCATCGCTTTCCTTCCAAGACATCATCCTGCGCCTCCAGCAGTACTGGGGCGAGCAGGGCTGCGTCATTATGCAGCCCTATGACTCCGAGGTCGGTGCCGGTACCTTCCATACCGCGACCACGCTGCGCTCGCTCGGTCCCGCCGAGTGGCGCACCTGCTATGCGCAGCCCTGCCGCCGTCCCGCCGACGGCCGCTATGGCGAGAACCCCAACCGCATGCAGCACTACTATCAGTTCCAGGTGCTCATCAAGCCCTCGCCGGTCAACGCTCAGGAGCTCTACCTGGGTTCGCTGGCCGCCATTGGCCTGGACCCCAACGACCATGACGTCCGCTTTGTCGAGGACGACTGGGAGAGCCCGACGCTCGGCGCCTGGGGCCTTGGCTGGGAGGTCTGGCTCAACGGCATGGAGGTCACGCAGTTTACGTACTTCCAGCAGGTGGGCGGCATCGAGGTCGACCCCGTGCCCGTCGAGATCACCTATGGCCTGGAGCGTATCGCCATGTACGCCCAGGGCGTCAACTCCGTTTACGACCTGGTGTGGAGCTACCTGCCCGATGGCACGCCCATGACCTACGGCGACGTGTTCCTCGAGAACGAGCGCGAGTTCAGTGCCTATAACTTTGAGGTCGCCAACGTCGAGATGATGCGTCAGAAGTTTGACGACTACGAGGCCGAGTGCCATTCCTGCCTGGAGCGCAAGCTGCCGCTGCCCGCATACGACTGCGTCATGAAGTGCAGCCACGCTTTCAATCTGCTCGATGCCCGCGGCGCGCTGTCCGCCGTCGAGCGTGCCAACTACATCCTGCGCGTCCGCGCCGTCGCCAAGGCGTGCTGCGAGGCCTATATGGCCGAGGTCGCCGGAGTCAACGAGAATGCCGACCAGGAAGGCGAGGTGGCGTAAGCCATGGCAGACGCTAAGGATTTCCTGTTTGAGATCGGTACGGAGGAAATGCCCTCCGCACCGCTGAACAATGCCGTCAAGCAGCTTGGCACCATGATCGCCAAGGGTCTCGACGAGGCCGGTCTGGCCCATGGCGAGGTCCGCGTGATCTCGAGCCCGCGTCGCCTGGCTGCGCTCGTGGCCGACGTCGCCACCGCGACCGATGAGGTTCACGAGGTCAAGCGTGGCCCTGCGGCCAGCATCGCCTTCGATGATGACGGTAACGCCACCAAGGCCGCCCAGGGCTTCGCCCGCAAGTGCGGTGTGGCTGCCGAGGATCTGGTCCGTCGCGAGGACACCGACGGCCGTGAGTACGTCTTTGCCGAGAAGAACATTCCTTCCGCTCCGGCTACTCCGATCCTGACGGCCCTGTGCGAGAAGACCATCGCCGGCCTGCAGTGGCCCAACTACCGTAGTCAGCGCTGGGGCCACGAGCACGCCACCTTCGTGCGCCCGGTCCGCTGGATCTGCTGCCTTTTGGGCGAGGATGTTGTGCCCGTGTCGTTTGCCGACGTGACGAGCGGCAACACCACGCGCGGCCATCGCGTACTTGGCCCTGGTGACCATGTGGTTGCCAGTCCCGCCGTCTACGAGCAGGTGCTCGAGGACGCCGGCGTGCTTTCTGCCGAGCGCCGTCGCGAGGTGATTCTCGCCGGTATCGCCGAGGTCGAGGCTGCCCGTCCTGGCTGCCATGTCGATACGCCCAAGAAGGTCTTCGAGGAGGTCATTAACCTCTGCGAGTGGCCGACGGTGCTCGTCGGTACCTTCGATGAGGAGTTCCTCAAGGTCCCGCACGAGATCATCTGCGAGTCCATGCTCACCAACCAGCGCTACTTCCCGATCTATGACGGCGAGGGCAAGCTGACGCGTGAGTTCGTGGTCGTTTCCAATAGCAAGCCCGAGAACGCCGAGCGCGTGATCGACGGCAACGAGCGCGTCGTGCGTGCCCGTCTGGACGACGCTAAGTTCTTCTACGAGGAGGACCTGAAGATCTCCCTCGACGAGTTCCGTGAGCGCCTGTCCAAGGTCGCCTTCCAGGAGAAGCTCGGCAGCGTGCTCGCCAAGTCCGAGCGCATCGAGCAGCTCGCGCTCGCTATTGCCCGCGAGGCTCATCTGGGCGCCCAACTTGCCGCCGACGCTGCTCGTGCCGCGCACCTGTGCAAGGCAGACCTGGTGTCCAACGCCGTCGTCGAGTTCACGAGCCAACAGGGCGTGATGGGCGGTTACTACGCCACCGCGATGGGGGAGAACGACGAGGTCGCCCACGCCATTCGCGATCACTATCGTCCCCGCTTTGCCGGTGACGAGCTGCCCGAGGGCACCGCTGGCTGCATCGTGGCCTGCGCCGACAAGCTCGATACCATCGCCGGTATCTTTGCCATCGGCGAGCCCCCGACCGGCTCCTCCGATCCCTACGCGCTGCGTCGTGCCGCTATCGGTATCATCAACATTCTGCGCGACCGTCTGCCGATCGACCCCACGTCGCTGATTGACTTTGCTCTGCAGCTTTACAGCGAGCAGGGCATTGAGTTCGACGCCGCCGAGGTCGCCCAGCAGGTTCGTGACTTCTTCCATGGCCGCCTGGTGAGTATGGCCCGCGACGAAAAGATCCCGGCCGATACCGTTGCCGCCGTCTCCGCGGTACACATCATCGCCCCGTCCGTCTTCTTCGCCCGCTGCGCCGCCCTCGACGAGGCCCGCAAGAACGACGCTGAGACGTTCGACAACCTGGCGACCGCCTATGCCCGCGCCGCGCATATCTCCAAGCCCGAGCTTGGTGCGGAGTATGACCGCAGCCTGATGGGTGAGGCCGAGCTCGCGCTCGCCGACGCCTCCGAGGCCGCTCAGACCGCTGTCGCTGCCGCCCTTGCTGCCGAGGACTACCCGGCCGCATTTGCCGCCCTCGCAGCCCTGCGCGCGCCCATCGACCGTTTCTTCGATGAGGTCATGGTCATGGACAAGGACGAGCAGCTTCGCGATAATCGCCTTAAGCTGCTCAACCGCTTCGAGGCCGTTTTCTCTGGCATCGCCAACATCGGTGAGCTTGCCCGCAAAAAGTAAGCCAGCTTGCGCATAAGCGCAAAAGGAGCCCCGCATGGATTGCCCGGTCACCGCTCGTCCCACCGTTATCGTTATCTCCGACTCGCTCGGTGATACCGCTTGTGAGGTGGTGCTTGCGGCGTCCGGGCAATTTGATGAAGGGGCTTTTCGCGTTTTACGCCTGCCTAAGGTGACCTCCGTGGAGCAGGTCAAGTCATTTGTGGGGCCGCGCGTCGATGCGGACCATCGCGATATCGCCGTGTTCCATACCATCGTCGACCCGGCCCTTCGTGCTCGCGTGCTCGATTACCTAGGTATGCTGCATATCCGTTCGGTCGACCTGATCGGTCCGACGCTCGCCGTGTTGTCGTCGCTCATCGGTGTGCCGCCCAAGGGCGTTGCGGGCGTGATTCACAAGACCGACGACCGCTATTTCCATCGCATTGAGGCTATGGAGTATTTCGTTGAGCACGATGACGGTCGTGGTTGTGACGATCTGTCGGGTGCTGATATCGTGCTGCTGGGCGTGTCGCGCACGTCCAAGACCCCGCTGTCGATGTATTTGGCCTATCAGGGTTACAAGGTTGCCAATGTCCCACTGGCGCATGGCATGGAGCCGCCCAAGTCGATTTACGAGGTCGACCCGATGCGCCTGTTCGGCCTGATTTCGACCGTCGATGTGATTTCCGAAATTCGCGATAGCCGCTTGGGCGATGACTACGCTCGTGCCGTCGCAGGCTCCTATGCCGAGCCCGAGAGCGTGCGCAGCGAGCTTGCTGAAGCCCGCGCGCTCATGAAACGCCTGGGCTGCTTTGTGGTTCGTACCGATGGCAAGGCCATCGAGGAGAGCGCCTCCGAGATCATTGCCCACCTCGAGGAGATCCAAGAAGCCAGGGCCCGCCGTGCCGCCCGCCGCGCTCAACAAAAGTAGCTCACTTGGGACAAGGATGTTTGGGTAGCTAATTTGGGACGGGGCTCTTTTAGCTAACCAAAGAGAATACTTGGAAATAATGCTGATAAATGGTAAAGCGATTTAGCAAAAACATCGCATCCGACCTGCACTTTCCCTGTAGTGGTATCTTCATAAGGTAACCACCTTTACCTACCGTTTACCGCCGGTTTTAGCACGTTTACCAAACCGCGCACCCTCTGCTCAAGCCTGTCCAAAACCCGCCGTATAGTTCCCTCACGGCCCGCATCCGGCGGGTCGATTCGTTACCACGGTCGTGCGCGTAAGCGCATGGAAGGGGAAGTATCGTGAGCGATTGCAAGAGGGTTTACCGTTTTGGAACCGACGCCCGGGGCACCTGTGTCACTGAGGGCGACAAATCCATGAACTTCGTGCTTGGCGGCAAAGGCGCAAACCTTGCCGAGATGAGCCGCATCGGTCTGCCGGTTCCCGGTGGCTTTACCATTACCTGCCAGACCTGTGTCGAGTACTCCGGTGCCGGCAACGTCTGGCCCGAGGGCGCACTCGATGAGATCGTTGCCGCCGAGGCTGACCTCGAGGCCCGTTGCGGCAAGAAACTCGGCGATGCCTCCGATCCGCTGCTCGTGTCGGTTCGCTCGGGCGCTCCGTTCTCCATGCCCGGCATGATGGACACGGTCCTCAACCTGGGCCTCAACGACGATTCCGTCCAGGGCCTTATCGCGCAGACGCAGAACCCGCGCTTTGCCTGGGATAGCTACCGCCGCTTTATCCAGATGTTCTCCAACGTCGTCATGGGCGTCGACGCCGACCTATTCGAGAACGCCCTGACCCAGGCCCGCCTGGTCGCCGGCGTTCGTGTCGATTCCGAGCTTTCGGCCGAGGACCTGCAGGAGCTCGTCGAGACCTTTAAGGGCATCTTCTCCGAGAACGTCGAGGCGGCCCTGTATCCCGAGCTCGAGGTCGCCGACGGTAAGCCCGTCTTCCCGCACGATCCGGAGCTCCAGCTGCGCCTTGCCATCCAGGCCGTCTTTGGCAGCTGGATGAACGAGCGCGCCTGCATCTACCGCAGGCAGCATGGTATCTCCGACGAGCTCGGTACCGCCGTCAACGTTCAGGCCATGGCTTTTGGTAACAAGGGCGAGACCTCCGCGACTGGCGTCGCCTTTACGCGTAATCCGGCCGACGGCACCAAGGAGTTCTACGGCGACTTCTTGGTGAACGCCCAGGGCGAGGACGTCGTCGCCGGTATCCGCAACACCGAGCCCATCGCCGACCTCAAGAACACTCCGGGCCTCGAGTCCGCAGGCGAGGAGCTCGAGCGCGTGTTCCTGACGCTCGAGGATCACTATCGCGATATGTGCGATATCGAGTTCACCATCGAGCAGGGCAAGCTCTGGATGCTCCAGACCCGAGTGGGCAAGCGCACCGCCACCGCCGCCCTGCGCATCGCCATCGAGATGGTCGAGGAGGGCCTCATCACCCGCGAGGAGGCCGTGAGCCGCATCGACCCCGCACAGCTCGACCAGCTCCTGCACCCGCAGTTCGACGCCTCCAAGAAGTACGAGGCCCTGGCCAGCGGCCTTAACGCCAGCCCTGGTGCCGCCGTGGGCGAGGTCGTGTTCTCGAGTGATGACGCCGTCGCGCGCGCCAACGAGGGGCATAAGGTCATTCTGGTTCGCTGGGAGACCAACCCCGACGACCTGAAGGGCATGGTCGCCGCCGAGGGCATCCTGACCAGCCATGGTGGCAAGACGAGCCACGCCGCCGTTATCGCCCGCGGCATGGGTACCCCCTGCGTCTGCGGTGTCGAGCGCTTCCATATCGACGCGGCCGAGAAGGTTGTGCGCATTGAGGGCAGCGACCGCGTGCTGCATGAGGGCGATGTCATCTCCATCGACGGCACCCAGGGTATCGTCGTCGACGGCGCCGTTGATCTGGTTTCGGCCGAGCTCACCGGCGACCTGGACACCATCCTGTCCTGGGCCGACGAGATCCGTCTGGACGAGACCGACGGTCACGCCAACCACGTGCGCGTCAACGCCGACAACCCCGAGGATGCCGCGCTCGCGCTCGAGTTTGGCGCCGAGGCCATCGGTCTGTGCCGCACCGAGCACATGTTCCTGGGCGATCGTAAGAACATCATCCAGAGCTTTATCCTGTCTGACGAAGAGGCCGTGAAGCAGCAGGCCCTGGCCGATCTGCTCAAGGTTCAGACCGAGGACTTCCTGGCCATGTTCAAGACCATGTCCGGTCGCGATGTGGTCGTTCGCCTGCTTGATCCGCCGCTGCACGAGTTCCTGGACGATCCCCGCGAGCTCGAGGTCGCCATCACCAAGAAGGAGGCCGCCGGCGCTCCCGAGAAGGAGCTCACTGCCCTGCGCGCCCGCCTGCGTCGTATCGACGGCATGGTCGAGTCCAACCCGATGCTCGGCCTGCGTGGTGTGCGCCTTTCTGTCGTCTTTAGCGATCTGCCGCTCATGCAGGTTCGCGCCGTCGCCACGGCTGCTGCCCGCCTTATCAAGGAGGGCGTCGACCCACGCCCCGAGATCATGGTTCCGCTCGTTTCCATCACGGCAGAGCATGTCCAGACCCGCGAGGTCATTGAGCGTGTCATTGCCGAGGTTTCCTCCGAGGAAGGTGTCGAGCTCAACATTCCCGTGGGCACGATGCTCGAGCTACCGCGCGCCTGCATGGTCGCCGACGAGATCGCCCATCACGCAGATTTCTTCTGCTTTGGCACCAACGACCTCACCCAGACGACCTTCGGCTTCTCCCGCGACGACGCCGAGGCCAAGTTCATCCCACTGTACCTGCACAAGAAGATCCTGAAGGACAACCCCTTCGAGACCATCGATACGGCGGTGCTGGAGCTCGTGCGCATGGCCGTCGAAAAGGGTCGCGCCACCAACCCTGGCATGCACTTTGGCGTGTGCGGCGAGCACGGCGGCGACCCCAAGTCCATCAAGGGCCTGTTTAACGTGGCCGACGTGGACTACGTGTCCTGCTCGCCCTATCGCGTGCCCCTCGCACGCCTGGCTGCCGCTCAGGCCAAGCTCGAGGCCAAGCGTTGCGCCTAGCGTTTAGCGTTTAGACGTCTAGCGTAGCCCCCCTTCATACCGCCCGTCTCATTCGTGAGGTGGGCGGTTATCATGTGCGGGTTTTGTCTTTTTGTCTGCGTAAAAAATTGTTCTTGCAGCAGAAACCCGCGCGTGTATACTCGAATACGTTTGTTCAACTACGTGCCGGCCAAGGTGGTACGGCACCTCTAGAAGAGTAAGGAATTGCACATGGATTACATCCGCGCAATCGAGCGTCAGCAGATCCGCGAGGACATTCCTCAGGTTCGCGTCGCCGACAACGTCAAGGTTCACTACCGCATTAAGGAAGGCGACCGCGAGCGCATCCAGGTTTTCCAGGGCGACGTCATCCGCATGGCCGGCGCCGGTGCCCGCGAGACCTTCACCGTCCGCAAGATGTCCTTCGGTGTCGGTGTTGAGCGTACCTTCCCGCTTCACAGCCCCAAGATCGCCAAGCTCGAGGTCGTTCGTCATGGTCGCGTCCGTCGCGCCAAGCTGTACTACCTCCGCGACAAGGTGGGCAAGGCTGCTCGCATCCCCGAGAAGCGCTAAGAAGATCGCAGCGTCTGTCCACTCGTTTGGACACAAGGGTCACCTTCGGGTGGCCCTTCTTTTTATCTGATTTGCATGCAAGGAGGGCCTGGTATGGCCAACATGACGAGCTCGGTTTCGGCATCGCAGGTTGCCGGTGAGTTGGCGAGCGCTACGTTTGAGGAGATTCCCGCCCTCGTGGAGCATTATCGCGAGGACCCGCGCCAGCAGGTGATCAAGGCTTGTGAACGCGCCCTCAAACGCCATGCCAAAGAGCTTGCCGAGCGCGAGCGCGTCAATGACATGTACGAGCTTATGCATGAGCTTGGCGGCGATGGGGTGGTCGTTGGTGTCGACGAGGTGGGTCGCGGATCGGTGGCCGGCCCTTTGACGGTATGCGCCGTCTGTCTTCCTATGGAGCCGCGCGTCTGGGGTATCAACGATTCCAAAAAGCTCACGCCCGCGCGCCGCGAGTTGCTCTCAGTGAAGATTGCCGAGGTGGCGACGGCGATCGGTTTTTGCCATATCGCTCCTGCGGATATCGATGAGATGGGCATGGCCCGTGCTATCCGTTCCGCCGTTGCGGGCGCCGTGGCTGATACGGGACTTGAACCCGACTGCGTCCTCATGGATGGCAACCCCTTGGGCGCCGTTCCTAACGAGCGCGATGTGGTGAAGGGCGATGCCAAAATCGCCTGCATCGCCGCGGCGTCCATCATGGCCAAGGTCACACGTGACGAGATGATGGTCGAGTACGACGCCGAGTATCCTGAGTACCATCTGGCCGAGTCGAAGGGCTATGCAAGCCCCGAGCATATCGACGCCATTCGCAAACATGGACTTTGTCCACTGCACCGCGTGAGCTTTTGCGGAAACTTTCTGCAGACTGAGCGCCTTTTCTAGGTCAATTGTGGAGACAGGGACCTCTGGGGTTTTATAAACCTGCTGGTAGCGGGCCGTATGCAACACCATTGTTGCGTACGGCCCGTTTTTTGACGGCATTTGGTCAGCTTTTGGTTTGCTTCCGGTACTTACCCGCATGAAAGGTGCCCTCATCATCGGGGCAATGCAGCGTGCGGGAAAGGAGACCCCATGAGTGCCGCAAGCAAAAAGAGCAAGACGCAGCAGCTCAAGGAGCGTTGGGAAAACGGCGAGCTCGACTGCGGGGCGATGACGCCCGAGTTTATCAAGGGACTCAGTCCCCGCGAGCTGGGCATGCTGGGTGAGCTGATCACCATCGATTACTTTAACGAGCGCGGCTACACCTTGCTGGAGCAGGGATATCGTTGCTCCGAGGGCGAGGCCGATCTGGTGCTGCTCGATGAGCTCGACGATGTCGTGGTGATGGCCGAGGTCAAGACCAGACGCGTTGCACTGGATTGCAGCACGCGGGTCTTTCCCGAGGAGGCCGTGGACGCCCAAAAGCAACGCCGCTACCGCCGCATCGCAAGTTGCTATCTCATGGAGCATTATCCGCTCAAGGCGATTCGCTTCGATGCCGTGGGTGTCACCATTCGTGGCGGGCATATCGCCGAGATCGAGCATCAGTACAACGCGTTCGATTGGCAGGTGTCGTGATGGCGTTCGAGACGTTTGCCGTTCACGCGGCCTGCATCCGCGGCGTCGAGGCGATTCCCGTCACGGTCGAGGTCTCGCTTGCCGGCGGCGTTCCGGGTATTCAGATGCTCGGCATTCCGAGTATGGAGGTGATGGAGTCACGCGGTCGTATTCGCTGTGCGATGCGCTCCGCCGGGTTCGAGATCCCGCGCTCGGGCATTACGGTCAATCTGGCGCCCGGCGATATTCGCAAGACCGGTAGCGGCTTTGATCTGCCCATCGCCATCGCGGTATTGGCGGCCGATGGACAGATTCCCCGTGACAACCTCGATCGTTGTCTTATCGCTGGTGAGCTTGGCTTGGACGGTACGGTGCTTCCTGTCAAGGGCGAGGTGGCGTTTCAGCTATTGGCGCGTGATATGGGGCTGTCCTTTATCGCCGGCAGGTCCGATCAGCATGTGCCGCTTGCGGGCGTGGATTGCGGCTTTATCGACCATCTGTCTCAGCTTGCTCGCGGCATGGGCGATGCCGCGCGGCATTATCTGGATTCCGAGGGTGTTGAGGCTACTTTTGAGCCCGAACTCGACTATGCCGACGTGCTGGGGCAGGAGGTTGCCAAACGCGGCATGGCGCTGGCGGCAGCGGGTGAGCTCGGTTTGCTTATGATCGGGTCCCCGGGATCGGGCAAGACGATGCTCGCCCGTCGTATGACCGGCATCCTGCCCGAGCTTTCCGTTGAGGACCAGCAGGAGGCACTGTGCATCCATTCGGTCTTGGGCGAGAACATCGATGGATTATTGGCAGGTCATCGGCCCTTCCGCAGTCCCCACCACAGTATTTCGACCGCAGGCCTTATCGGCGGCGGACGCCCGGTGCATCCGGGTGAGATTAGCCTGGCTCATGGCGGCGTGCTCTTTTTGGACGAGCTTGCCGAGTTTCCCACGGGTGTGCTGCAGACGCTGCGTCAGCCTATCGAACGCGGCTATGTGAGGATCGTGCGCGTCGACGGGGCCTTTACCTTTCCGTCGCGCTTTCAGCTGCTGGCTGCGAGTAATCCCTGCCCCTGCGGCTTTTTGGGCGACCGTGAGGTGCCATGCCGCTGCTCGGCATCGATGGTCGAGCGCTATCGGTCTAAACTGCGCGGTCCTTTGGCCGACCGTATTGACATGATGATCGATGTGACCCGTCCCGACCCCCAGGTGATTATCGAGGGAGCGGAGGGCATGTCGTCGGCCGAGTTACGTGACTACGTTGTGCGCGGTCGCGCCTTTCGCGCCTGGCGCGAGTCCCGTATGGACGATGCGGATGCCGAGGCCGAGGATGACGAGACGCGGTCCATTGACGGCGTCGTATCGACCTTTGAGCTCGATGATGCGGCGGAGAAGTGTGTGCTCGGCCTGTCGAAGCGCACACATCTCACGGGTCGCGGCATCGTGCGCCTGGTTCGCATTGCGCGTACGATCGCCGACGTCGCCGAGAGCGAGCAGGTGACGCAGGACCACGTGCTCGAGGCGGCGATGTATCAGGGAAGGAGGGACCAATGATGACCGAGGGGACCTTTGAGCTGCATCCAGGTGATGCGTTGTATCCCGAGACTGTTTTGGAGCTTTCTGATGTACCCCAGACGCTCTATGTGCGCGGCAACCCCGAGGTGCTTTCGACGCCCGCGCTCTCCATCATCGGCGCGCGCAAAGCCTCGCCGTATGGTCTTGCCGTGGCAGAGCTTGCGGCAAAGGTGGCGGTCGAGGCGGGAGTGACGGTAGTTTCGGGCGGCGCGGTCGGTTGCGACCAGGCCTCGGGTTGGGCTGCGGTCAACGCTGGCGGCAAACACGTCGTGGTGTTGGGGACGGGCGCTGACGTGGTCTATCCGCGTTCGAGCGCGGGACTTATTACGCGCACGCTTGATACGGGTGGCGCGGTCGTGTCGATCTCTCCGTGGGGCATGGGTCCGCGCAAGTTTGCCTTTCCGCGCCGCAATCGCGTGATCGCGGCCCTGTCGCAAGCCCTCTTTGTATCCGAGGCTGGTATGCCTTCCGGGACGTTTTCTACAGCCGAGGCTGCTATGGATTTGGGGCGCGAACTTCTTGCCGTGCCGGGGTCGATCCTATCGCCCGAGTCGCGTGGCACGAATTACCTCATTGCGAACGGTGCCTGCTGCATCATCGACGAGGAATCTATCGAGATGGCTATCTCACGCATCTACGGCACCCTGCGCTACTCGCGCCCCGATGCTCCCGGCATTGCCGACCTGGATTCAACGCAGCAGACCGTGATGCATGCGCTCATCGCCTCTCCGCTCAAGGTCGACGACATCGCGGCGCTCGTCTCGCTCGATGCTGTCGGCGTACTCAAACTCTTGGGTTCGCTTGAACTCGAGGGCCTTATCGAGCGCATGATGGATGGAAGGTATGCGCCCTCCAAGTTTGCCCTTCACGCCCAGACACCCTTCGGTCACAATGGAAAACGTGTCAATTAGAAAGGTGTTTGCAGATGCAGTTCGATCAGGTGACAGTTATCGGTGGCGGTCTGGCGGGTTCGGAGTGCGCGATCCAGCTGGCAGATCGCGGGTTTGCCGTAAAGCTGTGCGAGATGCGCCCCCAGGTGAGCTCCCCGGCCCACCATACCGATCACCTGGCAGAGCTCGTCTGCTCCAATTCGTTTAAGTCGACCCGTCCGGATTCCGCGGCTGGTTTGCTGAAGGCCGAGCTTGAGCGCATGGGTTCAGTTCTGCTCGATTGCGCCCATCGCGCGGCTGTTCCCGCCGGTGGCGCCTTAGCGGTCGATCGCGTCAAGTTTTCCGAGCTTGTCGAGGCCGAAGTTGCCGCTCGTCCCAATATCGAGGTCGTGCACGGCGAGGTCACGCAGATTCCCGAGGGCCACGTGGTCATTGCCGCGGGCCCGCTGTGTTCACCTGCGCTGAGCGAAGAGGTCATGAAGCTCGTCGGTGGCGACGCCCTTGCGTTCTTCGATGCCGCGGCGCCGATCGTCGATGCCTCCACGCTCGATATGGACGTGCTGTTCTCGCAGTCGCGCTACGAGGAGCAGGGGAGCGGCGACTATCTCAACGCTCCGCTCAACAAGGAGGAGTACGAGGCCTTTATCGAGGCGCTTACCACGGCCGACCGCGTGGTGCTCAAAGACTTTGAGGGCGGCGATCTGTTCCAGGCCTGCCAGCCCGCCGAGGAGGTCGCGCGCACGGGCAAGGATGCCATCCGCTTTGGTGCCATGAAGCCCGTCGGCCTCACCGACCCGCGTACCGGACGTCGCCCCTGGGCGGCGATTCAGCTGCGTGCCGAGAACAAGGAGAAGACCGCCTATAACCTGGTGGGCTTCCAGACCAACCTGACCTTTGGCGAGCAGAAGCGCGTCTTCCATATGGTGCCGGGCCTGGAGAACGCTGAGTTCTTCCGCTACGGTGTCATGCACCGCAATACCTTTGTCGATGCCCCGCACGTGCTCGATGGCACCTTTGCCGTGCCCGGTACCGGCGTGCGCCTGGCCGGTCAGATCACCGGCACCGAGGGGTACATGGAAGCCGTGGCGACAGGTCTGCTCGCGGCGCTCAACACCTATGCCGAGGCTATCGGTGCCGCGGGCGTCGAGTTGCCGCGTGTGGGCGCCCTGGGTGCGCTCGTGGGTTATGCGACCGATCCTGCCACCGTGGGCTATCAGCCTATGCATGTCAACTTTGGCCTGGTGCCGCCACTCGAGGATGGTAAGCGCCGCAGCAAGCGCGACCGCTACCAGGCCTATGCGGACCGTGCGCTCGAGGCCCTTGATGCCTATCTGGCCACTCGCCCCGATCTGTTTGGAGGCGACCGGTCATAGCCTTTGACCTGTACGACACCGTCGACTCGTTTATCGCCTATATCGCACGCGTCGAGGGACTTTCTCCCAACACGGTGACGGCCTATGGCTCGAGGCTGGAGCGCTTTGCTGCCTGGTGCGAGCGCGAGGATATCGATGCTTTCGCTGCCGACGTGCGCACCATTCGTCGCTATCTTGCCGAGCTTTCGCGTGAGCAGGTGGCTCCCCGAACGCTTGCGGCGCACCTGTCGGCTATCCGATCGCTCTATCGCTGGATGGCTGCCGAGGGGATTGTCGAGGGCGATGCGGTCTCGGCAATTTCCTCGCCCAAGCTCCCGCGCGATCTGCCCGGTGTGCTGACGACCCAACAGGTGGAGGCGCTGCTCAAGACGCCTGATACATCGACGCCTGCGGGACTGCGCGATGCGGCGATGCTCGAGCTGCTCTATGCATCTGGCGCCCGTATCTCTGAGCTCGCAGCACTCAATGTGGAGTCCATCGCTTGGTCCGAACGCACGTTGCGCCTGTGGGGCAAGGGGGGCAAGGAACGTATCGTCCCCCTGTATCGTCGTGTGCTCGAGGTGACGCGCCTCTATATCGAGGAGGGGAGGCCGGAGTTGCTCGCTCAGGCAAAGCGCCGTGACCTCGCTACCGGGCCGCATCCGCTGCTTATATCGGCGCGCGGTAATCGCATGAGTGCCGCCATGCTCAGGCGGCGGTTTCATATGCTGGCGACGCTCGCCGGCATTCCGGCCGACATCGCCCCGCATGCGATGCGCCATACCTTTGCGACCGACTTGCTCGAGGGCGGCGCGGACCTGCGCTCGGTTCAAGAGCTGCTGGGTCATGCGAGCCTGTCCACGACGCAGATCTACACGCATCTCACACCCGATCGGCTTAAACGTGCCGTGGCTCAAGCCCATCCCCGAGGCGAATAGTGGCTGGGACGTCCCGCTCCGCACTCAGGTGTGTGGTTTTGATTGCGGGTTGGCAGGAAGAAGCAATCCTGCTATCATTCATCGGGTTGCTTCACGGCAACATGTTTTTATCACGCACGCGCGGCTACTTCATACCGTGGTGCCCGGGCTTTGGTAGCACATGTCCGGGTTGGTTTTGGAGGATGACCCCGCGCGGAGGCAAACCACAGGAGGTTTAACATGGCTACCAAGATTAATATCCGCACCCTGCTCGAGGCCGGCTGCCACTTCGGCCACCAGACCCGTCGTTGGAACCCCAAGATGAAGCCGTTCATCTTCGGTGAGCGCAACGGCATCTACATCCTTGACCTCAAGCAGACCATCCTCGACGCCGACCAGGCCTACACTTTCGTCAAGAACGTCGCCAAGGGTGGCAATGTGCTGTTCGTCGGCACCAAGAAGCAGGCCCAGGAGGCCGTCAAGAACGCTGCTGAGCGCGCCAACATGCCTTACATCAACCAGCGTTGGCTCGGCGGTATGCTGACCAACTTCGTCACCATCCGCTCCCGCATCAACCGCATGGAGGAGCTCGAGGCCATGGTCGAGGACGGCCGCATGGCTGTTCTGCCCAAGAAGGAGCAGGCTGTTCTCGGTAAGGAGCTCACCAAGCTCCAGACCAACCTCGGTGGCGCCCGCGACATGAAGGGTCTGCCCCAGGCTCTCTTCGTCATCGACACCAAGCGCGAGGAGAACGCCATCAAGGAGGCTCAGCGCCTGAACATCCCCGTCGTCGCCCTGATCGACACCAACTCCGATCCCGACGAGGTCGAGTACGGCATCCCCTGCAACGATGACGCTATCTCTGCTGTCACCCTTATGTGCGAGCTCATGGCTGACGCCTGCCTCGCTGGCTCCGGCAAGGAGCAGGTCTCCGAGGCCGAGATGGCCGCTGAGCCCAAGGCCGAGTAAATCAGTCTTAGTTAATTCTTTTTCATCTCTTTGAAAGGAACCACAATGGCCCAGATTACCGCCGCTATGGTCAAGCAGCTCCGCGAGATGACCGACTCCCCGATGATGGAGTGCAAGAAGGCTCTCGTCGAGGCTGACGGCGACATGGACGCCGCTGTCGACGTTCTGCGTAAGAACGGCCTTGCCAAGGCTGCCAAGAAGGCTGGACGTGAGACCAACGAGGGCGCTGTCGCCGCGTTCGTCTCCGAGGATGGCAAGACCGGCGCTCTGCTCGAGCTCTCCTGCGAGACCGACTTCGTTGGCTCCAACGCCAAGTTCACCGGCTTTGCTTCTAAGGTCGCTGAGGTTGTCGCTACCACCGAGCCTGCTGACGTCGACGCTCTGCTCGAGAAGCCGATGGGCGAGGAGACCGTTTCCTCCGAGCTCACCGAGATGATTCACATCATGGGCGAGAACATGAAGATCTCCCGCTTCGCTGCCCGCAAGGCCGAGAACGGCGCGCTCGCTTCTTACATCCACATGGGTGGTAAGATCGGCGTCCTCGTCGAGTTCGCCTTCGAGAAGGCCGAGACCGCTCAGGCTGAGTCCTTCAAGACCTTTGCTCACGACGTTGCCCTTCAGGTTGCCGCCGTCGCACCGATCTGCGCTACCCGCGATCAGGTTCCGGCCGAGACCGTCGAGCACGAGAAGCAGATCTACATGGCCCAGGCTGCCGAGTCCGGCAAGCCCGAGGCTATCCAGGAGAAGATGGCTGTTGGCCGTCTGGAGAAGTTCTACAAGCAGTCCGTGCTCACCGAGCAGGAGTTCATCAAGGACAGCTCCCTCACCATCAAGAAGTACGCTGAGCAGGTCTCCAAGGAGCTCGGCGACACCATTACCGTCGTTGCCTTTGACCGTCTGGTCCGTGGCGAGTAAATAAGCTCTTGTAGCTGGTAATGAGCAGGCTGTGGGTTTTACTCACAGCCTGCTTTTTCATGGCTCTTATCAGAGCCTTTGATATCATATTGAGAGTCTAATTAAAGGAGGATCGCTTTGTCCGACATCCGATATAAACGCGTGCTTCTTAAGCTTTCCGGCGAAGCACTGATGGGCGACGGCCAATATGGCATCGACCCCAAGGTTACCGACCATCTTGCCAAGCAGGTCAAGGAGCTGCTCGCCGTTGGCCATGAGGTCGGCGTCGTTGTCGGCGGTGGCAATATTTTCCGCGGCATGGCAGGCGCTGCCGGTGGCATGGAGCGTGCTCAGGCCGACTACATGGGCATGCTGGCAACCGTTATGAACGCGCTCGCCCTGCAGGATGCCTTCGAGCACAACGATGTTCCCTGCCGCGTGATGAGCGCTATCCAGATGAACGAGATCTGCGAGCCCTATATTCGTCGCCGCGCTATCAACCATCTGTCCAAGGGCAACGTCGTCATCTTCGCTGCCGGTTCGGGCAATCCGTACTTTACGACCGACACCGCCGCGGCTCTTCGTGCGTGCGAGATTGGCGCCGAGATTCTGATTAAAGCCACCAAGGTTGACGGCATCTACGACAAGGATCCCGTCAAGTGCGCCGATGCCGTCCGTTTTGACAAGATTACCTATCACGAGGTTCTCGTCCGCGGTCTGCAGGTTATGGATTCCACGGCTACGGCACTGTGTCAGGATAACCGTATGCCGATTTTGGTCCTCAACATCGATGGCGAGGACACCGTCAAGCGCGCGCTCGCGGGTGAGCCCGTCGGCACGCTCGTCTATCAGGAGGATTAAGCATGGCAGAGAACATCACCGCCCATATGGACAAGTCGCTCGAGTCCCTCAAGCATAACTTCTCCAAGGTTCGTACCGGCCGCGCCAATGCCAACATTCTGTCCGACATCACCGTTGATTATTACGGTGTTCCCACGCCGGTCACGCAGGTTGCCGCCGTCAAGACCCCCGAGGCCCACATGCTGCTCATCGAGCCGTGGGACAAGGCGCTCATCAACGCTATCGTCAAGGCCATCGGCGCTTCCGATCTGGGCATTACCCCCAACTCCGATGGCACCGTCGTTCGTCTGCCGTTCCCGGCCCCCACCGAGGAGCGCCGTCGCGAGCTCGTCAAGGAGTGCCGCGAGTACGCCGAGCAGGCCAAGGTGTCTATCCGTAACATCCGTCGCGACTTCAACAATAAGCTCGAGCGCGATGAGGAGCTCACCGAGGACGATGTCCGTCGCGAGCAGGCTAAGGTCCAGAAGCACACCGATGAGTATGTCGCCAAGGTCGAGGAGCTTCTGAAGGAAAAAGAAGCCGAGGTCATGGAGATCTAAGGTGCAATACGACGAGCATAAACTGGTCGAGTACTTTGCCGACGCCCCTGCGGGCGTCGGTTTTTCCGACCTTGACCTCAATAACATTCCGCACCATATCTCGTGCATCATGGACGGCAACGGTCGTTGGGCCACGTCGCGCGGTCTTGCACGCACCGAGGGTCATAAGGCAGGTATCGTCTCGCTGCGCGAGATCATTACCGCCTGCGTGCGCCTGGGCGTCGACGTGCTTTCTGCCTATGCGTTTTCTACCGAAAACTGGAACCGTCCGCAGCATGAGGTCAACGTCTTGATGCATCTGTTTGCCAAGACGTTTATCGACGAGCTGCCGCTTCTGAAGCGCGAAAACGTGCGTGTTGTCTTTTTGGGTGACATTTCCGCGCTGCCCAAGAAGACCCGCGACGTTTTTGAACGCGGTCTTGCCGAGTGCGCCGATCACACCGGTATGACGCTGGCGCTTGCCGTCAACTACGGCGCGCGTGCCGAGATTACCCGCGCTGTCCGTCAGATTGCACTCGACGCTGCCGCCGGTAAGATCGATCCTGCCGCAATTGATGACGACATGGTGGCTTCCCACCTCTATACTGCCGGCCTTCCCGATCCTGAGCTTGTGATTCGCACCTCTGGTGAGCTGCGCCTTTCGAACTATCTGCTGTGGCAGGTGGCTTATTCCGAATTCTACGTCACCGATACCTATTGGCCCGACTTTGATCGTTGGGGCCTTGTCGACGCCATTTTGGCCTATCAGGGCCGTGACCGTAGGTTTGGTGGACTGAGCAAGACCGAGGAGGCTTAATCGTGTCCGATCGTCCCAAGGCATCTGCTCCCAAGACGCCTGCGCGCAAAGCTGCCGCTGCGGGAGCGCCTGCAGCGAAGAGCGGCACCGGTTCGTGGCTGGCGGGCTTTATTACCCGTGCCGCCGCCGGTATCGTTTATGCCGTTGTCTTTATCCTGTGCCTGGTTTTGGGTATCGTGCCCACTGCCATCTTTGTTTCTGTCATGAGCGGCCTGTGCTGCTATGAGTTTTTCCGTATGACAAGGCTCGATGGCAAGATGGCTAACGAGCGCATGGGTATCGCTGCCGCCGTACTCTTTCCGCTGTCGGCGTTGGGCGATTCGATGTTGCTGAATGCCCTGCTTTTTGCCTTGATGCTCGCTGTGGGCATTTGGTATGTCTGGTCGCCGCGTACCCGTATCTCTGATGTGGCCGTAACGCTCATGGGCCCCATCTACACTGGCTTTATGCTGTCGGCTATCGTGCTCCTGCGCGATGCCGTGCCCGGTTTTGCCGGTGCCCTGCTTTCAGTGGGCGTTTGCGCGTCCCTTTGGGTCTCCGATTCGTTTGCCTACATCGTGGGCAGCCGTATCGGCAAGCACAAGATGGTTCCCAAGATCTCTCCCAAAAAGAGCTGGGAGGGGTTTGCCGGCGGCATCCTGGGCTCGGTTTTGATTTGGCTCATCCTGTGGGCGACGCACTTCTACAAGCTCAGCCTGCCCTATGCGCTGCTGTGCGGCGTGGTCGTGTCCATTCTGGGCGTTATCGGCGACCTTATCGAGTCGCGCATCAAGCGCGGTGTGGGCGTCAAGGATTCCGGCAACCTTATCCCGGGCCACGGCGGCATGCTCGATCGTAGCGACTCGCTTATCTTCGGCTGCATCACCGCGCAGCTGTTGCTGATGATCGGAGGCGTGCTGTAATGTCCTTCCAGACGACGTATGGCCCCGATGGACGCCTTCGCGTTGCCATCCTGGGTTGTACGGGCTCTATCGGCACCCAGGCGCTCGATGTGTGCCGCCAGCATGCCGATCGCCTGCAGGTGACGGCGCTGTCCGTTAACTCCAGTACCTCCGAGCTCGTTGCCGCTGCCCGCGAGTTCTCGGTTCCGGCGGTTGCCGTGGCCGATGTCGATCATGGCGATGACGCCGTGCTGCAGGAGTTGCCCGAGGGAACGAAGCTCGGCGTTGGAGCGCAGGCGGTTTGCGAGCTCGCGCGTCTCGACGATGTCGACTGCGTGCTCGTCGCTATTGTGGGCGCCGCCGGTCTCGAGGCGAGCCATGCGGCCTTGACCTCGAATAAGCGCCTTGCCCTTGCCAACAAGGAGTCCCTCGTCGTCGGTGGCGACTTGCTTATGCCGTTGGCGCAACCGGGCCAGCTTATTCCGGTCGACTCTGAGCATTCCGCCATCTACCAGTGCTATCTGGGGGAGAACCCGCGCGAGGCCCACTGCATTTGGCTCACCTGCTCGGGCGGTCCGTTCTTTGGCCGCACGCGCGACGAGCTCGATCACGTGACGCGTGCCGATGCCCTCGCGCATCCCACGTGGGCCATGGGTGCCAAGATCACCATTGACTCCGCCACCCTCATGAACAAGGGCCTAGAGCGCATTGAGGCCATGCATCTGTTTAACTGCGACCTCGATTTCATTAACGTGGTCGTGCAGCGTCAGTCCAAGATTCACTCTATGGTCGAGTTCGCCGACGGCTCCGTGATGGCGCATCTCGGTGCATCCGACATGCGTATTCCCATCCAGTTTGCGTGCTCGTATCCCGAGCGTTGGGATACCCCGGCGCCTCGTATCGATTTCCGCGAGCTGGGGCAGCTCACGTTTGATGCTGCCGACATGGATACCTTCCGCTGTCTGGCACTGGCCGAGCGTGCCGGCAAGACGGGTGGCACCATGCCGTGCGTGCTCAATGCCGCCAACGAGGTCGCCGTCGATGCCTTCCTGCACGATGGCTGCAGCTTTACCGATATCGATCGCATTGTGGAATCCTGCATGGATGCCCACGATATGCAGGCGGTCGATTCGTTTGAGCAGCTTCGCGACATCGATGCGTGGGCGCGTGAAAAGGCTGCGCAGGTACTCGCCGCAACCCGTTCCTAACCCATAAGGATTGCTTTTTCGTTTTATGGATACTGTTCTGAGCGTTCTCTCATCGGTCTTTTGGGGCCTGCTGATGCTTTCCGTCCTCGTGTTTTTGCACGAGGGCGGCCACTTTTTGGCGGCGCGTGCCTGCGGCGTCCGTGTGACCGAGTTCTTTTTGGGTCTGCCGTGCCGCTTTGACATCCATTACACGTCGCGTCGCATTGGAACCAAGTTTGGCGTGACCCCGCTGCTGCTGGGTGGCTACGCTGCCATCTGCGGTATGGATCCGACCGATGTTTCGTGCGCCGATCGCGTGCTCGCGGCTATCTATCGTCATGGTCGCGTGACCGTGGCCGACCTTGCTGTCGAGCTCGAGCTTTCCGAGGAGGTTGTGCTCGAGGCATGCGCCCTTTTGCTGGGCTGGGGCTCCATCGCGCCCTGGTATGAGGAAGGGGAGAAGCCCTCGCCGAGCTACTATCCCACCAAGTATCAGACGTTGCCGCGAGACACGCCAGGCTATACCACCTTTGATGGTCGCCGTTTCGATCGCGAACATGCGACTGCCGTGGGCGATGTGTGGGAGCTGCCGTGCAGCGAGGCCGAGTTCCTTGCGCAAGAGCGCTCGCACACCTATCTTGGCCAAGGCTTTCTCAAGCGCGCCTTTATGCTGCTCGCGGGCATTATCGTCAATATCTTGACGGGTTTTTTGCTCCTTATGAGCATCTATTCCATTGCGGGTGTCACCGTGCCGATGGATACCAACGTGATCGGTCAGGTTGACGAGGGGTCTATTGCCGCCAAGGCGGGTATCGAGGGCGGTGACGCGATTCTTTCGGTTGACGGAGTATCGTGCTCTACCTGGATTGACGTTTACGATGCCATCGGCAAGGCTGCCGGTAAGGACGATATCGCCATCGAGTACGAGCGTGACGGCAAGCAGCATTCGACCACGGTTGCGCTCAAAGAGGACGAGCGCCTAGGTGTGTATGCCTCTACGCAGGTGGTCCGTTTAGACCCCATCACGTCGGCTCGCCTGTCGTTCTCCTACGTCGTGCAGACAGCGGAGGGCGTGATGCGCCTGCTCCAGCCGCAGCATACGATGGAGATTCTCGATCAGTCTTCTTCGATCGTGGGTATTAGCGTTATGTCCTCACAGGCTGCTGCCGCCGGCCCTGCCACGTTCCTTTCGTTTGCCGCCCTCATTTCGTTCTCGCTTGGCTTTATGAACCTGCTGCCCATCCCACCACTCGATGGCGGCAAGCTGGTCATCGAGATCATTCAAAAGATTGCGGGCCGCGAGCTTCCGCTCAAGGTCCAGACGATTGTGAGCTATGTGGGCATCGCGCTCTTTGCGCTGTTGTTTGTCTATATGCTTCGTTCCGACATCCTTCGATTTATTCTGTAGGGGAGTGTTTGGATTGTCTTTATCCCATCCTTTGCCTCGCGAGTTGACGCGCCCCGTGCATGTGGGCGGTGTGCAGATCGGTGGCGGCGCGCCGGTGGTGGTCCAATCCATGACCTGCACCGATACCGCTGATGCCCAGGCAACGCTTGCGCAAGTGTGCGCGCTGGCGCAGGCTGGCTGCGATATCGTGCGTGTGAGCGTGCCCACCGAGGCCGCGCTCGAGGGTTTCCGCACCATCTGTGCCGAGTCTCCGGTGCCGATTGTCGCTGATATCCACTTTAACCATAAGCTCGCCATTGGTGCCGTTGAGGCCGGTGCCGCCAAGCTCCGCATCAATCCCGGCAACATTGGCAATTGGGCCAAGGTCGATGCCGTGATCGATGCCGCGGGCGCCGCTGGGTGCGCGATTCGTATTGGCGTGAACGCGGGCTCGCTTGAGCAGGATATCGCCGAGCGCGAAGACCTCACGCAGCCCGAAAAGCTCGTGATGTCGAGCGAGCGCTTCGTCAAGCACTTTGAGGATCGCGGCTTTACGAACATTGTGCTTTCGGCCAAGGCCCATAGCGTGCAAACGACGCTCGATACCTATCGAGCCCTGTCACGTGAGATTCCCCACGTTCCGCTTCACCTGGGCGTGACGGAGGCGGGGACCAAGCTCCAGGGCACCATCAAGAGCTCTGTAGGCTTGGGTATCTTGCTTTCCGAAGGCATTGGCGACACCATGCGTGTGTCGCTCACGGCCGATCCGGTTGAGGAGCCGCCGGTCGCCTGGGGAATTTTGCAGTCACTGGGCCTGCGTCGCCGTGGTCCCGAGATTGTCTCTTGCCCCACGTGCGCCCGCTGCCAGGTTAACCTGATTCCCATCGCCGAGGAAGTAACCGAGCGGCTTAAGAACTATGCCGCGCCGCTTTCGATTGCCGTCATGGGATGTGCCGTTAATGGCCCCGGTGAGGCTTCTGATGCCGACCTGGGCGTTGCTTGCGGACGTGGTCAGGCCTTGCTCTTTTCGCATGGCCAGATCATTGGTAAAGTAGCTGAGGACCAAATTGTCGACGCGCTCATGGCCGAGGTCGACAAGCTTATTGAGGAGAAATAAATGACCCGAGCAATGTATATGTCTAAGCTCTATGCGCCGACGCTTAAAGAGGATCCGGCGGACGCTGAGCTCGCCAGCCACCGCCTGCTGCTCCGTGCCGGCATGATCCGTAAGGAGGCCGCCGGTCTGTATTCCTACCTGCCGCTCGCATGGCGCTCGATCCGCAAGATCGAGAACATCGTGCGCGACGAAATGGATGCCGCCGGTGCCCAGGAGCTTATGATGCCCATTATGGTCGACGCCGAGCTGTGGCGTGAGTCCGGCCGTATCGATGCCTATGGCAAGGAGCTTGTGCGCTTTGACGACCGTCATGGTCGCGAGTTCGTGCTGGGCCCCACGCACGAGGAGACCGTCACGGCCCTGGTGCGCAACGAGCTGCGCTCCTATAAGCAGCTGCCCGTCAACCTCTACCATATACAGGATAAGTTCCGCGACGAGTTCCGCCCCCGCTTTGGTCTGATGCGCGGTCGCGAGTTCATCATGAAGGATGCCTACAGCTTCTCCGCCACGCAGGAGAGCTTGCAGGAGGAGTATGACAAGATGAAGAAGGCCTACGCTAACATTTGCGAGCGCTGCTACATCAAGGCCTTGCCCGTCGTTGCCGACTCCGGCGAGATCGGTGGCGATACCTCCGTCGAGTACATGGCTTTGGCCGACGCCGGCGAGGCTTCTCTCGTCTATTGCGATGACTGCGGTTTTGCCGCCGATGATGAGGCCGCAAGCACCAAGGTCGTTGTGACCGAGGGTCCTGGCGACGGTACGCTTACCAAGGTCGAGACTCCGGGCATGGGCACCATCGAGGCCGTTGCCAAGTTCTTTGGCTTCCCCGAGAACGGTACGCGAAAGTCGCTGGCGTTGATCGATGCCGAGGGCAAGCCGGTCGTGGCCATTGTCCCGGGCGACCACGAGCTCAATGACTGCAAGGCCGAGCACGTCTTTGGCAAGGGCTATCGCATGATGACCGACGAGGAGCTCCAGACCTACGGGCTGCATAAGGGCTTTATCGGACCGGTTAACCTGCCCGAGGGCATCCGTCTGGTCTGCGACGAGAGCCTGCACGAGTCCAAGCAGTGGGCCTGTGGCGCCAACGAGGTCGACTACCACTTTACCGGTGCCTGCCCCGAGCGCGACTTTACCGTCGATGAGTGGGCAGATCTGGTCACCGTCGTTGCCGGCGATCCCTGTCCGCACTGCGGCAAGCCGCTCTCTGCTGCCCGCGGCATCGAAGTCTCTCAGGTGTTCCAGCTGGGCACCAAGTACTCCGAGGCCATGGGTGCCACCTTTATGGACGAGGACGGCAAGGAGAAGCCGCTTATCATGGGTTGCTACGGCGTGGGCGTTTCTCGCTCGCTCGCTGCTGTCGTGGAGCAGCACAACGACGAGCACGGCATCGTCTGGCCGGTCTCCGTTGCCCCGTACGAGGTTGCGGTGATTCCGCTCGACCCCAAGAAGGAGGAGTGCGCTTCCGTCTGCGAGCAGATCGTTGATGGCCTGTGCGCCGAGGGTATCGAGGTCGTCGTCGACGATCGCGATGAGCGTCCCGGCTTTAAGTTTGCTGACAACGATCTTATGGGCTTCCCGTATCAGGTGGTGCTCGGCAAGCGTGGCCTCAAGAATGGCACGGTGGAGCTCAAGGACCGTGCTACCGGCGAGCGTGAGGACGTGGCGATCGACGAGGTCGTCGCCAAGGTTGCCGAGCTGGTGAAGGCTGCCCGTCGTTAATCGACGATTTTGCTTGTAGCTCGATATACGGGACGGCCCGCATTTCTCCAGATCGGGGGGATGTAGGGCCGTCCTTTTATCTTGTAGCATCCTCGATATCTAAAAGGGAAACCCCACAGCCCATTCGAGCTGCGGGGTTTCCCTTTGTGCCTCCGATGCGAAATAAATCGCTCAGATATTACTGATAATCGACGACGTCGATCCAGTTCTTCAGGAACTCATCGTTCACGTTGCGCTTACGAGCGAGCTCGGAAGCGGCGACGATGCTCGTCCACTGACGCACGACCTGCATGGGCATGTCGGCGCGGTCGCAGTAGAGCTCCAGGTAGGCCTCAGCCTGATCCTTGCTGTTGAGGGCGAAGAGCAGGTAGGTGGTGGCAACGTCGGCAGCAGGGGAGCCCTGGGTGGCGTGTGCCCAGTCGCACACATAGAGCTGGCCGTCGTCGCCGACGATGACGTTGGAGGGGTTGAAGTCGCCGTGGCAGACCTTGAACTCCTTGGTCATGCCGTCCAGACGCTCCTGAAGGTTGTAGCGCGTGGTGGCATTGAGCTGATCAAGGCTGTCGATCATGCGGGCGAACTTGTCGCGCTGACGGTTGAGCAGTGGGGAGGTGTAGCCGTGGATCTCGATCTGGAGGTCGACGAACATCTCGAGGTACTCACCAAAGCGCTGGGGCTCGGCAGTCATCTTCTCGGCAAGGGTGGTGCCCGGAACCTTCTCGGTCACGAGCGCCCAGCCGTTGGCGTTCTCGAGCTGGGAAACCTCGAGCGCCTTGGGGCTGCGGATGCCGCACTCATTGATGCGGGCAAGATTCAAAGCCTCGTTGAACACGTCGGAGACAGGCTTGGTCTCGTTAAAGACCTTGACGATCTTGTCGCCCAGGTCGTAAACGACCTTGTTGCCACGGCGGACGAGCTCGGTCTTGGAATCGGGTAGCAGCATGGTTGCATCCTTTCAACGATGCGATAGAAGCGACGGCGGGGGTGTGTGAAACACCCGTGCACCCCCGCCGTTAAAAACCGTGCTAAAACTAGCAGACGGCGTAGTCCTGAGGCTCGCGGCCGTAGTAGGCGTCCAGGTAGAGCTCCTTGATCTCGCTCATGAGCGGGTAGCGCGGGTTGGCGCCGGTGCACTGGTCGTTGAATGCCTGCTCGGTCATCTCGTCGAGGGTGTCGAGGAAGTACTGCTCGTCAACACCGTAGTCGGCGATGGTCTTCTTGACGCCGATGAAGTCCTTGAGCTCCTCGAGCTTCGTGATGAAGTTCTCGAAGACCTCCTTGTCGTCCTTGCCCTCGATGCCGCAGTACTTGGCCATCTCGGCGTAGTTGTGCAGCGCGTTGGGGTAAGGATACTGGGAGAAGGTACCCATCTTGACGGGAGCCTCGGCGGCGTTGTAGCGCATGACGCGGGTCAGGATGACGGCGTTTGCGAGGCCGTGGGGCAGGTGATGGAAGGCGCCGAGCTTGTGGGCCATGGAGTGGTTGAGGCCCAGGAAGGCGTTGGCGAAGGCCATACCGGCCATGCAGGAGGCGTTGTGCATCTCCTCGCGGGCATGCGGGTCCTTGGCGCCGTTCGTGAAGCTGGAGGGCAGGTTCTCGAAGACGAGCTTAGCAGCGCGCTCGGAGAGGCCCTTGGTGTAGTCGGAAGCCATGATGGAGACATAGGACTCGATGGCGTGGGTCATGACGTCGATGCCGGAGGCAGCGGTCAGGCCGCGCGGGGCGGTCATGCAGTTGTCGGCGTCGACGATAGCCATGTTGGGGAGCAGCGCGTAGTCGGCGAGCGGCCACTTGATGCCGGTCTCCTTGTCGGTGATGATGGCGAACGGCGTGCACTCGGAGCCGGTACCCGAAGAGGTCGGGACGGCGACGAAGTAGGCCTTCTTGCCCATCTCGGGGAAGGTGAAGATACGCTTGCGGATGTCCATGAAGTCCATGGCCATGTCCTCAAACTTGCACTCGGGGTGCTCGTACATCATCCACATGATCTTGCCGGCGTCCATAGCGGAGCCACCGCCGACGGCGATGATGACGTCCGGCTCAAAGAGAGCCATCTGCTTGGCGCCGCGACGTGCGCACTGCAGCGACGGATCGGGCTCGACGTCGTAGAAGCAGTCGTGGGCGATGCCCATCTCGTCGAGCTTGGCCTCGATGGCGCGGGTGTTGCCATTCTTGAAGAGGAACTGGTCGGTGACGATGAAGGCGCGCTTCTTGCCCATGACGTTGCCCAGCTCGTCGAGGGCGACGGGCGTGGAACCCTTCTTGAAGTAGACCTTCTCGGGAGCGCGGAACCACAGCATGTTCTCACGGCGCTCGGCCACAGTCTTAACGTTGATCAAGTGCTTCACCCCAACGTTCTCGGAGACGGAGTTGCCGCCCCAGGAGCCGCAGCCCAGGGTCAGAGACGGCTTCATGCCAAAGTTGTACAGGTCACCGATGCCGCCGTGCGAGGACGGGGTGTTGATGACGATACGGCAGGCCTTCATGACGTGCTCGAACAGGCTGATCTTCTCGGCCTGGGCGGGGTGCACGTACAGAGAGGCGGTGTGGCCCGGGCCACCGGCGAGCACCAGGTGCTCGGCCTTGTCGACGGCCTCCTGGAAGTCCTTGGCGTGGTACATGGCCAGGACCGGGGAGAGCTTCTCGTGGGAGAACTCCTCCTTGGCGGGGTCGGTGGAGGTGACCTCGGCGATCAGGATCTTGGTCTTGGCGGGAACCTCGATGCCGGCGAGCTCGGCGATCTTGGCGGCAGCCATGCCGGGGATGCGGTGATCGAGGGCGCCGTTCTTGAACATGGCGGCACGCAGGGCCTCCATCTCGGCACCCTGCTTGACGAAGTAGCAGCCGCGCTTCTGGAACTCGGCCTTAACCTGGTCATAGATGGTGTCGATGACGGTCACGGACTGCTCGGAAGCGCAGATCATGCCGTTGTCGAAGGTCTTGGAGTGGATGATGGAGTTGACGGCGAGCAGCACGTCGGCGGTGTCGTCGATGACGACCGGGGTGTTACCGGCGCCAACGCCCAAGGCGGGCTTGCCCGAGGAGTAGGCGGCCTTGACCATGCCCGGGCCACCGGTGGCGAGGATGATGTCGACGTCGCGCATGACCATGTTGGTCAGCTCGATGGAGGGGACATCGACCCAGCCGATGATGCCCTCGGGGGCACCGGCCTTGACGGCGGCGTCAAGCACGAGCTTAGCGGCGGCGATGGTGCACTTGGCGGCAGCCGGGTGCGGGGAGATGATGATGGCGTTGCGGGTCTTCAGGCTGATCAGCGTCTTGAAGATCGCAGTGGAGGTGGGGTTGGTCGTCGGGATGACGGCGCCCACGATGCCGATGGGCTCGGCGATCTTGGTGATGCCGTAGGCCTCGTCGCGCTCCAGAACGCCACAGGTCTTGGTGTTTTTGTAAGCGTTGTAGATGTACTCTGCGGCGTAGTGGTTCTTGATGACCTTGTCCTCAAGAACGCCGCGGCCGGTCTCCTCGATGGCCATCTTCGCCAACGGGATACGAGCCTTGTTGGCGGCCATGGCGGCCTCATAGAAGATCTTGTCGACCTGCTCCTGCGTGTACGTAGCAAAAAGCGCCTGGGCCTCTCGCATCTGAGCGAGCTTAGCCTCAAGCGCCTCTACGTTGTCCACAATTGCGGGAGTAGTGTTTTCCGGTGACTTTTTCACCATTTGTGTCTCCTTGCGATCGGAGATTTACCCTACGCCTTGCATGATAGCAAGAAATTATTCGGCGAACGGTCAGATTCCTCTAAAAGGCACACTAAAACGCTTCAATAAACTGAAGCGTTTTAACCATTTAACTAAAAGCCGAACGTCTTCTCCGGGCGAATTCCTAGTTTCCCCATGGCTATGGTGTGGAGTTTGTTCATTGTTTGTTCATTACACTCATTGGGGACAGACTTATATGTGTGCTTTCACTCATTTGGGACAGACATCGATTTGTCATTTTGTCGTTTTGGGCATGTTTTTGTCGTTCATTGTATATAAATAGGTCACAGGCTCAGCATTTCTCGTTCCTTCTCTCCTTTTAGGTGTTGCCTGTACGGCTTTGAAAGGAGAGACCATGCCCCGATGCGCCCGCGAAATTTCGCTCACCGGCTATTACCACGTCTTTGACCGTGGCAACTCCAAACAGATCATTTTTGAAGACGACTCTGACCGATATCGTTTCTTATCGGACATCTCGGACAGGTTTGCTTGCCATGACGTGGCGGTGTTGGCCTGGTGCCTTATGGACAACCACTTCCATTTGATGGTTGATGACCCATTTGACAACCTTTCAAAGGCAATGCAGTGCGCGCTGACGGCCTATGCCAAGTATTTCAATGGGAAAACCGGAAGAACGGGCCACCTGTTTGATAATCGCTATTCGCGGGTCGCGGTCGAGTCGGACACGCAGGCGGTGCAGTTGCTCGATTATATCCATCTCAATCCCGTGAAAGGTGCGCTCGACTCGCTTGATGCCTACCGCTGGTCAAGCTACAAGGCATACCAGCTGGGATACGATCCCTTTGATATCTGCGATGCGGCCCCCATGCTCGATATTGTCGGGGGTTCCCGTCGCTATTGCGAGCATCTTAAGGAAGTTGCCGAGCGGATCTGGTCAGTTGAGATTCTTCCGCGTCGACGGATTCCCGACGAGGATGCCCTTACCGTCGCACACGAGGCCCTGCCGAGCATTGATCCTGCGCTGCTCAAGGCCCTGCCACGCCCCGAACGCGATGCCTGTCTGCTAAGGCTCAGGCGGGCCCATCTCACGGTCAAGCAAATTGCCCGTATCACCGGTATCGGCGCTACAAGCGTAACCAAGGCCACCACAGGCTGGAACGAGGCGGCCTGAGGTATGGATTGGGGCCGATCGATGCACTGTGAGCTTAGGAAAGCATTCATCTAAGTCTGTCCCCAATGCGTGAAAACACTCATGTAAGTCTGTCCCCAATGAGTGCAAAAAGGCGCCCTCCGTGGGGGAGGACGCCTTTGGTAAGTTCTATGTGAACGCGAGGTCTTTGACCCGGAGAGTCCGAGGTACTTGTTGGTAAGACCTTATTTAGGAGCGCGCAACCTTGCCAGACTTGAGGCAGGTGGAGCAAACGTTCATCTTGCGACGGTGACCATCGACGACGACGTAGACGCGCTGGATGTTGGGGCGGAACTTACGGTTGGTGACGCGGTGAGAGTGGCTGATGGAGCGACCGGCAACGGGGTGCTTACCGCAAACTTCGCAAACTTTGGACATAACTGACCCTCCTTGGGCGACAAACGAACATGTCGCGTTAACAAACAAGCCTGAACTATAGCACAGAAGTCGCTCCCTGTGCGCAATCTACACAGAGATATTCCTCTTTTGGCGATAGTGCCCACGCTACGGCCCTGGACGTAGATCCGATTTGCGTGCAGCAGAGGGGATTATGCCAGCTCGTGCGTGTGTTTTCAAGCTCGTCCCACAAATATATATAGGTTTATGGAGCGCCTGCGCACGTTTACGGATTGCTCTGTATTTATGCTCGCAATTAAGCTCGAGGTTGGCTACACTATCCCTTGACCATTAAAGGGGTACGAGATACCCGCATGGAATTACATAGCTGCCAAAGAGCAGCCTTTCCTGTGGGTGTCTGGTCCGCTTAAGCGGTCGGGCATCTATTTTTTTGACTGTGTCAGCAGTCAAGACATGTGAGGAAGGAGATCGATGGGCACGACTTCCCCCAAGGCGGTCATCATGGACGAGACCGCCGTCAATCGAGCGATGACCCGCATTGCGCACGAGATTCTCGAGCGCAACGAGGGCTGTGAAGACCTCGCTCTGGTCGGCATCGTCACGCGCGGCGACCTTCTGGCAAAGAAGCTCGCCGAGGAGATCAAGGAGATCGAGGGCGTCGACGTTCCGCTCGGTAGCCTCGACATCAGCTTCTACCGCGATGACTACGCTACCAATTTCGCTCCCGCGATCCACGCTACCAACATTTCCTTCAGCGTCGACGGCAAGCGCGTCGTGCTGGTGGACGACATCCTGTATACGGGCCGTACTATCCGCGCCGCTCTGGATGCTGTCATGGACCTGGGCCGTCCGAGCCGCATCGAGCTGGCAGTTCTCGTTGACCGCGGTCACCGTGAGCTCCCCATCTCGCCGGACTTTGTCGGCAAGAACGTTCCCTCGTCGCATGAGGAGAACGTGCACCTATATATGAAGGAAGTAGACGGCCGCACCGCTGTCGAGATTAACGACGTCGCGCCGGGTTCCCATGTGGGCTCCGCGCCGCTGGGAGGTGAGTAGTACCGTGGCGTTCAACCATAAGCACCTGATCGACATTACCGAGTACTCCGAAGAGGACATCAAGCTCATCCTCGAGACCGCCAAGGCGTTCTCCGAGGTCAACGAGCGTGCGATCAAGAAGGTCCCCACGCTCAAGGGCAAGACCATCGTCAACATGTTCAACGAGCCCTCGACGCGCACCCGCAGCTCCTTCGAGCTCGCCGAGAAGCGCCTTTCGGCCGACAGCCTCAACTTTGGCGGCTCCTCGACCTCCACGGTCAAGGGCGAGAGCCTCGTCGACACCGTCGAGACCCTCAACGCCTACAAGATTGATTGCATCGTCGTTCGCGATAAGCACGCCGGTGCTCCCTACATCGTCACGCAGAACTCGCCCGCGAGCGTTATCTGCGCCGGCGACGGCAAGCACAACCATCCTACGCAGGCCCTGCTCGACCTGTACACCATCTGGGAGCACAAGGGTGACTTCCACGGTCTGAAGGTCGCTGTCGTCGGCGATATCGCGCACTCCCGTGTCTGCGGCTCGCTGATCCCCGCCCTTAAGATCATGGGCTGCGAGACCTACGCTGTCGCCCCCGGCACGCTGCTGCCGCCGGCGCCCGAGGTTCTGGGTTGCGACCACGTGACGAGCGACCTCGATTCCGTCCTGCCCGAGCTGGACGTCGTCTACATGCTGCGCGTGCAGCAGGAGCGCCTTGAGGGCGCTCCGTTCCCCACGATTCGCGAGTATCACAAGCTCTTCGGCCTGACCAAGGACCGCGAGAAGCTCATGAAGCCCGATGCGATCATCTGCCACCCGGGCCCCATCAACCGCGGCGTCGAGTTCGACTCCTATATGGCCGACCACCCGCAACGCTCCGTCATCCTGGAGCAGGTCTACGCCGGTATCTGCGTGCGTATGGCTATCCTGTATCTGCTGCTTGGAGGTGCCGATAATGGCCTTGCTTCTTAAGAATGCCCACGTCGTCGACCCGTCTGTCGAGCTTGACGGTGTCGTTGACGTCCTGATTGACGGCGACAAGATCGCCGAGGTTGGCGAGAATCTCGCCGTCGAGGGAGCCGAGGTCCGCGACCTTTCCGGCAAGTACCTCGTCCCCGGCCTGGTGGATATGCACGTTCACCTTCGCGAGCCCGGCTACGAGGTCAAAGAGGACATCGAGAGCGGCACTCGCGCAGCTGCCAAGGGCGGCTTTACCGGTGTGTGCTCCATGCCCAACACCGATCCCGTCACCGATAACGGCACCGTCGTGGAGTTCGTCAAGTCCCGTGCTGCCGAGGTCGGTCACTGCCGCGTCTATCCGTCGGGCGCCATGACCCGCGGTCTTAAGGGCGAGGCCATGTCCGAGATGGGCGATATGGTCGCCCATGGCGCCGTCGCCTTCACCGACGACGGTCGCGGCGTGCAGGACGCGGGCATGCTCCGTCGCTGCATGGACTACGGCAAGATGTTCGGCAAGGTCTTTATGAGCCACTGCCAGGACGAGGACCTGGTCGGCCACGGCCAGATCAACGAGGGCAAGGTCTCGACCCGTCTGGCTCTCGAGGGCTGGCCGGCTGCCGGCGAGGAGCTCCAGATCGCCCGCGACATCGAGATCGCCAAGCTGACTGGTGCCAAGCTGCACATCCAGCACATCTCCACCGCCCATGGCCTGGAGATCGTGCGTGCCGGTAAGGCCGCTGGCGTTCAGGTTACCTGCGAGGCCACCCCGCACCACATGTTCCTGACCGAGAACGACCTGGACGAGACCTACAACACCTCTCTCAAGGTCAATCCGCCGCTGCGTACCGATGAGGACGCTGAGGCAATCCGTCAGGGTGTCATCGACGGTACCGTCGACGCTATCGTTACCGACCACGCTCCCCACACCCCGTGGGAGAAGGCCCGCGAGTTCGAGCTCGCGCCCTTTGGAATGATTGGCCTCGAGACTTCGCTGTCGCTCGTGCTCACTGAGCTGGTCAACACGGGCAAGATGAGCGTGAGCCGCATGGTCGAGCTCATGGCCATCAAGCCGCGTGAGATTCTGGGCCTCGATCAGGTTCAGGTCAAGGCGGGCTCTGTCGCCGACCTGACCGTGTTCGACCCCTCCGCAACCTGGACGGTTGGCGAGGACGGTTACGAGTCGCGCGCCGAGAACTCCGGTTTTGCCGGCCGCACGCTCACCGGTCGTGCCACCGATGTATTTGTCGGTGGCAAGCAGACGCTCGCCGACGGCTGCATCTGCTAGCATAGCCTTATCGCTTTTGTGCGCGGCGCCCTTGCGGTGCCGCGCTTTCTGTTCGTTTAGACCATGCAACCGCATGGGGGATTGGAGCGTCTATGCCCACACCTTCCACTGCACGCATGCACGACTTCGAGGTCGTCTCGAACCGGGAGATCGCCGACGGCATCTTCTCGCTCGTCATCTCGGCCCCCAAGCTTGCAAGTGCGCTCAAGCCCGGTCAGTTTGTGAACATCGCCGTCCCCGGCGATGCGTCTTCTCTGCTTCGTGTGCCCTTGAGTTTCTACCGCGCCGACGCCGAGGCCGGCACCGTCGAGCTGTGGTACGCCGTCGTGGGCGACGATACCCGCCGTTTGTCCCAGATGGGCCCTGGCTCCACCTCTAACCTGTTGGGCCCCGGTGGCCGTGGCTGGATGGTACCCGAGGGCACCAGGAAGGCACTGCTCGTCGCCGGTGGCATCGGCGTTCCGCCTGTGCTGTGTCTTGCCGGCATGCTTGCCGAGCAGGGTGTTGATGTGGACGTGTGCCTGGGCTTTGGCACCGCTTCCAAGGCCGTGGGTGTCGATGAGTTCCGTGCGCTGGGCTCCACGGTTAACGTGTGCACCGACGACGGTTCGCTCGGCACGCACGGTTTTTGCACCGATCCGGCAGCCGAGCTGCTTGGAGAGGGCGGCTACGACTACGTCGCCAGCTGCGGCCCCGCCGTCATGATGAAGAAGGTCGCCGCCGCTGCCGCCGAGGCCGGTGTGTACTGCGAGGTGTCGCTCGAGCGCATGATGAGCTGTGGCTTTGGCGCCTGCAACACCTGCAATGTCGAGACGGTCGACGGTATGAAGGGTGCTTGTATGTGCGGCCCCGTGTTCGATGCTTCCAAGGTGGTGGTCTTCTAGTGGGTACCGTGAACATGGCCGTCGATTTCGGCGGCGTCAAGATGCAGAACCCCATTAACACCGCAGCCGGTACCTTTGGCTACGGTTGGCAGTTCCAGAACTTCTTTGATGTTTCCCAGCTGGGCGCCATCACCACCAAGGGTTGCGCTGCCGAGCCCTGGCCCGGCAATCCCGCGCCCCGCATGGCCGAGATTCCCGGCGGTATGATCAACTCCGTGGGTCTTCAGAACCCCGGCGTGGCCGCCTTTGCCCGCGAGTCCGGTCCGTGGCTCGAACAGCTGTCCAAGGACGGTTGCCAGGTTATTTGTCAGGTTGCCGGGCACTCCGTTGATGAGTTTGTGCGCGCGCTCGAGATGTATGTCGAGCTATGCCCCTGGGCTGCCGGCTACGAGATCAACGTGAGCTGCCCCAACATCGCCGCCGGCGGTGCCGCCATGGGCTCTACGCCCGAGGGCGCCTCTTCCGTCATGGCCGCCTGCCGCAAGGTGACCGATAAGCCGCTGTTCGTGAAGATGGCGCCGGTCAACGTCGCCGAGATCGCCAAGGCCCTCGAGGCTGCCGGCGCCGACGGCCTTTCGGTCATTAACTCCATCCAAGGCATGGCCATCGATGTTCATACCCGCAAGTCCCGCGTGGCCAAGCCCAAGGGCGGCCTTTCGGGCCCGCTGTGCCACCACATCGCCGTGCGCATGGTCTGGGAGGTTGCCCAGGCCGTCGATATCCCCATCAACGGTGTCGGCGGTGTCATGACTGGCGAGGATGCGGCTGAGTTTATCCTGGCCGGCGCCACCTGCGTGTCGGTCGGCATGGCCAACTTCGTCGATCCGTGCGCTTCGCTTAAGATCGCGCATGAGCTCGAGGCCTGGGTCGAGTCCCAGGGCGTAAAGGACATCAACGAGTTGGTGGGTGCTTTCGAATGCTAGAGAATGATGCCCGCGACCGTGTTATCGTCGCCCTCGACTGCGACCGTGAGCGCGCGCTCGAGCTCGCCCACGAGCTTTCGGGCCATGCCGCCTGGCTCAAGGTCGGCATGACGCTCTATTACGCTGAGGGTCCCCAGATCGTCAAGACCTTTAAGGACCTTGGCTTTAAGGTCTTCCTCGACCTTAAGTTCCATGACATTCCGCATCAGGTGCGCGGCGCTGCCCGCTCGGCCTCGCTTGCCGGTGCCGACCTGCTTTCGGTCCACGGCCTGGGCTCGGGTGCTATGCTCGCTGCCTGCCGCGAGGGTGCCGAGGAGGCGCGTGAGGACCGCGCCAAGCTCGTCGCCATCACCGTGCTCACGAGCATGAATCAGGATGCCTTGAGAGAGATCGGCGTCGAGTCTCCCGTGGCCGAGGAGGCCGCCCGCTTGGCAAAGCTTGCTCAGACCAACGGCATCGATGGCATCGTGTGCTCACCGATGGAGGCTCACGACATGCGTGAGCTGCTGGGTCCTGATGCCCTGATCGTGACTCCGGGTGTGCGTCCGGTGGGTGCCGCCCTTGGTGACCAGTCCCGCGTGGCGACGCCTTCCCAGGCTATCGAGCGTGGCGCAAGCCACATTGTGGTGGGCCGTCCCATCACCGGTGCCGACGATCCGGTTGCCGCCTTTGACTCCATCGTCGCCGAGCTGGTCGAAAACGTCGCGTAAAAGATTCCCCTAAGTCACCACTTTTGGGTCTCATTAGCACAAAATAGCCCCTGTGCCTGCGTAAACTTTCCCATCCTTTGTGTGGAATCGCAGGTCAGGGGCTTAACTTTGGGCGCAGTATATTGCACTTTTTGCGGGTATCGTCTAACCTATGGAGCCGCGATTAGGCATTTTGTACGTTCTACGTGCTAAAATGCCAATTATTGAATCAGATATAACCCAACTATTTGGAGGTACGAATGGCACTCCCTCAGCTTACCGACGAGCAGCGCAAGCAGGCTCTTGAGAAGGCTGCTGCCGCACGTCACGCCCGCGCTGAGCTTCGCGAGCAGATCAAGAAGGGCGAGAAGTCCCTCGAGTCCGTGCTCAACTCCGATGACCCCATCGCTTCCCGCATGAAGGTTTCCACCCTCATCGAGTCTCTCCCCGGTTATGGCAAGGCTAAGGCCGCCAAGATCATGGAGGAGCTCGGTATCTCCGCTACTCGTCGCGTCCAGGGCCTCGGTGTCCGTCAGCGCGAGCAGCTCCTCGAGCAGCTGACCAAATAAGTGAGCGCTCAGGATTCCAAGCTCTTTGTGATTTCTGGACCGTCAGGCGCAGGCAAGGGTACGCTCGTCACTCGTGTGCGCGAGCGCCGCTCGAACCTGGGTCTGACGGTTTCGGCTACCACGCGAGCACCACGCAAAGGTGAGGTCGACGGCGTCAACTACTTTTTTCTGACGCGCGAGGAGTTCGACCGCCGCGTGGCAAACGGTGAGTTTGTTGAGTGGGCCGAGGTCCACGGTAACTGCTACGGCACGTTGGTGAGCGAGGTCACATCCAAGCTCGCCTCGGGCTCGTCTCTGATTTTGGAGATCGATGTCCAGGGCGCCCTGCAGGTGAAGGAGCGTTTCCCCGAGGCCGTGCTGATCTTTATCAAGCCGCCTTCGCTTGAGGTGCTCCGCGAGCGTCTAGTCGGTCGCGGTACCGAGACGCCCGAGACGATTGAGCTGCGTATGGCAAACGCCGCCGATGAGCTTGCCCTTGCCGACCGCTACGACGACGTCGTGGTGAATGACGATCTCGACCGCGCGACCGATGAGCTCGTTCGCGTTCTCGATATGCATGAAAGGATCTGAGGTCCGTGTCCGTTGTAAAGCCTTGCATTGACGATCTTCTGGAGAAGACCGATCACAACCGCTTCCTGCTCGCTTCGCTTGCCTCCAAGCGCGCCTGCGACATCAATAGCATGCTGCGTGGCCAGCACAACCGCGTGCTTGCCGTCCAGGATGTTGATGACATCACCATCGGGCTTTCCGGTGCCGATACCATCTCGATGGCTATGGACGAGATTGTCGACGGCGACATCTCTTACGACGAGGCCCGTTACGAGAAGGCGCTCGGCCACAAGGTTGCTGAAGCCTAAATGGCGGCTCGCGTCTGCCTAGTCCACTATCACGAGGTTGGGCTGAAGGGCAAGAACCGCGCACATTTTGAGCATATCCTCATGGATAACATCAAGGCGGCCTTGGCCGCCTTTTCCGTGAACGCCGTGTCTCGAATTTCCGGTTATATCCTCGTGACCTTTAACGAGCATCAGGCCGACGAGGCGGCGCGTGTCATCCGCACCGTCCCCGGCGTTGCCCGTGTGTCTTTGGCGTATCACACCAACCGCGACCCGCAGGAGTACTGCGCCGCCGCTGTGAAGGCGCTGCGCGAGTTTGGTTCCTTCGATTCGTTTAAGGTGCACGCCAAGCGCTCCAATACTGACTATGAGCTCACCTCGATCGATATCAATCGACAGGTTGGCGAGGTGCTGTGTGAGGCGTTTCCCGATAAAAAGGTCCAGATGCACGACCCCGACGCGATGGTGCACGTTCTGGTGGTTCAGGGTAGCGTTTATGTGTACGCGCGCTCCGAGCGCGGCGTTGGCGGCCTTCCGGTGGGTTCTGCCGGCAAGGTCGTGACGCTGCTGTCGTCGGGTATCGATTCTCCGGTGGCGACTTGGATGCTCGCGCGTCGCGGCGCGGTCTGCGTGCCGGTGCATTTCTCCGGTCGTCCGCAGACGCCCGATACGAGCGAGTATTTGGTGCAGGATATCATCCGTGCGCTTGAGCCGGGTGTCCAGATCGGCCGCCTGTACGTGGTGCCGTTTGGCGACTGCCAGCGTGAGATTTCGGTCACCTGTCCCAGTAACCTGCGCGTTATCATGTATCGCCGCATTATGTATTCGGTTGCCGAGCGCATTGCACATATCGAGGGTGCCAGGGCCATCGTTACGGGCGAATCGCTTGGGCAGGTTGCCTCCCAAACGCTTGAGAACATCATGGCCGTCAACGAAGCCGTGAAGATTCCCGTGTTCCGTCCTCTCATCGGTTCGGACAAGCAGGAGATCATCGCACGCGCCGAGGAGATCGGTACGTTCGATATCTCGACTGAGGCCGCTCCCGACTGCTGCACGCTGTTTATGCCGCGCCGTCCCGAGACGCACGCTAAACTCGATGCCGTGCATGAGGCCTGGGAACTGTTTGATCACGAGGAGATGATTGAGCGTCTGCTCAAGCAGACCGAGTACATCGACTTCGAGAGCAACACGTACAAGGCCCCTAAGACCTTAAAACGCAAACATTCTGAGCTTGCTCCGCGTGAGATTTACCAAGATCACGAGTAATTGCCTGCATAGACCGACGATGCGCCTGTATCGTCGGTCTTTTGCTATCTGGGCAAATGATGCCAAGATGTTCATTCGCTGACGTGTGTCTGAATAAATGGACATTTTTTCGCAAGGTTTTGGTCAGCTTTTGGTTTGACCGCGAAAACTGGTGTGGACGTGCGGAAGCTGCGGCGTTCGTTTCCTGACACGATGGTGTTGGGAGGTTTTGCTATGGCGCAGCGCGAACAACACGAACGAGTCAAAAAGATGGACCGCTGGGCGGGCAAACTGCTCGGTCATAAGGCAGTGGTGATGGCGATACTGGTCGTCATTGCGATGGCGAGTGGACTGGCAATGGCGAACTTTGGCGGCGGTGCCGGCGGTGTGTCGTTTGAGCGCACTGATGGTTCGGGCACGTTAGTGGAGCCGGGATCCGGTGATGCTTCGAGTGGAAAGACATCTGAAGGCTCTTCGCCTAAGGCGTCTGCCGCGGCAGAGGTCTATGTCGATGTTGATGGCGCCGTGGTGTCACCCGGTGTATATCGCCTCAAAGACGGGGCGCGGGTGGCTCAGGCGATTGATGCCGCCGGCGGGCTGGCGCCCGAAGCAGACGTTACGGGGCTTAATCGTGCATCCAAGGTCACTGATGGACAAAAAATTCACGTTCCAACGGTAGGGGAGCAGCAGGTGCCCATTGCGGAAGCCGGTGTTGATGGTGGGACTTCCGCATCATCAGGCGTCGGTGGCGCAACAGGCCTAGTAAACATTAATACGGCAAGCTCGGCAGAGCTGCAGACGCTCTCGGGAATCGGTCCCTCAATGGCACAGTCGATTATCGATGAGCGGACAAAGAACGGTGCTTTTGCTTCGGTTGACGATCTGATGCGCGTGTCGGGAATCGGCGAGAAGAAGCTTGCCAAAATCAAAGATTGCATCTGCGTATGAGTGCGACCGAGCGAGAGCACGTGATGCCTCCGCGGCCCCTGATTCCGTGGACGATGACCCTGTGTGCCGGCATGTGCGTGAGCTGCGCCTTGGTGCTCAGCATAGCCGCTGATGCGCTGCTGAGGGAGCGGGCGACGGCGGTCGGGCCGCTATGGGCCATTCCCGTTGCGGCAGCGGTTTTCGTTGTGCTGGCTCACTCTTGTGCGAGGCTTGCCCCTTTGAAGCGGTGGCTGTATGCCGCGTCCGTCGGTCTCGTGGCGGGAGCGGTCGTCTCGGCGTGGTGGGCTGTGGGTGCGCTAAGCGCCTCGAGGGCGCTCGACGGTCGAGCGGCAAGCGGCCTCGAGTTTGTCGTGCAGGGTGATCCATCCATAAACGACGACGTGTATTCCTATACCTGCGAGGCACGCGCGGACGGTAAGAACTTGGCAACGGTTCGCCTATCGTGTGATCGTGAGCTCAAGGTCGGGGCGCACGTGCGTGTTATCGGTCGCGTTTCACGTTTTGAGAACGATGCATATGGACGATCGCGTGTGCTCCGAGGCGAGGTGCGCAAGGTTAAAGCCGTTCGGATTGTGTCAGTCGATGAAGGCTCTCCGGTGCCGCTGCTTCGGCTGAGAAATGGGCTGCTTGCGTCCATCGCGCCTGCGACAGACCCGGCGCGTGCGCTCATAGCCGGTGTCGTCTGCGGTCGTTCGGCCGAGCTGCGCGCCCAGCCGGCGGGCGACTGGTTTTCTGTGACGGGAACGGCGCATCTTATCGCCGTCTCGGGCAGCCATTTGGCTATCGTGGGGTTTGTTATCGAGGGTGTATTGCAAAAGACTCGGTGCTCACGTGGTCTTCAGCGGGCGATATTGGCGATAACGCTTGTGGGCTATGCTGCCTTTACGGGCGCGTCTCCCTCGGCCGTGCGTGCGTGCTGCATGGTGTTCGCGACGCTTGTCGTAAACGGCGCGGGGCGTCGTCGGCACGGCCTTTCGGCACTCTTCGTAACCATGTCCATCTTTGTGCTACTGCGGCCGACGGTGCTGTTCGAGATGGGCTTTCAGCTTTCATGCGCCAGCGTCTTAGCCATTCTGTGCTTTTGCCCCTATGCGACCTACGCTTTGGGTGAGCTGGGTGTGCCATCGGGCGTTGCCAGCATGCTTTCCGTCACGCTGTGCTCGCAACTGGCGACACTTCCCATTACCAATCCTGCCTTCGGTACGTTCTCGCTCATTGCTCCGCTGGCAAATGCGGTCATCGGTCCGGTGGTGAGCGTACTGCTCGCTGTGTCGATCGTGCTGGCTCCCTTTTCGCTCGTGGGACCGTTGCGGACTTGGGCGCTCGTTGTGCCCATGATTGCCGCCCGTTGCGCGCTGTTCTTCGAGCAGCTGTTTGCCGCCATGCCGGGTGCATCCGTGAGCGTGCCGCCCGATAGCATGTGGATTTACCTAGTGCCGTGTTTTCTGGCGGTTCTGCTGGTCTGGTGGCCGCGTCCCCGTGCACGTCCTATGGCGGTGGGGCTTGCATGCCTGATGCTCTTGGCTGCGATTCCGTACGTCTATTGGGATCGATTCGCTCCGCCTTCGGTGACGGTGCTCGATGTGGGCCAGGCCGATGCGATTCTTATCCGCCAAGGCGGCGCAGTTGCACTTGTCGACTGCGGGCTCGACGAGCGTGTGGTTGCGGCGTTGGTTCGCAATAACGTGCACCATATCGATGCCGTTTTTGTGACGCATTGGGATGAGGACCACTGGGGTGGTTTGCCTGCCGTGCTCGAACAGTTTTCGGTCGGAACGATTGCCGTGGCGGCGGATGCGCTGGAGGATGCTCCTGCCGAGGTATTGAACCGACCTGGCGTGGAGTATCGGCAGGTGCGCCGTGGGGATACGGTCGATATCGGCTCATTTTGCGCTCGCGTGATGTGGCCATTCGAGTCCGTGGATGGCGAGGGAAATGAGGACTCGCTTGTCCTGCTGCTCTCTTATGTTCAGGAAGGCAAGGGCCTGCGAATACTTCTCACCGGTGATGCCGAGCTCGACCAAGAGCGGGAATTCGTGCAGGAGGTGGGGGATATCGATGTCCTTAAACTTGGGCATCACGGCTCCAAGGTTTCAGTCGATGGCGAGTTGCTGGACGTCCTGAAGCCCGAGCTTTCCCTCGCAAGCGCCGGTGAGGGGAATCGATACGGCCATCCGTCCGATGCCTGCATCGATGCCGTTAAGGAAGCGGGTGGTGATTTCGCGTGTACCATCGAACACGGCGACATTACCGTCACACCGACTGCGAATGGCTTTGCGATGCGATGCCAGCGACCGTGACGACGTCGTTGGCGTGTGGTGGGCCCCTGGGCTAGAATGGCACGGAACGAATAGGAAGGCCTGCGGGAGGGGAGCGCAATGTCCGAAACCGGTTTGCTGCCGGCATATCTGATCGTCGGTACCGACGGAGTTAAGCGCGACCACGCCGTCTCGCGTATGAAAGCGCGTCTGGAAAAGTCGGGTATGGTCGAGTTCAACCTCGACGAGCGAGACATGACCAAGGACCCCGATATCGAGTCCATTATCGGATCGCTTAACACCTTTCCGATGGGCAGCGAGTTTCGTCTGGTAATCCTCGATGGCTGCTCAAAGCTCGCTAAGGCGGTCTCGGAGCCGCTCGTTGGGTATCTGGCGAGTCCCAGCCCCACAACGGTCTGCCTCATCATCGCCGACTCACTTGCCAAGAATACGCGCCTGTATAAGGCAATCGCCAAGATCGACAAGAAGGCTATCGTCGATTGCTCGGGTGCCAAGCGCTGGGAACTGCCGCGCCGTGTTCAGCAGATGGCGACGCAGCGCGGTAAGTCGATTTCGACGGCGGCCGCCGAGGAGCTCGTCTCGCGTTCGGGCGAAAACACGCGCATGCTCGATAACGACTTGACTAAGCTTGCCCAGATGGTCGAGTCGCCCCAGATTGAACTTGCCGATGTTGAGCGCTGGATTGTACGTACGGCCGAGGTCCAACCCTGGGACTTCCTCAACGCCGTCTCGGCTCGCGATATGCGGCGTTCGCTCGAGCTCTTTAAGCTCCTGCCCTCCAAGAGCTACGTGTGGACTTACACATTGCTGTGCGGTCGCATTCGCGAGCTTATCGTCGCCAAGGCGCTCGACGCGCGTGGGCAGGGTCGCGAGCTGGCCGCAACGCTCAAGCTCCAGTCCTGGCAGGTCAAGAATCACCTTACCTGGGCGCGTCGTTTTTCGATGACCGAGCTCGTCGCAGCGCTCGAGGGTGCCGTTGATGTGGAGCTCGCGCTCAAGGGTTCGGCAGATTCCGAGACCGCGCTTTTGCTCTGGATTACGAACATCTTGAGAAAATCGTGATGATACCTGCCTATTTGACAAATTCGTTCTATCCCTTTGAGGGGGAGCGTGCTATAGTAGGCGCTTGCATGACCTCACCGTGTCTCAGAGGTGTCATACATTTTTTGCAAGGAACTCGAAAGGAACTCCAGAAGTGGCAAACATCAAGTCTCAGAAGAAGCGTATCCGCACCAATGAGGCAGCTCGCATGCGTAACAAGGCTGTCAAGTCCGAGCTCAAGACGCTGACCAAGCACGTCCAGTCCGCCGTCGCCGAGGGCGACGCCGAGAAGGCCCAGGCTGCCCTCAAGACCGTCACCAAGCGTCTCGACATGGCTGCCGCCAAGCATGTTATCCACAAGAACCAGGCTTCCAACCGCAAGTCCGGTCTTGCCAAGCTCGTGAACAGCATCAACGCCTAAGTTGTAAATTTCACACCACACAGATTACGCGCATAAATGGAGCCTGTTTTATGGAACAGGCTCCATTTTTTGTACCGCTCGGGTAAGATAGTCCGCATGAATACTTCAATTGACATTTCCCACATCCGCAACTTCTCGATCGTTGCGCACATCGACCATGGCAAGTCCACGATCAGTGACCGCATCCTCGAGCTCACCCATACCGTCGACGAACGCGACATGGAGTCGCAGCTGCTCGACACCATGGATATCGAGCGCGAGCGCGGCATTACGATCAAGTCCAATGCCGTCCGCGTTTCCTATGACGCCGACGATGGTGAGACGTATCAGTTCAATCTGATCGATACGCCGGGCCACGTTGACTTTACCTACGAGGTCTCGCGTTCTCTGGCCGCCTGCGAGGGCGCGGTGCTCGTCGTCGATGCCACCCAGGGTGTCGAGGCGCAGACCGTCTCCAACGCGACGCTCGCCATGAACGCCAACTTGGACATTGTTCCGGCCATCAACAAGATCGACCTTCCCTCGGCGCATCCCGACGAGGTTAAGACCGAGATCGAGGATGACCTGGCGATCCCTGCCGATGATGCCGTGTGCGTCTCGGGCAAGACCGGCGAGGGCATCCACGATCTGCTGGAGTCCATTGTCTTTTTGATCTCTCCGCCCAAGGGCGATGCGAACGCGCCGCTCAAGGCACTCATCCTGGATTCGTACTTCGACGAGTATCGTGGTGTCGTCGCCACGGTGCGCGTCTTTGACGGCTCTATCAAAAAGGGCGATACCCTGCTTATGATGCAAGCCAAGGGCGACTTTTTGGTCGACGGCGTGGGCGTCAAGCGTCCTGCCGAGACCCCGGTCGACGCGCTGACGGTCGGCGAGGTCGGATATGTGGTCACGGGCTTGAAGGATCCCGAGGCCGTTCGCGTGGGCGATACCCTTACGTGGGCGTCGAACCCCTGCCCCGAGCCGCTTCCCGGTTATCGCGAGGCCAAGCCCATGGTCTATACGGGCCTGTTCCCGATCGACAACAAGGACTACGAGAACCTGCGTGACGCGCTCGATAAACTGCACGTCAACGACCCGTCGTTGGTGTGGGAGCCCGAGACCTCGGTGGCGCTCGGCTTTGGCTTCCGCGTGGGCTTCCTGGGCCTGCTGCACATGGAAGTCGTCAAGGAACGCCTGGAGCGCGAGTTCAACCTGGACCTCATTGCCACGAGTCCCTCGGTTGACTATCACGTCTACAAGACCGACGGCGAAATGATCGATGTCCGCAGTCCGCAGGACCTTCCCGAGGCCACACGCATCGATCGTATCGAGGAACCCTACCTCAAGGCAAAGATCATCTGCCCACCTGAGTACACGGGTGCCGTCATGCAGCTCGCCATCGAGCACCGCGGCGTCACAACCGACATGATCCACCTGACGAGCAAATCGGTCGAGATGCGCTTCGATATGCCGCTCGCCGAGCTCATCTTGGACTTCTTCGATCAGCTCAAGAGCCGCACCAAGGGCTATGCCTCGCTCGACTACGAGTTCAACGAGTACCGTCCCTCCGAGCTCGTGAAGCTCGATATTTTGCTTTCGGGCGACGAGGTGGACGCGCTTTCGTTTATCGTCCATAAGGACAAGGCATATGGCCTGGCCCGTGGCCTGTGCGACAAGCTCAAGGAGATCATCCCGCGTCAGCTGTTCGAGGTGCCCATCCAGGGTGCTATCGGCAACAAGATCATCGCCCGTTCCACCGTCAAGGCGCGTCGCAAGGACGTTCTTGCTAAGTGCTACGGCGGCGATATCTCGCGTAAGCGCAAGCTGCTCGAGAAGCAGAAAGAGGGCAAGAAGCGTATGAAGGCCATCGGATCGGTCGAGGTCCCGCAGGAGGCCTTTATGGCGATCCTCAAGGTGGACGAGTAGGTCCATGGCGCTTTCTGAATACAGCAAGCGGCTGCTGGGTGCCTATGCCGAGCAGCCGTTCCTTATGGCTCCCATGGCGGGCGTGACCGACCCCGCCTATCGCATCATGTGTCGCCGCCGCGGTGCCAACCTTGCCTACAGCGAGATGGTGAGCGTGGCGGGTCTTGCCTATGCCAGCAACAAGACCTGGCGCCTGGTGCTACCGGCCGACGAGGAGCAGCAGATTTGCGTGCAGCTCTTTGGCTCCAAGCCCGAGCAGTTTGCGAGCGCCGTCGCCGCCGTCGAGGAGCGCGTTGGCGATCGCCTGTCGCTCATCGATATCAATATGGCATGCCCCGCCCGCAAGGTTGTCACCAAGGGCGAGGGTTCGGCGCTCATGCGCACGCCCGACCTGGCGGAGAAGATCGTCGAGGCCACGGTGGGCGCGGCGCACGTGCCCGTGACCGTCAAGATTCGCAAGGGATTTTATGCCGAGGACCGTAATGCCGCGACATTTGCCCAGATGCTTGAGAGTGCAGGGGCTGCCGCAGTCGCCGTGCATGGTCGTTGCGCCACGCAGCTCTACACGGGCCAGGCCGACTGGTCGGTCGTCGATGAGGTTGCCGATTCTGTCGAGATTCCCGTGATTGGTTCGGGCGATGTGTTCTCGGCCGAGGACGCTGCTGAGCATCTGCACGGCTCGGGTGCCAGCGCGGTGTTTATCGCGCGCGGCATCTACGGCAATCCGTGGGTGTTCGGCGATGCCCGAGCCCTTGCACTCGATGGCACGCCGGTTCCTTCTCGCTCCTCGCTCGAGCGCCTGGACGCTCTGCGTGAGCACCTAACGCTGACGCATGAGCTCTTGCCTCTCATGTCGCGCGCCCGCACGTACGCAAGCTGGTACTTAAAAGGCATGCCCCATGCCGCCGCCTGGCGCGCTCAGGTGGTGCGTTGCTCTACGTACGAGGAGTTCATGTCGCTGGTCGATGATATCGAGCGCGATGTGGTGGCCTGCGAGGCCGCGCTTGCCGCCGGTGAGTCGGTGCCCGCTCATCCGCTGGAGGCTTAAGGGTGGCCGTTACCGCGCTGTACGTGCACGTGCCTTTTTGCGCTCAAAAATGCCGCTATTGCGACTTTGACTCGCGCAGCTTTGCTCTGTGTGATTTGGATGCTGCGCTCGATTCCTATTTTGAGCAGCTGTATGCGCGCCTCGATTCCTTTGGCGACGCCGGGGCGCTTGCGCAGGTCCGCACGGTCTATATTGGCGGCGGCACGCCCTCACTGGCTGGGGAGCGCCTGGTGAAACTTGCCCGTCGTATCTCCATGTGGTGCAAGCCCGTTGAATTTACTTGCGAAGCCAATCCTGAGTCGCTGACCGTCGAGCTCGCCACCGCGCTTGCCGAGGCGGGTGTCACGCGCATCTCTCTGGGCGTGCAAACCCTCGACAATACCGAGCTGGCTGCTATTGGCCGCATTCACGATGCTAATCGGGCACTTGCGGCTATCGCGACGGTGAAGGAAGTTGGCCTCGATGTGTCGTGCGACCTGATGTGCGGCCTTCCCGGGCAGACGGCCGCAAGCTGGCGGAGCACGCTCGATGGCGTGCTGGCGGCGGCGCCGCATCATGTGTCGATCTACCCGCTCACGCTTGAGGAGGGGACGCCCCTTTATCGCATGGCGTGCCGTGACGAGTCGCTCGAGCCCGATGAGGATTTTCAGGCTTCGTGCATGGACGCGGCGCGTGAGCGCCTGGGTGCGGCCGGCTATCATCCGTATGAGGTGGCGAGCTACGCGCTCGACGGCCATGAGTGCGCCCATAACATTGCCTACTGGACCGGACAGGGCTACCTGGGCCTGGGTCGTTCTGCCGCGGGCATGCTCGACGACGAGGATTTCGACCGTCTTGCAGGTTTGTTCCCCGGCGTGTCTTCTCGAGGCGATGCGTACCGCGTGCGTCTGGTGCAACGTGACGATGACGCGACGGCGTTCGAGGCCGAATATCTGTCGCAGCGCGAGGCTGTCGCCGAAGACTTGATGCTCGCTTGTCGCATGACGCGCGGTGTTGCGTCCGACCTGTTGGCTCGTGCAGCTTGCGTCATCCCAACGGGCGAGCTGGCAGCTGCCTGCGATCGTGCGCTCGAATTGGGTCTTGCCACTTGGGTGCCCGAGACGCTCGGGATTCATGAGGGACCCTTCACCTCGGCAGATGTCATCGCGGGCCATGTTCGAGCTCGTCTGGCGCCGACCCATCTGGGCTGGCTCGATGGAAATGTTCTGTTCGAGCTGTTTTGGGATCTAGCTTAGGCCGCTCGGGTAGAATTACCGGAATATATACGCTGCTGTGAGCAGGAGGTTGCCGCGCATGGCGACGATGAACGAAAAAGATTACTACGAGATTCTGGGTGTCTCCAAGGACGCCACCTCGCGTGATATTCAAAAGGCCTTCCAGCAAAAGGCCCGTAAGCTCCATCCGGACGTCAATAAAGAGCCGGATGCCGAGGAAAAGTTTAAAGAGGTTTCCGAGGCCTACGCCGTGCTTTCGGATGAGCAAAAACGTGCGCGCTACGACGCCATGCGTTCTGGCAATCCCTTTGCCGGTGCTCCTACGGCTTCGCCCTATGGTGGCGGCTACGCCGGCAGCACGGGCTATGGCAATCCCTTTGAGGGCGGCTTTCCCTTTGGTGGCGCCTGGGGCCAGCAGCGTCGCGGCCAGGCTGCCTACAATCCCGAGAACGGCGCCAACGTGGTCGTCGATATCAAACTCGACGCCAAGGAGGCCAGGGGCGGTGCCCGCAAGACCGTCCGCTACACGCGCTTCGATACCTGTAGCAACTGCGGCGGCTCGGGCTCCGTTTCGTCTGAGCATGCCCATACCTGCCCGAGCTGCGGTGGCCGCGGCCACATCGACGTCGACCTGTCCTTCCTGTTTGGTGCGGGCACGTTCCAGTCGGTCTGCCCCGAGTGCGGCGGTTCCGGTAAGGTCGTGGCCGACCCCTGCCCCGATTGCGGTGGCAGCGGGCGAACCCGTGTGACCTCCGAGCAGACGATTGAGTTTCCTGCCGGCACGCACGATGGCGACGAGGTCCGCATTAGCGGCATGGGCCATGCTGGCACTAACGGTGCCGCGGGCGGCGACCTGGTCGGCCGCGCCCATGTTGAGGCCGAGCGCTTGGAAGGCAAAGCTCGTACTGGCTTTTACCTGATGGGCATTGTGGCGCCGTTTTTGGTGCTGTCGGCCATCTCGGGCGTGTTCTCGGCCTTTGCCGTGATGTGCTTTATTCCGTTTACCATGGGCCTGTTCATGGTGCTTTCGGACGGTGTGCTTCATCGCAGCCTGCTGTGGTGGAAGCGCGGTGCGATGCAGTTTGCCAACGGTTTTGCCAACGGCTTCATGTTCGCGCTCGTGTCGGTTTGGTTCGCGAGCTGCTCGCAACGGGCCATGCTTTCGCCGTATCAAATGCAATAACATCAAACCCTTTGTTTGCGGTCGGCCCAGCTTGGGTATAGGACGCACTGTGACAATAATGAAAGTTGGAAGGATTCGGTCGTGTCGGAAAATAGGGATTACTACGAGGTGCTTGGCGTCGACAGGGATGCCGACGCGCGGACGATTAAGCGTGCGTTTTTAAAGAAGGCCCGTACCGTACATCCGGATGTTTCGGACGATCCCGAGGCCGAGGCCAAGTTCAAGGAGCTCAACGAGGCCTATTCCGTTCTTTCCGATGAGCAGAAGCGTGCTAACTACGACCGTTACGGCACCGCGGACGGCCCCGGTGGCTCTGGTTATGTCGACATCAACGATATCTTTGGTGGCATGGGCATGGACGACCTGTTCTCGTCGTTCTTTGGCGGTGGCGCCGGTGGTGGCGCCCGCAGCCGTCGTGAGCGTCGTCGCGGACGTGACATGGCCATCTCGCTTTCGGTGACGCTCGAGGAGGCGGCACTCGGCTGCAAAAAGACGATCAGCTATGATCGCCTTGCTCCTTGCGAGGACTGCAACGGTACCGGTAGGGCCGAGGGTGCACAGGAAAAGCAGTGCAGTCGCTGCCACGGTACGGGCTACGTCACGACGGTTCAGCGATCGTTTTTGGGCCAGGTTCAGTCTTCCTCGCCTTGCCCCGACTGCCATGGCGAGGGCACGGTTATCGACCATCCCTGCGAGACCTGCGACGGTCAGGGCCGCACGCCTTCGCACGAAAAGATCGACATCGATATTCCCGCCGGCGTTTCGACCGGTCGCCAGCTGCGTGTGAGCGGCTTTGGCGAGGCCGGCCTTCGCGGCGAGCCTTCTGGCGACCTGATTGTCAACGTGCGCGTTGCCGACCATGAGCGCTTTAAGCGCAACGGTGACGACCTGTACCTGGTGAGCGATATCTCGATTGCGCAGGCTGCGCTCGGCTGCGAGATCGAGGTCGAGGGCATTATGCCCGACGAGGTCGTTAAGGTGACGGTTCCCGCCGGCGCCCAGTACGGCGACACCGTGAGCGTCAATAATTACGGCATGCCGCGCATTGGCGGTGGCGGTTCGCGTGGCCGCCTGATCGTGCAACTGCGCGTGGTCGTTCCCACCAATCTTTCCAATAAGCAACGCGAGCTGCTCCGTGCTTTTGCCGACGAGATGGGCGATGACGTCGCTTCCGGTAAGAAGTCGGTGACCGACCGTATCAAGAGTGCCCTCGACGATATCCTCGATTAAGGAGCCCGCGTGCTCGCACCCCATATTTCCGTCGTCAACCTCGGCTGCCGTGTCAACCGGGTTGAGTCTGACCGTATCACTGCCGATCTTATGCGCCTGGGCTTTGCTATTGTGGAGCCCCAGGATGCCGATTTGATCGTCATTAACACCTGTGCCGTTACGGGCGAGGCCGAGGCCAAGACCCGTAAGGCCGTCCGTCATGCGCTGGCCTATCCAAATGAGCCCTATGTGGTCGTGACCGGATGCGTGGTCAATTTGCATCCCGAGGAGCTGTTGGAGCTTTCGGATCGCGTGATTGCCGAGCCGTCTAAGATCGATGTCGCTGAACGTGTCTGCGATGTGCTGGGCGTTGAGTCCGATAGCGTTCCCGCCTGCAGCGATGGTGACGTGGTCGATGCGCTCGGTCGTTCGCGGCTGGGCGTGAAGATCCAGGATGGCTGCAACCACCGTTGCACCTATTGCATCGTGTGGAAGGCCCGCGGCCCCGAGCGTTCCGTGCCCGTCGAGTCCGTGCTTGAGCAAGTTCGCGAGGCCCAGGAGGCCGGCGTGCCCGAGGTGGTGCTGACCGGTGTGAACCTGGGTGCCTACGATGGCAAGAGCGCGACCGACGAGCATGTCGAAATCGATGAGCTGCTCGAGGCCATCATGGAGCGCACGACTATTGCGCATGTGCGCATTTCCTCGGTCGAACCCATGGATATCTCTGAGCGCCTGCTTAAGGTTATGGCGCGCTATCTGCAGCGTATTGCCCCGTTTTTGCACCTGCCCGTGCAGTCCGGCTGTACGGCGACGCTGCATCGCATGGGTCGTCCCTATAGTGCCGAGGCCTTTGAGGACACGGTGCGCATGATTCGCGCCATCCTGCCGCAGGCGTCTCTTTCGTGCGACGTCATCGTCGGTTTTCCTGGTGAGACGGACGAGGAGTTCGAGGAGTCGCTGGCGCTGTGCCGCCGTGTGGGTTTCTCGCGTATGCACGTGTTTCGCTATAGCAAGCGTCCCGGTACCCTTGCTGCCGACATGCCCGACCAGGTGCCGCCCGAGGTTATGGCCGAGCGCAGCCGTCGTATGCGAGACACGGCGCAGGAGCTCGCTATTGCCGATGCTCGTCGTCGCGTGGGCACTGTCGAGCGTGCCGTGCTCGAGTATGGTGACAGCCTGACGCTCGGTTCGTTCCATCATGCCCGTCTTGACGATACCTGTGGACTTACAGCCCCGTGCCTGCTCGATGTTGCTATCATCGGAGTCGATGATTCCGGCTTGGTCCATGCGCGCAGGGAGGTCCATGGAAGCCTCGAAGATTAGACTTACCGTTCCCGAGGGAATTGATCCCTCGTGCGTTTTGGGCGCCGGCGACGGCGTCCTTCGTGCACTCGAGAGCTTGGTTCGCGCCCATGTGGTCGCCCGTGGCGATAGCATCGCCGTGAGCGGTGACCCGGACGAGGTCGAACTCGTGGCTCGCTTTTTCGAACATGCTTTTCGCGAGGCGGCGGCCGGTCGTACCCTGTCTGCCGACGATGTCTCTCGCTGCCTGGCCGTCTTGCGCGATGGTGAGCACGAGGCTACGTCGCTTCGCGATGACGTGCTGCTTTCGTATCGCGGTCGCGTCATTCGCCCCAAGACGCTCGGGCAAAAGCGCTATGTGGATGCCATTCGCTCGCATACCATCACCTTTGGCTTGGGTCCTGCCGGTACCGGTAAGACCTATCTGGCCATGGCGCTCGCCGTTGCCGCGCTCAAGCGCCATGAGGTGGGCCGTTTGATCTTGACGCGTCCTGTTGTCGAGGCGGGGGAGAACCTGGGCTTTTTGCCTGGCACCCTCGAGGAAAAGATCGATCCGTACATGCGTCCGCTCTACGACGCCCTTTTTGACATGATGGATCGCGAGCGCACCGATGAGCTTATGGAGCGCGGCGTGATCGAGATCGCCCCGCTTGCCTATATGCGCGGTCGTACGCTGAGCGATGCTTTCGTGGTGCTCGACGAGGCGCAAAATACTACGCCCGAGCAGATGAAGATGTTCCTGACACGCCTTGGATTCAACTCCAAGTTCGTGATTACCGGCGACCTCAGCCAGCGCGACCTGGTGGGTCGTCGTGGTGGCTTGGCGGATGTTGAGAAGATTTTGGGCCGTGTCGACGATGTGGCGTTTGCACACCTGGAGCGCGCCGACGTGGTGCGCCATGCCCTAGTGGGTCGTATCGTTGAGGCATATGATGCTTATGATGACGTGCGCGAGCAGCGCTCGCGCGACCGAAAGGAGTCCCGTTGAGTGTATTGATCAGCAACGATGCCGAGCTCGATACGCTGCTCGACGCGCAGGAGGTGGAGCACATCTGCGAGGTTGTGCTTGCCGCCGAGGGCGTTGAACGTGAAGTCGAGATTTCCCTTTCGTATGTCGACGAGGACGAGATGCACGAGCTCAACCACGAGTGGCGTGGCATCGACCGCACCACCGATGTGCTCTCGTTTGAATGCGACTCGGCCTTTGACGAGGATATTCCCGCCGACGAGACGCTCGAGCTCGGCGATATCATCTTGGCCCCGCAGGTCATTGCCCGTCAGGCCCCCGGCTTTGGCAATAGCCCTGCCGACGAGTGCCGCCTGATGCTCGTACACGGCATGCTACACCTGCTGGGGTATGACCATATCGAGGACGACGAGGCCGAGGTCATGGAGGCCCGCGAGGACGCTATCCTGCGCGATCTGGCGCTCGAGCGCGGCGAGGACCCCAAACTCGTTCACGTCGGCCCCATCACCAATCATGCCCACGACTAGGAGCCGCTTATGATTCCCGGATCGAACAAGGACCATCCGTCCTTTTTAAAGTCGTTCTCCTACGCCATGGAGGGCTTCGTCACCGCCGTCAAGACCGAGCGCAACATTAAGGTTATGCTCGTAGCGGGCGTGTGCACCATCATTGCCGGCTGCATCGTGGGGCTCGACATTGCCGAGTGGGCCACGATTATCATCTGCTGCGGCCTGGTGATTCACGGCGAGCTGTGCAATACCGCCATGGAGGCCATTGTCGATCTGGCGACCCAGGAGCTCCATCCGCTGGCAAAACGCGCCAAGGACATCGCCGCCGCCTCGGTATACGTACTTTCAATCACCGCCGCGATTGTGGGCTTGCTGGTATTTGCCCACGCGCTCGGCTTTATTTAGAAAGGGATTCCCATGTCCGACAATATGCAGCCTATCGATGAAATTTTGGACGACGAGTCCCCGGATGCTAAGGCGACCGAGGCCTATGAGGAAGTCGAGGAGTTCGACCCGTTTGAGGGCATGAGCGACGAGGAACTCGACGCCCTGTGCGACGAGGACGACAGCCTCGCGGGCTTTGGCGACGTTGAGCCCGGTTTCCGCAGTGGCTTCGTGGCCTTGGTCGGCCGCCCCAACGCCGGTAAGTCAACGCTGCTCAACGCCTGCTATGGCAAAAAGGTCGCCATCACCTCGCCGGTGGCCCAGACGACCCGCCGTCGCATGCGCGCCGTCGTCAACCGCCCCGGCTACCAGCTGGTCTTTGTCGATACCCCGGGTATCCACAAGCCCAAGGACGGTCTAGGGTCCGAGCTCAACAAGAGCGCGCTGTTCGAGCTGAACGATGTCGATGTTGTCGCGTTTTTGATTGATGCCACTAAACCGATCGGCAGGGGAGACGCCTGGGTTGCCGAGCGTGTCAAGAATGCCCGTTCCAAGAAGGTCCTGGTGCTCACCAAGGCCGATGAAGCCGACCCCGCACAGGTCATGGAGCAGCTTAAGGCCGCCCACGAGCTTATGGAATATGACGACGAGATCGTGGCGTCGTCGGTCAAGAACTTTAACGTCGATGCCTTCATCGAGACCGTTGCGCACTTTTTGCCCGAGGGTCCGCGTTGGTTCCCCGAGGACATGGGTACCGACGCTTCCGATGAGACGCTCGTTGCCGAGTTTGTGCGCGAGAAGGTCTTGCGCCGCACCCGTGATGAGATCCCGCACTCCGTGGGCGTGATTTGCGATGCGCTTGAGCAGACCAAGAAGGTGCTGCGCGTGCACGCCACCATTTACGTCGAGCGCGAGGGCCAAAAGGGCATCATCATCGGCAAGGGCGGCGAGATGATCAAACATATCGGCATCGACGCCCGTCGCGACCTTGAGCGCATCTTTGGCACCCAGGTCTTTTTGGAGCTGGACGTGAAGGTCAAGGCCGGCTGGCGTGACGACGAGGCCCAGATTCGCCGCTTTGGCTATAACGCCGAGGATTAGGGACACGCGGCGCGAATGGCAGGTTCTCGTACATATCGCACGAAAGTGCTCGTGCTCGATAAGACGAAGCTCAAAGAGACGGACCTGATCCTGACGATGCTTGACGAGCGGGGTCGGCAGGTTCGTGCCGTGGCAAAGGGCGCCCGCAAACCCGGCGGACGACTGGCTGCGCGCTGCGAGATGTTCTGTACCGTTGATCTGCTGCTTGCGCATGGACGGTCGCTCGACGTGGTTTCCCAGGCCGAGCTTATGGAGGCGCCGCTCGGCGCTGCTCCCGATTACGAGATGACATGCGCCGCAAGCGCGATCGCCGAGGTCGCGCGCGTGTGCTCGTTCGAGGACGCCGAGGACCCGTTTACCTTTGCCATCACGCAGCGGGCGCTCACACTTGTCGGCAGCGGGCTCGACGCGGCACATATGGACCTGCTCGTGGCGGCCTTTGTCTTTAAATTGCTGTCGCACGTTGGCTACCGACCCGATTTTTCGGCCTGCGTGCTGTGCGGTGACCCCATGCTGTCGTATTTTTCACCCCAGGCGGGCGGTCTTATGTGCGGGTCGTGCGCGTCGAGCGTGCCCGGTGCCGAGCTGGTCTCGACCGGTGAGGTCGCATGGCTGCGCGCCCTCATGTCCATGACCTTCGATGCGCTCATGGCCGAGAGGGTCGACCCCCATACCGCTGCCTTTTTGCTGGGGCTTTCGCACGTGTGGGCTGCGACGCACACCGATCAACGTCTCCGTGCGATGGAATTCATGTTGGGTCGGTGATGATGCGCAGGCGCGGGCTGCTTGTGGTAACATACCGACCTGTTGGTACCTCGACCTTGGATGCTCGCTCCACCGGCGGCTTCCCAGTCCGAGGCGAATAGCGTCGCCCGCGGGCGACAAGAAACGAAAGGTGAAACAATGACTGTTTCCAAAGAGCGCAAGGCGGAGCTGACTGCCCAGTTCGGTAACACCCCGGTCGACACCGGCAACCCCAAGGTTCAGGTCGCCATCCTGACCGAGCGCATCAAGGAGCTGACCGAGCACATGAAGTCCCACCAGAAGGACTTCCACACCCGTCGTGGCCTGCTCATGCTCGTCGGCCGTCGTCGTCGTCTTCTCTCCTACATCAAGAAGAACGACATCGTCGAGTACCGTGAGCTCATCAAGGCTCTGGGCATCCGCGACAACATCCAGTAGGATTTGTACATGCTAAGAGCGTCCTGCGCAGCGGGGCGCTCTTTTTGTGTAAGGGCGTGAACAATCACGCTCTGAAGCGTGGCGGGGGCAGGGGGCCCGCGTCACATGAGAAGCCCGCAGGCAAGGGGCCTGTGGGGTAAAGGAGAACAATGACACTCGTATCCAAGACCTTTGAGCTGTACGGCAAGACCTACACCTTTGAGTCCGGCGAGCTTGCCAAGCAGGCCACCGGCGCCTGTCTGGTCAAGCAGGGCGACACCACGATGCTCGACACCGTGGTCGTCTCCAAGGAGCGTAAGAACTACGACTTCTTTCCGCTGACCGTCGACTTCAACGAGAAGATGTACGCCGCCGGCCGCATCCCGGGTGGCTACCTCAAGCGTGAGGGCCGTCCCAGCGAGAAGGCCACGCTCACTGCGCGCATGATCGACCGCCCGATTCGTCCGAGCTTCCCGGACGGCTTCCGCAACGAGGTGCACATCGTCGCCACCTCGCTCGTCGCCGACCAGGTCAACCCCTTTGACGTCATCAACGTCATGGGTGCTTCCCTGGCCATGACGCTCGGCGGCGTGCCCTTCGAGGGCCCGCTTGCCTGCGTGCGCATCGGCCGCAACGTGGAGACCGGCGAGTTTATCGTTAACCCCACCTATGAGGAGCGCGAGAACTCCGATCTGGACCTGGAGCTGGGCGGCTCTGCCGACTTCATCTCGATGGTCGAGGCCGGCGCCGAGGAGATCTCCGAGGACGACATGCTCGCCGCCATGAAGTTTGGCCAGGAGGCCCTTGCTGCCTTCTGCCAGGCTCAGGACGAGTTTGTCGCCGAGTGGGAGCAGGTCAACGGCGCCATCGTCAAGAAGGAGTACCCGCTCGACCAGCCCGTCGAGGAGGTCCAGGAGCGCATCTTCGCCCACTACGACGAGATGGCAGCCGCCCTTCGCGACGCCGACAAGCTCTCCCGTATCGGCAAGGTCGAGGCTCTGAAGGAGTCCATCCGTGCCGAGTTCACCGAGGAGGAGCAGGCCGCTTGGGAGCGCGAGATCCCCGTGGCGCTCAAGAAGCTCGAGAAGAAAGCTATGCGCACCATGGTCGTCGAGACCGGCGAGCGCGTCGACGGCCGTGCCGCCGATGAGATTCGCCCCATCATGGTGAAGGATAACTACCTGCCGCTCGTTCACGGCTCCGGTCTGTTCCAGCGTGGCCAGACCCAGGTGCTTTCCGTCCTGTCGCTCGGTATGCTCAACGAGGGCCAGCGTCTGGATACCATCGAGCCCACCGAGGGCAAGCGCTATATGCACCACTACAACTTCCCGCCGTTCTGCACCGGCGAGACCGGTCGCATGGGCAGCCCCAAGCGCCGCGAGATCGGCCACGGCAACCTGGCCGAGCGCGCTCTGCTTCCGGTGCTTCCCGACGAGAACGAGTTCCCCTACGCCATCCGCGTGGTCTCCGAGGTCATGGAGTCCAACGGCTCCTCTTCGATGGCTTCGACCTGCGGCTCCACGCTCGCCCTTATGGACGGCGGCGTGCCCATTAAACGCCCGGTCTCCGGTATCGCCATGGGCCTGATCCAGGAGGAGGGCAAGACCGTGGTCCTGTCCGACATCCAGGGTCTCGAGGACTTCCTTGGCGACATGGACTTTAAGGTCACCGGCACCACCGAGGGCATTACCGCTCTGCAGATGGACAACAAGGCCACCGGCCTTACCTTCGACATCCTGGCCCGCGCCCTGCAGCAGGCCAAGGAGGGCCGCGCCTTCATCCTGCAGAAGATGCTCGATGTGATCCCCGAGCCGCGCCACACCACGCGCAGCACCGCTCCGCGTATCGTCTCCATCCAGGTTCCGACCGATAAGATCCGTGACGTCATCGGTTCCGGCGGCAAGGTCATCCGCGGCATCCAGGACGAGACCGGTGCTTCGGTCGACATCCAGGAGGACGGCACCGTCTTTGTCGGCGGCACTGGCGAGTCTGTTGACCAGGCCGTCGAGCGCATTAAGCTCATCATCAAGGTTCCCGAGCCGGGCGAGGAGTACACCGGTCGCGTGGTCTCCATCCAGCCCTTCGGCGCCTTCGTCAACCTGCTGCCCGGCAAGGACGGCCTGCTGCACATCTCCCGCGTCGCCAAGGGCCGCGTGGAGAAGGTCGAGGATGTCCTTAACGTGGGCGACGAGGTCAAGGTCGTCGTCATCGAGGTCGACGATCGCGGCAAGATCTCGCTCGATCGTCTTGACAAGCCTGAGGCTCCGGCTCGCGCCGAGGGTTCCTCCGAGGGCGACGGCGAGCACTTCCAGCGCCGTGAGCGTCCGCGTCGCGAGCGCTCCGAGCGCAGCGACCGTCCGCGCCGTCCCGGTGACAACGGAGGCCGCAAGCCCCGCCGTCACCACGACGCCGAGTAACAGCCGTACATAACCAGCACCGCAAGGGCGACTCCGGACAGGGGTCGCCCTTTTGCTTGCGCCCGGGAGGGCCGCATATGAAGTTTCCTGCTCTACGGGAAACCGGCGGGATAGACCGGTTTGGATGGGGCTTTGATGCATGGGTGGTCTGTTGGTGGGCAAATGGGTATCATACTGTGGTTATTGCATCGACTCTGCGATGCATGTTTGTACGTTCCCGGCGGTCGGTTTGCCAGAAGCGCCCCGTCGGTTGTTCCAGACCCGTTTCGAAGAAAGGAAACCACACTAACCTATGGCAGCTAAAAAATCATCTCCCTTGAAGATCATCCCGCTTGGCGGCCTTGACGGCATCGGCAAGAATATGACGGTCTTCGAGTGCGGCGACGACATGGTGCTCGTCGACGCCGGCCTCATGTTCCCGGATGACTCCCAGCCTGGTATCGACCTGGTGCTTCCCGACTACACCTATGTTCTGGAGAACGAGGAGAAGCTCCGCGGTATCGTCGTCACTCACGGCCACGAGGACCACACCGGTTCGCTTCCGTATCTGCTGCAGGACCTCAACAATAAGGTGCCCATCTTCTCGAGCAAGCTGACGCTTGGCTTTATCGAGGGCAAGCTTTCTGAGTTCCGCATCCGCGCACCCAAGTTCCGCGAGGTCAAGGGCGGCAGCCATGTCAACCTCGGCGGCATCTCGCTCGACTTCTTCTCGATGACGCACTCCATCCCCGGCGCTCTGGGCGTGTTCATCCGCACCAATCAAGGCACCGTTATGCACACCGGCGACTTTAAGCTCGACCAGACGCCCATCGACGGCGTCACGCCCGACTATGCCGCTATCAGCCGCTTTGCCAAGCAGGGCATCGACCTGCTTCTGTCCGACTCCACCAACGCTACGGTCCCCGGCTTTACCAAGTCCGAGGCCGAGGTTGGCCCCAATCTGCTGCATGCCATCAAGAATGCTCCGGGCCGCGTGTTCGTTGCGTCGTTCTCGAGCCACATCCATCGTCTGCAGCAGATCTGCGACGCCGCCCGCAAGTGCGGCCGTAAGGTCGTCGTGACCGGTCGTTCCATGCTCACCAACACCCGCGTGGCACGCGAGCTGGGCTACCTCAACATCGATGATGCCGATATCATCGATGCCTTCGATATCGATAACCTGCCTGACGACAAGATCGTCGTCATGTGCACTGGTTCGCAGGGCGAGCCGCTGTCGGCTCTGTCCCGCATGGCCAATGGCGAGCACAAGACGCTCTCCATTCACGAGGGCGATACCGTTATCCTCTCGGCAACTCCCGTTCCTGGCAACGAGAAGGCCGTCCAGCAGGTCGTCAACAGCCTGGCCAAGCTCGGCTGCGACGTGTGGGATAAGAACCGCGCTCTCGTCCACGTCTCGGGTCACGGTAGCCAGGAGGAGCTCAAGCTCCTGATGGCCATGGCCAAGCCCACGTACTTTATGCCGGTTCACGGTGAGGCCGTGCATCTTCGCGCCCATGCCCAGCTGGCCCGCAAGATGGGCATCAAGGACGATCATATCTTTATCCTCGATAACGGCGACACGCTCGAGATGCGCGGTGGTATCGTCAAGCGCGGCACGCCCGTCGAGTCCGGCGTCGTCTACGTCGACGGTCTGCGCATCGGCGATACCGACCCCATCGTCCTGCGCGATCGCCAGAAGCTCGCCAACGACGGTATGGTTACGGCTGTCGCCATCGTCTCGCTCAAGCACAAGAAGATCGAGGCCATCGAGTTCTCGGGCCGCGGCGTTTCGTTTGCCATCGACGACCAGTTCTCCGAGGATGCCTCCGCGTCCATCATGAAGACGATCGAGAAGGGCAAGTTCAGCTTTACCAGCAGCGGTTCCGACGCCATTCGCAAGGCCGTGCGCGACTCGCTCTCCAACTTTATCTGGAGCCGTACGCGCACTCGCCCGATGATCATCCCGGTCGTCATGGAGGTTTAGTTTGGCGCGCGGATCTGCACAAAACGCCAAAGGCAATAAGGCCAACAACCAACCGGCATCTGCTAAGGGTGCCGGTTCCCATCTTCGTGCCAATAAGGGCCATGAGGCAGACTTCGACGATTTTGAGCCCTTGGTCGAGCCTTCGGCCAATCGCGATATCGCCGGTGTGGTCATCGCCGTTTTGGCGATCGCGTCCTTCATTGCCGTGATCTCTCCGGCAACAGCGCCCGTGACGGCTGCTGTTGCCGGTTTCTACCACCTGGGCTTTGGTCTGGGCGCCTACGTGCTGCCGATCGTCATCTTGCTGTTTGCCGCCACGCTCTTTTTGGGTGAGGACTCGCCGCTCAACGTGCGCTCTGTTGCGGGCGGCGCCTTGGTCTTTATCGCCGTCGTCTCCATTCTTTCGCTGATGGTGCCGGGCACGAGCGATTCGTGCGACCTTATGTTTACGCCGCAGAACCTTTCCGTGTCGGGCGGCTACATTGGCGCCTTTATCGCAAGTGCCTTGCAAAACGCCCTGGGTAAACCTATCGCCATGGTTGTCTTGCTGGGGCTTGTCGTCGTTGGTTTGGTCATTATCGGCTTTTCGGTGGGTGGCGTTTTGCGCTCCGCACGCGATTGCGCTGCCGATTTTGCCGAGCGTCGACGTGCCGATGTCAATGCGAGCCCGTGGGGCGATGAAGAGGCCCTGTCTGTTCCCGGCGTCGCTCGTCCGCACCTGAGCATTTTGCGCCAGAAGGGGACTGACGCCGCGGTGACCACGGTCATGGGTGGCGATGTCGACCCGGTTTTGGATGACGACGAGGACGATGACCCGTTTGTCGACGTATCCGAGTCGGTTGAAGCCGAGCGGGCCAAGACCACGCTGCTGCCGCGTCGCCATGTCAAGAAGGGCAAGGCTGCGCCTAAGCTCAATACGAGTGAGCCCGACCCATCTTGGTCCGATAGCGAGATTGAGCTTACCGAGGGCGATGACGAGGACGACGAGGCTCCGATTGAGACCGCAAAGACAACTTTGCTGCCGCGTCGCCATGCAAAGCGCGGCCAGGTAACCGGCCAGCTTTCGATGGAAGACGACCCCGATAAGATTGACGAGTCCGAGCCGCCGTTTGCCGTGAATCCCGTCTCGGCCGCACCTCAGATTCCCGACTTCCTGAAGCATCCCAAGGTTGCCGATGCGCCTGCCACGAGTGCTATCGAATCGGCTGCGGCTCGTGATGGGGGAGTGGACGACGGCGCCGCAGATAACGAGGGCGAAGAAGAGGACGGCCTCAAGCTTCCGCCGCTCGAAATCCTGCATGCCAACCCGCAGTCGGCTTCCGCTGCGTCTTCGGACAAGGAGCTGGAGCAGACCGCTGAGTCACTGCAATCCACCTTGCTTGAGTTTGGCCGCAGTGCCCGCGTGGTCGGCTGGATCGCCGGCCCCACGGTGACGACCTTTAAGCTGCAGCCCGGTGAGGGCGAGCGTGTGAGCAAAATCTCGAGCCTCGAGGACGATATCGCGCTTTCGCTCGCTGCCCAGTCGGTGCGTATCTTTGCCCCGATCCCCGGCACCTCGCTCGTGGGCATCGAGATTCCCAACCGCAAGCGCCAGAACGTCAATCTGGGCGACGTGCTGCCCTATGTGAAGGGCGGTCCGCTCGAGCTCGCCATCGGCCGCGACGCCGAGGGCACGCCGGTTGTCGCCGACCTCGCCAAGATGCCTCACCTGTTGATTGCCGGTACGACCGGTTCTGGTAAGTCGGTGATGATCAATTCCATCATCACGACTTTGCTCATGCGCGCCCTTCCCGAGGACGTTCGCCTGATCATGGTCGACCCCAAGCGTGTCGAGCTTGCGGGCTATAACGGTCTGCCGCATCTCTATGTGCCCGTGGTGACCGAGCCCAAGCAGGCCGCGAGCGCTCTGCAATGGGCTGTGTCCGAGATGGAGCGTCGCCTGAAGGTCTTCGAGCGTCTCAACGTGCGTAAGATCTCGACCTACAACGAAAAGCAGGCTGCTGGCGAGTTTGAGCATTACGACAATCCGCCGCAAAAGATGCCCTACCTTGTCATTATCATTGACGAGCTCTCTGACCTGATGATGGTCGCCGGTAAGGATGTCGAGGCCTCGATCGTGCGTATTGCACAGCTGGGCCGTGCCGCCGGTATTCATCTTATCGTTGCCACGCAGCGCCCCAGCTCCAACGTGGTGACGGGCCTCATCAAGGCCAACATCACCAACCGCATCGCCTTTAACGTCGCCACGGGCATCGACTCGCGCGTCATCATCGACCAGATGGGCGCCGAGAAGCTCACCGGTTTGGGCGACATGTTGTTCTCCAAGGTCGACTGGGGCAAGCCCCGCCGTATCCAGGGCTGCTTTGTCTCGGATGATGAGATCAACGAGATTGTCGAGTTCGTCAAGTCGCAGAGTGAGCCAGACTACCACGAGGAGATCCTGTCTGCCGTGGCGCCCGCTTCCATGTCCATGGCGGGTGGCGGAGGCATTGTCCGCACCGGAGTAGCCGAGCCGCAAGACGATGATCCACTCATTTGGGAAGCCGCCCATATTGTGGTGGAATCGCAGCTTGGCTCCACATCCGGCCTGCAACGTCGTCTGAAGGTTGGCTATGCGCGTGCCGGGCGTATTATGGACATGCTGGAAGAAAAGGGTGTCGTCGGCCCGCCCGACGGTTCCAAGCCGCGCGAGGTCCTGTTGGACGAGGAGGGGCTTGCCGCGCTGGAATCTGTCGACGCCGAGATGGCACGTGAAGATCGTGAGTTTGGAGGATTCTGATGGCTGCACGCTTTGGTGACATGCTGCTCGAGCAGCGTCGCCGAATGGGCCTTTCCATTCAGCAGGTCGCCAACACCATCAAAATCAGGCCGCAGATCATCGAGTTTTTCGAGACCGGTAACTTTGCTTCGATGCCGCCGCGCGGCTATGCGCAGGGCATGATTTCGAGCTATGCTCGTTTTTTGGGCCTCAATCCGCGCGAGGTCGTCAATGCCTACTTTGACGACCTGATGGCATACGAACGCGAGACGTCGCAGCAGGGCGGTCGTTTTCAGGACGCCGCCGGCTACGTCAATTCGCGTTCCTCTGTCGATAACGGGCGCTTCCTGATGGTTCAGGGTGGTCGCTCAACGCGTTATGGTCAGCGTCCGCAGCAGGCTGGCTATATTACCGAGACGGGGTCCAGTGAGGAAATCCGTTCTCAGCGCGATCGTTTCCGCAGCACGCCTATGCCCGACGATCGTGCGCTTCCCGCTGCCCGCGGTGTGGTGCGCGATCCCCGTGTCGGCTACGGAGATGGCGGCTATTCCGATCGTGGCTACCGTGGTGTCTCTGCCGGTCGTGCTCTCGGCGGCTATGCGGACGCCGATGCCACGCAGGTGACGCCGCGTCTTCGCCCTCAATCACAGCCGTATGGCCAGCGCTCTTCGGCTCCGCGTGCGGGCCAGCGTGGCTATCAAGGCCGCGGTGAACTTGCGCCCCGCTCGGGTCAGCGCAGCCTTCAGGGCCAGGGTGGCTATCTCGGCCGTTCCGACAGCAATCGTGGTCGTATGCCTCAGGGAGGCGGCCGCAGCAGTTCCAGTCGTGGACGCGGCGGTTCCCGTACTCCTCAAAACAACGGTCTCGATCCGCGTATCGTCTACGCCGGCATCGGTGCCGTGGCGTTGCTGCTGATCGTGCTCATCGTGGTACTTCTGCGCGGCTGCGCATCTTCGACGCCCGAGACCACGCCCGAGACGCCCACTGCTACCAAGACGGCGCCCAAGAAGTCTTCTAAGAAGACCGAAACGGTCGACGAGGACGAAGACACCGATGAGGCGACGGATGAGTCGACCGATTCGGACGCCACCAAGACGACGGCTAAAAAGGAAGAAAACGAGGTAACGAAGGTCAAGGTCTCCGTTGCCAAGGGAAAGACCGCCTGGATTGAGGTCAAGGTCGATGGCAAGTCGGTCTATGGAGCCCAGGCGACTGGCCCCTTTGAGCAGGAGTACACGCCTGAGTCCTCGATCGAGATCACCACGTCCAAGCCTTCCGATGTCACCGTTACCAAGAACGGCGAAAAGGTCCGTTACGATACCAAGACCTCGGGCGTGGCGCGTTTGACGATCACCGTTCCCAAGAAGGAGACGACTGGTTCCGAGAATGGTGAAAGTTCTGATGGTACCGACACCACCGATGGTGCCGACACCACCGACGGCACCGATGCCCAGTCCACGGATGGCGCCGATACCGCAACTGACGGCCAGACGCCCACCGATTCTACCGACTATTCGTACGATAGCTACTAAGCCGCTCGTACGCGAAAGGAAACATCATGGCTAAAGATTCCAGCTTCGACGTCGTGTCCGAGGTCAACATGCAAGAGGTCGACAACGCCTTCCAGCAAACCACGCGCGAGATTTCCCAGCGCTATGACCTGAAGGATTCCGGCGCCACGATCGAGCTTTCGAAGGGCGACAAGCTCTTTACGATCAACGCCCCGGCCGACTTTGTCTCCAAGCAGATTATCGACGTGCTGAGCTCCAAGCTCATCAAGCGCGGCATCGACCTCAAGGCTGTCTCGTGGGATGCTCCGCAGGCGGCAACGGGCGGCACCGTGCGCGTGCTCGGCCATATCGTCGAGGGTATCGACCAGGCGACCGCCAAGAAGATCAACAAGGACATCAAGGACCAAAAGCTCAAGGTCAAGGTGACTATCGAGGCCGACAAGCTGCGTGTTTCCTCTGCTTCGAAGGACGCGTTGCAGACCGTGATCCAGTTCCTGCGCGACCAGGACTACGGCCAGCCGCTGCAGTTCACCAACTACCGCTAATATCATTCGAAAGGACTGCTCTCCAACATGGATACACCGTTGGGCTCCGTGCTCTACATCACCCTCGGGTGCGCTAAGAACGAGGTTGACACCGACCGCATGCGTTCTCTTTTGACCGCCGCGGGCTACGAGGAGGCATTCGACCCACAGGATGCCGATATCGCCATCGTCAATACATGCTCGTTCCTCGCCTCCGCAACGTCCGAGAGCATCGAGACCACGCTCGAGCTCGCCAACGAGGTTCAGGACGGCGTTCGTTCTTGTCCCATCGTCATGTGCGGCTGTGTGCCGTCGCGCTATGGCGACGACCTGCCTGACGAGCTGCCCGAGGTCGCTGCCTTTGTGAAGGCCGACGAGGAGGACGGCATCGTGGCGGTCATCGATGGCGTGCTGGGTGTCGAGCGTGAGATCGCTGCCTATATTCCGCAAGTCAAGCGCACTGTCGAGGGCGCTGTTGCTTACGTCAAGATTTCCGATGGCTGCAACCGCTTCTGCAGCTTCTGCATGATCCCCTATATTCGCGGTCGCTATCATTCGCGCAATGCCGAGAGCATTATCTCCGAGGTACGCGACCTGGTTGCCGGCGGTGTGCGCGAGATCGTGCTGATCGGCCAGGACACGGGTATTTGGGGCACCGACTTTGCCGACGAAGACGCCACCGATGGCTCGCCGCGCAATCTGGCGCAGCTGCTGCATGCCGTCGCCGAGGCCGTGCGCCCGCACAACGTCTGGGTCCGCGTGCTCTATCTGCAGCCCGAGGGCATGACCGACGAGCTTATCGAGACGATTCGCGATACCCCCGAGGTGCTACCCTATATCGATATCCCCGTGCAGCACTGCGACGCACGCATCCTTAAGGCCATGCGTCGCTCCGGTTCGCGCCAGGAGCTCGAGGACCTGTTCTGCGATCTGCGTGAGCGCATCCCCGACATCGTGATCCGTTCCACGGCCATGGTTGGCTTCCCGACCGAGACCGACGACGAGTTCCGCGACCTTATCGACTTTATGGACACCGTCGGCTTTGACTACACGAGCGTCTTTGCCTACTCGCAGGAGGAGGGCAGCCTGGCCGCCAAGATGGAGGGCCAGGTCGACGAAGAGGTCAAGCTCGAGCGCGCCCAGGAGGCCATGGACCTGGCCGAGTCGCTCGGTTTTGCCGCCACCGCCGCACATGTGGGCGAGCGCGCCCAGGTGATCGTCGACGGCATCGAGGAGACCGAGGACGGCGCCGAGCTGATCGGCCATGCTTGGTTCCAGGCGCCCGATTCCGATGGCGCGGTGCACTTGGACGCCAGCGAGGCATCTGTGGGCGATATTCTGACGGTCGAGTTTACCGATAGCTTCTGCTATGAGCTTATCGGCCATGTTGTGGAGTAGGAGAGCATCGTGGCAAACGAGAGCAATAAGGAACTGACGAGTGTTTGGACGCCCGCCAACATCGTGACGTGCGTTCGCATCGTCTTTATCCCGGTGTTCATGATCGTGTCGGCGCTTTCTCACACGAGTGTTGCCGGTACAGATTGGAGCACCTTCGACGGCCCGCTCGCCGCCGCTGCCTTCATTCTGTATGTGATCCTGTCGTGCACCGATAAGGTCGACGGCTACCTGGCGCGCTCGCGCAACGAGATTACCGATTTCGGTAAGTTCTTGGACCCCATCGCCGACAAGCTGCTCGTGTTCTCGGCCTTGCTGCTGTTCTTGGACTTTGGCACCGTGACGGTTTGGTCCGTGTTCATCATCTTGTTCCGCGAGCTGTTGGTAAGCGCCCTGCGCATGGTTGCGAGTGCCGCCGGCGTGGTCGTTGCCGCCGATAAGCTTGGCAAGTACAAGACGGCGACCACGATGGTCTCCATCTGTGGTTACCTGTGCGTCTTTGCGATGGCCGGCTTGCACCTTGGCCCGCTGGCGCTGACGCTCGGCATCTACTCGGTGTCGCGCTTCCTGTACGCCGTTGCCGTTGTCCTGACCGTTATCTCGGGCGCCCAATACTTCTGGAACTGCCGCAAGATCGTCTTTTCGATCTAGGTCCTGGTGGGTATGACGGACTCTTTTGATCAGATTTCCGCACATAACGAGGAGCTGGCGCGTCATATTGTCGAGCGCGCGAGCGCTCGGGGCGTGACGGTTTCGACGGCTGAGTCGCTGACAGCAGGTATGATCGCCTCGACGATTGCCGATATCCCGGGCGCCTCGGTGGTGCTGCGTGGCGGTGCGGTGACCTACTGCGATGAGATCAAGCATCGCGTTTTGGGTGTTGATCAGGAGACGCTCGACCGCTATACCGCGGTGTCGCATCAGACCGCGCGCGAGATGGTGGCGGGTTCGCTGGAGCTGTACCAGAGCGATATTGCAGTGAGCGCAACGGGTTATGCCGGCCCCGGCGGCGGCACTGAGGACGATCCGGCTGGCACTTTCTATATTGGCTGGGCGTATCGCGCGGCTGATGGGGAAGTGCCGGTCGTGGACTCTGTGCGCTGCCACTATGAGGGCGACCGTTCGTGTGTTCGTGCCCATGCGGTCGCGGAGGCATTGGGACGCATTGCCCTTGTGCTCAACTCTATGGAATAGACGTGTTTTCAGGGGCCTTAGGGCCCCTTAATTGTGGAGATAGGGACCCCTGACGAATTTAGCGTTTGCGCTGGTTATAGGTGTATTCTTGCCTTCCTTGTTCTTATTCGGCTCTTTGTGGTCAAGCATTTGGTCAGTGTTTGGTCGGCGTTTGGTTGGGTTTTGGAAAGACTGCCTGCATATGATTGGCCTGAACGGTTGACCACGAACAGCCGTTCGTTTATTATCGATGCAGGTTGTTAAGAGGAGGGCTATTCATGGCCAAGAATTCAGGTCCCGTACGTACCGTTCATGCTCGCACGACGGGTAAAGAGCGCGATGAGATGATCGCCACCACCAAGGCCGAGATCGAGAAGAAGTTCGGTCAAGGCTCCATCATGAGGTATGGTGACGGCGGCCCCGAGCTTGAGGTTGAGGCCATCCCCACGGGCGCTCTGGCACTCGATGCCGCTCTGGGTATCGGCGGTGTGCCGCGCGGCCGTATCGTCGAGATTTACGGTCCTGAGTCCTCCGGTAAGACGACGCTTTCGCTCGAGATCCTGGCCGAAGCCCAGGCAATGGGTGGCGTGGTGGCATTTATCGATGCCGAGCACGCGCTCGATCCCACGTATGCCGCGCGCATTGGCGTGGATATCGACGAGGTACTGATTTCCCAGCCTGATACGGGTGAGCAGGCGCTCGAGATTGTTGACATGCTCGTGCGTTCCGGCGCCATCGATGCCATCGTCGTCGACTCCGTCGCCGCGCTGACCCCGCGTGCCGAGATCGAGGGAGAGATCGGCGATACCACGGTCGGATTGCAAGCTCGTCTGATGAGTCAGGCGCTCCGCAAGCTCGCCGGCTCGCTGTCCAAGTCCAACACGACATGCATCTTCATTAACCAGCTGCGAGAGAAGATCGGCGTCATGTTCGGCAACCCCGAGACCACGACGGGCGGCCGCGCCCTTAAGTTCTTTTCTTCGGTGCGTATCGACATTCGCCGCATCGACAGCATTAAGCTTAAGGATGAGGTTATCGGTAACCGCGTGCGCGCCAAGGTCGTTAAGAACAAGGTGGCAGCCCCATTCCGTTCTGCTGAGTTCGACATCATGTACGGTACGGGCATCTCTAAGGAGGGCTCGATTCTGGACATGGCTGTCGAGTGCGGCATCTGCAAGAAGATGGGCTCCTGGTTTGCCTATGGCGAGGACAAGCTCGGCAACGGTCGCGAGGCCGCCAAGGCGTTTCTGCGCGAACACCCCGATTGCGCCGACGAGATTGAGCATAAGGTCCGCCTTGCCTGCGGGCTTGAGTTTGACGACGATGCTCCGTCCGAGGTCGAGCTGACCGATCAGCCTGCGCCTGAGGAGTTTGACGAGCTTTACGCCATCGATGGTTCCGCCATGCTCGATGATGACGACGAGTAGCGGTTACGCTCATGTCGTATACGGTGACCGAGGCCACGGTTGTCTTTCCCGATAAGAAGGCGGCCTCCTCGTTCTCGAGCGGGTATGCGTCCAAAAAGCCTTGCGCACATATCGATTGTGAGCTTGAGGGCGGTTTTGAGCGGTCCATTTGGATTCCCGTGCGGGTCGCGCGCCTGTATGTCAAAAATCGCCCCGATCTTCCCTGTGATTGGGATAACTTTCGTGAAGCGGTGCAGCTCATCGAGCGTAAATGTGCACTTACCATGGTGACCGAGATGCTATCGCGACGCGACCATGCGACGGGTGAGGTCCGTGACAAGCTGGCTCGCTACGGCTTTCACCAGTCCGCGATCGATTTCGCCGTCGAGCGCGCCACCGAGTATCGCTTTTTAGACGAGAACCGCTTTTGCTCGTACTTTATCGAGGAACGCAAGCGGCGCGGTTGGGGACAGCGTAAAATCGAGACCGAGCTCAAGCGCCGTCATGTCGTGCTCGATGACATTCCCGGTTATCCCGAGGATTATTTTGCCGTCGAAGACGATTTGGCGCGTGCGTCAGCCCTGCTCGCCAAGCGGCGTGTTCCAGAGACGCGCGGATTCGAAAAACTGGTTCGGTTTTTGATGGGCAAGGGCTTCTCGTATCACATCGCCGTCGATGCCGTTAAGGCACGTCTTAATGCCGAACGCGAGGAATGTGCGGTTTAGGCGTATGCGTTTTGTGGCCCTGCCGTTCACCGCGTTTTAGCCGCCGTGCTGGGGCCATTTATTTGACAGTTGTTGTGGTTCAACGTACGATAAACACTGTCATTTGCTTTGTGATATGTGCTCATCTGTGATGAGTTTGTTTATATGTTTATCTGTATCCGACCCGCATAAGCTGCGCCCATATTACTCAAATGTCGCGAGCCGTTCGTAAGGACGGTTCGCTTTGTTGTGTAACGAATCCATAAAAAGGAGTGAGCATGCCTATCATCGCAGCGCTCGTTGGCATCGTTTTGGGTGCCATCGCCGCCATTGCCTACATGCGCACCGCCAAGCAGGGTAGTCTTCACGAGGCCGACGAAAAAATCCAGTCGGCACACGCACAGGCTGAGTCCCTGATCGGTGATGCTAAGCGTCAGGCCGAAACCCTCAAAAAAGAGGCTCTGCTCGAGGCTAAAGAGGAGATCATCAAGAACAAGCAGGCCGCTGAGGCCGAGGACAAGCAGCGTAAGAACGAGATTCGTACGCTCGAGAACCGCGTGATGCAGCGCGAGGAATCCCTCGATCGCCGCAACGACGCTCTCGACAAGCGCGAGCATCAGCTGTCCAGCCAGGCCGGTCAGGTCGAGAAGCGCTCCCGTGAGCTCGAGGAGCTCTGCGCAAAGCAGACCTCCGAGCTCGAGCGTATCGCCGACCTTACCCGCGAGGACGCCCACAAGGAGCTCCTCGATAAGGTTCGCGGCGAGGTCACCCACGAGGCCGCCACGATCATTCGCGAGTCCGAGCAGCAGGTTCGCGCCGAGTGCCACAAGACCGCCCAGGAGATTCTGTCTCTGGCGATTCAGCGCTGCGCTGCCGACCACACTGCCGAGGTCACCGTTACCTCCGTGCACATTCCCTCTGATGACCTCAAGGGCCGTATCATCGGTCGCGAGGGTCGCAACATCCGGACCTTCGAGCAGGTTTCCGGCGTCAACCTCGTGATCGACGACACGCCCGAGACCGTCGTTCTTTCGAGCTTCGACCCGGTCCGTCGTGAGACCGCCCGTGTCGCCCTCGAGAACCTAATCGCCGACGGCCGCATTCACCCTGCCCGTATCGAGGAGATGTATCACAAGGCCGTCGACCTGGTTCAGCAGCGCGTGCGCGAGGCTGGCGAGCAGGCTGCCTTCGATACCGGCATCCACGATCTGCACCCCGAGATCGTCAAGACCCTTGGTGCCCTGCGCTACCGTACCTCGTTTGGTCAGAACGTGCTTCAGCATTCCCTCGAGGTCTCTGATCTGTGCGGCGTGATGGCTTCCGAGCTTGGCCTGGACGTTGTGACCGCCAAGCGCGCCGGCCTGCTTCATGACCTGGGCAAGGCAATCGACCACGACGTCGAGGGCCCGCATGCCGTCATCGGCGCCGAGCTTGCCCGCCGTTATGGCGAGAAGCCCGTTATCGTCCACGCTATTGAGGCTCACCATGCCGATGTCGACCCCAACACGGTGCTCGATGTCCTGGTGCAGGCCGCCGATGCTGTCTCTGCCTCTCGCCCCGGTGCCCGTCGCGAGTCTGCCGAGAACTACATCAAGCGTCTTGAGAAGCTCGAGGAGATCGCCAACTCTCATGACGGCGTCGAACGTACCTATGCCATGCAGGCCGGTCGCGAGGTCCACGTCATGGTCCAGCCGGACAAGATTTCCGATGCCCAGTCCACGGTTCTGGCTCACGATATCGCCCATCAGATCGAGGAAGAGATGGAGTATCCCGGTCAGGTGCGCGTCGTCGTGATTCGCGAGAGCCGCGCTGTCGATATCGCTAAATAACATGAGCGACGCGAACGAGCTCATCTCATTTATCGCGTCGATGTCGGGGGAGGGCAACCTTCGCGTCGAGGAGAACCTTGGCGAGGGGTATGTCCGCCTCCGCGTTTCGGAGGCCGAGCGGCGCCAGGCTAAGCACGACATTCAGCATGTCGAGGACATCGTCATCGAAATGCTCCGTAATGCTCGCGATGCCGGCGCCGACAAGGTCTATCTCGCCACGACCAAGGAAGATGGCGTCCGCACGCTTGTCTTTCTGGATAACGGTTCTGGCGTTCCGCAGGATATGCAAGAGCGAATCTTTGATGCCCGCGTTACCTCCAAGCTCGAGAGCATGAAGATGGACCGTTGGGGCGTTCACGGTCGTGGCATGGCATTGTTTTCGATCAAGCAGAACACCGACGAGGCCCGTGTGGTCACGTCCGGCGTCGATCTTGGTTCAGCCTTCAAGGTGAGCGTTGCGGCCGACCGCCTCAGTGAGCGTGCCGATCAGTCCAGCTGGCCCCAGGCCGTCAAGGATGAGGACGGACGTTATGTCTGCGCTCGCGGCCCACATAATATTATTCGCGCTGCTTGTGAGTTTGCGCTCGAGGAGTTGCGTGGTTGCGATGTCTATCTTGGTTCTCCGTCTGAGATTGCCGCGACCCTTTATGCTCAAGCGTCAAGTCGGCTCGATACGTCTCGTCTCCTGTTCATTGATGACGAGAGCGAGCTTCCGGTTGTCGATCGTTTAGGCCTTGCTTCTGATGCCGAGGACTTTATCCGTATTTGTTCGGGTTTGGGTCTTGAGATGTCCGAGCGCACGGCCCATCGCATTTTGGCAGGGCAGATTAAGCCCGTTCGCGGTGTGACCGCGCGTCTGCTGCGCGAGCGTGATTCGTCCTCGCATGCGCCGGCTCCTGTCGATCTCGCGAAGGATCGTCGCGGGCTACGTATTGCCAAGGATGACATGGCACAGTTTTCGCGCGCTGTGGAACGCGACTTTAATGACCTTGCCGCCCGGTACTATCTCAACCTTTGCGGCGACCCAAAGATCCGTGTTTCGCGTGATCGAATCACCGTGACCTTTGATCTTGCCAAAGAGGAATAGTGCCTTTACCGAGTCCACTCGGTACGATACAGTTATTGCAGTTAAAACGTACTTTTAAATGCAGGAGTTTCTTCATGGATTGCCTGAAGGTATCAAGCAAATCATCGCCCGCGTCCGTTGCCGGCGCCATCGCCGGCATGGTCAAGGATGGTGTGCCCGTCAACATCCAGTGTGTCGGCGCCGGTGCCGTCAACCAGGCCATTAAGGCCGTTGCTATCGCGCGCGGTTTTTTGATTCCAACCGGTTTTGATATTTCCTGCGCGCCCGTGTTCTCCGATATCCTCATTAACGGGGAGTCGCGCACGGCCATCCGCCTTTCTATCTACGTTCACCAGATCAATCGAGCTGCTATGGATAACGTCGTCATGGATGATGTTAAGCCTGTGGCATAGCTTCTGCTTGCCTTGTTTCGCTCCCCATCGTTAGGACTTATGCACATGGACCAGCGTTCCGTACGCGATATTCTTGCCGGTAAAACCTACTTTATCCGCACCTTTGGCTGCCAGATGAATCAGCACGACTCCGAGCGTGTGAGCGGTCTGCTTGATTCGTATGGCTGCCTCATGGCGCTCGATCCCGCGCATGCCGACATCGTTGTCTTCATGACGTGCTGCGTGCGCGAGGCCGCCGATACTCGCCTGTACGGTCAGTGCAATTCCTGCAAAAGCCTGCCGCCTTCGCCTTCGGGCAAGCGCGTGGTTGCCGTTGGCGGTTGCATCGCGCAGCGCGATGGCGAGGGCCTGCTCACCAACGTCGATAACGTCAATGTCATCTTTGGCACGCATTCCATTGCACATGTGGCCGAGCTCATTGCCGAGGCGTTCCTTGATGGTAAGCGTCATATCCGCACCAATGAGCATGAGGATACGGATGCCATGAGCATGCCGTGGCATCGCGAGACTCAGTATCACGCCTGGGTGCCCATCATGACGGGCTGCAATAATTTCTGCACCTATTGCATCGTGCCGTACGTGCGCGGTCGCGAAAAGAGCCGCCCCTTCGAGGAGATTGTCGACGAGGTGACCGGTTTGGTGCGCCAGGGCGTGCGTGAGATTACGCTGCTGGGCCAAAACGTTAACTCATATGGTCGCGATCTGTTTGGCAAGCCGCGTTTTGCCGATCTGCTGCGTGCCGTGGGCGATACGGGCGTGGAGCGCATCTTCTTTACGTCTTCGCATCCCAAGGACCTGTTGCCCGAGACCATCGACGCCATGGCCGAGACGCCTGCCGTTATGCCGCAGCTGCACTTGGCCGTCCAGTCCGGTTCGACGCGGATCCTCAAAGAGATGAATCGCCGTTATACACGCGAGGACTATCTGGGCCTTGTCGATCGCATTCGCAACCGCATGCCCGATATCGCGCTCTCGACCGACATTATCGTTGGCTTCCCGGGCGAGACTGAAGAAGACTTTGAGCAGACGCTCTCACTTGCCGAGACGGTCCGCTATGCTCAGGCCTATACCTTCATCTATTCCAAGCGCGCCGGTACCCCGGCCGCCGAGATTGACGATCCTACGCCGCATGAGGTTATTCTCGAGCGTTTCAACCGCCTGGTTAAGGTTATCGAGACCACGGCACACGAGTATAACCAGGGTGCGCTTCATACTGTGGTTCCGGCGCTCATTGAGGGAACGAGTAAAAAGAACGACGCGGTCCTGCTGGGCAAGAGTCCCAAGAATCAGACCGTGCATGCGCCTATCCCCGAGGGTTACAGCATCGATCAGCTTGTTGGTAAGATCGTTGATGTTGACGTTGACGTTGCCAAGACCTGGTATTTGTCCGGCTCCGTTGTGGGCGAGCCGCGCTAATGGTTTCTCCCGGGGCAGGTCTTTCCGCCGTTGCGATCGTCGGTCCGACGGCGGTTGGTAAGAGTGATGTTGCCGACCGTTTGGCAGCTCGTCTTTCGTCCGAAGTGCTGTCGTGCGATGCGATGCAAATCTATCGCGGCATGGACATCGGTACCGCAAAGATGGCGCCCGATGAGTGCACGGCGCCGCTGCGTCTCGTCGACATTGTAGAGCCGGGTGTGGCATATTCTGCTGCGCTTTATCAGGCCGACGCTCGCGCGCATGTTGAACGTCTCCTTGATTCGGGTTGCCTGCCGGTTTTTTGCGGAGGTACGGGGCTGTATCTCAAGGCAGCCCTCGATGAGATGGACTTTCCCTCGGGTGAACTTGAGGACGATCGCCGTGCGGGCTATCAGGAGCTTGCCGAGCGTATTGGCGAGGAAGAACTGCATGCCCTGCTTGCCGAGCGCGATCCAGAATCGGCTGCTGTTATTCATCCCCATAACGTGCGCCGTGTGATTCGTGCGCTCGAGATGCATGATGATGGTATCTCCTATGCACAGCAAAAAAGTCAGTTTAGTGTTCCGCGCGAGCATTATCATGCCCTATGGTTTGGTCTGACGCGTAATCGCGAGGTACTCTACGAGCGCATTAATCTGCGCGTCGATCTGATGTTTGAGCAGGGTCTTGTCGATGAGGTCCGCGGTCTTATGGCCCAGGGTCTGGGAGATGCCCTGACGTCGATGCAGGCAATTGGCTATAAAGAGATCATTGATGCTTTCAATGGCGTGATGAGCATGGATGAGGCCCGCGAACTCATTAAGATGCGTTCGCGTCGTTATGCCAAGCGTCAGCTTTCGTGGTTTAAGCGCGATGACCGTATCGTGTGGTTTGATATGGATGAATGTACGATCGATGAGGTCGTTGAGGATATCCTGCATCGTATTGAGGCTGCCTAATGGCCCGTTTCCCCCTTGTTCCCACGGCACCCGAGCCCGAGCGTGCCATTTTAGTTGGTGTTGAGTGGCGCGACAATGCATGGCCGCTCGATCGCTCGCTTGATGAGCTGGAGCGTCTTGCCCACACAGCTGGTGCCCGGTGCGTGGCACGCTTGTCGCAGCGTTTGGTAAAGCCGTATCCTAAATCGTTTATCGGTTCCGGTAAGGTTGAAGAGCTGTGCGGCCTGGTGCATCGCATGGATGCCGATGTCGTTATTTTTGACGACGACCTGACCCCCTCGCAGCAATCCTATTTGGAGAAAGCCGTGGGCGAGCCGGTAAAGATTATCGATCGTACAGCACTGATCCTGGATATCTTTGGCCTGCATGCTCAGACGCGTGAGGGCCGCCTGCAGGTACAGCTGGCACAGCTTCAATATTTGTTGCCTCGCCTGCGTGGCATGTGGAGCCATCTCGCCAAGGAGCAGACGCGCGGCGGCATCGGCTCACGTTTTGGTCAGGGCGAAAGTCAGCTCGAGGTCGACCGTCGCCTCATTCGTAATAAGATCGCTGCGCTTCGTCGTGAGCTCAAGCAGGTTGAACAGCGTCGCGATGTTCAATCCAAGAGTCGCATTGAGTCACCGGCGTTTCGCGTCGCGTTAGCCGGTTATACCAATGCCGGTAAATCGACGTTACTCAATCGTCTGACCGGCTCTACGGTACTTTCGCAGGACAAGCTGTTTGCTACGCTCGACCCGACGACGCGTTCGTATCGTCTGCCCGGCGGTCGCGGCATGACGATTACCGATACCGTCGGCTTTATTCAAAAGCTGCCGCATGGTCTGGTCGATGCCTTTAAATCAACGCTGTCCGAGGTTTTGGGTGCCGATCTAATTCTCAAAGTCGTAGATGCGTCTGACGAGGACTATGAGCGGCAGCTGGAGGCTGTTGACCGCGTGCTTGATGAGATCGGCGCCGGAGAGCGTTTAACGCTGACCGTATTCAATAAAATCGATCTTCTCGATAGCGTTGATCGATTGAGTTTCCGTCGTCGCTATCCAGAAGCCGTTCTGTTCTCGGCCCAAACGGGCGAGGGGCTCGACGATCTCGTCGATCGCATTGCTCGCGAGGCAGCTGCCACCGATGTGTTGCTCTCCGCTGATATCCCGTATCGCGAGGGCGCTCTCATCACGCTGGTGCATGAGCAGGGAACCCTTCTGCATGAGGAATATCTCGAGGACGGCGTTCGCATTGTGGCGAAGTTGCCGGCTCGTATTGCACCGCGGCTCGAGCGTTATCGCACCGAGTAGACGAGCTCCAAAATGCCCAGAATGATGGGCTGATGCAGCAGATAAAAGGGGAGAGCGTGACGTCCAAGGCTGGCGAGCGCCGGCAGGGGGTTGGCGTAGGCCCAGCTAGGGACGGTCTTATCGATACTCTGCGCTATGTGTGCGGCGAAGTATCCTGCAAGATACATAAAGATAAACGGGATGATGGGGTAGTAATCACCTGAGATAAACCCAGGGCTCGGAAATCCCAGCCACGCCAGGTAGGGGACAGGGTAGATCGTTTTGGGGATGCTCCAGGTGAGGGCGAACAACACAAGGCATAGGGGCATGCCCCATCTCGCCGTTATCTTCTTAAGGACGGGATCGGTCAACGCCACGATGCCGGTGCATGCGGCCATGCAGTAGATGATGCCAAAATTAACCGAATCGTCGACTGAGACAAGTGTTGTTGCCAACCAGACAACGAGTGCTGCTAAGGCGTATTTGGCGGCACGTTTGATATTGTTGCGCGAAAGAGTGCACATCCAACCCGCGATAAACAAAAATACCCAGCTGATGCTGGCGCGCCAGACGTCTTGAAAGACAGTCTGGGTAAACCAAGGCATATCCCAGCCGTACAGGTAGGCAAGATCATAGCAAGCGTGAAAACCTGCCATAGAAATCATCGTAAACCCGCGGACGGTATCAAAGATGGTGATGCGTTTTTGCATTACGAGAACCGGCGCATCAAGCCGACGACTTTGCCCAGGATAACGGGATTCGTTGCATAGATAGGCTCCATGGTGTCATTCTCAGGCTGCAGGCGTACGCGTCCCTGCTCCTTGTAGAACGTCTTGACGGTCGCCGAACCATCGATCATAGCCACGACAATTTCGCCGTTCATGGCATTCTTTTGTTCACGGACGATGATGTAATCGCCATTGAAGATGCCGACATTGATCATTGAGCTCCCATGCACCTCAAGGATAAAGGAACCCTGATCAGTCGCGATTTCGGTCGGGATAGTAAACGTGTCTTCGATATTCTGCTCGGCCAGAATGGGAATCCCAGCCGCGACGCGACCAACGAGCGGCAGCGAGACCGTTCCGCGAGGTGCGGTGGGCTCGTCAGATTTAGAAATTGAGACAGAGGAACCGTCCTCGTTAAAGAGTTCCAGGGCGCGCGGTTTGGTGGCATCGCGCTTGAGTAGCCCGCGCGCCTCCAGGGCAGAGAGATGGGCGTGCACGGTGCTGGGGGAGGAAAGGCCCACGGCAGAAGCCATCTCGCGCACGCTGGGTGGATAACCCTTCTCCTGCTGATATTCCTTGATGAAGTCGTAAATTTGCTGCTGACGCTTGGTAATTTTGCGAGCCATCAGGGCATCCTCTCTACCCATGTCAAACAAATGTTCGAATTTTGCTTGACAGGAACAACTGTTCGAAGATAATAATAACCGAACATTCGTTCTCGCGCTAGACATTTTTGTCCGCGCGGCTTGATAAAACTGTTCTCAGCAAAACACGCGAGAGGAGAACATGATGAACGTAACGAATATGGTCCAGGGAAACCTCGCCCTTAAGCTCGAGACGCCTGCAGAACCCACTTTTACGGTTGTTCAGGGTGGCCGCTCCGGCTTTCAGCCTTTGACCGTAAATCCTGTGCGCAATCAGCAGGCTGTAGTCGCGCCGGCCCGCGTTGCCCTGAAGGTTCCGACGATTGTCGCCGTCGCCGTTGCGCTTACGCTCTTCTTTGTCCTCGCTACTTCGGTCTTTAGCGCTCGTCATGCCGCGTATGCCGAGTCCGTTTCCAACATTACTTACGAGACCATTCGCGTTCAGACTGGTGATTCTCTTTGGTCGCTTGCCGAGGAATATCCAATCGAAGGCCTTTCCACGCAAGAGACTTCCGACATGATCCGTAACGTCAATCATCTGGAGCATGGTTCGCTCGCCGCCGGTGCGCATCTTAAGGTTCCTGCTCGTTCGTAATCATTATCGCGCTGCGCATGGTACCCTTGTTATCGTTTAAGAGGAGGTACCATGCGCTGTCCCAAATGCGGCAAGGCACATACCCGCGTCGTTGATTCCCGTATGCAGGAGTCAAATAACACCATTAAGCGCCGTCGCGAATGTTGCTCGTGTAACTACCGCTTTACAACGTTTGAGCGATGCGAGGACCCTATCGAGGTCATTAAGTCAGATGGAACCAAGCAGCGGTTCGATCGCAATAAGCTTCTTGTCGGCTTGATGCGCGCCACCATCAAACGCGATATCGACACTAAGAAGCTCAATGAGATTATCGATGACATCGAGGTCGAGCTTCGCTCTCGCACGCTGACGGCCGTCACGTCCCATGAGTTGGGTGACATGGTGCTCAAGCGCTTGGCCAAGATCGACAAGGTTGCGTACATCCGTTTTGCCTCGGTCTACCGCGATTTCAAAGACGTCGATGAATTTCTGCAAGAGCTCGACAAGCTAAGGTGATTCCATGTCCAACATTACCGTCAACATAAAGCGTCTCGACCCCACCGTCGAGCTTCCCAAATACGCCCATCCCACCGATGCCGGCTTGGATTTGCGCTCCAACGAGGACTGCGTCCTGAAGCCCTTCGAGCGCCGTCTGGTCTCTACGGGGCTGGCCATCGCCCTGCCCGATGGCTACGCCGGCTTCGTTCAGCCCCGCAGCGGCTTGGCCATCAAGCAGGGCCTGTCTATAGTCAACACGCCGGGCCTCATCGACGCCCACTACCGAGGAGAACTCAAGGTTATCCTCATCAACCTGGATCCCACCAACGACATCCAAATCAACAAAGGCGACCGCATAGCCCAACTCGTCATCCAAGAAGTCCCCACGGTCAACCTCGTAGAAGTAGCCGAATTAGACGAAACCGACCGAGGCAAAGGAGGCTTCGGCTCCAGCGGCGTCGCCTAGGGACGCTCTTATCCCTCCCGCCCGCCTCTCACACATATCATTCCATGCTCAAACATTCTCGCTTCGCTTTGCTCGCTGCGAAACTGCGCGTGGAACGATATGTGTGAGAGGCGGGCGGGAGGTTACTCGCTTGAAAAAATATTACATTCTAGTCAGCCAATGCGACAAAGGAACTATCCCTTTGCCGCATTGGCTGTCTGTATTTAGAATTTCCGGTTTCGCCTTTGCAGGTTCTAGTGGTGGGGAATCTGGGATTAGCCGCTAGCGCGTAAACGCAGCTCTCTCGTGGGAGGGCCCTATATATCGTCCCGCGCGCAGTTTCGCAGCAACGCGAGAATGTTTGAGCACGGGATGATATATAGGGCCCTCCCACGGGTGAGCGGACAGTCCGTCCTACCTGATATGCGCGGGTTTTCCGCCCCAGTAGAAGCGGCAGAAGGCTCTTTTGCGCTTTTGGGGTTTGCCTACGAGCTCCATGGTTGCGATGGCTATGTCTTCGGCTGCGTGGGGGCGGCGTAGTACTTCGCCGTTGATGAGTAGGGCTTTGAGTGATTCGGGATGATCGTGCAAGTGACGTAGGGTAACGATGAGCTCTCGTGCGGTGGTGACATGCATGCTGGCGCCCATGCCGGTGAGCATGGTGGTGTTGGCCTTTTCCTGGCCATAGGACTTGCCCAGCAGGATCATCGGCAGGTGTGCGCACAGGCATTCGGTGACGGTGAGTCCGCCCGATTTGAGAATTGCCAGGTCGCAGCCGTGCATAAGCGCTGCCATATCATCGACATAGTCCAGAACCGTGACGTTTTCGAGCTTCATGGCGTCGAAGAGCGTTTTGAGGCGGGTGGCATATTCGGTGTCTTTGCCCGGCAAAAAGACAAAGTGCATGTCTTCGAAGCTGCGTAGGAAGGGGAGGGTGCGGTCCATCTCCGCGCGAAAGCGAACGTACGGTTGAGGCAAGCTGGCACCGGCCATTACCAGCACGACGGTCTTGTCGGTGGGGAGGTTGAACTTAGCTAGCTCTTCCTCGCGATCGTAATCCGTGTCGAATCCGGCGCGAATAGGAATGCCGGTAATGCGAATCTTTGTCTCGAGCACCTTGCGCGGACGCAGCGTTTCGGCCATAAATTCGTTGGCAACACAGAATAAATCGGTGTCCTTGTGGGGCCACCATCCCTCGACTTCGTAGTCGGTCGGTACGCAGATGACCGGATAATCGATACCCGTAATTACGCGGGCGCCCACGGCAACATTGGCTGCTGTGATGTGCGTTGCAACCACGGCTATGGGCCTGCGGCTACGAATATATTCGTTGAAGGCGGGGAACATAATTCGCGACCATGCCGTTCCGCCACCCCAGAGAAGATGTCCCGTAAGCGTATATCGCCAGGTCAGGTCGTAAATGGGGCGCGTGGCTCCCGTAAAAGAAGCCGCGGTCTTATTGCCGTCGAATTTAATACGTCCAAAATCAAGGATATCGAGCACTTCAATCTCAATATCCTCGGGGATGCCATTGGTGCCGCGGATGAGGTCGAATGCCTGCGCTATCGCATTTGCGGCGGCCTTGTGGCCCGAGCCAACGGAGGCGTGCACGATGGTCACGAGAGGTTTTTGTTGAGCCAGGAGCGTGGTTTGCTCCGATTGGGGAGTGCTGTGCGTGAGCAGGGGAGCGTCGTCACTCGTCTGCGCCTGGTCCATCGATAACTCCCCTTCAGCTTTGTAATACGGATTTATCATTGTAGTGCATGAGTGTCACGTTCACGTAAATTTGGGTACGAGCGCAAAGAACGACAACGTTTCGACGAAAGGACGCTTCATGACTACCGATAAGCCGATCGATGTTGCGATTATCGGTGGCGGCCCCGCGGGCTATGCTGCCGCCATTTATGCTGCGCGTGCCAACCTGACGACGACCGTGATTGAGCAGGGCATGTCGGGAGGGCAGATCGCCACAACCAATGAGGTCGAGAACTATCCAGGTTTCCCGCTCCTGAGTGGCGCCGAACTTGGCGAGCGTTTTCAGCAGCATGCAGAGGGCCTGGGAGCACAGGTTACATGGAGCATGGTTACGGGTATCGATTACGATGCCGATGCAGCGTTGCTTACGGTGCATCACGATATGGGCGATACGCTGGCCTCGAGCGTTATCGCTTGCATGGGTGCCACGCCGCGTCCGGCAGGTTTCGCAGGCGAGGATACGTATCGCGGTCGTGGCGTTTCGTATTGCGCAACATGTGACGGCATGTTTTTCCGCGGCAAGCAGGTTTTTGTAATCGGTGGTGGCAATTCGGCATGCGAAGAGGCGCTGTTCCTGTCCGACATTGCCAGCAGTGTGACCATCGTGCTGCGCCGCGACCAGTTCCGTGCGCCCGATGGTGTTGTTCAGAAAGTACTCGTAAAGGACAATATTACAGTTAGGTACCAAACTAGTATTGTGGAGCTATCGGGCGAAGCCATGCCAACGACGATTACCTTTAAGGACAATGCATCTGGGGAAACTCATGCCGAGTCATTTGAGCCCGGCTCGTTTGGCATCTTTGTCTTTACGGGGACGCAGCCACATACCGAGCTTGTTGAGTATCTAGTCGACCTGGCGCCTGATGGCGGCATTCTGACTGATGAATCCATGGCGACCCGCACGCCAGGTCTATTTGCCGCTGGCGATATCCGTTCCAAACGTTTACGCCAGGTTGTGACCGCTGTTTCGGACGGAGCCATAGCGGCAACGAGCGCATACGCGTTTCTCCGTGGATAAGTACGATAATATATCTTATGTAAGGTTGTTATCAATTTACTAAATGGTGGGACGAAGCATCAGCGCACTGTCCCGCCAATTTTCTTGGCGGCTATGTGGTATGCAAAACTAGATAACCTAGAATACAATATAGAAAACGAACGGAGGCCTCTTATGAACCACGCTAAATACGTTATTCCGATGTCCGATTCGTCGGTCAGCATTAAGCCCGAGGATATTCAGCCCACGGTGCTACCCGATGCATTCATTCAGTCCGATATCGTGCGTAAACTCAATACGTTGAGTCTGCCGCGCTATAACCAGTTGCCCAATGTGACGCTCTACCGCGACCAGGTCATTGAGTATGTTGCGCTGTGGATGGAGCCGCTGTCCATTTGCGTTGAGCACCCTGTCATTACGCCATCGATGATCAATAACTACGTGAAGGTCGGCCTGGTGCCTGCTCCGGTCAAAAAGCAATATGGCCGCGAGCAGATTGCCCGCCTGATCGCTATCTGCCTCTTTAAGCAGGTGTTACCTATTGCTGCGGTGCAGGCACTCTTTAACATTCAGCGTTTGAGCTACGATGCCCCGACGGCCTTCGATTATGTGGTCGATCAGCTCGAGGCATCGATTCGTTCGGCGTTTTCCGTCGAGCAGACGCCGGTTCCCGATACGGCGCATCAGGTAACGCGTGAGTCGCTGCTTGTGCGCAGTGCGGTTTCATCCTTCGTTTCGAAGGCGTACCTGATGAGCTATCTAAAGTTTAATGGGTTTAATAGCTAGCCGACGTATAAAACGGGCGGAGCAAAGGGTCATCTGTCACTTTGTCCCGCCCGTATTTTTGCTTGGTTGGACGTTATTGGCCCGAAGCCACGCCCATGCCGTAGCCGATAATGAGCCCATGCATTTCGGCATAGTATGAATCTAGCCCGTTACAGGGCATGATGATAGTCTTGGAACCTGGCCAGCGCTCCACAATTCGGCTGGCAAGTGCTTGGGCGCCTGCCTCATTCTCGACATGGTCGATAACGACCTCGCCGCCCGTAAAACCTTCGGCTTCCATGGTGTCGATGATCTTGTTTAGCATCTTCTTTTCGCCACGCGTATGCCCGACGAGTTCGATTTTACCGGCCTCACTCGCCTTGCCCAAAATGCGAATATTAAGCTTGTTGGCAATGACGCCGGCTGCCTTAGGAATACGTCCGGCCTTTGCAAGGTTCTCGTAATTACACAGGCTAAAGAGAATCTTGCTGTTTTGCTCGAGGCTATCGAAGTAAGCGCAGGCGTCCTCAAAGGAAACGTCCGGGTTGCTTGCAAGATAACGATCAAACAGCAAGAAGATCAGGTCCATCTTGCCGCCTGCTGCCCGCGAATTAACCAGGTGAATCTGACGATTGGGCTCTTCGGCAAGAACCATATCGCGAGCCGTGGCTGCCGCGTTGTAGCTGCCCGACACGCCCTCAGAGATCGGCATGCAGATGGTCTTGTCTGCCAATTTGAAGAGCTCGGCCCACTCCCCTACGCTGGGACAAGCGCTCGAAGAAGCGTTCGTCTCCGCCTGAACAGCGCAGTTGAGCTCATGTACATCGAGCGAAAGGTCATCGACGAATTCACGCTCCCCCACTCGAATTTTGAGGGGCGCAAATGCAAAGGTGGTATGGGGCGCGGTCGGTTGCCAATCGCGGAGGTTACAGCTTGAATCTGAGATAAGTGCCCAGCTCATAGAGGGTCCTTTCTAATTGTTCCTCAACAATTATAGCCATCTTGCAAACTGAATGTACGGCTATCTAGTTTTGAATACTAGATAGCCGTACAAGATTAGAGACAAAAGAATAGACCTCGCGACTTTAAGCCACGAGGTCCACATTCACACGCTGTGTAAGATGACTTAGTAGCGCACGAAGATATAGTTGTTGTTCATGCCGGCGGCAACGGAGCTGATGATAACACCTGTGTTGTAGTCGGAAGCATGGATCATCTGACCACCACCGATGTAAATGCCGGTGTGGTACGAGTTGACCACAACGTCACCGGGCTGCGGATCGGACACACGCGTCCAGCCCATAAAGGTACCCGTGGTGCCCAGGCGGCAATAGCGACCAGTGAGGCAATAGCTAACAAAACCAGAGCAGTCGAAGCTGTTCGGGCCAATTCCGCCCCAGGAATAAGCGCAACCAAGCTTACTGTATGCACGCGAGACAACAGAACCACCATCGACGGACTGGCTCGGAGCAGAAGGCGTCGGAGCCGGAGCAGGCGTGGAGGGCTGCGGCGTCGGAGCAGGTGTCGGCGAAGGAGCCGGAGTGTTGCCGCCCTGGTTGTTGTTATTGCTGGTCTGACCACCGTTGTTGGTGTTCTCGGTCGTACCGGCAGTCTCGTTGCTCATCGTGGCCTTCTCGGCAGTGCTGGCGTTGATGCCGGCCTGCAGCGCGGCGTTGGCCTCGGCCTCTGCGGCAAGCTCGGCCTGCAGCTGCGAATCCAGGGAGTTTACGACGTTCTGGGCTTCAGCCTGCTGGGCGTTAAGCTCGTCGACCTTCTTTTGCGTGGTGGCGACGTTCTTCTCCTGCTCGGCCTGCTTATCGGTGAGCTGCTGCTTAAGCTCCTTGACCTCTTGAATGGTCTTGGCCTGCTTGTCGGACACCTTGCCGTAGTAGAACAGGCGGTTGAGCATATCGCTCAGATCATCGACACCCGTCAAAACCTGAAGCAAGCTCAGACCGCCGGTTTTGTACTCGCCGGCGACATAGGTCGAGAGCTTGGCCTGACCATCGGCGATCTCCTGCTGCTTTTGCGTGATCTCGCCGGCAGTCTGATCGAGCGCCTGCGTCTGCGTGGCAAGCTCATCGTAAATCTGCTGGGTTTGGGTACCGATCTGCTCGAGCTTCGTACGAGCAGCGGCAAGGTCGGATGCGGTATCGGCGTAGGCAGGAGCCGCGAGGCCCAAGCCTAAAACACAAGCGAGGGTTGCCGTAGCAGCGCAGCGTGCCATGTTTTTGTGCGTGTTTGCTGTGCGCATGTAGCTTCCTTTCCAGTAACTAAGGGTAACGGCTAGTCCACCGTCACCAGGCTAAAGAGCTCAACATCGTCGTCAGTCGACGTGAGCTTCTCGCGCGGGTTGAGAAACGCAAGCTCAAGGATACACCCGTAGCCCACAAGCTTTGCGCCCATATCTCGCACCAGTTTACCTGTTGCCTCGACGGTTCCGCCCGTCGCGACCAAGTCGTCCAGAATCAACACGGTATCTTTAGAGCTGATAGCGTCGGCATGGATCTCAATTGAATCGGTGCCGTACTCGAGCTCGTAGCTCTGGCTTACGGTCTCGCGCGGCAGCTTGCCCGGTTTACGTGCGGGAACAAAGCCGGCGCCCAGAGCGACGGCCACGGGAACGCCCACCATAAAGCCGCGAGCCTCGGGACCTACGACCTTGGTGATTCCCATGCCGGCAAAGTGCTCGGCGAGGGCATCGGTCATGGCTTTGAGCGCCTCGGGATTGCCGAAGAGCGGCGTGATGTCTTTAAAGATGACTCCGGGCTCGGGATAGTCGGGGATGTCGACGATTTGAGATTCGAAGTCGTACATTGCATGACCTTTCAATGGGTTGCCGGATAAGCGGCAGCTGTTACTTGCCCGCGGTGACGGTGCCGGATTGCGAAGGGGCGACGACCTTGAGCGGCTTTACGAGAGAATCCTCGTGTGAAGCCGGCGCGACTGTCTCTTCGTTTTTGGCCTTGGTGGACTCGGAGCGAGTGATTTCCTCATCGAGTGCATCGATGTCGGCGTCTTCGACCACGGCGTTGAGCGACTCAAAAACGCGGTTCTTGAGCAGCGCGGTGTGCACGCCCTCCGTCAGGTCGTGAAGCTTCTTAAACGCACGCTCGAGCTTGGCGTCGCGCTCGTCATCGGAGGTGTCCATGCCGAGCATGCTCACGAGCACCTGCTCAAACATCGAGGACTCGCGGTTGGCGGAAGACACGTACTGACGCAGGTTGCGCGGCTCGATATGGAAGCGTGACAGCTCGGAGCAGTAACGGATGATCGGAAAATCGCGACCATCGACGAGCTCACGATTCTGCGGACTCTTGATGATGCGAATGAGGTCGTTCTCGGCGAGCGAGCGGATAAACGAAATCTCGACGCCCAGCATATCGGGAATGGTCTCGATGGGATGCAGCTTTTGCTTAGTCTCCTTGGGCTCCGTCTTGAGTGGAACATCGGACAGCAAGCCCACCTCGTAGGCGAGCGTTGACAGGTCCGTGGCGTTTTCCAAGCGCTGCTTAATCACGTTGAGCGGCATGTAGCGAGTCTTCTGCAAGTGCAGAATGACCTCCAGGCGATCAACGTCCTCCTTGGAGTACTGACGGTATCCCTTAGGCGTACGATGAGGGGTAATGAGCCCCTCATCCTCTAGAAATCTTATTTTTGAGTTCGAAAGATCGGGGTATGCGCCTCGAAGTAGGTTGACGACTTGGC
>CAUDNY010000004.1 GCA_958450865.1 uncultured Collinsella sp. | reverse complement strand
AATCGTAGCCCGAGACGGTCCCGGGCTGACAATTTCGACTGTAATGGACGTTCTTAAACGACTAGTCAAACAAGAACGTCCCCAACGACTAGGGGCTAGACGATGTGGAGAGGGTTAGCGGCGTCGACGGCGTCGGGGGCGTCAGAAGGGCCGTCGGGGGCAGCGTCTGCCGGATCCTCGTCGGGGGTCTCGATCTGCTTGATCATGACCTCTTGGCCCTGGAGCAAATAGGTATCACCACTGCCGCAATGGGGGCAGGTCTTGCCGTGCTCGACTGTCACATAGTCGCGGCCGCACGCCTCGCAATGCGTCACGGCCTCGACGGACTCCACGATAAGCTCCGCGCCCTGCGTGATGGACTTTTTATCTGCCGCCCAGCGCCAAGCGTCGAGCAGCAAGTCGGGAACGACGCCCGAGACCTCGCCCAGCAGCAGCGTGACGCTCGAAACGCGACGCACGCCATTGGCGCGCGCCACGTTCTCAACATCGCGAATAATGTGATAAACGATTCCCAATTCATGCAAGGTAGAAACCTTTCAACAACGGTTGATGCGATGCAAACTCAAAGCAAGGGGACGGCGAAATCTAGTCTGCGCCGTCCCCTTACCCGCCATGGTTACCTATTTACGACCGAACTTGATTTTGATTGCACGCTTTAAAGCATACTTGCCAAGGCTCGGGAGCTTTTGCTCGTATTTGACCATCGTGGAGCACTCGGGGCGATCGCGATCCAGATGGATGGCATTGAACGCGCACTTGGTGGTGCACAGGCCGCAGCCGATGCACTTGTTGGGGTCGACGATTGAGGCACCGCAGCCAAGGCAACGGGCGGTCTCGGCGCGCACCTGCTCTTCGGTAAAGGTCTCGACGTACTCGCTGAAGGGCGCGGCCTTCTCGCGCTCGTGGTCCACGTGGGCAACCTCACGGCTCGCGTTGTCATAGCTCGCGATCACGACATCGTCGCGGTCGAGCGCGGTGTAGCGGCGCTGGTTGCGGCCGATGGTGAGCGTGGAGCCCGGCTGCACAAAGCGGTGGATGGACACCGCAGCCTCGTGACCGGCGGCGATAGCGTCGATGGCGAAGCTGGGACCGGTGTAGACGTCACCACCCACAAAGATGTCGGGTTCGGCGGTCTGGTAGGTCTGGGGATCGGCAAGGGCACCCTGACCACGGCCAAGCTCCACCTTGGAGCCAGCCAGCAGGTCGCCCCACACGATGGACTGGCCGATGGACATGACGACACGGTCAGCATCGACACGGCGTAGATCGTTCTCGTCGTACTCGGGCGCAAAACGGCCTTCGTCGTCAAAGACACGCGTGCAGCGCTTGAAGGTGATACCGCACACACGACCGGCCTCGTCCAGGTGGACCTCCTTGGGACCCCAACCGCAGCTGATGTGCGCGCCGTCCTCGATGGCCTCGCGACGCTCTTCCTCGCTGGCGGGCATCTGTGCCTCGCTCTCCAGGCAGAACATCTCAACGTGCTCGGAACCCAGACGGCAGGCGTTGCGGGCAACGTCGATGGCCACGTTGCCGCCGCCCACCACGATGGTGCGACCGGGCAGCGCGTCAATCTTGCCGCTGTTGACCTCGCGCAAAAAGTCGACGGCCACGGTCACACCCTCGGCGTCCTCGCCCGGAATGTCGGCAAGGCGGCCGCCCTGGCAGCCAATAGCCACGTAGAAGGCCTTAAAACCCTGCGTGCGCAGCTCGTCGAGCGTCACGTCGCGGCCGACTTCCACGCCATAGCGGAACTCGGCACCCATCAGGCGAATGATCTCGACCTCGGCCTCGATAACATCCTTCTGCAGCTTAAAGCTGGGAATGCCGTAGGTGAGCATACCACCCGGGCGCTCGTTTTTCTCGAACACGACGGGCTTGTAGCCCTTCTCGGCAAGATAGAAAGCGCAGGACAGACCGGCCGGGCCGGCACCGATGATGGCAATCTTCTGGTCGAAGCCGCCAGCGCGCGTCGGCGTCACCACGGGCGGGACGTAGCGGGTCGCAGCGTCCAGATCGCGCTGGGCGATAAACTTCTTGACTTCGTCGATAGCCACGGCGGCGTCCACACGACCGCGGGTGCAGGCATCCTCACAGCGGCGGTTGCACACACGGCCGCAGATAGCGGGCAGCGGGTTCTCGCGTTTAATGAGCGCCAGGGCCTCGTCATAGCGGCCCTGCGCCGCGAGCTTCAGATAGCCCTGAACGGCGACATGCGCGGGGCAAGCCGTCTTGCAGGGCGCGGTGCCGGACTCGTGCGTCTCGATGCGGTTGTCGTTGCGGTAGTTAGGCGACCACTTGGTGTGGTCCCACTTGGTGGCATCGGGCAGCTCCTGGCGCGGATACTCGGGCACCTGTCCGCCCGCCTTTTTGCTGCAGAGCTTCTGGCCCAGCTTGGCGGCGCCGGCCGGACACACCTCAACGCAGCGGCCGCAGGCCACGCACTTGTCCTTCTCGACCTTGGCGACATAGGCCGAGCGCGACAGGTTGGGCGTGTTGAACAGCTGCGAGGTGCGCAGGGCGTAGCACACGTTGACGTTGCAGTTGCAGATGGCGAAGATCTTGTTCTCGCCGTCGATGTTGGTGATCTGGTGCACAAAGCCGTTGTCCTCGGCCTGGCGCAAAATGTCGTAGACCTCGTCGCGCGTCACGTAATGGCCGCGGTCGGTCTCGACCACATAGTCGGCCATATCGCCCACGGCAATGCACCAGTCGGCGGGGTCGTCGGCGCAGCCCTCGCCCATCACACGACGGCTCGCGCGGCAGCTGCAGGTGCTGGCGGCATACTTACCCTCGTATTTGTCGAGCCAATGCTCGATATGCTCGATCGGCACCGACGTGCTCGCGGCATCTATGGCCTTCTCGACCGGAATGACATGCATGCCGATGCCGGCACCACCGGGCGGCACCATCGGCGTGGCCTTGGACAGCGGGCCCTTGGATGCCTGCTCAAAAAACTTGGCATAGACCGGATGCTCCTCGAGCTGACTCACGCGCATGTTGAGGAACTCGGCGGAACCCGGCACCAGCATGGGCAGCACCCACTGCTTGGCGCGCTCGGGATTTTCCCAGTTGTACTCGAGCAGACCCGTGTAGCTCATGTCGTCGAGCATCTTCTCGATATCGGCCTCGGGCATGCCGGTGAGCTTGACCATCTCGGGCAGCGTATAGGGACAGCGCATCTTCATCTTGCAGAGTACCTCGGCCTGCTCGTCGGTTGCGGCCTCGGCAAACGACCAGTACTCGTAGCCCAGCAGCTCGTCGCGATGCAGCAGACGGTTGGTGCAGTGCTCGCACAGCTTGACGATGGCCTCGCGCGGATGCTCCGGCAGCGGCGGCACGAACTCCGAACCGATGTCAGGCTCGGTGTAGCTAATTCCCGGTCCGTTGAGAATCATGGTTGTCCCTTCTCTTGCCGCAGCCCGACGAGGCCGCAGCGCCCCTCTTTTTTGCAGGCCGGACATGCCCCCATGCCGTTCACCCGCCATTAGTTGACATTGTGTCAAAAATAGTATTGACGAACCGTCAACAATATTCAAGACTGTTAGGCGAACGGTCAGGCAAAAGAGGATGGAAGGCGGCAAAACATGGGCGGCAAAACAGCAGATACCTCTGTGGTCGATGCCGTCCCCGCATCCGATAGCGCGGCAAAGCGCCTGACGGGCGACGAACGCCGTCGCGAGATCCTCGATGCCGTGCGCACCGTAAGCTCCGAGCTGGGCGTGTCCCACCTATCGGTATCGGCCGTGACCAAGCGAGCCGGCTGCACGCGTTCATTGTTCTACCACTACTTTGCCGATATGGACGCCGCCGTCACCGCTGTTATGGACGAGGCGATCGACGGCTTTATCTCCGAGCTCGAGCAGTGGAACGCCGGCCGCACCGTCGGCGATATCGAGGGCGCGCTCGACACCGTCGCCCCGCTCTTTAAGCGTCTGGTCGCCAGCGGCCACGAACTGCCGAGTACGCTCACCTCAAGCAGTGGCGCGCTCTACGGCGGCTTTTTGCACAACGTGGTTCAGCGCGTGGCTCAGTACATCTGCGACACCACCGTGGTGGATTTTGTCGCCCATCATGAGCTGCGCATCGACCATGTCTACGAGACGTTCTACACCCTCATCATGGGATTGTTGATGTATATCCGCACGCACCCCGATGTGCCCGACGAGACGGTCAAGGAAATCATCGCCTCGACACTCCACATCGAGGGCTATACCGCCAAGTATCCGGAGCGCAAGCCCCAGAACTGACGGCATTTGGCCAAACTGCCCGCGATCGGAAGAGGGGCCGCGGGCGTGTGAAAGGAGAGCAGCATGCTGTTCGATGTTTGGGGTAGCGATACCCTTATCCACTGGGCCGGCTGGGCCATGGTCTTTATTGGCCTGATCGTGCTCAACGAGGTCGGCCGCCGCACCAAGCTCGGCGCGGCCATCATCTTTGGCGTGGCTCCGCTGGCCATGACCATCTACTGCGTCGCCATCGCCATCGGCGTCTCGCAGGGTGCCGAGTGGGCGCTCACCAACCCCACCCATGTGTACCAGAACAGCTGGTTCCACTACGCCAAGGTATACGCGGCGCTCGCCGGTTGCTGGGGCTTCATTGCCATTAAGTACCAGTGGGGAAAGATCGGCAAGGCGCATTGGTTCCGCGCGTGGCCGTTTGTGATCGTCGCCATCAACATCATGATCGCCGTCGTGTCCGACTTTGAGAGCGCCTATCACTTCTTTGTCCTGGGCGAGTCCACCTGGGTCACCTCCGAAGGTGCTACGCAGCTGGCCGGCTGGAACAACGTGTTCAACGGCATCGCCGGTATCATCAACATCTTCTGCATGACCGGTTGGTGGAGCGTCTACGCCTCCGAGGATCAGACCGACATGCTGTGGCCCGACATGACCTGGGTCTACATCATCGCCTACGATATCTGGAACTTCTGCTACACCTACAACTGCCTGCCCACCCACTCCTGGTTCTGCGGCTTTGCGCTGCTGCTGGCGCCCACCGTCGCCGCCTTTATCTGGAACAAGGGCGGCTGGATCCAGAACCGCGCCTTTACGCTTGCTATTTGGTGCATGTTTGCCCAGGTGTTCCCGTACTTCCAGGAGGAGTCCATCTTTGTGACCCACTCCACGCTCGACCCCGGCGCCGCTACCGCGGTCTCGATCGCCGCACTGGTCGCCAACGTCGCCGCGATCATCTACATCGCTTACCGCGCCAAGAAGCTCGGCCGCAATCCCTACAAGCAGGATGTCTTTGAGGGCACCAGCGATTGGGAGAAGGCCACCGCCCGCCGTGCCAAGGTTGATTACGCGCACGCCGAGTAACATGCCCGGCGCAAACGCCGCTTGAATGTGAAGCAGCATAGCCGGCTCCGCGCAACTCAACGCATTGCAGAACCCCCGGAATGTGATTCGTCCGCGTTCCGGGGGCCTTTTGCTGCCGCGAGGATGCGGCCGAACGATGCGCTCAGGTTAAATCGGATCTTATATTTCGTATGCGCTTTATATGGCTCCATTTTCGGGTACAGTGTTGAGCCGATATTGCATTGGGGGATATATGAGCGATGAGACGTATGGCCGCGAGGATGCGGCCCAGGATGCGGAAGCATGTGCCGAAGCCCTGGAGAGCCTTGACCGGATCGCGCTAGACGAGCTCTCGTTTAGCGATTCGGTCGTCGACGCGCAAGACGAGGTGCACGAAGACACTGAGGACGAAGGCGGCGACGCCAAAGACGCTCCTGACGAAGCCGAAGAGGACGATAGCGAGGCCGACGACCAGCCCGAATCCGACACGGGCGAGGAAACCGTCTTGCTCGACAGCTTACCGGCCGAGGATTCGCTGACTCGCGAGCTTCCTGGCCTGGGTTCCGCACCAGCCGTGGATGAGACCATCGCCATGGGCGATATTCCCCTGCCGTCCGTTCCCTCGGCACACGAAGCCGAGGTCCGCCATCGCAAGATGTCGCCCAAGCGCCGCAATCTGATGGTCGCCGGTGTCGTGGCCGTCGCGCTCGTCGCCGGCGGTGCAGGCTATGCTGCCTGGAACGGATATCAGCAAGAGCAGGCTGCAGCTGTCGCCGCCAATGCCCACACGATGATGTCGGTGCAGATTGGCGTGCATGCCGCGGGCCTCGACTGTTCCACCGGCTCCAAGATTCCCGTACAGGTAAGCGGTCAGGACGCTGATGGCTCCTCCGTGAGCGAAACGCTCTATGTTGACGAGCACGGCCGCGGCATCAAACTGCTGCCCGGCGATTACACGCTCTCCATCGCTGCCTCCCCCATCGCGGCCGACGGCACCATCTATACCGTCCCGACCACCAAGACGCAGGTCACCGTTAAGAGCGATGGACAGGATTTAAGTGCCCAGGCCACCTTTAAGCTCAAGGTGCCTTCGGCCGACACGGTGACTGACGACCAGATCGATGCCGCCGCCAAGTATGCCGAGGAGGGCGGTGCGAACTCCGCCGCAGCTGCCAAAGTGCTCCAGCAGGCAGCAACCGCGCGGCGCGACGCCGCCGTCAATGCCGTGAGCGCGCAAAAGGCACAGGCATCCCGTGACGCTGACGCTCGCCACAAGGCAACCGACCTCTACCAGCTCGATATTCCCGTCGAGTGGTACGGTAAGATCGCAACTTGGCAAAACGGCAGCACGCTATGCATCTATCTGGGCGACGACGCCAATACGCCGCTCGTGACGCTCGTCGCCGTGCGCGATGGCGAGACCTTTACGCCCGATGACGGCGATACGGTTTTGGGCACGGTCAGCCTGGGCAACGGTTATACCGTCTATGCCAGCGGCCCCGTCTATCCGTACGTGGTGCCCCAGACTATCAACGGGCGCACCCAGAATCCCGTGTCGACCTACCCCATGGACACGGCCATTGAGCTTGTCGAGCTGACGACCGGCAACCGCTACACCTATAGTCAGATCAAGAACGACCTGGTTGGCAAAGACGGCAACGCAGACGCCGCGACCAAACTCGAGACCGACTACCTCGCGCAAATCCTGCTGCCGAGCATCAAAGCCCAGGACTAGCCTGGCGCAGCAAGGTGCTCCCCAACTGTGAGGAAGGAGCCAGGAGGTCCTGACCCCACAGGTCCATAGATGATTAGGCAAGGAGCCACTTCCATGCGGGCATAACGTGTACCACACCGTGCTCGCATGGAATATCGGTCTGTTCATCCATGGTAACGATTGCCGACTCGCCAAGATCGAACTGGGCCATCGAGGCATCAAGCGCGGCAATTTCGCGCTCGCGCGTTTTCTCACTTGCCATATCCGCACTCACCTGAATCAGGCTATAAGCCCGCATGAGAAGCGCGTCCCCAGCCACAAAGTCCACCTCATGGCTTTTGCTCTTCTCTTTGATTAGCAGGCGGCAGACCGAGCCGGTCCTCACCGCGGGAGTCCTTCTTCTTAGCGCATTGAACACTGCGGTCTCGAGCCTCTGGCCCTGGTCCAATGCCGATGCGGGAGAGAATGCTCCAAACATCGCAGGGTCGACAGCGTAGACCTTAGACGCAGACCGCATGTTATTTGCCAGTGAACGCGTGAACTCCGGCACAGAAAATAACAGGTAGGCGTCCTCATAATACTCAAGTAAATCGCTGAGCGAATTACGGCTGACGGGTATCTGTCTGCTCTTGAACTCGTTGTACACTTTGTTCACTGACAGCTCTCGTCCCGAAGATGCCATACACCGCGTCAAGAACAGCGATGCCAGGCGAGGGTTCTTGACGTCGTACCGTTCAACGACGTCCATGGCGACCGTTCGCGAAGCATATTCCTGTAGCAGCTGAATCGCGTCTGTAGGCGTCTGCTCAAGTGTCGCGATGAATCCCCCTTGTTCAAGATACCCGATCAGATGATGTCGAAGCAGCGCTGCATCGCTCGGGGAAAAGGTCGCATCTGGCTCGGGAACGCTCCCCGTCTTATATCGAACGTATTCCGAAAAACTCAACGGAAAAAGCTCTCGCACAAGAGAACGACCCCTGAACTCGCTCTTAAGTTCTGAGGACAGCATCTTAGAAGAAGATCCCGTCACATAGACGGTCACTTTCTCCGTATCGACTACACGCCGCAGAAACGCACCCCATTCGGGAATTTCCTGGATCTCGTCAAAGAAAATGTAAGCGCCCTCGGTTCGAGCAGCAGGATACAGCGCATAGAACGTGTCGAGCACGTCCGCCAGCAGCGATGGCTCATACGGGCGCAAGCGCTCATCCTCAAAATTGAAGTAAAGCATCCGGTCAAGCTCGACGCCCCGGCTCTGAAGCCGCCGCATCTCCTGATACAGGCGATACGTCTTTCCACAACGGCGGGCCCCCACAATCACATTTACGATGTTGTCGCGCTTTGGCTCCTGTGGGTTTCCTAGATCAAGGTCTCGCTCAAAGACCTGCGGAACCCCCTGCTGTTCAAAGTCCTTTATTTTCTGGGCGATCAAGTCGTTGAATGCCATGATTCTCCAATCTTGCTCTCCTGCTAATCAAGATTATAACGATTCTTGATTAGCAGGAGAGCAAGATTATGCGTATCTTGATTAATGGATAAGCAAGTTTTCTATTAGTGGCCCCTCCCGGAGGATATCGAGCGGCCGAGGGGAGCAGGCATGAACGCCTCTAGCCGAAAACAAAGTAGCTAAAAAAGCCCCGTCCCAAATGAGCTACTTAACGCCAGGGGTCGGCTTCGAAGAGGGGCTCGCGCTCGGGGCGACGATCGCTATAAGGATCGTAGCCGTCGTCATCCTCGTTCTCGGCACGGATGTAGGGGTCGCGCGGCTTGGGCACAGGCTTGGGTGCAGGCTTGGGTGCGGCCGGCGCGGCGTTGGCGACCGGCGCATTCGTCTTGTTCTTGTCTATCATCTGCATATCTCCTTGCCATGCAATCGTGTTCAACATTATCGATTGTCGCACGAAAAAGGGCGGCGGACCCAATTGGATCCGCCGCCCTTGGCGTTTAGAGACGGCTGGCAGATTTTAAGGCATGTCCCATAAATCTACTCGGCGTCGGGGACCTCGTAGGTAGCAGACGGCGTGTTGTCGCACACGACGGTAAAGCCGCCGTCCTTGTCGGCATCGACCGTCACCTGATCGCCCTCGCGCACCGTACCGTCGATGATGGCGGCGGCGATGGCGTCCACGACCTCGCGCTGGACCAGGCGCTTGAGCGGACGGGCACCGAACACGGGGTCCAGGCCACCCACAGCGAGCATCTGCTTGGCCGCCGGGGTGATGGCAAGCGTCATGCGCTCCTTGGCCAGACGCGCGCGGACGTCGGCAAGCTGGATGTCGACGATCTTCTCGATCTGCGCCATGCCGAGCGGATGGAACACCACGATATCGTCGATACGGTTGAGGAACTCGGGGCGGAAGGTCTGAGCCATGGCGGCGTCGACCTGATGGCGCATCTCCTCCTCGTCCTTACCGGACAGATCGGCGATGGCCTTGGAGCCCACGTTAGACGTCATGATGATGATCGTGTTCTTGAAGGACACCTGGCGACCCTGGCCATCGGTCAGACGGCCGTCATCAAGCACCTGCAGCAGCACGTTAAAGACATCCGGATGAGCCTTCTCCATCTCGTCGAGCAAAATCACGGAGTACGGACGACGGCGCACGGCCTCGGTGAGCTGGCCGCCCTCGTCGTAGCCAACGTATCCCGGAGGCGCACCGATCAGACGTTGGACGCTGAACTTCTCCATGTACTCGGACATGTCGATACGCACAAGTGCGCGCTCGTCGTCGAACAGGCACTCGGCCAGCGCCTTGGCGAGCTCGGTCTTGCCCACGCCGGTGGGGCCCAGGAAGAAGAAGCTGCCGATGGGCTTGTCCGGATCGGAGAGGCCCGCACGGCTGCGACGCACGGCCGCGGCGACAGCGGAGACCGCCTCGTCCTGGCCGATGACGCGCTTATGCAGCTCGCCCTCCAAGCCCTTCAGCTTGTCGAGCTCGCCCTGCATCATCTTGGAGACGGGCACGCCGGTCCAAGCGCTCACGACCTCAGCGATCTCATCGGAGGTCACCTGCTCGTTGAGGCCCTCGCCGTTCTGCTGCTTTTGCGCCTCGAGCGCAGCCTCGGAATCCTGAATCTGCTGCTGCAGGCCCGGAATCACGGAGTAGCGCAGCTCGGACGCACGGCCCAAGTTTCCGTTGCGCGTCGCGCGCTCCTCTTCACTCTTGGCCTCGTCGAGCTGGCCTTTAAGCTCCTGCACGTGGTCGATGGCGTTCTTCTGGTTGAGCCAGCCGGCCTTTTGCACGTTGAGCTTTTCTTGGACCTCGGCAATCTCTTGGCGCAGGGCCTCCAGACGCTCCTTGGAGGCGTCGTCGGTCTCCTTCATGAGCGCCTGCTCCTCAATCTGCAGCTGGGTGAGCTGACGCGTGGTGGCGTCGATCTCGACCGGCATGCTGTCGAGCTCCATGCGCAGGCGGCTTGCGGCCTCATCAACCAGGTCGATGGCCTTATCGGGCAGGAAGCGGTCGGCGATGTAGCGATCGGAGAGGTCGGCGGCCGCCACGAGCGCGCTATCGGTGATATGCACGCCGTGGAAGATCTCGTACTTCTCCTTGAGGCCACGCAGGATCGAGATGGTGTCCTCGACGGTGGGCTCGGAGACCATCACGGTCTGGAAACGACGGGCGAGTGCCGCGTCCTTCTCGATGTACTTGCGATACTCGTCGAGCGTAGTCGCGCCGATTGCGTGCAAGTCGCCACGAGCGAGCGCCGGCTTCAGGATGTTGCCGGCGTCCATGGAGCCCTCGGTGGCACCCGCGCCCACGATGGTGTGGAGCTCATCGATGAACAGGATGACCTTGCCCTCAGATTTTTGCACTTCCTTGAGCACGGCCTTCAAGCGGTCCTCGAACTCGCCGCGGTACTTGGCGCCGGCGACCAGCGCGCTCATGTCGAGCTCGATGAGGTCGCGGTCGCGCAGGGTGCTCGGCACGTCGCCGGCCACGATACGCTGGGCGATGCCCTCGACGATGGCCGTCTTGCCGACGCCCGGCTCACCGATGAGCACGGGGTTGTTCTTGGTGCGACGGGACAGAACCTGGATGGTGCGGCGAATCTCATCGGTACGGCCGATGACCGGGTCGAGCTTGCCGGCGCGGGCGAGGTCGCAGATGTTGCGTCCGTACTGCTCCAGCGCCTCAAACTGGGTCTTGTCCTCGGCAGACGTCACGCGGTCATCACCGCGCAGCTCCTCGTAGACTTGCTCGATGCGCTCCTTGGTGACGCCGGCGTCGCGCAGAACGCGGCCGGCCTCGCCCTTGTCCTCGGCAAGCGCCATCAGCAGATGCTCGGTCACCACAAAGCTGTCGCCCATCTTGGTGGCCTTCTTTTCGGCCTTCTCGATAACGCGGACGAGCTCATTGGACAGGCCCATCTGCTGGCCCTCGCCCGAAACCTTGGGCGCGCGGTCGATGGCATCTTGTGTGGAGCGTGCAAGCTGGGCCGGGTCGGCGCCGATGCGCTCGATGATCACGGAGATATTGCGCTCGCCGGCACCAAGCAGGGCGGACAGCAGGTGAATCGGCTCCACCGCGCCGGCCTGCGCGTCGGCAGCCGTGCTCATGGCGGTCTGCAGCGCCTCGCGCGACGTCATTGCTAGCTTATCGATTCTCATGGAATCACCTCTCTTGGGGCGGCCGCCCTACGGGGCGGCTTCACGTTGTTCGAGAAGTATTGTTGCCAGCTTTGCGCGATCTTATACACAAATCTAAGTCTCTATATATAAGATTTTCTGAGTGCTCTCATGACACGCAAACCACCACAAAGGTGCCTGTCCCCTTTGTGGTGGTCCAGAGAAGAATCAGCCCCGATTAAAAGAGGCGGTATCAAGCCCAGTCTACGTTTGGCGATCCCAAATCGAAGTCCAATAGGGCCTTTTAGCCCCCCCCCATTTCGAACGATCGCTTTCTTTTGAATATTATCGTAAGCTTGTATCATTTATCTTAATGATTGCATATTGCATGAGAGGTGCCCACCGTGAAACGCTCCACCTATATCGGCCTGCTCGTCTTAGCGTTTGCAATTACCGCAGCCGGCGTAGGCATTATCTATCTCGCATTTCTCCCTGCCTCGGCGACGCAGGCGGCGGTTGAAACCGTAAGCTACCCCATCGAAATCCTCACCGATATCGTCAAACCCGATTCAATCACCGTCGATTTCGACGGTACGCCCGCAGCGCTTGGGGTCAGCAACTATCCCCGAATCGAACTTGGGGCCACGCGCTATACCCAAGATGAGCAGCTTATCGGCAAGGCAACCAATTTACTCAAAGGCAAAACGTTTACGCGGTGGTACGGCGCCGCAATATATCGAGCCAAGAAAGGCCAAATGAATGGCGGGTATTATTCGACCCTTGAACTCGATGCGGCAAACGGGAGCAGACTGTGCAACGTCTCATACGACCCCGGCTACGTGGACAACGAAGGGCCGGGAGTCTATATCTCGGATGGCAACGTGATCTACGTCATGGAAGGCGACCAGACGGCAGTCGTCGATTTTATGGATCGGTGCACCGAGGATGCCTACGAACAAACCTGCGAGCCCGATCTGCAGACAGCGCGCGACAGCGGCTCAGCACGCACTTGGCTATTTGACGATGAGATAACCTGGACCCCATCGAAATAAGAACCCGCCGGACAGGCACCTTTGTGGTGGTCCAAAAAGAAGCCGCCCCAATAAAAAGAGGCGGCATCAAGCAAGTCTATTTATTAGCGTCCCTCAAGACCCAACGAGAACGCGGAAATGTCGCCCGGGGCTTTTCCTTTCCCGAACGCGACCCTCGCGAAGCGCGTGGGCGGGCGGGAAAGGGTAAGCCCCGGGCGGACAATTAAGTGCGTTACTCGGCAGCGGCCTTGAACTTGTTGTAGTTGATCAGGCAGCCGGCCTTGACGATGGCACGTTCTTCGGCTGTCATATCGGCAATATAGAGCTCAATCTGCTCGACCGCACCATCGGCGCGCACCACGTAGGCGGCGATGTTCTTGAGGTCGCCATCGAGCGCGGCACGGATACCCGGCACAAAGACGTAGTCGCCCACCTCAAAGTTGGGCTCGGCCTCCATCTGGAAGGGCACCATGCCCCAGTTCATGACGTTGGAGCGATAGCGCTTGGTGGCGTACTCGTGGACGATGTTGGCCAGGCCGCCAATTACGCGCTGGCAGCTCGCGGCCTGCTCGCGGGCGGAACCGTCACCGGGTTTCTTGGCATAGAGCATGGAGCCGTACTCGGTCGCCCTGGCATCGGCCGCGACACCCGCATCGGCCAGTGCCTCAAACACGCCGGCAAGCTCGGCATTGAGCGCCGCCAGGTCGCCCGTGGCCTCGCCGGCCACGCGGCGCTTCTCCACGGCGTCGACCTCCTTGGAGCGACCCACGTAGGCCGGGTCGCGACGGCTCAGCGTAAACTCGGCCAGACCCAGCGGGTTGGAGCGGAAGGAGCTCGTCTCGCCCGAGGGAATGAGCTCATCGGTCGTAGTGACCGGGTCCATGATCTTGGAGCACACCTTGAGCAGGATATCGTCGCCGAGTGGCTCCATCGCGGGCCACGGCTTGATGTTGGGGCCTTCGACCAGCTCGTCGGCAGGCTCCGCCTTGCCAAAGCCCCAGTACACGCGCTTTTTGTACGGCGCATCGTCAAAGGTGTACTCGCAGGCCTCGTCCCAAGTCTCCTCGGGCAGGTCGGTCGCCGGCGTCAGGACGCCGCCGTTGGCAGCCGTCGCCGCAATGGAGCGAGCGTCCATCAGAGCCACGGCGCTCAACTGGCCATTGCCCGGCTTGGAGCCCTCACGGTTGGGGAAGTTGCGCGTAGTGTGGCGGATCGAAAGGCCGTTGTTGGCAGGCGTGTCGCCGGCGCCAAAGCACGGACCGCAGAACGCCGTACGCACGATCGCGCCGGCCTCCATAAGGTTGTAGATATAGCCACGACGCGTAAGTTCGAGCGCCACGGGCTGGCTCGTGGGATAGACCGACAGCGAGAACTCGCCGCAGCCGGTGTTGGCGCCCTTGAGCACGCGGGCAGCCTGAACCACGGAGTCGTAGTTGCCGCCCGAGCAGCCGGCGATGACGCCCTGCTGCACGTGCAGCTTGCCGTCGACGATCTTGTCGAGCAGGCTAAAGTGCGTCTTACCCTCGCCGATCTTGGCGGCCTCGAGCTCCACCTCGTGCAGGATGTCCTCGAGGTTCTCGTTGAGCTCGTCGATCTCAAAGCCGTTGGAAGGATGGAACGGCAGCGCGATCATGGGCTTGATGCTCGACAGATCGACCTCGACGCAGCCGTCGTAGTAGGCGACATCGGCGGGCTTGAGCTCGCGGTAGTCGTCGCCGCGGCCGTGCATGGTCAGGAATGCGTGCGTGTCCTCGTCAGTTGCCCAAATGGAGGAAAGGCAGGTGGTCTCGGTGGTCATGACGTCGACGCCGTTGCGGTAATCGGTCGTCATGCTCGCGATGCCGGGGCCCACAAACTCCATGACCTTGTTCTTGACGTAGCCCTTGGCAAAGACGGCGCGGATGATGGCAAGCGCAACGTCGTGCGGGCCGACGCCGGGTCGCGGAGCGCCCGTGAGGTAGATGGCAACGACTCCGGGATAGGCGACATCGTAGGTGTCGCGCAGCAGTTGCTTTGCCAGCTCGCCGCCGCCCTCGCCCACGGCCATGGTGCCCAGAGCGCCGTAGCGGGTGTGCGAGTCGGAGCCTAGGATCATCTTGCCGCAGCCGGCGAAGTTCTCACGCATAAAGGAGTGGATGACGGCGATGTGCGGCGGAACGAAGATGCCGCCGTACTTCTTGGCCGCGGAAAGGCCAAAGACGTGGTCGTCCTCGTTGATGGTGCCGCCCACGGCGCACAGCGAGTTATGGCAGTTGGTAAGCACGTAAGGCAGTGGGAACTGCTCCATGCCCGAGGCGCGCGCCGTCTGGATGATGCCGACAAAGGTGATGTCGTGGCTCGCCATGGCGTCGAAGCGAATCTTGAGCGCCTCGGGGTCGCCGGACGTATTGTGTGCCTGGAGAATCGAATACGCGATGGTGCCGCGCTTGGCATCCTCGGGCGTCTGCGTAATACCGCGCTCAGCAGCCTCGGCCGCAGGCACAACTTCGTTGCCACCGCGCAGGTAGATGCCACCCTCGTACAGCTTGACCATACTGTCTCCCACTCTGCCCAAAAGATTTGGGCGCATAGCATACATTCGTTCAATATCGTGCCATAGAACGGTTGCGAGTGGGTTACGAATCTGCACGTTCACTTTATCTAGGTAAAGTAAAGGACGTGCCGGTCGAGGGCCGGAAGATTTTGTGCAAGAGCGTCCCTTTCGACTAGTCATTTAAGAACGTCCCCAATGACTACCCTACCGCATCCGGAGCAAGGCAACGCCGCAGGCAGAGGACGGACAGCGAGCGCCGTCCAGAGCGAACAAGTTGGCATGAAAAAGGCAAGGCATAGACCTTCTGGTCATGCCTTGCCCTTTGAATGACAAATTGTCGCTCTGGACGGCGCGCAGCGTCAACTGGTCCGCCGTTCGTCAGAACGGCGGAACCTAGAGATCTCCGCCGGCGCCCAGTAGCTTGCGCATGACTTGCTCGGGGTTAACCGAGCCATCGCGCGGGGCCAGGGCGGTGATCTTCTTCTGCATCTTGTACTCGTGCAGCTCATCCTCGAGCTGGCGCACGCGAGCGCGGAGCTTCTCGTTCTCGCGCTCGCGCTCCTCGGCACGCTCCTTCATATCGAGAATGCGCACCACGCCGGCAAGGTTGATACCCTCGTCAGTCAGCTGGTTGATGAGCTCCAGACGCTCGATATCGGCACGCGAATACAGGCGTGTGTTACCGCCCGAGCGCTGGGGGTTCACCAGGCCCTTAGACTCGTAGACGCGCAGAGTCTGCGGATGCATGCCGGTCAGCTCGGCCGCCACGCTGATCATGTACAGCGGTTTGTTCCTATTGTCCTCGGCCATGCTACCTGACCCCTTTCCGTCTCGTTATCGTCCATCATAAGCCCGCGGGCGCGGGCGCGCGCCGCGACCGCCCTAGTACGTCGCCTTGTAACGGTTGACCTTCTCGCGATAGTCGCGCGTGTCGGCCTCGCGCAGCTTGGTCATGGCATCGCGCTCGTCATCGGATAGGTTCGTGGGGACCTGCACCTTGATCTCGACGAGCAGCGCGCCCGTACGGCCACGGTGCTTAACGTCGGGCGCTCCCATCTCCTTAAAGCGGAACTTCTTGCCCGTCTGGGTACCCGCGGGCACTTTCAAACGGACCGTCGCACCGCCGGGTGTGGGCACGTCCACCGTGCAGCCGAGCGCCGCCTCGTAGACCGAGACCGGTACCTCCATGGTCACGTCGGCGCCTTTGCGCTTGAACAGCGGGTGCTCCTCCACATGCGTGGTCACGACCAGGTCGCCGCGCTCGCCACCCGCAACGCCATACTCGCCGCGACGCTTGTAGCGTAGCTTGCCGCCATCGACCGCGCCCGCGGGCACCGAGACCGTGATGGTCTGCTGCTCGCCTGTCGAGGGAATGCGATAGGTGACCTTGTGCGTCACGCCGCGAAACGCGTCCTCGGCCGTCACATCGACGGTCAGCGATAGGTCGCCGCCCTTGCGAGCGCGGCTGCGACCCGCGCCGGCACCGGCAGCGCCCGCAGCCCCGGCAAAGCCCGAGCCCCAATCGCTACCCCAGGCGCCATTGCCGCTGAAGATGCTGTCGAAGATATCGCCCCAGCCGCTGGCGCCCGCGCCGGCACCGTAGCCGCCGCCATACGCGCCGCCCGCGCCCGGCATGCCGCCGAACATGAGCATCTGGTCGTACTCTTTGCGCTTCTTCTCGTCCGAAAGCGTCTCGTAGGCCTCGCTGATCTCCTTAAACTTGGCCTCGTCGCCGCCGGCATCGGGGTGATATTTTTGCGCGAGCTTGCGAAACGCGCTCTTGATCTCTTTGTCGGAGGCGCTCTTGGATACGCCCAGGATGTCATAGAAGGTTTTGCCTGCAGCCATCGTAGCTCCTCTCCTGTTACGTCCGCCGCCCATGCAGACGACGGCTCATGTTTTCATATGGCACTAGGCCAGAAAGGGCCCCGGGTGTTGCCCCGGGGCCCTTCTCAATTACTCCTCGGTGCTCTCGGCCGTATCGGCCGCAGCATCCTCGGGCGCCGCTTCGGGCTCCGGTGCGGGGCGCTTCTCGCCACCGTAGGTCACCGTCACCATGGCGGAACGCAGGATGCGGTCCGCCATGCGGTAGCCCTTCTGGTACACATCGTTGACGGTCTCGTCGTACTGCGATGCGTCCTCGACGCGACCCACAGCCTGATGCTCGAGCGGATCGAACGCCTCGCCCTTGGGATCGATGGGCTCAACGCCCTCGTGCGCAAACACATCGAGCAGCTTGGCATGCACCGCGTCGACGCCATCGACGAACTGCTTAAAGTCGTCGGAAAGCTCCTGGCTACGGGCATGGTCGATTGCACGCTCGATATCGTCAATCACCGGCAACAGCGCGGTGACAAGCTTCTCGGTCGCGCGCTCGCGCTCGGCGATACGCTCATTGGCGGTGCGGCGACGGAAGTTCTCCCAGTCGGCCTGCAGACGGGCGGTACGCTCGGTGGCATCCTTTGCCTTGTCCTCGGCGGCCTTCTGAGCCTCTGCCGCAGCATCGAGCTCGTTGCGCACGTCGGCAAGCTCCTTTTGGGCCTGCTCGAACTTGAGCTTAAAGTCGTTGTCGGCGGCTTCCTCACCGGCGCGGATAGCGGCTTCCACCATCTCGTCCTCGGTCATCGTCGCCTCCTTGTTGGAATCCTCTACCTGGTTCTCGGCAGCCTCGGCGGCCGGGGCCTCGTTGGCCTCGGTATCGTCTGCGGCCTCTACGGGAATCTTCACGTCCTTCTCCTCAGAGTCAACGGGGGCGGCGCCAGCGGCGGCCGCCTCCGTGCGAGCTTTACGGGCGGACATGATTACTTGTCCTCGTCGTCCACAACCTCGTAGTCGGCGTCGACCACGTCATCGTCGGCAGGCTGGGCGCCGGCGGCACCGTCGGTCTGCTGCTGAGCGTCGGCGTAGACAACCTGGGCCAGCTCGTAGGCCACGGACTGCAGGGACTCGCCGGCGGCCTTGATGGCCTCGACGTCAGAGCCCTCGAGCGCCTTCTTGGCGTCGGCGATAGCGGCCTCGGCCTTGGACTTCACATCGGCGGAAACCTTGTCGCCCAGCTCGTTGAGGGTCTGCTCGGTGGAGTAGCACAGGCTGTCGGTCTGGTTGCGGACCTCGACCTCTTCCTTCTGCTTCTTGTCCTCCTCGGCATGAGCCTCTGCGTCCTTGACCATACGATCGACTTCGTCGTCGGACAGAGCGGTGGAGCCGGAAATGGTGATCTGCTGCTCCTTGCCGGTGCCCTTGTCCTTAGCGGAAACCTTGACGATGCCGTTAGCGTCGATGTCGAAGGTAACCTCGATCTGCGGCACGCCGCGGCGGGCAGCCGGGATACCGGTCAGCTGGAACTTACCGAGCGACTTGTTGTCGCGGGCAAGCTCGCGCTCGCCCTGGAGCACGTTGATCTCGACGCTGGTCTGGTTGTCGGCAGCGGTGGAGTAAACCTCGGTCTTGGAGGTCGGGATCGTGGTGTTGCGGTCGATCATCTTGGTCATGATGCCGCCCATGGTCTCAACACCCAGCGACAGCGGGGTAACGTCGAGCAGCAGGATGCCCTCGACGTCGCCGGTGAGCACGCCGCCCTGGACGGCAGCGCCGTCGGCAACGACCTCGTCAGGGTTCACGGACATGTTAGGCTGCTTGCCGGTCATGGTCTTGACGAGCTCCTGGACGGCGGGCATACGAGTGGAGCCGCCGACGAGGATGACCTCGGTCAGATCAGAGAGCTTAAGCTTGGCATCGCGCAGGGCGTTGGTGACAGGCTGCTTGCAGCGCTCGAGCAGGTCGCGGGTGATCTTCTCGAACTCGGCGCGGGTCAGCGTGTAGTTGAGGTGCAGCGGGCCGGACTGGTTCATGGTGATGAACGGCAGGTTGATGGTGGTCTGCTGGGCGGCGGAGAGCTCCTTCTTGGCGTTCTCGGCGGCCTCCTTCAGACGCTGCAGGGCCATGGGGTCCTGACGCAGGTCGACACCGTTCTCCTGCTGGAACTTATCGGCCATCCAGTCGATGACGCGCTGATCCCAGTCGTCGCCGCCCAGGTGGTTGTCGCCCGAGGTGGACAGAACCTCAAACACGCCGTCGGCGAGGTCGAGGATGGAGACGTCGAAGGTGCCGCCGCCCAGGTCGAAGACCAGGATGCGCTGGTCGGTGCCCTGCTTGTCCAGGCCATAGGCAAGAGCAGCAGCGGTCGGCTCGTTGACGATACGCTTGACGTTGAGGCCGGCAATCTTACCGGCATCCTTGGTGGCCTGACGCTGGGCGTCGTTGAAGTAGGCCGGGACGGTGATGACGGCGTCGGTGACGGTCTCGCCCAGATACTTCTCGGCGTCGGCCTTCATCTTTGCGAGCGTCATGGCGCTCACCTGCTCGGCGGTGTAATCCTTGCCCTCGATGTCGACGACGGCACGGCCACCCTGGCCCTCCTTGACCTCGTACGGCACGGTCTTGATCTCGGAGGTGCACTCGGAGTACTTGCGGCCCATGAAGCGCTTGATGGAGAACACGGTGTTCTTGGGGTTGGTGACAGCCTGGTTCTTAGCGGCCTTACCCACGACACGGTCGCCGTCGGCACGGAAGCCAACAACAGACGGGGTGGTGCGGTCGCCCTCGGCGTTCACGATAATGGTCGGAGAACCGCCCTCGAGGACGGCCATAGCGGAGTTAGTAGTACCAAGGTCGATACCAAGAATCTTACTCATTAGAAATTCCCTCTCTCTTTTGCGTTCGCGCCGCCTCGACGGTCTGTCGCGCGGCGCTTCGGCTTGTCTTTCAGGATGTAGTGTATCCCCTTATGGGCCGGAATATACAAAATCTAAGTCAATTCATATAAGATTTCTTATTGTTGAGAGTTTAGGTTCTTAAATGCGCAGGTAGATGCGCTGAATGAGTTCTCGGCAAATCTATTGAGATCTATGTAGAGATGGCTGAGGTTTGCGTCCGGGGGTGCCTGGGGGCCGTCTTGCGGCAAGCTCATCCCGGTTTGAGCGTGGATTCCGGGTCGCAGTTTCCGCAACCAGAGCCTTCGGGAAAATACATCCCAATCTGAGCGAAAATTCCGGGATGCAGTTTCCGCCGGGCGGTCCATCCGGAAACTGCGACCCGGTTTTCGGCCAAATAACGGGATGCCCTTTCCGCAGGCGCGCTCAATAGCTCAATATTTCAAGTCACCTTTAGCTAACATTTTCGCAGCTCAACGGCCCCACCTGCGCGTTTTTTAGTAAACCTTGGCATACTCGGCGAACGGTATGAAGATGCCGGCCAGAGGGTATTGCAAACGGTCGCTCCCGTGGTATGTTTTTGCCCGAATCAAACCGGCGCGCATCGCCTGTAGCGTCGGTCAACAGAGAGGAAACTACCATGGCTCATCCCGTAATTGATGCCGACGAGTGCATCGCTTGTGGCGTTTGCGTCGACTCCTGCCCCGCTGGCGTTCTGGAGCTCCAGGACGTTGCTACCGTCGCTGACGAGGACTCCTGCGTCGCCTGTGGCGCTTGCCAGGACGCTTGCCCCGCTGGCGCGATCACCGAGATCGTTGAGGAGTAACAACTCCCCCACTTGCACACTCAAAAGTACACCGTGCACAAAAAGGAGGCTTCCGCATCGCCGCGGAGGCCTCCTTTTTTTGTGCGGATAACCAATTAGGCACCGTCGCAGGTTGAGCTCACGTCAGCGAAAACGTCCCTAAGCGAGCAAGGTGACGTGAAAGAGGAGGGAAGCGTACTTTTGTACGCGACCGACGATTGAACGTCAGATTGCCGCTTAGGGACGTTTGCAGCATCGGCTACGACAGATCGTCCTCGTAGGGCATCAGGTCTGCCAAATAGCCTTTCTCCTTGAGCATGGCCTCGATCTCGTCGAGGGTCTGTTCGTCCTCCGCCGCAATGCGATGGAAGTGGTAGCCGCTCGTCACCGTTAGTAGTGGAAAGCTCTTGCCGCTCTCGATATCGTGCAGGTAGCGCTCAACATCGCGACGATTGCGAATGTCCAAGTCGGCCGTGATCTTACCGTACACGCGGTGATTGACGATCACGTTGAGCACGGCGCCACCGGCGTCGACGATACTCGTGAGCTCATCGCCTGCCTGCTCCACGCTGTGGCGAACCTTGACCAAGCGCGTGGGCACGGCGGGGCTGCTGGGGGCCTCCTGCAGCACATAACCACGGTTGGTCGCCACGATATCGTGCCCATCGGCACGTAACAGGGCAATATCCTGAACCACGACCTGACGGCTCACGCTAACCTCGCGGGCAAGCGCGCTGCCCGATACGGGCTCCGTGGCTCCCTCGAGCACGCCCATGATGGCACGGCGACGCTCGCGGGCGTCCATTATTTACCGTCCAACAGACGCAGGTGCTTAAGCGAGAGGTCGAGGATCGGCGCGGAGTGCGTCAGGGCGCCCGAGCTAATGTAGTCGACGCCCAGATCAGCCAGGGCGCGGATATTGCTGGCATCCACGTTGCCCGAGCACTCGGTCTTGGCGCGGCCGGCGATAAGCTCAATCGCGGCAGCCATGTCGTCGTGAGTCATGTTGTCGAACATGATGATATCGGCGCCGGCTTCCACGGCCTCGCGCACCATGTCCAGGTTCTCGCACTCGATCTCGACCGTCGTGGTAAACGATGCATGGGCGCGCGCCATCTCGATCGCACGCGTCACGCCGCCGGCGGCGTCGATGTGGTTGTCCTTGAGCATGACGGCCGTCGACAGGTTGTAGCGGTGGTTGCTGCCGCCGCCGATCTCGACCGCCGCCTTCTCAAACACGCGCATGCCCGGCGTGGTCTTGCGTGTGTCGACAAGCACGGTCTTGGTGCCCTCGAGCGCCGCGGCCATGCTGTGCGTGTAGGTAGCGATACCGCTCATGCGCTGCAGGTAGTTGAGTGCCACGCGTTCGCCCGAAAGCAGCACGCGCGCATCGCCGCGCACCTGGCCCACGTGGTCGCCGGCGTGCACCCCGTCGCCATCCGAGACATCGAACAACACGGAGCTCTGCGGATCCAGCAGCTCAAAGGTGCGGGCGAATATGTCCAGGCCGGCGATAATGCCGTCGGCCTTGGCGATGAGCTCAACGGTAGCGGGGCGCGCCGTGGGGCACACGCTCGCCGTACTCACGTCCTCAAACGTAATGTCCTCGCGCAGAGCCTGCAAAATCAGGTCATCGACGACGAGCTTCATGGTAATGGGATTCATGGTCTACTCCTCCACGGCCTGCGTGCCGGCGGCACGGGCCAAATCATCGATTGCCAGGGAGTCGGCGCTCAGGGCGCGATGACGCCCGTCAAGCGCGGGCTCGCCCGCCCGCTCCACGGCGAGCGACTCGCCGGTGCGCATGCACCAGGCGGCACGGCGGCCCCAAACCAGGGACTCGAGCAGGCTGTTGGAAGCCAGGCGATTCTTGCCGTGCACGCCGTTGCAGGCCGTCTCGCCCGCGGCGTAGAGCTCGGGCATCGAGGTGCGGCCGTCCTTGTCGACCCACACGCCGCCCATAAAGTAGTGCTGCGTGGGCGTAACGGGGATGGGCTCGTCCAAGATGTCGCGGCCGTCCTCAAGGCAGCGCGCGCGAATGTTGGCAAAGTGCCCAGTCACCACGTCGCGCTCGACGGGGGCAAAGCTCAGCCACTCGTGCTCGGTACCGTCCTGCTTCATCTGCTCGCGGATGGCGACGGCGACCACATCGCGCGGCTGAAGCTCGTCGGTAAAGCGCTCGCCGGCGGCGTTGAGCAAAATCGCGCCCTCGCCGCGGCAGCTCTCGCTGATCAGGAAGGTGCGGCCCGGCTGCGGCGAGAACAGTCCCGTGGGGTGAATCTGCACGTAGTCCAGATGCTCCATCTTAATGCCATGCTCCTGAGCAATGTAGCAGGCATCGCCCGTGAGCTGCGGGTAGTTGGTCGAATGGTCGTATACGCCGCCGATACCGCCCGTCGCCCACAGCGTGTGGCGGGCATGGATCTTAAACGGCTCGCCGGCATGCACGCCCTCGGCGGTATTTGCCAGCTCGTCGGCAGGACGAACCGAGCTGTTCTCGTCCACGGGAACGGCGACGACGCCGGTGCACACCGTGGCGCCGTCACGCTCGCCCGTTAGGATGTCGGTCATGGCCACGTGCTCCAAAATCTGCACGTTGTCCAGCTTGCGGACAGCCTGAAGCAGCTTGGTCGTAATCTCCTTGCCGGTGATATCGGCATGGAAGGCGATGCGCGGGCGGCTGTGCGCGCCCTCGCGGGTAAAGTCGAGACTGCCGTCGGCCTTGCGCTCAAAGTCCACGCCCATAGCCAGCAGGTCGTTGATGACCGAGCGGCTCGAGCGAATCATGATGTCAACACTCTCGCGGCGGTTCTCGTAATGGCCGGCGTGCATGGTGTCCTCAAAGAAGGCATCGTAGTCTGAGCCTTCGGGCAGCACGCAGATGCCACCCTGCGCGAGCATCGAATCGCACTCGTCGATGGCGCCCTTGGAGAGCATGATTACGCGCGTGCTCGTCGGCAGATTGAGAGCCGCATACAGGCCCGCCACGCCGCAACCGGCAATGACGACGTCACACTCCATATCGGGGTATTGTTTGGTTTCCACAGGAATCCTCTCCCTTGTAATATGGCATAAGGGATGGTCCCTCATGTCACATCTGGCTTAGCGCGCCGCGTACTCGAGCATGCGGTCGAGCGTGAGCTTGGCCTGATCGGCGGCCTCGTCCGACACGCCAATCTGCACCTCGCCCTCGCCCGTCTCCAGGCAGCGCACGAGCTTTTCGAGCGTGATGAGATCCATGTTGACGCAGGTGGGCTGCACCGCGGGGAAGTAGAACTTCTTGCCGGTGCCCTGGCAGCGGCGCTCGAGCTCGTAGAGCACACCGCGGACCGTCACGATAATGAACTCGCTCGCGTCCGACTCCTCGGCGTACTTGATAATGCCGGCGGTGGAGCCGATGTAGTCGGCCTCGGCCAGGACGTCGGCCTTGCACTCGGGGTGCGCCAGCACGAGCGCGTCGGGGTGCGCCTCCTGCGCGTCGACGATCTGCTCAACGGTGATGATGTGATGGCGCGGACAGTAGCCGTTGTTGAGGATGACGTGCTTTTGCGGCACCTGCTCGGCTACAAAACGGCCCAGGTTTTGGTCGGGAATGAACAGGATATGCTGCTGCGGCAGCTCGGACACGATCTTAACGGCGTTGGAGCTGGTGACGCACACGTCGCTCCAGCTCTTGATCTCGACCGTGGAGTTGACGTAGCAGACCACGGCCAGGTCGTCGCCGTACTCGGTGCGCGCCGCGTCGACCGTCTCGCGCTTGACCATGTGAGCCATGGGGCAGTCCGCGCCCGGCTCGGGCAGCAGCACCGTCTTGGTGGGATTGAGCAGCTTGGCGCTCTCGCCCATAAACTCCACGCCGCACAGCACGATGATCTGCTGCGGCAGGCTCTTGGCAAGCTTTGCCAGGTAGAAGCTGTCGCCGACGTAATCGGCAACGGCTTGGACCTCAGGCGCCACATAGTAGTGCGCCAGGATCACCGCGTCACGTTGGGTTTTTAGTTGCTGAATGGCCTCGACGAGCTCTGCGGGCACCAGTGCCGCGCGCTCCGTTGCCGTCGTTGCCGATGCTAGGCCGGCCGCGATATCGCGTGCAAGCTCCGACGCATCCATGTTCGCGCTCTGTGCCATCAAGGCCCCTCTCTTTTGGCGAATCTTGGGGCTTTAGTATGACACCTAGGTTTACAGCTGACAAGACAGCTGTAAACCTAGGTGTAAAGTTGAAATAAAGATTCAATTTCGGACGGAGTTTTTGTCCACGAGGCGATCTCGCGGCGGCACAAAAAAGGGGTCCGGCTTGTCAGATCCGGACCCCTTAGGGGCAGGGCAGCGACTAGGCGCGACGCTTCATGGCGAAGGCCAGCAGCAGAACTGCCATGCCAGCTGCAAGTACGCCACCAGCCATGGCGTACGTACCGTCGCCGACCGAAGGCAAGGCGCCCTTGCCGGTCTTCTTCTTGGACTTAGAAGACGTGGTCGTCGTGGTCGTGGTGGTCTGGCTCGAGTCGGGCGTCGGCTTGGCGGCCTCGGCGATGGTAAAGGTCGTCTCTGCCGTGCCCGTGGTCGAAACCACACTCAGCTTGTGCTCGCCCACGCCGAGCGTCTTCAGGAAGCTCGTCTTGAGCGTCACGATCGTGGAACCCTCGGTGAGCACGTAGTTCTCGGCGGCGACTTCCTTATCGTCAACCAGCACCTTCTGGAAGTACTTGATCGGCGCGTTCGAGCGGAAGCTCAGGTCCTTGGCGGCGTCGACCGTGATCGCCTGGCCTGCGCCCTCGATAATCGTTGGTGCCAGGATCGCGATGTCCTCGGTTACGCCTTTCTCGCCGCAAACCGTGCACTCCTGGTGCCTCTCGCCCTTGGCCTCGGCGGTTGCCGGCTTGTCGACAATCCACTCAAAGGTATGCTCGGCCTTGTCGAGGACCTCGCCGCAACGACAGATATGCCAGTGGTTCTTGGCGTCGTGCGCCCAGCCGGAGCCGTCGGGCTCGTGCTTGAGCACACCCTCGACCGTCACGTTCACATCGCCCTCGACGTCCTTGAGCTCATAGGTGCCGTCGTCAGCGAGCTTAACGGCCTTACCGTTGACGTTGACAGCATAGTTCTTGCCCGTAAAGTACGCGCCGTCGATGCTGATGGCGAGCTTTGCGGAGCCGTGCCAGTCGAGCTCGGTTGCCGTCGAGGTGAGCGTGTAGCCCACCTGATTACCCGGCAGCGTCACGACGAGCTTGCGGCCCGCCTTCACGGTAACCTCGGTAACGGCAGAGGCGTCGTAGTTGGCCTTAGCCTGGTAGCGCACCTCGTACACGCCGGCAGCGAGGTCCTTGAGCTCGGTCACATCCTTGCCCACGGCCTGGTACTCGACGGCGCCCTGAGCGCGCCACTCCATGGTGCCGTCGGCGCCCGTGATCTTGCCGTCCTTCTTGCCGCTCACGGTCTCGGCCTCGGCCTGGACCACCGGCGCGTCCTGCGCGGCGTTCTTGATGGAGAATTCGCAGGTCAAGCCATCGGCGGGCAGCGCGTAGTTGCCCGCGGCCTTGCCCGTCAGCTCGACGAGGGTCGCCGTATAGGTGCCGACCTCGGTCTGGGAACCGTCAACGAATGCACCAAGGTCATCCTTGCCGATGACGTTGCCAAGCTCTGCCACGGGGCAGTGCTCCTTGCCGTCGTAGACGAATTCGGTGGTACCCCACGTCACGGTGAGCAGACGCTGGTTAATGATGAACGTGCCGTCAATGAACGTAATCGCGTAGTTGGGGTTCGCACCCTCGGGCTGCGTCAGGCGCAGAGCATAACCGCCCTCGCGCACGTCGTCACAGTCCTCGCGCTCGATCTCGAGCTCAAGCGTATCGTCCCCGACGAGCTCGCCAGAGGTGACCGACCACTCAAAGACGGGGTCTTTCTCGCCATAGATCTTGGAGGCGTCCTGAGCGCTGACCGTGATCGCACGCGGTTTGACCTCGAGCGTCACCTGGCCTTCGACCGTCGCACCGCCGATCATCACCTTATAGGCAACATCCAGCACGCCGGCGTCCTTGATCTCGGGGGCAGTGGCAGACCAGGTCTTGCCGTCGTCGGTGCTGTACTCGGCCGTCGCACCCTCGGGCAGCGCCGAAGTATTGACCGTGTGATACGCGCCGTCGTATTCGCCGGAGTAGCCGGAAATGGCGGCAGCCGGAATCTCCTCGGAGGCAAGGGCGTACCCGCAGACGACGCACTGATGGTGACCGAAGCCCTTCTCGGTCGCCGTGGGAGGCGTGTCGACAACCCACGTAAAGGTGTGTGCGGCCTCGTCAATCTTGCCGCCGCAAGTGCACTCGTGCCAGTGCGTATTGTCGTCGGAGATCCACGTATCGCTCACAGTCTCGTGCTTGCGCACGCCCTCGACCGTCACCCTCACGTCGCCCTCGACGTCCTGGACGATGAACTCGCCGCGGTCGTTGAGCGTCGCGGCGTCTCCGTTGACCTTGACGGCATAGGTGAGGGAGTCGGCAAAGTAGCCGTCCTCGATGCTGATAGTGAGGGTGGCAGAGCCATGCCAGTCGAGCTCGGTCGCGTCAGCCGCGAGCTTGTAGCCGACCTGTTCGGCGGGCAGCGCCACAGCGAGCTTGCGGCCCGTGGCAACCGTAACCTTGGTCGCGGCGGAGACTTCGTGGTTGTCATCGGCGCGGTACCGCACCTCGTACGCGCCCGCGGCAAGGCCGCTGAGCTCGGTCGCGTCTTCGGGCACAGCCTGATACTCGCCCGAGTCCTTGGCGCGCCACTCCATGGTGGCGTCGACGCCCGTGATCCTGCCGTCAGCCTTGGCGCTGACGGTCTCGGCCACACCTTGGACCACCGGCGCGCCCTTGGGCGCCTTCTTGATGGAGAACTCGCACGTCAGACCCGTGGCCGGCAGCTTGTAGTTGCCCTTGTCGGCGCCCGTCAGCTCGGTGATCTCCGCCGTGTAGGCGCCGGCCTTGACCGCGCCGCCGTCGACATACGCGGAGACGTCGTCATCGCCGATGACGTTGCCGAGCTCCGCCTCGGGACAATGCTTCTCGCCGTCGTAGGTGAACTCGGTGGTAGCGTCCCACTCCACGGTGAGCTCGCGCTTGTCGATGGTGAACCTGCCATCAACGAACGTAATCTCGTAGTTGGGGTTAGCGACGTCGGTCTGCGTCGCTGTCACGACGTAGCCGTCCTTGTTCACGGTCTCGCCGGCCTTGCGGGAGACGGTGATGCCCTCAAGGGACTCGCCCTCGACGAGCTCGCCCTTGGTGACCTTCCAGCCCAGTTCGGGATCATCGTTACCGTACGTCTTGGAGGCATCGGACGCCGTCACAGTGACCTTGCGCGGCGTCACCACAAGCTCCGCCTCGCCCTCGATAGCGGCGCCGTCGACGGTCGCGCTGTACTTGAACGGCAGGGTGCCGACGTTCTTGATCTCGGGGACCGTGGCAGACCAAGTGACGCCACCGTCGATGCTGTACTGGACCGCCGTGCCCTCGGGCAGGGCCGAGACATCGGCAGCGTGGACCTTGCCGTCATACTCGCCGGAATAGCCGGCAACAGAGGCTGCCGGGATTACAACCTTATCGGAGGAGTTGTAGTCACAGACAGTGCAGTGCAAATGTTTGGATCCAGGCTTCTCGACCGTAGGCTTCTCGTCGATTACCCACTCGAAGGTATGCTCTGCAACGTCAATCCGCTCACCGCACGTGCAAACATGCCAGTGAGAAGAACCGTCGCTCTTCCAGCCGGTGCCATCGGGCTCGTGCTTGGCGATACCCTCAACGGTGATCGCGGTGTCTTTCTCAACCTTAGACAGTTTGTAAACACCCTGCTCGCTGGGTTTGATGGTCTCGCCGTTTGCCTTAACAGCAAGACCCTTGGTCGCGTAATAGCCATCCGCAACCGTAAGCTTAAGCGTCGCAGAACCATGCCAGTCGAGCTCGGTCGCGTCAGCCGTGAGCGTGTAGCCCGTCTGCTCAGCCGGCAACGTCAGCTTAAGCTTAGGCCCAGCGACGATGGTAACGGTAACGATCTCGGAGGCTTCATAATTCGTCGTCGCCCCGTAGCACAGGCGATATGAACCAGGCGCCAGATTCTCAAGCTTGTCGCCATCGACCAGATCGCTTGCCTTGATGAACATCATTTCCTTGCGAGGCTTGCCCAGCTGCATCGATGTATCGACGCCCTCGATCTTGCCGTCGTGCTTACCGCTTACGGTCTCCGCCGTCACCTTAACCTCAGGAGCGTGCCCCCTATCAGCCTTGGCGATGGTGTACCTGCACTCGATGCCCGAAGGCATGCGGTAATTAGCGAGAACCGATTGCTCACCGACGAGCCCAGTCACCTTCGCCGTATACGTGCCGGCATTTACCTTTGCGGCGTCAGTGACCTTGAGAGACACGTCGTCGCCGTTAACCAGATTGGTTATCTCTGCCGTGGGGCCCTGCTCTTGGCCGTTGTAAACGTATTGACCAACATTCCACGTCACCTCGATAGTGCGACGTGTGATGGTGAACTCGCCTGCCTCAAACGCAATGTCGTAATTAGCGTTGGCACCCTCTTCCTGAGAAGCCGTCACCTTGTACGTCTTATAACCGGTCAGGACATTCTCGCCCTCATCGCGCTTGTACGTAATACCGGAAAGCGTATCGCCCTCCATAAGAGAACCAGCCGTCACTTTATAGGTAAAGTCGGGATCCGGATCGCCATACGTTTTAGAAGCAGTAGCAGGCGCCACCGTAATCGGGCACGGCGTCACCTCGAGCGTCACCCGTCCCTTGATGTCAGAAGCACCAGGGGTGGTCACCTTATAGTCGACCGTGGTCTTGCCGACGTTTTTGATTGTAGGAGCATCCGTTTTCCACGTGATGCCACCGTCGATGCTGAACTGAGCCGTCGCGCCAGCCTTAAGGTCAACGCTCACGGCATGCTCTTTGCCGTCATACACGCCGACATAACCGCCGATGCACGCCGGAGGAATCTTCTCCTCGCGCAGGACATAGCCGCACGTGGAGCATTGATACCGCTTTAGACCGGGTTTCTCGCTGGTAGGGGCCGTGACCTCCTTCCAGCAGAACTCATGCTTGCCTTCGTTTACCTTCTCCTTGCAGCGGCACACCTGCCAGTGGATGCCATCTGAGCCTTCGGTCTTATACCAAGTACCGTCCTTCGACGCGCAAGGACCCTCCGCGATTGTGAAGACGTTAGCCTTCGAAGGATAGTGGTTGTTGTCCTCCTTAAAGCGCACCTCGTACATCTCGGCGGACAAATTGTCGATTGAAGTTTCACCGGCAGGGACGGATTTCCACCTTTTTGCCCCGAATTTTTTCCACTCATAGGTCTCATTCAAGTTGGAAAGCGACCCGTCATTAAGGAAATGCGCGCTTTCGTCCTTGACCTTGACACCCGTGCCAGCGCTAGCGATATAAAGCCACGGAACAGGCTGGTCGGCAGGCTCGATCTCGATCTTAGCCGATCCGCTCTTCGTCACATAGTCATTCGCGGTAATGCGGTAATTGACCGTTACGGCACAAACGTCTCCGCCATCGTACTGGACATCTGTAAAGCTCGGAGCCCCCGTCGTCCATTCGTCGCTCCCAGCAACGTTGTACTCGATCTTCATATCGGCAGGAGCATTTTCCACCGAGATGTTGACGCCATGCGGCTGCCCGTCATAGGGGCCTTTAAATCCCTTGGCCGTCACGTTCTCGAACTGCGTGCCCGTGATGGTCCAGTTTGCATATGCCGAGCCCGTATAGTTACCTTTGCCTTTGATATAGACCAAGTAGTACGGATAATAGGAATTGGAACTGGGAGGATCGACCGCGCTCACCGTGCTATACGACGGATCATTATCAATCTCGTAGTCGTCGCCCTTGACAAAGTACGACCAACTTTGAGTGTCGTAGTTGTAGACCTTAACAGAGAAGCTCGGCATAATCGTCTTACCCGTCCACGGGTACGCACGAACTGTCTCACCATTGATCTTGATGTCTTCTCCGCCATTATTGAATTCAAAAGTGATCCCGCCGACATCGCGCAAATCAAGCGGCTTAATCTGGAACTCGCGGGTGAGCGTCAGGGCGCCATCCTGGCCATCAACCTTAACTTTGGACTCGATACGGTAAATGCCCGCATCGGTAGGAACTTTTTCCAGTGGGTCGCCCTTGCTGTCGCCCCAGTTCGAAAGCTTGTAATACTGAGACCCGGAGATACGTACGCCTCCCGTCGAGACGATATCGTCTCGAGCGTAGCCGTCCTTATTCGACATCGTCAGCGTTGGAGTGACCTCACTGCCGCTGTATGTAACGCCCAGCTTTCCCTTATCCGGCGTTGCCCCATCGATACCCAGCTCGACGGCATAACCATTTTTGTAGTTGCAATCGCTCGGACGCATCTTACCGGAGCAGGTGACCTTTAGCTGATATGAGCTGTTGGAGGCGTTTTCCACCGACCACACATGCTCGTGCGGCAGGCGCGAGGCGTACACATATCCGTCGTCTGTCTTTCCGATGCCGACGCTCGGGTCGTCCGTAGTAACGCGAGCGCGCAGGTCGGCCTCATCGATATCGCAAGTGCCAAGTTTCCACTGTGTGCCCGTATAGGCGCCCAGCTGATCGTCCTTGAGCGACAGCTGGACCTTGCCCGCGAAGGATTCTGCAATATTCAGTTTGCCGTAGTAATTAATCCCCGGCGTGTCGAGCGCAAGGCCTCGGGCGCCCTTATCGCCATTAGTGGTAATGGTCGTATTACCGGCGAGCATCACCGTTCCGTGAGCATACACGGTGTTTCGACGCGTGTTCGCATCGGAATAGTAGTACGTGCCCTCTGCATAAGTGTCACTCACCTGCGTATTGTTGAGCGTACATGTCGAATTTTTAGCCACCGCAATTGCGCTCGTCATAACCATATCTTGCGTATAGTTCGCCGCTTCTTGCGTCGATGTGATGGTGCAGCCGTTCAGCGTAATGTCCGCATTATTGACAACAATGTTGCCAGCATGGGTATGCTCATTTTTATCCTGCACGTTAAGTTCTTTGCACCAGATCGATTCTTGTTGATTGTTCTTGAAGGTGCAGTTGTTGAGCACAACCTTGGGCCTGCACCCACGGCCTACGACACTTAGCGCACCAGCACAGTCATCTTCATTATCCGTTAATTCACAGTTGCTAAACGTGACGTCCAAACTCTTTGCACCGTTCGCCGAGCTGAGGATTGTAACCGGCGCCGGAGAGGCCTCATATCCTGTTGCGATGTTGCTGTACTCGTGACTGCCACCATAATTCGCACCGTTCGCTGTACAGCCCCATTTGCTAACCTTGACATTGTCGAAGGTTGCCGTTTCGCCATCGACCATCGTGCCGTACAGCGCAATTGCCCTCTTAGACACCCCTGAGGTTACCGTCTTAAACTCGATGCCGGAAACCTTAAGGTTCAGGCTGCCGGAAACCCTGTTTTTATCGGCGCCATCGCCGTAACCGCCTCTTTTGCCGGCATTGTCGGACAAAAAGCTCTTGCCGTTGCAATAGACGGGAGTCCTGCCATTCCCGTTGGTTCCTATGAACTCGATATAGCCGCCGTCGAGCACAAAGAGTTCGTCGTAGCCGCTGCCTCTTTTGTCCTTAATGGAACCATTCCAGCGACCTTGATATGCATTCTCGGTGAGATAAATGCGCGTCGGATTTTGCTTGGTACCGCCCTTTACGACGTAGTGGTTGATCTCGATCTCTCCACCAACAACGTAATCCTCGCCCGCCTCGAGCGTCACCGTATCGGCAACGTAGGAGTTGTTGCTCTTTGTTTGGGCTATCTTCACGTTCGAAGGAATATCCGCCGTAGTCGCCGCCTCAGCAACCGCCGGCGTTGCCACGAGCGCGCAGGCCACGGTGGCGATACCCAGCAGGCGCGTCAACACAGTGCGCATCCCCATCTTCTTCTCCCTCATCGTGCAGCTCCCTTTATCCCTATGCTTCGCGATGTCTGGCATCGTTTGGCGCTGGCGGCTGGCGTGTTCCCCGGCCAGCCACCAGCATGTATTGACATGTTTATCCACGGATTATTTTGCTGCTGCACTTTCTAACGCCCTGCCGCTTGGCGCGAGTTGCACGCCGTGGGGCGCAAACGGTGCGCACCCCCGCGAGCGGTACGCGCCCAATGTGGCAAAATCGAATTACTAAGGGGGCCGAATGCTCAAGATTATTGCCTGCGACGATGACGTCGCTTTTCTAGATAGACTGCACCGAATGATCGACCGTTGGTCGACCGAGACGGGCACGGCGGTCGATGTTGCGCTCGTTACGCGCGGCGAGGACCTGCTGGCGCGCCACGCCGCGTCGCGCGCCGACATCATCCTGCTCGACATGATCATGCCGCTCGTCAACGGCATGGACACCGCGCGCGAATTGCGCCAGGCCGACACCGCCGTGCGTCTGGTGTTTCTCACCTCATCGCCCGAGTTTGCACTGGAGTCCTACGAGGTCCGCGCCTTCGACTATCTGCTCAAGCCCGTGACTTACGAACGCCTGGCGCAGTTACTCGACGAGCTTTCGAGCATGCGCCCGGCGGCAACCGACGAGCTCGTGATCAAAACGTCCTTTGGCTACCACGCCCTGCACCTGTCCGACATCGAATATGCCGAGGCGCGCAACAAGCACGTGGTCTTCCACCTGCGCGACGGACGCGATATCGAGGCACTCGAGTCGTTCCGCAGCGTCGAGGACCGTTTGGCGCAAAATGCCACCTTCTTTAAATGCCACCGTAGCTACCAGGTCAACTTGCGCAACATCGACCACTTCGATCGCACGGACATCGTCATGCGCTCCGGCGCGTGCATTCCGCTGTCGCGCAGCAGCAAGCAGGGGTTCCAAGACGCCTACTTTGCGGTGCGCTTTGAGGGCGGGAGGCGCTGATGATCTCCTCGGTCGAAATGGTCCTTTGGGCAATCCACCACGCCACAACGCTACTCTTTGGCGTCTTTGCCTCGGCGGCGCTGTGCGGTATCGAAATCAATCGACGCCATGCACTCGAGTTGGTGGGGGTCGGAGCCGCAACCGGCGCTGCCTTTTCGATCGCCAATGTCGTTGGCGGAGAGCTTTTTGCCCGTCAGGTCTATCCGCTCGTCGTGCACCTGCCGCTTACCGTCTACTTGTGTGCGCGCTACCGCCTGAGCCCGCTGCTCGCGGCATTGGGCGTCACCAGCGCCTATCTGAGCTGTCAGTTCAGCAATTGGATGGGTATCGCCGCCTTTGCCGCAACCAATTCTCAGATTGCGTACTATCTGGCACGCATCGCTACCACGCTCGGCGTCTTTGCCGTCCTGCTGCATTGGGCCGGCGACATTGGACCCCGCCTGGCGATTAAAAGCCCCACCGAGCTGGGCATCCTTTTAATCCTGCCGCTCGTCTATTACATCTTTGACTACGCCACCAACGTCTACACCACGCTGTTCCACTCGGGCTCGGTGGTGACGGTTGAGTTTTTGGCATTTGCGCTCTGTGCCTTCTATCTTATGTTTCTTGCCGTTTACCTGCGCGAATACGAAGAAAAGGAGACCGCCGAGCGAGAGCGCTGGATGCTCGAAACCCGCGACAGCGCCGCCATCAAAGAGCTCGAGGCTTGGCGTCAATCTGGGCGCGAGCTGTCAATTCTTCGCCACGACATGCGCCACTTCCTACGCGGCCTGGGCGCTTTAATTGAGGAAGGCCACACCGACGAGGCGCTCAAACGCATCGACGAACTCTGCGAAGCCGGCGATCGCACCGCCGTACGCCGCTTCTGCGCCAACGAGACCGTAAACATTGCGCTTTCGTCATTCAACTCGGATATCAATAGAAACGGCATTACCGCCAACCTGCGCGCCGCCGTACCCGAAACCGTCCACGTAGGCGACGCCGACCTGTTTAGCGTGCTCTCGAATGCCTTGGAAAACGCTATCACCGCCGCAAGCGCCGCGCCCCAAGGAAAGCGATTCGTCGACTTTGACCTGCGATTGGAGGACAGCCAGCTGCTGCTGTTGGTTTCCAACACGTTTGACCGCGCGCCGCGCATGGTCGACGGCATGCCCGTAGCCGCGCACACCGGGCACGGCTTTGGAACCAAGAGCATTAAGCTTGCCGTCGAACGCATGAACGGCAACTGCCAGTTCCGCATTAACGGCGATCGGTTTGAGCTGCGCGCTGTGATGTAAGGGCGCGGGCGCGACGGATTTGCGTTCCGCGGGTACGGCTCGCCCGCTCGGGGTCGTTTGTCGACGCGGGCTCGCTACAGCGGAGCGGCCGCCGGGGTCAGCTGCTTGATGTAGGCCCACATGCGCTGCTTAGCGGCCTTGTCGGTGAGTGCCGCCTCAAAGCCGTCGAGCGCGAGCACGCGGCGGCCCTGCACATGGGCGACCAGGCCGGGCTTGAGCATGGCGGTGTCGAAGTCATCGATCGCCACGAGCATATCGGCGTAGGTCTCGCGCATGGCGTCAGCCGCGTTGTTGTCGAGCAGCAGCACCGCCTCGGGGTCCAAGGCCTCAAGTGCCTCGCGGAACAGCTCGCACGGCAGCGTCTCGCCCACCGCGACCGCTCCGTCACCCACGCCGGCGACGCTTGCCAGCACGCAAAAATCCTCGGGCGCGTAGCCGATGGCCCCAAGCGCCTTGCGCAGCGCAGCACCGTCCGGACCGGCAGCCAGCTCGCCGCCCGAACGCTCGGCCTCGTCCAAATCGCCTTTGACCAGCACGATCGGCGAGCACGCGTTGCCCACGATGCGCACGCCACGGACCGCAAGCGATGTGAGCTCCTGCTCGGCCGCCTGGGCGATGGCTTCTTTTTTCTGGCTTTGTGACGTGGACATGCGCTCTCCAATCGTTTGCGTGCCCACCATTATATAAAAGAGCTGCCCGCGAGTGGTTGCTTTGCGGGCGGCTGGGTATAAGCACGGTCGTACTGAGTTTTACGCGGCCGAGCCGCGTCGTATTATGGAGGTCACCATGGCTGACATTAAGCAGATTACCCCCGAGAACTTCGATTCCATCGTTAACGACAGCCTGCCCGTGCTGGTCGATTTTTGGGCGCCCTGGTGCGGGCCCTGCCGATCGCTCTCGCCCATCGTGGACGAGGTAGCCGATGAGCTGGCGGGCAAGCTTGCCGTTGCCAAATGCAACGTCGACGACAACCAGGACCTGGCCATGAAGTATGGCGTCATGAGCATCCCCACGCTGATTGTGTTTAAGAACGGCGAGGAGATTGACCGCTCGGTTGGCGCTCTGCCCAAGGCGAGGCTGCAGGCGCTGCTGGAGAAGCATCTGTAATACGCTTGTTACTTGCCCGCCGTCCATGAGCGGTTTTGCACCGCTCGCCGGACTGCCGGGTGCGGCGCGTGCGACCACGGATAGTATGGTAGTTACAAACAGCCCCCAGTGAACGGGTGCGAGTCGCACAGACTCGCACCCGTTTTCTTATGCAGCTGCGCACAGAGCGGGCGTAGTAAAATCTGAACCACTGAACTGCCCCATACAAAAGGAGATTTCCCATGCATGATGTTGGAATGAACATGAGCCAGCTTGCCATGAGCGTCAAGCAGGTCGACGACACCATCGAGCTCGCTCACGAATGGAGCCATCAGTTGCTGCATGCGACCGAAAATTTTGACATGGAGCGCATCGGCGCCAAGCTCGAAGCAGCCATGGCCGCGTTGCACGAGGCGCATGACGCGCTCGAGGGCTACGAGGAAGCCATCGAGGCCGACCACAACTCCGTCGGCTCCGTGAAGCTGGTGTAAGGTGGCCGAACACGAGCACGGCTGCGGGTACGAGCACGAGCATCCGCACGGGGCGGACGGCGACGCGGGCTGCCACTGTAGTGGCTCCGGCTCCGAGCTGGTCCGTTTTTCGGTTACCGCACCGGACGACCTGCTGCGCCGTTTCGACGAACAGATCGCGCGCCGCGGCGACGTGGCCAACCGCTCCGAGGCCGTGCGCGACCTGATTCGCGCCTCGATCGCCAAGGAGCAGATGCGCACGCCCAATGAGCATGTTATCGGGTCGCTCACCATGATCTACGACCACCATACCGGCGATCTGACGCGCCGTCTGGACGAAGTGCAGCACGACTACACCGACGAGATCGTATCGACCATGCACGTGCATCTGGATCACCACAACTGCTTGGAGATTCTGGCGCTCAAGGGTCGCGGCGAGCGCGTCTACGAGCTGGCCGACCGCCTGCTGGGCCTGCGCGGCGTTAAGCACGGCGAGCTCACGTGCGCCGCCACCAAGCAGAGCCTGGGGCTGTAGCGGGATTTCCCGCAGCGCACCTGCCAAATAGGGACAGGCTTGTTTTGGCAGGTTTAGAAGTTTTACCTACCAAAACAAGCCTGTCCTTTTTTGGTCGGTTTTGATGGGGGGGGTGTCGCATGCGACATGTGCATATTCATGTAACGGGCATTGTGCAGGGCGTTGGCATGCGGCCGTTTGTGTATCGCGAGGCCATGGCGCATGGCATTTGCGGATGGGTGCTCAACGCGGGCGACGGCGTGCATATCGAGGCGCACGCCCGTGCCGAGGCGGTTGACGGATTTGTCGCTGCTCTTTCTGAGCATGCGCCCGCGGCGGCTCGCGTTGAGCGAGTCGATATTGCGGATTTGAAGCCTAGCGGCTGGAGCGCTGCCGATGAGCAGGGCTTTCGTATTGTGGCATCGCAGGACCAGACCGCGCACACGACGCTCGTCTCGCCCGATATCGCCACCTGCGATGATTGTCTGCGCGAGTTGTTCGACCCCGCCGATCGGCGCTATCACTACCCTTTTATCAACTGCACTAACTGCGGGCCGCGCTTTACCATCATCCGCTCGCTGCCTTACGATCGAGCGGCCACCTCGATGGATTGTTTTCCCATGTGTCCCAAGTGCGCCGCGGAGTATGCCGACCCAATCGACCGGCGTTTTCACGCGCAGCCCGATGCCTGCTTTGATTGCGGGCCGCATATTACGTGGCGCGAGGCTGTGAACGGCAATGCGTGCGGGAATTCGTCCGCGACACCGGCCGTCGGCACCACACGCGAGGCCAGCGACGCCATTATCGACCGCTGTGTTGAGTTGCTGGCCGGTGGCGGTATCGTCGCCATCAAGGGGCTGGGCGGATTTCACTTGGCATGCGACGCCTCCAACGAGCAGGCGGTAGCCGAGCTTCGCCGCCGCAAACGCCGCAGCAACAAGCCGCTTGCCGTTATGGTGCGCGACCTTGCCGACGTTGAACGCCTGTGCCATGTCAGCGGCGTTGAGCGCGGCTTGCTGACCGGCAGCATTCGCCCCATTGTGCTGCTGCGCCGACGTGCCGTTTGCGAGAGTGGAGATTCCCCCGACGCCCTCGCGCTCGCGCCGTCCGTCGCGCACGACCTTCCCGAGCTCGGTGTTATGCTCCCCTACACCCCGCTTCAGCATCTGCTGCTTGCCGCGGCAGAAGTCTGCGGTATGCACGCGCTCGTCATGACCAGCGGAAACCTGAGCGAAGAACCCATCGAGACCGACGACGACCTTGCCTGGAAACACCTCGTTGCCGCCGGCATCGCCGACTCGTTGCTCGGTAACGACCGCGCGATCCTCTCGCGCTATGACGACTCTGTAGTGCGCGTGGTCGACGGCGCTGTTATGCCCGTGCGCCGCGCTCGCGGATATGCACCCCAGCCGCTGCCGTTGCCGGCGCTCGACGGCGCTCCGTCCTGCGTGCTCGCCTGCGGGCCACAACAAAAGGCCACGATTGCGCTCACGCGTGAAGGGACGAACGGCGAGGCAACCTGTTTTGTGTCGCAGCATATCGGCGATGTTGAAAACGGCGGGACCTTCGATGCCTGGAACGCCGCGCGCACGCGCTTGGAAGATCTCTTTGACTTGGCGCCCGCCGCCTTGGCCTGCGATTTACACCCCAGCTATCTATCGGGCCAGTGGGCGCGCGAGCAGGCACGGGAGCACAATCTGCCGCTCGTCGAGGTGCAGCACCATCATGCACATATCGCGAGCGTAATGGCCGAGGCCATCGCCGCGGGCCAGCTTACAACCGACACGCGTGTCCTTGGCATCGCCTTTGACGGCACCGGCGCCGGCACCGATGGAACCATTTGGGGCAGCGAGTTTCTTGTTGCCAGCCTTGGCGGCTTTGAGCGCGCCGCGCATTTGCTCACCTGGGCGCTCCCCGGCGGGGCGGCCTCCGTACGCGACGCTCGACGCAACGCCTTTGCCCTGCTCAGTGAGCTCGGCCTGCTCGAGCACCCAGGTGCCGCTCGGCTTTTGGACAGTCTCGACGAGCAAACGCGCAGCGTGACAGCCACCATGATCGAGCGCGGCATCAACAGCCCGCGTACCAGCAGCATGGGGCGCCTCTTTGATGCCGCGGCAGCAATTCTGGGCATCTGCGACAAGGCAACCTACGAGGGCGAACCCGCCATAGAACTCGAAGCCGCCGCCTGGCGCGCGTTCAGCAGTGAAAGTGCCTGCCCCACCGGCAATATGGCCAGCTTTTCCGTAACCGAATCATCCCGTCCGGACGACTGCCATGTTCTGAACTCCAGGCCGCTTTTTGAGGCGCTTTTGGAGGGAATCAGGACCGGCGTGCCCGCCGGCAAGCTCGCGCTCGACTTCCATGTCACCATCGCACGCGCGTCGGCCCGCATCGCAAGCGAGATCTGCGTCCGTGAAGACCTCGACACCGTCGTGCTCTCGGGCGGCGTGTTCATGAACCGACTTTTGCTTCGGCTCCTTACCCACGAACTCAAAGACGCCAGTCTTGCCGTCTTGGTCCCCCGCTCCGTGCCCGTCAACGACGGCTGCATCGCCTACGGTCAGGCCGCCATCGCTCGCGCTCACCTCGCGCAGACAGCATCGCGATAGGCTGTTTTGCCAGCCTGCGCGCCGCCGTCTCACAGGTGTAACGCGTTTGCTCGTGACTCCCGCGAGCGCTACCATCAACTGATGGGTAATTAGGCGCCTATCCAGCGCAAAACGTATAAAAGGGGAACATTATGTGCCTTGCCGTTCCCGGTAAAGTGGTCAAACGCGACGACGACCTTAAGGCGACCGTCGACATGATGGGCATCGAGCGCCCCGTTTCGCTGCGCCTCGTGCCGACGGCACAGGTAGGCGACTATATTCTCGTACACGCCGGCTTTGGCATCCAGATCGTCGACGAGCAGGAAGCGCAAGAAACGCTCGAGCTCGTTAATGCCATGACCGAACTGGCCGAAGAAGACCAACTGGCCAGCAATCCGGCCGAGGCATACTAGTGGCGGCCGGACAGCCGGCGCGCTCCGGTATCGACTTTTCGGCATTTCGCGACCCCAAGCTGGCTCGCGAGCTCATCGATCGTATTCATGAGCTTGTCGGCAGCCGCAGCATCAACCTTATGGAAGTCTGCGGCACGCATACCGTGAGCATCGGGCGCTATGGCTTTCGCTCCATTATGCCTGCCGGGCTCAAACTGCTGAGCGGTCCGGGTTGCCCCGTCTGCGTTACCGCCAACCGCGATATCGACCATGCAATCGCGCTCGCCAAGATGGACGGCGCCATCATCGCCACCTTTGGCGACATGATGCGCGTGCCCGGATCGTCCACCTCACTTTCTGCGCAAAAGGCGGCGGGGCACGATATTCGCATTGTGTACTCCCCGCTCGACGCGCTCGACATTGCCGAACAAAACCCCGATCGCCCGGTCATTTTTATGGGCGTGGGCTTTGAGACCACAACGCCCACCATCGCCGCCGCCATTTTGGAGGCCGATGCACGCGGGCTCCAGAACTTCTCGGTCTATTGCGCCCACAAGACCACGCCGCCGGCGCTATGCGCGATTGCCAACGATCCCGAGACCACCATCGACGGCTTTATCCTGCCGGGCCACGTCGCCACCATCACGGGCTTGGCCCCCTTTGGCTTTTTGGTCGACGAGTTTAAGACTCCAGGCGTGGTAACGGGATTTGAGCCGGTCGACATCTTGCAGGGTATCTGCATGCTGGTCCAGATGGTTGTTGAGGGGCAGCCCGCGATTGACAACGCCTACCGCCGCGGTGTCAATGCCGACGGCAATCCCGTGGCGCGCCAACTGGTCGAGCAGGTGTTTGAGCCGTGCGACACCACATGGCGCGGTCTGGGGCCGATTGCCGGCTCGGGCTTCACCATTCGTCCCGAGTTCTCGCGCTTTGATGCCCGCGTTCGCTTTGACGTGCCCGTTGAGGCGACGGTTGAGCCGCGCGGATGCCGCTGCGGCGACGTGCTGCGCGGGGCCATTACACCGAGCAGCTGCCCGCTCTTTGGCCGCACCTGCACGCCCGAGCATCCTGTCGGACCGTGCATGGTGAGCTCCGAGGGCAGCTGCGCGGCGTACTACCGTTACCGAGTCTAGCCCGAACGCCCCCGTGTGCTGACACCTCCCACGATTGGAGTTTTCGATATGTCCCATAGTGTCTCCGATAGCACTGTCTTGCTGGGCCACGGCTCCGGCGGGCAGATGATGAAGCGCATCATCGACGAAGTCTTTTTGGATGCCTTTGGCTCGCCCGAGCTGCTCGAGGGCAACGACGCCGGCGTCGCCGCGCTGCCCGCGAGCGGGCGCATCGCCATGTCGACCGACAGCTTTGTAGTCTCGCCGCAGTTCTTCCCCGGTGGCAACATCGGCCGCCTCGCCGTGTGCGGAACCGTCAACGACGTCGCGACCTCGGGCGCCAACGTGCGCTACCTATCGTGCGGTTTTATCCTCGAAGAGGGCTATCCCATGGATAAGCTCCAGCAGATTGTGCAGACGATGGCCGAGACGGCGCACGAGGCGGGCGTGTCCATAATCACGGGCGACACTAAGGTGGTCGAGCGCGGCGGGGCCGACGGCGTCTATATCAATACCGCCGGCGTGGGCGAGGTACCCGCGGGCGTGGCGCTCAGCGGCGCAAACTGCAAGCCCGGCGACGTCATCCTGGTGTCGGGTACACTCGGCGACCACGGCATCGCCATCATGAGCCAACGCGAGGGCCTGGCGTTTTCGAGCACCATCGAAAGCGATGCCGCGCCGCTCAACCACCTGATTGCCGATGTGCTTGCCGCAGCACCCGACACACGCTGCTTCCGCGACCCCACGCGCGGTGGCCTGGCCTCGACGCTCAACGAGTTTGCGCAGGCCAGCGGCGTTGCCATGGAAATCGACGAGGACGATGTGCCCGTGCGCCCCGACGTGCAGGCAGCCTGCGAGATGCTCGGCTACGATGTGCTGCAGGTGGCAAACGAGGGCAAGATGGTCGCCGTGGTGCCGGCCGAGCAGGCCGATGCCGCGCTGGCCGCCATGCGCGCCGCCCGCTACGGCGAGAACGCCGCCATCATCGGTCGCGTGCTGCCACTTGCCGAGGGCGCCCGTCCCGCCGTGCGCGTGCGCACCGGCTGGGGTTCGACCCGCATCCTCGACATGCTCGTGGGAGAGCAGCTGCCGAGGATTTGCTAACGACAAAGGCTCAGGGCTATTAAAGATATTCAGATTCCAAACATGCCCGGCACGCATGCCCAGTATTATGGGGTGCGTTTTACAACTCAAGAGGCAGGAGCACCCATGGCAGCGGATTATTCCCATGTGATTTTTGATCTGGACGGCACCATCCTCAACACGCTCGAGGACCTGGCAGCCGCCGGCAACCATACCTGCGAGATGCACGGCTGGCCCACGTTTGCCGTTGACGAGTACCGCTACAAGGTGGGAAACGGCATGCTCAAGCTAGTCGAACGCTTTATGCCTGCCGAGTATGCGGGCGACGGTCGCATGTTTGAGCAGACGCTTGCCGAGTTTAGGGCTTATTACGGCGAGCACAAGGAGGACCACACCGCTCCCTATGCCGGCACGACCGAGATGCTCGACCGCCTGCACGCGGCAGGTGTGCAGCTTGCCGTGCTCACTAACAAGGACCACGTCTCGGCGGCTCCGCTTATCGAGAAGTATTTTGGTTCCGAGCGCTTTGCGCTGGTACAGGGCCGTGTCGATGCGTTTCCGCCCAAGCCCGAAGCGCCCGTCACACTGCATGTGATGGAAGAGCTAGGCGCCGATCCGTCGACCACGCTCTATGTGGGCGATTCCAATGTCGATATCCTGACCGGTCACAACGCCGGCCTTAAGAGTGCGGGCGTCAGCTGGGGCTTCCGCGGCCGCGCAGAGCTGGAAGCCGCCGGCGCCGACTACGTGGTGGACACCCAGGACGAGCTCGCGGCGCTGATTCTGGGCGAGTAACGAGCGACACTGCTTAACGCAGCTGCGACAATTCTTCCGCGCGGAAAGCGCATCCCATTTTGAAGCTCCGGAATGGGATGCGCTTTCCGTTTGAGGCGCATCAGGGAAACCGCATCCCGTTTCAGAGCAGTATTCCGGGTCTCACTTTCCGCAACCCACGCCATCCGGAAACCGTGACCCGCTATTCGGCCAAATACCGGCTCGTATTTTCCCGAGCATTCGATGCAACGCTGGCGCAAGGAGTGTCCCCAACTGCCGGCAGAAAAGGAACGTCCCCAACTGCCATCTTCGGCAGCGATGGCAACGCCACAGGTACAAGTGCCACCTAAGCCAGCCAAGGAAACGCCGTCGTTTTGGCAACGACAACGAAAGCCCGCCAGAGCGAGCAAGGTGCCTTGAAACAAGGCGGCATTGATCTTTTGATCATGCCGCCGAAGTTGAAAGGCAGATTGCCGCTCTGGAGGGCTTGCAGCGTCGGGCCGTTACGGCGTTTGGTAAAACGCCGTAACAAACTACCGCGTAACTCCCCTAGCTCAGCATTGCATCCATCATCTCGGAGTTGACAGAGTCGTCGGCAGACCACTCGCCGTCGTCGTTGCAGGTGTACTTGAAGATAACCGTGGTCTTCCTGGGCTCGGTGGCCTTGGTCACATCGACCATAACCTGACCGGCCATCTTGTACAGCTCGTCATCGGAAGGAACCGTGTCAAGCGCAGCGACCTTCTCCTGATACTGGGTGGAGAAGTCCTCGACGATCTTGTTCATAGACTTGCATGTGATAGAGACCTCGGCGGTCGCGACACCCTTGTCCTCGTCGACCGTCACGTCGCCGATCTTGTAGTCAAAGCCCTCGAGATAGGTCTTGGCGTACTCCTTGGGATCGATACCCAGCTGCTCGAACTCGTCGCCCGAAGCCTCCTCCAGACCAGAGAGGAAGTCGTCGCCACCGTTCTTGACCTCGTCAAACTGCGTCGTAAGATCCTCGGTGATGAGCTCCTCAACCGAAGGACCTCCACAGCCGGAAAGCACGACCACGCATGCAACCAAGACGGCCATGAGGGGCGCAAGCAGCAGCTTCTTTTTCATGTTGTTCCTCCCAATGAGCGGCACCGCGCTTCCCAGACGCGGCGCACGTTGTAATAAGTAAGCCCATACTATCCACTTATGAACATCCTCGGCAACGCGAAGGCGCGGTCGGTTCGTTTTAGCGTCCGAACGGTTTGCAAGCCCGCCCAACGTGCAATAAAACGCTTCCCCGCGGTGCAATAAAAAAGGTGGCCGGAAAATCCGACCACCCTTGCACATCCTTTAGATGCCGCAGTTTACTTGCGGACGACCTTAACGATGGCGTCACCGGCGGCGACAGCGGAGTCGGCCTCGACGGCGAGTTCGACATCGGCAAACTCGGCGGTGTTGGACACAGCAACGACGACGCAGTCCTTGTAGCCGGCAGCGGCGATCTTGGCGCGGTCGATCTTGAGCATGGGCTGGCCAGCCTTCACGACGTCATCGGCCTTGACGAAGCCCTCGAAGCCATCGCCGTTCATGTTGACGGTATCGACGCCAACGTGCACCAAAACCTCGATGCCGCTATCGGACTGCAGACCCACGGCGTGGCCCATGGTGACGGTCACCTTGCCGTCGCAGGGAGCGTAGACCAGGTCGTCCTCGGGCCACACGGCGCAGCCCTTGCCCAGAACCTCGCCACCAAAGACGGGATCGGGCACGTCGGCCATCTTGATGACCTTGCCCTTGACGGGCGAGCACAGCACGTCGGCGCCGGCAGAAGCAGAGATGGAGGCGGGAGCAGTAGCAGCGGCAGGCTCAGCCTTCTTCTTGAACATGTCAAACAGACCCATACGTTTTCTCCTCTTGATTAAGCGCAACGTTATGCGCATGCCTACGGTGATTATAGTGCTAAATGGCCAAAATACTAAGGCGAGGGCTCGAATCGCAAGCCCTTCCCGGTAGTGCTCGTGGGATGAGCGTCTCCTTTGCATCGCGGGTCGATAAGCCGAGTATCGCCCACGCGCGGGACGGGCAGAAGCGGGCGCGCCAAACCCGACACTTCTTTTCGCGCCCGCGGACTGCCGCCGCTCCGTCCCTGACACTTCCTGATACCGGCCGAAACGTGCCAAAATAAACCTGTCCCTTTTTGGCAGGTTTGGCGAGTGTGGGAGTTCGCATGGATATCAAACGCAAGATTTCCGAGGCACAGGGCCTTACCCCTACCGAGCAACAGCTCGGCATCTCGGCCCTTGCCATGGGCGAAAACGTCCGCGGGCTTTCCATTAAGGAATTTGCCGCGTGCGCCAACGTTTCTGTCGCGAGCGTGCACCGCTTTTGCAAAAAAACTCGGCCTCGAGGGATTCAAAGACCTCAAAGTCGAACTCATCCGTCTGGCGACCGAGGCGGGCAACCGGCGCGACGTGGACATCAACTTTCCCTTCGATGCCACCTCCACCCCTGCGCAGGTGATGGAACGCATGGAGGGGCTCTACCAGACCACCTTGGCCGAAACGCAGGAGCTGCTCGACCCTGCACAGCTCAACCACGCCGCCAAGCTCATCATGCGCGCCGGCACCGTGGACATCTACACGGGCTCGCATAACCTGTATCCAGCGGGAATGTTCCGCGATCGCCTGCTTTCCGCCGGCAAAAGCGCGACGTGCCACGACAGCGTCGAGGCTCAGGTGCGCACGGCGCTCGCCTCGGGTCCCGACCATGTGGCAATCATCATCTCCTACAGCGGCCTTGCCCCCAACCTCAAGGAGATCTTGCCGATCCTTAGCAGTCGACATGTCCCGGTCATCGTCATCGGCACGCCGTACTGTGCCCGCATTCACCCCGGCTTTGCCGCCTATCTCACGGTAAGCGACCACGAGAGCATGACGCACCGCATCACGCAGTTCGCCAGCCATATCGCCGTGCAATACGTACTCGATTCGCTCTATAGCAGCTACTTTGCCAAAGATTACGCCCGCTGCTCCGAGTTCTTAGAGCGCTCGTTTCCCTACACCCGCCTGCCCGGACTCAAGTAGCGACGAGCGTGGATTTTCGGACACTCAGATAACGAGCGTGGATAATCTCCCACTTTGAGCCTGCATGCGGCCCATAAACGGGAGATTATCCACGCTCATTTTGGGTCCCCGGGAACGCATGAGGAGGGCGGATAGACAGCCGTTATTTGCGAGGCGTCAGCGACGTAAAGAGTCCGTGTTGGTTGCAGTAAAGATATATCCTGCCGCGCCCGGTAATATGGAAGCGCGGCTGCACCGATTGCTCTGGATAGAGCTTCTTAAAGCAGATGCCGTCCATAGTCGCATATGCCACAAAGCTAATGTAGTGATCCTTGGTCATGGGATGATCGAGCGTGACGTACCAATCGTCCTCGATGCGCTCGATGGAAAAGGCGTGGTCCGCGTCCGGCTCTTCGGCCTCCTGGGGAAACATCGTGGAGCCACAGCAGCTAAAGCTGCCTTCTCCGAGCGCGTGCACAACGTTTCCGCAGATAGGGCAAACGTAAAAGACGCCTTTGAGCATATTGCCTGCACGGTTGGCGTTGGCCCGAATGTCACCAGCCAAAAGCTCAGCCACGCTTATGCCGAGTCTCTGGGCCAAAGGCTCAACGAGGGAAATGTCGGGAAGGCCGCGGCCGGATTCCCACTTGCTGACGGCTTTATCGGTCACGCCAAGGCTTTCCGCCAGGGCGCGCTGGGTGAGGCCGCGCTCTTCGCGCAGCTGCTTGATGGCATGCGCTGCCAAAAAAGTATGGGAGGCATTGGTTTGCCGTGTCTGGTTCATGGGCTGTCCAATCAAATTGAAGAAATGGAGTGAACCGGTTCGACAGTCAGTATCCATTTGAAGGCCAGGCTCGACAACCTACGCTGCGTAGACATGCGCCAATCGAACGAGCGCGGATTTTTGGACACTCATCCTGAATAGTCATTTAAGAACGTCCCCAACGACCACATCAGGAGTGTCTCCAGGTGCCGGCAGAAAAGGAACGTCCCCAAGTGCCGCCCCTTGCCAGCAACGGGAGTGCCGATGTCTTGGCAACGACAGCGAGCGGGTCGCATTTGAGACAAGGTGACGTGAAACGAAAGGGCGCTGACCTTCTGGTCGCGCCCTTGAAGTTGAACGTCAGATTGTCCAAATGCGGCCCGCGCAGCGTCAACTGGTTACGCGGTTTGGTAAAACCGCGTAACTAACGGACTCCGTACTGCTCGTAGTAGGCGTCGATAGCGGCCTTGAGCTCGTCATCGATGACGACCTTGCCGTCGATCTCGTGGTTGTAGAGGGTCTCGACGACCTCGGCCATGGAGACGATGCTCGCGACGGGGAAACCGTACTTGGCCTCGATCTCCTTCTGAGCGGTGGTCACGCCACCCTTGCCGACCTCCATGCGGTTGAGAGACACGATGAGGCCCTTGATCTCGACATCGGCAGCCGCCTTGACCTTGGGATAGGTCTCGTCGATGGACTTACCGCTGGTGGTGACGTCCTCGACCATGACCACGCGGTCGCCGTCCTGGGGCTCGTAGCCCAGCAGGTTGCCCTTGTCGGCGCCGTGGTCCTTGGCCTCCTTGCGGTCGCAGCAGTACTTGACCTCCTTGCCGTACAGCTCGTGGTAGGCAATTGCGGTCACGACGGCCAGGGGAATGCCCTTGTAGGCCGGCCCAAACAGCACGTCAAAGTCGTCGCCAAAGTTATCGTGGATTGCCTGGGCGTAATACTCGCCCAGCTTCTTGAGCTGATAGCCCGTCACGTAGGCGCCGGCGTTCATAAAGAACGGGGACTGACGGCCGCTCTTGAGCGTAAAGCTGCCGAACTTAAGGACGTCGGACTCGACCATGAACTTGATGAACTCTTGCTTGTAAGCCTCCATGCGGGCTCCTCTCGTAATTGCGTACGTGCTTTCCAGTTTAGCGCAGGCAGGGCGCGTTGCGGGTGCGCTTTCAGGCCACGGCATTCTGTAAAGGCTTTGTCAGGGGCAATGGTTTTCCGAACAATGGGGTTGACACGATAAACCCCCCTCGTCAAGAATACGGGCGAATTAAAGCGGGTACAAGATACCCAAAGCGCGCAGCGCCCGGCCTTAAGGAGGTGTGCCATGGAAGGCAGTCATAGTCGAAAAACCTGCATGTCGCCCTCGGCACACCGCGAGGATTCCGCACACGCATAAGCGCCAACAGCCGGCCGTCAAAACCACCACAAAGGTGCCCGTCCCCTTTGTGGTAGCTCGCGAGCATGACGTGAGCGACATCTAGGTTTTTTGAAGCAAATACGACACGTACGCTAACTCCCTTCAACAAGGAGGACCCTATGCTGATGCTCAAAACCGCCACGGTACTCGAAGCTATCTCCAAGCGCCGCCGCACGGCGCGCCCCGCCGCTCACACCGGCATGTCCAAGAACACCGTCTTCGCCGCCACCCATAGCGCCGAGGACGCCCTCGTGCTGCTCGATGCCACGGCAGACGGCCTCACCGCCGAGCACGCCGCCGAGCGCCTGAGCGCGGTCGGCCCCAACACCATCGAAGCGCCGACCAAGACGCTCGCCCGCCGCATCGCCGACGCATTCATCGATCCCTTCGCCGGCATCCTCGCCGCGCTCGCACTGGTCTCGCTCTACATCGACGTGCTCGCCGTGCCCGAGCCGCAGCGCGACCCCTCCACGGTCATCGTCATCGGCATCATGCTGCTGGTATCGGGCGGCATGAAGTTTATCCAGGAAGCCCGCAGCGGCAATGCGGCCGAGGCCCTCAAGGACCTGGTCTCCAACACCTGCTGTGCCCTGCGTGACGGCGAGCGCATCGAGATTCCCTTCGACGAGCTCGTCCCCGGCGATGTAATCCGCCTCTCTGCCGGCGACATGGTGCCGGCCGATGCCCGCATCATCACCGCGCGCGACCTGTTTGTGATCGAGTCCGCACTCACCGGCGAGAGCGAGGCCGTCGAGAAGAGCGCTGCCGTCACCGTCGTCGAGGGTGCCGACAGCTCCGCGCTGCCACTCTCCGCCTGCAATAACATCGTCTTTACCGGCACCTCCGTGCAAAACGGCACCGCCATGGCGCTTGTCGTTGCCACCGGCTCGGACACCTACCTGGGCGGCATCGCCAAGATGCTCAACGGGCGCGGCGAGAAGAGCGCGTTTGACCGCGGCGTCTCGAGCGTCTCCATGTTGCTCGTACGCCTCATGCTCGTTATGGCGCCGGCCGTCTTTGCCATCAACGCCGCCACCAAGGGCAACGTCATCGACGCGCTGCTGTTCGCCACGAGCGTAGCCGTGGGCATCACGCCGCAGATGCTCCCCGTCATCGTGACCACGAGCCTGTCGCAGGGCGCCAAGGACCTCGCCCGCCGCCAGGTTATCGTCAAGGAACTGCCGGCGATCCAAAACCTCGGCGCGATGGACGTCCTGTGCTGCGACAAGACCGGCACCCTCACCGAAGACCGCATCGTGCTCGAGCGCTACCTCAACACCGACGGCAACGAGGACGCGCGCGTGCTGCGCCATGCGTTTTTGAACAGCTTCTTCCAGACCGGCCTCAAGAACCTAATCGACCTGGCCGTCATCGACCGTGCCGACGTGACGCCCTCGGCCGCAGCGCCCGATTCCATGCTGGGCCAGAGCCTGCGCGACCGCTATACCAAGGTCGACGAGGTGCCTTTCGATTTCTCGCGCCGTCGCCTGAGCGTAGTCGTCGCCGACGCCCAGGGCAAAACCCAGATGGTTACCAAGGGGGCCGCCGAGGAAATGCTCGAGATCTGCTCCTTTGTCGAGGTCGATGGTGCCGCCCAACCGCTCACCGAAGAAAAGCTCGCCCAGATTCGCAAGCAGGTCGCCGGGCTCAATGCCGAGGGCCTGCGCGTGATTGCCGTGGCGCAGAAGACCAATCCGCGCTGCGTGGGCGAGTTTGGCATCGCCGACGAGTGCGACATGGTGCTGATGGGCTTTTTGGCCTTCCTCGATCCGCCCAAGGCGAGTGCCGCGGGCGCCGTCGCCACGCTCGAGGCCAAGGGTGTGGCGGTCAAGGTCCTGACCGGCGACAACGACCGCGTTGCCGCCACCGTCTGCGAACAGATCGGTATCGACGCGAGCAACGTCTTGCTCGGCTCCGAGATCGATGCGCTCGATGACGCCGAACTTGCCGAGCGCGCCGAGAACACCCACCTCTTCGCCAAGCTCTCGCCACTGCAGAAGGCGCGCCTGGTGCGCGTCATGCGCGAGCTGCTCGGCCACACTGTGGGCTTTATGGGCGACGGCATCAACGACGCCGCCGCCATGCGTGCGAGCGACTGCGGCATCTCGGTCGATTCGGCCGTCGACATCGCCAAGGAATCCGCCGACATCATCTTGCTCCAGAAAGACCTGGGCGTGCTCGAGCGTGGCATCATCGAAGGCCGCCGCACCTACGGCAACCTGCTCAAGTACCTCAAGACCACGGTGAGCTCCAACTTTGGCAACGTGCTGTCCGTGACCGTCGCGAGCCTGTTCTTGCCGTTCTTACCCATGAGCGCTCTGCAGCTGGTGCTGCTGTCGCTGGTCTACGAGATCGTGTGCATCGCGCTGCCGTGGGATACCGTCGACGACGCCTGGACTGCCCGTCCGCGTGCTTGGGACGCCGCGTCCATCAAGGGCTTTATGCTCGAGCTGGGCCCCGTGAGCTCGCTGTTTGACATCGTGACCTTCGCCGCGCTCTTCTTTGTGGTGTGCCCCGCCACCGTGGGCGCGAGCTGGGCAGAGCTTGCCGCCGCGGGCAACGTCGCGGGCATGACGACCTTCGCCGCAATCTTCCAGAGCGGCTGGTTTGTCGAGTCCATGTGGTCGCAGACGCTCGTAATCCACATGCTGCGCTCCCCGCGTCTACCGAGCCTGCGCGACCACGCCGCGCCCGCGCTGTGCCTCCTCACCGTGCTGGGCCTGGTGCTCGTCACTTGGCTGCCGGTAAGCCCCATCGCCGATGCGCTGGGTCTCATGCCGCTGCCGCCAATCTTCTTCGCGCTGCTCATCGGCATTGTCGCCGCCTACATCGCGCTCACCCAACTGGCCAAGCGCCGCTACATCGCCCGCCACGGCGAGCTGCTGTAGCAAGCAGACGGAAAACACTATGCCAGTTGCCGTTGCCTCTGCCGCCACCGATGCCGCTGCCTCTGCCGCCACCGATGCCGCTGCCTCTGCCGCTGTCGCAGTCCATCCCCTCAGCAGTTGCGGTGAAATAGTTCCCGCTTAAAGCCCCGTGACTTTAATTTAGGGACTATTCCACCGCAACTTATTGGGGGATTAGCTAGTCCTTGGGTGTCCAGGACCAGAAGAAGTTGATAAGGGCCACACGCGAGGCGGTGTCGGTCTTTTTGTTGATCAAGGAAATGTGGCGGTAGAGCGTGGAGCGCGAGAGGAAAAGCGTTGTGGCGATGTCCTGGACGCTCTGGTCCGAAACGACCAAGACCTCAAGAATATCGCGCTCGCGCCTTGTAAGCCCAAAGGTGACGACGAAGGCATCGAGGCGTTCATCGGACGTGGGCTCCGCGGCCTCCACCACTCATTTAAGCACCACTCATTTAAGTACGTCCCCAATGAGTGCCCAATGACTACCCGCGGCAAGGAGTGTCCCTATGTGCCGGATGAAAAATGAGCCATGTGTCCCAGTTGCGGAGACTCCTTGAGCCGTCTGGGTATCGCGAAGGATCGCGCACTCCCCCATCATCAAAAGTGACACACGCTACCAGTTGATGGGAGGCAGCCATGGGCTTCTTTGACAAGATGTTCGAGAAGAAAGAGTGCGCGATTTGCGGTACCGAGCTGGGACTTCTAGGTAAGACAAAAATCAATGAAGGCTACCTGTGCAAAGAGTGCGCCGGCAAGCTCTCCCCCTACTTTCACGGCTATCGCTCCAGCACCGCGGACGATATCCGCGAGCAGCTCGCCTACCGCGAGGCCAATGCCGAGCGCCTGGCGTCGTTCAACCCCACGCGCACGCTTTCTGCCGGGCGCACCAATATTATGCTCGATGAGGACGCGGGCCTGCTGATCATCACCTCGCAGAGCCGCTGGCGCGACGCCAATCCCGACATCATCGAGTTCTCGCAGGTACTCGGCTGCGATATGGATATCGACGAGCATCGCACCGAGATCTATCGCGAGACCAAGGACGGCGAGCGCGAGAGCTACAACCCGCCACGCTACGACCTGGATTACGACTTTAATCTGACCATCCACGTCAACACGCCGTACTTCACCGAGATCAACCTGCGCGTGAACGACTCCACCATCGATCAGCGCGGCTCCATCGAATATCGCGAGGCCAAGCGCCAGGCAACCGAAGTCCGCGATGCGCTGGTGCAGCTGCGTCAGGAGACACGCGACAGCGTCGTGGCCGCCAAGGCCCCCAAGACCGCGGTGACCTGCCCCTTCTGCGGAGCCACCACCATTCCCGATGCCAGTGGGCGCTGCGAATACTGCGGCTGCGCCATCGGCGCATAGTCTCCGGCACGGAAAGGACCGATCATGGCCTTCGAGAGCGTTAACTATCAGTGCCCTGCCTGCGGTGGTCCCCTGCATTTTGCCAGCGCCGAGCAAAAGCTCGTCTGCGACTACTGTGACTCACGCTTTGAAGTCGAAGAAGTCGAGGCCCTCTATCGCGAGCGCCAGGACAAGGCAGATGCCAAAGCCGATGCGGCAGCCGCAACGCCCAAGCCCGTCGCCGACGACGCGGTGCAGAAGCTCGCCCAAAACGCCGGCTACATCTGCTCGTCGTGCGGCGCCGAGCTCGTGTCCGACGGCACCGTCGCCGTCACCACCTGCCCGTACTGCGGCAACTCCGCCGTGGCGCCCGGCCAGCTCTCTGGCGACTTCTCGCCCGACCTGGTGATTCCATTTAAGCTCGGGCGCGATGACGTCACGGCCGCACTCAAGGAACACTACAAGGGCAAGATCTTGCTGCCCAAGAGCTTTGTCACCGGCAACCACATCGACGAGGTCCAAGGTGTCTACGTGCCGTTTTGGCTCTACGGCGCCCGCGTTGACGGCGAAGTGTACTTTGACGCGACCAACGAGACCGTGACCGAGGAATCCGACCGCACCGTCACGACCACCGACCACTACGATGCCTATCGCAAGGGCAATATCTCGTTTAAGCGCGTGCCCGTCGATGGATCGTCCAAGATGCCCGACGGCCACATGGACGCCATCGAGCCGTTTGACTACGACGCGCTGCGTCCGTTCTCGGTCGCATATATGCCCGGCTACATCGCCAACCGTTACGATGAGGATTGCGAGACGTGCAAGGCGCGCGCCGAGCGCCGCATGGAGGAGAGCACGATCTCGGCCCTGCGCGAGACCGTCGTCGACGAATATGACGATGCCACGGTCGAAAGCAAGCAGCTCGACTACACCTGGGAAGACAGCGACTACGCCCTGTTCCCCGTCTGGATGCTCTCCACCTCGTGGAACGGCAAGAGCTACCTGTTTGCCATGAACGGCCAGACCGGCCGCTTGGTCGGCGAGCTCCCCTGCTCCAAGCCCAAGCTCGCTATTGCCTCGGTGCTGTTCTTTGTGATCGGATTTGTCCTCTCCCAAATTCTCTTTATGGGCGAGAACGCCTTCGATCCGGATTACCTCGCCTTTGATATCGAGGGCATCCTCATCAACATCGTCGCGCCGCTGATCATCGTGATTATCGGAGACGTGCTACTGGTAGGCCAGCTCAAGACGGCCAACGAGGCCACCCACGCCGACGAGTACTGCGGCGAGCTCGACCTGACCGAGAAGCACGACACCTTCAGCCACACCGAGACCACCGTCGTCATGAAGGACGACAAGGACGATTAGCCATTCTGACCAATACCGCCCGGCCTTTGACGAGAAAGGAAGATCACCATGGGACTCTTGAAAGCTGGATTGGGTGCTGCCGGCGGCGTCATGGCCGACCAGTGGAAGGAATTTATCTATTGCGAATCGATGCCCGCTGATGTCTTGGCCTGCAAGGGCAGCAAGCGCACCGGCGGCCGTAGCTCCAACACGCGCGGCGAGGACAACGTCATCTCCAACGGCTCGGTCATCGCCGTCAACGACGGCCAGGGCATGCTCGTGGTGCAAAACGGCAAGATCATCGAGGTCGCGCTGGAGCCTGGCGAGTTTGTCTTTGACACCGGCAGCGAGCCGAGCGTCTTCAGTGGCAACCTGGGCGACTCCATCAAGGAGACGTTTGCCAACATCGGCAGCCGCTTTACCTTTGGCGGCGACGCGGGCAAAGACCAGCGCGTCTACTTCATCAACACCAAGGAGATCATTGGCAACAAGTACGGTACCGCCTCGCCCGTGCCCTTCCGCGTGGTCGATAACAACATTGGCCTGGATGTCGACATCTCCGTGCGCTGCAACGGCGAGTACTCGTACCGCATCACCAACCCGCTGCTGTTCTACACCAACGTGTGCGGCAACGTAACCGATAGCTATACGCGCGACAAGATCGACAGCCAGCTTAAGTCCGAGCTGCTCACCGCCCTGCAGCCCGCCTTTGCCAAGATCTCGGAGATGGGCATCCGCTACAGTGCCATCCCCGGCCACACCACCGAGCTCGCCCGCGCGCTCAACGAGGTCCTCTCGGCCGACTGGCGCGACCTGCGCGGCGTCGAGATCGTGAGCTTTGGCGTCAACTCCATCGCCGCCTCGCAAGAAGACGAGCAGATGATCAAGGACCTGCAAAAGGCCGCGGTCATGCGCGATCCCACCATGGCAGCCGCTAACATCGCCAGCGCCCAGAGCGACGCGATGCGCGCGGCAGCCGCCAACCCCAACGGCGCGATGGCCGGATTTATGGGCATGGGCATGGCAGGTGGCATGGGCGGCATGAACGCCAGCCAGCTGTTCGCCGCCGGCCAGGCACAGCAACAGGCCGCCCCGCAGCCGGCTCCGGCACCCGCCCCGGCTCCTGCCGCCGCCCCCGCGGCCGGCACATGGACCTGCAGCTGCGGCGCCACCAACACCGGCAAGTTCTGCTCCGAGTGCGGCAGTCCCGCACCCGCCCCGGCACCGGCCAAGTGGTTCTGCCCCAACTGCGGCAGCGAAAACGGCGGCAAGTTCTGCAGCAACTGCGGAACGCCCAGGCCCTAGCCCCTCTATCTGGTAATTGGCGGGGGATCCGCCACCCTCGCATTTGCTTCTATGGGTTTCGTTCGATAAAGGAGGACACCATGAAGACAACGTTCAAAAAGTCCGTACTCGCATTTCTGACATGCGTCCTTGCGCTCGCCTTTGCCCTGACGGGCTGCAGCGGCGGCAAAGACCCCAAGGCCAACTTCGTCGGCAGCTGGGAACTCTCGGGTGGAACCCTGGAGGGCGAAGAACTGACCGATGAGTACATGAAGATGCTCGAGGATTGGGGTGTGCACTGCGTCCTGGTTCTCGATGAGGACGGTACAGGTGCCCTCGACCTGTTCCTTGAAGTCGTCGACCTTAAATGGGAGGCAAAGGACGCCACCACCGTAACCATCACCGCCGAAGACGAGTCGCATGACATGAAGCTCAAGGACGGCAAGCTCATCCTCGAAGAGGATGACGGCAATCTTGTCTTTACCAAGTCCGACAAGGATCTGTCCGGCACGGTGAAGAAGGATCGCGAGGCGGCCGAGAAGGAAGAAGAGATCGACGAGGCCGTCGAAGACGACGACGTCCAGAAGATTGAAATCTCCCCCGCCGTCACCGTTGCCGATGACGACCTGTGCACCATCACCATCACCGAGAAGTTCAAGGACGAGTGGGGCGACATCGGTTTTGTCGTCAACATCACCAACAAGAGCGACAAGGACCTGACCTTCTACGCTCCTTCCGGCAAGACCAACGTCAACGGCACCATGAAGGAACCCTGGTTCTCGGCTCACCTGATGCCCGGCACCAACGCCACTGAGGAATTCACGTTCTCGAACGGCACGCTCGATAGCCTTGACGACCTGGTCAATACGACCATCGGCATCGACGCCTACCTGACCGATTCCTACGAGGACGTTGCCTCCTACAGCGCAACCATCGCGTAACGGCACGTAACATCAGCCGCGGATTGGCGGACACATCCGCGCACATACCAGGCGGGGCCGCAGGAGATGATCCTGCGGCCCCGCCGCTTTATGCCGACAGCGCTGCCCATACAAGCAGGCTGCCCGCCGTTTTTAGATGCAAAACGGCGGGCAGCCTATCTTTGGCGTTGGAGCACGGGCGGCGCACCGACTACGGGCGCTCCATATTGGGAACGATGCTGCCCTCGGTCACCGCATGTACGGCCAGGCGCATGATGTTGTCGTAACCGGTCTTGTTGAGGATCTCCGAGATGCGGCGCTTGATGGTGCCCTCGCTCATAAACAACTCGGCCGCGATCTCGCGACGACTTTTGCCCTCGCAGGCAAGGCGCAAAATCGACAGCTCGACGTCGTCAAGGGCCGCCGTGCCCGAGAAAACGCTCTCGGGCGGCTTGGGAAACGTACAGTAGCCCGCCAGCGTGGAACGCATCACGGCGAACAGTTCGTCGATACCGACGTTCTTGTACACAAAGCTATCGACGCCCGCCTCGCGAGCCTGATCGACAAAGGTGATCTCGGGCATGCCGGTCATGATGATGACGCGACACTCGGGCAGCTCCTCTTTAATACGCGCCGCCGCCACGATGCCGTTGGAATCGTGCTCGGTGCACACGTCCATCAGTATCATGTCCGGGCGCTCCCTGAGTACGACATCGAGGGCTTCGGAAGCATCGGCGATTGCGGCGACAACGGTCATATCGGGCTGGTCGCCAACGGAGCGCGCGAGGCTCTCGCGCAGAATGGCCTGGTCTTCGACTATAAGGACGCGGATCATGAGCTTCTCCTTTGGGACATGTCGTTGGCGTTAAGCGGAATGGACACCGTAAGCGTAAAGGGCGGGGCGGCGTGGACCTCTAGGCTGCCACCCAGATCTTGCGCGACATGCCTCATACCTGGGATACCCGTTCCCTCGCGATACGATACGGGCGCAGGCGCGCCGTCGTTAGAAACGGTCATCCGCGCAACAGCGCCGTCTTCCGACGTCTCCTGCCACAGGCGCACATGGACCTGATGGGCCTGTGCATGCTTGGTGGCATTGGTCGAGGCTTCGCGGATAATCTGCAAAAAGGCTGCCGCGACACGCGCGTCGCTTGGCAGCTCGCCCTCCACATCGATCTGCACGCTCACCAGACCAAAGGCATGGACGATATCGCCCAGTTGCTCTGCCGGTTCGGCGTCGCCCCCGCTGCGCAGATCGGCAGCGATTGAGCGAAGCAGCGGGTCGATCTGCTCGAGTGACTCGTCATCCAGGCGCCCCTCCTCCAGATAACGATGGAGGATGGACAGGCGCTGCCCGATCACGTCGTGCACGCGAGCGCGCATACGCAGATAGGCCGCATTGTCAGCAACTTTTTTGACTTCTTCGATCTGGGCTTGGAGCTCTTGGCCCGCAAGCTCAAGCAGGTGGTTGGCTTGCGCCAGGCGGTCATGAGCATGCGCGTACTCTGTCACATCAAGACCGATAATGCGCTCGAACGAACGGCCCGAGACCATAACGTCATCGCACACAAACAGGCGAATCTCGGCGGGAGAGACCTCGACCACCGCACGCGCCTCACCAAAGCGATCCAGATTAATCCGCACACGGTTCCTGCTGCTTTCGGTCATTTGCATGCTAAGTTTGCGCAGGTCGTTCCATGTGCCGCTCATGTCACCTAGATCGGTGGGCATATGAAGTTCCACCAGGTTTTTGCGCATGCAGCGGTTCATGAGCAGCGGGCGGCCTCTCGGGTCCAGATACAGGATGCCCACGGGAATCACGTTGATGGTCTCGATCGTCGAGAACGCGGTGATATCCTCCTGGCGGTTACGGACGTCCATCAAGAGCGCCGCGATGGAACGGAACAGGAAGAACGCTCCCTCTGCGATAAGGACAACGGCCCACGCCGAGCCCATGGCAAAAACCACCGGCGGTGTCACGGCGGCAACAAGCAGCAGCTCGGCCAGCATGACGGGGCGACGATAGTGCACCATAAGCACTACGCCGTAGGCAAAGATCGCGGCATTGAGCCACAGCGCTCCGCCCATTGCCCTGGCGCAAACGTCAAGCGGCGCCACCAGATATGAGCCAGACGACGCGAACAAAATGACAGCCGAGATGACCAAGTGAAGCACAAGGCTCGCCTCGTAGGCGCAAATCACCTTACGGTTATAGGACGAGCGGCGCGATGCGATGAGCGGGACGTGGATCGTCTGTAGACACGCAGCCAGGGCAAAGACAACATCGAGCGCAACGATTTGGGGAAGGATGAGCGAAATCTGCATCGTTACTCACCCGCCCTCGGCATCAAGACGATCATGCGCAGCTGGCCGGGCTCGCCCTCAAGGCGGTATGCCACGTTGCGCCCTTGCAGAGCGCTTTCGAGCTCTTGCGCAGCGGGCGTCTGCGAAAGATCTTCATCATCGTTGGAAAAAAGCGTGGCGCGCAGCTCGACACTGCACCGGTCATGGTCACCCAAGTGATACATGAGCGCCGGGTGGTCGGTGGTGTAGGCAAAAAACGCAAAGTCATACACGTAGTCGTACAGGGCGCTTACCGTACTGGCGTGCATCGGGCGCCGTATGGCGATAATCGAGGCGCAATCGACATCGATGGTGCGCAGGTCGCTTGCGAGCTCGTTGGCAATGAGCTGAATGCGGTCGCGATCAAAGCCGCTCTCCCCGTGCTGCGCCAGCGTGAGCGACCCCTTGCGCTTGCAATAGGCGACGAGCATCTTGGCGCGCTGCAGCATGCGGTAACGCTCGTGAGAAGACGCTTCGTCGGTCAACGGCGGCAGCGAGCTCAGCAGGTCATACATCTCTTCGAGCGCGCGGGCGAGTGCCTGGTCCACGTCTTGGACCAGCAAGGTCTCGGCCTCTTGATCTGCCAGATGCGTCTTAAGATCGTAGTCGGCCGTGAGCAGCTCATTTTGGCGCTGCAGCTCCATGCGACGATGTGCCAGTTCACGGTTAAGCTCGTTGAGCTCCGACACGTCTTGGGCAAGCAGGGCCGATCCGCCCAGCAGTGGAAAGGCGCGATACATTACATCGGGATCGGACGCCACGGCAAAGGCATGGGCATGCCCGTGTTCCTGGGCCCGAAGCTCTTCGCACACGCCCGCCGGCATTGGCTTCGACACCGGTGTGACATAGACTTCCTGCAGGTCGCGCGTTAGAACTTTGAGGTCGAGCGGCAAGGTGTCGAAGATGCCGGCGATGTCGTGATACGACGGAATGACACCGCAATCGAGACAGATTTCCATCGCCACCACGCACAGGACGCAATAGACGAGCGAAAAGTTGAGCCTCCATGCCCAGGGCACGCGCAGAGCATACGAGATGGCAAAGAATGCGCCACCCAGCAGTACGAGCGCCGCCGTGCCCGAGAAACGCTGGACGCGAAAGGACGAGGACCGACCAACCAGGATAAAAAAGGCCACAAAGTTAAAGGCCGTCCACACGAGGACGGCAAAATAACCCCAGCCGTACGTGTAATCGTTGCTCCAGGTGTCGCTTGTACGGTCAAAGTGGAAGACCTGCTGGTGAAAATCGTTGGTGAGCACAAATCCGATAAGCAGGATGGCCACAATCCACAGCGCAGCGCAGTAGCGGCGACCCAGGCGGTGTTGCTCCAGACCCGCAAGGCGCAAACCACACAACTGGTAGAGCAGCGGAATGAGCGTCATGGGCACGTAGTACAGGTACCACAACACGGTGGCATAGAACGGCGTGAACGACTTGTACTTGAGAATGACTTCGATCATCCACAGGGCGCAGATGGTGGCGATGGCAACAAGGCGGCGGCGCAACACATAGTCCAAACAGCGCAGATAGACCGATACGCCCCAAATTGAAAATACAATTGCGGCGACAAGCAGCGGGAGAGAGCTCGAATGGACGAGCGCATCCACGACCTCTTCGGACACCTCGCTATAGGCGGGCACGGCGTTAGAAAGTTTGGGGTCGAAGGCGAACAGCGCCGGCAAGACTGCCAAAAGCACGAGGAACAGCGCGGTGATGGCACCGGCGATAGCAAAGACGCGGTGACGGTACACCTGATGCGTTATGCCAACAAGGAATCGCGGCATGGCGAAGAGCCTGCCGCCCCTGGGATCCGCAACCGGCGCGGTCCGGGCGGCCGCGTGGCCGATATGTCGCTCGCGGGTACCCATAGTGCTTTTAGTGTACCGACAGATGGGTCGAAAAAGCGGGCCGCATGTCCCAAAATCCGCAGACGGCAAGGCGCCCGGCAGCCTCCCCCGTCTGGCACTTCCCGATATCCGCCCGCCCCAAACCACCGCAAAGGAGACAGGCACCTTTGTGGTGGTTTGGGGCAATGCGCTAGTCCACGGTGATGTCGAGATTTTTGCCGATGAGGCCTACGTAGCCGCCTTCGGCTGCCTTGGGGCTGTCAGCATGGCAGAGGACCCACTTGTCGGCCTTCCAGTAGCAGTAGCTGTCGCCGGCCGAGGGCATGTCGGCCGCGACCTCGGGGCGCGGGCCGTTGGTGCCGGCAGGCAGCGCCACCATCACCTGGAAGCCACCGTCGTCGACCATGCACGGCGTGTAGTGGAGCGTGGTGTTGAAGACTTCGACGACCGTACCCGCCGGCACGCGGAACGCCTTGACGCACGCGGTGTCGAGCTTGCCGTCCTCGATCTCCCAGCGATGCGCCACGAGCAGGATAAAGTCGCGCGCGCCCAGGTTGAACTCGCTCGTGCGGTGGTACTCCAGGCAGTTGAGACGCGTGTTGTGGCCGTTGCACCAGCCCAGCTGGAACGGACGGCCACCAAACATGAGAAAGCCAAGCTTGTCGGCATCCTTGACGTCCTCGAGCTCCGGCGCGCTTGCTACGTACTTGCTGCCCTCGGGAATGGGCGTGGCAGAGAGCGCCTCGAGCACGGGCGACGTGAGCTCGGACGAAACGTTATCCCAAACGTTGCCATAGGATTTGAACTCGGGATCGTTGACAGAGTAGATATTCATGTTCACTCCTGTTCGTAAATGTGACTATACGAACATTCTAGAACAAACATGAGCGATTTTGAACGCTCGCCCCGACCAATCAACAAAAAGGCGCCCCCGCACAAGCGAAGGCGCCCAATGCGCGCGTTTTGGGCGATAAAGCCCTTATGCCTGCTGATAGTGCAGGTGTTTCTCGTCGATATCGGCCAGGTCGCGGTCGAGGTAACGGCGCGCGAGCCAGTTTGCCATGGGGAGGTTCTGGTCCAGGTAGTTGCCGCACTCCTCGGGAGCGGCACCGGGGACATCGCCCTCAAAGTCGGCGACAAACTCGAACAGCTCACGCACGAGCGGCAGGATCTCCTCGCTCGTCACCTCGCCAAATACGACGAGGTAAAAGCCCGTGCGGCAGCCCATGGGGCCAAAGTAGACAATGCGGCTCGACCACTCGGCATGATTGCGAAGGAACGTCGCGCCCAGGTGCTCAATGGTGTGGCACTCGGCGGTGTTCATGACCGGCTCCTTGTTGGGCGTGGTCAGGCGCAGGTCAAACGTGGTGACGGCAGCACCGGTCGCCGGATCGCGGTCGATGCGGCTCACATACACGCCGGGCTCAAGCAGCAGATGGTCAACGGAAAAACTCGCGATGCGCTCCATGGCAGATCCTCTCGGTAGTCAATTTGGGACGGGGCTCTTTTAGCTGGTTCGAATGGTCGCACCAATCATACCAGTCAAAAAAGCCCCGTCCCAAAAAGACAACTTAGCCAAGGACACGGGCCATACGTGTCTTGAACTCGGACAGGAAGCGCGGGGCATCCACGGTCAGTGCCACAAGCGCGCTCTTGTCCGGATCGGACAGGCGACGCTCATCGCAGATGGTGCGACCGCGGTACTCGCCCAGCAGATCAACACGCAGGTTGCAGCCGAGCGCACCTACGAGCGTGGGGTCGATCGCCACGGCAACGGCCAGCGGATCGTGCAGCGCACAACCACCCAGGTAGGGTGCGTTCATCTCGTACGAGCCAATGTAGTGCTCGACCATGCTCGCAAATGCGCAGCCCGCCATAGTGCCCGAGCCCGTCCAGCCGGCAATGTCGCGGCGTGTAAGCACCACGCGATGCGTCACGTCCAGACCCACCATGGTGAGCTTACGGCCCGAGCGCAGCACCGCGTCGGCTGCCTCGGGGTCGCTCGCCATATTGGCCTCGGCACCCGCGCTCACGTTGCCGGGCACGGTAAGGGCGCCGCCCATCACGACCACGCGGCCGATGGACATCATCGCTGCCGCATCGCGCTCCAGGGCGAGCGCCAGGTTGGAGAGCGGGCCAGTCGCCACGTAGACCAGATCGGGACCATAGGTGCGCGCGGCATCGATCAGATAATCGACCGCAGCGTTGCCGTCGGCCGAGGTCGCCCCCACCGGCTCGTAGGGCGACGCGGGCACGCTCGCGCCGCCGATGCCGTTCTTGCCGTGAATGAGCGCGGTGGACGCCGGCGGCGTATAAGGCTCAGTCGCCTGCAGAGGACGGTCGGCGCCCAGGTACACCGGCACCTCGGGACGACCCAGCAGATCGAGCACCGCCAGGCAATTGTGCGCCGATTGCTCGACGCGCACGTTACCAAAGCACGTGGTGATGCCCACGAGCTCCACCTCGGGGCTCGCGATGGCATAGGCCAGCGCCATCGCATCGTCCACACCCATATCCAGATCAAGGATCAGCTTCTTGATTGCCATTGTTCTACTCCGCTTCTCCGTCTTTATCGTTTAACCAAACCAATGTTCAACTTCGGTGCGCGTGGGAATCGATCGCTGAGCGCCCAGGCGCGACACCGTCACCGCCGAGGCGCGAGCACCCGCGGCCATGCACTCAAAGAGCGGCAAGCCCTCTAGGCGAGCCGCCGCCAACGCGCCGATAAACGTATCGCCGGCGGCCGTGGTATCGACTACCGTGCTCGAAAGTGCCGGCATGCGCAGCAGCTCACCGCCATCGCCGAGCGTAACCGAGCCGGCACCGCCCAACGTGATGACCGCAGCTCCGGCGCCCTTGTCGAGCAGCGCATTGAGCGCGGTGACGCAACTCACGTCATCCGCGGGCAGAATACCCGTCAGAACATGGCACTCGGTCTCGTTGGGGCAGACCAGGTCGACCGCAGGCCAGACCTCCGCAGGCAGCTCGCAGGCGGGCGCTGGATTAAAGACCGTATAGAACCCCAGCTCGTGAGCGCAAACAAGTGCCTCGGCCGTCGCCGCAAGGTCGCATTCGCCCTGGGCGATAAAGACGCTTCCGGCAGCCGGGGCAATCTCGCTGGCGCCGCCGTCGAGCTCATGGGCCACCAGACGCCTCAGCGCGCAGGCAACGTCCGCGCCCGCAAGCGCATGGTTGGCGCCCGGTGACAGTATGATGCGGTTGTCGCCCTCGCAGCGAATGATGGTCGCCGTTCCCGTCTCCACGTCATCGCGATGCACTACAAAGTCACAGTCCACGCCGGCGTCTTGGAGCCCCGCCACGAGCGACGTGCCGAACGCATCGCGACCGACCGCGCCGATCATGTGCGTGCACGCGCCCATACGCGCGGCAGCTACGGCCTGATTGGCGCCCTTGCCTCCGGCGTTGGTGATAAACCCGCTGCCGCCGACGGTCTCGCCCGCACGCGGTATGCGCTCGCACGCCACCGAAAGGTCCATGTTCATGCTGCCGAACACCGCAACGATGCCGCGATCTGCCATGGAAACCTCCTCATCTGCGGGCCTTATGCCCACCGCCAGCCGTCGATCGTGCACTCTCGCACCCCCTATAACTTTAGTTCACTTTGATGTGGACGCGCGCTTGAGCTTGCGCCAGCAGCAAGCATTCACAGGAGCAGGCAGCTACAATGAAGGCGTGCTGATTATTCTCGTCATTGGATGATGTTTTATGGAACAACTCTCGCAATCGGGCTCGCGCGGTCGACGCCGCACGGGCAACGAGCCGGCGCCGCACGAACGCGTGAAGGGTGAACGCCGTGCCAACGAACCGCGACGCACCGCGAGCCCCCATCGTGCTTCTGCTAACAACGCGGGCCGCGCCAACACTCCCGCCGCGGAGCAGACGCCTGCTCGCCCCAAGTCCCGCTACATCCCTGCACTCGACGGTCTGCGTACGCTCGCCGTCGTCGCGGTGGTGCTCTATCACCTTAACCTCACGTGGGCTCAGGGCGGCCTGCTTGGCGTCACGATCTTCTTTGTGCTTTCGGGCTATCTGATCACGCGCTTGCTGCTCAACGAAGTCGCTAAGACCGGACGCATCGACCTCAAGAGCTTCTGGATTCGCCGCATCCGTCGCCTGGTCCCCGCCGTGGTAACGGTAGTGTTTGTAACCTGTGCGCTGTGCACTATCTTTAACCACGTGATGCTCACCAAGATGCGCCCCGACATCCTGCCGTCACTGCTGTTCTTCAATAACTGGTGGCAGATTGCCCAAAACGTCTCGTACTTCAATGCTCTGGGCGACCCCTCGCCGCTCACGCACTTTTGGTCGCTTGCCATCGAGGAACAGTTCTACCTGATTTGGCCGCCACTGCTGTTTGCCATGGTATCCATGCATGTGAGCAAACCCAACACGCGCCGCGTGGTTCTGGGCCTTGCCGCGGTATCTGCCCTCGCCATGATGGTGCTTTACAACCCTGCCGCCGACCCCAGCCGCGTGTACTACGGCACCGACACCCGCGTGTTCTCGCTGCTGCTGGGTGCCTGGATGGCCTTTATCCCCGATCGCGACCTGGCGCCGGTGCGTCTCGTTCATCGTTTGGGGCTCAATCGCCTGGCTGGCGCCGCCAAGCACGGCAAGAACGCCGAGGGCAAGCCTGGCGAGAAGGCCGACGAATCAGCCGAGACCGCCCCGGCACAGCCGAGCGCCCTCGTGCGCTTTTGGTCCTCGCCCGCATCCATCGATGTATTGGGCGTCGTGGGTCTGGTTGGCCTTGCCGCCATGGTCGCGCTCACCAACGGCTACACCGCGTTCCAGTATCGCGGCGGCACGCTGTTATGCTCCATCCTCACGCTCATGGTCATCGCGGCCTGCGTGCAGCCCCAGGGAATGGTTGCCCGCGCGCTGTCCGCCGAGCCACTCGTGTGGGTTGGCAAGCGCTCGTACAGCATCTACCTGTGGCACTATCCGCTGCTGTTGCTCATGAACCCAGTCGCCAACATCAACGATACACCGTGGTGGCAGTATATCTTGCAGGTACTTGTGGTGGTCGCCGTGGCAGAGTGCTGCTATCGCTTTATCGAGACTCCGTTTAGGAAGGGCGCCTTTGGGCGCACCGTCGCCGAATTCCGCGGTGGCACCACCACGCCCGCCAACTGGGCACGCGCGCACGCCCCTGTCTGCGTAGCCTGCGCTGTCGTGTTGGTCGTTGCACTGGGCGGCCTGATCTTTGTGCCCGAAACGTCTGCGCTGAGCGGCGAGGGCGCTGAAGTTCTGAACAAGGAAGCCAAGAACACCGCGCCCACCGACCAGCAGGCGGCCGACGACACCGACAAGGACAACGACGGCTTCCCCGATGGCTCCTACGATCTGCTTATGATCGGCGACTCCGTGTCGCTGCGTGCCGTGGACACCTTTGACGGCGTGTTCCCGCACAGCCATATCGATGCCGAAAAGGGCCGCCAGTTTGATGCGGGCCGCGCGACATTTGAGGGCTATATCCAGCAGAACCTTGCCGGCAAGATCGTGGTCTTTGCCCTGGGCACCAACGGCTTGGTAACCGACGACCAGATCGACGCCATCATGGCCGATGCAGGAGATAAGCGTATTGTGGTGTTTGTGAACACGCGCAGCCCGCAGCCGTGGGTTGGCTCTACCAACCAGGCCATCGCCAACGCCGCTACGCGCTACAAGAACGTGCGCGTTATCGATTGGTACGGATACAGTGCCAACCGCAACGACCTGTTCGATGGCGATGGCACGCATCTATCGACCACTGGCGTGACTGAGTACCTCAACTTGATCCACGATGCCGTCAAGAAGGACCTGCCCGTGCATCCCGAGGATCACGTCAACGATCCGCAGCCGGCTGCCGTCAAGTCTGCCACCGACGCGCTCGTCAATGCGCTTGCCTTCAAGCCGCACAAGCTGGGCACCGACAAGTAACCCGCAGCAAACAACCCAAAATCACTCTTTTAGAGCCGGCCCCAAGAGATTGCGGGCAAAAAACAGGCCGCAGCCCATCGCTGCGGCCTGTTCGGAAGCAAAAGTGGGCGTTAAGCGCTGTAGCCCATCGCTTGCAGCACAAACATGACGACTGTCAGCACCGTAATCACGGCGATAGTCGCCCAAGTGAGCACGTTCCACACGCGGCCATTGCGGTTGGCACCCATGATGTGACGGTCGGCGGCGATAACCACCTGGAACACCAGAACCACGGGCAGTAGCACGCCATTGATGACCTGTGAGGTCATCATAATCTGGAACAGATCGACGCCGGGCATAAGCACCAGCACGGCAGAGATACCGATGATGGCCGTAATGATGCCGCGGTAAACCGGGGCCTCGTCCCAGCTGCGGTCGGCACCGCGCTCCCAGCCAAATGCCTCGCAGATAGCGCTCGACGTAACGCCCGGCAACACGCAGGCGGCCAAGAAGCTCGCCGCGACCAGGCCCGAGGCAAACAGTACCGTGGACCACTGACCCGCAATAGGCTCCAGCGCGCGGGCAGCATCGGCGGCATCGCTAATCTGAATACCCGCCGGGAACAGCACCGTACCGGTCGTGATGATAATGAAGCCCGCAATGATATCAGCAGCGATCGAGCCGCTCACGGTATCAATACGCTGCAGCACGATGTCGTCCTCGCCCGCGTTCTTATCGACCACGTTGTTCTGCGCCAAGAAAATCATCCACGGCGCGATGGTGGTACCGATCGTTGCGACCACGAGCGACACGTAGCTGGGGTCATTTTGAATGTTAGGCACGACCAGGTCGACCGCGACCTCACCCCAGTTGGGGCCAGCCATAAACGCGGCGACAATATAGGTCACGAAGACGCAGCTTACCAGCAGCAGAATCTTCTCGATGCGCTGGAAACTACCCGACATGGTAAGCATCCACACCAGCAGCGCCACCAAAGGCACCGAGATGCTCGCCGGCACGCCAAAGAGAGCAAGGCCGCTGGCGATACCCGCAAACTCCGAAATGGTCACAGCCGTGTTGGCGATCAACAGCGCCGCCATAGCAAGTACACTCTTGCGCACGCCAAAGCGCTCGCGGATGAGCGATGCCAGGCCCTTGCCCGTGACGCAGCCGCAGCGCGCCGCGGTCTCCTGCGTCACGATGAGCAGCACAGTCATGACGGGAAGCATCCAGAGCATCTTGTAGCCATAGTTGGCGCCCGCACTGGAATACGTTGCAATGCCGCCGGCGTCATTGCCCGAAAGCGCCGCCAGCAGACCGGGGCCCATAGCGCCAAAGATGGCCGCGATGGTCAACTTTTGCTTGGTGCCCGACTTTTGCTTGGTATTTTGCACGCGACCACCTAACCAATGACCGACATGGTGAGCAGCACCGCAGCGGCGCAGTACGCTACGCACGAGATCATGACGGCAATAACGTTCATGGCGGTGCCCGACGTGTTGAGGTCATGCTCGTCACGCCAGAACAGCACCATCAGGTAAATCACGGCGCTCATGTTGCCAACCAGGCAAATGATGGCAGCGATATTAAAGCACCCGGTAAAGAGTTGCTCCTCAAACATGGGCGCATCGGGGAACGCGGCGGTGCGCACCAGCTGGGCGCACAGGTAGGTCACGAGCGAAAGGATCAGGCCCATACCCGTGCTCTGGAAGAAGAATCCCAGGTACGGTTTGGGCTCGTCGTCGTGGCCGTCGTACTCGAGGAAGTAGTTCTTGACGAACGACACCATGCGCGAGGCCGCCAGCAGCACGAGCGGCATGGCGCACATGGGGAACACCACCAGATGCGCGGAGCCGAGCGCCGTTCCCAGCACGGTCGCCATGATGCACGACGCGATGCCCCATACAACAACCCAGTACTGGCGATGCACGAACCAGCTGAGCACGTTCGTCGAGTCGTCCGACGCGCTATCGCCCGAGCCGACACCGGCGATCTGCAGGTCCTCCTGATGCTCCTCGGCGATAACGTCCATGGCGTCGTCGAAGGTCACGATACCCAGGATATGACGGTTCTCGTCGCAGACAGGGATGGCAACCAGGTCGTACTTGGTCATCTCGTCCGTCACGTCTTCCTGGTCCTCGTCGGGCGACACATAGACCAGGTCGCGATAGGCCAGCTGACCCAGCGTGGCGTCGCGGTCGGCTACGATCAGCGTGCGCAGCGAAAGCACGCCGGTCAGCATGCCGCTCGGATCCTCGGTATAGACGTAATAGACACTCTCGAAGTCCTCATCGAGTTTGCGAATCGCCTCGATGGCATCGCCGACCGTCGCCGTGGCGGGCAGCGAGACAAACTCCGAGGTCATGATGCGGCCGGCGGTGTTGTCCTCATACCCCAGCAGGTTACGAATCGCCTTCTCCTCCTTGACGCCCATCAGGCGCAGGAGCTTCTCGGCCTTCTCGTAATCGAGCTCGTCGATCAGGTCGGCGGCGTCGTCCGGGTCCATCATGGCCAGCATCGACGATGCGTCCGTGTCGGACAGGCCCTCGAGCATCTCGGTCATAAGCTCGTCGTCATCGAACTCCGAGATGGCCTCGGCGGCCTGGGCAGTATCGAGCTGTGCAAACACCTGCGCACGCAGGCGCGGGTCGAGCTGCTCGATGATGTCGGCAATGTCGGCAGGGTGCAGCTCGCCAAGCGTCTTGTGCGACACCGAGAGCTGGATGTTCTTAGTCGAGCGATCGAGCAGGTCCATGTAAGACCAGGCGATAATGTCCTCACTGAGCGGCTTGCCCAGGTGCTTCATAAAGCCCTCGACGATATGCTCGAGTGCGGGGCTGATCGCGCGCAGCAGACCGCGGGCGCCCACTTCGGCGCCCAGCAGGCGCAGCTGGTTTTCGCCCGACATGGAAAACTTGATGTCGTTTACGCGCACGACCTTCATGCCCTGCGTGTCGACAATCTGCTTGTTGAGCACGTCGCGGGCAAGCAAGAGTTCGGTCGGCTGCAGGTACGAAAAACGGATTTCGGTGGCCGACGTCTTAAGGTGTACACCCGTCTCGTCGATACGGTCGACCCATTTGCGCCAGCTGATCATAAACGGCGTCTTGCCGGGTCCGCGGAACGCGAGCGACGTCACGTGCGGAAAAACTTCGCCGGTGGCAATGCCAAAATCGTTCACTACGCCGAGCTTTTCGCCATCGACGTCCAAGACCGGCAACTTGAGCATCTCACTCAGATAATTCAATGGTGCTCCCCATCATTATTCCTTCGGGCTGCGGCCGTGATGGCGCACGCTCCGTGGGCTTCTGGATATGTATACGCATGCGCGGGCGGCACGCCGCTCGACGCTTACACCCCGTGCATGCGCAAAAAGCACCTGCATGGGGTCATCGACTGTATGGTCGAGGTTTGGATTTCACCTGTAACCTTTCTCTTGACCCTCATTAACCGCAGTAACTATAGCATCAGCATCGCCCTGCGGCATCGAATTTATGCGCTGCACATTGCAGGCATACCAAACACTGACGCATCCGTGACATAGTCATTGGGGACGTTCTTAAATGACTACCCAATGACTACTCCGTGGTGTCGTCGTCCTCGGCAAGCTGGGGGAACACGGCGTCCTTGGGCATGGTGACCTTCGTCAGCGAGGTGAGCTTTTTGCTCAGCGACGTGTCCGTCTTGACCAGGTCGCTGAGCGTCACGATCTTGTAGCCGTCGGCAATGAGGCCGTCGATAATCTGCGGCAGCGCCTCGAGCGTCTGCTCGGCGCATTCGTCTCTATCGGTGAGCAGCACGATATTGCCCGGCGTCACCGAATCGAGCACCGTCGAGACCTGCTCGTCGGCACCGTTGAGCAGCCAGTCGCCCGAGTCAATATTCCACGAGACCACGGCGGAGACCAGGTCCATCGCATCAATCCAGTTTTGCTCGTCAAAGGCAGCGTAGGGAGCACGCAGCAGCATCGTCTTCACGCCGGTCGCCGACTTAATCGCATCGGTGCCTTTCGTGATCTGTTCGCGTACCGCCTCACGGTCCTGACCCTTGAGCGAATCGTCGCTGTAGCTGTTGGATCCGATCTCGCACCCGGCGTCGACAATCGCCTTGGCCGTGGCAGGCGAGGCCTCGGCCGCATCGCCCGAAAGGAAGAACGTCGCGGTGACGCCCTTTTCCTTGAGCACCTGCAAGATCTGTTTGGTGGCGCCGCTCGGACCCTCGTCAAACGTCAGCGCCACGTACTTTTTGTTGCCCTTGGGCGCCACGCTGGCGCACGCAACAACGCAATCGGTGGCGGGCACAACCTCGCCGCGATCCTGCGTCTTGCCCGACTGCTCACCAACCCACACCTCGGAGCGGCCCTGGACACCCCACGTCTGCACATACTCGATAGCGCCCGTGCCCTCGACCTTGAGCTTGGGCTCGATAACCGTAGCCTGAACCTCGTGTTTCTCGTAGGTGTTACGGCCATCCTTGACCGTCACCTTCTCGCCACCCTCGAGTTCGCGGCTATCCCATTTGCCCTGCTTCACGCGCTTGCCGTCGACCTTCACCGACAGCTTTTCGCCTCCATGGCGCTTGAGCACACTGTCATCGACGGCCAGCAGGTCGCCTGCGTCGTAAGTGTCAGTCAAATCCTGTTCGTCGATGAGATTCTGCAGCGTAGAGCCCACGCGCACCGCGGTCTTCTGGCCGTTGAGCTCCACGTCCACGCTGCGGTTGACGTAGCCCACGACGGCAGCGATAAACAGCACGAGCGCGCAACCCACGGCGATGAGCGCATAGGGCAGGCGAGACGAACGACGGGGTGTGCGGCTGTTGCCGATGCGCGCGCTGCGATCGCTAAAGCCGCGGCTATGGTTGAGGTACATCGCGCCGGGCTTACGGTGACGCTTGCGCTGACCGCTGGGCAGCTGCCCCAGGTCGCGGCGCGCCGTCGGACGTGCACCCGAACGCCCGTTTAAGTTGGATCCGTTTTGGCGCATGTGCCCTCCCCCATAAACACAGCAAGCCGGAGCAACAGGTCTCCGGCTTGCCTCCCATCATTTGGTACGTCGCTATTTTGTAGCTTTTGACGAGCCTCCGCTCGCCTTTCGGTATTCATCCTTAAAGGCCTTGAACATGCCGCGCGTCTTGCCAAGCTGCTTGCCCAGTGCGCGACTGCCCTTGTCCACGGCAACCGATCCCTTGTCGTCGAGCACCTTGGCGCCCTTTTTGACCTTGTCGCCCACCACGACGCTGGCCTCGGCGGCCTTGGCAGCCGCACCGCCCGAATACCCGAGCGACTTGACCTCGTCCGAGACGACCATCGCGCCGTTCTCATAGCCGCGCAGCATCGTCGGCGGCACCTGCGTGTCACCAACCAAAACACTCGAAGCAGCACCGGCGGTCACATAGAATGCCTGCACGATGCCCGAACGCGGCTTGAACTCCACATCCGAGCAATAGCCCACGACGTCGCCCGATTCCGTGCGCACGTCCATACCGACCCAGATGATGCAATCGTCCAGGTTGATGTCGAGGCGCTTGGCGGCGGCGGCATCGTACGTGTCCTTGACGTCATCGACCGCAATGGCGCCCTCGTAGACACCAATGGCGTCGAGCGCTACGAATCGGTCGGGACGCTCGATCATGCCCGCGATATCGGACTGGCGGACCATAAAGCCGACCACGCGCGTACCGCCCGGGGTAAAGACCGGAAAGTGAATCTTTCCGAGCTTTTTAGGGCTGCGCGGCGTGCCGTCCTTTTTGGTGCGCTTGTCCTCGGTAGGCTTGCGATAGATCTTGGCGCCGACAAAATCCCCGGCGCGCATTATGCCTCGGTCGAGGGCTCCGCAGCCTCGGTATCAGCCTCGACGGCGTTCTCGACCACGACGTCGGCGGCAGGCGTCACGTTGCCGCCCGAAATGGCGTCGTTGAGCTGCTCGCGCAGCTGGTCCATGCGCTCGCGGGCCAGGTCGACCTTGGCGCGCAGGTCGTCGGTCTTGGCGTCGACCATCGGGCCAAAGTCATTCACCGCAGCACGGGCCTCCTCGGCGCTGTGCTCGTAGGTGTCGCGCATATTGTCCCAGGCGTCGTTGGCGATATCGGCAGCCATGGCGCGGGTCTCGGCGCCCGAGCGCGGGGCCAGAGCAACGCCGACAATAGCGCCGGCAGCGGCACCAAAAAGTGCGCCGGAGACAAAGCTGAAAGTCTTACCCATGATCATTCCTCTCCTGCGGGCACGTCGGTGCCCACCGTTTGAATGCTGTCCATTATACCCGCAGCGCATCACTTGCCGCTCCGCTCATCTGCGTACGGCAAAGGCGCAGGTACGTGATGGTGATAAACGCGTAGGCCTACTCCTGGGGCATAGCCGGCATGGCCACCGTGGCACCCGGGTCCTCGCCGGCGCCGTCCACGAGCGGCAGGCCGCCCTCATGCGCAGGTCCTGCCGGAACCGTCGCCGCACCGCCAAAGACGGCAGCGGAGGCCTCGTGGTTCTCGGCAACCGCACCCTCGGTATCAATCGCCACCTGGGGCTCGTCGTCAAAGTTGGGGACGCCTTGGGGCTCGGTGGGAACGGGCTCGGCGGTCGCATCGGCAACGGGCTCGGCGTCGACCGGCACATCGCCCTCGTCAGCGCCCTCGTCCTCGGCAGCATCTTCGCCGTTCGCAGCGGCGACGGCCTCGTGAGGATCCTTGCCCTCGGCCTCGGCGCGCATGCCCAGCACCAGGTTGCGCAGGCCCGCGACCGTGCCCTCCACGTCGGGGGCAGGCTGGTCGGCGTGCAGATAGGCCCAGTCCATCATAAAGGTGGCCGAAGACAGCGCACCGATGGCCAGCGCGTCGTCGGGGCACGAAAGCTCAACCTCAAAAACGCGCTCGTCGTGCTCGCTTACGCGCGTGCGGCCGCACGAGATGCTGCCGGCAAGCCCGGTCTCGTTCATGAGCTCGACCGTCACATGCTCCAGCAGATGGCAAAGCTCGGTCTGGCCCATGCAGTCCTGGAACTCGCGGCCAGAATCGCCCAGGCACAGGTGCTTGGCAATCGCCGGCACCAGGTAATACACGCGCGCCGTAGCCTCGATATCCTCCGAGGTCATGAGCGGCATGCCGGGGTTCACCAGCACGTGCGCGCAGATCTTGTCCTCGCTGACGGTGACCTTAAGGATGTTGAACAGGCCTGCCATAACTCTCCCCTACTCTTCCTTGTCCTACTCGTCGCCGTCGTGCGGATTCGCGGAACCCGCACCCGACGTCGTCGGCTCGTCTACCGAAGACTCGGAATCCTTCTTATCGGTTTCGGCCGGAGCGATCACGCGAATGAGCGAGATGCGCTGGCCACGCATCGACTGCACTTTAAACTTGTACCCCGCAACCTCAAACACCTCTCCGATGTCGGGCACCGAGTCGCAAAGCTCCAAAATCCAGCCGGCGATGGTCTCATAATCATCGCTTTCCTCGAGCGGCCAACCAAGCTCAATCGCGTCATCGCACGAAAAACGCCCATCAACGAGCCACTCGCGGCGCGAAAGGCGCGTGAGATACTTGTTGTCGGGGTCGAACTCGTCCTCGATCTCGCCGACGATCTCCTCGACGATGTCCTCGATGGTGATGATGCCGGCCGTGCCGCCGTACTCGTCCACGACCACCACGATCTGGTCGTGCGAGGTCTGCATCTCGGACAGCAGCGGCAGGATGTCCTTGGTGTCGGGCACAAAGGTGGCGTCGCGCAAAAAGCCGGCGATGGGCTGGTCGCCCTTGCCGTCGAGCGCGGGCTGAATCAGGTCCTTGATGTGCGCGATGCCGGCGACGTTGTCGGGATCCTCGTGATAGACGGGGATGCGGCTAAAGCCGGTCTGGCGCATGGTGGACAGCACATCGGCGACCGTCTCGTCGTCCTCGCACATGGTGGTGTCCACGCGCGGCACCATGACCTCGCGGGCAACGGTGTCGCCCAGGTCGAAGATCTCGTGGATCATGCGCTTTTCCTCGTCGAGCAGGTCGTCCTGCTCCGAGACCATGTACTTGATCTCTTCCTCCGAAACGTTTTGGCGGTCGTCGGCGCTCTTGATGCGCAGGATGCGGGCCAGGCCATCGGAGCAGGCGCCGGTCAGCCACACGAGCGGACGAGCAATCTTTTGGAACACGGAAAGCGGGCCCACGACCTGCTTTGACACGCCCTCGGCGTTGGCCAGGCCAATGCGCTTGGGCACGAGCTCGCCAATCACGATGGAGACGAAGGCGACCGCGACGGTGATGATGACCGGCGCCAGGCCGCGCGCGATGGCGGAGAGCGGCGCGATGCCAAAGCTCATGAGCCACGTGGCGAGCGGGTCGGACAGACTCGTCGAGGCGACGGCGGACGAGGCGAAGCCCACGAGCGTGATGGCGACCTGGATGGTGGCGAGCAGCTGGTCGGAGTCGGCAGCCAGCTTAATGGCACGCTCGGCGCGCTTGTCGCCTTCCTCTGCCTCGTGTTCCAGCACGGCGCGCTTGGCCGTGGTGAGCGCCATCTCGGACATAGAGAAGTAGCCGTTGATGAGTGTCAAAACGAGGGTGGTGATAAGGGAGATGGTTATGTCCATCGGGAGTTTCTCGAACCTCCAAGATTCGGGACGTCGGATTAAAACGTTGGTGGCGGATACGGCAATTGCACTGGCGACCGAACGGGGGCACGGGCGCTGGCGTGGTCGCTAGATTACGAAGAGGATCACCGCCATGAACTGGAAGATGCTGCCGGCGAGCACCCACAGGTGAAACACGCTGTGCAGATAGCGCACGTTTTTGGCGATATAGAACGGCACGCCCGCGGTGTAGCACACGCCGCCGACGGCGAGCAGGGCAAGTGCCACGGGGTTGAGCAGCGCCACAAGTTCAGGCAGCTTAAAGACAACGAGCCAGCCCATCAGCAGGTAGACCAGGCCGCTTACCCAGTGCGGTTGACGCTCGCGCAAAAAGCACTCGAGGGCGATGCCGATAATGGCGATGGCCCATACGGCAAAGAACAGCGCAGGGCCGCCGTCGTTTGCGAGCGTGATGAGGCAAAACGGCGTATAGCTGCCGGCTATGAGCAGGTAGATGCAGCTGTGATCGATGATGCGAAACACGCGCTTGGCGCGCGCGGGCTGAATCGCGTGGTAGAGCGTGGAGGCTAGGTATTCGAGGATAATGCTGACGCCATAGACAATCGCCGCGGCCATGTGGGCCGGGCCTCCGCCGCGCAGGGCGGCGAATACGATCAGGAGCACCAGGCCCGCGATACCCAGCAGGCAGCCGACACCATGGGTGACGGAGTTCATGATCTCCTCACCCATGGTGTAGTGTGGAACGGCCGCGGTCTTGGGTCGCGGCTTAGAACTGTCGCTCGAATCGGACATGCCGGTTACATCCTCCAACGTAAAGAGTTCTCAACACTATATCAAAGCGTCTGGGTACGTGCGAAATTTGCACCATACGTGACCCTTTGTTTACCCATTCTTTGCCTGTTGACGCATCAACGGCGAACGTCCATAATGCGCTTGCATTAAATGTTGATGTATTAACATCTTATAGGAAAGCTTCTTATGTCTCAAAACGCACGTTCCCATCGAAAGCTCAAGATAGCCGGCGTCGTTGCGCTGATGCTCGTTGTCGCGCTGCTGGGGTTTGCCGGCAACTTTTTGTTTGACTTTGCCCTGAACCCCCAAGCGCCGTACACCATGAAGATGATGCAGGATGGCAAGGACGCCGAAAAGGGCGAGCAGATGGACGCCGAGGAGGGCGAGGCACGGGCGTGGTTTAAGGAAAACCGCGAGAGCAGCAGCCTCACCGCGAACGACGGGACCGAGCTTGCCGCCTGGTATTTTGCTGCGTCGGAGAGCGCACACGATTACGCCGTCTGCCTGCATGGATATACCAACGAGCCCATCGGTATGGCCCGATACGTCAAGCGATTCCACGACCGCGGCATGAACGTACTCGCACCCGCCGCACGCGCCCACGAGCGCTCCGGCGGCGACTATATCGGCATGGGCTGGCCCGAGCGCCTCGACATCGTCGCATGGATCGAGCAAATCGTTCAGGCTGACCCCGAGGCGCGCATCCTGGTCTTTGGCGAGTCGATGGGTGCGGCAACTGCCATGAACGTCGCGGGGGAATCTCTGCCCGCAAACGTGAAATGCATTATCGAGGACTGCGGTTATACAAGTGTTTGGGACGAGTTTTCTCTGCAGCTCAAGGACGTGTTCGGCCTGCCCAGCTTTCCCTTGCTCGATGTAGCAAACTTGGTGTGCAACGTGCGCGCGGGCTACGACTTTCATAAGGCGAGCAGTGTGGAGCAACTCAAACACGCGACGGTTCCCATGCTGTTTATCCACGGCGACCAGGACACCTTTGTGCCGTACAGTATGCTCGACCAAAACTACGATGCGTGCGCCAGCAAGGTCAAGCAAAAGCTCACTATCCATGGCGCCACCCACGCCAAGAGCGCGCAGATCGACCCCGAACTCTACTGGAACACGGTCGACAACTTCCTCGACAAGAATTTTTAGGCAAAAGCAACGTCTGGGGTTTTGTTGCCAAAAATCGGTTTGTAGTCGGCGGTATTCGATTTTTCACCGCACTTCTGAAAAGCCGCCCGCAAGCGTTGTGCTCGTGGGCGGCTTTTACTCAACTAACGCCACAAAGGCGCTTGGTTTGTCCAATAAACAGGTGTTACTTGACCTCGATGAGCTCGTACTTGCTCGTGCCCAGGCCGATCTTCTCGGCGTGCGCGATGCACGCGCGCCAGTCGGTGTCGGGATGCGTGATGCAGAAGGGATCCTTGGCCTGCTCGCCCTCCAGATGCTCGTGGTTGTGCTCCATCTTGGCCGCGCTATCGGTGAGCTCGGTGTCGGGCAGCGGCTCGGATGCCATGACGGCATCGGCGCAGGCCTGATCGATAGCGACCGGGTCGAAGCTCGCGAACATGCCGATGTCGTTGACGATAGGCGTATCGTTTTCGGGATGGCAATCGCAGTTGGGGCTGATATCCATGGCGAGCGAGATATGGAAGCTCGGGCGGCCGTCGACAACGGCCTTGGTGTACTCGGCGATCTTACAGTTGAGCACGTCGGCCGCGGCCTCATAGCCGGGCTTGATGGCGTCCTGGTTGCATGCCGCAATGCAGCGTCCGCAGCCCACGCAGCGATCGTGGTCGATGGCAGCCACGTGCACCGTGCGAGTAGCGCCGCTGGCAAGCTCGCGGTCGCGGGTGCCATCGAACGAGATGGCGTTGTGCGCGCAGATCTTTTCGCAGGCACGGCAGCCAACGCAGTGCTCGGTCGCGACGTTCGGCTTGCCGGCGGCATGCTGCTCCATCTTGCCGGCGCGACTGCCGCCGCCCATGCCCAGGTTCTTCATGGCACCGCCAAAGCCGGCCTGCTCATGGCCCTTAAAGTGGGTGAGGCTGATCACGATATCGGCGTCCATGAGCGCCTGACCAATCTTGGCCTCGTGCACGTACTCGCCGCCCTCGACCGGGACAAGCGCCTCGTCGGTGCCCTTGAGGCCGTCGGCGATGATGATCTGGCAACCCGTAGCATACGGGGTAAAGCCGTTCTGGTAGGCGGTGTCGATGTGCTCGAGCGCGTTTTTGCGGCTACCGACATAGAGCGTATTGCAGTCGGTGAGGAAGGGCTTGCCGCCCAGCTCCTTCACGACGTCCGCGACGGCGCGGGCGTAGTTGGGGCGCAAAAAGCTCAGGTTGCCCAGCTCGCCAAAGTGAATCTTGATAGCGACGAACTTGTTCTCAAAGTCGATCTGCTCAATTCCGGCGTGACGGATGAGGCGCTTGAGCTTGTCGAGCTGGCTCTCGCGAGCATGCGTGCGCAGGTTGGTGAAGTACACCTTAGCGGGTGCTGCGGGTGCAGTTGCGGTCATAGATCTATCCCCTCGGTCTATATGGCGTTACAGACATAGAGGATGGTACCAGTTAAAGCAGAGTTAAAGTCAAGTACGGCACCTAGTCATTGGGGACAGACTTAAATGACTGAAACCACTCATTGGGGACGGACTTAAATGAGTGCCTCGCCACCTGGCAGCTAGGGACGTTCCTTTCCTGCCGGCAGCTGGGGACAGTCCTTGCCAGCACGGCCGGCGAACCGGCGAATCGGCAAAGACTGTCCCCGATGACTACTCCTGCACCTTGAGGGCTTCGGCCAGACTGACGCGCTTGATGGAGCGCGTGTGTAGCAGCGCCACGACCAGGTAGGTCGCAAAGCCAATACCGACGCATGCAGCCATGGACCAAGTGGGCACGTAGATCTCGATATTGCCGTTGTAGGCGAGCAGCATCGAGCGGAAGATGGCCGTGAGCGAGCCAATGATGACCGGCAGGCTCAGCACGAGCGACGCTGCCACGCACAACGTGATCGAGCGGATGTACAGATGCGAGATCTCGCTATCGCGGTAGCCAAAGACTTTCATGTAGCTGATCGAACGGGCGCTGTGATCGATCACCGCCTTGGTCAGCAGGTACATAAACAGCAGGAAGATGAACACCGCAAGTCCAACCATCATGCCGATCATTTTGCTCATCATGCCGATGAACTGGTCGCCCACGGCGCGCATGTCGTCGGGCGTGGTGTCGCCGGCAAAGTAACGAGCATCGAGGTTGAGCTTCTCGTCGCTCACATAGCCGTTAAAGTAGGCGGCGTCGTTGCCGAACAGCTCGTTAAAGTCGTCGATGCTCATATAGACATTCATATCCGACTTAGAGCCCCAAACGCAGTCCTTGCCCACGTACTCAAAGGAATAATTCTTGCCCTCGTACTTGTCGCTGAGCGTGACCTTCTGGCCCTCGCTCCAGCCAAACTTGTCGAGCAAGCCACCGCCAAAGACGACGCGTCCGTCGCCGACGTCCAGCCCTTTCCAGTAGCGCGAATCGGGCGAGATGCCGTAGACAGAAATCGTCTCCTCGCCATTACCATCGCCGCGGTCGTATTGCAGCTGGTAAACGGCGTATTTCTCGGCCTGCGCGATTGCGCCCGCGCCGTTGTCAATCGTGTTGACCGGGTGAATGTCGTCGTTGTCGGTGTCGATCTTAGAGGCCTTGTCAATCAGGTCGATAGCCTCGTCGCGGTTGCAGCCGAGGATATCGGCAAGGTCATCGAGGCGCGCATAAAGCGCATCCTTCTTGTCCTGGACCTTGGTAAGCGCATCCTGCGCCGCAGTCAGGCTCTCGGCAGACGGAGATGCGGTCGCGGCATCGGCTGCCGTCTGCGCCGCATCGGCCGCGTCGTCAAGCTCGTCATCGGCATCTTGGGCGGCAGAAAGCAGCGCGCCGTCAACCGACTGCAAGCACTCGAGTGCCGACCACTGCTCGCGCTCCTCGGCAGTGCCCTCGAGCTCCAGCGGCGCCTTGAGCGTGTACTGGTGCTCGGCGACCAGGCTTGTCTCGAGGTTGTCCGCGTAGTGCGTCATCGTGGGCAGAATCGCCAGGCCAAAGAGCAGCAGCAGCGAGGCAAACGCAATGCCCACGAAGAGCGTGGCGAAGTTGCCCAGGTTGCGCAGGAAGATACGCAGGCGGAAGCGCGAGACAAAGCCCATGCGCTCCGGCAGCTGCAGGCCGCGCTTGGTGCCAGACTTGCCGCTCGCCTCGTGGCGAAGAAACTGCAACGGCGTCTTGCCCATCTTGCGAAGCAGACCCACCAGCGTGATGAGGATGAGCGCAGCGGCGGGAACCACGGCGCACTTCACAAAGATCTCCCAGCTCCAGTACACCTGGAAGGGCGGCAGGCTGTACGAGTCGTAATAGAGGCTGCGCATGGGCTCGGTAAAGAACACGACGCCGAGCGCAGTGCCCAAAAGCGCCGCGACCACGCCCGCGATGGCGGGAAGCGCAAGGTAGTGCAGCACGATCTCGCGTCGACGATAGCCGCTGGCAAGCAGCGTGCCGATGATGGCGCTCTCCTCCTCGATGGTGACGTCGGTAAGGACCACAAAGACGAACGCCATGATCACGATGATGATGTCGAGCAGCGTCATCCACATCATGGAGTCGCCGTCTACGTCGTCGCGCGCGTAGCCAATGCCCTGGTTGGAATCGGCGTCGATGAGGTCATCCACGCGTGCATCGGCATCGGTGAGCGCCTCCACCATATCCTGCTCCGCATCGACGCGATCCGCGGTGGAGAGATCACGATCGGTAAAGGTAAAGGAGTAGGTGTAGGCAGGCGCGCCGCCGGCGTCCTTAAGCGCGGCAAAGCCGGCGTCGGTGACCTCGGCCACACCGTACGTGATGGTGTTCACCGTAAAGTCCGAATTGTTGAGGAACAGCGCCTGGCTATCGGGCTGGGTCATGATGCCGCAAATGGTGTAGGTGCGACCCTCGAGCTCGACTTTATCGCCCACGGACAGGTTGTTATTGGTGGCAAAGACACGGTCGATGGCCACCTCGTCATCCGCCTTGGGCTCCTTGCCCTCACAGTAGGACGCGATATCGACCTTGGTGCGGTGCGCATAGGTGCGCAGCGTGCGCTTGGTGCCGTCGTCGCCGGACACCTTTTTGATGATGGCGTCGATGGAGAAATTCTTGTAGAGCGTGACGCCGCCGACGTCGCCGGCTGCATCCTCGGCGGCCTTAAGCTGCTTGTCGGTAGCCTCGAAGGAGGTGGTCACGCGGCCGTCCTCAATCGTGTACGCATCGCGCATGTCGTCGATAAGGCAGCCGATGGAATGCGCTGCGAGCAAAAAGCCCGAGGTAAGGGCGATGCTTCCGCACATAAGAAGAAAGATGCCCAGGTACTTGCCGATATTGCGGCGCAGCTCGCGCGGGAGACGTTTTGCGAGAGGTGTCATGGCGCCGCCTACCAATCGAGCTCGGCGGCTGCGACGGGCGACTCGTTGAGCTCATCCTCGACGATGCGCCCGTCGCGCAGGCGCAGCATGCGATTGGCCATGCGCGCGATGGCGGCATTGTGGGTGACAATGATGATGGTGCAGCCGTAGGTGCGGTTGATATCCTCCATGAGCTGCAAGATTTCCTTGGACGTCTTGTAGTCGAGCGCGCCCGTGGGCTCGTCGCACAGCAGCAGGCCCGGGTTTTTGACGAGCGCACGGCCGATGGCACAGCGCTGCTGCTGACCACCCGAAACCTGACGCGGGAACTTGTTGCGGTGCTCGTAGAGGCCCAGCGAACGCAGCAGGTCGTCGACATTGAGCGGGTTTTTGGACAGGTGTGCCGTGATCTCGATGTTTTCCTTGATGGTGAGGTCGGGCACCAGATTATAGAACTGGAAGACAAAGCCCAGTTCACGGCGGCGATACTCTCCCAGGTCGGTAGGTTTGAGCACCGTGAGGTCGCAGCCGTCCACCATGATGGAGCCGGCGTCGGCATCCTCCAGGCCACCGATCAGGTTAAGAAACGTCGACTTGCCCGAGCCCGAGGGCCCCAGCATGACGCAGATCTCGCCGCGATTGATGGACGTGTCGATGCCGTCGAGCACCGTCAGGCGTGCATCTCCATCGCCGTAGTGCTTTTTGAGATCCTTAACCTGGACGTAGGCCTCCCGCGTTGCCATGGTATCCCCCATTGTTAGCCTTGTACTACTTTATGAACATAATAGTAAACCTTGGCGAACTATTTTTGGGCGAGGCCTGGATTTTATTTCAGACTAGTCATTGGGGACGTTCTTAAATGACTAGCTGTTGGGGACACTCTTTCGCCACCCGGCAGTTAGGGACGTTCCCTTTCTGCCGGCAGCTGAGGACAGTCCTTGGCAACCCGGCCGGCAAGCCGGCGGTTCGGCAAAGACTGTCCCCAATGACTAGTCGTTTAAGTCTGTCCCCAATGACCACTCTTGGTCGTTTAAGTCTGTCCCCAATGAGTACCCGATGACTAGGTGACTAGGCGCGGGATTTGGTGCGTGAAAGGGCCAGGCCTGCGGCGGCGATGGCCACGGCAAAGAGCACGGTGACGCCCAGGTCGCAGGCGATGTCGCCCAACATGGCAGACGTCAGGTCCGACGCGAGCGCCTTGCCGATCGCGTCGTTCACCCAATATGTCGGCACAAAGTGCGCCACGGTCTGCACGGCCGGGCCCATCAGCGACAGCGGCATCCAAGCGCCGCCCAAAAACGTCATGAGCATGCCGAGCAGGTTGCCCACGCCATTGAGCAGCTCCTCGCGCGCACCCAGGCCCGAAAGGGCAAAGCCAACGGCCAGCGGCGTGCACGCCAGGGCAAACGTCGCCGCCAGTGCCAGGCACACACGGCCCACGCCGACCTCGGCGACCGCGCCGGCAAAGCCCACGACGCCCATCATGCTCGACACAAACCAGATGCAGACGGTGAGCACTGCGGCAGCCGCGAACACGGCAAGCGAGCGCTGGCGCTCGGAGACCGGGCCGGCATCCATACGACGCACGCGCTCGGGCTCGTTCATGCCCGAGAACACCAACCCCACCGATACGATGACCGACGAGATAATCGCGTACGCGCCAAAGTTGAAATACGACTCGAGCGTGGCGGCAGCCGTCGAGTCGACCTTGACCTGCTCGATCTGAACCTCCGCGCGCTTTGCAGCGGCATGCTCGGCGGCCTTGGCAACGTCGCCGTTGGAGGCAGCGGGCTCAAGCGCCGCCGCAGCGCCCGCGAGCGAGATCCAGCGCGAGGCCTCGGCAGACGAAAGCGCCGCCGCCATGGTGCCGGAACCGTAGGTCACGTCGAGCTTGGGCAGGGCCTCCCCCGCGCGGGCAGCCGCAACGAGGTCGTCCTCAAACTCCTCCGGGATAAAGAACACGCAGTCGGCGCTGCCCTTGGCGCTGTTGCTCTTGGAGAGCGCGTCCGCAAGGTCGTACGTATCGTCGCCGATGCCCGTGACCAGCTCAAAACGCGAACCCAAATGCTTGGTAAGCGCACGCGAAAGGTCGCTGTCGTCGCGGTCGACCACGATCACGTTGGCATCGTAGGGCTTGTACTCGGTGAGCTGCGACGAGTTCCAGCTCACCGATGCCGCGATGAATACGCCCATGAGCGAGATGAACACCGTGTAGATAAGCAGATAGAGCGGGTGTGCGAGCGCCATGCGAAGCGCGGTCTTAAAGGTGCTCATAGCGGCTCCTTCCAAAGATCAGCGTAGCGGCGGCGACAAACACCAGGGCCATCAGGACGAGCGCACCAGCGCGAACGGCAAAGGGCCCCAGGTCCTCAAAGAAATACAGGCGATTGAACATGTCGCAGATGAGCTTGACGGGGTTGAGCCAGCACTCGGCCGGGCAGGCGCGGGCGACATCGTCGGCAAGTGCCATCGCCGGCTCGCCGTAGAGCCCGGCAAACAGGGCACACGTGGTGGCAAAGCCCGTGAGGATGCCCGACTTGGACGCCTTGCCACCCTTAACGGGAAGCGTGCCCACAAAAAGCCCCAGGCCCGTGGCGGCAAGCGCGGATGCAGCCCCGCCCAGCAGGCACAACCCCTCGCGCCCGCCAAAGTCGACGCCCACGACCAGGCGCACGTAGCCGATCGCAACCGCCATCGATGCAAAGGAAACCAGCCACGAGCCGACAAAAATGCCGGCCAGCGACGCCGTCTTGGAAAGACCGCCCACGCAGCGGCGCGCGCCAAGGCCCGACAGATTAGGCTGCAAATCGACGACGCTCAAGGCGGCAAACTCGGCAGACATCATCGCGACCAGGCCAAAGAGCGCGTAGTAGTAGATGACCGTGCCATCGGGCGTGGCACGAGTCAGGCTCACGCGGCGGGTTCCGCCCTCGAGCGACAGGGCGTGCGCAACCGCCGCCGGATCGGCGAGCGTCGCCGGGTTGTCCTGGGCAATCTGGCGCATGAGCTCGACATTTTGCGTATACGAGCTTGCCGCCGTTTCAAGGATGCTGCGGTCGGTGAGCACCGACGAGGCGCGCGAGCTGTCGTAACTCGACAGCAGCGTGAGCCTGGGCGTGCCCGCGGCATCAACCGTATAGATGCCCGCGACCTCGCCGGCCTTGAGCGCTTTGCGCGCGACAGCCAAGTCTTCGTACTCGCTCACATCGAGCAGCTGATCGTCGCCTGCCTTGGCAAGCGAAGCTGCCACGTCCTTAAAGGTCGAGGCATCCCAGGCCTCGTCCGTCACGACGGCAACCGGCACCGGGTCGACCTTTCCGTCAGAGCTCAGGTTCGCGAACATAAACATGAACATCGTTGAAAGTGCAATGGGAAAGATCGCGCCCCAGACCCATGTACTCGGTCGACGCAATAGCGTCTCGAGCGTGGTGGTGATGGTGTTGAACATGGCTGCCCCCTAGTCGCGCAGCTCGCGGCCGGTGATCTCGAGGAACACATCATTGAGGGTCGGCGGCTCGCTCCACACGCGGCCGAGTGCCACGTCGGCGGCGCGCAGCGTGTCGAGGATGTCCACCAGGTTGTGCGGGCTCGCCTCGCAGGTGCAGACGAGTTCGCCGCCGGAAAGCTCAACCGAAAGCACGTGCTCGAGGGCGCGCAGGCGCTCGACCGTGGCGGTCTCGACGGCGCCGACCTCGACGGTCACGCGCTCGCCCATCTGAATCATGCGCTTGAGCTCGTCGTTAGTGCCCTGCGCCAGCACGCGCCCACCGTCCATGATCATGATGCGGCTGCAGATCTGCTCGACTTCCTCCATGTAATGGCTGGTATACACCACCGTGGCGCCCTCGTCGCGCAGGCGGCAGATGCCCTCCAGGATGGCGTTGCGGCTTTGCGGGTCGACCGCCACCGTGGGTTCGTCAAAAAAGATGAGCTCGGGCTTGTGCGCGATGCCGCAGGCAATGTTGAGACGACGCGCCAGGCCGCCCGAGAGCTTGCCAGGGCGGAACTTGGTAAAGTCGCCCAGGCCGACAAAGTCGATCGCCTCGTCCACCAGCGCGCGGCGGCGCTTGCGGTCGTTGACGTAAAGACTGCAGAAATAGTCGATGTTCTTGCGCACCGTGAGCTCGTCAAACACCGCCACCTGCTGCGGCACTACGCCGATGCGGCGCTTGAGGTCGTAACGCGTGGGCGTCATGGGCTCGCCGAACAGCTCGATGGTGCCTTTGTCGTAGGAAAGCAGCTGCAAAATGCAGTTGATGGACGTGGTCTTGCCCGAGCCGTTGGGGCCGAGCAGGCCAAAGATCTCGCCGGGGGCGATGTTCAGGTTAAAGTGGTCGAGCGCGATAAGATCGTCATAGCGCTTGACGAGGTTTTCGACATGGACGATGTCTGTCATGAGGCGCCCCTTCTGTTGGTCGTGGCCCGGTACGATTGCATCATCGCAGGAGCGGGCGGCGCGCACCAGTGAGCTTTGTCACGAGTGCGAGGGGGGGGCGGAGGCGAAACCCCCGCTCGCACGAGCGATCGACGCCGATTTGCCGCGCAGGAGGAATGTCACGGTTGCGCAGGCGGCCCCTCCACCACGCGCAGCTTCGCGTACAATACCCGTATGAACAGGCTTTTCGACAAATCAATCGTTCTGGCGTGCTGTATTGCGGCCGCCACGGGTCTTGCTGTGGACGCTCGCCTGGTCGCGGCGTTTTGCCTTGGCGTTATTGCCACCTCGCTGGCCGAGCTCGCGCAGGGGAAAAGCGCCCGGCGTGCGAGCGAGGCCGCGAGTTACGCTTACATCATCGCGGCCGTTTTCGTGCCGCCGTTTGTGCCGTTTGCGCCTCTCGCCCTCTATGACATCGCGCGGCGGGTGCGCCGTGAGCACGCCTGGGTCGCGCTGGGCATTGGCGTCGCCTTTGTCTTTGCGCTCGTCGCGGACTTTCGCACCGACGCGCTCACCGCACGAACGCTCCTGCTGACCGCCATCCTTTCGGTCGCCGCCACTTTGTTGTCACTGCGCACAGCCCAGCTGGAGCGTGAGCAAGAGCGCATGCGCCGTACCCGTGACGAGCTGCAGGAACGAGCCCTCGTGCTCGAAGCGCGCAACCGCGACCTTGCCGATCGCCAGGGCTACGAAGTCGAGCTCGCGACACTCGCCGAACGCGCCCGCATCGCGCGCGAAATCCACGATAACGTGGGCCACCAGCTCACGCGCGCCTCACTGCAAGCCGAAGCCTTGCGCGTAGTCCACGCCGACGAGCCCGGCGTCGCCGGCGATTTCGCCGATGTCAAACGCACGGTTGACGAGGCGCTCCAGCTTGTGCGCGCCAGCGTCCACGCGCTCAACGACAACGCCGTCGACCTTTCCGTGCAGCTCGAACGCATTGTTGAGGGCGCACGCTCGGACGGCGGCCCGCAGATTGAGCTTGAAGTTATGGCCGAACATGCGCCCGCAAACGTCGCGAACTGCTTTGCGGCGGTCCTGCGCGAGGCGCTCTCCAACACCATGCGCCACGCTTGCGCCCATGTTGTCACCGTGCGATGTATGGAGCATCCGTCGTTTTACCAGCTCATTGTTAGCGACGATGGCGCGGGCGGGGTTCAAGCAAGCGGCCGCGGCGCCGCAGAAGGCATGGGGCTCGGCTCCATGCGCGAGCGCGTCGAGGCGCTTGGCGGCACCTTCACCGCCGGCCCGCGCGCCGGTGCCGGCGGCTGGCGTGTGTTTGCCACCGTTCCCAAACAGCAAGGAGATGAGGGCCGATGAGGCTCATCGTTGTCGACGACGACCGCCTAGTGGTCGATTCGCTCAAGATTATCCTGGGCGCCCAGACGCAGATCGAGGTAGTGGGCACCGGCGCCAATGGCGACGACGCGGTCGCGCTCTACGCCGAGCACGCGCCCGACATCGCGCTGCTCGACATCCAGATGCCGGGACGCGACGGCCTTTCGGCCGCGCGCGAGATCCTTGAGCGCGACCCTGCGGCGCGCGTGGTATTTCTGACGACGTTCTCGGATGACGAGTACATTGTGTCGGCGCTCAAGCTGGGCGCCCGCGGCTACCTGATTAAAACCGATGTCGCCGCCATCCCGCCAGCGTTGGCGCAGGTCATGGACGGTAAACGCGTGCTCGAGGGCAAGGCGATCGAGGACATCGATTTTGATGGGGCAGGCATCGAGGCCGGCGCGACCCGCCGGCCCGCGGCCTTTGCCGGCCTGACCGACCGCGAGTTCGAAGTCGCCGAGCTTATCGCCCGCGGCCTCGACAACAAGGAGATTGCCGCCACGGCCTACATGGGCGAAGGCACCGTACGCAATCACATCAGCTCGATCCTGGCCAAAATGGGGCTTCGCAACCGCACGCAGATCGCCATCGCCTACCTGCGAGGGTAGTTGCCCGACGACCAACCGCTCCGGCATAGCAAAATGGCTGCTACCGAGTTAATGCCATTTCAAAACTATGTCGGTTTACTACGATGAATCGCCCACCTTCGACCACGGCAAATTGCGCGCTTACAAAACCGCAGGTAGAACGCTTGCAATATTTAGAAAAATGCAGTCATGGTCGGGAATGTCGAATTCATCGTAGTAAACCGGCATAGTTTTGTTCGGGCGGCCCTGCACGAGTGCCTCCGCAAGCCTCGCGGGACCAAAATGATCCATTTTCTTCCACCCGCGGAAACCGGCTGACAGCGCTCGCCACGAAATCGGCCCATCTACTACGTTTGACTCGATACCCCCGACCATACCCGCTTTTCATGCAAAATCGCAGGCGTTCTACCTGCGATTTTTATTTCGCATTACTTGCCATGGTTGAGGATAGCGGCTTAAACGTAGTAGATGGGCCCATTTCATGGCAGACGGGTCATTTTCGGGCTGGACGGGTCGCGTGGCGGCCCGCACACGCGTTCACGCGCGGGGCCGGTGGGGCATTTTTGCCCCACCGGCCCGTCTTCGCGTTATTCCGGCTTGGTTTCTACCGTGGGAGTCTTGTCCGCCGCAACCGGAGTGCGGGCGGTATCCATAGTCAGGCAGTGCTTGGGGCAGCTTTCGATGCACTCGCCGCACACCACGCAGGCATACGGATCAATCGACCACATTCCGCCTTTGCGATCGACCGCGAGCGCACCCGCCGGGCAGCGACGCGCGCACATGCCGCAGCAGATGCACACGTCCATGTCGTTGACGATGTGCCCGCGCAAACGCTCGGGCGCCGTCAGCTTCTCCTGCGGATAGCACACCGTGACCGGCTGCTTGACCATAGAGCCCAAGGCCGTCTTGGCAAATGTCAGCAAACTCATGCCGCGCCTACCTTTCCGTGCAGCTAATGCAGGGGTCGATGGTCAGGATAATCATTGGCACGTTGGCAAGGAGCACGCCCTGCAGCGCATGCGTCAGACCCGCCAGGTTTTGCGACGTCGGCGTTCGCACGCGAAAACGGTCCAGGTTCTTGGTGCCGTTGCCACGCACATAGTAGTACGCCTCGCCACGCGGCTGCTCAATCACAACCTCGCCGCGCGCGCCGTCGGCCGGCGTAAGCTTGGTGCGCCCGCCAATGCCGTCGTGCGGAATCTTGCCCACAAGCTCCTTGATGATGTCCATGGCCTGCGTGACCTCGGCACAACGCACCTGGCAGCGGGCATAGCAGTCGCCGTCGGTCGCCACGATGGGCTCAAACGCAGCCAAGTCCGCATAGGCACCGTCGCCAAACATGCGCACGTCGTAATCCACGCCCGAAGCGCGACCGAACGGGCCGACCATCGAAAGCTCCAGCGCGTCCTTCTTGCTGATCACGCCCACGCCATGTAGGCGCTCACCACAGCTGTCATCGTCCAAAAACGTATGTACCAGGGCCTCGTAGTCGGGACGCATGGCATCGAGCGTCTGGACAATACCCGCCAGCTCGGAGTCCTCGATGTCGTGTTTAAGGCCGCCGATCTCGTTAATCGAAAGGATCACGCGGCCGCCGCACGTGCTCTCAAAGATCTTGAGAATCTGCTCGCGCAGGGTCCACGAACGATAGAACAGCGCCTCGAAGCCAAAGGCATCGGCGAGCAGGCCCAGCCACAGCAGGTGCGAGTGAATGCGCGAAAGCTCATGCAAAATGGTGCGGACATACTGCACGCGACCGGGCACCTCGATGTCGAGCATGCGCTCGCAGGCGCTGGCATAGCCGCAACTGTGGCCCACGGCGCAGATGCCGCAGATGCGCTCGGCGATGTAGCCAAACTGGTGCATGTCGCGCTTTTCGGTGAGCTTCTCGAGCCCGCGGTGCACAAAGCCGATCTGCGGAATTGCCTCGATGACGCGGTCGTCCTCGATCACCAGGTCCAGATGAAGCGGCTCGGGCAGCACCGGGTGCTGCGGGCCAAACGGAATAACGGAGCGATGTGCCATGGACTTTACGCCTCCTTTTTCTGCTTGTCGCGGGCGGCCTTGGCGGCAAGCGCCGCGCGGACCTTGGCCGCTTTCTCGGGATCCATGGCGGCGAGCTTTGCCTCCATCTCGGCAGCCTTGAGCGCGGCCCTGGCGGCAGCTTCATCGTGCCGAGCATCGGAGCCGGCAGCCGCAGCGGGCTGAGCAGCGGCGCCCGCGGCATCGCCGGCGCTGGCAGCGCCCTCCCCTGCAGCAGCCGCAGCAGCGGCGGCCTTCTCGGCCGCGGCCTTGCGCGCCTTGGCCTCGGCAGCGGCACGGACCTTCATGGCTTTCTCTCGCGCAGCCTTCACCTCGGGCGTGATAACGCTCATGGGCTCGGCAGTCGAGACCTGGTAGAAAAAGCCCTTAAAGTCGACCTGCATATCGGTGATGGCAAGACCGAATAGGTCGTGGACCTCATTTTCAAACGGGAATACCGCCGGATAATACGAGCTGATGGACGGAATCTCCTGGTACCGGTCGATTCCCTCGACTACCAGGTTCTCAATCGCATAGCTGCCGTCCTGCGCAATATGCTCCTGAGCAGCATGAACGTTGATAAACGTATAGACCAGACGATACGTGCCGTCGTCGACATTGCGCTCGGCGTGCATTTGCACAAAGCGCGCGCCGACGCCCTTGAGCGCCTGGACATGCGACAGGAGCTCGTCGATCCCGACGGTGGTATAGATAGCCTTTTGCATTACTCGGCCTCCTTTGCAGCGGCGGGTGCGGCGGGCGTCCCAGCAGGTGCGTCGCCAGCGGCAGGCGCGTCACCGGCACCGTCAGTCCCGGCCCCCGCAGCCACAAACCCGTCCTCGCCCAGCTCAACGCCACCGTCCCAGGTGGCGGCGCCGCCCACGGTGAGCGGATCGCCGCCGGCGCGCATCACGGCCTCCTTCTGGTCCAGGATACCGCACGCCTCCACGATGGCATCGATCACCGTTTCGGGACGAATGGCGCACCCGGGCGCGTACACATCCACGGGAATCGCGCGGTCCACGCCGCCGATCACGTTGTAGGCATCGCGGAATACGCCGCCCGAGCACGCGCAAATGCCGCATGCCACCACGCACTTGGGCTCGAGCATCTGGTTGTAGATCTGGCGCACGACGGGCAGGTTCTGGGCATTGACCGACCCCGTCACCAAAAAGATATCCGCATGCTTGGGGTTGCCGGTGTTGACCACGCCAAAGCGCTCCGCATCGAACAGTGGCGTGAGCGAAGCAAGCACCTCGATATCGCATCCGTTGCAGCTCGAGCCGTCGTAATGAATAACCCACGGCGAGCGCGACATTTTATGATCCATGGATGCCGCCTCCTAAATAAACACGTCGACAAGGATGGGCATGAGGTTGAGCAGGCCAAACACCAGCGCCACGCCCCAGCCAAGCTTAAAGCAGCTGCGCCAGGTGCTGCGCGCGAAGGTGTTGTCAATCAGCACCTCGACAAAGTACGTCGCAGCCATCACGACCAGGGCGACCAGCCAGCTCACCGGGTTGTCCCAGACAAAGAACATGCCCACCCACATCAAAAACAGCACGGTCTCGCACCAGTGCATAAGGGTCATCTTGGCCAGCGTGCCGCCGCTCATCTCGGTGGCGACGCCCTGGACAATCTCCTGATGCGCGTGATGCGAGTATGAAAGGTCAAACGGCGACTTGCGCAGCTTGATGGTAAGCACCGCGAGCAGCGCGAGGAAAATGGGCGCGCTGTACACGATGATGGGGGCCGACCGCCCCGTCACGGCGATGGAATCGAAGCTGTCGGTGGCAAGGTACAGGCCCACGCTCATCAGCAGAACGGCGGGCTCGTAGCTCATGACTTGCAGCAGCTCGCGGTCGGCGCCGACCTGGGCAAACGGGCTTTGCGTCGAGGCGGACGCCAGCACCACAAAGATCGCGGCGAGCGTCACCATAAAAGCGCACAGCAGCGTGTTAGAGCCCGACACAAAGATGCCGCCGCCCACGACGGTAAAGATGAGCGCGCACGCCATGTAGGTATCGTCCATGGTGTTTACGCTGGCGGGGGCCTTGCGCAGCAGCTTGGCAACGTCGTAGAACGGTTGCAGCAGGCGCGGGCCCACGCGGCCCTGCATGCGGGCGGACAGCTTGCGGTCAATGCCGTCGATCAGGCCGCCCACAAGCGGCGCCAACAGGGCAAACGCCACGGTACCAATAAAAATGCCCACGACGCCCGAGCCTTCGAAATATTTACCGCGCAGCACCGAGGGCGCGCTCATGGCAAGCCGCTCGGGCCCAATCCACGCGCAACACAGCAGCGCAAACAAGATAATGCTGCAGCACACGACGCTACCCGCGGGGCCGATACGCTTCTCGCCAAGGGCGTCCTCCGAGTACCAATTGCGCTTTTCGGCCTTCACCTCGCGTCCCATCGAGCCGCGGAAATGGCGGTAATTGTCGGTTCCCACACCCGAAAGATATACGTTTACGTGCGGTTTGTTGCTCACGCGGAATGAAGTCAGCAGCACCACGGCGATAAAAGCCACGATAACCACCATCAGATACATGGAGTCCTTGCCAATAACGTACGGCACGCGGCCAAACACCATGGCCAAGTAAGGCGACACCAGACCGCTCGAGATAACCGGGAACGCCACGCAGCACAGAATCAGCAGCGCGGCGATGGTGTTGAGCGCCATCCATTCGGTCTTATGGACATTGACCTCAACGTTTTGAGCCGTGGGGTCGACGCCCGAAAGCTTGGCAAGCCACTTGCCCCAGAAGAAGAACGTCGCGGCCGAGCCAAAGGCAAGCACCATGATCATGAGCACGTTGCCAGTCTGTGCAAACGCCACCAGGGCGCCCCACTTGGACACGAGCATGCCAAACGGCGCCACAAACATGCCCATGATGCCCAGCATCATCAGGCGCGTCAGGTGCGGCATGCGGCTGAACATACCGTCCATGTCCTCGATATTGCGGCTGCCGATATGATGCTCGGCCGTGCCCACGCACAGGAACAGCAGCGACTTGGCCACCGTATGGAACAGGATCAGGAAGATGGCCGCCCATACGGCCTCGGGCGCGCCGACACCCAAGCAGGCGCTGATAAGGCCCAAGTTGGAAATAGTGGAGTACGCAAGCACGCGTTTGGCGTTGCTCTGCGAGATGGCCATAAGGGCAGCGAGCAAAAACGTGATGGCACCAACACTCGTGACCATAAAGCCCGTCACGGGATAGATGGCATAGAGTGGGCTCAGCTTGACCATCAGAAACACGCCGGCTTTGACCATGGTTGACGAGTGCAGCAGGGCGCTCGTGGGAGTGGGTGCAACCATGGCACCCAACAGCCAAGTGTGGAACGGCATCTGTGCGGCCTTGGTGAGTGCGGCGAGCGACAACAGGATGACCGGCATCACCAGCAGCGCGGACTGCGCGGTTCCGGTGCCGGAAAGCTCGATCATGCCCGAGATGGTCAGCGGCATGCCGTTAACGTGCAGGTACATGAGTCCGGCCAAAAACGCGATGCCGCCCAGCATGTTGAGGATGATTTGGGTAAAGGCGTTCTTGATGGCCTCGGGCGTACGCGTGTAGCCAATCATAAGGAACGAACACACGGTGGTGATTTCCCAGCCGCAGAACAGCCACTCCAGGTTATCGCTCGTCACGATGACGAACATGGCCGAGAGGAACAGGAACATAAGCGCCAGGAACTGCGGGCGACGGTCGGGCGCGGTCTGCCCGCGCAGCGCAGCCTCGTGCTCGTCATGAGCCTGGAAGTCCTTCATGTAGCCCAGGGCATACACGCAGATTAGGCTGCCGACGATGCCGACGGCGAGGACCATGATCACACTCATGTAGTCCAAGTAGAGCGGGGTTGCGGTGACGGCTTCGGTCGCGGGCAGCGTCATGGTCGCAAAGGCGAGCGAGCCCACCAGCTGGACTATGCCGAACACCGTGGTGAGCGCGTTCCTATATTTGTACGCGTTGTACAGGATGACAGCGCACAGGATGACAGCGATGGCGGAGCTGATGATCGAGAGCACATGCGAGGTGCCGGGGGCAACCTCAAAGCTCTGCGGACCCGTGCCAAAAAACATGACGGCGACTACAACTGTCACCGCCATAATAATGCCGGAACCTATGAGCCCCACCGCATCGCGGGCGCGGTCACCGCGCGCGAGCAGCATGCCCAGCGCCGGTACCAGCGGAAACAGGGTAAGGAAATACAGTAGCGTCATACCATCGCTCCCCCATGCAAAAACGCTGCAATTGTTTAACGTTATAGCTCAATTGAGGAGTAGCGGCGGCAGGTTTTCGGTCAACTGGGGAGTTTTAGGCGTACGGGGTAAGGGCACGCCCGCATTAGAGCAGAGGGGCGGCAAGAAAAATGCGCCCCTGTGGGCGCACCATCCCGTTTGCTATTCCACCTTTTTAACGCGCGGCTTGCGTCCGCGCGGCTTATCAACCAGTGCGGACTCACCGCTCTCGCGATACTGGCGGCACCAAGCCTTGACTGAAGACTCGCTGGGAATCTTGTGCTTGATCATGGCCTCGCGAACCGTCAGGCCGTTTTCCAAGCGATCCTTAACCACGGCGAGCTTAACTTCGAACGAATAGGTGTGATGATGCGAACCGGCGTTGAGAACGGCGTCGGCACCGCCCACGGCATACGCGCGGGCCCACTGACGAGCCGTGGCCTGGGGAATGCCAAGCTCCGCGGCAAGGGCGCGATGACCGACCCCCTCTTGGAGGATCTCGACGGCGCGCTGCCTAATCTCAGGCGCATGCGTGCGAGTCCTAGTTGCTTCCGACATACCTGCCACTTCTTAGCCTTAACCGTTAATCTGCTTTCTTACGTGCATGTTAGATAGTAGCATTTTGCTGTTTGCGCGTAGCAGTTAATTGAAAATTGCAACGGTGGCATCTGGGCATTTGCCATTAATTTGCAACAGTTCTTTAGGTTTTATTTACGCAGCTAGTTAGCTCGCGGCTTATTGACGGTGTTTTACCAACCAGATTGGCATCTTTTTGTTTCGCTTGGTATGGCCTACGCAATTATTGACCCCCCTACCCGCCCGCAATGGCGCGACAGCTTCCCACCAAACTTTCCAGCTTTCCACCTTAGATGGTAAGTTAAGTGGAAAGTTGGAAAGTTTGGTGGGAAGCCGAAGCAACGGCAGGCCGCGCGAGCAAGAAAGGGGGCGGCAACCGGGTGGTTGCCGCCCCCTTTGCGAAGCTAGTTGGCTTCGGAACTAGTGATCGATGCCGTTGAGGTTCACCCTCGTGAGCGTGTAGGTCACATAGTCGGGCGATTGAGGCGTTGCACTCGCCGTGCTGCCCGTGACTAGGCTCGCCGTCATCACCAGACGATAGTTCGCGTAGAACTGCTCACGCTGTTCAGCCTGCGTGTTGACCTTAACGGTAAAGGGCAGGTTAAACGTGGTGTCGCCGTTCTGTGTTCGGAACTTGCCATTCTCCTTCGTCGAGTCAGTGAAGGTGATCGCACTGCCAGCGGCGTTGACCGTAGCAAGTTTACTCTCCGTCACTGTCACGTACTCGGAGATTTTGCCCGTCACATTCTCATACGAGCCATTTGTCCCGCTGCGGCGTTGCAGCGTGAGCGTGTACACAACTGAATCGGCATTCTTGATTGTCTCGGTGGCGTTGTTGAGCCCACCCAGTTCATACGTGGCACCCAGACCAATCGTGCCATTCGCGATCGGACGTAGGTCGTCCACGTTAATACCAAGCTGCGACTTATCTGGCGCAGAAAGCGTAATGGTCGTATCACCCGTGTCCATGCGATAGTACCCGACGTTACCGGGCTTCGTCTGCGTCAGGCTCGAGGTACTAAGGCCTTCCTTACGCGTCGAAAGCTTGGCAGTATAGGACATCTTGGTACAGGCGTCCTCGCCAGACTGCTTGGACAGGGAGATAACCTTGTTGCAGCCGTCCGGCGTAAGGCGAATCTTTTCCACCACCGTACTCACGGTAAAGGATCCGTCCGTTGCGATCTTGCGGATTCCGGCGAGGTCATAATCGAGCTTGAGCTTCAGCGAATCATCGCCTGTATCCGTCACGGTCTGCGTGAACGCAGGCGTCGAAGCGTCACACGGCTCCCAATCGCCGCCATTCCACCTGTAGTTCTGACCGCCGATGGCAACATAAAACTTCGCAATTGCCGAGGTTCCGCTCGGGAAACTACTTACTCCCATTAGGTTGTTGTTGGCGCCATAGCGACACAGCGATGTATCGAGCTGATAGAACAGATGGTCACTCTCTGTATAGTATTGGCTCGGGCTAAACGTAACCGTATCTTTGACGTCAAGAGAAAGCACGTAGGCGGCACCGTCCTCCGACTTCGAAACCGGAATGCGCGCCGCATTTATATTGTCGACTACACTCTGCTCATAATTGGACAAGATGCTGTATGTCGATGCCGTACTGTTTTGATTATCTTCGCCACCGGTGCGCAAGACGTGATGCAAATTCCAAGATATGCGGACACCCGAAGAATTCGAGTCAATAGACGAAGCCGTAAAACCGTTGATACTAGCTTGCGTCCCGCCGTCGCCCGACTTAGGCACGTTGACAACTAGGTAGACGCTCTCCGATGCACGCTTCTCTCTGCCGGTATCCTTCTCCTTAGGTACCTTTAGCGTATAGCGCTTGTTGCTGGGAACGTTAGCGCCCGCAACCTTAAACAGCGTCCACTTGTCTCCGATCTTCGCCTTAGCGGTCGCCTCTGCCTCGTTTTCACACGCAACCCATGTGCCGGTGCCCTCCTGCGTGGCCGACACATCCAAAATCTCGCTCAGCCATCGCTCCTGATATGGATTGCCCGCAGAATCCTTAAAGCCGTCGTTTCCGCTCAGGGAAACGCTCGTTGCTCCGCCTTCGCCCACCGTATAGTGATACTCTCTGCCACCGGCCTTGCCGTCAACGTTCGCATCGATGAGCGTAAGCTGGGTGCCCCGGGGAAACCTTCCGTCGGCACCATTGAAGAGGATGCTCTTGCCGAGCCCCTTCATCGAGCCGCCGGCAGCCATATAGCTGTCCCAGCCAAAGTCGACTTCCTTCCCATTAGCAGAATTGTATGTCCAGGTAAGCAGACCCGTCATCGGCTCGCCAAAGCTCGTAAGCACGTGTGCATCTTTTCCAAGATTAGCGTAGTCTTTTTCTTTAAATTTGGTGCCGTAATCATACGTTGCAGTGAAATCGATCTCGAGCTTGCGTTTAACGATGATCGGCACCTGAACGTTGTAGCTCTGACCCGCCTCGGTAAAGGTAACAGTCAGGAGCGTGAAGCGGCCCTTGCCGTTGTCCCAATCGGAGCTTGGGCTAAACGACATGTTGTTCTTGCCGTTGTTCACCACGCGAAGCGTGGGATTGTTCGATGCCTCTTTATCCTTAACGAACACACCGTTCTTGAGCTGGAACACCTCCGCCTTGGCCGTCACGTGCGGATTGGTGCCATTCTCGTTATTCAACCTGCAGGCGTCGGAGAAGCCGCCGTTCGTGATGATGTTTAGATAGCTCTTGACCGTCGTATTATCGGTACCCGAGATCACCAAAACGGGAAAATCCGTTGCGACCTTGCTGCCACTTGCATCGTTATTCACATTGAACATGCTCGCCACGGATTTGGCGTTATAGCTCGACGTATTTTGATAGGCGCCGTTGTCATTAATGCCGCCGATATTGGTGTAGGTGTAGCGGCCGGGAAAACTGGTACCCGCCTTGCTTTGGATGACCTCGCTCTGGATTGCCGCCGCAGCGTCGATGGCGGCACCGTCGCCAAACAGATAGCGGTCGGTGGTGTCGCCGTCGAAGGCACGCACCGCCAGCGTGCTCACGGGCCTCGTGGTCACGTACGGACTCGTTGCCGTGGTAGCAGTATCGCCTGCGCCGTAGAGAGTTTTGTTCTCGTTGGGCGCGGCAGCCGTGCCGTTGTAGTCACCGAAGGCAATATAAGTTTTCCTGTTTACGGCGGCCGTATTGGTCGTGTAAACCATCGGCGGCAGGTCGCTCGTGGTCTTGCCACTACCGGGCTTTACTTCCACGCCCGCTGCGGAAAGGCTGTACTTACCATCCCCCGTGTCAACCTCGCCCAAGAGTACGCCCTGGGTTTTGCCCGCATTGTAGCTATTGCTGTCCATGAGCACGTTTACCAGATGGAACTGGCCGCGCCCGTCACCCGCAATGCCGCCGTTTGATCTTCCGCTAAACGTGGTGTTGGATACCCTTGTGTTGGTGACGTTGATGACGTCGGAACCGTTGTGAATCGCACCGAGCAGACCACCGCTCCAGCTGCCCTTGATCGTAGCACTCTCAATCGCGATATTGTTGCAAGTTATACCATCGTTGCTGTAGAAGTAGCCAATCAGCCCACCTGAGCATTGGTTGGTGCCGGCAACGTCGATGTTCTCGACGCTGCAGCCCTCGAACCAGTACACGTTGGATCTATAGATGCTGGTCGTAACCTCGCCAATCAAGCCGCCCGCATTGCGGATGGTCGTGTTCTTTCCGGTCTCATCGCCGATGAGGGCATTCTTGCTGCCGTCTCCGCCATCAATGCGCACGTTGCTCATAGAAATAACTCCGCTATAGGCGCTTCCGAGCACACCGCCGGCGCCCATGCACGTATCGGTGTTCTCCCCGGTAGCAAGCACATTTACCCCAGAGATAACTGCCGTGCTGCTCGACGAGACCGCTTCGGTGGTGCCGACGTTAGTGTTGACCGAGATATCGCTTGATTTGGCATAGCCGAGCACACCGCCCACGTAGGGCGTTGTCCCCGTGGCGGTTATGGTCGAGTTCGCGGCAACAGTCTTCTCGCTTACCCCTGTGCCTGCGGTTGTCCACACACCGCACGCCGAGGCGACCGTACCCACATAGCCACCGACATTCTTCTCGCCCGTGACGTTAAGGCCAGTGTATGAGCAGTCATAGAGATACGCGGGGCCCCACCCGTCACTGAACTCGACCATATAGGTTCTGTCTTCGCGCGTAGTTCGTCTGGCGCGGCCCGAGCTGCCAAGAAGCCCTCCTACGCTCTTTGCGCCCGACACGGTGCAGTTCTTCATCTGCACGTTGCAGTAGATGCCGCACGTGCCGTCGTCGTAGTTGGCCGTTGCACCCGCCAAAAGGCCGGCACCGGTAAGGTCGTTCGGCGCCTCTCCTGGTTTGGCTTCGCCGTTGGTGTCGATATAGGTGAGCGCTACGTTGCAGTTGCTAAAGGTGAGGTCTTTGACCTGCGCGCCGTCGTTCGCGGTGACGCTGGGGGCGACATAGCTTGAGGTGAACATCACAGTACTGAATAGGCCGCCCACGCCCGAGACCTTATAGTCGTCATCGGCATATTCGACGACGCCGTAGGCGGCGCCTTTGGTACCCACCGTAATGGTGGCCCCGTTGCCGTCGATCGTGGCCACGTGCGGCGTGATGCGGTCGCGGTCGGTGGCCGCCTCGTTCGAGTTGCAAGCATTGGAATAGTAGCGGCCGTTTAGGCCCACGTACCCCGTGCCGTAGTCGGTCATATCGTAGGTGTCGCCCTGCTTGAACTCCAGGCTCATGCCAATCGATTTCGACGCGCACACATAGCCCGTTTGGTAGTCGGCAGCATAGGACGCCACCAGGTAGGGCGAATTTACATTGTCATCATGGTCAAGCGGGCCGTGCCACCCCTGCTTGCCGGGGGCCTTCTGGTCGTCGTTTTTGGCGATTTCGAAATCGCCGGCAGCACTCTCAGGCTTGCCCACATTTGCGTAGCTAGCATTCCGTACCTTGCCATATTCCTTGTTGCCAAACAGGTAGCCGCATATCGCCGGGTCTTGCGAATCGCTGCCCCAGTAAGCCTTGGAACCGCGGAACACGCCATTATTGGAGTAGTTGGTATGTGCCGCGCCAGCACCCGCACCCGAGCTGATGATGGCCGAGAGCACCAAAAGGCCCTGGGCGTTTTCCACCATGGTCACAGGAGCCTCGGCGTTAGTGCCGAGGTACTTGTTGTCGGTGCCTGTGGTGGTGACACAGGAGGTTCCTTTTTTTGTGAGCTCGTTGATCTTGTAGTTAGCGTCTCCGTTATCAACGGTACGGGCACAACCTTCGCTAAAGGCATAGCCGTCAATCACACGACCGACGTAGGGGTTGTCGTACAGGCCGTAGTTTGCGCCACCCTCCGCAACGGGTTTGAACTTTTCCTTTGTGCCGCCACGCCACGAGTCGCCCGTGTTGCGGAAGATCACACCGCCGCCCGCAATGGCGCCGACGTAACCGCCGATGGGAACAAGATGCGAGCTACCGGTAACGGTAAAACGGTACGTCGTCGAGCCGTTATTTGGATTGTTTACGACCACGCCATCAATAATGTTATCGCCGCCAAGAATACAGCCGATAACGCCACCGAAAAACGCCGTCGGAACGCCGTCGGAATCCTTGGCAGAATAAGTAATAGTCGCCTGCGCATTCACATAGTTGATGTTGAGGCTGCGCACAACGCTGCCGTAGCTATAGGAAATAAGACCGCGAAGCGAACCCTTGTTATTCTCTATCTTGATGGTTGCGTTTTTATTATCACTGCCAAAGTTGCCAACGATGACGCCCCTAAACGGGTTGGCCCTATTTCCAAAACCGCCAAACGATGCGCCGTCGAGAGTAATCGTATTGCCCTCGGTAGGTTCAATACTGTAGTACGCACTTTGGATATAGCGGTGCATCATATCGTCGGAAAGCGTGGCCGAATGATCAGTGGCGTTATCGCCGGTCCTCTTCTCCCACTTCTCCCCGGCGTCGTTCGCCTGCTTATAGACGTACGTAATCTCATTGTCATTTGAGTTGTTTCTACGGCGATTGCAGAGCGTACTCTGGTCGACGACAATGGTGACCTCCCAGCCGTCGAGCGCGGTTTGGTTGTTGATATAGTTGGCGATGGCGTTCATTTCCGCCGCGTCCTTAACGGCATACGGATCGCCATATGTGCCGCATCCCTCTACCAGCTTTGGAATGCGCTGGTTGACTTTAATTTCGTGATACTGGACGCCATCCTCGGTGGCTTTTCCCTTGTAAACATAAGGAAGGTAGTCACCGAACACGGGGGCATCGACATTCGCCGGCTTATCCCCAGCCTTCACCAAGCCATTAGGAGTGTCATACGTCGCTTCGTCGTAGTACCAAAGCTGCTTGCCGGAGTATTCCTTACCCTTTGCATCGATTTCGCTTCCGTACGTCACCATTGCGGCATCGGCATCGGCCTTAGTAAAGGTGTAGTCCGCAGAACCCGTGCTCGTGCTTCCGTAGCCAAAACTCTCCAGCAGGCTCGCATGGGTGAAGATCGTATTGTTCTTTTGGCTGGGCAAGCTGATTCGCTCAAACTTTGCCGTCACCTGATCGGCCTCACTGCCTACACCAAGCTTTCCGAACAGCGACGTAGCCGCCTTGGTGCCACTCGTGTACCCAGTAGTCTTGATATTCTTCGCGTTCAGGCTCACGTACTTCTGCATCTCGTTGATGAGCAGAGGCATATAGGCGTTGGCGTCCGTGGCGCTGTTGGCGCCGTCGACAATCAGATTGTTGAGCGTAAGATCATCAATTGAGATCTTTCTAATCTTGGTGCCACTGCCGTCGCTGGACCCACACACGTAGCGGCACACGAGCGCGCCCGATGAGCTTCCGCCCGCGCCAATAGCGTCAGTAGAGCTCTTTCCGTCATTGATAACGGGTCCAACGGTACCACCCAAAGTGACGTTGCTTACTGTGAGATCGCCGTTTGCCACCGTTCGAAAAAGACCGCAGTGCATGTTCTCGTGCTGGGTAGCATCGGAATTTAGCTTGTTGCCATTCTGCTCGGCCTTGATCTTGGAGTAGTAGAAGGTGATGGCCGCATTATTAACCGTCACCTCTCCGATCGGTTGAGTGGGATAGTAGCTGTAGCCGGCCAAATCGATTGTGCCGGTTATGGTTATGGAACCATCAAGCCCTGTCGTACCATTGGGAACGATTGTCGAACGAATACCGGCGGGAGCATAGCAGAAAGCAGACCATAAGAGCAGCTTGTCCGCCGTATTGATTTGGCCGCCGCTAAAGCCGCCTTCACACCTATCATAGGCTTTGTCGAGGTTGTAGAAGTAGCGGGTATTGCCGTTCGTTTTGTGACTTTGGCCGAAAGTCGAGCGGTTCTGGTAGCTGTTGCCATTTGTGGCATCGCCGTCCATGTCCAGCTTGTCATTCCGTGTGTGCAGCGAAACGACCGCGTTGCAGCCGGCGTCCATGAGTTTGCTGCCTTTGCTTGGTTTTACACCGCTGCCAACCCATTCATCGAAAGACGTTACGCCCGGTGCAACGATGGCCCCCTCGCCGCTGGGCACCCTATAGGCGGTCTCCCAACAAGCCCTGTCCTCCAAGTACAGACCTATGTAGTTCTCGACGCCATATGTCGTCTTATTATCCACCTTGCAGCCACGACAAACTAGAACGCCGAGCGTCTGAGCGGCGCCTGCATTAATGGTTGTGCCCGAGAGATCGATGGCATAGTTGTTAATGATCCAGTGACCACTGGCCGCGTATACGAGGCCGCCGACCTCGGTAGAGTCGCTTGCAGCCACAGTCGTGTTGTTGGTCGTTTTGAGGGCGTAAGTGCTGCCGCTGGTGTTTGCAGCAGCATCGCCAATGGTGACGATGGCGTTGCCCCAGCTGTAGCCCAAAAGGCCACCGGCACCGTTGAGCGCATCACCGTTCCTACCGACGTTCATCTTGAACGAATTGAACGAAAGGCCCGAAATGTTCACGTACTTATCAGCTGAGTTGGCTATTGTCCCTGCATTGTAGGTACTCTGTGCGATGCAGCCGATAAGACCACCGACTTGGGCAATCTTGCCGCCGGCGCAATCGCCGGTTTCGATTGATCCGGCGACTTCGAGGCCCGTAACATTGAATATCGAAGCGCAATCGCTCACATAGCCGATGGCACCGCCAATACGGCTATTGCCGTTAAGCGATCCGGCTGCAGTGATAGTCGTTTGCGCCTTGCTGTTACCCTTAAACGTAACCGTGGCAGCCGCCGACACGCTGCCCGCAATACCACCAATGTTCACGTCATTGGCAAACGTATCATCGCACGCGATATTCGTTTTGCACGTTACGCTAGACAATGACAGGTTGCCGACGATGGCACCCGCCAGCGACCCGGCATCGATAGCCGAACCGTTATCGAACTTCATGGAGCCAGCGATTGTGACGTTGGAGATGGTTGCGCCGTTGACGGCCGCGAACAAGCCTAAGCGGCCGTGGCGGTAGATTTTGCCGTTGCCGTTGCTCGTGTCATTGCCGTCAAGCACAGCTTCACCACGCTTGCCGTACGGCTCGCCGACGGCAAGGTTGATTGTGCCGTTGCCATTTGTGCCGCCGCCGTTCAACGTTCCCGAGAAAACTTGCGAGTCGTCTGCGCGGTCCTGCGTGAAGCCCGTCAGGCCTGTACCCTTGAGGTCAATTGTGTTGTTCACCGTAATGGTCGAGGACTGCAAGCCGTTCAGGTTGTTTTCGGCAACGCCTTCGACCATTGAGTAGTAGCCGTTGGTTTGCCAGGTAATCGCAAGTTTGGCGAAATCCTCAGCTGTGGTTAGGGCGTAGGCACCGTTAGTCAGCGCCAACGATGCCGGCAAGGTCAGCTTGTGAGTGCTGGGATCAAGCGTAATAAATTTATCGCCCAAGCGAATAACTTCGCCATAGGTCGCGATATCATCCGTCTTCGAGGCCTTGTTGCTGCGCCTATAGGTCCAACCCGTAGCGTCTTCATCGGTTACGTTACCGTTAGAGCCATCGCCGGCAGCGAAAATCAGTGCGTTGTTGTTCTCGTAGACAAGCTGACCCGTCGTGGCGTTCTCGGCAAAGCTTGCGCCCGACAGGTTTGTGATGCCGCTGAACTTGATTACGGCATTCCGTGCGGAGCCCGCAATACCAGCCGCGCGATTGTTTGCTGCACCGCCAATGGCATTATCGCTTGTAAGCGCAAAATCGCGCACGTCGAGCACGCTGCGCGTGTCGATAACACCCACGGCGCCACCGAACTTTCCGGCGTCCGTTCGTGCCGAAGCAACTCCCTTGCACGTAACCGTTACGCCGTCGAGCACAACGGCGACAGGCTGCGAATTGGAATCCGCGTTATCGCCAACATAGCCAACAACACCGCCCGTATCGGACAGCTTGCCCGCAAGTTCAAACTCAATTGAGCACGTTTTCTTATCCGCATCCTTTTGGACCACAAAGGCGCGCAAAGCGCCGTCGTCGTCCGTTTTCGTCGCGAACACCTTGCCGACAAGGCCGCCGTAGCTGCCGTTGACACTAACATCTTCTGGTAAGGCGAGTTTGCTCTTATACGTCCCGCCTTGCACCACGATGTCTCCATTAGAGATATCGGCCATGCCAAAAAGAGCGCCGGCGCGCTGCGACGCACCAAGTGTCACAAGGTTGCCCAGGTCGAACATATTGGGCTTAACGGTAAATCCCTGCGCAAAGCTCACGTCGCCGATAACGCCACCAGAACAAGCGCTGTTCTCATCGCCAATATTAAGAGGACACCTAATCTGCTTATTATCCGCGCCCAGCGCGAGCACTGTCGCTTTGCCAATAAAACCACCGCTGGCGGTGGTGCCCTTGACGGTGAGCGCTTGTAGGTCGAGAACTTTCGTGACGTTGACCATGGCACCTGTGCTCAAGCCAACGAGTCCTACAACGCCACCGGCGGAGCCGTTCGTGGACTGGACGGTGGCGGTGGGAACGTTGGTCAGGGTTCCGATGCTCAGGGTCGCACCGTCCTTGACTTCGCCTACGAGCAGGCCAGCGTTGCCGGAGCTCGTTTCGACGGTTCCGCCTGAGGCCAGATCGTTGGGGAACGTGACGGACTCAAGCGTCAAGGTCCCGTTCTCGACCGTGTTGGCAATCAAGCCAATGTTGCCCGTCGCATTCGCGTTGAGATTCTTTCGGGAACAGGTGGGGGTGAGGCTATAGGTAACGTTCGCGGTAAGGTTGCCCGTCGTCGTACCCAGGAGAGGTGCCGTCAAGGCGGAAGTCGTGTCCTTCACATCAGCGTTCACGGGATCCGCGATGTCAACCGACGCGATGAGCGCCTTGCTCTCTTCGCTGTTTTCCGCACCGCTGACCTTCGAAGCGATCATCGGCGCGCTATAGGTAGTTGCGCCTACCCACTTTATCTTGACTGTATTGTTTTGGTCAGTCAGCTTGAGGTTATTAAAAACCGTCCGGTTAGCCGTAAGCTCAACAGGGCTATCAACGCCATTCAGAGACCTATAGATTCTGCCTTCAAACGGATGCTCATCGCTGCCAAAGCCCTGGAAAGACATATCGTTCTTTGCCCCGTTCTTGGCCGTCTCGGTGAGCTTCGCATCGCCCGTGATGATGCTCTTGATCTGCGCATCATAGTAAAGCGAAGCGTCGGCGTTGGACAGGACGGTGAACACCTCCGACGACTTGACATCGAGGCTTCGGATTCCGCTCCTGTCGTCTTTGAGCACGATGCTTTCCGCTCCGTTCGCCTCGAGCAGCTCGACAAGCTCATCAAGATTTGTAATCGACGCATCGGCCTGGGCCTCAGCGTCTTCCGAAACCGCGGCATCGGCATCTTGCTCGGCATCGTCAGCGGCGGCATCCCCTGCCGCATCGTCGCCTTCCGCCTGATCGCCCGTGGAATCGGAACCCGTGGCACTATCGACGGCATCACCCGTTGCGGTGTCGCCCTTCACAGAGCTATCCTGGGCACTGTCACCCGCGGCACCAGCATCACTCGCCCCAGACCCATTCGCGGCATCGCCGTTGGTCTCGCCGCTCTCGGCAGTATCCAACGCCTTCGCAGATGCGGCAGCAGTCTCATTCGAGATGTTCTGCCAGCCTGCCGCCACAGCAGCCACCGTGGGCGAGCATGCTTGGAGCACCATGACCACCATCATGAACTCTGCGAATATGCGCTTTGCCGTTCTCATCGGTTCCGTACCTCTTATCCTAAAAACTCTGCTTCCAGAGTTATCGAGTCTCCGTCGTGCCCGTCAGGGTAGTTCCGCTCACGCTAATGCCCAGGCCATCCCAGCCATCGGGCGTTTTGCCGTCAGCTCGGTAGAAGTTGACGACCAACGAACCCGGCTCCATGGTGAACGTAACCGTGTGATTTGTTTTATCCGCCGTCACACCATGGTTGGTCTCGAAGAACGGGTCAATCTCCACGTTCTCCCCCCACTTGAGCGTGACGTTCGCCGGTGCGCCCGTGACCGTTACGCGGTAGTTATACGCAGCGTAATCAGTAAACTTACCAGCCTCATCGACCAGCGCGCCCTCAACCGCAGCGGTCTTGACCTCGGCCTTCTTTGACGGCACGACTTTCGCCGCCAGACAGGCTAGCTCGGTGCCGGGGCTCTGCTCCGATATGACCGTGGCCTTAATCACAAAGTATGCTTGTCCCAACTTACCCTCGGGGAAGGTCACGGTGTAGTCTTTCTTGGTAGGTTGATTCTCCGGAAGCGTGACGCTGCCGCTGGGCCGGGGCGAATAGCTCCACGTGGCGCCATCGAGCCCATGCCCCTCGACCGTCAAGGTGTACGTCACGTTTTTGTCGTTGCAGAAGTTGCTGTTGCTCAGCAAATAGTTATAGATGCTAAAGGTGAAGCTGCACTGTCCGCTGCTGGGATACACCGTAACGGAGCGCTGGGCACGGTCGAGGTCGTCGTTGCTAGGCGCACTCATATAGCCCGTGAGCAAATCGCTCGCAAACAGGCTCTGAGCGGTGCCCGTTGCGGCGACGGACTTTAGAAATCCGTTGGCGGTGTAGGCGGAATAGGTAAAGTAACCACCCGTCACGAGCGCCACGGCGCAAACAAGTGCGATTGCCGCCACAACCAGCTTATTCTTGACTAGGCTTTTGCTTTTTGCCAGCTGCTCGCGCTCGGCATCCTGCTGCCTCCCTTGCTTCTCCATGTGCGCCCCCTCTCCTACATACCGCTCGTGTTGCGCGCGATCACATAGATCACATCGGTCTCTTTGGCGCTCTCGTCCCACGAAAGCTTGATGATAAAGTTGAGCGTGTCGTTGCCAGTCGAGCCGTCGAGCGTCTTGGCGTTGAGTTCGCTTTTGCCGAATTTCTTGTATCGGTAGAGCGGGCGCGCGTTGCGCTGGACGTTTTGATAGTCCTTGAATGTAGGGTCGCTTGCGCCCTCGCCCGGGTCTTCGATGGGCGTGAAGCTCTTCAGCAGATCCGTTTCATACATTTTCCAGCTATAGGGCTTGCCGCCCGCAGTGCCTCTCACGTCGGGAGCACCACCTAGGCCCGTATCCTCAGCTTTATACAGCTCGATAGTGAGACCCGTAATGTTGGTCGTATTCGCAAGCTGCAGCTCAAACCCGTCGCCGCCCGTCTGCACGCAAAACGGGCGCTTGAGCGTCACCGTGCTGCCAGTCTTGGTATCGCCGTATTCGGGGTTGTAGCTCAGGTCGATCTGCTCTGTTGCCGTAGCGTTGGGGCCCAGCACCTTGAGCTCTGCCGGCTCCTTGATCTTGCCGACGGTGGAGCCGCGATTGGCATCGACGAACCATCCGAGCGTCAATCCCAGCAACACGAGAAGCACGGCCACCAGACCCACGATGGCCAGGGATTCGCGACGGTGGTCGCTCACCCAAGCCTTGATGCGCTCGATGCGGCCAGCCGGACGCGCTTCGCCGTGCGAGCCGAACCCGTTGCCGCCGGGGTTTGCCGCTCCTTCGTTGTGTTTGATATCGCCCTGCTCGCGGGCATTAAGCTGCTCGTCCATTTATTTATCCGCCTCCTTGGCGGTGAAGCGCACGCGAATGTACTTGACGTTCTTGCCGATAATCTCGTCGGCGTTGTTGTAGTAGCTGGCGCAGGTTTCCACATCCGCAGAGGACATGCCGGCTCCGACAGGCGGAACCGCGCTAGGCGCCTGACCTGGCACGCTCGTGCTATCGGCGCGGAAATAGCGCGCGTGGTTATTGTTGATGTCGCCGACGAGGGCTGCGTATCCCGCGGCGGGGTCCGTGCTCGCAAAAAGGTTGCCACCATAGCCGGCGTTGCCCGTGCGAACGTAGCTCTTAAACTGCTCCGACCAAATCCAGTAGAGGGTTTTGGGTACGGTTTTGGTCGTGCTATTTGAGTCCGCAGGGCAAAAGTCCGACGCCGGAATGGTAAAGCTCTGCGTGATGACGGTAACGCTGGCTCCGTCCTGGGTCACCGTGGTTGTCGTGGGGACCAGCGGATTGGAGTAAAAGCCAGAGGTGTCTTTGCCCTGAAAAACCAGGATATGACCGCGCACCAAATCTTTAAGCGAGTTAATAATCTCTTCGTTTTTCGATGCATCCGCAGCTGAGCCCGTGCCGACAGCACTCGTCTGGACAGAAATCTCCCAGGTCATCTCCACCGTAATATCGTGCAGGTCGTTGCAGAGCGGCTTGACGTTGAGCTGAAGCTGGCCCGCCGATCCCGGAGAGAGACTGCCATCGGCACTCATGTTATTGAGGTTGAAAAGATTGTTCACGGCAAGGCTTGTACTGTCCGACGCGTAGTTGTCCTGGGCGTCGTACTTACCCGCCGTGCCGCCCTGCGTTCCCGAGAGCACAAACCGCGGGCCCTTCGCCCCAATCGTACTCCCCGTGGCGCTCACTCGATTGTTCGCGGCAAACCAGGCCAGGCATGCAAAGATGGCAACGATGGCGGCCAGCACAAACAGACCGCTCACCAGGAAATCCTTCCAGAAATCCTTGAGGGTCCGCACGTGCTCGTCGGCAGCTTGGCGGTACTCGGCCGCCGTCTTGTGCTGCTGGAGCTCGCTATATCGGTCCATGCCACTCATCGTTTACGTTTGCCCTGCTAGCGGGCGTGCCGTCCTTTCCGCTTGGTCGCGATCAATCCGTTGCTCGTAGGCATAGAATTCAGGCAGAATACAACACCATACGATAAGGTAAAAGAATAGCATTGACCTGCGGTTTGCTCCACAACGCAAGCCTTAATGATGTCTTAAAAGTCAAATCCTTGGTGCAAGGGGGTCAGGTTACTTCGCACCAACATGGTGCACACAAACCTAACCCCCCCCTTGCACCAATCCGTAGCGCCGGGCGGAGAACACACGGCGTGGCGCCCCTTAACGCCCCAGCGCGCGCACGGGTATCACGTAGATACTGTCCTCGACCTCGCGGGCGTACTCACCCACCCCCACAATCACGGCCATAAACTCCGGTTCGCGTGTGCGTGAACGAGGATTTCCACAGACCTTCTTGCGAACGCGCTTGAGGCTCTCAACGCCGGCGCTCGCTTTATCTTCACTTACCTTAATCTCAAAGGCGGCCCACCGTCCGTCGGCTAGCTGCACGATAGCATCGCACTCAAGGCCCGAATCGTCGCGATAATAGCGCACGGGCGTGCTATCCAGCAGGTCGAGCGAACGTGCGTAGACCGAAAGGTCGCGTATGACCAAATTCTCAAACACCAGACCAAATGTCTGCCAGTCGGCAAGCAGCGCCTGCAAGGACATACCTAGCAAGGCGCAAGCAAGGCTCGGATCTGCCAGATAGCGCTTGGGCTTGACGGCAAAGCGCCGTTTGTCGCGCGCGGCGGGAACCCAACCGGGGACCTCCTCGAGAATGAACATGCCTTTGAGAGCATCCAAGTACCTGCGCACCTTGGTCTCATCGGCAAACGCTGCGGGCTCCTCCTCGGCACCGAACATATCCATAAGAATCGTTTTATACGTGGTTGCCTGTCCCAGATTGCGCGCGATCGATGCGGAGACTCGACGAGCAATATCGGGGTCGAGACCGACCGCCGGGAAGCCGCTCGAAAACGTAGTGTTGAGATATTCGCGGGCGATGAGCTGGGCGTCAGCCGAAACCATATCGATCGCCTCGGGCCAGCCGCCGCGGCAGGCGGCTTCGACAAGCCCCGGTGTATCGCCATTGCACCGGCAGGGCTCAAAACGATGCTCAAACAAGCCCGCCAGGCTCACCTTGCCGTTGGACTCACCTGTCTCGGCGAGCGTCATGGGGTGCATGCGGACGCGGCCGATGCGGCCGGCTCCACTATGCGCGGGCGCCTCCCCCTTTGAGCCAAACGCAGGCGTGGCGGAACCCGTGAGGATATAGGCGCCGCGCGTACCCCGGGTGCGGTCAACCTCGTGTCTAACGTAGTCCCAAATCTGGGGAACGCGCTGCCACTCGTCGATGATATGCGGACGGTCTCCCAGCAACATCATCGCCGGGTCGGCACGCGCGAGGTCGAGATTCTCGTCGACATACGAGGCGGACGCCCCGTGCTCAAGCGCGGCCCACGTCTTGCCGCACCACTTGGTGCCCGCAATCTCGACCGCGCCAAAGACACGAAGGTAGCGCTCGATTTGCGCATCCACGATACGTGGGATGTATCCGTCCCGATGTAGCCTCTCGCCTGCCATGAGCCGCCCCCGCAGATTTCCAGGTCCTGCTTTCTGATTCTTCTATTCCACTGTAGCAAATTCGGATTTTCGGGTGGTTGCGATTCGGATTTTCGTGTTCATATAGTTCGGATTTTCATGTTCTAAGGATTCGGATTTTCGGGTGCTCAAGATTCGGATTTTCTGAACCCGCTGATCAGGGACACTCTATTGGCAAAAAGGCGGGGAGCACCGATACGGCACTCCCCGCCCACTCAATACGCGATAGCTTTCTTGCTTAGAGCTCGTTGGCCGCGTGATACGCCGTGCGAATGGCGCTTGCAATGTCGGCGGTGCGCTCGCCCGAGCAGTCGCCCACGCAGGTCACGGGCACCGTCACGCCGTCCAGGTCAAACGCGTTGGCCTTGGAGCCCACGGCCATCACCACGTAATCGCAGGCGATCTTCACCGGCTCCTCGGCGCCGTCCTCGGTGGTGCGAATGGCCTCCACGCCCTCGTCGGTAATGGCGGTCAGGCGGGTCTTCACGTGCTGCTCCACGTTGTGCTCTGCGAAGTCGCTCATGATCAGCGGCAGAATGGTCTCGGACTCGCCCGCGGCAATCTTGTCGAGCATCTCCACGATCGCCACCTCGCAGCCGTGCTGCAGCAGGTACTCGGCAGTCTCGGTGCCCACCAGGCCGCCGCCGATGACGGCGACGCGGCCCGCAAGTTCCACCTTACCGGCCAGCACGTCCCAGCTCGAGACGACCTTCTCCGAGTCGGCGCCCGGAACGGGGATGACCACGTCGTGTGCGCCCACAGCCACAATCGCGGCGTCGGCGGCGTTGAGGTCCGCGGGGCTAGCGGCATGGTTGAGCTCAACCTTCACGCCCAGGCCAGGCAGAATCTTCTCGTAATACTCGACCGAGCGCATGATCTCGTCCTTGCGCGGAGGCGCCGCCGCCAGCACAATCTGGCCGCCCAGATGATCGCTCGCCTCGTAGACGGTCACATCGTAGCCGCGCTTGGCCGCCACGCGCGCGGCCTCCAGGCCGGCAATACCGCCGCCCACCACAGCGATCTTCTTGTCGCCCTCGCCCGGCTTGATGGCGATGGTCGCCTCGTCGCCGTTCTCGGCATTGAGCACGCACGAGATGTACTTGCGGTTTTGAATCGCGTCGACGCAGCCCTTGTTGCAGTTGAGGCACTCGCGAATGGGCTCACCCGTGGCGGCCTTCAGCGCAATGTCGGGGTCGCACATGAGCGAGCGGCCGTACGCGACGATGTCGGCCGAACCGTCTTCCAGGATCTTCTCGCCCGCCTCGACCGAGACCACGCGGCCGACGGTTGCCACCGGCACGGAGACCAGGGCCTTGACGCGCTCGGCCACGGGCAGCGTCCAGTTGTAGGGCATGGCGCCCATGGGCGGAATGGTGTCGCCCATGTTGCCGGTGTGGTTTGCCTGTGCGACCTGGATCATATCGATGCCCGCGCCCTCGAGCAGCTTGGCAAACTCGCAGGCCTCATCGGGCTGCAGGCCGCCCTTGCCGCGCGGCGTGCCGTCGGGGTTCTCCATGATCACGGGGAGCTTGTACTCCACCATCAGCTCCGGCGCGGCCTCCTTAATGGCGGCGACGACCTCGAGTGCGTAGCGGACGCGGTTCTCGAACGAGCCGCCGTACTCGTCGGTGCGCTGGTTGAGGATGGCCGAGCACAGCGAACCCACCAGACGGTCACCGTGGACCTCGATGGCGTCGATCCCGGCCTGCTGCGCGCGAGCTGCCGAGGCGGCGATGGCTTCCTTGATCTGGGTGAGCTGCTCCACGGTGGCCTCGTTCACAAAGTGCTGCATGTCGTGGTGCAGCTTGGCGTAGGCCTGCTTGCGGATCTCGTTGGACTCGGCCATCTTGGCGGCAAAGGTCTCCTCGTCGCCGGCGGCCTTGGCCTCCTGCGCGGCCTTGGCGGCAGCCATGGAACCCATGACCATGCGACCGACGCCGGGCACGTCGTACTCGGGGTGGAACAGCTGCAGCGCGACCTTGGCACCGTGCTTGTGGACGGCGTCGGCCAGTGCCTTAAACGTGGGGATCTGGGCGTCGGTCGCCAGCTTGGGCGTGGGGCTCGCGGTCATGACGGGAGCGACGTCGCCGATGACGATGTAGCTCACGCCGCCACGGGCCAGGCGCTCGTAAAAAGCCAGGCTGCGCTCGCCGATGGAACCGTCGCGCTCCTCGTAGCCGGTGGTCAGCGGCGGGAACATAATGCGGTTTTTGAGCTCAAGGGGGCCAACCGTAATGGGCTGGAGCAGCTTGGATGCAGGTGCGGTCATGGACATTCCTCTCTTGTAGGCGCGGCGGCGATGATGCCGCGTAGTTGTCTAAAGGATATGGCATGGAGGTACAGCGGCACAACGAAAATCGGCGAATATCAGGTGGCGGCAGGTGGATGGAGCGGACGGCCCGTCGGTTTGTCTCAATCTGTAACAGCTAGGCCCACTTTTGGCCTCCACCTGTTACAGATCGAGACAAACCAACCCGGCCCGCTAGAACATCTAAATCTGTAACAGCTACTCGACAAAATCCATCCCTCGTGTTACAGAATTAGATAAATGGGGGCCGGCTGCCGAAAAATCTCGTTCTGTAACATCTATCGGCCAAAAACGGCCCCACCTGTTACAGATCGAGACATTCCCCTCGGCCCATCCTCAACAATCTCAATCCGTAACATCTAGGCCCGCTTTTGACCCCTACCCGTTACAGATTGAGATTTTGTTTGAGATTTGCCGAGGGACTATATCCACGCGTCATCGAAGCCACTGCGACAGAGGTGCGACATTACTGCGACAGAGGTGCGAAATAAATCGACCACCTTACCTTATCGTGTAGAACTGTTTTGGGTCGTTATGGGATGAGCCGTGCCATTCGAGCAGCCCGTCTTCCTCAATTAACTTACCAAGCACCCGGCTTGCTGTGCGGCGATTTCTCCCGATGTGCGCTGCAAGCTCCCTTGCTGTCACCCTTCCGTTCGCAAAGGCCAACCTGACGGCGGCGAGCTCATACTCCCCCAATGAGGCGATCACCTCCGGTGATACCTTGTCCTCGAGAGCCTCGCTTCTCCTTACGGTTCTGGCAACGATATTGTTCTCAAGCGTTAGCTGAACCCTTGCCCCATCAGGTTCCGTGTAGACCGGATCATTGAGCAGAGAGTTTTGCATCTCGGTATAAATGCGCTTGACGCCCTCGTTTAGCTCCCGAACCCAACCAAATTCAACCAGCGTGCGCGCGATGCGTGGGTTGCGCGAGTAACGAGTGGTCCTCATGTTGTCGAGCGTCACGATATTGGGAAGCGCGCCTGGACTGATGATTTCCAAACGGTCGTCGAACATCGAGACCCGGATGTAGTCGCCGCGGAACGAGTAGTCGCGATGTGTCACCGCGTTGACCAAGCCCTCGAACCAGGCGAACTCAGGATACTCAGGCACGGTCTGGAATTTCCCGTCGGGCCCCAGGAACTGAAATTCGCGGAGCATGCTCGAGATGAGTTCGTAGGCGTCTTGGATCACCTTAGGCAGCGGCCCACAGAAGCTTCGTTCTTTCGTGATGTTGAGACGCTCGCCCGTCTCCATTTTGACGCCGTCGTAGCGCAGGACACGGACTCGCGCCTGTGGCATCATCGCGGACGGATCCAGCGCGAATAGCAGGGCTCCAGCAACGGTCAGCTTTCCGTCACGCATAAAACGACGACTTCTAAGGACCTGCTCGTCGGAAACTTCGGTTCCAAGAATCCCTTTGTAGCGATCAAGCACTTCATGGTCTACGTCATCTAGGGAGGAATCCTCAACAAGCTCGTCCTCGAAGATTCTCTGCCCCTTATCGTACTCGAGGGCAAATACCTGTTCGCGGCTGAGCCTCACGCTCTTGTCGTCCTGCCGCAAGAAAACCTCGCCGTCGCTCACGCGAGCAACAGAGTGGTTGGTCGAGGCATCGATGTCCAAAACGAGAACGAAGTCCTCCTCGCCCGAAGAATTGACCACGGGGATTCGGTCTTTGCGGACAATAGGGGTTGGCGTGCAAGTCGTGAGCGCAGCGAGCTCGAATTTCTCAATGTCGCGCGCGCCGTTACGCTTGAAGCCCGTTACCTCACCATTATCCTCGATACCGATAACGAGCTTGCCTCCCGCCGAGTTGGCGAATGCACTAATATGCTTCGCAATCTCCTTGTCATCCTTGCGGGCGCTCTTTCGATCGAAGTACTGATTCTCCTGAGAGTGGAAAATAGAATCACATCGTTTGTCGCGATGGGTTGCTGCATTGCCGCCTCCTTACATGGCTCCATAAAGAAGTGTAAGTCAAAGGCATCGTATAGACGGCCCCTACATAGCGGCCCCTTTATTGTTTTTAAGACGTCACTGTTTCTAGTTAAGGATCGTTAAGGGTCGTCGCAGCTCCTTCCAATTGGAATCTATCAATCGACAAGTCAATCCATCCAGCCCGTGATTATCGATAGCCCGTCCGCCTCACATAATAAAAAGAGTCAAGATTCACTCATAAAGGAGAGCAACAACAAAATCTCGATCTGTAACAGCTACTCGGCAAAATCCGTCCCTCGTGTTACAGATTTAGACAAACGGGGGCCGGCTGCCGGAAAATCTCGATCTGTAACATCTAGCCGTCCAAATCGGGTCTACGCGTTACAGATCGAGATTTTGTTTGAGAGGTTGAAAACCGTGCCGAAAACATGGTCGTCAGATAACAAAAAAGCTCGCCGGCTAGGCCGACGAGCTGCAAGTTCTTGGTCGCGGGGGCAGGATTTGAACCTACGACCTCCGGGTTATGAGCCCGGCGAGCTACCAGACTGCTCCACCCCGCAATGTCTGGGCGCCTCATGTGCGCAAGAAAGAATATTACGCGGGAGTTCGGTAAACGGCAAGGAAAATCTCGTAGAGCATAATTCCTTCATATTTAAACCCCTCAGCCCCTATCACCGTAAACGAATCGCAGCCGAGCGCCGTCGACGGCACGTATACAATGGTGCGCGTCCTTTTATGCCAACACCGGGAGTAGACATGCTGCTCGCTATCGATATGGGAAATACGCAGACGGCCATGGGCCTGTTTGACGGAGACGAGCTGGTGCAGTCGTGGCGTATGCCCACCGACCGCTCCTATACCGCCGACGAGATCCACGTGCGCCTGATGGGTTTCTTTAAGATGTACGGCCTCTCGCTCGATGCGGTTGACGCGATCGCCTTTGCGGGCGTGGTGCCGCAGCTCTCGCGCGAGTGGCACGCCGTGGCCGACCGCATTGCCGCAGACGCCATCGTCATCGGGCCGCAGACGGCCGCCGTGACCAAGCTGCGCGCGGCGCGCCCCCAGGCCGTGGGCGCCGACCGCGTCGCCAACGCCGTTGCGGCCGAGACTTTCTACGGCGCGCCGGCAATCGTGGTGGACTTTGGCACCGCGACCAATATCGACGTCATCGATGAGGACGGTTATTACATTGGCGGGGCGATTGCGCCGGGCATCCGCATCTCCATGGACGCGCTTGCCGCCCGTGCCGCCAAGCTCGCCAGCGTGCCGCTCGAGGCGCCCGAGCACGCCATCGGTCGCGACACCGAAGAGTGCATCAAGGTCGGCGCCGTGGTGGGCGCTGCCGCCATGGCCGAGGGCCTGGTCGCGCGCATGAAGCGCGAGCTGGGCCGCGAGGATGCCACCGTTATCGCCACGGGCGGTCTCGCCGGCATCGTCGCCGATTCGACCGATGCCTTCGACATGGTGGACGGCCAACTCACCATCAAGGGCATCTGCGAAATCTACCGCCGCATGCAGAAGCTGGGGGTAAAACAGGGGCATAAGTCGAGCACGCCCGATGCCACAGCCCCGCAAACGTTCGCCAAGCCTATTCCTCAAAACTGAAAAATTTTCAATTTTGAGGAATAGGGCGCTGGCAACCCATTCCCCAGATAGGCGGAACCCTCCCCGGCACAGGCCAAAGAGGGCTTCGTTGTCATCGTTATCTTTGAGCGCGGGCGCCTCGCGTTACAGTCCGCGAATCCGTACGGCCTCGGGCGGAAACTCCTGCTCGCCGGCATCGGTCTTGATGGTCGCGCGGCCCCAGATGTCCAGGCCCGCAAACACACCGACCGCAAGCGGCAAACCGTTGGGCGACACCGCCGCAACCTGACGACCCAGCAGCGGCACCATATCGAAGTACTCACCCAGCACCGGAGCCAGCGGGCCGGCAGCGCCCTGTGGTGTGTTGGCGGCAACCGCCCAGGTGTCCACGCGGGTCAGCACGGCGGTGGCCAATGCCTCGACCAGCACCTCGTCGGCCATATCCACCCCAAGCTCGCCCAGCGCCGCACGTTCAATATCAACCGTCACCGCGGCAAACATGCCCGCAGCACCGGCACCGCCGTTCACGGCAACACGCGCGAGCGACGTCTCAAACGCAGGCGCACCGCACACGATATTGCTCGGCCACTCAATGCCCACCTTGCCGGCAAGGCCCAACCCCGGCGTCGAAGCCGTGCCCACGAGCGCGTCCATCATGCCCATCGCGGCCACAAACGGCAGGCCGTGGAAGGCATGCATGTTCACATCCGGACGCACGACCAGCGAAAACGTCAGCGAAGCATCGCCCACGCTCCACGCGCACCAGCCCGCGGACACGCCCTCGCGACCCGCGTCACGCGCCGCGTCGAGCTCAGTGGCAGCGACTACAGCGTTCATCTCGATCATCTACATACGCCCCAATTCACCCACGATATGGCCCACGCGATCCTCGGGCTCCTTGACCTCGACGCCGTTGTAGCGGAAGAACCGCGCCGGGTCGTGCATCAGGTCCTCAAGCGGCACCAGCACAAAGTCGCGCTCGCCGATCAGTGGATGCGGCAGGCGCAGCTTTTTGCCGCCGTGGGTCTCGCCGTCCATCCACAGCAGGTCCAGGTCGATGGTGCGCGGACCGTTGGCCTTGGCCTTTTTGGAGCGGTCGCGGCCCAGCTCGGCCTCGATCTTCATGAGCTCGTCGAGCAGCACCAGCGGCGCCAACTCGGTCTTGATCTCGATGACGGCGTTGGCAAACGCGTCCTGGCGCGTCTCGTAGGCCGGCTCGCTCTCGTAGATCTTGGAGGAGTTGGACACGCAGGTAAGTGGAATCTCGGCGATCATGTCGCGTGCGGCGCGGATGTTGTCGCAGCGATGCCCCAAGTTGGATCCCACGGCCACAAACGCGCGGCGCGGCTGCGGCTTGGCAACCGCCCAGTAGCCGTTCAGGAACTGCGCAAAGCCCGCGGCGTCGTGCACGCGCACGATGTTGGCGCCGGCCTGGATGGCGCCCAGGCACACGCCAAACGTAGCGGCATCGCGCTCGGCGGCCTCGGTCACGCCCGAGACGGCGCCCACAAAGCGCTTGCGCGATACAGCGCACATGAGCGGATAGCCCAGTGACGCCATCTTGGCAGTCTCGCGCTGGATGACGATGTCCTCGTTAGCCGACTTACCAAAGCCCGGGCCAGGATCGATGCAGATGCGGTCGCGCGACACGCCGGCGTGGATGAGCGCGCGGGCCTGGTCGGACAGAAAGCCCATGACGCGGCGCATGATGGGCGCCGAATCGGGCAGGGTGAAGCGGCGGAGCTGCGAGGTGGGCACGTAGGCCTCCTCGCGGCGGGCGCTGCGGCGCATCATGGCGGCCAGGCGGTCATTGGACTCCGATGCGGCCTCGGTGGCCTCGGGCGCGGGCGCGACGGTCTCGGCGGCAGCAGCCTGCTCGGCGGCCGGCGTCTCCTGCTCGCTTGCAGGCTCGGTCGCGGGCTCCGGATCGCCAAACGGCAACGAGGGCTGCACCACGCCGCCCGGAAGCTTGGCCTCCGGCTTAGGCTCGCCCAGTAACTTGCCGCGACGGCGGCGAGCCGGCTTCTCAGCCTCACGCGCGGCCTCAGCAGCCGCCTCGCGCGCCTTCTCGGCAACAAACGCCGCAGCCGAGGTATCGAGCTGCACCGTTGCGTGCGTGCGTGCGGGCGCGGCGACCTCGCCGGCATGCATCACGATGACGCCGCAGGTGCTCGTCTTAACAAACTCGACCATCTTGGGGTCGGTGAAGCCCGTCACGTCGTTGACGATCGAGGCGCCGCAGCGCACGGCCGCCTTGGCAACCGCCACGTGGCGCGTATCGATCGAGACGATGGCGCCCTCTTTGGCCAGCGCGCGCACCACGGGCAGCACGCGGCGAGCCTCCTCGTCGGGGTTGACCGGGGTAAAGCCAGGGCGCGTGGACTCGCCGCCTACGTCGATGATGTCGGCGCCGGCGTCGAGCATCGCCAGGCCATACTCGATGGCGGCATCCGGGTCGAAGTGCTCCCCGCCATCGCTAAACGAATCGGGCGTCACGTTGAGGACGCCCATGATGCGCGGACGGTCAAAGCTGAGCTCATACTTTCCGCACCGCCATGTCTTGCTGTCGTTCGCCATGAACATCCTCCTAAAATGCCCACGCCGCCGAGCTTGGGGAGCTGGCGGCGGGGTCGCTTTGCACTCAGTCTTTCTATTGTATCCGCGCACACGGGCTAGAACGCAAACGCGGCCGCGATGTCGCAAGAAATCAGCAGGTCGGCATTTGCATCCTGATCGGTAGGCGCCAAATTGCAAATGGCCAGCGTATCGCCAGTAAAGTAACGCGTAAGGCCTGCCGCCGGATACACCACGAGCGAGGTCCCGCCCACAATGAGGGCATCGGCCGCGGCGATGGCGGCAACGGCACCGGTCAACACACGCTCGTCGAGCGGCTCTTCGTAGAGCACCACATCGGGCTTGATGCGGCCACCGCACGCGGGGCACACGGGCACGCCCGCGGCGTCCTCGTGCTCGCGCGAGCAAATCCACTCGGCGCTATAGACCGCGCCGCACGACTGGCAAATGTTGCGATGGACCGATCCGTGCAACTCAAACACGCGCTGCGAGCCCGCCATCTGATGCAAGCCGTCGATGTTTTGCGTCACCACGGCATCGAGCTTGCCAGCTCGCTCCAGCTCGGCCAGCTTGGTGTGGCAGCGGTTGGGCTTAGCGTTAAGCGCGATCATCTTGGTTCGGTAAAAGTCGAAGAACTCCGCCGGATGTGTCTCGTAAAAGCTGTGCGACAGCATGGTCTCGGGCGGATAGGCAAACTGCTGGTGATACAGGCCGTCAACGCTGCGAAAATCGGGAATGCCGCTTGCCGTGGAAACACCGGCGCCGCCAAAGAACACCACGCGCTCGTGGGTATCAAAAAGCTCCGCCAGCGCGGCGGAGGCCTGCTTGGGATCCGATATTGCCTGCGTCATATGAGCCCTCCGTCCTTGTTGATCGGGCGGCGTCGAGCGATGTCCCAGCATGCGACCTTTAAGTCAGCATGCGCGGAGCCCACCCCGCCCCTGTTGCGCTAATCTTAAGCCTGCCAACCCCGTCGAAAGGACACCATGCCTCAGACTTACACTTTCGCCTCGTGGAACGTCAACGGCCTGCGCGCCGTGCTCAAAAAGGACCCGAGCTTTATCCAGATCGCGCAAGAACTCGACGTCGATATCCTGGCGCTGCAAGAGACCAAGTTGCAAGAAGGCCAGGTCGATATTGACCTGCCCGGCTATCGCCAAACCTGGAGCTACGCCGAGCGTAAAGGCTATTCGGGCACTGCGGTCTTTAGCCGCCAGGAACCGCTACGCGTGTTGCGCGCCGACGCGCTGCTACCCTACGCCGGCGAAGGCGAGGCTGCCGAGCTCGTTGCCCAAGCCGCGACCGAGGGCCGCGTCTGCGCGCTGGAGTTCGACAAGTTCTGGTTTGTCGACGTCTATACGCCCAACGCCCAAAATGAGCTCGCGCGCATCGATGTGCGCATGGCCTGGGACGATGCCTATCGCGGCTTTTTGAGCGCGCTTGAACGCGAGTCCAGCAAGCCCGTCGTAACTTGCGGCGACTTTAACGTGGCGCATGAGGAGATCGACCTTAAGAACCCCAAGTCCAACCGCGGCAACGCTGGCTTTTCGGACGAGGAACGTGGCAAGTTCACCGAGCTGCTCAACGCCGGGTTTACCGATACCTGGCGCGCGGCAAACCCCGACGTCGAGGGCGTCTACAGCTGGTGGAGCTACCGCTTTAATGCCCGCAAGAACAACGCCGGCTGGCGCATCGACTACTTCCTGGTAAGCGACGCAATCGCCGACAACGTACGCGACACCGGCATCCGCGGCGACATCTTTGGCAGTGACCACTGCCCCGTCACCCTCACCCTAGAGCTCTAGCCCCAACTAATCCCCTGGGGACGGAGGAAAAGGGATCATTTTCACCTCGCGAGGGCATCCACGCGGCCCGCTTGTCACGAAACTGGCCCATCTACTACGTTTAAGCCACTACCCTCAACCACAGCGAACAACGCAAAAAGAAAACCGCAGGTAGAAAGCCTGCGGTTTTTCATAAAACGCGGTTGTGTTTGGGGGTGTCGGGCCAAACGTAGTAGATAGGCCGATTCCGTGGCGGGCGGGTTCAGCTGATTCCCTGGGAACGTCTGGAGGCGAAAGAAAACGGATCAATTTGGCTCTCTGAGGGCCACGATGCCCGTCGTATCAGCCGGCTATTTCAAAACTATGCCGGTTTACGGGGCTGAATCGCGAACCCCCAACCATACGCAATTCCGAAATAATAAAACCGCAGGTAAACGGCTTGCTCTATTTCAAAAATAGCCGGCATGGTCTGCTTGTGCCAATCTGGCCCCGTAAACCGGCATAGTTTTAAAATGGCACTTCGGCAGTATTGATTCCCGCCCCGGCGCAACCAGCCCTACAGTCCGTACTTCACGACGACTCGGTTGATGCGGCGACACCAAGGCTTGTACAGGGCGACCAAAAACACGCAGGTCGCAAGGCCGTGCGTGATATCGAACGGCACCGCCGTGGCAAGACGCGCCATGGCACCCGCCCACGTGAGCGGTTGAACAAAACCGATAATGTCGTAGGCGTTGATCACAACGCCGTACAGCAAACCCGAAGCAAAGCCGTAGGTCAGCAGCGCCGGCATACGCACGGTGCCATCGGCGCGATCAAAAGCGCCGGCATGCGCCAGCGCACCGCCAACGTATCCCACGAGCCCCCAGGCATACATCTGCCACGGCGTCCACATGCCCTGTCCAAAAAAGAAATTGCTGGTCAGCGCCGCCAGCGCGCCAACCATAAAACCATTGCGGCAACCAAGCGTCGCCCCCGCGATAATGGCGATGGCGCTCACCGGTTTAAAGTCGGGAATGGGGCCAAACAGAATGCGCCCCGCCGCAGCCAACGCCGCCAGAACCAGCGTTGGCATAATCTGGCGTAAGCCCGGGCGCGACGCCTCGTAGCCCGCAAAGAACAGCGCGAGCACCAGCGCCACCACGACAAGCATGGCAAGTGCCGCCTGTTCAACGCCCGCCAGCAACGCCGCAGCCATCACGGCTGGCACCGCCAGCAGCAGCGGTATCTCCAGTTTTGCGAGTAGGCGCACGATGCGATAATCCGCCATCCCATCACGCCCTATAAAACACGTTGTCGGCAAAGAAGTCGGTCGGCGGCTCCATGCAGGCGATCTCGCCATCAAACATCATGGAAATGTCATCGGCAACCTGCTCGGCAAAGTCCAGGTCGTGCGTCGCCATGACGACGGTGCCGCCAGCCTGCGCATGGTCGCGCAGGGCGCGGGCGATGATGCGGCGGCTGGCCAGGTCCAAACCCTTGGTGGGCTCATCGAGCAATAGCAGTTCGGGGCCGATTAGCAGCAGTTTTGCCAATGCAAGCAGTTGACGCTGCCCGCCCGAAAGATCGTACGGATGGCGCCCATCCAGACCCGACAGCCCCAAGCTCGCCGCACGCTCCCGCGCCAAGTTCTCGTCATATCCGCAGGTCGAGGCCCATTCCATCAGCTCGTCGCGCACCGTCTCGGCAACCAACAACGCCTTGGGATTCTGAGGCAGCAGCGCCGCCGATGCCGCCCCACGCACCATGCGACCACGCTGCAACTTGACCGTTTTGGCCAGCACCGAGAGCATCGTCGACTTGCCGCAGCCGTTTCCGCCCACAATCGCATGCACCGCGCCAGTCGAAAACGCCACATCGAGTCCGCGCAGCACCCAGCCGGACGCCCGATCGTAGCGAAACCAGCTTCCTGTCAAGGTGGTGGCCGAGCCAGCGTACATTTTTGGGAGTATTCTGCATCCACCGGCGCGCGATGACGCCCCCGAGTCGTCCTGCGGCAAGATTTGCGCCTCAAATTTAGTCGATTTGTCCGTTTTTGGTCCCTTTTTCGCACCCGCAACGTCCGCGTGCGGGTCTAAAGAGCCCTGCCGGCCACCAGCGATGCTGAAAATTCCGTTTTTTGCACGCCGCGAGCCACCCCACCCTGGCACCTCGCCAGAAAACAGCTCTTCGCGATGCCCCAAGGAGGCAATGTCGGCCACCTCGCGCACGCGGCCGCCCTCAATCCGATACGCGCACGTCGCATACTCGAGCATTGGGCGCGGTTGATGCGTAGCCACAACAACCGTGCAGCCCAGCTCGCGATTCACACGAAACAGCGCGTGCAGAAAATTCTTCTCGGCAACGGGATCGAGCTGAGACGTGGGCTCGTCGAGTAGCAGCACACGCGGACGCAGCGCCAGGACGGCGGCAAGCGACAGCAGCTGCTTGCGGCCACCCGAAAGCGTATCGGTATCGCGATGAAGCCAGTCCTCCAGACCAAAGAAATAGCTGGTTTCGGCAACACGGCGGCGCATCTCGTCGCGCGACACCCCCAGATTCTCTAGGCCAAACGCCATCTCGTGCCACACGGTCTCGCACACAATCTGGTTCTCGGGATCCTGGAACACGTAGCCCACGCACTCCGCAGACGCGCGCACGTCCATGTCGGCAACGTTCTCGCCCAGCACGCGCGCATCGCCAGTGCGCTCGCCCGCCGGAGCGATCTCGGGCTTGAGCAGCGACAGCAGCGTCGACTTACCCGATCCGGTACCGCCAACAAGCAGCGCAAATGCACCTTGGGGAACAGACCAGTCGAGCCCCTCGAGCACCGCAGCATCAGCCCCGGGGTAGGCAAAGCTCAGGCTCCGCGCCTCAATCGCCGGCATATCCGGGCCGCACGCCGCACCCGACACCGGGCCCCTATCCAACCGAGCCATCAGCCAAACCTCTTCTCATCGATCGCATGCAACACGCAGGGCAGCACCATCCATGCAGCGTACACGACATAGCCCAGCCACGGCGCCGGCACCGAGAGCTGCGGATAAAACGAATACTGCGTCGTCGCGGTCCATGCCACCGCCACCGCGGCGGCACCAAACACCGCAAGTCCAACCAGCGCGGCAGCATCGCCGCGCGCCAGCCGATACCGCGCATACGTCGTACGGCGCGACGCAGCACCCCACCCGCGCGAGCGCATGGCATCCGCGCGCTCAAGCGAATCTTCCATGCCCCAGCCCATCAACACGCTCGACGCCCGCAGGCGCGAGCGCACGGGGTCGGCCGGCGCGCGGCCCGGCACATCAATCGCATCCTGCACCGCCAACACCGTACGACCGCGGCGCAAAAACTGCGGGATAAGCCGCATGCACATCGAGATCATGAGCGCAATCACCGGTGCGGCATTGCCCAGCAGCGCGAGCACCTTGTCGTATTCGAGCATCGATGCCGCAGCCTCAAACCACAACACGCTCGCCACGAACAGCCCGCCCATGCACAGGCCGTATACCATGCTCTCCAGATACACCGCGCGCATGCCAATACGGAACAGCTCCGTCGAACCCGAGGCGCTAAACAGCGGATTGAGCACCGCAACGATCAAAATCACCGGCAGCTGCCAGCGGAGTGCGCCCAGCGTGCGGGCAGCCCCACGCGTCGCAAATCCATACGCCAGCCCGCCCGCAAGCGACAGCGCGATCAGCACCGGTTGCATCGAGAACATGGTGAGCCCCAGCGTCAGCACCATGTAGAGGGCCGGCACAGCCGGATGCGACATCGAGAATGCCGCGACGGGTTCGCCGCCAAACTCCTCTTGTATGTTGTCCACGGGCACCCCCGTCCCCTCGCTCAAACGACAGCTCCGCAGCACCGCCAACGCCGCACGCAAGCAGCACAAACGCCACGCCGGCGGCGCAAGCCTCAACCGCCGCAAACCAATCGCTACGCGCTCAACATATGCCTGCGGTATCATATTGCGCCGTGTATCGTTTCCAAACACACGTCTCTATAACGTAACAGGAGATCACATGGACGCAACCGCAATTATCCTCGCCGCCGGCGAGGGCACCCGCATGAAGTCGAACCACTGCAAGGTTTCGCACAAGATCCTGGGCAAGCCCATGGTCCAGTGGATCGTCGACGCTACCATCAAGGCCGGCTGCAGCCGCGTCGTGGTCGTCATCGGCAGCCACGCCGACGAGATGCGCGCCCTCATCGACGGCGCCTACGCCACCAGTGCCACCAAGGTCGAGTGCGTTGAGCAGACCGAGCGCCTGGGCACCGGTCATGCCGTGAAGGTCGCGCTCGAGGCCTGTGGCATCACGCAAGGCCCCGTCGTCGTGCTCAACGGCGACCTGCCGCTCATCACCGCCGACACCGTCGCCAAGTTCGCGCAAACCGTCGCCACCGGCGAGCTCGCCTGCACCGTCATGACCATGACCCCGCCCGATCCTTTCGGATACGGCCGCATCAAGCTGGGCGCCGATGGTCAGATCGAGCGCATCATCGAGCAGAAGGACTGCACGCCCGAGCAGGCCGCCACACTGCTGGAGTGCAACGCCGGCTGCTACGCCTTCGACGGCGCGCAGCTCGCCGCCCACATCGACGAGATCGGCAACGACAACGCGCAGTCCGAGTACTATCTGCCCGACATGCTCGAGATCCTCAAGGGCCACGGCCAGGCAGTCTCCATCTTCCACTGCGACGACTACCGCGACGGCCTGGGCGTCAACAGCCGCATCCAGCTCGCACAGCTTACCGCCATCGCGCGCGACCGCATCAACGAGCACTGGATGGCCGAGGGCGTTACCTTCATCGACCCCACGCAGGCCTGGATCGGCCCTGATGCCACCATCGGCCGCGACACCGTCGTCTGGCCGCAGACGCACCTGATCGGCCACGTCACCGTGGGCGAGGAGTGCCAGCTCGGCCCCAACAGCCGCCTCACCGACACCACCGTCGGCAGCGGCTGCACCATCGATGAGACCATCGCCATCGAGGCCGTCATCGAGAACGGCGTCGACTGCGGCCCGCGCGCCTACCTGCGCCCGGGCACCCACATGCTCGACGGCTCCAAGGCCGGCACGCACGTGGAGATCAAGAAGTCCACGATCGGCGAGGGCTCCAAGGTGCCGCACCTGTCCTACATCGGCGACACCACCATGGGCTCCGGCGTCAACGTGGGCGCGGGCTCCATCACCTGCAACTACGACGGCGTCCACAAGCACAAGACCGTCATCGGCAAGGATGCCTTCATTGGCTCCGACACCATGATGGTCGCGCCCGCCCAGATCGGCGACAGTGCACTCGTGGCCGCCGGCTCCGTCATCACCGAGCCGGTCCCGGCAGACGCGCTCGGCCTGGGCCGCGCCCGTCAGGTAAACATTGAGGGCTGGGCCGCCGATTATCGCCGCCGTCTGCACGAGGACGACGAGGTATAACGTTTTACCAAGCATCTAAGGAGCTGTTCCATGGGGGGCGGCTCCTTTTTCTATCGTGACCTGCGCAACCGGATGAGTGGTCGGTTCGTGTCCGTTGGCGGTAAAGACGTTATCAGGACCCGATAAACCCCGCCGCGCGGTTACAATGCAACAAGGCATCTATATGGCATTCGATGTATAAAGGAGAAGGGTAATGCCGATTAATGATCCCGAGAAGTCGGAGAATATGCGCAAGTCCATCCGCGTGTATTCCGGTTCCTCCAACCGTCCCCTCGCTCAGAAGATTGCTGAGTACCTTGGGGTCGAGCTTTCGGGCCTTACGCTAAAGCAGTTCGCCAATGGTGAGATTTACGCCCGCTACGACGAGACCGTCCGCGGCGCCGACGTCTTCCTGATTCAGTCCGTGGCCGGCGGCAACGTCAACGACATGCTCATGGAGCTGCTCATCGCCACCGACGCTGCCAAGCGCGCATCCGCCCGCTCCATCACCGCCGTTATCACCCACTACGGCTATGCCCGCCAGGACCGCAAGGCCGGCCCGCGCGAGCCCATCACCGCCCGCCTCGTCGCCAACCTGCTCGAGCGCGCCGGCGTCAACCGCATCATCACCCTCGACCTGCACCAGGGCCAGATCCAGGGCTTCTTCGATATCCCGGTTAACCACCTGTCCGCACTGCCGCTGTTTGGCCAGTACTACAACGACATGCACTTCGACACCGACAACCTGGTTGTCGTCTCCCCCGACGTGGGTCGCGCCAAGGCCGCCAAGAAGCTGTCCGACATGCTCGGCTGCGACCTGGCCATCGCCCACAAGGGCCGTCCGCGCCACAACGCCGCCGAGGTCATGGGCATCATCGGTGACATCAAGGGCAAGACCTGCATCATCAACGACGACATGATCGACACCGCTGGCACCCTGTGCGCCAACGTCAAGGAGCTCAAGGCTATGGGCGCCGGCGACATCTACGTCTGCGCCACCCACGGCATCTTCTCCGGTCCGGCCATCGAGCGCCTGAACGATGCCCCCATCGTCGAGTGCGTCGTCACCGACGCCATCCCCGTCGAGGTCGGCGGCAAGATCAAGACTATCTCGGTCGCCGAGGAGTTCGCTCAGGCCATCTCCGCCGTTTACCACGAGGAGCCCGTCTCCACGCTCGTCGGCGGCGACTTCGCGCTGTAATCGCATCGTCCTTGCAACCCGGCGCATCGCCGTCGGAACAGAAGAAACCCCCGCGCTCCCCCTTGCTTCGCAAAGGTCGCGCGGGGGTTTCTTCTGTTCCGACGGCTCGCTCTGCCGCGGCCGCGCTTTTGTCTGGTGGGATTTCGCTGAAACGAAGTCTCGCCTTCGGCGGGCGTGGTAGCCTTTGTCGTTGAACGAACTACTTATGTAACGAAAGGAAGCCTATGGCAGCTGCACAGCCGCTCAAGATTCGCATGGTTGCCGGACTTGGCAACCCGGGCGAGGAATATGCCGAGACCCGCCACAATGCCGGCTTTAAGGCAATCGATGAGCTGGCCCGTCAGGCCGGTGTCACGTACTGGAAAAACCAGGCAGGCGCCGAGGTCGCGCTCATCAATATCAACGATGCCGAGGAAGAGGGCGGCAAGCGCCAGATCGTGCTGGTCAAGCCGCAGTCGTATATGAATACCTCGGGTGGCCCCATCTCCAAGCTCTGCCGCGAGTACAAGATCAAGGCCGAGGAGCTGCTCGTGATCCACGATGAGCTCGACATCCCCGCCGGCGACGTACGTGTTAAGGTGGGCGGCGGCCACGCTGGCCACAACGGCCTGCGCTCCATCATCGACAAGATGGGCAGTCGCGACTTCAGCCGCATCCGCACCGGCATCGGCAACCCTCCCGGCAAGATGGCCGTCGCCGACTACGTGCTCAAGCAGCTGCGCGCCCGCGAGGCCGAGGACTTCCGGGACACCTGCGCCCGCGCCGCAGATGCCGCCGGTTTGGCCATCGTCCACGGCGTGATCTATGCCCGCGACCACGTCAACGGCGCCGCCTCCGCCAACGGCAAGCACTAAAACCTACCGTTTAGGGATGTTAATTTTGGCAGGTTTTATCTGCGGAAACGCCCCGGTGGCTGCATCGCAATAAACCCCGCGCCGCCATACACGCATAACACCCCAAAGGGGGCCGGCCTCATCACAACCCGAGGCCGGTCCCCTTTGCCGTTTTGCCTGATAAAACCGACCAAAATAAACCTATCCCTATTTGGTAGGTCGAAGTGGATAAGCCCTTTTCCCAACCGCCGAAGACACACGTAAACAGCATGTCCATGAGGGTATAATTTGCACCGTATGTCTGCACAACGCCTGTGCGCGTACGGTTTTACTCGGGCTACCGTCCATTTCCGTGGAGGCACGGTTCGGCGGCCCTAACAAGAGAGGGGTTCTATGTATAAGATCCTGGAGAAGACGCAGTTCTCGGAGAAGGTGTTCAAGTTCCGCATCGAGGCGCCTGCGATCGCCAAGCATGCGCACGCTGGACAGTTCCTCATGGTTCGCGCCAACGAGACGGGCGAGCGCGTCCCGTTTACCCTGGCCGGCTGGAACGGTGACGAGGGCTGGGTCGAGTTCATCTTCATGGTGATCGGCAAGACCACCGAGATGCTTTCCACCTACGAGGCCGGCGAGTCGCTGCGCGATGTCGTGGGCCCGCTGGGCGTTCCCACCGAGATGGCCGAGGGCCCCTGCGCCGTCATTGGCGGCGGCGTCGGCCTGGCAATTGCCTTCCCGGTCGCCAAGCACCTGGTCGAGACCGGCCACGAGGTGCACGCCATCATGGGCGCCCGCACCAAGGACCTCCTGCTCATGGAGGACCAGTTCCGCGAGCTCCTCGACGAGAACCACATTCACATCACCACCGACGACGGCTCCTACGGCGAGCAGGGCGTTGTCACCGCTCCGCTGGAGCGCCTGCTGCAGGACAAGGCCGTGAGCCAGGTCTTCTGCGTCGGCCCCGTTCCGATGATGAAGTTCTCGACCCTCACCGCCCAGAAGTACGACACCCCCATCACCGCGTCGCTCAACCCCATCATGGTTGACGGCACCGGCATGTGCGGCTGCTGCCGCGTCGAGGTGGGCGGCGTGACCAAGTTCGCTTGCGTCGACGGCCCCGACTTCGATGCCACCCTGGTCGACTGGGATGACCTTCGTGCCCGCCAGGCCGCTTACCGTTCCGAAGAGGGCGAGTCCCTCAAGGCTTATGAGGAAAAGAGCTGCGCATGCCACTAGTTAACGGTCGTTTCGTTGCCGATATGAAGTCGCCCCGCACCCCCGATAACGAGGAGCCGGCTGCCGAGCGCGCCTGCGACTTCCGCCCCGTCGACAAGGGCTTCACCGAGGAGATGGCGCTGGCCGAGGCCGAGCGCTGCCTCAACTGCAAGAAGCCGTTCTGTGTTGAGGGCTGCCCCGTCAACATCAACATCCCCCGCTTTATTGAGCAGATCCGCGCGAAGGACTTCGGCGGCGCTCTCGATACCATCCGCGAGGACTCCATGCTTCCCGCCATCTGCGGTCGCGTCTGCCCGCAGGAGAACCAGTGCGAGGGCAAGTGCATCCGTGGTAAGAAGTCCGAGCCCGTGGCCATCGGCCAGCTCGAGCGCTTCCTGGGTGACCGCCCCGAGCTCGCCTCCACGCCCAAGATGGCCCCCAAGAACGGCAAGAAGGTCGCCGTCGTCGGCTCCGGCCCGTCCGGCATCACCTGCGCCGGCGAGCTCGCCCGCAACGGCTTTGACGTTACCGTCTTCGAGGCCTTCTTCACCGGCGGCGGCGTGCTGGTCTACGGCATCCCCGAGTTCCGTCTGCCCAAGGCAGTCGTCAAGCGCGAAATTGACGGCCTGGAGGACATGGGCGTCAAGTTTGAGTACAACTCCGTCGTGGGCAACATGGCCACGGCCGAGGAGCTGTTCGAGCAGGGCTTCGACGCCATCTACGTGGCGACCGGCGCTGGCCTGCCCAAGTTCCTCAACGTTCCCGGCGAGAACCTGCCCAACGTCTTCTTCGCAAACGAGTACCTCACCCGCGTGAACCTGATGAAGGCCAATAAGTTCCCCGAGTACGACACCCCCACCAAGCACGGCAAGAACGTCGTCGTCTTTGGTGGCGGCAACGTGGCTATGGACGCCGTCCGTACCGCCAAGCGCTTGGGCGCCGAGCACGCCATCATCGCCTACCGTCGTACCGAGGACGAGATGCCTTGCCGTCGCGCCGAGCTGCACCATGCTAAGGCCGAGGGCGTCGAGGTTCTGCCGCTCGTCTCCCCGCTCGAGTTTGTCGCTGGCGAGGACGGCTCCGTGTGCGCCGTCAAGGTCCAGAAGATGGAGCTCGGCGAGCCTGACGAGTCCGGCCGTCGTCGCCCGGTGCCCATCGAGGGCGCCATCGAGGAGATCCCCTGCGACGTCGCGATTTCGGCTATTGGCACCAACGCCAACCCCTTCGCTGCCAAGATCGGCGGCAAGATGGAGCTCAACAAGTGGGGCTACATCGTCGCCGACGAGGAGACCGGCCAGACCACCGATCCCCGCATCTGGGCCGGCGGCGACATCGTCACCGGTGCCGCTACGGTCATTCTGGCGATGGGCGCCGGCAAGAAGGCCGCCGCTTCGATCACCAAGAGCCTGCTGGGCGAGTAATCACCTGCAGCGCTAGCCACCAAACGGCAAAGTCCCCGTCGAGCACACGCCCGGCGGGGACTTTTCTCTATGCCGGCCAACCCATCACCACAAAGGGGACATGCGCCTTTGTGGTGGTCGGGGACTTGGCCGGCGAACCAATTCCGACGTTTGTCTCAATCTGTAACAGTTAGAGACCAAATTCCTCGCCACGTGTTACAGATCGAGACGTTAGGTTAGCGGCTGAACAGTTCGTCTCAATCTGTAACACCTAGAGCCCAACTATCAGGTTTGGTGTTACAGATCGAGATTTTGTAAAAGCCGAGAATGGGCGCTGCCACCAAAAGCCTAGCGCTTGCGGCGCTTGGTTGCGGCGATGCCGGCAGCGGCAACGGTTGCGCCGGCGATGCCAAGGGCCGCTGCCGCCGTCGCGGCGTTGTCGCCCGTGGCGGCCAGAGTGCCCACGGACTTCTGGGCAGCGGTGGCCTTCGCGGCCGGCTTGGAGGCAGCAGTCGTGGAACTCGCCTGAGTCAGCGTCACGGACGGCGTGCCAGTCTCACTTCCGCCGCCTGGCTGCGGCGTGGGAGCCGGGGTAGGCTCAGGCTGCGGCGTGGGCTCAGGCTCGACCGCATCTCCGGAGCTGATTACCACGCTGCGGGCAACCTCGTCGGAGGTCCTAACATCCTGGATAGTGGACGACCCGGCAGCACCGATGACGAGTCCGTTTCCCGTAGTTTCTCGCACAGTGCCGCCGGCGGGAGTCGTAACTACCGATCCGCCATCAATTGAGAGACAAGGGGCTGCATCACCTTGATTGACAGCGTAGATTGCCGCTGCATTACCCGACACCTCAACATTTGAATTAATGATGTCAATTCGAGGGATGGCGGACTGGGAGCCGGACTGGGAATATATTCCGTAGCCATGTTTACGACTGTGGCCAGTTCCGTCACCGCATCGAACTGTAAGGCTCGAATTCTCGACGAGCACCCGCGACACGCCGTCCTGCGCGCGCATCCAAACACCATCCAAAACCTCGACACTATCACTCGCCACGAGCGTAACATCCGCCCCGTTGGTAATACTCAAATATGTATCCTTACCCCCGGACGAATACAGGGCGACCGACAACATGTTTGCATTACGCGCCGCCGCATCTAATTTTGCGTTATCCACCGCGATGCAGCCTCCATGCTCGGAGGAGATGTTTTCGGCATAGACTGCAACGGCATTGAGCCCCCCATTCGCCTCCGCCTCGACGTGGACGTCGGCACCCTCGTTAATGGTTATGTTGCCTGCCCGCGTATGAATGCCGATGGTATGAGGCACTTTGTTCGTTGCCGTCACGTTAACGTTGGCACCGCGGATGTCCACGTCGCCGCCGGCCTTACCGTCCCCCGAAACCGCTATCGTATCGGTCCCGGCCGTCGCGTTGAGAGTCACGTCGCCCGAGATGGCGAGGCTACCGCACTCGACCTTAACAGCGCTCCTGCTCTTCTGTGGTTCGGCCGTCGCGTTGAGGGTTCCCTCCCCCGTGATGGCAAGGTTGCCGTCCTTGACCTCGATAGCGCTCTGCAAGGAATCGGCCGTTACGGTGTTGGTGCCCGTCACGCCGATATTGAGGTTGCCCTGAGCGCTGATACCGGCGCCGTTGTAGCCATTGAGCTTCATGTCGTCGGCGCCGTCCCAGGACCACGTTCCGGCCTCGTCGCCGGCGCCCTTGTTGTACTGCGTGCCGCCGACGTTGACCCATTTGGCGGCGAGCGCCACGCTGGGTAGCAGCAGCTGACCGACCATGAGCGCGCAAGCCCCCGCGCAGGCAAGCTTGGCGCCCACACGTCGCCACGTTCCGTGGGAGAGCGCGCACGAGCAGCCGTGGTCGATTGGGTTGTCATGGATTTGCTTTCGCATATGAGCCTCCTTGTCGTAAGGGGTGCTTCTGTAACACCATGTTACGGGAAGATATCCGGATCCCGGGGCACAAATTCTCATGTGGCGCACCTGCCAGCGCAAAAGGCAACGAGCATGCGATTGCCAAGCGCGCCCCCCGAAAGGCCTGCCATCAATCCCTTTGTTGAGCCCTCTCATGCCCTCGCCAAACAGGCATGCTGGAGCATCGCGCTCGTCGTGATTCTTGCCTGCTTGTTCTCGACCCTCGACAACGTGGTCACACTCTCCAACGCCCACGGCACCATTGCCGTGCAAACCTGGCCGCGCCTCTTTTTGGCGGCAAGCGACCTTGCCGCCGGCATCGTCTTTGATCTTGCCGAGCGTCGCTACATGGGACTTGTCATGCTCGGCATCGCCGTGCTCTCGACCAGTTCCATCCTGGCCGTCGAGGCCGGGGCAGATCCCAACCTTGGCCTTGTTGTCTTTTACCTGAGCTCGGACTTTTTCGTCACGTTCTTTACCGCCACGTTTACACAGCTGGCACCGCGCATGCACGCGCCCGCCCTCTGGGCCGGCATGGGCCGTGCGGCCAATAACGCGTGCGCGTTCACCACGTCGGGCGTCTCGCTTGCGCTTGTGACCTCTGGCAACGTCGCCCTCATCATGATCGGTGCGCTCATGCTGCTCGTAGCGGCCAGCGTTGCGTTCGTTGCCGCGGGCCTATTCCGCCTGCCCCAAACCAAGCAGGAGCGCGAACACCAGCAACGAGCCGAGGAGGCACTGGCAGCACCGAGCATCAAGGAGCAGCGCCGAGCTTTCATCGCCAACCACGCTCTCACTCCGCGCGAAGTCGACGTGCTCATGGCAGTAACCCAGGACGAACGCCCGCTCAAGCAGGTCGCCGAGGAACTCGGCATCTCGATGCGCATGGTACAGCGCCACCTGAGCTCTATCTACCAAAAGATCGACACGCAAACGCGCGCCGGTCTCACCAAAGCCTTCCCCTCGGCCTAAAACAAAAACCACCACAAAGGTGCCTGTACCCTTTGTGGTGGTTTTTGGTCGGTTAGCCTTCGAGCTGCGCTACTTTGTAGCGGTAAGCCGCCGCGATGACATCCTTGCAGCCCTCGCGGCCCAGCTTGGCGCGGTTGACGACGATGTCTTTACCGCTCGTCATCTTCCACTTGCCGGCGCTGTAGCGCTTATAGAACGCCTCGCGCGCCTTCTGCTGCTGCTTGACCAGCTTGGCGCCCTTCTTTTTGTTAAGACCACGCTTCTTGCGCACGATCTCGACGCGGTCCTCAAAGGGCGCGGTCACCAACACGGCAATGTGGTTGGGGTTGTTACGCAGCAGGTAATCGGACAGACGGCCTTCGATAATGCAGCTCTCGGTCTCGCCCAGATCCAAAATCACCTGGCTCATCTTTTGGAACAACTTATCCGAGTACGAACGCGCATCGTAGCGGTCGGGCAGAAACGCCATGTTCTCCACGGCCAGACGCTCATCATAGGCAGCCATCTTATCGAGCGACTCGCCCGCGCGCAGCGACGCACGTACCAGCAGCTCGTTATCGTACAGCGGAATCCCCAACTCGTTGGCAAGCATGCGGCCAATCTCGTGGCCCTCGGCGCCAAAGTCGCGCGCGATGGTAATGACCACGGGGCTCTTCTTGTTCTCCAGATCGCTCATCGCGATTCCTTTCTAACAAATGAGAAATAGGCGATTCCTGATTCCCATTTTGTCACTTACGACCGTCCTGGTTTCCCAAGTGCGGCAGATTGCCCCGAAAGAGGAGCGCCGCGTACTAAATGTACGCAAGCGACGATTGAGGGGCAAGGTGCCGTGCTTGGGGAAGCAGGACTATGCGGCCACGATGCGGCGTTGATATGCTCGCACCAGCAGCGAGATACCAAAGTTGAGCACAAAGTACATCGCAAATACCAAGCCGTAGAGCATAAGCACCTGCGACAGGTCGATCGCGTGGGCCATCACGACATTTGCCGTGTACATGAGCTCGGCCACGTTAATGCCCGAAAGATACGAGCTGTCCTTGATGACAGTCGTGCACTGGCTAAACAGCGCCGGAATGATCGTCTTAAACGTCTGCGGCAGAATGATGTAGCGCATGGTGGCAAAGAAGCCAAAACCCTGGCTCTGCGCTGCCTCAAACTGACCGCGCGGAATCGAGTTGAGGCCGCCGCGCACAATCTCGGCCATAACAGCGCTGGTAAACAGCGTAAAGGCGATGGTCGAAATCACAATATCCAAACCCTGCACCGTAAAGTAGATAAAAAGGATCCACAGCAGGTTTGGCGTGCAGCGGAACAGCTCGATATAGGCGCTCACCAAAATACGGAACGGGCGGGGCGCATAGCTCTTAACGAGCGCCAGGACCGTGCCAAAGATGAGCGAGAAAAAGATCGACAGCGCCGAGATCTCGATCGTCTTAACAAAGCCGCCCCAAATGTAGAGCAGGTTGGTCGCGTTGAAGATTTCCATGCGCTAGGCCTCCTCTACGTTGTCGAGCCCCAGCTCGGCCAGGCTCACGCCGCGCGGACGCTCCTTGGAGCGGCGCTCGAGCCACTGCACCAGCATGGCGAGCGGAAAGCAGATGATGAAGTACATAAGGCAGCAGACGATGTATCCCTGCAGGTAACCGTACAGACTCACAAAGTTATCGGAACGGTACATAAGGTCGCCGCCGGCCACAAGTGCCAGCACCGACGTGTTCTTGACCAGGTTGAGCGCCTGGTTACACAGCGGCGGCAGAATGATCTTGAATGTCTGGGGCAGCACGATGTACCAGTACGCCTGCGCACGGGTGAAGCCCTGGCTCTGGGCCGCCTCCATCTGACCGCGCGGAACCGCCTCGATACCAGTACGGATGACCTCCGAAATGTAGGCCGCGTGATACAGGCCCACACCCAAGAAGCCCAGCACGAACGGCGCGATGCGCACCGGCTGGTCGGCACCGGTTATGGCCTGCAAAAACTGCGGACCGGCCATGTACATGAAGAGCACCTGCACGGGCAACGGGGTGTTCTGGTAAAACTCCACGTACACGCGGCTTATGGCGCGCAGCACGCGCGAGCGAGTGGTAGAGAATACGCCCAGCAGCGTGCCAAGCACCAGCGACAGCAACAGACCGGCAACGACCACCTGCAGCGTCACGCCAAAGCCCTCCCAGAAGGGCCCCATGTTTTGAAATGTCGTCGACCAACGGTCGGCGTCAAATAATCCTTCGAGCATTTGATTCCTTCCTTGGACGATGCGCCTATACAAGACCCCAGGTCTTGACCTCTTGGTCGAGCCAGCCGTCGGCCAGGCGATCGCAAATCACCTGATCGACCACGGCCGAAAGGTCGCAGCCCTTCTTGGTCGCCACGCCGTAGCCCTGCTCGCCAAACTTGACCTCGGGCTGCAGCAGCTCAACGGTCTCGTTCATGTAGCCGGCCAGCGTGGAGCGGTCCATGGCAAAGACGTCGATATTGCCGGCGTCGAGGGAACTCTTGATGATGGGATAGCCGCTAAAGGCCCTAAACTCGGGCTTACAGCTAAAGCCGTTGTCCTTGATCATCTGCTCGATCAGTCCCTGCGTGGTAGCACCCTGGCTCACGCCAATGACCTTGCCGTCCAGGTCCTCAATCGAGGTAAAGCCCGAACGCTTCTTGACCATGAGTCCCACGTAGTCGGTGCGATACGGCGTCGAGAAATCCCAGCTCTTCTTGCGCTCGTCGGTGATGGTGTAGGTCGCCGCGACCACGTCGAGCTGGCCGTTATCGATCAGCGGGCCGCGCGTCTTGGGCGTTACGTCGGTAAACTCGACAAGCTCCTGGGCGCGGGCATCCTTGTAGCTCACGCCAAAGACGGCAGCGGCGATCTGGTAGCACAAATCGACTTCCATGCCCTCAAAGCGGCCCTTGGCGGTGTCGTAATAGCCGTAGCCGGGAACATCTTTCTTGACGCCGGCATTCAGATGTCCACGCGACTTAATGGCCGCAAGCTTGGACCCCTTGTCGGAGCCCTCGCCGCTGGTGGAGTTGCCGCAACCGGCAAGCGCGGTCCCCGTCAGCGCAAGCATGCCGGCGCCGGCCAGCTGCAAAAAGTGGCGGCGCGACACGGCCGCCCTCGTCATATCCGTCATGTCCATCACCGCGCCTAGTGCAGAATCTTGGACAGGAACTCGCGGCAGCGCGGGTTCTCGGGGTTATCGAAGAAGTGCTCGGGCGTACCCTCCTCCAGGATGCGGCCGTCCTCCATAAAGATGACGCGGTCGGCCACCTGGCGCGCAAAGCCCATCTCGTGCGTCACGCAGATCATGGTGATGTCCTCCTGCGCAAGCTCAATCATAACGTCCAGAACCTCCTGGACCATCTCGGGGTCGAGCGCCGAGGTCGGCTCGTCAAACAGAATGATGGGCTGCTTGGTGCACAGGGCACGGGCGATGGCGATGCGCTGCTGCTGACCGCCCGAGAGGTTCTGCGGATACTCGCCGGCCTTATGCGCCATGCCGACGCGCTTGAGCGCGGCGATGGCGATCTCGGTCGCCTCCTCCTTGCTCTTCTTTTGCAGCTTGATGGGCGCGAGCGTCAGGTTGCCGAGCACCGTCATGTTGGGATACAGGTTGAACTGCTGAAACACCATGGAACTATACTTGCGAGCCATCTCCAGGTGATTCTTTTTGGTAAGCGGCGTACCGTCGATGACGACCTCGCCCGACGTGGGCTCCTCCAGATAATCGACGCAACGGATGAGCGTCGACTTACCCGAGCCGGAAGGCCCGATCATTACGAGCTTCTCGCCGCGCTTGACGGTGAGATTGATATCTTTGAGCACATGCAGGTCGCCAAAGTACTTGTTGAGATGCTTGATCTCGATCATGTCTGCCATGAATGTCCCTTCCCTGCGTTTACACGAGTTGAACTATTGTACGGAAAGAACCACGTTTCCGCAGCCCACACTGCATTCCCGTAAAGAACCCGCAATCTTCCGCCCACTCATTGGGCACTCGGGCACTCATTGGGGACAGACTTAAATGAGTACCCAATGAGCGGGTACTCATTTAAGTCTGTCCCCAATGAGTGCCGAAAATAATACAACCGCCCTTGTTGAGCATAAGTCAGCGAAAACCCGTACACGCGAGCAAGGTGACGTGAAATGAAAGGGCGCAGACCTTATGGTCGCGCCCTTGAAATTGAACGTCAGATTGCCGTGTGTACGGGTTTGCAGCGTCGAGCCGTTACGCGGTTTGGTAAAACCGCGTAACAAATTACGCGAGCTTTGCGCCGACGATCTTTGCCGCGGCCGGCTTATCGAAGTTGCCGCCGGTGGCCTTGCCGAGTGCTCCCATGACCTGGCCCATCTGCTTCTTGGACGTGGCGCCCAGCTCGGCGATGACCTGCTCGATCAGAGCCTCGAGCTCCTCGCCCGAAACCTGCGCGGGCAGCAGGCTCTCCAGAATCTTGACCTGCTCGGTCAGGTTGTCGGTACGCTCCTGGTCGGTGCCGGCCTTGATGGACATCTCCAGCGTCTCGCTCGTCTGCTTGATCAGACGCTTGATCATGCTGTTGACGTCTTCCTCGGTCACATCGCGGCGCTCATTGACCTCGATGTTCTTCACCTCAGCCTTAACCTGGCGAATGATGGACAGGCGAACCTTGTCCTTAGCCTTCATGGCCGCGATCATTTCTTTCTGCAGCTCTTCGTTGGTCATCTGCAAATCCTCTCTAATAGCGTGGGCGGCACTCGCGCGAGCACCGCCCCATGATTACTCAGTCGTCGACGAATCGTCGGTCGAACTCTTGGTGACGCCCTTCAGACTGACGTTGTATGGCACGTCTTTGGGCATGGGGTTGACGGTAATGTCGGCGTCCTTCTTGTACTGCTCCAGCCACTCGCTGTATGCAGTACTGGCCGCCTGCGTCTTCACCACGTTAGAGACGTACTTCTTGATGTCCTTGGGTACCTGCTTAATGTCATCAACCTGATTATCGACATGGAAGTAGTCAGTGCATTTGATGATGTGGTAGCCATAGGTCGACTCGACGACTTCGCTCACGTCGCCCTTGTTGAGCCCCTCGAGCGCCGTCTGGTAGCTGTCGACAAAGGTGGTGAGCTTATCCCAGCCCACATCGCCCTTCTTCTCCTTGGAACCGGTGTCCTCGGAGTACTGCTCAACGGCGTCCTCAAAGCTCAGCTCACCGGAGTTGATCTTGTCCAGGCACTCCTGCGCCTTGGCCTTGGCGGCAGCCTTGTCCTCGTCGGAAGCGTCGGAATCAACCTTGATCAGGATGTTCGACGAGCGACGGGCGTCGTTGTAGCTGGACAGGTTTTCGTTGATGTAATCGACGATCTCGCTGTCCTTGGGCTTGCTGGTGGGCGCCACAGCATCCTTAAGCTTTTGCTGCGCCAGACTCTCCTTGAGCGAATCCTTGTAGGTATCCTCGGTATAGCCGTAGGTCTTGAGGGTCTTCTTAAAGGCCTTGGCGCCGCCCGCGCTCTTGCACGCGTCCTTCCAAGCCTTCTCGACCTCCTCGTCCGACACCGTCACGCCGTTCTCCTTCTGTGCCTGTTGAAGCAGAATCTGCTGCGTGTAGGAGTCGATGAGTTGCTTGCGGTACTTCTTGGGCGTGAGGTCGTTGTCGACCAGATACTGCGCCCAGTCCTTGTCCTTGGTGTAGCCGTAGGACGTGCGCATGCTCATGATCTGCTTGGTCACGGTGTCCTCGGTGAGGTTGGTGCCGTTGATAGTAGCAGCAACACCGCCGGTCAGCTTGTAGCCCGAGGTGTCCTCGGCCTGCGACATAAGGCCGGAGCACGCCATCGCCGAGACGGAAAGCAACATCGCCAGCACGCCAATAACCACCAGGACGATCTTGACGGTCTTGGACACGCGGGTCTTGCGCTGCTTCTTGCGAGAGCTGGAGGCGGCGCGAGCCTGCTGCTCGGGCGTCGGCTCGGGTGCGGGGTTCTTTTTCTTATTTGCCATAGTTGGCCTTTCGCATAACGAATCGAACAAACGCCATTGTGTCACAACGCAGCCCCCGCGGCACGCTTGGTGCATTGGGGACAGGTTAATCTGCACCATTTTGGTGCAAAGGGGACAGCTCTAGCAGCCGGCAGTTAGGGACAGTCCCCAAGTGCCGACTCAGCCCCACCTTAGAAGTGGCGGCGGATGGCGTCGACCATGCCCTGGGGCGTGGTCTGGCCGAGCACGTCGGCTGCGGCATCGGCGTCCATAAAGATATTCATGAGCGCCTGCAGGGCCTCGACCTGGCCACCCGGCTCGGCGATGCCCAGATTGATGACGATCTGCGCCGGCACCGGAGCGCCCATGCCAGCCATAGCGTTAAATGTCACGGGCGTGGCGGGCTTCACCACCGCGATATAGGGCTTGGCCACAAAACCCGGGTCGGTATGCGGAATGGCAATGTTTGCCGCCGGCATGGCAAGGCCCGTGGGATAGGCATCCTCGCGCGTGCGAACGGCGTCGAGCCAACCGTCGGCAATGTAGCCACGTGGTGCAAGCTCGCCCTCGAGCCGCGCAAACACCTCATCCGGCGTTGCACACTCCCAATCAAAAAACACCAGCTCAGGCGTAAACAGCGCTTCGTTATCCGCCATGCGCTCACCTCTCTCACCTAGTCATTCAGGAACGTCCCCGATGACTACCCAAAACAAAAGGTGGCCACACGCGCCTTGGCGCCAATGACCACCCTGACTACTCGGCTAAATTGTACTGTGCGCCGCTAGCCGCGAGGCGCGTCAATTGCGACCTTGCCGCTCTCCAGCACGTGGACGCGGCCGTCGGCGAGCATCTGCACGACCTCGGGATACAGCACGTGCTCAATCGCGTGGATGTGCTCCTCGAGCATGTCGACATCCCAGCCCTCCTCAACAGCCAGCGCACGCTGGGCGATGATGGGACCGTTGTCGTAGATCTCGTTGGCAAAATGCACGGTCACGCCAGTTACCTTGACGCCGCGCGCAAAGGCATCGTCAATTGCATGCGCACCGGTAAAGCTCGGCAGCAGCGCCGGATGCAAGTTGACCACGCGGTTGGGAAACGCCGCCAGCAGAGGCGTGTGCACCATGCGCATGTAGCCGGCCATGACCACATACTCGCAGCCGCGCTCGAGAAGCTCGTGCGCGATGATCTCGTCGGCGGCAATAGGGTCGGCATAGACATCCTTGGACAGCGTGAGCGTCTGGATACCCGCGCGCTCAGCGCGCTGCAAACCCTTAGCCGAAGGACGGCTCGACACCACAAGCTCAATCGAGGCGTTGAGCTTGCCGGCGGCGATCAGATCGATCAGCGCCTGCAGGTTGGTACCCGAACCGCTGATGAGCACACCGATCTTGAGCGGCTCAACCGTATCGGTGCCGGTCGGACGGGTGTAGGGCACAAAGCCCAGGCTCCCGGCAGCAGCCATCTGCTCGTTAGCGCTCATCGGAGTACACGACCTTACCGGAACCCTCGACGCACTCGCCCACGCGGAACGGCTTCTCGCCCAGCGCGACCAGAGCCTCGGTCACCGCGGCCTCGTCCTCGGGGGCGACGATCAGGCACAGGCCAACGCCCATGTTGAAGGTCTTGCATGCCTCGTTGGGCGCGAGCTCGGCCTGGCGCGACACGTAGGTGATGACGGGCGGAACGTCCCAACCCATCTCGGCACCGTTGCGGGTGACCACGGCGTCGACGTCGTCGGCGAGCGCGCGGTTGAGGTTCTCAGTAATACCACCGCCAGTGATGTGGGCGATAGCGTGCACGTTGGCGCCGCCGCGCAGCAGCTCCAGGATCGGCTTGACGTAGATGCGCGTGGGGGCCAGCAGGGCGTCTGCCAGCGATGCACCGCCGAGCTCCTCGAGCGGACGGCTCAGCTCCTCGGCCTTAGCGGCGGCCTCGGGCGTGCCCGGTTTGATGCCGTCGACGCCAATGACCTTGCGCACGAGCGAGTAGCCGTTGGAGTGCACGCCGGTGGAAGGCAGGCCCAGGATCACATCGCCCGGGCGGACGCTTGCGGGGTCGAGCATCTTGGGACGGTCGACGACGCCCACGGTAAAGCCGGCGAGGTCGTAGTCGGCCGGAGCCATAACGCCCGGGTGCTCGGCCATCTCGCCGCCCACGAGCGCGCAGCCCGCGAGCTTGCAGCCGTCGGCCACACCCTTGATGATCTTTGCCATGTGCTCGGCCTCGATGTGACCGATGGCAACGTAGTCTAGGAAGAACAGCGGCTCGGCGCCCGAAGCCAGAATGTCGTTGACGCACATAGCGACCAGGTCCTGGCCCACCGTCTCGTGACGGTCCATGATCTGGGCGAGCACGAGCTTGGTGCCCACGCCATCGGTACCGCTGATCAGGATCGGGTCTGCCATATCCTTAAGCGCGGCGGCCGAGAACAGGCCACCAAAGCCACCGATGCCGCCGATGACCTCGGGACGGTTGGTGTCCTTAACCATCTGCTTAATAGCGTCGACGGCGCGGCCGCCCTCGGCGGTATCGACGCCGGCGTCCTCATACGTCACATGCTTGCTGTCGCTCATCTGAGCCTTCCTCTCCCACTACCGTGGCGCCGCGCGGGCGCCAAACGGTGCTCATAGTTGCGTTCATTTCGGCGCGCGCCATAACAACGCGCGCCGTCATATCAACAAAACAGCAGGTAAAACCTACCAAAATAAACCTGTCCCCACATGGCAGGTTTTAGGCCTCGCCGTGTTCCTCTTCCCAGCTGCGGTCGTCGTATTTCTCGACCACGGCGTCGTCGTCAAAATGCAGCGGCTTATCCAGGTTGCGGGGCTTAAAGCCCTCCATAAACTTGTCGCGGCCAAAGCTCTCGGGAATCGCCACGGGGTAGCGGCCGGTAAAGCACGCGTCGCAGTAGCCGCCCTTGGGCATGACCTTAAGCAGGCCCTCGACCGAAAGGAAGGCCAGCGAATCGGCGCCGATATACTCGCAAATCTCGTCGACCGTCTTGTTGGCGCTGATAAGCTGCGACTGCACGTCGGTATCGATACCGTAGAAGCACGGCCAGATGACCTCGGGCGAGTTGATGCGAATGTGAATCTCCTTGGCGCCGGCGTTGCGCAGCATCTTGACGAGCTGCACCATGGTGGTGCCGCGCACAATGGAGTCGTCGATGACGACCAGGCGCTTGCCCTCGATGTTGTCGCGCAGCGGGTTGAGTTTCATACGCACGCCCATGGCGCGTAACTCCTGCGTAGGCTCGATGAACGTACGGCCCACGTAGCGGTTCTTGATAAGGCCCTCGCCAAAGGGAATACCGCTCTCGTGCGAATACCCCTCCGCGGGCGGCAGGCCGGAGTCGGGCACGCCGATGACCAGGTCGGCCTCGACGGGCTCCTCATGTGCCAGCTGGCGACCCATGTCATAACGGCAGGCGTAGACGCTCTTGCCGTTCATGATGGAGTCGGGGCGGGCAAAGTAGACCTGCTCGAAGATGCAGTTAGCAGGCTCTTCGGCTGCAGGCACGCCCTGCTCGGATACCAGACCCTCGGCGCTGATGCGCAAGATCTCGCCGGGACGGACGTCACGGACGTACTCGGCACCCACGATGTCGAGTGCGCAGGTCTCGGAAGCAACGACCCAGCCGCCGGCGCGCGTGACACGGACGGCGGAGTCGACCGTTGCGGCGCCGTCCTGTGACGGCAGCTGCGAAACGGCTACGGCATCGGCCTGGTCCAGGCCCTCGTCCACCAGCTTGCCCAGCACGAGCGGGCGAATGCCGTGCGGATCGCGGAATGCGTAGAGCGCCTGCTCGTTGATGAGCGTCATGGCGTAGCCGCCGCGCACGAGCTCCATGGCCTTGCGAATGCCCTCGCGCAGATGGCCCGTGCGCTGGGTAAAGTAGCCGATAAGCTTGGTCGCGACCTCGGAATCCGAATTGGAGAGGAACGGCACACCCAGCTCGATCAGCTGGCGGCGCAGCTCATCGGTGTTGACCAGAGTGCCGTTGTGCGCGAGCGCGATAATGACGCTATTGATGGTAGAGAGGTGCGGCTGAGAGGCTTCCCAGCTCTTGGCGCCGGCAGTGCCGTAGCGCACATGACCCACGGCCAGCTGGCCGGAGAGCGTCGACAGGTCGGCGTTGGAGAACACGCGGTCGAGCAGGCCCAGATCCTTGCGGACCATAACCGTGCCGCCGTCACCCACGGCGATTCCCGCCGATTCCTGGCCACGGTGCTGCAGTGCACGCAGGCCAAAGTACGTCAGTCGAGCCACGTCGCGATCGGGCGCCCATACGCCGAAAATGCCACATTCCTCATGCAGCTGGTCGGAGTCCGGATCATACGTCGACATGGTGTTCACCTGTCCCGCGGCACGCTCGGCCGCGCGGATGGTTTCTTGAGACATGGCATCCCCTCAGAGCCTCGTATTTTTGGCGTTACCCGCCTTATTATACGCACGGCGCGACGCGCTCCCCGGCGCATGAGCAGCGCTTTTTAAAAGCCCACCGAGCTAATAATCAGTTTTGTTGCCAAACATTTTATCGGTCTGTCCAGTGCAAGCGCCCGCGCCCCCAGATGGCCGCCGCGTCCACCGTTGGGGATTACAAAGTTGCAATTGGGACGTTCGTCCTGTCTTTTGGCAGGTCGGCGGCGTATCCTTATAACCTACAACAAAGCGAGAAAGGTTCTGTATGGATCGAAACGAACTCGACCCCAGCGTCCCCAGCGCCACGGAGGTCAAGAAGATCCCCCTCATCATTAAGGTGTACGCCGTCCTGTGCATCCTTTCCGGCGTGGGCACGCTCCCGTCGGTCGCTGCCTTTATGTGGCGGGTCATTACCGCGCTCATCAACGGCAACGCCGCCGCCAACCTCGGCGACAACACGCTCGTCGCAGTCGGCCTTATCGTCGCCGGCATCATGCTCTCTGCGGCAAGTGCCGTCATCCTAATCATCTTTGGCCTGGACCTTATCAAGAACCAGCGCCGCAACGCCGCCCGCCTGTCCTACATCCTTATTGCATTCACCGTCGTCGAGCTTTTGGTCGACGTGATGCTCCAGGGCATCGGGCCCTTCCTACTGCGTCCCGCGATCCAGCTCGGCATCCTCGTTGCACTTTCGGCAACCGTCGACCCCACGCTGCGTCAGGAGCGCGAACTGCAGCGCCGCCTGCAGGAGATGCTCGACCGCGACGCCGCCGCCGAGGGCATGCTCGGCCGCGATGAAACCGGCGAAGGCTACATCAAGCTCAACTACTTCAACCTGTTCTGGGTGTTCTTTGTCTGCTGCATACTCGGCCTGATCGCCGAGGACATCTGGCACATGACGGTCGACGACCCGGGCGTCTATCAGAACCGCGCCGGCATGCTGTTTGGCCCCTTCAGCCCCATCTACGGATTTGGCGCCGTGCTCATGACCATGGTGCTTAACCGCTTCTACAAAAAGAACCCCATCATTATCTTTTTGGTGAGCGCCCTGCTCGGCGCCAGCTTTGAGGTGTTCGTGGGCTGGTTTATGCAGACCGCGTTTGGCGTGGTCTCGTGGAGCTACTCGCACATAACGCTGTTCGGTTTGCCCGATCCGCTCGTGGTCCTCACGGGCGGACGCACCTGCACGGGCTTTGCCTGCCTGTGGGGCCTGGGCGGCCTCATCTGGATCGAGCTGCTGCTGCCGAGGCTACTTAAGCTTATCAACAAGATCCCCTGGAAGAGCCGCTACTCGGCCACCGTCATCTTTACCGTTATCATGCTGGTCGACGGCGTCATGACGCTGCAGTCGCTCGACTACTGGTACCAGCGCGTTAACGGCACGGAGCCGGACATTCCCGTCGCACAGTTCTACGGAGAGCACTTCGATAACGAATACATGGAAAACCGCTTCCAGAGCATGACCATGAGCCCCAAGGATGCGACGCGCGTGTAGCGCCCACCGCGCCCAAAACGCAAAATGCCCGCCGGTATCACACGTACCGGCGGGCATTTTTATAAACGAGCCTTCTATCGACGCAAGCCTCTACGCCTCGCGCTCGACCTCACTCACGCATTCGTTCTTGATGGTGCCAACGAGCGCCTGCAGTGCATCGACCACGTGTGGGCGAATGTCCCCGCCGATGAGCACGAGCATGATGTCGTCACCTACGGCAAGCTCGCCGCTTGCCAGCCACACGCGCACATAGCCGATACCCGGCATCGCGCGCGTGGCCTCGATAGCAGACCGTACCTTTTCGGCGTCGTAGTCAAAGACCATGCCGCCCACCCTGTGGCCTGGCGCCACGCCATCGGTCTCGACTCCGCGCACCTCGGCCTTGGGCGTCGCGCGCACCACACCGTTATGCGTCAGATACATCCCACAGCCTGCCGCCGAAGCATCGGCCTTGGCCTCGCGCAGCCAAACATCAATCGAAGGCATCAATTTGCCACTCTCAAGCATCATTTCTCCCTTACCGTCGTCGAGTAGCCAATTTGGGACGGGGCCTTTTTAGCTACTCTCGGACAACTTATTCCTCGACCGGCGTGAGCACCATGACGGCGCGTGTGTTGCTCAGCGACAGCGAACGACAGGTCACAAGCGTTACAACCTTAGTTGCCGAAGCGGCACGATCGGTGGCATCGCTCGCCACCGCAGAGGCACCGTCGAGCATCTCGGACAGGTAGTTCTTGAGCCCGTCGTCGCCCTCAAAATTGGTCGTACGCGCCTTGGCATACGTGTCCTCGACAACTTTGGTCGCCAGTGGTCGCAGCTTATACGTAGCATCCCGTGTGATGTAATACACAAACTCGATGCTATCGAACGTCGCCTGATCAGTGGTGTCCGAAATCACGTTGAACATCGACCCATCGTTCATATGGTGGCCGTAGATCGTGGTCTGCTGGTCGACCATTCCCGGCGCGGTGTCATCGCTATCCAGGAAAATGGCACCGGACGCGTTAGCCGTTCCGTCGAACAGCGTGTTGAGGTATTTGGAGTTGTTGTTGGTCTGCACCACGGGATAGTTGATGTTGGTTCCCGGCACGTAAATCCAACCCACAATCTCGGGGTTCGTCTGAGCAAGCGCATCAAAGTCGATAATCGGCACGCCGCTGGCGTCCTTATCGCTTACATATTGCTTCTCGATTTTCTGATACGAATCGCTCGCCTGCTTATAGCCAATCTGGGCATTAATAAAAATAGCGGCGGCGGCGACAATCAGGCCGATACCGATGATGATGAGCAGAATGGGAATAATGGAGCGGCGTTTTTTGCGCGGTGGCTCGGTGTAATCCGACGGCGCGGCATGCGATGAAGACCGGGGCGGCTTCTTAGCGGAGCTATAAGACGAAGGACGATATGCAGCCGGCGCGTCCTGTCGACGATGCGTCGCCGGTGTCACGGGGCGCGGCGCGCGCGGCTGCTGAGGAGAGGATGTCCGACCCTGCTGCGCCGCATGGGCAGCACCCGGCTTCGACGGATCGGGAATCTGAGAAGCCTTGAATCGTTTTCCCTGATAATCGGACATGGCTCTCCTTATACTGCGGTGAAACGGCGGAACGCTTAGGCGTCAGCCATCTCCTGCTTCATCTTCTCGATAACCTTGCGGTACTCGGGGTCGCAAGCACCCAGAATCTGCGTGGCATAGATGGCGGCGTTCTTGGCACCGTTGATGGCCACACAGGCCACGGGCACGCCCGAAGGCATCTGCACCATCGACAGCAGCGAATCCATACCGCCCAGGTCACTCGTCTTCATAGGCACGCCGATAACCGGCAGCGGCGTAAAGGCAGCCACAACACCACCCAAGTGGGCGGCCTTGCCGGCGGCGGCGATAATCACTTTGATACCGCGATCGGCGGCAGTCGAAGCCCACTCGTGGACCTTCGCCGGCGTGCGGTGCGCGCTCGCAATGACGAGCTCATAGGGCACACCCAGTGCCTCGAGCTCGGCGGTGCAGCCTTCCATAACGCCCAGATCGGACTTGGAACCCATGATGATCCCGACAACCGGCTTTTGATCTGCCATAAACATAGACCTCCTGTTGAGAGCGGTGACGCAGCGAATCCGCGACCCTTAACTACTGAGAGTAGTATAGCTGCTCCCGTCCCTGCGGTCTTTGTGGCGCTTCGCGGGCGGGCCAGGCTTTATCTTCACTCCGGTTGCTTCGCAAAGTCGTTCAGATAAAGCCTGGCCCGCCCGCGAAGCGCCCTGCGACCTACCGGATATTGCCATGACGTACGTTGGCTGAAATATTAACGTGGGATCCGCCGTTCGAACGAACGGCGGATCCCACACTCACTTTTTATTCAGCCCTAGTCATCGCGCAAAGCCCCTTCGGCAGCACACGGTGCGGCCAAGTCACCGCAGGCCGGGGCGGGAGGCGGTCCTTTCTCTCGGAAAACTTCGCGAAGCCCAGTTTCCGAGAGAAAGTGTCCGCCTCCCGCCCCGGCCGGACAGCTCAACCTACACCGTGTGCTGCGGCAGGTCCTGCAGGGCGATGACGTCCATGCCCATGTCGTTGGCGCTGCCGTGACCCTGCTGGTCCTCGCGCACTGCCTCGATGGCGCTCACATACGTGTTGGCGGCAGACATCGCGGTCACGCAGGTCACACCGCGTCGCACTGCCTCGGTGCGCAACAGATAGCCGTCGCCACGCGAGCCCGGACCGTACGGCGTGTTGATGATCACCGCGATCTTGCCATCAGCGATGAGGTCGCCGATGTTGGGGCGCTCGCCGTCGTGCGGGCCGCTAATCTTCTCCACAATCTCGCACGTCACGTTGCCTCCACGCAGCACGCGCGCCGTACCCTCGGTGGAGCAGATGTCAAAGCCCAGGTAACGCAGGATACGCGCGACCGAAAGGATGTGGCGCTTGTCGCGGTCGCACACGCTGATGAATACCTTGCCGGCGCTCGGGTCGGGCAGCTTGTAGTCGATCGCCAGCTGCGTCTTGGCGTATGCCTCGGGATAGCTCTTGGCGATACCCATGACCTCGCCCGTCGACTTCATCTCGGGCCCCAGGATGACGTCGGCGCCCGGGAAACGACCCCAGGGCATGACGGCTTCCTTCATGCAGAACCAGTCCAGCTGACGTTCGTCGCTCGGCAGGCCCAAGCTCGCGATGGAATCGCCTGCCATGATGCGCGCCGCGCACTTGGCCAGCGGCACACCGGTGGCCTTGGAGATAAACGGCACGGTACGGCTGGCGCGCGGGTTGGCCTCGATCACGTAGACGGTCTCGCCCTTGATGGCGTACTGCACGTTGACCAGGCCGCGTACGCCCAGCGCCATCGCGATGCGGCGCGTGGTCTCGCGAAGCTTTGCCTGTAGGCTCTCGCTAAAGCTGAACGGCGGGATGCAGGTCGCGGAGTCGCCGGAGTGAATACCGGCTTCCTCGATATGCTCCAGGATGCCGCCAATGTATACCTCTTCGCCATCGCACAGGGCGTCGACATCGGACTCGATTGCGCCCTCCAGGAAGCGGTCCAGATACACCGGGTAGTCGGGGCTGATGCGCGCAGCCTCTGCCATGTAATCGCGCAGATGCTCGGCATCGTAGGCGATCATCATGCCGCGGCCGCCCAGCACATAGCTCGGACGCACCAGCAGCGGGTAGCCGATGTGCGCGGCCACGGCCTCGGCCTCCTCAAACGAGGTGGCCTGGCCCGCCGGCGGGTACATGATGCCCAGCTTGTCGAGCAGGGCGGCGAAGCGCTCGCGGTCCTCGGCAAAATCGATGGCGTCGGGCTTGGTGCCCATAATGTTGACGCCGCTCTCCTCGAGCATGCGCGCCAGCTTAAGCGGGGTCTGGCCGCCGAGCGTCACCACGACGCCGTCGGGGCGCTCGACATCGATAACGTCCATGACGTCCTCGTAGGTGAGCGGCTCAAAGTACAGACGGTCGGACGTGTCGTAGTCGGTCGAGACGGTCTCGGGATTGCAGTTAACCATGATGGTCTCGAAGCCGCGGGCCGCCAGCGCGTAGCTCGCGTGCACGCAGCAGTAATCGAACTCGATACCCTGGCCAATGCGGTTGGGGCCGGCGCCCAGAATCATCGCCTTGGGCTTGTCCGCCGGCGTGGTCTCGTCGGGAGCCACGCACTTCTTGACATCCGGGCTCGTGCGGTAGATGTTCTCGTACGTCTTGTAGTGGTACTCCGTGGCGCTCGAGAACTCGGCCGCGCAGGTATCGACCGTCTTCATGCTGGGAACCACGCCCAGACCCTTGCGATAGGCGCGCACAAAGCGCTCGTCCGAGCCGGTCAGCGCGGCAATCTCGGCGTCGCTCGTGCCGTACTGCTTGAGCAGGCGCATCGCGTCGGCGTCGATATCCTCCACACGCAGGCCGCGGATGCTCTCCTGGACCTGCACTATGTCGTTGATACGGTTGAGGTACCACGGATCGATACCGCAGATGGCATGGATGTGGGCGATGTCCCAGCCACGGCGCAGGGCCTCGACCACAAAGAAGATGCGGTGCTCGGTCGGGGTTGCCACGGCCTGAGCGAGCTCATCGTCGCTCAGCTTGTCGGCACCCTCCTTGCCACCGGCGCAGATGCCCTGGTGACCGTCCTCCAGCGAGCGCATGGCCTTGCCGAAGGCCTCCTCAAAGGTGCGGCCGATCGCCATAATCTCGCCCACGGCCTTCATGCGCGTGGTGAGCGTAGGGTCGGTACCCTTAAACTTCTCGAAGGCAAAGCGCGGCACCTTGACCACGCAGTAGTCGATCGTGGGCTCAAAGCAGGCGGGCGTTGCCTTGGTGATGTCGTTGACGATCTCGTCGAGCGTGTAGCCCACGGCCAGGCGAGCGGCGGCCTTGGCGATGGGGAAGCCCGTGGCCTTGGAGGCCAGTGCGGACGAACGGCTCACGCGCGGGTTCATCTCGATGACGATCAGGCGGCCGGTCTGGGGGTTCACGGCAAACTGCACGTTGGAGCCGCCGGTCTCGACGCCAATCTTCTCCAGAATGGCGAGCGACGCGACACGCATGCGCTGGTACTCAAGGTCACTTAGTGTCTGCGCCGGCGCCACGGTGATGGAGTCGCCGGTGTGCACGCCCATGGGGTCGAGATTCTCGATGGAGCACACGATGATGCCGTTGCCGGCGTGGTCGCGCATGACCTCCATCTCATACTCTTTCCAACCCTCGATGGACTCCTCGACCAGCACCTCATGGGCAGGCGAGAGCTCAAGGCCCTGGCTCACGATGGAGACGAGCTCCTCGTGGGTATGCGCGATGCCGCCGCCGGCGCCACCGAGGGTAAAGCTCGGACGCAGTACGCAGGGATATCCCACGCGCTCGGCGATAGCCTCGGCGTCGGCCACGCTGTAGGCATAGCCCGAGCGCGCGACCTCCAGGCCGATCTCGGCCATGGCCTCGTTAAAGAGTTTGCGGTCCTCGCCGCGCTCGATAGCGGCCAGGTCGCAGCCGATCATCTCGACGCCGTACTTGTCGAGCGTGCCGTCCTTTGCCAGCTCGACGGCGGCGTTCAGACCGGTCTGGCCGCCCAGCGTGGGCAGCAGCGCGTCCGGGCGCTCCTTTTTGATCACGCGCTCGATAAACTCGGCGGTGATGGGCTCAACATAGGTGCGGTCGGCCAAGCCCGGGTCGGTCATGATGGTCGCCGGATTGGAGTTGACCAGGATGACCTCAAAGCCATCCTCCTTGAGCACCTTGCAGGCCTGTGCGCCGGAGTAGTCGAACTCACATGCCTGGCCAATAACGATGGGGCCCGAACCAATAACGAGGATGCGCTTGATGTCAGTACGTTTAGGCATGTTAGTTCTCCTCGGTCGCAGCGTTCTCGGACTCGGCGAAACTCCAGCCAGCCAGGCGGTCCTTCGCGGTGTCGATGTCCAGGTAGTTCTCCTCGCCGTCCATGAGTCGCGTAAAGGCGGTAAAGAGATAGTGGGCATCGGTGGGGCCAGGCGAGGCCTCGGGGTGGTACTGGACCGAGAAGCACGGGGCGTCGAGCAGCTGGATGCCCTCGGCGGTGCCGTCGTTGAGGTTCACATGTGTCAGGCGAATGCGGCCAAAGCGCTCGTTCATCACGACCGGCGCGATGCCGCGGCGCACCCAGACGCGCAGATCTCCATCGGCCGCATGCTCGGTCTCGCCGCCGGAAAGCTCGGGGACAAGCTTGCCCAAGCTGGGGAACAGCAGGCCAAAGCCATGGTTTTGTGCGGTAATCTCCACGCGACGGCTTACCAGGTTCATGACCGGCTGGTTGCCACCGCGGTGACCGAACTTAAGCTTTTCCATCTGGGCACCGCAGGCCAGGCTGATCATCTGGTGACCAAGACAAATACCAAAGACCGGCACCTTGCCGATCAGCTGCTGCACCTGCTCGTAGGTCTCCACCACGGCATCGGGGTCGCCGGGGCCGTTGGACAAAAAGACGCCATCGGGATTCATGTCGAGCACCTGCTGGGCGGGCGTATCCCACGGCACGACGGTAAGGTCGCAGCCGGCGCGGACCAGCCCCTCCAGAATGCCGCGCTTCACACCGCAGTCGTAGGCGACCACTTTGTGACGGGCAGGAGCGGCAACCGCAAGCGCAAAGTCATGCGTGGCGGGCAGGTCGGCAGCTGCAAACTCGTGAGGCGCGGGGCAGCTCACGGTCTTGACCAAATTCTCGCCCACCAGTGTGGGCGCTGCGGCCAGACGCTCGGCAAGCTCGTCGACGTCGAAGATCTCGGTCGAGATAATGCCCATCTTGGAACCATTGTCGCGCAGATGGCGCACCAGAGCGCGGGTGTCGACACCCTCGATAGCGACGATGCCGTGAGCGCGCAGGTACTCCGGCACGCTAACGGCCGAGCGCCAGTTAGAAGGCGTGGCGCACATGTCGCGAACGATCATGCCGCGCATGGCCGGAGCGCTCGCAGGGCGCACGGCGTCGCCGGGGAAGGCCGACTGGACGTCGGTCTCGTCGATACCGTAGTTGCCGATCTGCGGATAGGTCATGGTTACAATTTGGCCGGCATAACTCGGGTCGGTCATGACCTCAAAGTAGCCCTCGAGCGAGGTGTTGAAGCAGACTTCGCCGGTCGCGGTGCCCTCGGCGCCGCATGCACGTCCATAAAAAATGGTCCCATCCTCAAGGTACAGGATGCAGGGACCGCAGGTGCCCTTGCTGGTTTTGGCCAGCATGCGCTGGCAAAGCTCGCTGGGCGCGAAGGTGCGGGCAGCAGCGCCCGCAGTATGGTTGTTCGCCATAATTCTCCTTCCCGGTCTCTCCGGACCGGCTTAAAGGTTGGTAGTTAGGCCTTGCGGTATTTTAACCGCAAGTATGCGCCATGGCGTTAATTTCATCGAAATGTTTACGAAATGATAATTATGACTTTCTATGCATAATGATTTTTCTGGGACGGGGATTAAAAAATCATCCCGCGCGGGCACTTGGCTCACGCGGGATGATGGCGTCTTATTTATCCTGCTCCAGCAAATCGGACGGTGTGCGGTCGGGCTTGCCACCGCGGAAGATCTCGCGGCCGTGCAGGCGATGCTCCAGATCGCGTTCGGCCTTTTCTTCCGTGATCTTGGTCTGGCTTACCGCCGGGTCCTCAATCAGCGACGACACCGAGTTCACCTGCTTTTGGATGCGCTCGGCAATCGTGTCGTCCATGCTCACGATATGCATCTTCCAGTCGATGCTCGTGGCGGTCGATGAGCTCTTGGTCCACACAAACGTCAAAATGGCGCTCTGATGACCCCTCGCGGGGAACATGCCAAAGAAGGAATCATGCTGGATATTGCTGTCCTCATCGATATAGGCGTGCACGTTGTACACCACGCGGTCGATCTTATCGTTGAGCAGCGCATTGGTCGCAAGTGCCGCGGCCTGGATCTGCCCGTTGGACAGCAGCTCGAGCTCGTTGGCAGACGATGTGTCCAACACCGTTACCTCGACCGTGCCCGTACGTTCATCGGCTTCATCGACGGTAAAGTCGAGCGGGAACTGCGTAAAGCCGTTGCCCCACTCGAGTCCACCCTTGAGTGCTGTAGAAACGGTATCGACCGAAACGCTCTCGGACAGGTTGGCAGTGTTCAAGCGGCGCATCACGCCGTAGCCGATCTGCATGCCCACGATCAGCACCAGGATGCCGATGACCACAGCCATGGCGGTCTTCGTAATGGTATGGCTCACCTGCGAGCCCGAAGGGTCGTCCTCGGACAGCGGGTCAATCTGCTTTGTCTGGCTTGCGCGATCTTCGCTGCGAAGCTGCGCCAGCGCCGCCTTGTCTCCGCGCTTGGCAGCAGCCTCTTTTTCGCGCATGCGCTCGGTGCGCTTTTTGGCAAGCGTCGGATCCAAAACGCCGGATGCGTCGATCTCGGAGAATAACTCCGTCACTTCTTCCGGAGTCAAAGGGTTCTTCTCAGCCATATACTTCCTGTCATATCAATCAGTCGAGCTCGTGCGCACGCGCACCTTCGAACTGCATTCGATAGTAACGGGCATAGGTGCCGCCACGGGCGAGAAGCTGCTCATGCGTACCACGTTCCACAACGCGACCATGCTCGACGGTCGCAATCTCGTCGGCATGTTTAATGGTCGAGAGACGGTGGGCGATGATGATCGTGGTGCGACCGCGCGCCAAGCGCTCGAGCGACTCCTGCACCGCCTCCTCGCTCTCGTTATCCAAGGCGCTCGTCGCCTCGTCCAGGATCAGGATCTTGGGGTTCTTGAGAAACACGCGCGCAATGGCTACGCGCTGCTTCTGGCCGCCCGAAAGACGGCTGCCGCGCTCGCCCACGACCGTGTCGTAGCCCTGCGGCAGCGACTCAATGAAGGCATCGATATTGGCGCGGCGAGCGGCCTCGGCGACCTCTTCTGCCGTGGCGCCTGGCCTGCCATAGGCGATGTTCTCGCCAATCGTACCGTCAAACAGATAGACATCCTGCTGCACCAGGCCAATGGCGCGGCGCAGACTCTGTTGCGTCACGTCGCGCACGTCCTGGCCGTCGATGCTGATGGATCCAGCAGCCACGTCATAAAAGCGCGGCAGCAGCGAACACGTTGTGGACTTGCCGCCGCCCGAGGGGCCAACCAGCGCAATGGTCTGGCCGGGCTTGATGGACAGATCCATATGGTCGATAACAGGGCGCCCGTCGGCGCCGCCCTCGCCCAATTCAACATCCTCGTAGCTAAAGCACACGTCGCGATATTCAACCGCGCCAGCCGTCACCTGCAGATCCGCGGCATCCGGCTTGTCCTGGATATCCGGGGCGGTCGAAAGCACCTCGTCCATGCGTTTAAAGCCGGCGATGGCCTTCTGATACGTCTCAGCCGAGTTCACAAGCGTCTCGAGCGGAGTGCAGAACAGCGAAATGTAGAGCGCGAAGGTCGCCATATCGACCGCCTGCAGCTGTCCCTGGGCCACCAGCCAACCACCCAGCAGCACCACAATCACGTACAGCACGCCCGAGAGCAGACCATACGTCGCAGTGTAGACGCCCATGGCGTGATACATATTCTCCTTGGACGAAAGATAGCGGTCGTTGGAGGCGCGGAACTTGGAGCGCTCAGCTTCCTCGTTCGCAAAACTCTTTACCACGCGCATGCCTGCCAGCGAATCCTGCAGCTGAGCATTAATGCCGCTGATCTTTTTGCGGTTGTCGCTGAAGACCTCGCGCATGCGCATGTTCTGCCAAAACATGATGACCGCAAACGCCGCCGTCACCACGGCCATGGCAAGCGCCAGCACCGGGGCAATAGCAAAGAGAATCACGAACGAGCCGACGATCTCGATGCCGCAGATGATAATCCACTCGGGCACGTGGTGTGCCGCCTCGCAGATATCGAACAGGTCGTTGACCACGCGGCTCATCATGTCACCCGAGCTGTTGCGATCGAAGTACGCAAAGCTAAAGCGCTCATACTGATCGAACAGGTCCTCGCGCATCTTGGACTCCATGCGCGCGCCCATCACGTGGCCCCAGTAACTCACAAAGTAGCGACAGGCGCAACGGATGGCATACATCAGTACCAGGCCAACCGCGATCATACCGAGCGCCTGCATAATAGCAGCCTGACCCTGGGTAAAGAGCCCACCGGTCAGATTGCGCAGAATGATAGGAAACGCCAAGTCAATGGCGGCAAGCACCAGGGCACAAACAGTATCGGCAACAAAAAGCCCCATCTGGGGCTTGTAATACGAAAGAAACCTCTTCAGCATGTGATCCTCAAAGAAATATCAGCAACGTAAGGCCCTGGGACAAAGCAATCAGCAATACTTGTCCCAGGGCTACCCCCACTCGTTAAAGCTCCGCGCCCCCAAGGCGGTGCGCGATGCTATCGCAGGCCAAGGCGCCCACGACGGTCTTGGCATCTTCGATCTTGCCGTCGAGCACGGCGTCGATCAGCTCGTGCAGCGGCACGAGGTCCACGTTGACGAACTCGTCATCATCGGGGTTGGGTGCATCGAACTCGAGCTTGGTGGCCAGGTAGATATGAATGATCTCGTCGCAGAAGCCGCAGGTCGTGACAATCGACGTCAAAAAGCGAATGCGGCCGGCCCTAAAGCCCGTCTCCTCGTGCAGCTCACGCTTGGCGCAATCGAGCGGATCCTCGCCCGGATCGAGCTTGCCGGCGGGAATCTCGACCGTCACACGGTCGATGGCGGTGCGGTACTGACGCACCAGCACAATCTTGCCGCTCTCGGTAAGCGCCACAACGGCCGCCGCGCCAGGATGTCGAATCACATCGCGGGCGCTGCGGTGACCGTTGGGCAGCTCAACCTCAAGACGGTGGACGTCGAGGATCTTGCCCTTCCAGGCACACTCCTCCGAAAGAATCTTCTCGTGCAGCTCGGCATCGTGAGGGTCGTCGTCGCCCAGCACCAGCGCCGGCTCGTCTGCGACCTCGCCACCAGGCTCGCCCTCGGCGTGCCCATACATGCGGCTGTCCTCTTCGACGATCTGCGCGTCCACGAGCTCTTCGTTCTTCTCGTCCATCCGTCTCATCCCTCTCGGACTTTAGGCATCCCAGGCGTCGCGGCCGCGCAGCGCGCGCAGACCGATGTCATGACGCAGGGTCTTGCCCTCAAAATCAATCTTCTCGCAGGCCTCGTAGGCAAGGTTGCGAGCGTTCTCAAACGTATCGCCCAGCGCGGTCACGGCAAGCACTCGGCCACCGTTGGTCACGAGCTGACCGTCCACCACGGCGGTGCCGGCATGGTACACGGTCACGTTCTCCATGGCCTCGGCATCGGCGATGCCGGTGATGACTTTGCCCTTCTCGTAGCTGCCGGGGTAGCCCGCGCTCGTCAGGACAACAGCCACAGCCCACTCGTCACGCCAATCGAGTTCAATCTGATCGAGCTCGCAGTTGGCACAAGCCAGCATGACCTCGACCAGGTCGTTCTTAAGGCGCGGGAGCACGACCTGAGTCTCGGGGTCGCCAAAGCGGGCGTTGAACTCCAGCACCTTGGGGCCGGCGGGGGTGAGCATAAAGCCGCCATACAGGCAGCCGCGGTAATCGATGCCCTCGGCAGCAAGCTCGGCCACGGTCCGCTCCATGACCGTCACCATGGTGGCGTGCTCCTCGTCGGTCACGATGGGCACCGGGCTGTAGACGCCCATGCCACCGGTGTTGGGGCCCTTGTCGCCCTCGAGCGCACGCTTGTGGTCCTGCGAGGTGGCCATGGGGCGCACGGTCTTGCCGTCGGTAAAGGCCAGCAGCGAGCACTCGGGGCCAACCAGCATCTCCTCAATGACAACGGTGTTGCCGGCATCGCCAAAGGTGCCGCCAAAGCACTCGCGCACGGCTTCCTCGGCCTGCGCAAGCTCAGTCGCCACGATAACGCCCTTGCCTGCGGCCAGGCCGTCAGCCTTCACGACCAGCGGGGCACCCTGCTCGCGCACATAGGCAAGAGCCGAAGCCTCGTCAGTAAACGAGCCGTAGGCGGCCGTCGGAATGCCGGCACGCTCCATGAGCTGCTTGGAAAACAGCTTAGAGCCCTCCATCTGGGCGCCCTCGGCACCCGGGCCAAAGCAGGGAATACCCGCCGCGCGCACGGCGTCGGCCACGCCCGCCACGAGCGGAGCCTCGGGGCCAATTACCACGAGTCCGCATCCGTGGCTCTGGGCAAACGCCGCCGCGGCCGCAGGATCGCAGTCGTCGAGAACAACGTTCTCGCCGCAGCTCGCGGTGCCGCCGTTACCCGGCGCGATGTAGAGCTTGCCGGCGCGCGGTGATGCTGCGAGCTTTGCTGCCAGAGCATGCTCACGGCCGCCGCTGCCCAACAACAGGATGTCGATGGTTTGAGTGTCCGCCTTCAAGGGTGCCTCCTCTATGGATGAACGGCCCGCCAACCATGCGGACCCATTACAAAGCAAATATACCCCTCGGCCGCCCGCTTGGGCTGCAAAGGGGTATATCGCAATAACCGAATAGTGCCGATTACTTCCAGAATCGGTTGATGATCTGCTCGCGATCGGCGCCGACGCCAATGAACGTCACGCGGGTGTGTGCCAGATCCTCGATAAATGCCACGTAGTCCTGAGCCTCCTGCGGCAGCTCCTCAAAGCTGCGGCAACCGGTGATGTCGCACTTCCAGCCCGGGAGCTCCTCGTAGATGGGCTTGGCGTGCTCAAAACGAACCTGATGCTCGGGCACGCTCGTGTAGCGCTCGCCGTCGACGTCGTAGGCAACGCACACCTTGATGGTGTCGAAGGCCGAAAGCACGTCGAGCTTGGTCAGGGCGATATCGGTGAGGCCGTTGACACGCGAGGCGTAGTTGGCGATGGGGCCATCGAACCAACCGCAGCGACGACGACGGCCGGTAGTCACGCCGTACTCATAGCCTTCCTCGGTCAGCGTATGGCCGGCCTCGGACTCATAGGAAAGCTCGGTGGGCATGGGGCCCGAACCGACACGGGTGATATAGGCCTTCATGACGCCCAGCACGCGGTCGACATTCTTCATACCGACGCCGGAGCCGGTGATGGCGCCGCCAGCGGTGCAGTTAGAAGACGTCACGTACGGATAGGTGCCGTGGTCGATGTCGAGCAGCGTCGCCTGGGCGCCCTCGAACAGCAGGTCCTTGCCCTCGTCGATCATGTTGTTGAGCAGCAGGCTCGTCTCGGTAATGTAGGGGCGCAGGCGCTCGGCCATGGGCAGGTACTCGTCGCAGATCTGGTCCACGGTGTAGGTGGGCAGGTGATAGATGAGCTCGAGCTCGGGATTCACGCGGGCAAGAGCGGTCTCCAGCTTGTCGCGGAACAGCGCCTCGTCCAGCATGTCCTGCATGCGCAGGCCGATGCGTGCCATCTTGTCCTGGTAGCACGGACCGATGCCGCGCTTGGTGGTACCGATGTTCTTCTTGCCGAGCTTCTGCTCAAAAGCACCATCCAGATCGATGTGGTACGGCATGATGATGTGCGCGTTGCCACTGATCTTGAGGTTCTTGGTGGTGATGCCGTCGGCCTCGAACATGTCAATCTCCTCAAGGACAACCTTGGGGTTGACGACGCAGCCGTTACCGATCACCGACACATGGTCGGAATACATGATGCCGGAGGGCACCTGGTGCAGGCCGTACTTCTTACCGTTGACGACGATGGTGTGGCCGGCGTTATTACCGCCCGAATAGCGCACGACGGCATCGAAGTCGCCGGCGACCAGGTCGCAGATCTTACCCTTGCCCTCATCGCCCCACTGGGCACCGACCAAAACGGTTGACGGCATGTTTACTCCTTACATTCATGGACTGTCTACGCGCCACGCCGGCACGCAGAAGCACAAAACATTCCCAGTATACCCGTGCAACGGGCGCCTGTCCTACTCCTCGGTATGCGCCCCATCAAGCTCATAGAACTTGGTGGATGCCGGCAGGAACATCAGGTCGACGTCACCGATCGGGCCCGAACGGTTCTTGGCCACGACGATACGCGTAACGCCCTCGTCGGGTCGATCGTCACGCGAAGCCTCGGCCTCATCGGCGGAGCGGTCCAAGAACATAACGATGTCGGCGTCCTGCTCGATGGATCCCGATTCACGCAGGTCGGACAGCTGCGGGCGCTTGCCGGTACGGGACTCGACCTGACGCGACAGCTGCGACAGCGCGATCAGCGGAATCTTGAGCTCCTTGGCCATAATCTTCAGACCTCGCGACATCTCGGAGACCTCGACGGTGCGGCTCTCGGAACGACGTCCCGGCGGAGGACTCACCAACTGCAGGTAGTCCAGGATGATGATGGCCTTCTCCTTGTTGTGAAGCATGCGGCGGCTCTTGGCGCGGATCTCGGTCACCGTGGTGCCGGGCGTATCGTCAATCAGGATGTCGAGCTTAGACAAGGTCTGCGTGGCCTCGTTGATATTTGCCCACTGCTCGGGGCTAATGCGGCCCGTACGGAAGTCGCTGATCGAGATCATGGCGTAGGCGCAAATCAGGCGCTGGGCAATTTCCTTGCCCGACATCTCTAGCGAAAAGAAGCCGACGGTATAGCCCGCAGCGGCGGCATTCAGCGCCAGGTTCAGAGCGAATGACGTCTTACCCACGGCAGGGCGGGCGCCGATAATGATGAGCTGACCCTCGCGGAAACCCATAAGCATGCGGTCGAGCGACGGGAAGCCGGTGGGCACGCCCGCGGCCTGTCCACCGGCCTTACACACTTCCTCGGCCTCGTTATAGGCCTCGACCATAAACTCGGTCAGTGTCTTATAGCTCGACTTGACCTCGCGCGCCGTGACCTTGAGCAGCTTGCTCTCGGCCAACTCCACGACCTCTTTGGTGTCGGTAGGGGCGTTATAGGCCAGCGCGTTGATCTCGTTGGTGGCACCGATCAGCTCGCGCAGCATCGAGTCGCGGCGAACGATGGCGGCATGGTGCTGCCAGTTCACAAGTGACAGGGTCTGACCCATCAGCTCCAAAATGTAGGCCTCGCCGCCCACGGCATCAAGCTTGTTGATGCTGCGCAGGTAATCGATCAGCGAGATAGAGTCGATGGGAATGCGGCTGTTGTACATATCGACCATCGCGGTGTAGATGGTCTTATGAATGGGCCGGTAGAAGTCATCGGGCTGCAGCTCGACCTGGGCCTCCTCGACCACCTCGGGCGATAGCAGCATGGCGGCCAGTACATTGGCCTCTGCATCTTGGTTTTGAGGGAGACCCAACTTGGAGCCACGGTCCTCGACCGTCAGCCCCGTCTCCCTTTCGTCATATGCCATGAGCATCCTCATTCATATCGCTTGCGAGCATCCATAGTATCAGCCACGGTCCCAAAACGGACCGCGCGCCGGCAATCACCACCGAACCAAACGGATGAACGGTCCCGCAATTGGGACTTCACCATAACGTCTGCCATAGCGCTCGCTGAGCGTAGAAAACAAAAGGGCGCCCTGGTTTCCCAGAGCGCCCTTCTTAGAACAAGGTTGTTGCGTTGCAGCAAATGCTACTCGGCAGCAGCCTCAGTCTCGACCTCGGCGGTCTCGGCCTCGGCGACCTCAGCGGTCTCCTCAGCCTCAGCCTCGGCAGCGAGCTCCTCGGCGGTAACGCCAACGAGAACGACAACCTCGGCCTTGATCTCGCGGTACAGCGAGATGGCAACGGTGTGGGCACCGGCAACCTTGATGGGCTTACCGAGCTCGACGCGCTTGCGGTCGATGTCCATACCGAGCTGAGCCTTGATGGCGTCGGCGATCATAGCGGCGGTAACGGAGCCAAAGAGGATGCCCTCGTCGCCGACCTTGACGTCAACGGTGACCGTCTTGCCCTCGAAGGCAGCCTTGGTCTCGTTGGCGGTAGCCAGGCGGACGGCCTCGCGCTTGGCGATGTTGTTGCGACGCTCGTCAAGCTGCTTGAGGTTGCCCTTGGTGGCGGCAACAGCGAGCTTCTTGGGGAACAGGAAGTTCTCAGCGTAACCCTGAGCGACCTCTACGACGTCACCCTCGCCGCCCTTGCCCTTGATCTCATCGAGAAGAATAACCTTCATGATGCGTCTCCCTTCTTAGCCGCGGTCGCGGTTGCCACGAGAGGAAACCACGGGGACGGTGTACGGCAGGAGAGCCATCTCGCGGGCGCGCTTGATGGCGTTGGCGATGTCATGCTGATGCTGCGTGCAAGCGCCAGTGACGCGACGGGGCTTGATTTTGCCGCGGTCGGTCATGTACTTACGGAGAAGCTGAGTGTCCTTATAGTCGATGAACTCAGTGTTCTCCTTGCAGAACTGGCAGTACTTACGACGCGGCTGACGTGCAGAAAAATCATTAGCCATGTCAAAATACCTTTCATTTGGCAACTTCGGCGAACCGAAGCCGCCTCTCACTCAAAAATAGGTGAACAACCCTTAGAACGGGATGTCCTCATCGTAGACGTCGACCGCGGGCGGCGTAGCCACGGGTGCGGCAGGACGTGCTGCGGGCGCGGGAGCTGCGGGGGCGTAACCGCCCTGATCGTAGCCACCCTGGCCACCACGGGAGCTCATAAACTCGATCTCATCGACGATGACCTCAAGCTTGCTCCGGCGCTGGCCGTCGCGCTCCCAAGAGCTGTAGCGCAGCTTGCCCTCGATCGCGACCTTGTTTCCCTTTGCCAGGAAACGGCTCACGGCCTCGGCGCGCGTGCCGAACATGGTGCAGTCGACAAAGTTGGGATAGTCCTCCCACTCGCCAGTCTGCGGGTTGCGGCGACGATCGTTCACGGCGACGCCAAAGGACAGAACCTGGGTTCCGCCGGCAGTGGCGCGCAGCTCGGGATCACGCGTGAGGTTACCGGTGATGTTCACTCGATTGATGCTCATAACTCACTACTTCCTCTTGGGGCACAAGCCCAGTCCAAAACGACAGTCTTACTCCTGGTCGTCGCGACGGACGATCATGTGGCGGACCACAGCGTCGGTGATGCGCAGGACGCGATCAAGCTCGGCGATCTGGGTAGGATCTGCGTGGAAGTTGATGAGGGTGTAGTCACCATCGGTGAGGTCGTTGATCTCGTAGGCGAGCTTGCGCTTGCCCCACTCGTCAACGGAGTCGACCTTGCCAGCGCCCTCAGCGATCGTGGTATCGATACGCTTCATAACAGCGAGACGAGTCTCGGGGTCGAGCGACGGGTCAACAAAGAACAGCAGTTCATAAGCCTTCATATTGTCACCTCCTCTGGGCAAATGTGGCTTCAGGTCGTGAAGGTGCGCCTGAAGCAGGAAAAGACTTGGTAATAATATCTTTCAACCTCCCAGGCTGCAAGAATATGCAGCTACAACCTCATGACCTCCACATATGTCCATACTCACACGGCACTTCATGCGTCTTCCAACCAAATGCTGACCAAATGCTTGACGGATCTGTGGACAAGATACGGCGCCACGGGGACAAACCAAATCAAACTGCAGGTCAGCAATTGCAAGGCTATGGTCGCGAAATGCATACCAGTGGCTCACAACACCGTTCAAAGATTTTTAAAATTGCTGCCACGTCGTTTATAAATACCTATTTTGAACAATTTGCTGCATGCTGCCATGCTGGTCAGAGCCCGTTTTTGGCCTCCTAGATCCCGTCACGAAGCCAAGCGTTTCAAAAAATGCCAAGTTTTCTGTTTGCACTTTGCGATTCCTCGTGTATACTGACTTTCGCATTTAACGGAGAGTTGTCCGAGTGGCCGAAGGAGCACGATTGGAAATCGTGTAGGCGTCAAAAGCGTCTCCAGGGTTCAAATCCCTGACTCTCCGCCAGTTAATTCCAAAGCAGGCCTTTGAGCCTGCTTTGTTTTTACCCCACGCGGAGGGGTGGCAGAGTGGTTGAATGCGGCGGTCTCGAAAACCGTTTGGCCTGTATAAGGTCACGAGGGTTCGAATCCCTCCTCCTCCGCCATTTAGATTGAGAAAGCTCCCGGTATTGGGAGCTTTTTTGTTTTGAGTCCCCTAACAAGCAAATACGGCGGAGGAGGAGGGATTCGAACCCGCCAGGGCGCAAAGCGTAAAGAAAACGCGCCAGCGGCGCGTTTTTAGCGCAGCGCGGTCGGCGCCAGCCGACCGGATAAATTTTGAGCTTCGCTCAAAATTTGGACATCCCTCCTATTCAACCCGCGCCCGTATCACGTTCGATCCCGGCCCAAAATCACAAATGTGTACACCACCCTCCAAAACCGACATTTTTCGACGTCTTTGGAGGCTGACGTGCACGTTTGGTGCTTACGCCCGCATCCAGTCCCGACCGTTTACCGAGCAATAGGGCCGCCAGGCCCGCCGAACATGTACTATGTACGGGCATTATCCAAACCCGCAACTCAAAGGACCCCATCTTGCCCGTCGTCGCTGCTATAACCGTTACCTCACATGCCTCGGATGCCATGGTCGCTATCCCCTTTTGGCTCGAGATGTTCGCTGTTGTCGCGGCATCAATCTCGGGCGTGTTGGTCGCGCGCGAGCATAAGCTTGACCTGGTGGGCGCGGTCGCACTCGCCGTGGTCTGCGGCCTGGGCGGTGGTCTTTTGCGCGATATGACGCTGCAAGTGGGCAACGTCTACATCCTCAACCAGCCAATGGCACTGCCGCTCTCCATCGCCACGGCGGCCATCATCTACATCTTCCCGGCAATCGTCGATAAACCCGAGAAGCTCATTCCCCTGCTCGACATCATCTCGGTCGGCATCTATGCGGCAACCGGCGCGGACAAGGCACTGGTCTACGGATTTGCACCCGTCGTTTGCATTATGATGGGCTTCTTCACCGCGGTGGGTGGCGGCATGTTGCGCGACGGCTTTATGGGCGTGGTTCCGGGCATTTTCCAACGCACTAACTTTTATGCCATCGCGGCCATCGCCGGATCGGCAAGCTATGTAAGCCTCGTCATGAGTGGCTTGGTCAGCAATGTCGCCGCGCTAGTCGTATGCGTTGTCGTGACCATGGGTCTGCGCTGGCTCTCACTGCGCTTTGACATCAAAAGTCCCACCGAGGACGACATCGCGCGTTTTTTGCATCGCAAAAAGTAGACAGCACGGCACAGCCCTCCGAAATGCAACCGAGAGGTTCTTTTAGAGCACCCGCGCGTTGGGTACCCTGTTAGATACATGTCGAGTATCTAACGAAGGATTCACTATGCCTTGCAACCTAGCACCGTCGTCCCGGCGCCGTAAAGCGCGTGGCCGCATCGCCCTCCTGTTCGCACTGATTGTGCTTGCGCTGACCGTACTTCCCACGGCTTCGTTCGCCGGCACGGACACCGCAGGCAACGTACTTGCGACCGACAATGACGCCAATCCGTCCGGCGTCGAAGGCGACCTGTACTGGGCCGGTCAGAGCCTCAACCTGGACGACACCTCCATCGACCGCGATATCATCGCGGCGGGCGACAGCCTTTCGATTCGCGACTGCACCGTGGGTGGCGCCGTTCGCCTGGCGGCGCGCACCATCGACATCGCCAAAACCACGATCGATGGCAGTGTGACGGTAGCTGGCCAGCATGTCGTGCTCAACACCGGTAGCACCGCCAGCTGTTTTTACGCGATGGGCGAGACGGTTGCCCTGCGCGGCTCTGCCAAGTCGGCAGCGCTCGCAGGCAGTACGGTAACCATTGACGGCACCGTCGATGGCGATGTCGAGGTCTGGGCCGACAAGCTCATCTTGGGTAAAAACGCCCGCATCACCGGCACCGTGAGCGCGCATGTTTCCGAGGACCCCGAGCGCGCCGCAGGAGCCGAGGTCGGCGCGCTCAAGATCGACCGCACCGAGAACGAGAACACCTCTACGGTTAACGACACCATCGGCGGCATCGTGGCCGCAGCCCTGTCGACTTGCTTTATCGCCCTGTTGCTCGAGCTCGTCTTTCCGCGTGCGACCGCCAGCGCCGCCGGAATGCTCCACCAGCGCCCCACGCCCCTGTGGATGAGCGGTCTTTTGGGTACGATTGCTGTCGTCCCCGCCGTCCTGCTGCTGATTATCTCGATTGCCGGCCTGTCGCTTGCCGGAGCCCTCTTGTGCGGCGTTATCGGCATCGCGTTGGTGTCGAGCGCCTTTGCGGGGTGCGCGATCGCCCGCATGGTCGGACACAACCAGAACCGCTACGCCATGGCAGCCGTCGGCGGTGTGGCCGCAGGCGCCCTCACAGGACTTCCCCTCATCGGCGACTTCATCAGCGGCGTGGCCTTTGTCTTTATGCTCGGCTACGTTATCCAGATCATCTGGCGCAACGCCCACCTCAAGCCCCAACAAGCCTCCAACACGCCGGGACTCCCCACCGCCTAGCCGCCAACCACCACAAAAGGGCCAGGCACCTTTGTGGTGGCGCAAAGCAACCTGACCCCATTGCACCAAAAAGGGCGCCGACCATTGCGGTCGACGCCCTTTCTTATTGGCGGTTATAAGCCCCAGCGCTTATTTGTTGACCTGACCGGCGCGAACGGCAGCTTTCTTGCGGTCGGTAGCGTTGAGCAGACGCTTGCGCAGGCGGATGTTCTTGGGAGTGATCTCCACCAGCTCGTCGTCAGCGATGTACTCCAGCGCCTCTTCCAGAGAGAAGGTGCGAGGCGGCACCAGCTGCACGGAGATGTCGGAGGTCGAGGAACGCTGGTTGCCCAGGTTCTTGGTACGGGCGATGTTGACGACCATGTCGCCGGCCTTGCTGCGCTCGCCCACGATCATGCCCTCGTAGCACTCGGTACCCGGCTCAACGAACAGCTGGCCGCGCTCCTGCAGCGTGCCCAGAGCGTAGGCAACGGCCTTCTCGGTGGTCATGGAGATCATGGCGCCGTTCTGGCGGTTGCCGATCTCGCCGGCGTAAGGACCGTACTCCAGGAAGGTGTGGTAGAACACGCCCTCGCCGTGGGTGACGTTCATAATGCGGTTCTTAAGACCCATGATGCCGCGCGTCGGGATCTTGAACTCAAGATGGGTCACGATGCCCGAGGTGTCCATGCTCGTCATGATGCCACCGGAGGTACCGAAGACCTCGACGACCTTGCCCGAGTACTCGTCCGGGCACTCGACAACAGCCTGCTCGACGGGCTCCAGCTTGTTGCCGTTCTCGTCCTTCTTAAACAGAACGCGGGGACGACCGACCTGGAACTCAAAGCCCTCGCGGCGCATGGACTCCATCAGGACGGACAGGTGCAGAATGCCGCGGCCAGAGACCTCGACGCCGCTCTTGTCCTCGAGCTCCTCGATCTTCATGGTCACGTTGTTCTCGGCCTCGTTGAACAGGCGCTCCTTGAGCTGACGGGCGCCCACGATGTCGCCGTCACGGCCGACGAGCGGGGAGGTCGAGGCCTCAAAGACGATGGACAGGGTCGGCGGGTCAATCTCGATGGGCTCAAGCTCGACGGGGTTCTCGGGGTCGGTGTAGACATCGCCGATATCGGTGCGGTCAATGCCCACGACAGCAGCGATATCGCCGGCGCCGACTTCCTGGCACTCGGTGCGACCCAGGTAGTCGAAGGTAAAGAGCTGCTTGACGGTAGCGGTGGCGCTGGAGCCGTCGTTCTTCACAACCAGAATCTGGTCGCCCTGGTGAATGGTGCCGGAATACACGCGACCGATGCCGATGCGGCCAACGAAGTTGGAGTGGTCGATGGTCACGCACTGCATGGCCAGCGGGGCGTTCTCGTCAACTTCGGGCGCGGGCATGTCGTCGATGATCATATCGAGCAGCGGATACATGTCCATGTTGCCGTCGTTGGGGTCAAGGCGGGCAAAGCCATTCATGGCGCTGGCGTAGACAACGTGCTCCATGGCGAACTCGAGCTGGTCGTCGGTAGCGCCCAGGTCGGCCATAAGGTCCAGGCAGTCGTTGTAGGCCTTCTCGGGGTTGGCACCCGGACGGTCGATCTTGTTGATGACGATCATGATCTTGAGGCCGGTGTCGATAGCGTGACGCAGCACAAAGCGGGTCTGGGGCATGGGGCCCTCAAAGGCGTCGACCAGCAGCAGGGCGCCGTCGGCCATACGCAGCACGCGCTCGACCTCGCCACCAAAGTCGGCGTGGCCCGGGGTGTCGATGACGTTGATCTTGACGTCCTTGTACTCGATAGAGATGTTCTTGGCGAGAATCGTGATGCCGCGCTCGCGCTCCTGGTCGTTAGAGTCCAGGACGCGGTCCTCGACCTGCTGGTTGGCACGGAAGGCGTCCGTGGCACGCAGGAGCTTGTCAACCATCGTCGTCTTGCCGTGGTCGACGTGGGCGATGATGGCGATGTTCCTCAGATTGTCTACGCGCATGTAGTTCCCCTATCTTCTATCCATATACAAACGGCACGCGTATGCGACCCACCCAGCAATGCAACGCTCGGCGGGAATATTGAGCCTTTTACCGAAAACTCGTTTATTTTAGCGATTTTAGATTAGAGGGGTTTCCTCACCTGCAGGTTCAGGGTCGCTCCACATAAAACCATCGCCGGCACCCATGCCCTCATACAGCACGTATGCCGAAAAACCGCTCTCGAGCGTGGTTTCGAAGAAGCTCACGAGTAGGGCGTCGTGATAGCCGCCGTCAATTTCGACACAACCGGTGTAGCCGATGGCATAGCGGGCGATGCGGCCCAGGCCCTCGTCCTTAAGACCCATCTTGTGCTCGGAGATAAAGTTGGTGGCCGCCTCGAGGCACGCCTCTTCGCCGTCCTCGTCGAGCGCCGCCAGATATCGGTTGGAAGCAGCGTCCTCGATCGCCACAACTACGCCCGGGTTCTCGCCGGCGGCAAGGTCGTCCAAGAACGCACCAATCAGGTCACACACCATGGCGTCGAGCTCGGCGGAGACGTTACCGGCGTCCTGCATATCCTGTGCCATCTTTAGACCTTCCCATCGAGTCTGGCGTCGTTACAGTTCTTGTGCCTCGGCGGCGATCCTGGCGGCAGCGTCGCGGGCGCGCATCATATCCATTGCGCGCTTGTCGAGCACCTTGATCTGACTGGTCAGCATTACCGCATCGACCACACCCCAGATCACGAGGCCCGTAGAGATCGAAAACCCAAGCGCACCAACTGTACCACGAAGGCGCGAGCAGATTGCCGCGACAAGGGCGGAGACGACAACCATCTTGATAAACGAACCGCGGCGCTCGCGAAGCGTGCGGGCCTGCGTCACATAGGCAATGCGAGCCGCCTCAGAAGCCTCCGAGCGCATCTGGGCCTCACGCGCAATGGTCGCCGCCTCAGCCGACATACCGCCGGCCATCAGCGAACGCCCCGCATCCTGGCCGCCCCGCATTTAGAAGTCATCGGGAGAGAGCGTGTGGACGAACTCGTCGAACTTCTCGAACTCCTGCTCGTCGTCAACTTCCTCGGCATGGGCAGAAACGGTGCCCAGGCGATTCATGATATCGTCCTCCACAAACATGGGAGCATTGCTGCGCACGGCAAGGGCAATGGCATCACTGGGGCGGGCGTCAATCTTGTGCTCGTCACCATCGGCCAGTACGACGATCGTCGCGTAGAACACCGGCGGCTCGGCGCGAACGATCTCGATGCGCTCGAGCTTGACGCCCAGGGCGCTAACAGTATCGAGCAGAAGGTCATGGGTAATCGGGCGCTCGGCGCGGCCGCTATCGATGCCGCGGCTAATGGCCGCGGCCTCAAACGAACCAGTCTGAATGGAAAGGGAACGCAGTGGCGCGGGCGAGTCCGACTTGCCGCAGCGCTCACGAAGCACGATAAGCGATGGCACGGGACCGGCGGCCATGACGATGGTCTCTATGTCGACACGAACCATGGAACACCTCCGGTACGTAGCGGTTAACACACGGCAGGGTCGCCGCATTGAATAGCTATACTACCCAATCTTTCGCACAGCACACAAAACCAAAATGAGATTTATCGCAGGCAAGAAAAAAGCCCCGAGGCAACGCCCCAAGGCTCTTCACAGTTTTGATGGTGGACCTGACAAGATTCGAACTTGTGACCTCCCGGTTATCAGCCGGACGCTCTAACCAACTGAGCTACAGGTCCATCATGGTGGAGGTTAGGGGGATCGAACCCCTGACCTCAGGCTTGCAAAGCCCGCGCTCTCCCAGCTGAGCTAAACCCCCACGGAGACAGTAATAAACACCCCAGCGGCGACTCGGCTCTCGCTGGGGTGTTTATTGCGAAAGAAAGTGGTGGACCTGACAAGATTCGAACTTGTGACCTCCCGGTTATCAGCCGGACGCTCTAACCAACTGAGCTACAGGTCCATCGCGCAAGGGATATATTAGACGAGTCGTTACGCGCGCGTCAACAACTTTTTTGAAAATCTTTGGGAGGGGTTCGCCCCGGCCGCATGGCGGCACATGAAGTCGCCTGCTCGGACAGTCCTGGCTCGCACGGAGAGCACATTAAGTGCTCTCCGGCTCGTGCGGAACTCGCGATCGACTTCATGTGCCGCCATGCGGCCGGGGCGAACGCGGGTCCAAGATTGTCAAAAAAGCGGTCGACGCGCAGTGCGCCGACCGCCGATATATGAGGTCTGATATTTTTTACCAGCTAGGGCCTCTTACTCGTCTAGGAGATCTTCTGGCATGTCGTTGCCGTCGCATAGATCGACAGGGGTTTCTTCGGGGGCAGAGCCGTTTTCCGTGGTTTCACCTTCGGGTTTCTCTTTGGCTGCCGTCATACGGGCGACAGCGCAGATGCGGTCGTTGTCGTCGACGGTCATCATCTTGACGCCCTGGGTGGCGCGGCCAGTCTGGCTGATCTCGTCGGTCTTGACGCGAATGACCGTCGCGCCCTCCGTCACGATGAACAGCTCGTGCTGCGGGCCCACCGTCTTCATAGCCGCAAGATTACCCTTACGCTCGGTCATTTGGATGGTGTAGACGCCCTGGCCGCCGCGATTCTGCTCCGGGTAGTCCGCAACCGGCGTGCGCTTGCCGTAGCCGCGCTCGGTGATGACGAACAGATCGCCGTTGCCGTTAGTGACCTCCATGCCCAGAACGCTCACGCCGTCCTTCATGCCGATACCGCGGACGCCGCTGGTGTCGCGGCCGGTGGCGCGCACCTGCTCCTCGGAGAACATGATCGCCTTGCCCGCGGTGGTGGCCAGGATAATCTTGTCGCCCTCGCGCACGCGGCGCACGTTCAGCAGCGCGTCGTCGTCGCGCAGGTTGATAGCGATCAGGCCGTCGCGGCGGCTACGGTCGTATGCGCTCATCACGGTCTTCTTGACCATGCCACTCTTGGTGGCAAACATCAGGTACTCGTCGGCCGGGAACTCGCGGCAGCTGATGACGCTCGCGATCTTCTCGCCCTCCTCGAAAGGCAGCAGGTTGACGATCGCGGTACCGCGCGCCTGGCGCGTACCCACCGGCAGCTCGTGCACCTTCAGACGATAGACCTTGCCCTTGCTCGAGAAGAACAGCACGTACTCGTGCGTGGACGCGATGAACATCTCATCGATAACGTCGTCCTCTTTGAGGTTGACGCCCGACACGCCCTTGCCACCGCGCTTCTGGGCACGGTAGGCGGCCACCGGAATGCGCTTGACATAGCCGGTGTGGGTGATGGTCACAACCATATCCTCGTCGGCGATGAGGTCCTCGACATCCAGGTCCTTCTCAACCTGGCTGATCTCGGTGCGGCGCTTGTCGCCAAACTTCTTGGAGATCTCGCGCATCTCTTCCTTGATGACGCCCAGGATCTTCTCCTCGTGCGCCAGCAGGTCCTCGTAGTAGGCGATGGCGCGGCGCAGGCCGTCCAACTCTTCCTGAATCTTGTCGCGCTCCAGGCCGGTCAGGCGGCGCAGCTTCATCTCGAGGATGGCCGTGGTCTGCTCGGGCGTAAAGCCAAAACGCTCGATCAGGCGGCTGCTGGCCTCGGAGTCGGTCTGCGAGGAGCGGATAATGCTAATGACCTCATCGATATGGTCAAGGGCCATCAAGTAGCCCTCAAGGATATGAGCGCGGGCCTGGGCCTTCTTAAGGTCGAAGCGGGTGCGGCGGGTGACGACGTCGACCTGGTGGTCGATATAGTGCTGCAGCATCTCGCGCAGGCTCAGGCATTTGGGAACGCCGTTGACAAGCGCCAGGTTGTTGGCGCCAAAGGTCGTCTGCAGCGAGGTGTACTTATACAGGTTGTTGAGCACGACCTGCGGGATGACGCCCTTCTTGAGCTCGATAACCAGACGGATGCCCTTCTGGTTGGACTCATCGCGCATATCCGAGATGCCCTCGATGCGCTTGTCGTTGACGAGCTGGGCGATCTTCTCCTGCAGGGTGCCTTTGTTGACCATGTAGGGAATCTCGGTAAAGACCAGGCGGCTGCGACCGGTCTTGGTGGACTCCACGTGTGCCTTGGCACGCACGGTAATGGAGCCGCGGCCGGTCTCGTAGCTCTGCTTAATGCCGGCGCTGCCCATGATGATGGCGCCGGTGGGGAAGTCCGGACCGGGCATGATCTGCATGAGCTCGTCGACGGTGGCGTCGGGGTTGTCGATCAGGTAGCAGGTGGCCTCGATCGCCTCGGCGAGGTTATGCGGGGCGATGTTGGTGGCCATGCCGACGGCGATGCCCTGGCTGCCGTTGACCAGCAAATTGGGGAAGCGCGCAGGCAGTGCCACGGGCTCGGCGAGCGATTCGTCGTAGTTGGGCTGCCAGTCGACGGTATCCTTCTGCAAGTCACGCAGCAGTTCCATGGCGGGCTTGGCCAGGCGGCTCTCGGTGTAACGCATGGCTGCCGCGCCGTCGCCGTCGATGTTGCCGAAGTTGCCGTGACCGTCGATGAGCGGCGTGCGCATGGAGAACCACTGCGCCAGGCGGACCATGGCTTCATAGACCGCGAAGTCGCCATGCGGGTGGTACTTACCGATAACTTCGCCGACCGTCCAGGCCGACTTCTTATGTGGGCGGTTGGGGTAGATGCCGCTCTCGTTCATCGCATACAGGATGCGGCGGTGCACCGGCTTTAAGCCGTCGCGCACGTCCGGCAGGGCGCGCGCCGTGATAACCGACATCGAATACTCGATAAACGACTGCTTCATCTCGCGACCGAACTCCGAAATCTGGAGCTGACCGCCGTTGATATCCTCGCCGGCCGAGGCGCCACGGTCGACTTCGCCAAAGCTCTCCTCGAGCTCGGCGTCGTCGTCCTCTTCCTCATCATCATCGGCATCGGGGTTATAGGCATCCGGATCGCCGTCCTCGCCCTGCTCAGCGCGGGCAAGCAGGCGCTTCAGATCATCGGGCATGCCGGCGTCGCCGGCCTCGTCCACACCCTCGTTGTTGTTGATATCGTCTGCCACGTTACCTCCTCATGGTTTGCGTGGTTCATTAGTTCCCTACCACGGAGACGGCTTTTCCAGGTGCCGCAGATTCGCCCGAAAGAGGAGGGAAGCGTACTTGGGTACGCGACCGACGATTGAGGGCGAAGGTGCGGTGGCTGGGAAAGCCGCAGGGATTAGGCATCCAAGAATCGTGCGTCGTGGGCGTGTTTCTCGATGTACTCACGGCGATAGCCGACCTCGGAACCCATCAGTTCGCGCACGGCGCGGTCCGCCACCACGGCGTCTTCGATCGACACACGCTGCAGGATGCGGGTCTTGGGGTCCATCGTCGTCGAGGCAAGCTGCTTGGGGTCCATCTCGCCCAGGCCCTTGTAGCGCTGGACGGTGTAGCCCTTGCGTTTCTTGGTGATCTTGCCGTCCTTGGCCTTGCCATCCTCGTCGTTGTCGTCGGGATTCAGGCCCAGACTCTGGATGGTGTCGCGCAGGATCTCGTCTTCGGGCTGGCGGCCGTTGGGATACACGTAGTGAATCTTGTTGCGCACCTTGATGCCAAAGATAGGCGGGCAAGCGACGTACACGTAGCCGGCGTCAATCAACGGGCGCATGTACTTGTAGAAGAACGTCAGCAGCAGGATTCGGATATGCGCACCGTCGACGTCTGCATCGGTCATGATGATGATCTTGTGGTAGCGCGCCTTGGTGATATCAAAGTCGCCGCCGTCGCCGGCGCTCGTCGTGACGCCGCAGCCGATCGCGGTGATGAGCGACTGGATGGTGTCGCTCGAGAACGCACGATGATCGCCCACGCGCTCGACGTTCAAGATCTTGCCGCGCAGAGGCAGAATCGCCTGGATGTCTCGGCGACGGCCGTCCTTGGCCGAGCCGCCTGCCGAGTCGCCCTCTACGATAAAGAGCTCAGTCAGCTCGGCATCACGCACCGAGCAGTCAGCGAGCTTACCGGGCAGGGACGCCGTCTCGAGCAGACTCTTGCGACGGGTCGCCTCGCGCGCCTTGCGGGCGGCATTGCGCGCCTTGCAGGCCTGTTGGGCCTTCTTGACGATCTCACGAGCGGGCTTGGGATGCTCCTCGAGGTAATCGGCAAGGCCGTCGGTCACGATCTTGAGCGTCAGCGCGCGCATATAGGAGCTGCCGAGCTTGGCCTTGGTCTGGCCCTCAAACTGCGGATCGGGCAGTTTGACCGAGATAACGGCCGAAAGGCCCTCGCGCACATCGTCGCCGGTCAGGTTGGCGTCTTTTTCCTTGAGCAGGTTCTGCTTGCGCGCGTAATCGTTGATCACGCGGGTGAGCGCGGTACGGAAGCCCTCAAGGTGCATGCCGCCTTCGGGGGTGTAGATGTCGTTGGCAAACGACATGACGTTCTCGCCGTAGCCGCTATTCCACTGCAGGGAAACCTCGACCTCGCCCATCTTGGCCACAGGCGCGTCCGGGTCCGATTTGCCCTCAATGTAGATGGGCTCCTTAAAGGCCTCGGGGACGTCCTTGCCCTCGTTGAGGAACTTGACGAAGTCGATGATGCCGCCCTCGTAGCAAAACTCCTCCACGTGGGGAGTCGCTTCGCGCTCGTCGGTCAGCACGATTTTGAGGTTCTTATTGAGGAACGCCGTCTCCTGCAGACGGTTATGCAGCGTATCGAAATCGTAGATGCAGGTCTCGAAGATCTCGTCGTCGGGCCAGAAGGTGACGGTGGTGCCCGTCGAATCCGAGGTGCCCACGACCTCCATCTTCTTGACGGTCTTGCCGCGCGAGAACTCCATCTCGTAGGTGTTGCCATCGCGACGAACCTGAACGACCACACGCTTGGACAGTGCGTTGACGACGGAGATGCCCACGCCGTGCAGGCCGCCCGAGACCTTATAGGCCGAGTTATCGAACTTACCGCCGGCGTGCAAGATCGTCATGACAACCTCGAGCGTCGGGATCTTTTTAACAGGGTGCTCGTCGACGGGGATGCCGCGCCCGTTGTCGACGACCGTGATGGAGTTGTCGGCGTGGACCGTCACCTGGATCTCGGTGCAGAAACCGGCCATGGCCTCGTCGACAGAGTTGTCAACGATCTCCCACACCAGGTGATGCAGACCGCTGGCGCTCGTCGAGCCGATATACATGCCCGGGCGCTTACGAACGGCCTCGAGACCTTCGAGAATCTTAATCTCGCCGCCATCGTAATCGTTTTCGTTTGCCACACGTCCTCCTTCAGTCAAGAAAATGTGTACAGCCTTACTAGTTTATCGTAAAAAAATACCCTCGGGAACGAGGGTATTTGGCTCTACAAGGCCACCAGATGCGATTTAAGGCTCTTTTTTGCTTTGCACGCCCTTGGCCCACTCGGCACTGGCTCTCATGGCGTTCTCGAGGGCCTCGCGCAGTTTTTGGTCTTCGATGGGCGCCACTTGGCGCTCAATCTCGGTGCGCTCGGCATCGCTGAGGTCGGCGTGTGGGGCCGGCGGGCGCTCGGTCGTCGCTGGGCGAAGGCGCTCCTTGGCGGCGGGCGGCATGTGACCGGGCGCGGTGGTTTTGAACACCAGGCCGTCCACATGCGCACCGGCGCGCTCCATGCGCGCGCGGATGATCTCGCGCAACAACGTCATTTCCTGCGTCCACGAGGGCGAGTCGAGATATACCAGCAGCTCATTGGACTCGGGCAGGTAGCGCAGGCCCGTCACATGTCGCCCCTCGCGCGTGCCCGAGCACACCGCGTTCCACGCGCGATAGACCGCGCGCGACTCCTCGGCAGCCTCCATCTGCGCACGGCGCTCAGGGGTCGCAGCCGCCAGGATGCGCTGGCGCTCTGCGTTCAAAAAGCCACTGAAGGCGACCGTTTCGCTCTCGCGCTCGTAATTAGCACGTCTCACCCATGCTCACCACCTTGGCTCGATCAAGCAGGTCATCGGTAAAGTACCCCAGGTTGGTCGTGGTTATGACCGTCTGGATATCATCGCCGATCAGCCGCAGGAAAGCGCCGCGACGCTCGCCGTCGAGCTCGCTCATCACGTCGTCCAGAAGCAACAGCGGAGCAGTACCCAGAACATCGCGAGCCACGGCCACCTCGGCCACCTTCCAGGACAGTACCAACGTTCGCTGCTGTCCTTGGCTGGCAAATGAACGGGCGGAGCGACCCGCCACGGTAAATTCAATCTCGTCGCGATGCGGCCCCACCAACGTCACGCCGCGGCGAATTTCCTCGCCGGCGTGCTCATCAAGGGCGGCCAGCATGCGCTCGTACGCCCAGCCCTTCAGCTCTTCGCGATCCTCGACCTGGGGCAAATCCCCCAGCGTGGACGCATAGGACACGTTGGCGGCTTCACCGGACGCCACTTGCCCGTAGGCAGTACGCACATGGCCCGCCAGCCGGTCGAGCAGGGCCAACCGGTGCACGAGCAGAGCCGCGCCCGCGCGGGCAATCGAATCGTTCCACGCGCCGAGCATCTCACGGCAGCACCAGGTCTCCTTGAGCAAGGCGTTGCGCTGGGTCACGCAGCGCCCATAGGCGCTCGCAAGATCGGCATAGCGTGCGCTCAGTTGCATGCCAAAGTCATCGAGGGCGGCGCGGCGCACACTGGCGCCCCGCTTAACCATGTCCAGATGGTCGGGGCAAAACAGCACGCTCGGCAGAACCCCGCGCACACCGGCGGCAGAGCATCTCTTGCCGTTGCGGCTAAACGAGCGCTTACCGTCCTCCGCGCTCAATCCCATATCAAGCACGCGGCCGTCGCCCTCGAGCCTCAGCTCGACCCTGCACGAGCCCACGCCGTTATGAACGAGCTCGGCTGCGGTCGGATGCCTAAACGAGGCGCCGCTCGTCAGCAGCTGCAGCGCCTCTATGAGATTGGTCTTTCCCGCCGCGTTGGGTCCCGCAAGTATCGTCACGCCGTCGTCTAGGGCAAGGCGATAGCTATCGAAGCTGCGGTAGTGCGCGACGGAAAGATCGCGGGCGAACATGGTCATGGCGCAACGCTAGATGCGGACCGGCATGACCAGGTACAGGTAGTTGATCTTGTCGTAGGACTTGAAGATGCCCGCCTGCGAGTAGCTCTTGAGCTCCAGCGTAATCTCCTTCTCCTTGGATAGGGCATTGAGGCAGCCGAAGATGTAGTGGTAGTTGAAGGCGATGGTGCCCGACTCGCCCTCGGCCTCGACATCGATCGTCTCCTGCGCAAGGTCCTGGTCATTGGAAATGGAGGACAGGCCCATCTGCCCGTTCTCGACATCGATCTCGAACTTGACGGCGGGGTTGGCGCTCGCGATAACGGCCACGCGCTTGAGGGCGGCGTTAAAGGCGGCGACGTCGATCTTGACGCTCGTCACGCACGAATCGGGGATGAGCTGCTTGTAGTTGGGGTACACGCCCTCGATGCGGCGCGACACGTAGGTGGTGTTGCCGGCCTCAAAGACGACCTGGGTGTCGGTAGCCCCGATCATGATGGTCGCCTGGCTGGCCATGATGTTCAGCGCGTCGTTAAAGGCGTCGGCCGGAACGTTGAGTTCAAAGGAGCCCTCGAGGGTTGAGGTCTCGACCTGCGTATCGCACACGGCCAAGCGGAAGGAATCGGTCGCCACCAGGCGCACGGTGTTGTTCTCGACCTTCATGTGCACGCCACCCAGGATGGGGCGGGCCTTGTCGGTCGAGGTGACGCGCCACACGCGGCCGACCATCTCGGACAAGATATCGGTCGGCAGTTCCACGGCGCTCTCGATGGCATAGGCCGGAAACTCGGGGAAGTCATTAGCATCGAGCGTGTTCAGCCTAAAAGAGCTCTTCTCGCAACCAATCAGCACCTGGCGCTCGGACAGCTCAAAGGTGACCGGGGCATCGGGGAGGGTCTTGGTGATATTGGAGAGCATCTTACAGGGGATAACCATCTCGCCCTCTTCTTCGACATGCGCCGCGATGCGATGACGGATCGAGATGGTGTAGTTAGAGGTCTGGAATTCCAAGATGCCGTCTTGCGCCTTGACGAGCACGCCCGACAGGATGGGAAGGGTGGATGCCGAAGCGACACCCTTCATTACGACGCCGATGGCTTGTGTAAGCGAGCTCTGGCTGACGGTGAACTTCATCTTTTAATACCTTTCTATAGATATAAATATCTTAATAATAGTAATAGCACTGACGAAACTGTTGATTACTCCCAAAGACGCAGGTCAGACCCAGAAAGAGAATCAACAGCAACCTGTGTGCAACGGGGGTAGTTTTCCACGTTCAAAACCTGCGCAAAACTTTTCATCACCGCGGGTTGGGTTTTAGACACCTTATGCCCGTGGTTTCGACAAGTTTTCAACAGGTGTCTCTATTTCCCTACGAGCGCAGTGTAATTTTATCGCGCAGCGACTTGAGGTCTTCGGTGACGGTGCGGTCTTCCTGGATCATCTTCTGGACCTTTTTGTAGCTCGTGCTGACGGTCGAGTGGTTGCGGTTGCCAAATTCGGCGCCCACCGCCGTGGTCGTCATCTCGCACATCTCGATGGCCAGGTAGATAGCGATATGGCGTGCTTTAGCGATATTGGCGTTGCGACGCGGGCCGATGAGCTCCTCGTGCGTCACGCCGTACTGCTCTTCGATGACGGACTGAACCGTCTGGACGTTGATCTTTTTGGCCGATGTGTCGAAGTACTGGCTGGCGATGGCGTCGATATCGTCAAAGGTGAGCTCCCCGCCCTCGCGCTCACGGTCGCCCGCCTCGCCGGCGCAGCGCTCGCAAAAGCTCTCGAGTTCGCGGATGTTGGTGCCCGAGACCTCGGCCATGTGTTTAAAGTGCTCGTCGGTCAGGTGCCCGCCGTCGCCCCCATAGGCCGCCAGCAGCGAGTCGTCGCTTGCCTCGGGAGCGGCGACGATGGTGTTCTCGTAATAGCGCTGCAAGATCTTGTATTTCATCTCGTAGCTGGGCTCTGCGACCAGGCAGAGCATGCCGGCGTTGAAGCGGCTGGTCAGACGCTCGTCCATGCTCAGGTCCTTGGGAGCGCGGTCTGCCGCGATGACGACCTTCTTGTTGTTGCGGATGAACTCGTCCATGAGCTGGAAAAAGTAATCCACGCTCGCGCGCTTGCCGATGATGTTTTGGATGTCATCGATGATGAGCACGTCCACGCCGTGGTACGCCTGCATGATGGGGGCGTTGCTCTTCTTTTGACGGTCGAACTCGGTCATCAGGTCATCCAGATATGCCTGGGAGTTGGCATACTTGACCTTGATCTCGGACGACTTCTCGGCGAGCTCGTTTTTGATGGCAAGCAGCAGATGCGTCTTGCCCAGGCCCGATTTGCCGTAGATGAACAGTGACGTGCACGTGCCGCGTTCGTCCGCGAGGGCGGCAAACTTGAGTGCCGAGCGATAGGCATGGCTGTTCTCGGGGCCGTAGACAAAGTTCTCAAAGGTAAATTTTGAGTTCGCGGCGAGTGGGGCTCCATCCGTATTCTGCTCGGCCGGCACGGTCGGCGCTGGCATGGGTGAAGCGGACGTCGCAGCTTGCGTGGATTTAGTCGGCGCTCCGCCCTTCATCTGGTTCATCATGCGACGAAAATCATCGGCCGAGAGCGTGTTCTTGATTGCAATGCCCGAATCCGCGCCCGCCGCTGCGTCGTGAGCGATGGGCATGTGCGTGACGGGTGCGTTCGTTGACGTCGCCGCCGCGCTCGTCAACGGTGCCATTGTTTCACGGGAAACATCGCTGTGCTGGTGCTCGATTGTCGGCATGTCGTCTGCGCATGCCGGCACCGCCGGGGGAGCAGCGGGAGCCGTGGCAGGCGCCGTCGCGGCAGCGGATTCCGTCGCGGCGCCTTGCGGTGCCACGATGTCGAGCGCAATCGGTGCAAAGGCGATTTCTTCCAGATAGGCCTCAATAGTCGGCTGATGCTTTTTGAGCTGCGCGATGGCAAAGCGCGAGGGGGCCTCGATCGTGAGCGTATCTTCGGTCAGGCTTATGGCGCGCGATTGCCCCAGCATGTTGATGAGGCGTGCATCTTGGCCGTCGCGCTGGCAAAAGGCGATGGCATCCCCCAGGATGATGCTTGCTTCCTCGTCCACTGTCTCTCCCGTTCTTTAGCTCTGAGCTCGCACGCGAGCGGCGCCGAGTTCGGTCAGATGGTATTTCTGGCCATGCTTGATGACCAAGCCGGCCTGCGCCAAGTCATTGAGCGTGCGTGACCAAGTGGGGGCCGAGTTTCCAAACGCCCTCGCAAGATCGGTTGCGCCGCACGCTTGATTTTGCGCCAGATAGCCCAGCGCGGCGTTGCCGCGATCGCTTACGAACACGTCCGGTTGTGGCTGTGCATACTGATTTACTGCATTAGGATACATCATTTGAGCTGCTGGTTGTTGAGAACTCTGCGTCGGCGGCATTTGCTGTTGAAAACTTTGAGGCCACTGTTGGTAAGGCTGCGGAGGCGTCTGCTGGGCCCAGGGGTTGTACTGCTGCTGCGGCATCTGCTGGTACGGCTGCTGATATCCCTGCTGGTACTGCTGCGGGAACTGCTGGCCATACCCCAGTGGCGGCATCTGCTGATATGGATATCCCTGTTGGTACGGCTGATAGCCCATTTGCTGGCCACCCGGCGCCCCCGTCGCCTGCTGCATTGCTGCTGCATCCTGATCAGCCAGTGGCATGGCCTCTGGCATGTTTGGCGGCATCGACATAGATGCCGCCTGGGGTTCTTGTGTGGGAAGCATTCCGGGCTGCTGCATCTGTCCCACGGGGGGCTGCATCTGCTGCGTTGCCACGGGCTGCTGCGCAAAAGCTCCCGGCAGGGGATATGTGGGCTGCTCCGTCTCGGGCCGCACGGCAGCGCCGCGTCCGCCGGCACGCTCGATTTCCTGCACGCGTTTAGGGTTCAGGCTTACCGTAACCACGGTGCCGTTGCCCATGTTGTCCTCGATGGATACGGCACCGCCGGCGTTTTCCAAATACTCCTGCACCATGGGAAACCCTGCTCCGGTTCCACGGATATAGCGCTTCATCTTGCTGTTTGCGCTGGTAACGCCAAAGTCGAAAGCACGTTCCTTGTCGTCGATGCCGGGTCCTTGATCGGCAAAGCGGATGGTGTCTCCGCCGTCCAGAATCGAGATGATGGGCTCGGCAAAGTGTGCGTGGATAAAGTTTTCGACAATCTCGCGGATGACCATGAGCGAGATATGGCCACCTTGTTCTTTCATGCACTGGTAGACGGTGTTGGTCGTCTCTTCCAAATACGTGCGGACATCTTGCGGATCAATGACGATCACCCGCGGTGTCGACAGCATGTCGTCATAGACGGCGATGCGCGCGGCGTACATGGCTTTTGGCGCCTGCGTGGTCGTCTGCTCGCCTTCCGCACGCTCTTCGCGCACGCCGGTGATGTGCTCGTTGTCGGGTGCCGGGTCTCCGGAATCGACCATGGTGTAAAAGTCGTCAGACATGCCGCTCGCAATCTTTCAAAAGGTTTCGAACAAATAGTAGCTCACCGTGCAACGTTTCTCATCTTTCGACAACTTTTCAAAACTTGTTGAAAACTTTGGAAAACGGGCGAAAAGTTCTCAACATTGCCAACATGACCTGTTGAAAACTCGATGAAATATCGTGAAAGGTTGCCATGAGGCGCAAATTTCGGTTGTGCTTATGGGGGAACCGTGTGAACTGCGCAACCTTTTACCTTTGATTTCTTGACATTTGAACATTGATTTCCCTACAATCTTCAAGCTCACGTGTCTATATCTGCGTCCGCGTCCCCGCGGACACTCGAAATGCAGCAGGAGGAACTTAAGATGAAGCGTACGTATCAGCCTAATAAGCGTAAGCGTGCCAAGACCCATGGCTTCCGTGCCCGTATGGCCACTAAGGGTGGTCGTGCCGTGCTCGCCCGTCGTCGTGCCAAGGGCCGCAAGCGTCTCACTGTCTAGCAGCGATACACACATCTCGCATGAAGACTATTAAGTCTCGGCAAGATTTCGAGCATGTGTTCAGTCAGGGGCGTCGTTTCAATCACCCTCTGATTCGAATGACCATATGTGAATCGGTTGGCGAAGGCGACTCCGGAAGGGTCGCCTTCGTTGGTGCTAAGCGACTCGGTTGTGCCGTCGTGCGCAACCGATCTAAGCGTGTGATGCGCGAGGCCGCCCGCAGCTGCGGATTTCCCGTTGCGGGTTATGACATCATCTTGTTTGCAACTCCCAAGACGAGGGTTTCCTCGCCGCAGGAGATGGACAAGGCGTTGCGTTCGCTTATGAAGCGCGCCGGCGTTGCCGGGGAGGAGCGATGAGCAATCACGTTTTGCGACGTGTTGCCATCGCTCCTATTCGCATATATCAACAGGTTATTTCGCCCTTATTGCCTGACGCCTGCATTTATTACCCAACGTGCTCGCAATACGCCGTCCAGGCGATTGAGAAGCACGGTGTTTTGAGAGGCTGCTGGCTTGCCGTGAGGCGCATCGCTCGCTGCAATCCCCTGCACGTCGGCGGTTATGACCCTGTGCCCTAGTGGGCACTCGCTATCGGAGGAAAACTTACATGTGGGATTGGATCGTTAACATCCTTTTCGAGCTGCTCAAGCTCATCCAGACCTTTGCGGTCGACTGGGGCCTGTCCATCATCATCCTGGTGGTCATCATCCGTCTGCTGCTGACGCCGCTCATGCTCAAGTCGACCAAGTCGACGGCTCGCATGCAGGTGCTGCAGCCCAAGATGCTCGAGATCCAGGAGCGCTATGCCGACGATCCCCAGCGTCAGGCCGAGGAGATGCAGAAGTTCTACAGCGAGAACAAGTTCAACCCCATGGCTGGCTGTCTGCCGCTGCTGATTCAGATGCCTATCCTGTTCGCCCTGTTTACATTGCTGCGCAACCTGCCGCAGTACTTTAACGACGGCACGTTCTCGTTCTTCAACATCCTGCCCGACCTGACCACCACGCCGAGCGCTTCCTTTGCCGATGGCTTTATGGTTGCACTGCCTGCGCTGGTTTGCCTGATCCTGTTCGCCGTCCTGACCCTGATTCCGCAGCTCTATATGTCGCGCAACCAGACCGGCCAGCAGGCTCAGAGCATGCGTATGATGGCCGTTGTCATGACGGTCATGATGCTTTGGATGGGCTGGAGCCTTCCCGTTGGTGTTCTGCTGTACTACGACGTCTCGTCTGCTTGGCAGGTTATCCAGCAGATTTTTGTGACGCAGAAGGTCATCGACAAGGCGAAGGCCGATGAGGAGGAGCGTCTTAAGAACGCTCCGCTGCAGGTTGAGGTCACTCGTCGAGAGAAGAAGCCGCGCCCGCACAAGAAGAAGTAGTGGGATATCAATCTTATTTAGGTACCTAACTTTTGGAGTACGTTATGTCTGAAGAGATCATCGAGGATATGCTTGAGGAGGTTGCCCCGCAGGTCGCGGGCGATTATCCCGAGATTGCACAGCGCTACAAGGCTGGTGAAGAGCTGACCGATGAGGAGCTCGACACCATTGCCGATGTTGCGATTTCCATCCTGCGTTCCATCCTTTCGCACTTCGATGCCGCCAACTCTCCTATCGATGAGTATGAGGGCGACGAGGGTGAGCTGATTTTGGATATAACGGCTCCCGACCTTGCTGTTCTCATTGGCCGTCATGGTCGCACTCTTGATGCTCTTCAGGTTATGTTCTCTTTGCTGGTGAGCCGCAAGCTTGGCTTTAGGTATCCGGTTGTAGTGGACGTCGAGGGATACAAGAGTCGCCGTCAGGATAAGGTCGCCTCCATGGCTCAGTCTGCTGCCGAGCGTGCCATCCGCACTCATAAGAGTGTTTCGCTTCCGCCCATGAATGCCTACGAGCGCCGACTGGTTCACATTGCACTTCGTGGCAACGATGCAGTCGATACTCATTCTGAGGGTTCTGACCCTGATCGCCATGTGGTGATTGTTGCTCGATAATCTACTCGAGCTTATGCTAGGGGGACGTGGTTTCCACGTCCCCTTTTTTTGTCAAAAGTTCTTGATACGCTGATTTTTGTCAGAAAGGAGCTTTCGTTGTTAGTACTTACCGATCAGCAGGCTGACGAGATGTTGAGTCGCCTAACTTCCTATTGCAAAGAATATTCCTTGAGCGTAACTGATATTGAGCTGAGGAAATGTATCCAGCATTTGGATTTGGTTCTAGAAACAAATAAGACAACCAATCTCACTCGTATTCTTAACGTAGAAGATGCTGCCGTACTTCATATCCTCGACTCACTTGTTTTGCTCCCCTATATCAATAAGGCTCCTGAGGGAGCTTTGCTCGATATGGGAACAGGTGCGGGCTTCCCTGGTATTCCATTAACCATAACCACGCATCGTAAAGCTACTTATATTGACTCTGTTGGCAAGAAGGTTGATGCGGTTAATTCCTTTGTCCATGCTCTTGGATTGAAACATGCTCATGCGGTTCATGATCGTCTTGAAGAATATGCTCGAAGCCATAAGAAGCAGTTCTCCGTTGTAACCGCCCGCGCACTGGCCCCTCTACCGATTCTTGTTGAGTATGCGGCTCCGTACCTGAAGGATGGAGGGCTATTTGTTATCACCAAGGGCAATCCTTCGGATGAGGAGCTTGCTTCCGGCATGTCAGCAGCTAAGATTTGCGGCTTCACTTTGCTTCTGAATGACGCAATTGATTTGCCTGAAGGCTTGGGTCACAGGGAGTTTATTGTTCTTAAGAAGAGTCATTCAGCATCCGTTTCATTGCCTCGTGCAAATGGCGTGGCAAAGAAGAATCCGCTTGCCTAGATGTTTCACGTGAAACATAATGGATACTAACAACTTGCAGTGTTTCACGTGAAACATGGCGGTTGCTATCGATTCGGAATGTTTCACGTGAAACATCCTCCGTTTGACAGCTTTAATACACACCAGGAGGGACCGTGGGATTTCGCGACGTTAAGCGTTCTAAGAGCGCAAAAGACACGCGTATCATTGCAATCATCAATCAAAAAGGCGGCGTCGGTAAGTCAACGACGGCTGTAAACCTTGCAGCAGCACTGGGTGAGCAGGGTCGTAAGACACTGATTGTCGATTTTGATCCGCAGGGAAACAGCACCAGTGGATTCGGAATTGAAAAAGAAGACCTTGATCACTGCATCTATGATGCATTGTTGAATGATGTGCCGGCAGAATCGCTTGTTCTTGATACAAATTGCAAAAAGGTATTCGTAATTCCGGCTACAATTCAGCTTGCAGGCGCTGAAATTGAACTCGTAAGCGCAATTGCTCGTGAAACCCGTCTCAAAGATTTGCTTGAGCCGATTCAGGACGAGTTCGATTTTATTTTCATTGACTGCCCTCCTTCGCTCGGCCTGCTTACTATCAACGCTTTGACCGCAGCAGACAGCGTTTTGATTCCGATCCAGTGCGAGTATTACGCACTCGAGGGCGTTACGAAGCTGCTTGAGTCAATGAAGATGGTCAAATCTCGTCTGAACAAGGGCTTAGACACCTACGGTGTGCTTATGACCATGTATGACTCGCGTACTTCTCTATCGAATCAGGTTGTTGAGGAGGTTCAATCGTACTTTGGTGATAAGGCGTTTAAGACGTTGATCCCCCGTACGGTTAAAATCTCTGAAGCTCCGTCTTTTGGAGAACCGGTAATTACCTATGCACCTCAAAATAAGGGTGCAAAAGCATATATGAACCTTGCAAAAGAGGTGATCAAGCGTGCCTAGTGTAAAAAAACGTGGCGGATTGGGACGTGGACTCAATGCTTTGGTCTCAGAGGCCGAGTATGAGACCGGTGGTTCGGCTGCATCGGCTTCGAATGCCGCATCTGAAACAAAACTACCTATTGAGGATATCGTTCCCAACCCTAATCAGCCGCGAATTCACTTTAACGAAACTGAACTTCGTGAGTTGAGCGAATCAATCCAAGAACATGGCGTCTTGCAGCCGCTTTTGGTACGCAAGCATGGAAACGGCTATGAGATCATCGCTGGTGAGCGTCGTTACCAAGCGTCAAAGCTTGCTGGTCTTGAGGAGCTGCCTGTCATCATTAAAGATGTTAATGATGAAGAGATGCTGGCTCTTGCTCTGATCGAAAACCTTCAGCGTTCTGATCTGAATCCCGTCGAAGAGGCTAAGGGCTATCGCCAGCTTATCGATGCCAGCGGTATGACCCAGGAGGCATTGTCGAGGGCGGTAAGCAAGTCACGCTCTGCAATTACAAACTCGCTGCGCCTTCTCGATCTCCCTGAAGTTGTTCAGCAGATGATTTTTGAGGGCAAACTTACTGCTGGTCATGCACGTGCGATTCTTGCAGTTCCCTATGAGGACGCTCGAATTCGACTTGCAGAGAAGGTTGTTGCAGAGGGCCTTTCCGTAAGAGCGACAGAAAATCTTGCTCCGTTGTTTTCTGCCGGAGAGACACCTAAGACGCCGAGGCCTGCAACGCCTCAGTCTTTTAAAAAAGCTGCCCGCGTGCTTCGTCAGGTTTTTAATACCAACGTGCGTGTGAAGAGCTCGCGTGGAAAGAATAAGATTGAGATTGAGTTTAAAGACGAGGAAGAGCTCTCTCGTATTCTTGGCGAAATGATTCAGTTTGATCAAGGAGACCAAGATGAGGAATAAGATTTTAACTGCGATTGCATTGGCGACAACCGTCGCAGCTGGTGCCTTTGCTGGCTATAAGATCGCGACAGACGATGAGCTTCGAGGTCGTTTGCTTCGTGGTGCGCAGGATATCGTCGATACTTCCAAGAAGAAAATGGATGTTATGACAGAAGATGTTGCTATGCGTACTGCTCAGGTAACGAAGAATCCAAAGATTAATCAAGGTTGGGTTAGCAACCAATGGGAAAATGTAGGCTATTAGGTACCTAACAATTACCCAGTATATTTTGAAGGGTCCTTGTTTGATTCACGAGACAAGGACCCCTTATTTTGCCCGTAAAAAATGGGACCAGTAGCAGCAAAGCTAAAATTGTAGTCAATATATGAAACAGTCCCGGTTGCATATCCTGCAACCGGGACTGTTCGATGTTTCACATGAAACGATTTGGGGTGCGACTCCCCTATGCGTTCTTCTGAACTTTGAAACGCTGCTTCAGCTGTCCGCAGGCGGCGTCAATATCGTTACCACGGGAGTTACGAATCGTGGTCTCGATGCCACGGGACTCGAGACGACGCTGAAGATCCTCAACCTTATGAATCGGCGACGGCTTGAGCGGGCTGCCCTCGATGTCGTTAAGCTGAATCAGGTTAACGTGGCACAGCGTTCCCTCGCAGAAGTCGCAGAGCGCCTGCATCTCGGGATTCGTATCGTTGACGCCTTCGATCATGGCATACTCATAGGTCGGGCGGCGGCCAGTCTTCTCGGTGTAAAGCTGAAGCGCCTCGTGAAGTCGAAGCAGCGTGTACTTCTTAACGCCGGGCATGAGCTTATTGCGCGTCGACTGGATGGCGGAATGCAGGGAAACGGCAAGCGTGAACTGCTCGGGGATGTCGGCAAATTTGCGAATACCTGGAATAACGCCGCTGGTAGAGACGGTGAGGTGGCGAGCGCCAATACCGATGCCATCGGGGTCGTTGAGGATTCGCAGCGCCTTGAGAACCTCGTCGTAGTTGGCAAACGGCTCACCCTGGCCCATGAAGACAACGCTCGTGGCGCGCTCGCCAAAGTCGTTGGATACATGAAGTACCTGGTCGACGATCTCTTGAGCGGTCAGCGAGCGCTTGAGGCCGTTGAGACCGGTAGCGCAAAAGGCGCAGCCCATGCCGCAGCCTGCCTGGGTGGAAACGCAGACGGAAAGCTTGTTACGACGGGGCATACCGACAGTCTCGACGGAAACGCCGTCGTGGTACTCGAGCAGATACTTACGAGAGCCATCTTTGGAAACCTGCTTGGTTAGTTCAGTCGGCGTGTCAAAGGCAAAAGCCTCTTTAAGCTGCTCGCGGAAAGCCTTGGGAAGGTTGGTCATATCGTCAAACGAACAAACGTTCTTCTCGAAGACCCATTCGATGAGCTGCTTCGCGCGGAAGGCGGGCTGGCCAAGTTCGGCCACGAGCTCGCGAATATCGTTTTGGCTCAAGTCGCGAATGTCCTGAGATTTAGTCCTGGGATTCATGGAAGCCTTTCGATTTTGGGGAAACGTAGAGGGTATCGCTACAATATGGTATCAGCTGCAGAAATTATAGAGGAGGAGTCTGCCCATGCCGGGTAAAAGCCTAGAGAACATGCACGTAGCGGTCTTGGCGGGCGGTCATTCCGCTGAGCGCGAGATCTCGCTCAATTCGGGAAAGAACGTCGTGGTTGCCTTGAAGGAGGCCGGCTACACTTCGGTGGAGCTGCTCGACACGGCCGCCGATGATTTTATGGTAACCATGGCGACCGGCGGCTTTGACGTGGCGTTTATCGCCATGCACGGTGCCGGCGGCGAGGATGGCGCCATGCAGGGCGCCATGGAGACCCTGGGTATCCCCTACACGGCCTCGGGCGTGCTTGCCAGCGCCTGCGGTGCCGACAAGGAGGTCTCTAAGCTCCTGTACGCCAAGGCGGGCATTCCCGTTGCCCCCGGCCTTGCGCTCGAGGTGGGCGATGAAGTCGATATCGATCATATCGTCGAGGTTTGTGGCGAGCGCTGCTTTGTGAAGCCGGCCGTCAACGGTTCCAGCTATGGCATTTCCCTGGTCCATGAGCCCTCCGAGCTGCCCGCGGCAATCGCCAAGGCGTTTGAGTACGGCGACAAAGTGCTGGTCGAGAAGTGCATCGAGGGTACCGAGATCACCGTCGGTGTATACGGTGAAGATGACGTGCGCGCCCTGCCGATTGTCGAGATTCGTAAGCCCGAGGACTGCGAGTTCTACGATCTGGACGTGAAATATGTCGACCCTACGGACATCCATCGCATTCCGGCGCAGATTTCACCCGAGAACTACGCTCGTGCCCAGGAGCTTGCCTGTGCCGCTCACAAGGCCCTCGGGTGCCTGGGTATCTCGCGCAGCGACTTTATCGTGAGCGAGGACGGCCCCGTTATCCTCGAGACCAATACCATTCCCGGCATGACCGATACGTCGCTGTATCCGGATGAGATCCGCCACACCGACGACATGACGTTCCCGCAGGTCTGTGACAGTCTGATCCGTATGGGTCTTCGTCGAGCGGGGATTGCATGCTAATCGAGGACGCGGTTTCGTCAGGAACGCCGCAGTTTGTCATCGACTCCTATGCCACGCTTGCCGAACGCGCCAAAACGCAGTCCTTCGGCCTTATCGAGGAAGATGTGATTGTCCTCGATACCGAGACCACGGGTCTTTCGGTGCAGGACAACGAGCTGATCGAGATCTCGGCGGCCCGTCTTTCGGGCCGCGAGGTTATCGACCGCTTCGATACCTTCGTGCATCCCAAGCAGCTGATTCCTGCCGAGATTACCGAGCTCACGAGCATTACAAATGCCGATGTGGCAGATGCCCCGTCGGCCGTTGAGGCCGTCGCCGCCCTCGCCGATTTTGTCGGTGGTTGCCCGGTGATCGCACATAACGCCACGTTCGACCGCTCGTTTATCGAGTCGGTCAAAGGCGGCGTCAACGTGAGCGATATTTGGATCGATTCGCTGGCGCTGTCGCGCATCGCGCTTCCGCGCCTGGCCTCGCACAAACTGTCTTTTATGGCCGATCTGTTTGGCTGTGACTCGGTATCACACCGTGCCAATGCCGACGTCGACGCCCTGTGTGGCGTATGGCGCGTGTTGCTCGTGGCGCTCACCGACTTGCCCCAGGGCCTCATGGCGCGCCTAGCCGACATGCATCCGGATGTGCCTTGGTCCTATCGTCCTATCTTCTCATTCTTGGCAGGGCAGAACCCTGGTTCTATCTTCTCTCTCGGCGCCGCTCGTACTGACGTTCTCAAGGCCGATCGCGCCGACGATCGGGTGGACGCCGACGAACTGCCGGTCCTCAAGATGCCGAGTCGTGAGGAGATTGAGGCAGACTATGCGCCAGGTGGCCTGGTCAATCGCATGTATCCCACTTACGAGCCGCGTGATGAGCAGATCGCGATGGCGCTCGAGGTCCGCGATGCGCTGGTCACGGGCACTCATCGTGTAATTGAGGCGGGCACAGGCGTCGGCAAATCGATGGCCTATCTGGTGCCTTTTGCCGAGGCGGCACGCCGTAACAACATCACGGTTGGTATTGCGACCAAATCGAACAATCTTGCAGACCAGCTCATGTACCATGAGCTGCCAAAACTTGCCGAGCAACTGGACGGTGGTCTGTCATTTTGCGCTCTCAAGGGCTATGACCACTATCCGTGCCTGCGCAAGCTTGAGCGCATGAGCCGAGGCCAGGTCGAGATTACCACCAAGCGCGATCCGGCGGACACGCTCACGGCGGTCGCGGTCATTATGGCGTACGTCTGCCAATCAGCCGATGGCGACCTCGACTCGCTTGGCATTCGGTGGCGCAGCGTCAACCGCCCCGACTTTACGACGGCCTCGCGCGAGTGTGCTCGCCGCCTCTGCCCGTTTTTCCCTGATAAATGTTTGGTCCACGGCGCTCGCCGTCGTGCGGCGCATGCCGATGTGGTGGTCACCAACCATTCCCTGCTGTTCCGCAATGTTGCGGCCGAGGGCAGGATTTTGCCTCCGATTCGTCATTGGGTAATCGACGAGGCCCATTCCATCGAGCGCGAGGCGCGCCGTCAGTGGGCGCGCGTGGTGTCGGCGGACGAATCACGCGTTCTGTTTGAGCGCCTGGGTGGCTCGAGCACCGGTGCGCTAAGCCAGGTCTCCCGTGATTTGGCAACCTCCGAGGGCTCTACGCTCTATTTGGGCCTTACTGCCAAGGCGACGTCGACGGTTGCGCGCGCGAGCATGGCAATCGCCGACGTGTTCGATGGCGTTCGCGAGCTCGGCCGCCGTGCCCGTGGGGGTTATGACAATGCCAATCTATGGATTGGCCCCGAGCTGCGCGAATCTGACGACTGGCATGATTTCTTACAGTCGGCCTACACTGCCATCGACGCATTGGAACAAGCTGACAAGAGCGTCGACGCGCTGGTGCAAGCCGCCGCCGCCGACAAGCCCGAGGTTGTTGTCGACCTGGGTGATATTTCGCGCCGCCTGCACGAGCTGGCCGAGAACCTCAAACTCATCATTGACGGCACCGATGAACACTACGTGTATTCGCTGCAGGTCAATCGCAGGCTGCGTGCCGGCGGAGAGTCAATGACCGCAGAGCGCATCGACATTGGCGAGGCCTTGGCAACCGAGTGGCTGCCCGAGGTTCACACGGCTATCTTTGCCTCGGCGACCATGACGGTGTCCAAAAGCTTTGAACACTTTAACCACGCGGTCGGTCTCGATCGCATCGGTGCTTCAACATCCTCGTCGCTGCACTTGGACTCGAGCTACGACTTCGATTCGAACATGGCTGTAGTCGTTGCGGGCGATATCCCCGATCCGCGCGATCGTGAGAGCTATCTTACAGCGCTCGAGCGCGTGCTGGTCGACGCCCATCTTGCCATGGGCGGATCGGTGCTCACACTGTTCACCAATCGGCGCGACATGGAAGACCTGTACGCCCGCGTTGAGCCTAAGATGGCCCGTGCGGGTCTGGAGCTCAACTGCCAGCAGCGCAACTCATCTCCTCGTCGCCTGCGCGACCGGTTTATCAACGAGCCGACCTCGTCGCTTTTTGCCCTTAAGGCCTTCTGGGAGGGATTCGACGCCAGCGGCGAGACGCTGCGCTGCGTCATCATTCCCAAGCTGCCGTTCTCGAGTCCCACGGACCCGCTCTCGTGCGAGCGCAACCTGCGCGAAGACCGCGCTTGGGCGCGCTATTCGCTGCCCGAGGCGGTGCTCGAGGTCAAGCAGGCGGCCGGCCGCCTTATCCGCTCGTCGACCGATTGCGGCGTGCTGATTCTGGCCGACCCGCGCCTGGTGACGAAGGGCTACGGAAAGAAGTTCTTAACGTCGCTGCCCACGAGCTCCTACCAGCGCATCGAATCGGCGCAGATCGGGCGCTATCTGCAACTGTGGCGTGCACGCCACGAGCGGCGGCGCTAAAGCGGACAGACGAGGGTTTTTGCCATATCGCACAGACGCTTTGACAGGGCGGGGTCATCCAAGATGCGGATGGCTCCGCCCGCTGCGATTATCTGGCTCAGTAGCCAACGCTCGGAGCCGTAATGCACGGTTACCGTTGCCATGTCTGCCCCGCTGCGCTCGATTAGGGTGATGCCGGCCCAGTCCAGATACTCCGCCATATCGAATGGCATCAAGAGCTTTGCGCTACGCTGCGTCCGAGCAAGGGAATCGTGGAGGGATGTGACGTCCGGTGCATGAGGCACGACGGAGTCTTCCGTCAAGGCGAGTCCCTCGATTTTATCCATGCGATAGGTGCGCTGCTCATCGACCGCGATGTCCCAGGCAATCAGGTATGTTTGGTCGCCGTTTGCCGTAATGCGCAAGGGGTCGACCAGACGCTCACGTGGCCGTGCATCGTCCATCGAGCGATACGAGATGCGGCAGCGAACGCCGTCCTGAATGGCGCAGCTCAGCTGCTGCCAGTGCGACCCGTGGTTGACGGTGTCAAAGACGCGCTGGTTATAGCCGAGCTCTTCGGGTAGAAGAGCAGATCGAATCCGAGCTGCCGTCTGCGGCTCGATCCCCAACGATTCAAGTTCGTGGTTGAGCACAGCGCCCTCGGCGGCACTCAGGCGCAGCGGTAGCACACGCCCGGCGTCACCGGTGAGGACCACATGCTCGCCGTGGCATTCGCAGATGATGCGCGCGCCCGATTCTCGGTCCGCGAGCGTCGAGACGATCTCGAGAATCTCGTCGAGCGACACCCCCGTGATGTCAAAGCGACTGCAAATCTCGGTTCGTGTCATGCCGCTCTCGCCGGCGGCGTAGAGGGCCTCCATGATGTCGATGGCGCGCGAGAGCCTCTGCTCGCTGGTGAGTTTACACACGGGCATGCTCGTGCACCGTCCTTTCAATGAGGTGGTTCCACGCCTGTTTGAGCGATTTGGGGGCCACGGGCCTCATGCCGTCCATGGCGTGGGCCATGCAAAATGAGGCGGCGGCTTCAAGGTCGCGCACGTCAACGGTCCAGGTCCATCCTGCATCGGTGTGTGCGAGCTCACCTCGCCCACGCGTGAGGCCGTTGATCATATCGATCTGCGTCTGAGGGGCGAACGAGAACGTGGCTGCAACGGGCGGTCGGTCGGCAAAATCGAATTCAAAGAACAGATAGTCGTTTAGATTGAAGTTCGCGGGGATGACGTAGGCCTTCGAAGGGCGCCAAGCGCGTACGATACGGTCGCAGCGGAATGTCCTGATGTCGTCGGTGACGTTGTCGAGGCCGCAGAAGTACGCCACACCCTCGCGCTCGAACATGCCGTAGACGCGGACGGTACGTTCTTTCTGCTCGCCGCGTCCGTTCTGATATAAAAATCGCAGTGCACAACGCTCGGCAAAGGCGCTCCAAACCGCATCGACGGTGGGAGAGCGGCTGATCGGCGCCTCGTCTACCGTCGTCCTGCCGGTGAGATAGGCAATCTTGGAGCGAATATCGGCAAGCGGTGCGGCAAAAGTGGATGAGCCGGCCGCTAGTGTCTGGTCGATGGCGTTGAGCAGGATATCGGCGTCGTCTGCGGTGATGAGGCCGCCTGCTGCAAACGTGTGCTCGCGGTCGATTGTCCACGAGCTTTCCTCGGTCTCCTGCGCACCGGCAGGGCGAACCTCTTTGATTAAGATGCCACGCTCGAGCAGTTTGTCGCGATCGCGCCGAAATTTGCGCTTATCCGAGTCGATGTTGCCCGAGCCATATCCCAGGTCAGAATCCAAGACGATCTGCTCGGTCGTCAGCGGTTCGGGGGAGCTATTGAGCACAAAGAAAAGATTGAGGATGCGCTGAGCCGTTTTATCGAAACTGGGCTCCGAATTCCCCTTTTTAATTGTCTCGGTCGTGTCGCTTGCCGTCATAGAGTCCTCGCATGAGAAGGTGGTTTGCTGCCATGATTTTAGTCCGATATGGAGATTAGGCTATATCCTTGTCCGCTCGGGGCGTTAAGATGGCCCGAATTCGGTCGTTTGCGCTTGCTCGGGGTATACTTTCGACTATATACGGTTCTAATGTGCATGCATTGGGCCTATTTGTCGGATTATGGATGTGGAGCGCACATGGCGAACACCCAGAACTATATTAACCACCTGCTGCAGAACACCGGCATTACGCCGGCGTGCAGCGAAGAAGAGCGCTTGGCTGCCGAGGATATCGCTCAGATCTTCCGCAACCACGGCTTTGATCCCGAGGTTCAGGAGTTCAATGCCCCGGCGCCCAGTAGGTTGGCATTTGCCGTTACCGGTATTCTTGCGTTTACCGGTGCCCTGCTGATGGGCATCGGCGGCGGTATCGGCTTGGTCGGCACCTTGCTGGCCATTGTCGGCGCCGTTCTTTACGTGCTCGAGCGCACAGGGCACCCCGTGGTTTCGCGCCTGGGCAAGACGGGCGTGAGCCAAAATGTCATCGCCTACCACAAGGCCTCGGGCCCGCTCGCGTCCCCGCGTAACCGCCCAGTGGTCGTTGTCGCACACTACGACTCTCCCCGTGCTGAGCTACTCGCCCGCGAGCCCTATGCTTCGTATCGTGCGCTCATCGCCAAGCTGTTGCCCGTTGCCACGGTTGCCCCTGCTGCCGTTGCCATCCTGCGCATCCTGCCGCTCCCCGGCGCGCTCAAGGTTCTGCTGTGGATTGTCGCGATCCTCGCTTCCCTCGTTGCACTTGCCAACGCGGCAAACATCATCTCTAACCGCCACATTCTTCCCTATACGTCCGGCGCGGTGTGCAACAAGTCTTCTGTCGCCGCTATGCTCGGCGTTATGGACAACGTTGCTCCCTTCCAGGGCGAAAACGAGTTTCCCGACGATGTTCCGTTCGATACCTATTTTGGGGAGCAGAAGCGTCGTGCCGAGGAAATGGCGCGTGCAGCGGCGGAGTATGCCGCGGCCCAGCAGCAAAACGACTACGGCAACACCATCGAGTACGAAGAGCCTACCTACGCCGAGGACGAGTTCGGTCAGCCGATTGCTCCCGACACTCAGACCGAGCCCGAACAGGGTGAGGCTTTCGACGAGCAGATCGAGGGCTTTGAGGGTGCGTCTGCCGACGAGACGCTGATCGGCGCCATCGTGCCCGAGGATCAGAATCAGGCTGTCCAGGCTGAAGAGTTCAATGACGAGGTTTCCGCTGCCGAGCCGGTGGAGGAGCCTGTCGCGGCCGAGCCCGAGCCCAAGCTCTATCGCAACGCCGCCGGCAACATCCGCTTTGGTTCGGATGCCATCCGTGCGCTCGGAATGCTTCCCGAGTCCTGCACGCTCGATTACGAGGAGGGCGAGGAGCCGACGTTTGAGCCCGAGCCTGCCCCCGTCGTGGCTGCGCCTGCGCCCGTTGTCGCTGCGGATGATGAGTCTGCCGCGGTTACCGCTGCCGTTGCCGATCCCGAGGCGGTGTCCGCGATCGATCCCGCGGCAGGACTGGACATTTTGGCTCCCGCCGCGCCGGCGCAAGACGTTGCGGACGAGTCTGACGACGATTACGTTGAACAGCCGAGGCGCGTGTCTTACGAGAGCGATACTGATTTCTCGGCCGAGATTCCCGCGGCAACGCCCCATGCCGACATTGCATCCGCGTTCTCGTCGATTGGCGCCAGCGCTTCCAACTTCTTTAAGGGTGCGCTTGCAAAGGGCAAGAAATTTGTCGACGATTTCGAGGAGAAGCGCGCTGCCGCACGCGAGGCTGCCGAGCAGGAGGCTATCGCTCAGCAGCAGGCAGCCGAGGCGGCACGTGAGCACGCGGCGCAAGAGTTCGAGCAGAACGAGGCTATGCAGTCCGCGCCCGTCGACGCCGCCGAAGCTACAACGTCCTTTGAGTCCCAGCAACCGGCGTCCGCGGATGTTGTTGAGGCGACGACGTCTTTCGAGGCTCAGGAGCACGTCGATAGCACCATGTCGTTTGATGCCGCGCAGTTCGATTCCACGATAACGTTTGAAAAGCAGGGCACCGCGATTGCCGAGCCCCTTCCTGTTTCCGATGAGCAGGGCGACGCGGCAGACGATGACGAGCCTATTGATGCTGCCGAAATCCAAGATGTCGCCGAGGACGAGTCCGTTGAGGCCAACTCTGACGAAGAGCAATACGCGGCAGCCGATCAAGGTGATTCGACCGAGGCCGAGCAGGAGGAAGTGCCTGCGGTTTCCGAGACTCCCGAGACGGATGAGTCGAGGCCTTACTCCACGCAGATTTTCACCATGCCGACCCCGAGTGGTTCCGGTGCCACGGTTGCCAATGTCGCTCCCACTCAGGACGAAACGGTCGATTCCCTTATGGCCCAGATTTCCTCCCAGGCATCGCCGCGTCCGCAGATGAATGTTCCCGATCCGGCGTCGGCACCGTCGCCTGCACCTTCCTCGTCTCCGCTGGCTTCGGTCCCCGATCCGTCGCTGCCGTCCATGAAGCAGGCAAACGTTGCGTCTCGCACGTCGCTGTTCGACCTTCCCGACCCCTCCGCACAGGTCAACGATCCCTTTGCTACTGCCCAGGGTCCCGAACCCACATCGGCACCCGTTGCGCCTCCTATGCCCGTTGCGTCGGGCGCGCAGCCGATCGAGACCATTTCGGCTCCCGCCCCGGCGGCACCCAAGTCTCGTAAGCGCGGCCTGGGTGGTCTGTTCGGCCGTAAAAAGAAAAACGAGCAGGACAGCATGAGTGATTGGCTGGGCGTCGAAGACGATTACGATGCCAAGAAGTCCGGTCGCGGTATCGGTTCGTGGGATAATTTCGAGGACGATAACGATGGCTGGAAGGGTGGCGCTACGTCTTCCGATGGCGCTTCTTCCGAAGATATGCTCTCGGCTGTCGCCTCTATGGGCGATGATGAGCTGCTCGGTCACGATATCTGGTTTGTGGCAACGGGCGCCTCGGATTGTGATGGCGCCGGCATGAAGGCCTTCTTGGCTTCGCATCGCGATAAGCTCCGCGGCGTATTCTTTATCAATCTTGAATCCGTCGGCGCCGGTAGGCTTTCGGTGGTGACGGTCGAGGGCGAACAACAACTGCTCAAGGGCGATCGCCGCATCATGAACCTGGTCAGCAAGGTCTGCAAGTCGTTCCATGTCGATTGTGGCGCGCTCGAGATGCCCTATGCCAAGACCGATGCCTATGCCGCGCTCGAGGCGAGCCGCCGAGCCCTCACCATCGCCGGCGTGGACGGTACGCGTCTGGCTTGCGCTCGTACCGAGGACGACCTGCCCCACAATGTCAACCCGACGAACATTGCTACGGTATCCGAGGTCGTGACCGAGGTTATCCGCCGTTCGTAGACGGAGCTCTAAGGAGTCAACGTGTTTTCGTATATTAAGCGCCATTGGCCTGTCTACGTGATTTTGACCTTGATTGCCATTGCGTTAGGATTTGGGGCCGCCTACATCGTGGGTGCGAAGGGCTCGACCCCCGCCTCCGCAATCAGCGAAGAGGTGGAGCAAGAACAGAGCACGGGTGCCGATGGGATTCCTGAGTCCGAGCGGGCAATCGTTGATGGTGGATCTTCGTCTGCAGAGTAGATACGGCGATTTAAATGATTGAAAGCGGGCGAGCCAGGGGACTGGCTCGCCCGCTTTTTCATCGCGCTAGCGCTTCTTTGGGATCGACCTAAGGCGAGCGAACCATAGGGCTGCGGCACCCGAGGTCAGGAGCGCGGTGATGCAAGCGGCGATGGGAACTGGTCCTGTTGCCGGTAGGTCCTGCGGTAGGGTACAGCGTTGAATGACACAGTCCTCGTCATGTGACTCAAGTTTATCGCCGCCGCCGTTGCGACAAAGATCGACGCGTGCGCTGTTGGTGAGTGCGGTTTGGGGCGTATAAGCCGATGTTGCCTGCATGTGCACGACTGCGCCCCGAGCGTCTGCACCAAGGATTGCTTTGGCATCGTCAAGGTCGTCGTGCTCATCTTTGAGATCATCGCGGGTCCAAGAATCCGCATCGCTTCGAGTCGTAAAGTCGGCGGCTACCGCACCGTATTCAATTCGAATGCCCGTTACGACGGTATTGGATGCAAGGTCGAGCTCTTCCGCCTCGAGTGTGGTGGATTCCGTGGTCGAGATATCCGCCTTCCAGAGGTGCCAACCGTCGTAATCGACGAGGCGACAGTCCTCACCCAGGCTCTCTTTTACTTCGTCGGACTCAAGCCAAGGATTTTCGTGCCCATCGTCAAGTGTCGCGTTTGCCGGCTCATCGACGTCTGTCGAGTCCAACGGCGTCGTGCGATACCATACGTTGCACAGACCGTTGAGGTCGCCGATGGCGACGGGGGTTTCGATTGAGATGAATCTCGCCGTGCCGTCTTTGGCGCACTCAAGATCATCGGTAATCGTAAACTCATCAACCCAAGTAGCGGAATCGTTTCGAGCATCGATGGTATAGGAGAAAAGCCCATCACTATTGGTTTGCGTCGTGGCGCGGTTTTTACCATCGCCGTTAGCCAACAGGCCCTTTTCGATAGGTTGGACAAGTTCCTGACGCTTGTCGACCTGCCCCTTGATCTCGATGGGCGCATCCTTCATCGCGACGGATTGGACTTCTCCCGTATCCTTTATTTCAAATGTTATCTCCTCGGCAAGGTCATAGGTCCGCGGAGACATCATTTCGCGCAACGAGTAGGTGCCAGGTGCAAGATGTTCGACGCGGTGCGGCTTGTCGGATGAGGTCCAGGAGTCTATTTCGGTTTTATCGGGACCATATAAGGTGAGTTGTGCGCCTTTCACTTCCTGCTCTCCGCTTGCATCGACCTTGGAGATATCAACCTTGGTGTAATCGTCGGATACGTTAAGCCGTGCTTCTACAACGGGTGTTTTCTGGTCGGCATAAGTAAGGTCGACAATATGGGATGTCCGATCGAGTAAGAAGCCTGCCGGCGATTGAGTCTCGACAACCTCGTAGCGTGCGGTGCCAGATCCCAGCGGGAGATTGTCCGCGCGTGCTTCTCCAGTTTCATCCGACGTGACGGTCGCGACGGTCTCACCGTCGAGCGCGGCAATGCTACCGTCGGGGCGCACGATATCACCCGAGGCACGGATCTCAAAGACGGCGCCCGCGAGGCTGCTGCCGTCTATGGCATCGGTTTTAACGATCCTGATGTTTCCGGTCGCGGCGTGGTCATAATACGAGGTGATTGCAACGGGCGTTAGGTTCATGTCGGCGGGTATGTTTACCTCGATTTCTTCGCCGACAAGATAGGGCTCTTTGGCCGAGGTTTCGCGTACATAATAGGTGCCCGGCACGAGCGATTCGGGCAGTGTGACGGTCCCGGTCGCGTCAGTCGTAAAGGTGTCCATTACGTTATGTGCTGGATACCAGCAAGTTTGTGAGACAGGTTCGTGATTGCTGTCGAGGAGTTGGAAGGTGAATCCGGCTAGTGGAACAGAAGCGCCTGTTTGGGCATCGCGTTTTACAATCTGGAGATGCGTCGACAGAGCGTGGTTGTCCACGATATATTGAAGCTCGGCGCCGTTGGAAATCTGATTGGCCCCGACGGTCCATTCCCCTGCACGTTTAAAACCCTCGGGGACGGTTTCCGGAACCTCGCGAACCGTGTAGCCGGCACGGTCGTATGGGACGGCTCCGTGGACACCGGCGGGTCGCTTACCTGTGCCGAACCATGCTTCGGGCTGGTCTTTGGTGGAGGCAAAGCCATAGATGTTTGTGGTCAGTGTGCCAACAACCTGCTGAGAGCTGTTGCTGACAACCTCAAAGACAACACCACCCGCCGGCTGCTCCAGGCCGGATTGGTCGCTATTGCCGTAATCCTTGAATTTGGAAATCTCAAGGTTAAACGCAATGGGGATATCGGAAACGCGAAATTCGATCTCGACCACGCCTGAATCGCCGAGCTGGTCGGCTCCAACGGTATAGGTCCAGCTGTCGTTGGATGGCAGGTAGCCCTCGGGGGCTTTTGATTCGTAGATGGTAAAGGTTCCTAAGGGGACATCGGCGAGGGTGGCCCGACCGCTTTCGTCGGTCGTGAGGATTTGTGCCCATCCAGGGGTTGATTGCGACACACACGTGAACTCTGCTCCTGCGAGTGAAGATCCCACCTGGGGGCCGGCATTCGTCGCGGCATCGAGTTTTACGATACGCAGGTTGATGGTGCCGGGCTGTTCATCAATGGCGACCCGCCCGCCGTCATTCCCCGTGGTAAAGGCGATGCGATCACGACGGGGGACATAGCCGGCCGGCGCCTTCGTTTCAACTAGGTAGTATGCCGTGTTGGGCAGAAGTGTTGCTTGCGCTCGACCGTTGCTGTCCATCTTGATGGTGCCGACACGCGCGCCGCTAGCGCTCTCAAAAATATCGAATGTTGCCCCGGTAAACTGATAGGTATTGTTTCCGCTGGTAATAACGGCGTTTGCAGACTGCTTTTGGAAGGAAACAGAGACCGCCGGCAGTACATAGAGCATGTCTTGACGTCTGCTGCCGCCCGATACGGCTCCTAGATAGCGCCGCGCGCGGTGCGGAGCGGCTTTGATGCTTCCTGATTTTGCGTTGTCGTGGAGCCACCGCGCAGCCGCCACGACTTCATTGTCGGCGGTAAAGTGTCCACTCTTGGTTTTGCCCTGAGCGGTCGTGTAGGAATAGGTACCGTCGACATGGGTAGTGCCGTTGAGCATCCATACGGCAAGCTGGGTTGCGGCGCGGGCGCGATCGGGTGAAAGATGGTAACCGCCAAACGACGTGGCGGTAGGATATCCGTGACAAACGATTGCCGCGAACTCGTCGTCGAGCCACACCCAGCCTTGATCAAAGTTGAGCCATGGGCCGCCCGGCTTGGTGGGGCCGGGGCGCTCCTGGTTCATGCAGTAGGCAATCGAGGCGTCTTGAGCTTCATACTTGCCGATGAAGAAGGGCCCACAATCATCGCTAATAGTGCGGAAGCCGAGCTGGTCGTAGCCATCGACGGCAAATGCGGCTCCCGGTGCCAGGCAGCCGAAAAGCAGGAAGAGGAGCAGGAGCAGCGGACCTGTTGCGATTGCGCTGTGGACAGAGTGCGTGGGTGCGTTGGACATGGCTGCTCCTTATCCCTCGTGCGCCGCACGGGGAGGCTGCGACGCGTAGGATGAGGCTACCCCCGAGGTTCATGCGGGTAAGTACCGGAGCCTGACCAAAAGCTTGCCCATTTCCTGACAAATTGAGCTCAAATACAACAATCAAGCAAAAGTGCAGGTAGAAGATAGGGAAAACAGGAGGCCAAAGGTCCTCATCTCCACAATTGACGCGATTTTCAAACGAATCTCCACAGCTAAAACAAGCATCGCCACCCTTGTATCGAACAAGACAACCGCGTTATACTATCCCCCACATATGCGGGCATCGCCAAGTGGTAAGGCATCAGCTTCCCAAGCTGACACTCGCGGGTTCGAGTCCCGTTGCCCGCTCCATTCGAATTTCAGGCACGGTAACGTTTCGTTACCGTGCCTTTTTCAATAAAGTGCCGGGACTCGAACCCGACAGGGTGCGAGCGTTAAATAAACGCGAAGCGTTTATAGCGAGCAGGCGAAGGCGCCGACAGGCGCCTGAAGCCGGTGCGGATTTGCGAAGCAAATACGCGGATGTCCCGTTGCCCGCTCCAATTCCAAAATGTTAGGTTAATGCCTGCTGCCCATACTTGCGCCTGCGCACGGTACAATGGTTGGGTTACGACCAACGTGCCAATAACCAAAAAGGAGCCGCTATGATCGATCGCTATACCCGCCCGGAGATGGGACACATCTTCTCCCTCGAGAACAAGTACGCCATTTGGCAGGAGATCGAGGTTCTGGCCTGCGAGGCCCAGGCGGAGCTCGGCAAGATCGGTATTTCCAAAGACGAGGCCCAGTGGATCCGCGACCATGCCAACTTTGAGAAGGCGAAGGTCGATGAGATCGAGGAAGTCACGCGCCACGACGTCATTGCCTTCCTGACCAACATGAAGGAATACATCGATGCCGATGTTCCCGAGGGCGACCCCAAGCCCAGCCGCTGGGTTCACTATGGCATGACCAGCTCGGATCTGGGCGACACGGCCCTGTGCTACCAGCTCACCCAGGCCTGCGACCTGATCATCGAGGACGTCAAGAAGCTCGGCGAGATTTGCAAGCGTCGCGCCTTTGAGGAGCGCAACACGCTCTGTGCCGGCCGCACTCATGGCATCCACGCCGAACCGATGACCTTCGGTATGAAGTTTGGCTCTTGGGCCTGGGAGCTCAAGCGCGATCTGGATCGTCTTGAGGACGCCCGCAAGAATGTTGCCTTCGGTGCTATCTCGGGCGCTGTCGGCACGTACAGCTCCATCGAGCCGTTCGTCGAGGAGTACGTCTGCGAGCACCTGGGCCTGGTCCACGATCCTCTGTCCACGCAGGTCATCAGCCGCGATCACCATGCCTACCTTGCCGGCGTGCTTGCCACTACAGCGGCCACCTGTGAGCGCATCGCTACCGAGGTTCGCAATCTACAGAAGACCGATACGCTCGAGGCCGAGGAGCCGTTCCGTAAGGGCCAAAAGGGCAGCTCAGCCATGCCGCACAAGCGCAACCCCATCACCATGGAGAAAGTCTGCGGTCTGTCGCGCGTCGTGAAGTCCAACGCCCAGGTTGCCTTCGATAACGTCGCCCTGTGGCACGAGCGTGACATTTCGCACTCCTCTGCCGAGCGCGTCGCCCAGGCCGATAGCTTCATCGCCCTCGACCACATGTTCCAGTGCCTCATCCGCGTTATCGACGGCCTGCAGCTGTATCCCGCCCGCATGATGGCCAACCTCAATAAGACCCGCGGCCTCATCTTCTCTTCCAAGGTACTGCTCGCCCTCGTCGACACGGGCATCACCCGCGAGGACGCGTACGCCATTGTGCAAGAGAACGCTATGGCAACCTGGCACGAGGTACAGGATTGTGTCTCCGGCCCCACCTTTAAGGAGCGTCTCGAGGCCGACCCGCGCTGCACCGTCAGTCAGGAGAAGCTCGACGAGATCTTTGATCCGTGGGACTTCCTCACCCGTATCGACACGGTCTTTGATCGTCTGGAGCAGCTGAGCTTCGAGTAGGTTCGGGCATAACGTTAGCTTTTTAGGGCGCTTTGCTGGTAATGTGTGTTGCCGGCAAAGCGCCTCGTTGCATTTAGGGAAAGACAGGGATAATAGTCGTCTCGAATAACATTCTGAGAGGGGATCGCATGATTTCGTTTGATTACAAGCCTCAGGGCGTGTGTGCTCGCAATATTCACCTTGACCTTTCCGATGACGGCAACAAGGTGATGGGCGTTGAGTTTACCGGCGGCTGCGACGGCAATCTCAAGGCTATCTCCAAGCTGGTCGAGGGCGCTCCTGCCGATCGCGTAATCGAGGTTCTCGCCGGTAATACCTGCGGTATGAAAAAGACCTCCTGCGCCGACCAGCTTACACGCGCTATCGAGGCCGCTCGCGCCGAGATCGCCTAATGGGTATCGCCGATCACATCAAGAACGGAATATCGCGTCGCGGCTTCGTGCTCGGTGGGGCTGCCGCGGGCGCTGCCACGGTGCTTGCCGGATGCTCGAAAAAAACGGGCACCAGCGATGATGCCGCCGGCGAGCCGCAGGTTATCAAGGACGATTCCAAAATCATCTCGATTACGGATGAGTACGAGGCAGTCGACATCGATCTTGAGCCGGCGGCGTCATGGACGCTGCCTCTGGGTACGCTGCTGTACTACTGCGATGGCGATTACGCCGCGGCGATGATGGCGCCCGCATCGGCACTGCACGCCAACACACTCGGTGTGCTCAACCTGGGCGATGGCTCGCTTACCACATTAATCGAGGATCCTATCGAGGGCACGGGATATGCATTCTACGATGTCCGTGCCGGCGACAGCGTATTCGCGTGGGTTGAGATGAACTTTGCCAATTCATCGTGGAAGCTCTACGGTCAAAATCTGTCGGGCGCTTCGCTCTCTGGCGACGTGGTTGAGCTCGATCGAGGTGGCAAGGACTATGATCCGCCGCTGTTTACGGCGTTCGGGTCATCAGTCATCTGGTATAAAATGCCCTCGGCAGGTGGCAATAAAACGAGTAGCGATTCGTTTTGCTATCGTCGCTCGCTTGATGAATCCAAGGCCGAGACAATTTGGAAATCGACGGGTCGCTTTGCATCGGCCCCGCGCGCGAGCGACGGCATTTTGACCATCTCGCCGCGTGTCCGCAACGACGAGGGCGTCTACTACGGCATAACGGCAATCGATCTGACCGACGGCAACAACACCAAGCGTGCCCAGCTAGTCCTTCCCTCGTCAGTCTCGCCTTTCGAGGCCGTATATATGGGCGATACCTTCGTGTTTTCTATCGAGGCGGCCTATAGTGGCGTGGGCAGCCTGGGCAACATGGGCACGTATATCGGTAATGAGGGAGGGCCGTATCTCTTCCTGTCCCGTGAGCCGCTCGCATGTGCGGCTGGCAAGAAGAATAAATACCTTGTTAAGGTACAGGCGTCGCATTTCCTGATCGACACCTCTGCCAAGACCTATGGCTCGCTGCTGTCGCCCGACCGCGCTTTGGAGTATGGCGATTATCCAGCTACGGCGGGAAAATCGGACTCATTCCTTACGTACGCCACGGTGCGCAACAGCCAGGGTATACCAGAGACGGTCACTGCACGCCTATTCTCTCTTTAAGCTTAGAGGGGTTAAAAAGGCGCCAACAGGGGAATAAACGCGTTGTAATTGTGAGTACCGCCCGCCGAGCTGCCGCGTCATAGCGGCATCCGGCGGGCTCAGGTGCGTTAAAATGGGCTTGTTCTTAGCTAATTGAGACAGGGGGGCCGTGTTATGGCTTCAGATGCAAAAAAGATTCTGCTGGTCGAGGATGAGAAGGCAATCCGTGACGCCGTCGCTGCCTATCTCGAGCGCGAAGGCTACTGGGTTGTGGGCGTCGGCGACGGCCAGTCCGCGATCGAGGAGTTCGAGAAGCATCAGTTCGACCTGGTCGTGCTCGACCTTATGCTCCCCAAGATTCCCGGCGAGCGCGTTTGCCGCACCATTCGCGATACCTCGGATGTCCCCATCATCATGCTGACGGCTAAGGGCGAGATCGAGGACCGTATTATCGGTCTTGAGCTCGGCGCCGACGACTATCTGATTAAGCCGTTCTCGCCGCGCGAGCTCGTCGCCCGCGTTCGCGCTCTGTTCCGCCGTGCCCATCAGGCCGACGAGCCCGCCGTCGAGGTACTCGACTTCGGCGATCTGGTCATTGACATCTCGGGCCACAAGATTTTGGTCGAGGGCAAGGAAGTCGACCTGACGGCTTCCGAGTTCAAGCTGCTCACCACGCTTGCCCGCCATCCCGGCCGTGTGTATAACCGCATGGAGCTGGTCGAGAAAGTGCTCGGGTATGACTTTGAGGGCTATGAGCGCACCATCGATAGCCACGTGAAGAATCTTCGCGCCAAGCTGGGCGATGATCCCAAGAAGCCCAAGTGGCTCTACACCGTCCATGGTGTCGGCTATCGCTTCGAGGCTCCGGCCAAGACCGATAAGTCGGACGAGAAATAGGGAAATCACATATGACACCTGCGCGCTTTGAAATCGGACAAAAGCACAAGCAGGAGAGCGAGGCGGGTTCCAAGGCTAGTTGGAACACGCCTCGTTCCGATTCACGGCCAACGATGAGCTATCCCTCGCGCATGGCACTTGCTTTTGCTCTGACATCGCTCATGACGGTATTGGTGCTGGTGGGCGTTGTCTCTGTTGTGTGGGGCACGGTCTTTTCGGATTACACACGCTCCAATATCGTCGAAATCGCAAATTCCGCTGCCGAGAAGTTGGCAACCTCATATGAGGAAAACGGCTCTTGGACCGCGGGAGAACTGCGCACGGTCGCAACGTCGAGTTTGGTGTCCGACGATCTGGGTATGCAGGTCGTCAATAAAAAGGGCGTGATCGTTTATGACGATTCCTGGCCCTCGGCAAGCGCCACCGCCGATGTACGCGAAAACCAGGCTACGACCGACGACACGAGCGGCAAGAGGGCATCGCATAGCCCGGTCTCGTCTGCTCCAACCGACTCCGATAGCGTTGCTAACGTCGAGATTGTAACGTCTTCCGGCGAGCATGTCGGACAGGTAAAGCTGTGGGCCATCGGCTCCGACGCTCTGCTCACCAAGGCGGACTCTGCGTTTAGGGAGAAGACCTTTAACGCCATGGCCCTCGCCGCGGTTGTTGCAATCTGCATTTCGGTCGTTATCGGATCGCTCGTGTCGCGCATGCTCACCAAGCCGATTCATCGTATTACGAGCACGGCCAAGCAAATTCGCGATGGCGATCTGTCCGCTCGTACTGGTTTGCGCGGTGATGACGAGATTGATCAGCTGGGTGAGACCTTCGATGAGATGGCCACTTCGCTCGAGAAGGATATGAAACACGAGAAGCGCCTGACCTCAGACGTTGCACACGAGCTTCGCACGCCGCTTATGGCCATGCTCGCAACGGTCGAGGCCATGCAGGATGGCGTGTATCCCACCGACGATGAGCATTTGGAGACCGTTGCTTCCGAGACGCGTCGCCTGGCTCGTCTGGTGCAGCAGATGCTCGACCTGTCGCGCATGGAAAACAGCACGGCTCCGCTCAACCTTGAGCCGGTGGACATGGTTCCTTTCGTGCGTTCCATCGTCAATGCCCAGGAGCGCCTGTTTGTCGACCGCGATCTGCGCTTGCGCTTTGCTGACGAGACCCAAGGTCACGACGATGTCGTCGAAGCCGATCCCGACATGATCACACAATGCGTCATCAATCTCATGAGCAACGCCATGCGCTACACCCCCGAGGGCGGTTGGGTCGTGGTGTCGGTGCTCAGTGACCGCAAACACGTCAGCATCGCCGTTTCTGATACCGGCATCGGTATTGCCAAGGATGACTTGTCGCGCATCTTCGGCCGTTTTTGGCGCGCCGATGCCAGCCGTGCCCGTGAGGCGGGCGGTCTGGGCGTGGGCCTCGCCGTGACCAAGCAGATTGTCGAGCGTCATCACGGCTACATATCCGTGGAGTCGGAGCTTGGAAAGGGTACGACTTTTACGATTCATCTGCCTCGCGAGCACACGGCGGACGCGGCATCTACTACAATGGAGCACTAGCTTTTCGCTATTCGGTGAAGGAGGGGTTTCGTCCCTGCCGCTCCGAGTTTGCGAAAACATGCGGGAAAGAACCCGCATTACTGTCGTATTTTGGTAAGGAGTGACTCACGTGACAACGATGGAGCGTCGTCCGGATTCCCGTGGCAAGGTTCGTGATATCTATGATGCCGGTGAAAACCTGCTGATGGTCGCCACCGACCGCATTTCTGCGTTCGACTTCATTCTTCCCGACGAGATTCCGTTTAAGGGAGAGGTGCTCAACCGCATCTCGGCATTCTGGTTCGATAAGTTTGCCGACATCGTTCCCAACCACCTCGTTTCCATCGATCCGGCGGATTTCCCCGAGGAGTTTGCTGAGTATCGTGACTACCTCGCTGGCCGCGCCATGCTGGTCAAGAAGGCCCAGACGATTCCTATCGAGTGCATCGTCCGCGGCTATCTGACCGGTTCGGGCAAGAAGACCTACGACGAGAACGGCACCGTCTGCGGCATCCAACTGCCTGAGGGCCTGACCGAGGCTTCCAAGCTTCCCGAGCCGCTGTTCACGCCGTCCACGAAGGCCGAGATCGGTGACCACGACGAGAACATCTCGTTCGAGCGTTGCTGCGAGATCGTGGGCGAGGACATCGCCACGCAGATTCGCGACCTTTCCCTCAAGATCTACAAGGCTGCCGCCGAGTATGCAGCGACCCGTGGCATCATCATTGCCGACACCAAGTTCGAGTTTGGTGTCATCGATGGCAAGGTCACGCTGATCGACGAGTGCCTCACGCCTGACTCCAGCCGTTTCTGGCCTGCCGCCAGCTACGAGGAGGGCAAGATTCAGCCCAGCTACGACAAGCAATTCGTCCGCAATTGGCTCAAAGCCAACTGGGATATGACGGGGGAGACCCCGCACCTGCCCGCCGAGGTCATCGATGGCACGTCCGAGCGCTATCGCGAGGCCTTCCAGATCATCACGGGCTCCCAGTTCACAAGCATGAAGGAGAACGCATAAGTGAGTACCCGTAGCGCCACGAACAAGCGCACGCAATCCCACGAGGTTACCGGGGTTGCGCGCAAGTCCGCCGCATCCGCCAAGCCCGCCCGTCAGGCAGCGAGCTCTGTCCGCGTCGTGCCGGCTTCGTCTAAGGCACGCCGCAAAGAGCTCGAGAAGGGCGAGAACCTCGAGGGCCTCTCTAAAGAGGAGAAGCGCGCCCGCAAGGCTAAGCAGCGCGCCAAGGAGGACCGCATCTACACGGTGTCGAATATCCTTCTCAAGCAGGATGAGGACTACACCAAGCGCCGCCGCATCTGGTGGGCCGTGCTCACTATCGGCATGGTGCTCGTCGTGGCCATTTGGGCTTCGCTGTACTTCGCTCCCGCTGGCATGGTGTCCAGCCCCGTCCAGATGGTCGGCATCGTTTTGTCCTACGTCGTCATTTTGGGTGACTTTATCTACGACTTCGTTCGTATTCGTCCCCTGCGCAACATGTACCGCACGCAGGCCGAGGGCATGTCCGAGAACAAGCTCAACGCCCTTATCGAGCGCTCGGCTGCCGAGGAGGACAAGAAGGACTCCAAGAAGAAGTAGCGTTTGCATGCATACTTATCGCTAAGATATAAGGCGCGTCGTTTTTGCGGCGCGCCTTTTTACTGTTCTATAGATAGATGGAGTGGCACATGATTCGAGCTGCCCTGACGGTCGAAGAGGCTCTGGAGGGCATGAAGGCCCTAGAGCCCAAGATTAAAAACTATGCGCGCCTGGTTGTCCGCAAGGGCGTAAACGTCAAGCCCGGCCAGGAGGTTGTCGTTCAGTCTCCGGTCGAGTGCGCGCCGTTTGCGCGCGTGGTGGTTGCGGAGGCTTATGCCGCCGGTGCCGGTCACGTGACGGTTATTTGGGCCGATGATGCCGTGATGAGGCTCACGTACGAGCATGTCGAGAAAAGCTATTTTGAGCAGACGCCCGAGTGGAAGCGCCTGCAGCTTGATTCCCTGGCCCAGGATGGTGCCTGCTTTATCTTTATCGAGGGTGCGGACCCTGCCGCCCTTAAGGGCATCGATCCCGCTAAGCCTGCTGCAGCTTCTAAGGCAAGGAACACGCAGTGCAAGGTCTTCCGCCGCGGACTGGACTACAACATCAACCCGTGGTGCATCGCCGGCGCGCCGGTCGTTGCCTGGGCGCGCGAGGTGTTCCCGGGAGACGCCGATGAGGTTGCAATCTATAAGCTGTGGAATGCGATTCTGCACACCGCTCGCGCCGATGGCCAGGACCCGGAGAGCGACTGGGAACTCCATGACGCCGCATTCGAAAAGAACCTGCGTTTCCTGAACGACAATCGTTTCGACTACCTGCATTACACCTCGGCAAATGGAACCGATCTGACGATTGGCATGACGAAAGGTCACGAGTGGGCCGGCGGCAAGGGCAAGACGCCCGATGGGCACCCCTTCTTCCCCAACATTCCCACCGAGGAAGTCTTCACCTCGCCTGATCGTATGCGTGCCGACGGTATCGTGTATTCGGCTATGCCGCTCATTCACCACGGTAACAAGGTTGACGATTTTTGGATTAAGTTCGAGGCGGGCCGCGTAGTGGACTACGATGCCCGCGTGGGTAGGGCGACGCTTGCGAGCATTATTGACACCGATGAAGGTGCCGCTCATCTGGGTGAGGTCGCGCTTATCTCCAAGAACACGCCGATCCGTGAAAGTGGCGTTCTATTCTATGACACGCTCTATGATGAGAACGCCAGCTGCCATCTCGCGCTGGGTGTCGGTTTCCCCGAATGCATCGAGGGTGGGTATGACATGTCCAAGGAGGAGCTCCTGGAGCATGGCGTTAACGTCTCGAGCACGCACGTCGATTTTATGATCGGCACGGACGACATCGATATTACGGGCATTACGCCTGATGGACGTGAAGTTGTGATTTTCCAGAACGGCCAATGGAGTTGGGAATAGTCCCAGACCGTGGTACAATGCCACCCGCGGGCCGTTAGCTCAGCTGGCAGAGCAGGGGACTTTTAATCCCAAGGTCCAGGGTTCGAACCCCTGACGGCCCACCATAGAATAGAAAAGCGACTGGCGGATGCCGGCCGCTTTTTTGTTGCCGCGCCACGGGTTCGAACCCGTCGGGGCGCGGAGCTGAGTAAACGCGTGAGCGTTTGCCAGCGCAGCGCGCAAGGCGCGAAGCGCCGCAGCGGCCGCCTGCGGAGCAGGCTGAACCCCTGACGGCCCACCATAGAATAGAAAAGCGACTGGCGGATGCCGGCCGCTTTTTTGTTGCCGCGCCACGGGTTCGAACCCGAACTTCTCTATATATAAGAACGCTTGGCGAACAAAACCTGCCTTTTACCGACGGGAAACAAATAGCTGATGCTTTTGGAGTAAAGTGGCGCTCCAGAGATGACCGATGCCTTAACACCTATAAACCAGCTGGTCATCGCCAATATCAGAAGCCAATGCTTCAGTTTTAACCTCAGTGATGCGACTGAGGGACCTATTCATTTGTGAACAAAATATGGAGTGCGCGATTCCCGCCCCCGGCGCCCCTCCGGTCTGGCAATATATCTCCTTGCCGCGCGGC